>NZ_JAFFZS010000031.1 GCF_016921115.1 Streptomyces actuosus
ACGCAACCGGATACTTCTTCTGCGAGGACACGACACCCCTGCCCGGCCGAACGGAAACGACAAGGGGAGCCTGCCCGACCCTCAACTCCACCAACCAGAACAATACTTAGCCGCAACAATCTACTAGGCTTGGGTGGATTTGACTCTTTGCGATCACTTCTCAGGGGGAGTCCCACCTATGTCCCGCACACCGTCCAGACGCAGTCTGCTCCGCGGACTCACGGTCGTCGGCGCCGCGGTGATCGGCTTCGATCCCGCCACCCGCAGTTGGGCCGCTGAGGGAACCCAACCGGACACGGGCGCCGATGCCGCTCTCGCGACGGTGCCCAGGCTCGACGGCACTCTCGTCATGGACGAGGCGTCGCTCGCCGCAGCGTCCGAGGACTACGGTCACATGGTCCACCACCGCCCCGTCGCGGTGCTGCGACCGGGGTCGGCCAGCGACGTCGTCGCCATGATCCGCTTCTGCAACGACCACGACCTGCCGGTCGCGCCCCGCGGCCAGGGCCACCAGACCTTCGGTCAGGCCCAGGTGCAGGACGGCCTGGTCATCGAGACCGCGACGCTCGCGGAGATCGGCCCGCTCTGCCCGCAGAGCAGCACCGTCACCGTCGGAGCCGGCGCCAAGTGGAGCGACGTGGCCCGGGTGACGCTCGCCCACGGCCTCACGCCGCCCGTCCTCACCGACTACATCGAACTCTCCGTCGGCGGCACGCTGTCCGTGGGCGGCATCGGCGGCCAGGCCCACCGGTACGGCGTCCAGGTCGACAACGTCGCGGAACTCCGCGTCGTCACCGGCGCGGGTGAACTGGTCCGCTGCTCCCCGGCTCGCCGCTCTGACCTCTTCCACGCCGTCCTGGCCGGTCTCGGCCAGTGCGCCGTCATCGTGGAGGCCACGCTGCGCCTGGTCCGGGCGCCGGAGCGGGTGCGGCACTACCTGCTGACCTACCACGACCTGGAGACCTTCGTCGAGGACCAGCGCCTGCTCGTCGAGGAGGACCGCTTCGCGTACGTCGGCGGCCAGATCTCCGCGGACGCCGGCGGCGCCTTCCGCGTCCACACCCTGGAGGCCGTCGCCTACGGCCCGCCCGTCGGCCCCGCTCCCGACGACGCCGCCCTCCTGCGCGGCCTGCGCCACTCCGGCGTCGAACAGGCCGACCTGCCCTACTTCGACTTCCTCGATCGGCTGGCCCCGCTCGTCGCCTCCCTGAAGGAGGCCGGCTTCTGGACCTATGCGCACCCCTGGCTCAACCTGATCCTCCCGGGCGACCGCGCCGCAGCGCTCAGCGCACCGGTCCTGGACGCCCTCACCCCGGCCGAACTGGGCCCCGGGGTGATCCAGCTCTACCCCATGCGGCGCGACCGCCTCACCACGCCGCTCTTCCGCGCCCCGGACGACCCACTGCCGTACCTCTTCGACGTCCTGCCGGCCACTCCGCCCGACGACAGCGCCGCCGTCGACCGCCGTCTCGCGGCCAACCGCGCCGCCTACGAGGCCGCCGCCGCGGCCGGCGGAACCCAGTACCCCGTCGGGAGCATCCCCTTCAGCCGCGAGGACTGGCAGACCCAGTTCGGGGAGGCCTGGCCGCGGCTGGCGGAGGCGAAGTGGAGGTACGACCCGCGCCAACTCCTGACCCCCGGCCAGGGCATCTTCTGATCGGCACGCCGTGGACGGGCCGCCCGGCGGACCCGGTGGACGATCGCGCCCACCGGGCGGCCCCCGGTGTCAGGAGCAGACCTTGCCGTCCTGCGGCACCGAGCCCTTCAGCAGGTAGGCGTCGATCGTGGAGTCCACGCAGTCGCTGCCGCTGCCGTACGCCCCATGGCCCTCGCCCTTCCAGGTGAGCACCACCCCGACGCCCTTGCCGAGTTCCTGGGCCATCCGCCTGGCGCCCTCGTAGGGCGTGGCCGGGTCGCCGGTGTTGCCGACGACCAGGATCGGCGCCGAGCCCGGCGCGCTCACCTCCGGGGTGTCGTACTGGCCCGGCACCGGCCAGTCGTGGCACCAACCGGCCGTGTCCCAGCCGAGGAAGGACCCGAAGACGGGGGAGATCTTCTCGAACTCCGGCAGCCGCTTCTTCGTGTCCGCCACCGTCGGCCGCTGCTTGTCGTCCAGGCACGAAATGACCCGCTGCGAATGGGTGGTGGTGCCGTAGTGCCCCGAGCCGTCGCGATCGTTGTAGCCGTCGGCGAGGGCCAGCAGCTCGGAGCCGTCGCCCTCGTCGGCCGCCTTCAGGGCGCTGGTCAGGCTCGGCCAGCTGTCCTGGCTGTACAGCGGCAGGACGATGCCCGTGACGGCGAGGGTCTGCGTGAGTTTCCGGCCCGACGAGGTCGGCAGGGGCTCGGAGTCGAGCCGCTTCAGCAGAGCAGCGATCTTCCGGCTGCCCCGGTCGGGGTCCTGGCCGGTCGATCTCAGGTAGTCCTCCAGGGCGCGCTGGAAGCCGCGCGCCTGGTTCTCGGCGTGGCCGACCGTGTCGGCGCTCGGGTCGACGACCGCGTCCAGCACCAGGCGCCCCACACGGCCGGGGAACAGGTGGGCGTAGACGCCGCCGAGCTCGGTGCCGTAGGAGATGCCGAAGTAGTGCATCCTGTCGTCGCCGAGGACCTGGCGCATCAGGTCCATGTCGCGGGCGGTGTCCGTGGTCGACACGTGCCCCATGAGCTTCCCGGCGGCCTTCTGGCAGCCCTTGCCGAAGTCGGTGGCGTCCTTGAGGTACGCCGCCTCCTCGGCCGGGGTGTCCGGTGTGGCGTCGACGGACTCGGCGGCCTGGATCGCGTCGTCGCTGCGGCAGCGCACGCCGTGGCTGGCGGCGACGCCGCGCGGATCCCAACTGACCAGGTCGTACCGCTCGTGCAGGGAGGAGACGAGCGAGGCGTAGGCCGGCATCGTGGCCACGCCGGAGCCGCCGGGGCCGCCGAAGTTGAACAGCAGCGACCCGATGCGGTCGCCGCCCCGGGCCTTCTCTCTGATCAGGGCGAGTCCGATCGTCTCCCCGCCGGGCTTCGACCAGTCCAAGGGGACCTTGAGCGTTGCGCACTGCCAGTCGCCGCCGGGCGCGGGGGAGTCCGCCGTGGCCCGGCAGCGCCCCCAGCCGAGCTTCTGCGCGGTCAGCGACGACGGCAGCTCCGCCGCGGAGCCGGACGGGGCGGACGCGCTGCCCGTCCCCGCGCTCTGGCCCCCGCCCCTGCCGTCGTCGGACGACGATCCGCTGCTGCATCCCGCCACCAGCAGTGCGGCGGCGGCACCGAAGGCCGTCCACCGAGCCAGTCGCACCATGTGCCTTCCCCCCTCGTGAGCCGTCCGCATCGGGCGTCGGACGGCGGTCAGGCCATAGTAGGCGGATCACAGCCCACCCGTCCGAGCCTGTGGATAACCTCCTGACCTGGCGGTTCACTGGATCGGAGGGGAATAGTCCGGGGTCACGGGCCGCAGACGGTGCCGGCGGTGGGCACCTTCCCCTCCAGCAGGTAGCCGTTCACCGCGCTCTGCACGCAGGGGTTCTTGCTGTCGTACGCGCCGTGTCCCTGGCCCCGGTAGGTCAGCTCCACGCCGACTCCGTCGCCGAGCGCCTGCACCATCTTCCGCGCGCCCTCGTAGGGCGTCGCCGGATCGCCGGTGTTGCCGACGACGAGGATCGGCGCCGAACCAGGCGCGCTCACGTCGGGGTGGTCGGCGGCGCCGGGCACGGCCCAGTCCGTGCAGCTGACCATGCCCCAGGCGAGGTAGGCGCCGAACAGCGGCGAGGCGGCCCGGAACTCCGGCAGCTTCTGCTCCACGTAGGCCGTGCCGTACCGGGGCTTCTCGTCGGCGCAGTTGATGGCGACGTTGGCGGCGGTGATGTTGCTGTACTCGCCGTTCTCGTTGCGGCCGTTCAGCGAGTCGGACAGCGCCATGAGGATGCTGCCGTCGCCGCCGTAGGCCTGGTCCAGCCCTTCGGTGAGGTACGGCCAGAAGTCCTTCGAGTACAGGGCCTGCGCGATGCCGTTGGTCGCGTCGGTCTGGGTCAGCTCACGCGGGAAGATGCCCGGGATGGGCTTGCTGTCGAGGCCCGTCAGCAGCTCGGCGATGCGGGCCTTGACGTCCTGAGGGGTGTTCCCGACGGGGCAGTCCTCCTGCTGCGAGGTGCAGTCCTCGGCGAAGTTGTCGAGCGCGAGCTGGAAGCCCTTCGCCTGTCCCAGGGACCCCTGCTCGGGGGTCTGCGACGGATCCACGACCGCGTCGAAGACGGCCCGGCCCACCCGGTCGGGGAACAGGTGGGCGTAGACGCCGCCGAGCTCGGTGCCGTAGGAGATGCCGAAGTAGTACAGCTTGTCGTCGCCGAGGACCTGGCGCATCAGGTCCATGTCGCGGGCGGCGTCGGTGGTGCGCACATGCGGCAGGATCTGCTCGGAGTTCTTCTCGCAGGCCGCGTTGAACCGGCGCGTGTTGTCCAGCAGCGAGGCGCGCTCGGCCGCGTCGTCCGGGGTCGCGTCCTGCTGGAAGTAGGCGTCGAGCTGCTGGTCGTTCTCGCACTTCACGGGGGCGCTGCGCCCGACCCCGCGCGGGTCGAAGCTGACCAGGTCGTAGCGGGTGCGCAAGGTCGCGTAGTCCTCGCCGAAGGCGGGCAGGGTGGTGACACCCGAGCCACCGGGGCCGCCGAAGTTGAAGACCAGCGAGCCGATGCGCCGGCTCTCGGCGCCGGACGTCTTTGCCCGGATGAGCGCGAGGCCGATCGTTTCGCCCTGGGGGTCGTCCCAGTTCAGCGGCGCCTTCATGGTGGCGCACTGCCACGGGGCGCCGTCCGGGAGCGGCGAGGGCGCCGCGCCGCCGCCCTCCGCCGCGGACGGGGCCGGGCAGTCCTGCCAGTTCAGCTCCTGGGCCGTCAGGTCGCCGTCCGCGTCGGCGGTGTCGCTGCACCCCGCCAGCGGGGACGCCAGCAGCAGCGTGGCGGTCAGGGCGGCGGCGCGCAGCCGGGAGGGGTTGGGCATGGTCCCATCCTGCTGCGCGCCGCGCGAACGCGCGCGGGACGCGGGCCGTACGAGGTACGGGGGCCGCGCCTGCTACAGGGCGCCCTTGCGGGTCAGGTGGTTGAACGCCAGCCAGCCGGGCAGCACGGGCAGCCACAGCGTGAGCAGCCGGTACAGCAGGACGGCCGGTGCGGCGACCTCCTTGGGCAGGCCGACGGCGATCAGACCGACGGTCAGGGTCGCCTCGACGGCGCCCACGCCGCCCGGAGTCGGCGCCGCGGAGCCGAGGGCGTTGCCGGCGAGGAAGACGACGGCGACGCTCGCGATGCTCAACGTCGTGGACTCGCTGCCGAAGGCGCGGATGGAGGCGTCCAGGCACATCACGAAGCAGACCGTCAGCAGCAGGATCCCGCCGATGCCGGTGAGCAGCTTCTGGGGGCGCTGGAGCACGTCCAGCATGCGCGGCACGACCCCGGCGAAGAGCGACCGCACGCGCGTGACGACGAACTTCCGCAGGAACGGAACCGAGGTGACCACCAGCACGAGCACCGCCACCGTGAGCAGCCCGGCGATGACCGTGCGGGACGGCGACAGCGACGGGGTCTTCTCGGTGCCGGTGAGGTAGCCGAACGCCAGCAGCATCAGGATGTGCGCGCCGAGCCCGGCCAGCTGCGAGGCGCCCACGCTGGCCACCGCCAGCCCCGGACGGACCCCCGACCGCTGCAGGTAGCGCGTGTTCAGGGCCACGCCGCCGACCGCTGCGGGTGCCACGATCTTCACGAACGAGCCGGCCACCTGGGCCGCCACGGCGCGCAGGAACGGCACCCGCTCCGGTACGAACCCCAGCAGCTGCATGGCCGCCGCGACGTAGCTGAGCGACGAGAACAGCACCGCCGCCGCCACCCAGCCCCAGTTGGCATGGGCGATGAGCGGACCGAACTCGATGTGGGTGAGCTGTGTGAGCAGGAAGTACGCGCCGATGGCGCCGGCGAAGACGCTGATCAGCGTGCGCGGGCGCACACGCTCCAGCCGGGCGGGCTCGACGGGTGCCTGCGGCCGGATACGCAGCACCTCGTGCCGGATCTGCGTGAGCAGGTCCTCTTCGCGCGCCTCCTCCGCGGCCTCGTCGATGGCCCGCTTCTCGGCGCGCGTGTGCGCGCGTGCCGCCTTCTTGTCGGCGACGGACTCCGCGTCCTCGCCGGCCGCCTCCGCGCGGGCCAGCTTGGCCTGCCGGGAGGCGTCCAGCACCGCCTCCCGCTCGCGCTGCGCGCGCTCCCGGGCCAGCTTCCGCAGCGTCGCGCGCGTGTCGCGGGTCAGGGCGATCGGCTGGAGCATCGGCAGGCAGTCGGCGACCGCTTCGGGGCCGAGCACGCTCACGGCGGAGGCTGCGGCCCGTTCGGCGCCCACCCGCAGGGCGAGCGTGGTCACGAGCTGGGCGACGTCCATGCGCAGCAGCAGGTCGCCGGCGGCGATCTCGCCGCCGCGCAGGTCGGTCAGGATCACCTTGCCGGAACGATCCACCAGAATCGCGTCGCCGGCCAGCCTGCGATGCGCGATGCGGCGCGACTGCAGCGCCTGCACCTGCAGCCAGGTGCTGGTCAGCAGTTCGTCGGTGATCTCCTCGTCGGGCAGCGAGTCCAGTGTGTGTCCGCCGGTGTGCTCGTAGACGAGCATCACCGCGTCCGGGCCGAGCTCGGAGGTCGCGATCAGCTTGGGCGCGTTCGCGCCGGCCGCGATGGCCGCGTAGGCGAGCAGCGCCTCCTGCTCCAGGGCCTGCCGCAGCGACTGCAGGCTGCTGCGGGTGGCGAAGCCGCGCAGGGTCAGATTGCGCCAGGCGCGGTAGAAGAAGCCCTGTGCCTGCTGCTCGCGGTCGACGACCGTCACGTCCAGCGGCGGACCGTCCTCCAGGGTGACGAAGTAGCGCCGGCCGCGGTCGGCGTTCTCGGCGGCCTCCCCGGCGTCCTCGCGGGCCGCGCTCACCGGGTGGAAGCCGACGGTCCGCAGGCCCGCCATCAGCGTCTGCCCGGTGGGGCGGACGTTGGGGGAGCCGACCGCGTACAGCGTGCCGTACGCCACCGTCCAGCCGATGAGGACCGTCAGGATGATCGAGAAGGGGGTCGTGTAGCCGGTGACGAGCATCGAGAACGCGTCGAGCAGCAGCACGATCCACAGCACCGACCGCCAGCGCGGTCTGCGGGACATGCCGACGGCGGTCATGTACGCGATGACGGGCGCGAGATAGCCGTGGACCGGGTCCGTCAGCGCCTGGATGTCGCTGGGGGAGGGCTGGGTGAGTGCCTCCTGGATCGAGCCGGGTGCGGCCTTGGCCACCCACAGATCCGTGGCGAGGGTCACACCGTGGGCGAGGACGGCCGCCAGTACTCCGTCGGCGATGCGCAGTCCGTCCCGCTTGATCAGGCGTTCGATCGCGAACGCGACCGGCACCAGCAGGATCGCGATGCTGGAGGCCAGTCCCGCGATCTTGATGAGCAGATCGGGAGCCTGGCCGGTGCCCTTGTTGATGTCCTGTTCGAGACCCGAGGTCGTGCCGTGGGCGAAGGCCGCGATGCCGAGCAGGACCGCGATGGCGAGCACACCCACCAGCAGCCGCATGAGGTCCGAAGGGCGGTGCACGCGCGCGGGGAGCAGCGGCTCGTCGCCCTCCACCTCGTCGATGTGCGCCACCTCACGCGCCTCGCCGGGGGCAGGAGCGTCGTCGTCGCTCCGGTCGTCCGGGGCGGGCTCCGCGCCGTCCTGATCGCTCCGGCCGTCCTGGCCGTCGGTGCCGGGGCGCGACGCCACGCCAGAGGTGCCCTCCGCGTCCCCGGGGTGCACACCCTGCTGTTTCATCGTCTCTTCTTGGTCTCGTATCACCGGTCACCGCCCGCACGATGGTGGCATGCCGCACCGACACACGGGGGCATCAGGGTGCAAATGCGGGGGCGCACAGTCTGCCGGAAGCGCCGCCCCGGGGCGAGGGCCACGCACTGTCCCGCGGCCGTCGCGCGGCCGTCGCCCTGTCGGTGGGGTGGTGCAGGATGGGGCGAATGAGCGAGCAGAGCCTTCCGGGCGACGCCCACCCGGCGTACGCCGACGCGCTGCCCGAGTACGCCGAGCGGGTCCTCGAGGTCGCGGAGTCCGTGCCGCCCGGGCGGGTCCTGACCTACGGGGACGTCGCCGAGTGGCTGCAGGAGGGAGGGCCGCGGCAGGTCGGCCGGGTGATGGCCCTCTACGGGGGTGCCGTGCCCTGGTGGCGTGTCGTGCGCGCCGACGGCGTGCTGCTCCCCGGGCACGAGCTGCGGGCGCTCGCCCACTACCGCGAGGAGGGGACGCCGCTGAAGGAAGCGGGCAGAGCCGCCGAGGGTCATCTGCCGCGCCTCGACATGCGCCGGGCGCGGTGGGACGGCGGTGGACACGCACAGGGTCACACCTGACAGCTTCCGGCATCGTCCGCGTCCCTGTGCGACGCGTGATCCGTACGGGGGAATCGGGGCACGCGGGTGCCATGACGTACGTTCGTGAGGCGAGGGGCCGGCGTGGCCCGGGTGCCAGGAGTGCCGCGCGTGCTCCGCGAGAAGAAGGGGAAGCCCTGCTTCCGCACTGGTCGCCCGCGTAGCGTCGGCCGCGCACGCCCCCTTCATCCCGCCGCCACCGATCCGCACGCGCGGCGGTCGCCCCACCAGAACACCCACCAGGACCGGCGAACCACGTGAGCTCCTCTTCCTCCACCAGGCGCCTCGCGCACCCCCAGGTGCGCGGGGGGAACCGTGGCGCTCACCGACTGGTCCGTACCCCGCCGGCCCGTCTGGCTCCCCCTCGTCTGGACGCCGCCCAGCGCAGCGTGGTTGACCACCGGGTCGGCCCGCTGCTCGTTCTCGCGGGCCCGGGCACCGGTAAGACCACCACACTGGTCGAGTCCGTGGCCGCCCGGATCGCGCGCGGCGGCGACCCCGCCCGGATCCTGGTGCTGACCTTCAGCCGCAAGGCCGCCGTCGAACTGCGCGACCGCATGGCCCTGCGCATGGGAGCCGCCCGCGCCCCCCAGGCGACCACCTTCCACTCGTTCTGCTACGCCCTGGTCCGCGCCCACCAGGACAGCACCCTGTTCGCCGAACCGCTGCGGCTGCTGTCCGGCCCCGAGCAGGACGTCACCGTCCGGGAGCTGCTCGCGGGCCAGACCGGGCTGGAGCGACTCGGCCTCGCACACGTGCGCTGGCCGGACGAGCTGCGGGCCTGCCTGACCACCCGGGGCTTCGCCGACGAGGTGCGGGCCGTCCTCGCCCGCAGCCGCGAACTGGGCCTCGGCCCCGACGCCCTGGCCGCCTTCGCCCGCCGCATCGGCCGTCCCGACTGGGGCGCCGCCGCCGCGTTCCTCGCCGAGTACCTGGACGTCCTCGACCTGCAGGGCGTGCTCGACTACGCCGAGCTGGTCCACCGCGCGGTTCTTCTCGCCGGCCGCCCCGAGGCCGCCGCCCGACTCGCCGACCGGTACGACGCCGTGTACGTCGACGAGTACCAGGACACCGACCCCGCCCAGGTCCGGCTGCTGCACGCGCTGGCCGGCGGCGGGCGCACCCTCGTCGCCCTCGGCGACCCCGACCAGTCGATCTACGCCTTCCGCGGCGCCGACGTCGGCGGCATCCTCGACTTCCCGCAGTCCTTCCCGCGCACGGACGGCCGGCCGGCGCCCGTCGAGGTCCTGCGGGTCTCCCGCCGCTCCTCGGCCGCCCTGCTGGCCGCCACCCGGCTGCTGACCCGGCGCATGCCCCTCACCCGTCTCCCGGCCGACAGGGTGCGCGCCCACCGGGAACTCACCCCCCTCCGCGAGGGGGGCCGCGTCGAGGTGTACACCTACCCGACGTCCGGCACCGAGCTGGACAACATCGCCGACATCCTGCGCAGGGCCCATCTGGAGGACGGCGTCCCCTGGCGTGAGATGGCCGTCCTGGTGCGTGCGGGCTCCCGCACGATCCCCACGGTCCGCCGCACCCTCACCGCGGCCGGCGTCCCGCTGGACATCGACGGCGACGACCTGCCGCTGCGCCACGAACCCGCGGTCGCCCCACTGCTGACCGCACTGCGAGCGGTGGCGGCCGCCGAGGCCGAGCGGCCGGGGGACCGCACCGCGGACGCGCCGCCCGACGAGGACGCCCCGCCCGACGGCGAAGCCCCGTCCGACACGACGGACGCGGAGCCAGGCCCCTGCTGGCTCGACACCGAGACCGCCCTCACTCTTCTCGCCTCGCCCCTCGCCGGCATGGATGCCGCCGACCTGCGCCGTCTCGGCCGTGCCCTGCGCGAGGAGGAGCGCGCCGCGGGCAACCCGCTGCCGCCGCCCTCGGACCACCTGCTCACCCGGGCCCTCGCCGAGCCCGAGCGGCTCGCCGTGCACGACCCGGCGTACGCACGCGGCGCCCAGCGCCTGGGCGCCCTCCTGGGCAGGGCCCGCGAGCGCCTCGCAGGCGGGGGCACCGCCGAGGAGGCGCTGTGGGACCTCTGGGACGGCACGCCGTGGCCCTCGCGCCTGGAACGCGCCGCCCGCCGCGGCGGCGCCGCCGGCCGCAACGCCGACCGCGACCTGGACGCCGTGTGCGCCCTGTTCGCGACCGCCGCGCGCGCGGAGGAGCGCACCGGCGGGCGGGGCGCCCTGAACTTCCTGGCGGAGATCGAGGCCGAGGACATCGCCGCCGACACCCTCACCCGGCGCGCCCAGCGGCCCGACGCGGTCCGCCTGATGACCGCGCACCGCGCCAAGGGCCTGCAGTGGCGCCTGGTCGTCGTCGCGGGAGTCCAGGAGGGCCTGTGGCCCGACGTGCGCCGCCGCGGCTCGCTGCTGGAGGCCGACCGCATCGGCCGCGACGGACTCGCCCAGCCTCTCACCCCGGGCGCGCTCCTCGCCGAGGAGCGCCGCCTGTTCTACGTCGCCGCCACGCGCGCGCGTGAACGTCTCGTCGTCACCGCGGTGAAGGCCCCCGCCGACGACGGCGACCAGCCCTCCCGCTTCCTCACCGAACTCGGCGTCGAGCCGAAGGACGTCACCGGCCGGCCGCGCCGCCCCCTGTCCGTCGCCGCGCTCGTCGCCGAACTGCGGGCCACCACGGTCGACCCGCGTGCCTCCGCCGCCCTCCGGGAGGCCGCCGCCCGCCGGCTGGCCCGGCTCGCCGCCCTCAGCGACGACGACGGCCGCCCCCTGGTGCCGTCCGCGCACCCCTATCGGTGGTGGGGCATGTGGGACCCGACCGAGAGCAAGGTGCCGCTGCGCGATCGCACCCAGCCCGTCGCGCTGTCCGGCAGCGCCCTCGACCAGCTCGCGGGCACCTGCGCCCTGCAGTGGTTCCTCGGCCGCGAGGTCAGGGCCGACGCGCCCGCGACCGCGGCCCAGGGCTTCGGCAACGTCGTCCACGCCCTCGCCGACGAGGTCGCCTCCGGCCACACCCCGGCCGACCTCGCCGTCCTCATGGAACGCCTGGACTCCGTCTGGAACGCGCTCGCCTTCGACGCGCCGTGGAAGTCGCAGCAGGAGAAGGACAACGCGCGCGTGGCGCTGGAGCGCTTCCTGAGGTGGCACGTCATGGACCGCGCCGGCCGCACCCCGGTCGCCAGCGAGCACGACTTCGACGTCACCCTGGAGGCCGGGGACCACACCGTGCGCATCCGCGGCCAGATGGACCGCGTCGAGTCCGACGGCGAGGGCCGCGCCTACGTCGTCGACTTCAAGACCGGCAAGCAGGCCCCCAGCGCCGCCGAGGTGGCCCGCCACCCGCAACTCGCCGTCTACCAGCTCGCCGTGCGCGAGGGCGCCGTCGACACGGCCTTCGACGGGGTCCGCCCCGCACCCGGCGGCGCCGAACTGGTCCAGCTGCGGCAGGGCGCGGCGAAGCGGGAGGGCGGCGAGACGCTGCCCAAGGTGCAGGCCCAGGAGGCCCTGGACGGCACGTCGGGCGAGTGGGTGGGCGAACTCCTCGCCACCGCCGCCGGCAAGGTCCTCGACGAGCGCTTCACCCCGACCGCCGGGCAGCACTGCACGCACTGCGCCTTCCGTACCTCCTGCAGCGCCCGGCCCGAGGGGCGCCACGTGGTGGAGTGACAGGCCGGGCGCGGCCCTGTGACGGAACGCACCACACGCGCTGACCTGCGCCGGCCCCGGCGCGGCGGAGCGGGGCGGCCGTCGCTGTCGGTACCCCCCGCTAGCCTCTCTGAGGTGTCCGCGCGCCTCACCGACCCCGAGCAGCTCAAAGAGCTCCTCGGCATCCCCTTCACCCCGGAGCAGACGGCCTGCATCGTCGCGCCGCCCGCCCCGCAGGTGATCGTGGCCGGAGCCGGATCCGGCAAGACGACGGTGATGGCGGCCCGCGTGGTGTGGCTGGTCGGCACCGGGCAGGTCGCCCCCGAACAGGTCCTCGGCCTGACCTTCACCAACAAGGCCGCCGGCGAACTCGCCGAGCGCGTCCGCAAGGCCCTGGCCGCGGCGGGCGTCACCGACCCCGACGCCATCGACCCCGACCACCCGGCCGGCGAGCCGGTGATCTCCACCTACCACGCCTTCGCCGGCCGTCTGCTGACCGACCACGGCCTGCGCATCGGCCTGGAGCCGACCGCCCGCCTCCTCGCCGACGCCAGCCGCTACCAGCTCGCCGCGCGCGTCCTGCGCGAGGCCCCCGGCCCCTACCCGGCCCTCGTCCGCTCCTTCCCCGACCTCGTCAGCGACCTGCTCGCGCTCGACGCCGAACTCGCCGAGCACCTCGTACGGCCCGAGGCGCTGCGCGCGTACGACGCCGAGCTGCTGTTGAGCCTGGACGGCGTCCGACTCAGCAACGCCGACCTGCGCAAGGTCCCCGAGACGGCCGCCGCCCGCCGCGAGCTGGCCGAGCTGGTGGTGCGCTACCGGAGCGCCAAGCGCGAACGGGACCTGCTCGACTTCGGCGACCAGATCGCCCTCGCCGCGCGGCTCGCCCGGCTCCCCGAGGTCGGCCGCATCCTGCGGGAGGAGTTCCGCGTCGTCCTCCTCGACGAGTACCAGGACACCTCCGTCGCCCAGCGCATCCTCCTCGCGGGCCTGTTCGGCGGCGGCACCGGCCACCCGGTGACCGCCGTCGGCGACCCGTGCCAGGCGATCTACGGCTGGCGCGGCGCCTCCGTCGCCAACCTCGACGACTTTCCCGAGCACTTCGCGCACGCCGACGGCCGCACCGCCACCCGGCAGGCACTCAGCGAGAACCGGCGCAGCGGCGGTCGCCTCCTCGACCTCGCCAACGGCCTGGCCACCCCCCTGCGGGCCATGCACGCGGGCGTGGAGGCCCTGCGCCCTGCCCCCGGAGCCGAACACGACGGAAGCGTGCGCTGCGCTCTGCTGCCGACCCACGCCGAGGAGATCGACTGGATCGCCGGCTCGATCGCCCACCTGGTGCACACCGGCACCGCCCCCGGCGAGATCGCCGTACTGTGCCGGACCGCGACCGACTTCGCGGAGATCCAGGGCGCGCTCGTCGCCCGCGACATCCCCGTCGAGGTCGTCGGCCTCTCCGGGCTCCTCCACCTGCCCGAGGTCGCCGACCTCGTCGCCGTCTGCGAGGTCCTGCAGGACCCCGGCGCCAACGCCTGCCTGGTCCGGCTGCTCACCGGGCCCCGCTGGCGCATCGGCCCGCGCGACCTGGCCCTGCTGGGCCGCCGCGCCCGGCTGCTGGTGTCCCACGCACGCGTGGACGGCGACGAGGACCCCGACCGCCGGCTGGCCGCCGCCGTCGAGGGCGTCGACCCGGCGGAGGTGATATCGCTCGCCGACGCACTCGACACCTTCCTGGAGACCTCGCTCGCCGACGCCGGCCACGACGACGGGCTGCCCTTCTCGCCGGACGCGCGCGTGCGGTTCGCCCGCCTCGCCGCCGAACTGCGCGACCTGCGCCGCTCGCTCGCCGACCCGCTCATGGACGTGCTGCACCGTGTCCTCGCCGTCACCGGGCTGGAGGTCGAGCTGTCGGCGTCCCCGCACGCCCTCGCCGCCCGCCGCCGCGAGACCCTGTCCAACTTCCTGGACATCGCCGCCTCCTTCGCCGCCGGCGACAACGAGGCCTCGCTGCTGGCCTTCCTCGGCTTCCTGCGCACCGCCGCGCAGTACGAGAAGGGCCTCGACAACGCCCTGCCGGGCGGCGAGAACACCGTCAAGGTCCTCACCGCGCACAAGTCCAAAGGGCTGGAGTGGGACGTCGTCGCCGTCCCGGGACTGGTCACCGGCACCTTCCCCAGCGGCCAGGGGCGAGAGAAGTGGACCGCCCAGGCCAAGGTGCTGCCGCACGGCCTGCGCGGTGACGCCGACACCCTGCCCGACGTGCAGGCGTGGGACGCGCGCGGCCTGAAGTCCTTCCACGACGCCATGAAGGACCACCAGCACACCGAGGAGCTCCGGCTCGGCTACGTCACCTTCACCCGCCCCCGCTCGCTGCTCCTCGGCTCCGGGCACTGGTGGGGACCCACCCAGAAGAGGCCGCGCGGCCCGTCCGACTTCCTGCTCGCCCTGTACGACCACTGCGCGGCCGGGTACGGCGAGATCGAGGCCTGGTCCGACGCACCCGAGGAGGGCGAGGAGAACCCCGCCCTGCACCGGGCCACCGCCGACCTGGCCTGGCCCCTGCCGCTCGACGACGAGGCCCTGGCCCGCCGCCGTGCCGCCGCCGAGACGGTCCTGGCCCACCTGGACGCCCTCACCGCCGGGCCGCCCGGCCGCCCGACGGCCACCCATGCCCCGGACAGCCACCACGACCCCGACTGGCCCCCGCCGCCCGCGGAGGACGACCTGCCGTACGACGACGCGGGCTCCCCGTACGACGAGGCGCACCCGGGGGACGAGGACGGTCCGCCGTACGACGGTACCGACCCGTTGTACGAGGACACGGCGCCACCGCCCGACGAGGCCGAACCCCGGTACGACGACGGTGACCCGCCGTACGACCGGGACGACCCGTTCGAGGCCGGGCAGGTGGACGCCGGCCCGCACGGTCACCACGCACCCGGTCGCAGCCCGTTCGACGGCACCTCGCCGGACGGCGATCCGTCCGACGGCCCTGCCCCCCCACGGAACGCGCACCCCACGGATCGGCCGGTGCTCCCGCACCAGGCGACCGCGCCGGAGCCCAGCAGCGCGCGCCCGGGGCGCCCGGAGCACACCGGCGCGCCCGCAGACCCCCGCGCGCCGCTGGCCGCATCCCTCACTCCCGAGGAGGCCCGCACCGTCGCCTCCTGGGACCGCGATCTCGACGCGCTCGCCGGGGAACTGCTGCGCGCCCGGCAGACGGTCACGGAGGTCCCCCTGCCCACGTCGCTGAGCGCGTCGCAGCTCCTGCGCCTGGCCGCCGACCCGGACGGCTTCGCACAGGAACTCGCGCGCCCCATGCCCCGCCCTCCGCAGCCGGCCGCACGCCGGGGCACCCGCTTCCACGCCTGGGTCGAGGCCCGCTTCGAGGAACTCACCCTGCCCCTGCTGGAGCCGGACGAGTTGCCCGGCAGCGAGGCCGAGATCGCCGACGAACGCGAGCTGGAGGCCCTCAAGGAGGCCTTCGAACGCACCGCGTACGCCCAGCGCACGCCCCACCTCGTCGAGGCCCCCTTCCAGATCGACATCGCCGGCCGCGTCGTGCGGGGCCGCATCGACGCCGTCTACAGGGAAGGCGACGGCGACTCGACGACGTACGAGATCGTCGACTGGAAGACCGGCCGCACCCGCGACGCCGACCCGCTCCAGCTCGCTGTGTACCGCCTGGCCTGGGCCGAGCAGCAGGGCGTCCCTCCGGAGTCGGTCACGGCGGCCTTCCTGTACGTCCGCACCGGTGAGGTCGTCCGTCCCGACGACCTGCCCGACCGGGCCGCGCTGGAGCGACTGCTGCTCGGTGAGCCGCCGTGTGACGAACGGCCCAGCCGGGACGTCACCGAGTGCCGATAGGCTCGTGACCATGAGCCAGACCCCGGACAGCGCCGTCCGCACGTACATCCAGCACCACCGCGCCGCCTTCCTCGACGACCTCACCGCATGGCTGCGCATCCCGTCCGTGTCGGCTCAGCCCGATCACGCCCCGGACGTGCGGCGCAGCGCCGACTGGCTGGCGGCCAGGCTCACGGAGACCGGCTTCCCGACCGTCGAGGTCTGGCAGACCCCCGGCGCCCCCGCCGTCTACGCCGAGTGGCCCTCCGCCGACCCCGCGGCGCCCACCGTCCTCGTCTACGGCCACCACGACGTGCAGCCTGCCGCTCGCGAGGACGGCTGGGACAGCGAGCCGTTCGAGCCCGTCGTCCGCGGCGACCGCCTCTACGCGCGCGGGGCCGCCGACGACAAGGGGCAGGTGCTCTTCCACACCCTCGGTGTCCGCGCCCACCTCGCCGCCACCGGCCGCACCGCGCCGGCCGTCCATCTCAAGCTGCTGATCGAGGGCGAGGAGGAGTCCGGCTCGCCGCACTTCCGCGCCCTGGTCGAGGAGCACGCCGGCCGGCTGGCCGCCGACGCCGTGATCGTCTCCGACACCGGCATGTGGTCCGAGGACACCCCCACCGTCTGCACCGGCATGCGCGGCCTAGCCGAGTGCGAGATCCGCCTGAACGGCCCCGACCAGGACATCCACTCCGGTTCCTTCGGCGGCGCCGTGCCGAACCCCGCCACCGCCGCGGCCCGCCTGGTCGCAGCCCTGCACGACGAGCACGCGCGCGTAGCGATCCCCGGCTTCTACGACGGCGTCGTGGAGCTCACCGAGCGCGAGCGGGCGCTCTTCGCGGAGCTGCCGTTCGACGAGGAGCGCTGGCTGCGCACCGCGAAGTCGCACGCCACCCACGGCGAGGCGGGGCACACCACCCTGGAACGCATCTGGGCCCGCCCCACTGCCGAGGTCAACGGCATCGGAGGCGGCTACCAGGGCCCCGGCAGCAAGACGATCGTCCCGTCCTCGGCGACCGTCAAGCTGTCGTTCCGCCTCGTGGCCGGCCAGGAACCGGGCCACGTCGAGAAGGCCGTGCGGGCCTGGGTCGCCGACCAGGCGCCCGCCGGAGTCCGGCACGAGATCACCTTCAGCGGCGCCACCCGCCCGTGCCTGACGCCACTGGACCACCCCGCCCTGCAGTCCGTCGTCCGTGCCATGAGCCGCGCCTTCCAGCAGCCCGTCCGCTACACCCGTGAGGGCGGCTCCGGTCCCGCCGCCGACCTCCAGGACGTCCTCGGCGCTCCCGTGCTCTTCCTGGGCATCTCCGTCCCCTCCGACGGCTGGCACGCCCCCAACGAGAAGGTCGAACTGGACCTGCTGTTCAAGGGCGTCGAGGCCAGTGCCTACCTGTGGGGCGACCTCGCCGAGTCCTGGCGCGATGCGCCCTGACCTCCCGCCGCCGCTCGGAGCGCGTCGAGGGCAGGGGCACACTGGAGGGGCTGCCCCGCGCCCGCCGAACGTCGCCGAGCACCCGCCGAGGCCCGCCCGGCCCGGCGGCCTCCCGCTGTCCGCAGCACTGCCGAACCGCCGTCCGAACCAACCGTTCCACCGGGGGAGTTGGAAGCACCCGTGACCACCTGGACCGATCACACCGCCGACCGACCCATCTCACTGACCGCGCCCAGCGGCATCGACCGCGCGGCACACCACCGTCTGGACGAGGCCTGGCTCGCGGCGGCATGGAGCCATCCCTCGACCCGCTGCTTCGTGGTCTCCGGCGGCCAGGTCCTCATCGACGAGACATCCGACGGCCGGACCGAACTCGTCATGACCCCGTCCTTCGAGGCCCCCCTCACCGAGGCGCACCGCTACTTCCTCGGCATCGACCAGGACGGCGTCAGCTACTTCGCCCTCCAGAAGGACGCACTGCCCGGCCGCATGGACCAGTCCGCCCGCCCGGCCGGTCTGCGCGAGGCCGGCCTGCTGCTGTCGCCGCGCGACGCGGGCCTGATGGTGCACGCGGTCGGCCTGGAGAACTGGCAGCGCACCCACCGCTTCTGCTCCCGGTGCGGCGAGCGCACCGTCATCGCCGCCGCCGGCCACATCCGCCGCTGCCCCGCCTGCGGCGGCGAGCACTACCCGCGCACCGACCCCGCGGTGATCATGGCGGTCACCGACGAGGACGACCGCATACTTCTGGGCCGGCAGGTCCACTGGCCCGAGGGCCGCTTCTCCACGCTCGCCGGCTTCGTCGAACCGGGCGAGTCGATCGAGCAGGCCGTGCGCCGCGAGGTGTTCGAGGAGGCCGGCGTCACGGTCGGGCAGGTCGAGTACGTCGCGAGCCAGCCCTGGCCCTTCCCGTCCAGCCTGATGCTGGGCTTCCTGGCCCGCGCCACCTCCACCGTGATCGACGTCGACGGGGACGAGATCCACGAGGCCCGCTGGTTCTCCCGCGACGAACTGGGGGCCGCCTTCGACTCCGGCGAGGTGCTGCCGCCCTACGGCATCTCCATCGCCGCCCGCCTGATCGAGCTCTGGTACGGCAAGCCCCTGCCGACCCGGAACGTCCGACCATGACGCCAGGGGGCGTCCCGGACCGCTCCCGGACGCCCCCTGGCGTGACCGGCCACGTGCCGGTCCTCCGCCTCACCCGAGCCGGTGTCCGGTGCCGGCGAACCGTCCGCGGCACTCGGCGCGCTCCTCTCAGGTGACGTCGTCGGTGAACGAGTCGGGCTCCCGTGCCACGCAAGTCGATCCGTAGGCCCTGGCGAGTACGGCCACGGTGTCGGCCATGGTCCGCCGCAGCTCGGCCGGCCCGACGACCTCCACGTCGACACCGAGCCGCAGCAACTCGCCGCAGGCGTGCTCGGTGCTCTCGGTCGGGATGACCGCCTCGATCCATCCCTCGTCGCCGACGGCGGTCGCGGTCGAGTCGACTGCCCGCACCACCTCCGGGGGGACGTTGTCGGGCAGGCGACGGCGTCCTTTGCGGGACAGCCGGACGGTGGCCGTGCCGGTGTAGCGGCGCGTCCGGAACTCGTCGAGGTACGAGGTCCAGTACGTGCCCAGATCGAAGTCGTGCGGCCGGTCGAACCGCTCGTCGCTCCGCACCGCGTCGAGGACCTGGGTGACCCGGTAGGTCGCGATCCGGGACTCCGCCGCGGCCACCAGGTACCAGACACCGGACTTGAGCACCAGGCCGTAGGGGCGAAGGCGGCGGCGCACCTCCTGGGGCGCGCGCCAACGGCGATAGCGCACGTCCACCGCGCGCCGGGAGAGCACGGCATCGACCAGCAGGGTCAGACACGGCGTCGGCTCGGGCTCCCGGTACCAGGACGGAGCGTCCAGGTGGAAGACCGCCGCGGTCCGCGCCGCCTCGTCGCGCAGTCCCGCCGGCAGTGCGGCCAGCAGCTTCAGCCGAGCCGCCGCCACGTCCGCGGCGAGCCCCAGGTCGGCGGCGGGCCCGGGCAGCCCGGCGAGGAACAGCGCCCGCGCCTCCCCTGCGCTCATCCCGGTCAGGCGGGTGCGATAGCCGTCGACCAGCTGATAGCCGCCTCCTCGCCCCGGCTCCGAGTAGACCGGCACCCCGGCGGCCTGCAGGCGTGCCAGGTCGCGATAGGCGGTGCGCACGGACACGCCCAGCTCATCGGCGAGCCCGCGCGCCGACACGCGGCCCCGGGATTGCAGCAACAGCAGCACCGACAGCAGACGACCGGCAGACATGCGCGCATTCTGCCCGGAAACCCTGACAGCACCTGGCACACAGCCCCCGTACGGTCGACTCGCGCCCGGCTCAGCCCGATGGAGCCCGAAAAGCGCCCCCGCAGAAGAGAACCGAACAGGAGACTGTCGTGCCCTCCAGCGCCCCCGCAGGCCGCCCCGCCGTGATCGAGCTCCGCCAATACACGCTGCGGCCGGGTCGGCGCGACGAGCTCATCGACTTGTTCGACCGGGAGTTCGTCGAGTCCCAGGAAGAGTCCGGAGCGGTCGTGCTCGGCCAGTTCCGGGACCTGGACGACCCGAATCGCTTCGTGTGGTTGCGCGGGTTCCGGGACATGGCGGCACGGCATCACGCGCTGACGGCCTTCTACGGCGGCCCCGTCTGGGCCGAGCACGGCCCCCAGGCCAACGCAACCATGATCGACTCCGACGACGTCCTGCTCCTGCGCCCCCTGTCGGACGCCGGGGGCCTCGCCGTCCTCCCGTCCCGGCGGCCCCGGCCGGGCGCCTCGGCACCGCAGCGATTCGTCTCAGCCACCGTGTGGTCCTTCCCTTCCGGGCGGCACGAGGGCAGCGCACTGATCAGGGACGGTCTCCTCCCCGTGCTCCGCGAGACAGGACCCGCGCCGCTCGCCGCCCTCACCACCGAGACGGCCCCCAACACGTTCACCCGGCTGCCGGTCCGCGCCGGGGAGAACGTCGCCGCGGTCCTCGCCTCGTACCCCGATGAGAACGCCCACCGGCAGCACCTCGCCCGGGTACGGGCCCAGCCCCGCGCACGGGACGAGGTCCTGCCGGCCGTCGAGCGCGAACAGTCGGCAGCTCCACGGACACTGCGGCTGGCCCCCACAGGCCGCTCCCTCCTCTCCTGACCCGGCTCGTCCGGCCTCGTGCCCGGCCTCGCCCCCGACCTGCGAACGTACGCGGGCCGGTACGCGACACAGGCGGGGTCGCGCCGTCGTACGGCCCAGCCCTCGTGCCGCCGAGCGCTCACGCTGCCGAGCCCTCGTACGGTCCCGTACGCGGGCGGGTGACGTCGGGCGGTGCCGGGGTTCTCCGCCCGCTTCCAGGGAAAGACGGAGCGGCCCCCTCCGGTGGCCTCGACCGGAGGGGGCGCGGTGCCGGGGGCGTCAGGCCGCGAGGGCCTGCCTCACCTGGGCAAGGCTGGGGTTCGTCATCACGACCTCGCTGCCGCCCGCTTCGGGAACCACCCGCACGGTGGGCACCGTCTGGTTTCCGCCATTCGCCTTCTCCACGAACGCCGCGGACTCCGGGTCCTGCTCGATGTTGATCTCGTTGTACGTGATGCCCTCGCGGTCCAGCTGGCTCTTGAGTCGGCGGCAGTAGCCGCACCACGTGGTGCTGTACATCGTCACAGTGCCCGGCATGTGTCTCGTACTCCTTCAGGGGTCGGGATCAGGTGCTCGCAGGGAGGAAACGTACGTGAAAGCGCCACCATTCCCCCGGTCGGCCGCCGCCCGGAGGTGACGCCTGTCGCATTCATAGGACTGCGAGCCCCCGCCTGTGGACAACCGCCGCTCCCGCCTCCGGCGACCTGGCAGCATGGCCGTGTGACAGCAGCAACGCACTCCACCCTCTTCCCGCAGGCACCGGACTCTGCCGACGCGGTGCTCGAAGGGCTCGACCCCGAGCAGCGCGAGGTGGCCACCGCCCTGCACGGCCCGGTGTGCGTGCTGGCCGGAGCCGGTACGGGCAAGACCCGGGCGATCACCCATCGCATCGCCTACGGTGTCCGCGCCGGTGTCCTCCAGCCCTCCAGCGTGCTCGCCGTCACCTTCACCAACCGCGCCGCCGGTGAGATGCGCGGCCGGCTGCGCCAACTCGGCGCGCAGGGCGTCCAAGCCCGCACCTTCCACTCCGCCGCCCTGCGTCAGCTGCAGTATTTCTGGCCGAAAGCGATCGGTGGAGCGATGCCCCGGCTGGTCGATCGCAAGATCCAGCTCGTCGCGGACGCCGCCGCCGCCTGCCGCATCCGCCTCGACCGGGGCGAGCTGCGGGACGTCACCGCCGAGATCGAGTGGTCGAAGGTCACCCGGACCGTCCCCGCCGACTACGCCCTCGCCGCCGCCAAGGCCGGCCGGGAGGCCCCCCGCGACCCCGCCGAGATCGCCCAGCTCTACTCCGTCTACGAGGACCTCAAGCGCGACCGCGCCGTCATCGACTTCGAGGACGTGCTGCTGCTGACCGTCGGCATCCTCCAGGACCGGCACGACGTCGCGGAACAGGTCCGCACCCAGTACCAGCACTTCGTCGTCGACGAGTACCAGGACGTCAGCCCGCTCCAGCAGCGCCTGCTGGAGTTGTGGCTCGGCGACCGGGACACCCTGTGCGTGGTCGGCGACGCCAGCCAGACCATCTACTCCTTCACCGGCGCCACCCCCGACCACCTCCTCGACTTCCGTGTCCGCCATCCCGGCGCCACCGTCGTCCGGCTGGTACGCGACTACCGCTCCACCCCGCAGGTCGTCCACCTCGCGAACGGGCTCCTCGCCCAGGCCCGCGGGCGGGCCGCCGACCACCGCCTCGAACTGGTCTCCCAGCGCCCGTCCGGACCCGAGCCCGTCTTCACCGAGCACACCGACGAGCCCGCCGAGGCAGAGGGAGCCGCCCGCCGTATCCGGGAACTGATCGACGCGGGGGTCCCGACCAGCGAGATCGCGGTCCTGTTCCGCACGAACGCCCAGTCCGAGACCTACGAGCAGGCCCTCGCCGACGTCGGCATCCCCTACCAGCTGCGTGGTGCCGAGCGCTTCTTCGACCGCCCGGAGGTCCGCAGAGCCGGCATCGCCCTGCGCGCCGCCTCCCGCTTCGGCGGCAACGACTCCCTGCTCGCCGACGCCGTCGATCTGCCCTCGCAGGTGCGCGCCGTCCTCTCCGGCGAGGGCTGGACCCCGCAGCCCCCGGCCGGCTCGGGGGCGGTGAGGGAGCGGTGGGAGTCCCTCGCCGCCCTGGTGAACCTGGCGCAGGACTTCGCCGCGGCCCGGCCCGAGGCGACCCTCGCCGATCTGGTCGCCGAACTGGACGAGCGAGCCGGTGCCCAGCACGCCCCCACCGTGCAGGGCGTCACGCTCGCCTCCCTGCACTCGGCCAAGGGCCTGGAGTGGGACGCCGTCTTCCTGGTCGGAGTCGCCGAGGGCATGATGCCGATCACCTACGCGAGAACCGACGCGCAGATCGAGGAGGAGCGCCGCCTCCTCTACGTGGGCGTCACCCGCGCCCGCGAACGCCTGCACGTGTCCTGGGCGCTGTCCCGCTCACCCGGCGGCCGGCCCAACCGCCGCCCCAGCCGCTTCCTCGAAGGACTGCGCCGCGGCGCCTCCACCGCGGGCGCCGGCCGGACCGGCTCGGGCGGCGCCGTCGTCGACCGCGGTCACCCGACGGGCGGCGGGGCGCCGGACAGCGCCGTGCCGCGCCGGCAGCGGCGCACCCCGGCCCGCTGCCGGGTCTGCGGGCGCACGCTCACCGACGCCGGTGAGATGAAGCTGATGCGCTGCGAGGACTGCCCCTCCGACATGGACGAGGGCCTCTACGAGCGGCTGCGCGCATGGCGCGCGGAGCAGGCGCAGCGAAGCGGCCAGCCCGCCTTCTGCGTCTTCACCGACCGGACACTGATCGCGATCGCCGAGGCCGTACCCGACGACGAGCGGGAGCTGTCCCGCATCCCCGGCGTCGGCGCCCGCAAGCTCGGCCGCTACGGGGCCGAGGTGCTGGCGCTCTGCGCGGGCCGGGACCCAGGAGAGGACGCCGGGGAGGCGTCCTCCGAAGACAGGGACGCCAGTTGATGCGAACTCGTCGAAAAAAAAGTTTGCGCATGCCCCAGCAGTCCCCATAGGTTCTTAGGCACGGGGACGGCGGCCTTCTCGAAGGCCCCGATTCCGTGTTGTACTTGCATATCCGCAGGGCTGGGTCACCAGTCCATGAGACGCCGAGAGGAGGCGAGTCCAGTGATCAGCATCAACACCAGCTTCACCAGCACGGTCAAAATGACCGATCGCTCGGCCGTCTCCACGTGCATGCTCGGCGCCTTCGACCTGGGCACCGGTCTGTCCGGCATTCGTGCCGTCCGGCCGGCGTCCTCCGTTGCCCTCACCGGTCTTCCCATCTGTGAGCGCAATGAGCGACCGACGAAGGCACGGGAAGCAGTAGAGGCGCAGGCGCATGCCTATGCCTTTGCGGCGGCCGGTGCCGGATTCCGGAAGCAGACGAAGCAGCACCACCTGATGTGGGCCTTCCGTGGGCCAGAACCCTGGAGTGATCCAGCCTGATCGCCGATCAGGCCGGCGCCTTCAGGGCCGCGGAACCCCATCCGGGATCCGCGGCCCTTCTGCTTTCCCCGAACGGGGAGAGCGGAGCGAAGGGGCCTCGGGGCAGAAAGAACCCGGTACCAGCCGACCCCCGGTCCCACCGGACCGGAACGACCCCAGACGAGGAAGACACACCGTGCAACTCGAAGCGCACGCCCCGTCCGTACCGCCTTCCGACACGATCCCCAAGCCTGGCCTCACGGAGGACCCCGCCTTGACTCCGCTCACCGCGCTCACCGCGCTCGACGACGCCATCGAGAACCTCGGCGTACCCGTCCCGTGCCGCTCCTACGACCCGGAGGTCTTCTTCGCCGAGTCGCCCGCGGACGTCGAGTACGCCAAGTCCCTCTGCCGCACCTGCCCGCTGATGGAGGCCTGCCTCGCCGGCGCCAAGGAGCGGCGTGAGCCCTGGGGCGTCTGGGGTGGCGAGCTGTTCGTCCAGGGTGTCGTCGTCGCCCGGAAGCGGCCGCGTGGCCGCCCGCGCAAGAACCCGGTCACGGCATGAACATCGCAGGAACGATCGACCGCCCCTTCACGCACGACCCCAAGAAGCAGGCCCCGATGAAGCCGTCCACCAGCGAGCTCACGAGCTCCGTGATCGAAGACGTCACCACCACCGGCGCGACCGACTCGCGTCAGAACAGGACCCGAGAGATGCAACTCATCCAAGAAGCCCTGGCGCGTGCGCATATGCACGACCGCCTGCACGAGGCTGAGCGGGAACGCCGGGCCCTGCGCCTGGCCGCCGCCCGCCGGATGCAGCGCCGAGCGGAGCGCGCGTCGCTGCGCGCCCGCCGCGCGCTCGCCATGGCCGTGATGCAGTAGCCGCCACGCGGCAGTGACCTCCCGGGAACGGGAGAAGCAGGCTCCCCGCGGGGGCCGGTCCGAGCGAACGGACCGGCCCCCGCGGTGCGTTGTGAGCGGCGATCCCCCGACCTCGGCGATATCGTCGCCGGGTGAGGAGTCCTTCCGGAGACAGCGACGACGGCGGCGACGCCGAGTCTCAGCAGCGTCTGGTCTGCGCTCGCTGCGGCACCGAGGCACGACCCCCGCAGCCGACGTGGACGTGTTCGGTCGAGAACGGAACACGCCGCTACTTCTGCGACACCTGTTCCCGCGAGCACCTCAGAGCGATCGAGGGACGGCTGGACTCGTCCTGGTGGTAGCGCCGAGGCCGACCCGTCCGCTCATGCCTCCACGGCAGGTGCCTCCCCGATCTCGTCGTCGGTCTCGTCGGGCTCGCCCGGCTCGAATCCCGGCAGCCATTCCTCCAACTCCTCCCGCAGGCGGACCGTCGAACCGAGCTGGCACAGCACGCCGATGGTGCTCAGGGTCACCCGGTGGATCAGCAGATAGGCCGGCGGCAGGTTGAGCTGCTTGCCGAGCTGGTAGGCGGGGGAGCGGGGGTCGGCGATGCGGGCGGCCTGGCTGCGCATCCAGGTGCGGGTGAAGGTGAACGCCTCCACCTGGGCGGGTTCGATGATCGGCAGGAGATAGTCGAGGACCGCGTCCGGGTCGAGGTCGATGGACTCCTTCACGAAGCCCTCGGTGCACAGGAGCTCGTAGACAGACTCGGCCTCCCCGTCCAGCGTCATGCGCAAGGACTCGCCGATCGGGTCGGGCAGGCCGCCCGGGAGACGGTCCACCGTGCCGAAGTCCAGCACACCGAGTCGCCAGTCGTCCTCGCCCGCCGGGCCGCCCGGCAGCAGCCGGAAGTTGCCCGGGTGCGGGTCGGCGTGGAGCAGGCCGGTGCGGGCGGGGCCGGAGAAGAGGAAACGGGCCAGGAGCTGTCCGGCGCGGTCGCGCTGCTCCGGGGTGCCGTCGGCGATGATCTCCGACAGCGGTATGCCGTCGATCCATTCCGTGATCAGGACCTGTTCGCACTGGTGGACCACGGCCGGGACCAGGACGTCCGGGTCCCCCTCGAACTCCTCCGCGTGCGCCTGCTGAGCCCGCGCCTCCAGGCCGTAGTCCAGTTCCTCCGAGACGCGGTCGCGGAGCTCGGAGATCAAGGGCTTGACGTCCATGCCGGGAATGAGCGGACCCAGCAGTCGGGCAAAGCGGCTCAACTGGTTCAGATCGGACAGGAGTGCCTCGCCGGCGCCCGGATACTGGACCTTGACCGCGACCTCCCGGCCGTCGTGCCACACCCCCCGGTGCACCTGGCCGATGGAGGCCGCGGCGGCGGGCTTGTCCTCGAACTCCAGGAACAGCTCCTGCCACCCCTCGCCCAGCCGCTCCCGGAGCACCGTGTGCACCGTGCGCGTCGGCATCGGGGGCGCCGCCTCCTGCAACTTGGTCAGGGCGGCGCGGTACGGGCCGGCGATCTCCTCCGGCAGAGCCGACTCGAAGACGGACAGGGCCTGCCCGAACTTCATCGCCCCGCCCTTCAGCTCGCCGAGCACCTTGAACAGCTGCTCCGCCGTGCGCTGCTGCAGCTCGCGGCCGACGATCTCCGCGGACTCGCCCACGATCCGCTTGCCCAGCCCCCAGGTCGCCCGGCCGGCGAAGCCGAGCGGGAGTGCGGCGAGCTTGGCGGTCCGGGTGACCGCCTTCCGGGGAAGATCAGACATGCGCCCTCCAAGTCCCAGCCGGCCGCGCCGCGCGTGCCTTACGACCCATCGCCGTCGACGACCGTTGCCCACCCATTGTCTCGTGCGGCGCCCCGTCCTCGGGAGCGCGTCCCTCTCTGTCCCTCTCCGCTGCCCCGCACGGGCACGCCGGATGCGCCCGCACCGGCCGGGCGTGCCACTGCAGACCCGGAAGGGAGACCTCCCAACGGCTGCCCGCACTGGAGGGCAGGCGGCCGTCGAGGACGGCGAGCGCGTGCGCCGCGGCCAGCCCGGCCACGGTCGTCGCCAGCGCGAGATCGCACGCACGCACCTGCCGGCGTCGCCCCGATCGCCACTGGGTGACCAGACGCGGCCAGGCCGGGTCCCGGTCGGACCGCGTGCGGTCCAGGCAGCCGGCGCAGCCGGTCTCGCCGGGGAGGACGAGTGGCCCGACCATACCGGTTGCCTCCACCACGCCCGCGTACAGATGAGGCGTGCCGGAGGACACGAGGTGGTCGGCGGCGGACGGGGCCGGGGCATGGACGGCCACGTCGTCCCGCGGGGTGAGGACCACCAGGGAGAAGCCCGGCTCGGCGCCCACGGCAGGGAGGCCCGGGCCGCGGCGCGGTGGCCGGTCCGGCGCGGCGCGGCGCACCGAGCGCCGGGCCGCCTCGTCCCGGCGCTCGCCGACGGCGTCGGCGGGCAGTCCGCCCGGCGCGACGTCCCACGGCTCGACCTGGCCGCCGTCGCACACGTCCACCTCGCCGACCCCCGCGCCCGACAGCAGTGAGGCCAGCACGGCTCCGACCCGGCCCGTGCCACGCACCTGCACACGCAGCGCGCGGCGGGCCGCCAGCCGGCGGATCGCGTCGCCCGCGTCCGCAGTCGTGACGGACAGGGAGGCCAGATCCGGGCGCAGCCGGTCGAGGGCCTCCTTGCTGCCGCGCAGGGTGTCGGCGGCCGGGCCACCGCCGCGCGCGTCGTCCAGCAGCCCGGACCGGGCCAATCGCTCCACCATGAGGTCGGCATGCCCGTCGGGCAGGTCCATCCGGCGGGCCTCCTCCCGCAGGAGCGGCAGCCCGCGCGTGCCGTTGAGCAGTTCCAGGAAACTGCCCGTCGCCGTGTCCATCGGAGCGAGTGTCACCGCGTGCGCCGGAGTCATCCCGAACTGCACGGTGTTGAGGTCGCGCCAGCCGCGCCGCAGCGCGGGCTTCACCACTGGATGCATGACAGGCCCCCGTAGCCCGAGAAGGGTCGTGTATGCCGAAAGTCGCGGAGTCGCCCGTACTTCCGGATGTCGGCGAAGCGGGGGCGTGAGGGTGTCCCCGCTCCGCCGACGAAAGCCAGCATGCCCCGACCGCAGGAGTGGGCGCGGAGAGTTTTCCACAGACAAGGGAGTTCGTCGTACAAATCGGTCGTACAAATCCGGCGAGCGGTGGGGGATGCGAACCGAACCGTCCCGGAGCCGGGACTTCACCCCTGCCCAGCGGGTACGGTCGGGGCGTGTCCGCCGACCCACTGCACCGCGCCGGAACGTCACAGCGCAGTACGACGAGCCATCCGCCGAGCGGCTCGGGAGCGGGCGCGATCGAGGTGCGCCGGAGCACCAGGCGACGCCGGACCGTCTCCGCGTACCGGGAGGGCGATCGCACGGTCGTACTCATCCCCGCCCGCATGTCGGAGGCGGAGGAGCAACGCTGGGTGACCGTCATGCTGGACAAGCTGGCCGCCCAGGAGAGCAAGCGGGCCCTCGGCGACGGCGAGTTGGCCGAACGGGCGCGGCGGCTGTCCGAGCAGTACTTCGACGGCCGGGCCCGCCCCACCTCGGTGCGCTGGGTCACCAACCAGAACACGCGCTGGGGTTCGTGCACCCCCGCCGAAGGCAGTATCCGGCTGTCCCACCGGTTGCAGGGCATGCCCGAGTACGTCGTGGACTACGTCCTTCTCCATGAACTGGCCCACCTCCTCGTACCCGGACACGGCCCCCGCTTCTGGCGGCTGCTGGAGGGCTACCCGCGCACCGAGCGGGCCCGTGGCTACCTCGAGGGCGTGGTGGCCGCCGAACGGCTCCCCCATGTGCCCGGCGCGCGCGACGAGTGAGGCCCACCCAACCCTGCGCCACGACCCGGCAAGGGTTGTGTAGCGGGTGTGTACCGGCATCGTCCGCTGTCCGAGTTTGCCGTTAGCCTGGCGCGACGCACTCACATTCGGGATGGGGGACGGTCGTAACGCATGGCCAGGGAATTCCAACGCGGCCACAAGGCCAGGATCAGTGACCTCACCGCGGGCACCGATCTGTACGTAGGCGTGCAGATCGGTGCCCCGGGACTGAAATTCGACATCAGCTGCTTCGGTCTGGACGCCGACGAACGACTGTCGGACGACCGGTACTTCATCTTCTACAACCAGCCGAAGTCCCCCGAGGAGGCCGTCCAGCTGCTGGGCGCCCAGGCGGGTGACACGGAGTCCTTCCGGGTCACGCTGGACCGGATCCCGCCGCAGATCCACAAGCTGTCCTTCACGGCCACCGTCGACGGCGCCGGGCAGATGTCGCAGATCGCCCCCGGATACCTCCGCATCGTCGCGGGCGGCGAGGAGGTGGCCCGCTACGCCTTCAGCGGGGCGGAGTTCTCCACCGAGCGGGCCGTGATGCTGGGCGACTTCTACCTGAAGGACGTGTGGCGGTTCGCGGCCGTCGGGCAGGGCTTCGACGGCGGCCTGGAGGCGCTGTTGAAGAACTTCGGCGGCGAGGTCCTGGAGGAGGAGGCTCCGGCCGCTCCGCAGGAGCCGCAGTCCTCCGCCGCCCCGGGTTTCGCGCCCCCGGCCGCCCAGCCCGCGGCACCGCCCGCGTTCGGCGCCCCGTCGCCCCCCGAGCCCGCCCCGGCCCCGCAGGGCTATGCGCCCCCGGCCGGCGCCACGCCGCCCCCGAGCCCGGCGCCCGCGCCGTCCGTGCACGCCCAGCCCACCATCGTCGCGCCCTTGGCGCCGACGGGCGGCACGGTCCCGCCTCCCCCGGCCCCGCCCGCCCCGTACGGCGGGCCGCAGCCCCCGCACGGCCCGCACCCGGGGCAGGCGACCATGCCGCCCGGCTACGGCCGGCCCCAGGCGCCGCAGGCCCCGGCCCCGCCCCCCGGCTACGGCCAGCAGCCGCCCGCGCCCCCCGGCTACGGCCAGCAGCCCTACGGCCAGATCCCGGGCCAGCAGACCGCCCCTCAGGGAGCCCCGCAGGGCCCCGGGGTCGCCGCGGCGCTCCAGCAGTTCAAGGAGACGCCCGCAGGACAGCGCTGGACGCAGCAGAACAAGAAGCTCGTCCGCGTCGACCTCGGCGTCGGCGGCCAGCCCGTGCTGGCCCGGCAGGGCAGCATGGTGCTCTACCAGGGCAAGGTCGACTTCAGCTACAAGGGCGCGGGTTTCGCCGGCCGACTCGTGGGCAACGCGACCGGCCAGGAGATGCAGCTGATGCGCTGCACCGGGCACGGGCAGGTGTTCCTCGCGGAAGAGGCCACGCATCTGCACCCGATCGAGCTCCAGGGCGACGCGATCTGCGTCTCCGCCGAGAGCGTCCTCGCTTTCGACGAGAGCCTGCAGTACGAGGTCCGGCGCATCGAGGGCCACGGCATCCCCGGCGGCGCCCTGTTCACCATGCAGTTCAGCGGCGTCGGCACGATCGTCGTGAAGACCCACGGCACCCCCGTCGTGCTGCCGGTCACGCCCACCACGTTCGCCGACTGCAACGCCGTGGTCGCCTGGTCGGCCGCCTCCCAGGTGATCGTCTCCAGCCAGGTGCGCATGCGCCGCAACGCCTACGCGGGCGACACCGGGGAGAGCGTCAACCTCCAGTTCCGGGGCGCGCCCGGCAACTTCATCGTCGTCCAGCCGTTCGAGGTCTGAGGGAGCCCGTCATGAACCAGCCGCTCGCGGGCCATACCCCCGCACCCGTCGCCGCCCGCATGGAGAACCACGGCGACCACATGCTGAAGGTCGCCCTGCAGTCCGGACAGGACCTCTTCGCGCGCGTGGGGTCGATGGTCGCCTACGAGGGCTTCATCCAGTACGAGCCCAACCCCTCCGCCGTGCGCCAGATCGCCCGCGACTGGATCACGGGCGAGGGCGCGCCGCTGATGAAGTGCTCCGGAGACGGGCTGCTCTACCTCGCCGACTACGGCGCGAACGTGGTCGTCATCAATCTCAACGGCGACGGCATCTCCGTCAACGCCACCAACCTGCTCGCCTTCGACGCCCACCTGCAGTGGGGCGTCGAACGTGTCAAGGGCCTGGCCAAGTTCGCCGGGCAGGGGCTGTGGAACACCAGGATCTCCGGGCAGGGCTGGGTCGCGCTGACCTCCCGGGGCAAGCCGATCGTCGTCGACTGCGGCGGGGGTGAGGACGAGACGTACGTCGATCCGGACGCCCTGGTCGCCTGGTCCCCGAACCTGAAGGTGAAGGGCAAGCGCAGCTTCAAGGCCCAGTCGCTGATCGGCCGGGGCAGCGGCGAGGCCTACCAGATGGCCTTCTCCGGCCAGGGCATCGTCGTCGTCCAGCCCAGCGAGGACAGCACCGACCGCCTCCGGATCCGGGGCTGAGGGGGAGCCACAACACCATGCAGAGCCCGCTTTTCGCCTACAACGACCAGCAGACCCAGGACCGCTGGAGTCTGCAGAACAAGCAGATGCTCCGCGTCACCCTGGAGGGCCACGACGACATCCTCGCCCGCAAGGGCACGATGGTCGCCTACCAGGGACTCGTCGAGTTCGACGCCGAGTACCAGAGCAACCAGCAGTCACGCGCGCGTGCGTACACCGGCGAGGGGCTGGACCTGATGCGCTGCCACGGGCAGGGCACGGTCTACCTCGCCAACCTCGCCCAGCACGTCCACCTCATGGACGTCGAGCAGGACGGACTGACCGTCGACAGCAGCTACGTCCTGGCGATGGACTCCTCCCTGCACCACGAGGTCATCGCCGTCGACAGCCAGTACGGGATCTCCGGTTCCGGGAAGTACCAGCTCAACATCACCGGACGCGGCAGGGTCGCTCTGATGACCTCCGGCATGCCGCTGATGATGCAGGTCACGCCCGACCGGTACGTCAACTGCGACGCCGACGCCATCGTCGCCTGGTCCACCGGTCTGCGCGTGCAGATGCAGGCCCAGACACACTCGTCCGGCGTGTGGCGCCGCCGCGGCAGCACCGGGGAGGGCTGGGAGCTCAGCTTCATGGGCACCGGGTTCGCCCTCGTCCAGCCGAGCGAGCTGCTGCCGCCGCAGAACGCGGTGATCGGCCAGGGCATCGCCGCCCAGTACGGCATGGGGCAGCACGGCGCCCGCGGGCAGAACCAGGGCAACGTCTGGAGCTGACTGCGCGCAACGGGGCGGGGGCGGGCCCGGGGGCGGAGGGTTCCCGCACCGTCGGCACGCCCCCCGGCTCACCTCCCGGCCCGCCGGGGTTCAGTTCCCGGCGCGCCCCCGGTGCGGCCCCCGGACTGCGCTCGGATGCGGACGCGGGTCGCTTCCAGCAGCCGTACGACGGAGTCGTCCGCCACGGCCGCGACCTCCTCGTAGGCGAACCAGCGCAGGTCGAGCGACTCGTCGCTGATCGCCTCCGTGGCGCCGGTCGGGGCCAGCGCCGCGTACTGCACGTCCAGGTGCCAGGCGCAGGGCGTGTGATGCCGGTCCAGGCGCACCGGACCGCCGGGCAGCAGGGACAGCCCGGCGATGCCCGATTCCTCGGTCGCCTCGCGCAGCGCGGCCAGCGCCAGTGTCTCGTCGCCCGGCTCGCAGTGCCCGCCCATCTGGAGCCACATGCGCAGCTTCCGGTGCAGGGTCAGCAGGACACGGCCGCGCCGCGGGTCGATCACCAGGGCGCTGGCCGTGATGTGGCCGTCCCCGCACGCCTTCCACATGCCGTCCGGACGGGCTGCGAGATGGTCCAGGTAGGTCTGGCGCAGACCGGGCTGGTCCTCGTAGCCCTTCAGCACGAGGACCGCGTCGTCGTGGAGGCTCACTCGCTGCCGTCGCCCTTGCCGTCGTGCCCCTCGCCGTCGTCCTTGCGGGCGTCGCCGTCGTCCTTGCTCAGGTTCGGCCTGCCGCCCGCGGCCTCGCCGAGCATCTTGTCCAGCTCGGAGAAGTCGACGTGCTCGCGGTGCACGAAGCCGTCCGGGTCGTCGAGGTCGGTCGCCGTCGGCAGCATGTCCGGGTGTGCCCAGAGCGCGTCACGGCCGTCGACACCGCGCGCGTCCGTCAGCGAGGCCCACAGGCGGGAGGCGTCCCGCAGCCGGCGCGGCCTGAGCTCCAGGCCGATCAGGGTGGCGAAGGTCTGCTCCGCGGGGCCGCCGCTGGCGCGGCGGCGGCGCAGGGTCTCGCGCAGCGCGTCGGCGGACGACAGCCGCGGCTTCGCGGCGGCGTGGACCACGGCGTCCACCCAGCCCTCCACGAGCGCCAGCGCCGTCTCCAGGCGGGCCAGCGCCGCCTTCTGCTCGGGGGTGTCCTCCGGCTGGAACATGCCCTGCTGGAGTGCCTGCTGCAGCTCCTCAGGGTTCTGCGGGTCGAACTGGCCGACGACGTCCTCCAGCTTGGCGGTGTCGACCTTGATCCCGCGCGCGTAGCCCTCGACGGCGCCGAACAGGTGCGAACGCAGCCAGGGCACGTGTGCGAAGAGGCGCTGGTGGGCGGCCTCCCGCAGGGCCAGATACAGCCGCACCTCGTCCCCGGGCACGCCCAGGTCCTTGCCGAACGCCTCGATGTTCACCGGCAGCAGCGCGGCCCGGCCGGCCGGGCCGAGCGGTAGGCCGACGTCGGAGGAGCCGACGACCTCGCCCGCGAGCACGCCCACGGCCTGCCCGATCTGCGTGCCGAACATGGCGCCGCCCATCGAGCGCATCATGCCGATCAGCGGGCCGGCCATGGCCTGCATCTCCTCCGGCAGGATGTCGCCCATGGCGCCGCCCACCCGCTCGGCGACCGGGTCGACCAGCTCCTGCCAGGCGGGCAGGGTGGCCTCGACCCACTCCGCCCGGCTCCACGCCACCGCGGAGGCGGCGCCCGAGGGCAGGGCGGTCACATCGTCGAGCCACAGGTCCGCCAGGCGGACGGCGTCCTCGACGGCCTTGCGGTCGGCGGGGCCGACGCTGGCGTCCTTGGTGCCGTCAGAGGTGCCCTGGGAGACCGTCTGGCGGGCGATCTGCTTGGCCATGTCCCAGTTCACCGGGCCGCCCTCGTACGAGAGCATCTGGCCCAGCTGCTGGAACGCGGCGCCCAGATCGGTGGGGTTCAGCGAACCGAACATGGCAGCGAGCGGATTGTCGGCGCCGGGGCTGCCAAAGCCCCCGGCCCCGGGCAGCCCGAAACCGAACGGGTTGGCCGGTCCCTGACCACCACCGCTGTCCTGGTCCTTCTCCTTGCCCTCGTCGCCGTTCTCCGGCTCCTCCGGCGGAAGGCCGAATCCGAATGGGGTGTCACTCACGGGATTCCTCGGCTGGTAAGGCCGCCGGTTCTCTCCGACGGCACGACTGCCCGACAACACCACCCAGCGTAGACACCGAAAGCGGTTCGGGCCTCGGTGCTTCGCCGACCGAAGGCCTGCGGCAGGATGGATGCCACCTGGTACGTACGCGTCACTCGCGCTCGTATGAAGACAACCGCTGGAGACGCCCGGTGAGTTCCCCAGATCCGCAGGTTCGCGCAGCGCGAAACCCGTCAACCCCTTCCGCCCTGCGCGGACCCGTCGTCGCGGTCACCGGTGCCGCGTCCGGCGTCGGCGCGCTCCTCACCGAGCGGCTGGCCGCCTCGGAGGAGATCAAGCAGGTCATCGCCATCGACGAGCGGCGCGGCGACTGCGCGGCGGCGCAGTGGCACATCCTGGACGTGCGGGATCCCGCGATCGCCGACAAGCTGCGCGGCGCCGACGTCGTCGTGCACCTCGCACTCGACCTCGACCTCGGCGCCGATCCCGCCGCCCGGACGGCGTACAACGTCCGGGGGACCCAGACCGTGCTCACCGCGTCGGCGGCGGCCGGCGTGCACCGCGTGGTGCTCTGCACCTCGGCGATGGTCTACGGCGCGCTGCCCGACAACGAGCTGCCGCTGTCCGAGGACGCCGAGCTCAGGGCCACCGCGGAGGCGACCGGCGTCGGCGACCTGCTGGAGATCGAGCGGCTGGCCCGGCGGGCTCCGCGGGCCCATCCGGGGCTGAACGTGACCGTGGTCCGGCCCGCCGTGCTGGTCGGTGGCACGGACACCGCGCTGACCCGGTACTTCGAGTCGCCTCGGCTGCTCGTCGTGGCCGGGTCGCGGCCGGCCTGGCAGTTCTGCCACGTCGAGGATCTGTGCAGTGCTCTGGAGTACGCCGTCCTGGAGAAGGTCGAGGGGGAGCTCGCCGTCGGGTGCGACGGATGGCTGGAGCAGGAGGAGGTCGAGGAGTTCAGCGGCATCCGCCGGATGGAGCTGCCCTCGGCGGTCGCCCTGGGCGCGGCGGCCCGCCTGCACCGGATCGGGCTCACGCCGTCGCCTGCGGGGGACCTCGCGTACACGATGTACCCCTGGGTGATCAGCGGGAGCCGCCTCCACGACGCCGGGTGGCGGCCCCGGTGGACCAACGAGGAGGTCCTCACCGAGCTGCTGGAGGAGGTCTCCGGACGGCACACGGTGGCCGGGCGGCGGCTGGGCAGGAAGGACGCGACGGCGGCGGGCGCGGCCGGAGCTACGGTGGCCCTGCTGGGGGCCGCCGCCGTGGTGCGGCGCGCCCGGAAGGCGCGGCGGCGCGTCTGAGGGCGTGCGGTGTCGCGGGAGGGCGCGCGCCGGACGCCCGGTGCCGTCTCCGCCTCCCGCAGCCCTCCACACCCCGTGCTCCGGCACGGCGTCCCGGCCCGTGCCCTCCGTGCCGCCCGGTGGCCGCCTGCCCGCCGTCGCACCCGGTGCCGTCCGTACGTACCTCCAAGCCGCACGCGCGCGTGCCGGGTGATGAGGCTATTCCCCCTGTTCCCGGCGGTGCGGCACGATGGGGGTATGGCACCCACCTTTGATCATCCGGGCGAGCGGGCGGCGCAGGAGCCCATCAAGCTGATCGCCATCCGGGACGGCGCGCTGTCCGTGGACGAGGTACTCCGGGCCGTCGGGGACGACGCTGCCGGGGGGACCGCGCTGTTCGTGGGCACCGTCCGCAATCACGACGGGGGCGCCGACGTCGACGCGCTCGGGTACTCCTGCCATCCGTCCGCGGAGGCAGAGATGCGCCGGGTCGCCGAGAAGGTCGTCGCCGAGTACCCGGTGCGGGCGCTGGCGGCGATCCACCGTGTGGGTGACCTCGCGGTCGGGGATCCGGCGGTCGTCGTGGCCGTGTCGTGCCCGCACCGCGGTGAGGCCTTCGAGGCCTGCCGCAAGCTGATCGACGACCTCAAGCACGAGGTGCCGATCTGGAAGCACCAGAAGTTCTCCGACGGGACCGAGGAGTGGGTCGGCGCCTGCTGAGGTTCCGACGCCCGGCCTTCCGGTTGCGTAACCCTCCCCCTCACGTGAGCGTTGTCACTGCGGATGGTTAATCTGCTGATCAGTCGTTTGCGGTTGCTCAGCTGGGTCGGGAGGTCGGGATGGGGGCGCTCGTCTGGTTGCTGATTCCCCTGTGCGCTGCGGTCGGGGCCGGGATGTGGGGCAGCTGGGCCAACCGGACCCGCAAGGTCCGCGGCGACGGCCCGGAGCTCGACGGCTACGCCCGGTTCCGCGAGGCCATGGAGAAGCCCCACTCACACACGTGAAACTGTGCCGGGTGCGGCCCTGACGGTGCGCTGACAGAAGCGTCCCGTACTGTCGTGGCATGCCACGCCGCACCGCGACGATGCTCGCCTCCACCCTGATGCTGATCGCACTCCTGTGCGCGGGGGTGTTGATCAAAGTGCCGTACGCCGAGATGTCCCCGGGACCCACCGTGAACACCCTCGGAGAGCACGACGGCGAGCCGGTGCTGCAGATCTCCGGGCACAAGACCTACGCCGCCGACGGGCACCTGAACATGACCACGGTGCGCGTGACCAGCGCGGACTACCGGATGAACCTTGTCGAGGCGGTCTACGGCTGGCTGGCGCACGACACCAGGGTCGTCCCGCACGACACCCTCTACCCGAACGGGAAGACGGAGGAGCAGTCCACGCAGGAGAACGCCGAGGAGTTCAGCCAGTCCCAGGAGAGCGCCAAGGTCGCCGCCCTGAAGGAGCTGGACATCCCCGTGCAGTCCTGGGTGATCGTCTCGACAGTCGTGAAGGGGTCCCCGTCCGAGGGCAAGCTGCACGCCGGCGACGTGATCCGGAAGGTCGACGGTACGAAGGTCGAGCAGCCGTCCGACGTCGCCAAGCTGGTGACCCGACACGCGCCCGGCCAGGACGTCGTCTTCACCATCGTGCCCGCCGAGGAGCAGGCCGCCGCGGAGAAGGAGCACCGCACGGCGACCGCGACACGGGACGTCACGATCACCACGACGACCTCCGACGACGGCGGCGCGAAGCGGGCCATCGTCGGGATCTCCGCGGGAACCGATCACACGTTCCCGTTCACCATCGACATCAAGCTCGCGGACGTCGGCGGGCCGAGCGCCGGCCTGATGTTCGCGCTCGGCATCTACGACAAGCTCACGCCGGGCAGCCTGACGGGCGGCACGTTCGTCGCCGGCACCGGGACCATCGACGACGACGGCAAGGTCGGGCCGATCGGCGGCGTCGAGATGAAGACGGTGGGGGCGCACGACAAGGGCGCCAAGTACTTCCTGACGCCCGCCGACAACTGCGCCGCCGCCGCCAAGGACAAGCCCGACGGGCTGACGCTGGTCCGGGTGAGCACCATCTCCGACGCGCTCGGTGCGCTGAAGGAGATCCGCGACGGGAACACCGCCGACCTGCCCCTCTGCACGGTCAAGGGCTGACCGGCCCGGTACCGCGCCACCGGATGCGACCCGGCGGCGCGGCGGGTGCCGTCCCTCAGTCCTCGAACGTCGCCGCCAGGGCCTCCGCGAGGCCCGGCACCAGGTCGGGGCCGGTCAGGACCTCGGTCGGGGTGTCCTTCTCCCGCAGCCGCAGGGCCGACTCGCGGGCGCCGTCGCGCAGCACCGCGACCGTCATGCGGACCTCCTGCCGCTCGGGGTGCTGGGCCACCCACTGCGCCAGCTTCCGGTCGCTCAGGCCGTCGGGCACCTGTGCCTCGGCGGACGGCGGCAGCATCAGCCGCTCCACGGTGAGCGCGCAACCGGCCACCGCGTCGGGCCAGGCGATGGTGGCCAGGAACTCGTCGAGCGCCCTGTCCGTTCCAATCTCGTCCTGCTCGATCGGGGTGAGGCCGGCGGTCTCCTGCTCGTCCCCCAGGCCGAGCTGGGCGGCGAGCGAGGGTTCCTGAGCCCGCAGCTGCGCGGTGTCTACGAGGGCGAAGAGGCGAGCGGGCTGGTCCCAGCCGAGGCCGGAGGCGTACTCGTCGATCTCGAGCACGGCCCGGGTGAGGGGGCTCGCTGCCATGGGAGTGTTGGACATGGTCACAATCCTGCCTCGTTCCCGGCCGGAATCGGGAACCGAGTAAACGGTGAGTAAGTTGCATAGGTGTGGGCTCGCGATCACCGCGGCCCCAGGGGGGCCGGCGAACACGCAGGCCTGACGGATCGACAGCGAACTTCGAGGTGCGCACCTTGGCTTTCCAGATGCCGGACCGCGGCGGAGGCCCGACGGGGCCACGGATCAGAGTGGGCCGCCCGTCCCGGCGTGCCCGGACCCTGCTGATGACGCTGGGCGTCCTCGCCGTCCTCGGCATGGTGTTCACCATGTTCGCGGGCTTCTGGACGGACTGGCTCTGGTACCGGTCGGTGAACTACTCGTCCGTGTTCACCACCACGCTGTGGACCAAGATCGGGCTGTTCTCCGTCTTCGGCCTGCTGATGGCGCTCGCCGTCGGTTTCAACATCTGGCTGGCGCACCGGCTGCGGCCGCCGCTGAGCGCGATGTCGATGGAGCAGCAGAGCCTCGACCGCTACCGGATGGGGATCGCGCCGTACAAGAAGTGGCTCCTGCTGGGCATCACCGCCCTGGTGGGCCTGATCGCCGGCGCGTCCGCCTCCAGCCAGTGGCGGACCTGGCTGATGTGGGTCAACGGCGTGCCCTTCGGCAAGAAGGACCCGCAGTTCCACCTCGATGTCTCCTTCTACGCCTTCGACCTGCCCTGGTACCGCTTCCTGCTCGGCTTCGGCTTCGCCACGGCGATCCTGTCGCTGATCGCCGCCGCGCTCACCCACTACCTCTACGGCGGACTCAGGATCACCTCGCCGGGTGCCCGGGCCACCTCCGCGGCGACCGGCCACCTGTCGGTGCTGCTGGGCCTCTTCGTGGCACTGAAGGCGGTCGCCTACTGGCTCGACCGGTACGGCCTCGCGGTGAAGTCCAGTGACTTCAAGGCGACGGGGAACTGGACCGGCCTGCGCTACGTCGACGCCAACGCCTACCTGCCGGCAAAGACGATCCTGTTCTGCATCGCGGTCATCTGCGCGCTGCTGTTCTTCGCCACTCTGTGGCGGCGGACCTGGCAGCTGCCCGTGATCGGCTTCGGCCTCATGGTGCTCTCCGCGATCCTGATCGGCGGCCTCTACCCGGCGATCGTGCAGAAGTTCCAGGTCCAGCCGAACGAGCAGGCCAAGGAAGCGCCGTACGTCCAGAAGAACATCCAGGCGACGCGCGAGGCCTACGGCATCGACGACACGCAGGTCGGCGAGTACCCGGGCAGCAGCAGCACCAAGGACAAGACGAAGCTGCGCGACCAGGTCGACTCCACGGCCAGCCTGCGCATCATCGATCCGAACGTCGTCTCGCCCACCTTCCAGCAGCTCCAGCAGATGCGGAAGTACTACGCGTTCCCGAACAATCTGGACGTCGACCGCTACAGCAAGGACGGCAAGGACCAGGACACCGTCATCGGCCTGCGCGAGCTGAACCTCGCCGGCGTCGACAAGCAGAACTGGATCAACACCCACTTCCGCTACACCCACGGCTACGGGGTGGTCGCCGCCAAGGGCACCGAGGCCACCGAGGGCACCTCGCCGGGCCGCCCGGTCTTCACCGAGTCCAACCTGCCCTCCCAGGGCGACCTCGGCAGCTACGAGCAGCGGGTCTACTACGGGGAGAAGACCACGACGTACTCGATCGTCGGCGGCCCCCAGAAGGAGATCGACTACTCCGACAACGACGGCGAGAAGACCACCAGTTACCAGGGCGACAGCGGCGTCAACCTCGCCAACCCGTTCAACCGGGCCGCCTACGCGGTGGCGTTCGGCGAGCCGCAGATCATGTACTCCGGTGCCATCGGCGACGGATCGCGGATCCTGTACAACCGCACGCCGAAGGACCGCGTCGAGGCGGTCGCGCCGTGGCTGACGATCGACGGCGACGCCTACCCGGCGGTCGTGGGCAACCGGATCCAGTGGATCGTCGATGCCTACACGACCACCAACGGCTATCCGTACGCCTCGCGCACGACCCTCGGGGACACGACCGCCGACTCGCTGACCGCGACCAACAACAGCCGCGCGGTGGTGGCCCAGCAGAACCAGGTCAACTACATCCGCAACTCGGTGAAGGCGACCGTCGACGCGTACACCGGCGAGGTCAGGCTCTACCAGTGGGACACCCAGGACCCGGTGCTGAAGACCTGGATGAAGGCCTTCCCCGGCACGGTGCACCCCAAGACCGACATCTCGGCCGACCTGATGTCCCACCTCCGGTACCCGCAGGACCTGTTCAAGGTGCAGCGCGAACTGCTCACCCGCTACCACGTCCAGGACGCCGACACCTTCCTCAGTGGCAGCGAGGTGTGGCAGGTGCCCGACGACCCGACCAACAAGTCGGGCAACGCGGTGCCGCCGTACTACCTGAGCATGAAGATGCCCGACCAGAAGGCGCAGGCGTTCTCGCTGACGACGACGTTCACGCCGAACGGCCGTGACAACCTCAGCGCGTTCATGGCGGTGGACTCCGAGGCGGGCACCGCGGACTACGGGAAGATCAGAGTCCTGAAGGTGCCGACCAGTTCCACGGTCGACGGCCCCAAGCAGGTGCAGAGCCAGTTCAACTCCAACTCGCAGCAGAACATCGCCGAGTTCGTCCGGCTGATCAGAGGCGGCGACTCGGAGATCGAGTACGGCAACCTGCTGACCGTGCCGCTCGACGGGGGCCTGCTCTACGCCGAGCCGGTCTACGTACGCGGCGGCGGCCTCAAGTACCCGCTGCTGCGGAAGGTGCTGGTGACCTACGAGGGCACCACGGCCTTCGAGGACACGCTCGACCAGGCCCTCGACAAGGTCTTCGGCGCCACGGGTTCGACGGCCGAGCCCCCGCAGGAGAACGTCGACCAGCCCCCGGCCGAGCAGCCCCCGACGTCGAGCAACCCCACCGTCCGGGAGGCCCTGGGCGACGCCCAGAAGGCCTTCGAGGCCGGCCAGGAGGCTCTGAAGAAGGGCGACTGGAAGGCGTACGGCGACGCCCAGAAGGACCTCCAGGATGCGCTGAAGCGGGCCGAGGACGCACAGGCCGCAGCGGAGAAGAGTGGCGGTGCGGACGCGACGGCCGGTGCTTCGGGCAGCAGTCCGGGAAGCAGCGCCAGTCCCACGCCCACGAGTAGTTGACCATGCTCCTCCCGCGCCGTGGTACGGTTGCCACACAACGGCGCGGGGTGGAGCAGCTCGGTAGCTCGCTGGGCTCATAACCCAGAGGTCGCAGGTTCAAATCCTGTCCCCGCTACTGAATGCCGAAGGCCCGGATCCACACAGGATCCGGGCCTTCGTGGTGTGCGAACGCATGTGCCGACCGGGGTGACGGCCGTGCCGCGAGGGGGAGTTGGCCGATCTGTGTTTGACTTGTCTCTCTGTGGGCATGTCGACAAAACGCTGAAGTGACCTAACGGGCTGCGGTATACCGGGTGTACCCAGGTTGCAGGTGGTGCGACGATGGACGTTATGGGGGACAAGGCAACTCTGTTCGAGACAGGGCGATTTGTGCAGCCTTCCGGTCGTGAGGCGGACCGGGAGGACTCCCTCGACGAGTCCGCACAGGCGACCGACGACCCCGAGCAGGTTGCGGAGCAGGCCGCGGAGGAGCTGCGCCAGCGGCTCGCCGCCGAGGCCGGTGACGTCGAGGCGATGAGCATTCTCGGGGCGATGCTGCTGCGTCGCGGTGACCTCGACGGAGCGGAGCCGCATCTGCGGGCCGCCACGTCGGCCGGTGACCGGGCCGCGGCCAACAATCTGGGGGTCCTGCTCCATCAGCGCGGGTACGCGGACGAGGCCGCCGGATGGTGGCGGATCGCGGCGGTGGCCGGTTCGGTGGCCGCCGCCCACGCGCTGGGCCGGCACCACCGCGAGCGCGGCGACGAGCCCGCCGCCGAGTACTGGCTGCGGCAGTCCGCCGAGCAGGGTCACGCCCTGGGTGCCTACGCGCTCGCCGATCTGCTGGAGCATCGCGGCGACGCCGCTGCCGGGCAGTGGATGCGGGCCGCGGCCGAGCGGGGCCACCGCGAGGCGGCGTACCGGCTGGCCCGGGCACTCGACCGGCGCGCCGCGCAGGCGGCCGGCGCCGACAACGGTGTCGGGCCCGCCGAGGAGGCGGAGCAGTGGTACCGGCAGGCCGCCGCGCGCGGACACCGCCGGGCCGCGCTCCACCTCGGGACGCTCCTGGAGAAGCGGGGTGAGCTGAAGGAGGCCGGGCGCTGGTACCTGACCTCGGCCAAGGACGGTGAGCCGCGCGCCGCCTGCGCGCTCGGCTTCCTGCTGCGTGACGCCGGGGACGGCGACGGCGCCGCCGTGTGGTGGCTGCGGGCCGCCCAGGACGGCGACGGCAACGCCGCGAACGCCCTCGGGGCGCTGCACGCCGAGCGGGGCGAGACACAGACCGCGGAGCGCTGGTACCGGGCGGCGATGGACGCCGGGGACGTGAACGGCGCCTACAACCTCGGGCTCCTGTGCGCCGAGCAGGGGCGAACGGCCCAGGCCGAGCAGTGGTACCGGCGGGCGGCCTACAGCGGGCACCGGGAAGCCGCGAACGCGCTGGCCATCCTGCTGCTCCGGGGCAGGGACGCCACCGGGGCCGAGCCGTGGTTCTCCAAGGCGGCGGAGGCGGGCAGTGTCGACGCCGCCTTCAACCTGGGGATCCTGCACGCGGGTCGCGGCGAGGACGTCGTCGCTCTGCGCTGGTACGAGCGGGCGGCGGCCGCCGGGCACACCGAGGCGGCCCTCCAGGTCGGCATGGCGCGGCTCCGCGAGGGCGAGGAGCAGGAGGCCGAGCGGCATCTGAGGTGTGCGGCCGGAGGCGGCAGCGCCGAGGCCGCTTACCGGCTCGCCGCCGTCCTGGACGCCCGACGCCCGCCGGCGTCCACGCACGAGCTCGGCGAGGCCCAGCACGAGAAGACCGAGTGCGAGGAGTGGTACGAGCGGGCGGCCACCCAGGGGCATCGGCGTGCGCAGGTGCGCGTCGGAATGCTGGCCGCCGCCCGAGGCGACGTGGTGGAGGCCGCCCGGTGGTACCGCGCCGCGGCCGAGGCCGGGTCGCGGAACGGCGCGTTCAACCTGGGGCTCCTGCTCGCCCGGGAGGGCAGCGAGCCGGAGGCCGCCCTGTGGTGGACACGGGCGGCCGACGCCGGTCACGGGCGGGCGGCGTTGCGGCTGGCCCTCGTCTACGCGCGTCGTGGCGAGCTGGCCGAGGGACAGCGGTGGGCGGACCGCGCGGTGTCGCTCGGGCCGGAGGGGGTGGCGCAGCGTGCGGCGCGGTTGCGGGACGCCCTGGGGGAGGAACTGTCCGCCTGACCCGCGCCCCGGGACCCGCGCCACGGGAGCCGGGGGCTGAGACGTCCTGCGCTCCGAGGCGGGAGTGATCGGTGCGGCCAGGGCCTGTTCAGGAGGTCTCCCGGCCCCGTCCGCCCATCGATTTGCCTCTGGCCGCCCCGCTCACGTAATGTTGCATTCACCGACGCGGGGTGGAGCAGCTCGGTAGCTCGCTGGGCTCATAACCCAGAGGTCGCAGGTTCAAATCCTGTCCCCGCTACTGAAGGCCGAGGGCCGGAAACCGAAAGGTTTCCGGCCCTCGGTTTCTTTGTGCCCCGAGGGCCGGAAGCGCTCTGGTGTCCGATGGTGCCCGCGTCTCGTCCGGGGCGCCCGTGGAGGTCCCGTCGGGCATGGCCAAGCCCCGGATCGCCTTCGGGCGCCGGGCCGGGTCGGAAGGTGCCGGCTACGCTGCCGCGCAGTTCGGGCAGACGCCGCGGTACGTCACCTCGACGTCGGAGACCGTGAAGCCGAACCGCTCGGAGGCGGGCAGGTCGGCGAGCGGGTCGCCCGTCGGGTGGACGTCGCGGATCGCGCCGCATCGAGCGCAGACGAGGTGGTGGTGCGGCCGGTGTGCGTTGGGGTCGTACCGCTTGGCGCGCTTGTCGGTGGCGACTTCGAGCACCTCGCCGAGGGAGACCAGCTCGCCCAGCGTGTTGTAGACGGTCGCCCGCGAGATCTCGGGGAGCTTGGTGACAGCCCTGGAGTGCACCTCGTCGGCCGTCAGGTGGACGTGTTCGCCGTCGAGGACCTCGGCCACCACACGCCGCTGCGCGGTCATCCGCCATCCGCGTCCACGCAGCCGTTCGAGAAGGTCACTCATGGAGACCAGACTAACAGCAAGTGGACCAGGTTCTGAATGGATGTGACTTTCGACGTTGCATGGATTTCGACCCAACCTGAAGTAAGACATGAAATCAACTTGGACTGAATCCAATGCGGGGGTGGAGGTGGCTTCGGTGGAGGAGCGGGACCACCTTTCGGTGAACCGCCCGCAGGCGGTCGACGCCCGCACCCACTCCCGCGACGGGCCCTCCTGCGGCGGGTGGCACGGCGGCGCGAGGGACCTGGCGGTGCGGTCTCCCGGGTCTCCCGCGAGGACATCGCCGAGCGGGCGAATCGGCGATCTCCCCCGGGTGGACGGCGACTTCGGCAAGCGGCCGGAGGTCGCTGTTCGGGTGCCGCGAGGATGGGACGGCTCCGCGGGAACGCCGCCATGGACATCGGTGGGCGCGGACATCGGTGGGTCGAACCCGGTGCCCGGGGCCGACCCCCGGCGTACGACAGGGGGGTGCGGCGGCTGTGCGACGGTGCCGCTATGCCGGTACGTGCTGCCGTGCCGGTGCCCAGCAGCGGATGATGTCGCGGACCGAGACGAGTCCGACCGGCTCGCCGCGGTCGAGGACGATCAGATGACGGAAACCGCCGTGCGCCATGGCGCGGGCCGCCTCCTCCAGGGTCCACGTCGGTGCGGCGAACACGACGTCGGTCGTGGTGTGCGCGTGGACGCGTTCGATGTCCGGGCTCTGGCCCAGACCCACGCAGTTGAGGATGTCGCGTTCGGTGAGAATCCCGATGCCGCCGGCGTCGGGGTCGTGGACCACGGCCGCGCCGACGCGGCGGGCGGACATCAGGGCGGCTGCCTGACGGAGGGTGTGTGCGGGGCCGATGGTGAGGACCACCGTGCTCATGGCGTCGCGGACGAGCATGGGATGGAGCCACCTCCTCGTGATCCGGAACGCTAGTTCACGGATTCACAAATGCACAAGTAGGGGGACTCTCAGAGTGGCAGGTAAAGCCCGGGTCAACAAGGGGGCGCGTGCGGCCCCGCGGGGGCGCGCACGCTCACCTCGGGATTCTCAGCGGCGCCCGTTCAAGTGGTCGAGCAGTGCGTCGTGGAGCAGCCCGTTGGAGGCCGCGGCGTTGCCGCTGTGGGGTCCGGGGCGGCCGTCGAGGCCGGTGAACGTCCCGCCGGCCTCGGTGACCACGATCGCGTTGGCCGCCATGTCCCAAAGGGACAGCTCCGGCTCCGCGCAGAGGTCGACCGATCCCTCGGCCACCATCATGTACGGCCAGAAATCGCCGTACGCGCGCGTCCGCCACACCTCGCGGGTGAGCCCCAGGAAGCCGTCCAGGCGGCCCTGCTCCTCCCAGCCGGACAGGGACGAGTACGCGAAGGAGGCGTCGGCCAGTTTCCCGACCCGGGAGACGTGCAGCCGGGTGGCCGAGGACAGGCTGCGCCCGGCGAAGGCCCCGTGGCCCTTCGCCGCCCACCAGCGGCGTCCGAGAGCGGGTGCGGAGACGACGCCGACGACGGGTTGGTAGCCGCCGTCCCCCGCCTCCGTCAGCGCGATGAGAGTGGCCCAGACGGGGACTCCGCGCACGTAGTTCTTCGTGCCGTCGATGGGGTCGACGACCCAGCGGCGGGGGCCGGTGCCCTCGACGCCGTACTCCTCCCCGATGATCGCGTCGCGGGGGCGGGCGCGCTGGAGATGGCCGCGGATGAGTTCCTCCGCGGCCTTGTCCGCCTCACTGACCGGGGTCATGTCCGGCTTCGTCTCGACCTTGAGGTCGAGGGCTTTGAAACGGTCCATGGTGGTGGCGTCGGCCGCGTCGGCGAGGACATGGGCGAAACGGAGGTCGTCGAGGTAGTCGGGCATGTGAGGCACCGTATCGGGCCTCGTCGGTGGAGGGCCACAGCGGTCGCCGTGTGGACGTCCCCGCAGCCCGTGCTTCCCCCGCACCCGCCTCCCTCCCCGGTCGGTCCACCGAGCGGTCCGCCGTGTCCGGGCGCCCGCCGTGGGCCGCGCGGGCGGTGCGCGGGCGGTGCGGCGCGCCCCCGCGTGACGTCGCGAACCCTTGACAGTGCATGTGTGCGCGTCAAATCTGGGCGCAGAGCCACTTCGCCCCAGGGAGGCGATGATGCCTGCAGCGCGGGAATCCCTGCTGGATGCCGCATTCACGGCGCTGGCCCGTCGGCCGTGGCCTGCCGTGCGGATGGTGGACGTGGCCGCCTCCGCCGGGGTCTCCCGGCAGACGTTGTACAACGAGTTCGGCAGCAAGGAGGGGCTGGCCAGAGCGCTCGTCCGCAGAGAGGCCGACGGCTATCTCGCGGGGATCGAGCGGGCCCTGGCCACGCACAGCGACGCCCGGGACCGACTCGCCGCCACCGCCGAGTGGACGGCCTCGGCCGCCGGGGAGAACGCGCTGGTGCGCGCCATGCTGACCGGCTGCTGGAACGACCGGCTGCCGTCGCCGACACTCTCCGCCGTGCCGTCTTCCTCGGCCGTACCGGCGCAGCGGCGCGCGGACGGCCCGCTTCCGTCCCCCGGCGACTTCGTGGCGCTGGTGCGGGACCGGGCCGTGGCGGTGCTCACCGGGTCCGGCGCCGCGCGCGGCGACGGCGCGGAGCTGGCCAGGTCCTGCGAACTCGTCGTCCGCGTGGCGTTGTCCTGCGTGTGCGCACCACCGCCGGGCGACGGCGGCGTCGCGGACCTGGTGCGCACCGTGCTGCACCGCCAGCCCCTCTGACCGCTGCGCCGAGCCCTCTCGCCCCGCCGGGCCCCTCACCGCGTCCTCCTCGGCCCCGCACCGCGTCCGGACCCGGCGACTTGTCCGGACCCCGCCGTCCCGTCCGGACCCGGCGCCGCGCCCCGATCCCGAGCCGTGTCCCGGGACCTCGCGTCTCCTCGATACCGATGGTCGTCCCGGCCGGGATCGTCGCGACGATGCGACGATCCCGGGGGTGTGGGGTTGTGACACCTCGGAGGACCGAGCAGGGCGGCCGCCGCCGCGTGGGGCTCCCCTGTTCCGGTCGGAGCGCCGCCGCGTCCCGGTCCCGAGCCCGAAACGCCGCCCCGGGATGTCCCGGCGTGCCGCCCGGAGCTTGCGTGGCGCGCGTGCGTGTACCGACCCCGGCCCCGCCCGGCCGTCCCGCCCGCGCACCGCACGGTGGCCGTGGTGTCACCCGACGGAGTGTGGCCGGGCCCTGCGGGCGCCGGTCACCCGTCAGTGGGTGGAGCCCGACAGTTGAAGGCCGATGACGCCCACGATGACCAGGCTGATGGAGATGAGCTTCAGGGTGGAGACCAGGTCGCCGAGGAAGATCATTCCGTAGATCGCGGTGCCCGCCGCGCCGATGCCGGTCCACACCGCGTACGCCGGGCCGACATCGAGCTTGCGCAGGGACAGGGTGAGCAGACCGAAGCTGCCGAGCGCGAAGCAGGCGAAGGCGACGGTGGGCCACAGCCGGGTGAAACCGTGGGACAGCTTCAGGCACACGGCGAAGCCCGTCTCCAGCAGGCCGGCGACGATGACCAGCAGCCACGCCATGTGCTTGTCCTCCCGTACGTCACACGTCTCGCGACCGCTCGGCCGGCACTCGGTGGGGCTCCGGTGAAGCCCTGGAGGGCGGCTCGGTGCGATTATGCCCTTGCCTGACCAGCCCTCTTCCAAACAACGCGGAGGTCAGTCGCCTTCCGTCCGCTCCCGGGTCGCCAGCAATCGGCGCAGGGAGTAGAGGCGAGCGGGGTCCGCATGGCCTTCGGCGACCCACTCGTCCAGCGCGCAGTCCGGCTCGTCGTGGCTGCACGCGCGCGGGCAGCCCTCGGTGCCGGGTTCGAGGTCGGGGAAGGCGTGGATCACGCGCGACGGATCGATGTGGGCCAGACCGAAGGAGCGCACGCCGGGGGTGTCGATCACCCAGCCGCCCGGACCCGCCAGCGGCAGCGCCAGCGCGGAGGTCGTCGTGTGCCGACCGCGGCCCGTCACCGCGTTGACGTGTCCGGTCAGCCGTCGCCGCTCCTCCGGCACCAGGGCGTTCACCAGGGTCGTCTTGCCGACGCCCGAGTGGCCCACGAACGCCGTGACCTTGCCTTCCAGCTGGGCGCGCACCCGGTCCGCCGCGCCGCCGTTCTCCAGTTCCTCGCGGCTGGTCACGACGTAGGGGATGTCCAGTGCGCCGTACAGCTCCAGCAGCTTGTCCGGTGGGGCCAGGTCCGACTTGGTCATCACCAGCAGCGGCTCCAGGCCGCCGTCGTACGCCGCCACCAGGCAGCGGTCGATCAGCCGGGGCCGGGGCTCGGGGTCGGCGAGCGCCGTGACGACGGCGAGCTGGTCGGCGTTGGCGACGACCACCCGCTCGTAGGGGTCGTCGTCGTCGGCCGTGCGGCGCAGCACCGACCCGCGCTCCTCGATGCGGACGATCCGCGCCAGGGTGTCCTTCCTGCCGGAGAGGTCGCCGACGAGCGCCACCCGGTCGCCGACCACCGCGGCCTTGCGGCCCAGCTCGCGGGCCTTCATCGCCATGACCGTGCGGTCCTCGACGAGGCAGGTCAGCCGACCCCGGTCGACGGTGAGGACCATGCCCTCGGCGGCGTCCTCGTGCTTGGGCCGGATGCTGGAGCGGGGCCGGGTGCCCCGGCGGCCGGGACGGGTGCGGATGTCGTCCTCGTCGGTGTGCTTGCCGTAGCGGCGCATGACGTGTCCCTGCGTCCCTACGCCCCGAGCATCCCGGTCCACAGGTCGGGGAAGTCGGGCAGCGTCTTGGCCGTCGTGGCCACGTTCTCGATCTGCACGCCCGCGACCGCCAGGCCGATGACCGCACCGGCCGTCGCCATGCGGTGGTCCTCGTAGGTGTGGAAGACGCCGCCGTGCAGAGCCCGCGGGCGGATGTGCAGACCGTCGGCCGTCTCGGTGACGTCGCCGCCGAGCTCGTTGATCTCCTTGGTGAGTGCGGCCAGCCGGTCCGTCTCGTGCAGCCGAAGGTGGGACACGCCCCGCAGGGTCGACGGGGAGTCGGCGAGGGCCGCGACCGCGGCGATGCCCGGCGTCAGCTCGCCGACCTCGCCCAGGTCCACGTCGATGCCGTGGATCCCGCCCGAGCCGGTGAACACCAGGCCGTACTCGGTCAGTTCGCAGGAACCACCCATTTCGGTGAAGATCTCCCGCAGCCGGTCACCCGGCTGGGTCGTGCGGGCCGGCCAGTCCGGGATGACGATCCGGCCGCCGGTCACCAGCGCCGCCGCGAGGAACGGCTGGGCGTTGGACAGGTCCGGCTCGATGGTCAGGTCCCGGCCGAGCAGGGCACCCGAGGTGACCCGCCAGACGTTCGGCTCGCCACCCGACTCGGGGGTGTCCACCTGGGCGCCGACCGCGCGCAGCATGTCCACGGTCATGCGGATGTGCGGCATGGACGGCAGAGCGGTGCCGACGTGGCGGACCTCCACACCCTGGTTGAAGCGCGGGGCGGACAGCAGCAGCGCGCTGACGAACTGGGACGACGAGGAGGCGTCGACCTCCACCGTGCCGCCGTCGAGGGCGCCCCCGCCGTGCACCGTCAGCGGAAGGGCGCCCCGGCCGTCGTCGTCGATCCGGGCACCGAGGGTGCGCAGGGCGTCGATCACGCCGTTCAGCGGGCGCTCGTGCGAGCGCGGGTCGCCGTCGAAGCGCACGGGACCGTCGGCCAGCGCGGCGACCGGGGGCAGGAAGCGCATCACCGTGCCGGCGTTGCCGACGTCGACCGAGGCCGGCCCGCGCAGGCCCGTGGGAAGCACCCGCCAGGCCTCACCGGTGCCGTCCGGGCCGATCCCCTCCTCGATCTCCACGCCCATCGCGCGCAGCGCGTCCGCCATCAGCAGCGTGTCGCGCGAGCGCAGCGGGCGGCGCAGCCAGCCGGGCTCCGAGGCCAGGGCGGCGAGGACGAGAGCCCGGTTGGTGACCGACTTGGAACCGGGCACGTGGACCGTCGCGTCGACGGCTCCGCTCGCGTGCGGGGCGGGCCAGAGGGCGGTGTGTGCGGGGTTCGGGACCATGGGCCCACTTTATAAGGAGGTCGGGGAGGTCGTTCGTCCGCGGCACCGCGGGTGGACGTCACAGGTCCAGCAGCCAGCGGCCCCCGCCCATCAGCGAACACAGTGACACCGCGTGGAACAGGAACAGCCACAGACCGGCCGGCGCGCTCGTCAGCCGGGCCAGCTGGTCGGCGTCCGAGTCACCCGCCGCGCCCCGCACCCGCTTGGCCTGGAGCTCGAACGCGGGGCGGACGCCGCCCAGCAGCAGGAACCACACCACCGCGTAGGCGAACGCCGCCTGCACCTGCGGTCCGGTCAGCCACGACACCAGCAGGAACGTGCCGCCGGTCAGGAACACCGTCAGCGCGCCGTACGCGTTGCGGACCATCACCAGCATCGCGACCAGCAGAGCCGTCGCCACCCACAGCAGCAGCGTGATGCGGCCCGCGGACAGCAGCGCGGCGCCGCCCAGGCCGAGCAGCGGGGGAGCGGTGTAGCCGGATGCCGCGGTGAGGATCATGCCGAGGCCGTACGGCTTGCCGCGGCTGACGGTCAGGCCGCTGGTGTCCGAGTGCAGCCGTATGCCGGTCAGCTGCCGGCCGGTGAGCAGCGCCATCAGGCCGTGGCCGCCCTCGTGGGCGATGGTGATGGCGTTGCGCGCGACACGCCACAGGGGCCGCGGGACCACCACGGCCAGGGCTACGACCCCGGTGGCCAGGACCACCCACAGGTCCGGGTCCTGCTGCGTGCCGGTGAGCCGGTCCCAGAGGTCGGGCAGCGCGAGGGCGGCGGTGCTGTCCATGTCGGTGAGGGGCTCCTTCGGCTGTGCGGAGTCTGGCAGGGTGGCACGTATGTGCGGACGGTATGCATCGAGTCGTAGGCCCGAGGATCTCGCAGGCGTCTTCGAGATCGAGACGGGGGTCCTCCCCGAGGGGACGGAGCCGCAGGAGACGCCGGCGCCCGACTACAACGTGGCTCCGACCAAAGAGGTGTACGCCGTCCTGGCCCGTCCTCTGAAGGACGCCGACGACCCGCGGCCGGTTCGGCAGCTGCGGAGGCTTCGCTGGGGGCTCGTGCCCGCGTGGGCGAAGACGCCCGAGGGCGCGGCGCGGATGATCAACGCCCGGGCCGAGACCGTCCATGAGAAGCCCGCCTACCGCAGGGCCTTCGCCACCCGGCGCTGCATCCTGCCCGCCGACGGCTACTACGAGTGGGTCACCGGCGCGCAGGAGCGCGATCTGGAGGTCGAGGGGAAGCGGAAGCGGCCCCGCAAGCAGCCGTACTTCGTACTGCCCGCCGACGGGTCGGTGTTCGCGATGGCCGGGGTGTACGAGTTCTGGCGCGACCGGACGCTGCCCGACGACCATCCGCGGGCCTGGTGGGCGACCTGCTCGGTGATCACCACGGAGGCGGAGCGGACGCCGCTGGCCGTGGCGCCCGCCGGAGGCCCGCACTCGCTCGCCGACATCCACCCCCGGATGCCGCTGATGCTCACCCCGGACCGCTGGGACGCCTGGCTCGACCCGAGCCGCACCGACCCCGACGACCTGCGCGGGCTCCTCGCACCGCCGCCGCCCGGCCTGATGCGCGCCTACCCCGTCTCCACGGCGGTGAGCAACGTCCGCAACAACGGTCCGGAGCTGCTGAAGGAGCTGGAGGCACCGGAAGAGGGCACACTCTTCTGACGTGAACACCCAGCACACCGAGACCGTCGAGACGGCCGCCGGCCCCGCCCGCGTCACCTGGCACCCGGCGGGGCGACCGCGCCTGGTCCTCGCCGTGAGCCACGGGGCGGGCGGCGGCATCGAGGCCCGCGACCTGCAGGCTCTCGCCCGGGTGCTCCCGGAGCACGGCGTGAGCGTCGCCCTCGTGGAGCAGCCCTGGCGGGTGGCCGGCAGGAAGGTGGCACCCGCGCCGAAGACCCTGGACACCGGCTGGCGGGGCGTCTGGCCCGCGCTCACCGCCCCCGGCAGGCCGGTGATCTCCGGCGGGCGGAGCGCCGGGGCGCGGGTCGCCTGCCGGACCGCCGCCGAACTCGGCGCGCACGCCGTGCTCGCCCTGAGCTTCCCGCTGCATCCCCCCGGCCGGCCGGAGAAGTCGCGGGCCGGGGAACTGCTCGGTGCGGGGGTGCCGACGCTCGTCGTCCAGGGCGGGCGGGACCCCTTCGGCCGGCCGGAGGAGTTTCCCGAAGGTGGGTACGAACTCGTCGAGGTGCCCCACGCGGACCACGGCTTCGCGGTGCCCCGGCGCGCGGAGACCACACAGGAGCAGGCCCTGGAGGCCCTTACCGGCGCCGTGGCGGAGTGGGCCGGCTCACTCGGGTGAGGGCCGGGAATGCCGGGCACCCGTCCACTGTTGTGGCGGACAGAAGTGCTGGGGCACCAGCGCCGACGTCGTGGGAGAGGAAGTCCGCCGCATGGGTTCGATCTACTGCCCGAGTCGCAGCAGCCGGTCCGACCTGGACTGGACGGTGCTGCACGCGGCCACGACCGCTCCTGTTCGAGCGGCGGGCGGACCGGATCGTCGTCTATCCTCCGATTCGAGTGGGACCGGTCCTGGGACCGGTTTCGGTCTCACGACGACACTTGAGGAGGTGGGTCCGGTCACCGGTACCGACGCAGGGACCGACAACGGACAGGCGGAGCTGCCCGAGGGCCCGGGCACGCGCACGGACGCGGATGCGGAGACGACGGCGGAGCGCAGTGCCCGTTTCGAACGGGACGCGCTCGAGTTCCTCGACCAGATGTACTCGGCGGCCCTGCGCATGACGCGCAACCCGGCCGACGCCGAGGACCTGGTGCAGGAGACGTACGCCAAGGCGTACGCGTCCTTCCACCAGTTCCGCGAGGGCACCAACCTCAAGGCCTGGCTCTACCGGATCCTGACCAACACCTTCATCAACTCGTACCGCAAGAAGCAGCGTGAACCGCAGCGCAGCGCGGCCGAGGAGATCGAGGACTGGCAGCTGGCCCGGGCCGAGTCGCACATGTCGACGGGGCTGCGCTCCGCCGAGTCGCAGGCGCTGGACCACCTGCCCGACTCGGACGTCAAGGAAGCGCTCCAGGCGATCCCCGAGGAGTTCCGCATCGCCGTCTATCTCGCGGACGTCGAGGGCTTTGCGTACAAGGAGATCGCCGACATCATGGGGACACCCATCGGTACGGTGATGTCCCGGCTGCACCGGGGCCGCCGTCAACTGCGCGGCATGCTGGAGGACTACGCGCGCGAGCGCGGACTCGTCCCGGCCGGTGCCGGAGAGTCGAACGAAGCGAAAGGCTCGGGCTCATGAGCTGCGGAGAGCCGCACGAGACGGACTGCAGTGAGGTACTCGATCATCTGTACGAGTTCCTCGACAGTGAGATGCCGGACGTCGATCGCGACAAGTTCCAGCAGCACTTCAGGGAGTGCTCGCCGTGCTTGGAGAAGTACGGCTTGGAGCAGGCCGTGAAGAAGCTGGTCAAGCGGTGCTGCGGACATGACGACGTGCCCACCGACCTGCGGGCCAAGGTCATGGGCCGGATCGACCTGATCCGCTCCGGGCAGGCCGTCCCCGAGCACGACGTGACGGCCGGTGGGGCGACACCGGCCGCGCCGCAGGAGTCCTGACGGTCCCGAGCGGACCGCTGTCACCCGAACGTGCTAATCCGTGGGTCATCCACCCGCGGTCCTCCCCCTCACCGCCCTAGGCTCCCGATTCCGGTACGCCGTGGTCAGGGGGGAGGGGCGCGTGGAGACGGTTCCACCGCGGGTGCGCGCCTACGTCGCCTGCATTGCCGCGTGCGCGTCCGTGCTCCTGCTGCCGCTGCCGTCCGCCCGGGGTGCCGGAGAGACGGTGGCGCTGCTGGCGGTGCTGTACGCCGCGGGCGAGCGCACCGCCCGGCGGCACCTCGCCGGAACGTTCTACCCCGTGCTCCTGGCCGGTGCCTTCCTGCTGCCCCCACCCGCTGCGGCCCTCGTCGCGGTGCCGGGGGCGCTGCTGTCCCCCGGTGCAGGGCGGGTCACGCCGCTGCGGCGCGTGTGGCGGGGCGCGCAGCTCGTCGTCGCTCTGTGGGCCGCCGCCCGCGTGCACGGGGCGCTCGGCGGGCGGGCCGCCGTCACGGCCGCCGACTTCCCCGCGGTGCTCGTCCCGGCCGGGGCGGCCGTGCTGGCGTTCTGCCTCGTCCTCGCCACGCTCGACGCGGCCGTCCTCGCGCTCGCGCAGCACACGCCCCTGCGGCGGACCTGGCGCACGGTGTTCCCGAGCTTTCCCGCGCCGGTCGCGGTGCACGGGCTGGCGGGGCTGATGACGGCCGTGCTGTGGAGCAGTCGGCACGGGCCCGTCGCCGCGCTGCTGGTGCTGCTGCCGATGTACGTGTCGGGGTGGGTGTTCGCCCAGGCCCACCGGGAGCGCACCGCCCATCAGGAGACGATCCGGGCGCTGGTGCAGGCGGTCGACCTCAAGGACGGCTACACGCGCGGGCACAGCGAGCGCGTCGGACGGGCGTCGGTGATGATCGCGCGGGAGCTCGGCCTGGACGCCCAGCGGGTGGAGGTGCTCCGCTTCGCCGGCGTCCTGCACGACGTGGGCAAGCTCGGCGTCCCCACCCGGCTGCTGCGCAAGGACGGTCCGCTCACGCCCGAGGAGCGGCGCGTGATCGAACTGCACCCGGAGTACGGGCACGAGATCGTGCGCGGCATCTCCTTCCTCGGCGAGGCCCGGTCGGCGATCCTGCACCACCACGAGCGCCTCGACGGCAGGGGTTACCCCTACGGCCTGGCCGGCCCGCAGATCCCGGAACCCGCCCGGGTGGTCGCCGTCGCCGACGCGTTCGACGCGATGACCTCCACCCGCTCCTACCGGCGGGCCCGCCCGGTGTCCGCCGCGCTGGAGGAGCTGAGGCGGTGCGCGGGCGCGCAGTTCGACCCGCGGATGGTGGACGCCCTGGTCCGCGCCCTGGGCCGGCACGGCTGGCACCCGGCCGTCACCTCCGACGAGCCCCACCCGCCCCGTCCCCGCACCCCCGCCGCCGGTACCGCACCCCCGCCCACGACACCCGCCGGCCCGGAGCCCGCCGGCCCGCTCACCGGCCCCGCAGGTCCCGACGCGATGCCCGGCCCCGGAGGGGGCCGATGAGCCCTCGGCACGAGGGCGCCCCCCGTCGGTTGCCCCCACTGCTCGTCCTCGTCAGGGCCTCGGCGGGGCTGCTCGTCGCCGGCTGCCTGGCCGGCACCCTGCGCAGCGGGCCGGCCGAGCCGTCCGTCGCCCTGGCCTTCGGCCTGCTCGTGCTGCTCGGGGAACTGACCCGGTGGCGCGGGCCCCGGCTGCGTCAGGCCGCGCCGCTCGGAGCCGCCGGGGCGCTCGCGTACGCGCTGCTGGGCGAGTACGCCGGGCGGCCGACGCACCACGGGGTCGCTCAGGTCGTCGCGGTCGTGTCCGCGGCGTCCGTGCTGGGCAGCGTGCCGCACATCGCGTGCGGCCGGAGCCCCACGCTGGACCACCTGGCCCGCCGGGTGCTGACTGCGGCGTTCGCCGCCCTCTGCTTCCAGCCGCTGTACGACCGGGGCCTGCTCGACACCCTGGCCGGCCCCGCCTACGCCCTGCTCCTGCTGACGCTGACGGCCCTCACCGCGCTGTGCGACGCCGTCCTGGCGGCGGCTCTCGCCCGCGCCCGCACCGGGTGGCCGTTCGGCCCGCAGCTGCGGGACGAGCTGCGGGCGCTGGCCGGCATCGGCCCGGCCGTCTGCGCGACCGGCGCGGTGATGGCGCTCGCGGTGGCCGTGGCGGGGATGTGGGCGCTGCCCGTGCTCTGCCTGCCGCTGCTGCTCGCCCAGCTGTCCTTCCGCCGGTACGCGGCCGTGCGTGCGACCTACCGGCAGACCATCGCCTCCCTCGCCCGGGCCACCGAGATCGCCGGGTACACCCCCGCCGGGCACGCCCGCCGCGTCGCCGCGCTCAGCCGGGCGGTGGGGCGGGACCTGGGTCTGCGCGAGACGGAGCTGACCGTGCTGGAATACGCCGCCCTCATGCACGACATCGGCCAGCTGAGCCTCGTCGATCCGGTGCCGGCCGGGGCGACCGCCGGCCTGCCGCAGGCCGAGCAGCAGCGCATCGCCCTGCTCGGTGGCGCCGTCGTCCGGCGGACCGGGGTCGATCCCCGGGTCGCGACGGTGGTGGAGCGGCAGGCCGACCCCTACGCTGAGCAGCCGGTGGCGGCGCGGATCGTGAGGGCGGTGAACGCGTACGAGGAGAGGACGCGGGAAGCCGGACCCTGCGGGGCGCCGGCCGCACTGGAGGAACTGAGGCTCGGCACGGCGGGCGACTATGCGCCCGACGTGGTGGAGGCACTGGCCCGGGTCCTGGCCCGGTCCGTCTGACGCTGCCCGCGGCTGGGTAACCCATGGGTAATGAGCGCCCTTCCGACCGTACGTGGTTGGATGCGAGGGAGAAGCGAGGGAGAGGGTGTCCGGGGGCACAGGCCAGCCCACTTTCCGGAACCGGAACTGGCAGGCGGGAATCGTGAGGATCTTCGGCAAGGGACGGCACCGGCCCTCCGCCTCCTGGCGGCAGGCCACCGACCGCGCGTTCACGCTGATCGGCGACGGCCGCTACGAGGACGCGGGAGCGCTTCTGACCCGGGCCGCGGATCTGGAGCCCTGGCTGTCGGAGTCGTGGTTCAACCTCGCCCTGCTCCACAAGTTCCGGCACGACTGGGAGCAGGCGCGCACGGCGGGTCTGCGTGCCGTGGCGCTGCTCGACCGGGAGACCGGGGCGCCCGACTGGTGGAACGTCGGCATCGCGGCGACCGCGCTGCAGGACTGGCCGCTGGCGCGCCGGGCCTGGCAGGCGTACGGGCTGCACGTGCCGGGAGGGGCCGCGGCCGCCGGAGAGCCGGTCGGCATGGACCTGGGCAGCGCGGCCGTACGGCTGTCGCCCGAGGGCGAGGCCGAGGTGGTGTGGGGGCGGCGGCTCGACCCCGCGCGCATCGAGGTGCTGTCCATCCCGCTGCCGTCGTCCGGCCGGCGCTGGGGCGAGGTCGTCCTGCACGACGGGGTGCCGCACGGGGAGCGCACCACCTCCGCCGGGCACTCCTACCCGGTCTTCGACGAGATCGAGCTGTGGGCGCCCTCCCCGGTCCCGACCTGGGTGGTGCTCATCGAGGCGGCCACCGAGGCCGACCGGGACGCGCTGGAGCAGCTGGCCGCGGACGCCGGGTTCGCGGCGGAGGACTGGTCGTCGTCGGTGCGGCTGCTGTGCCGGACGTGCTCGGAGTCCCGGATGCCGGCGGACGAGGGCGACGGCGTCCACCTGGACCCGCACGACCACAGCGAACCGGGGCACCCCGGCCCGCTCGGGCACCGCACCGACGGGCAGCTGTGGGTGCCGGAGCGGGAGTGCGGCGTCGCCGCCCCGGCGTCGCTCGTGCGGGGACTGCTGGACGGGTGGGTCGCCGACAGCCCGGAGTCCCGGGACTGGCGCGACCTCGAAGAGGTCTGCTGAGCGCCCGCCGGAGCGGCGCCCCCTTTAGGCTGTACTCGCAGAAATTTCCAGGCTTGCAGGAAGGCGTACGTCGGTCATGGCGCAGCAGGACACCGATCAGCAGCACGCGGGCGTGCTCCCCGTGGACGACGAGGGCTTCGTCATCGACTCGGAGGACTGCGAGGAGCGCGAGCAGGCCTACCGCGAGCGCGGTACCTCTCGGCCGATCACGGTGGTGGGCAACCCCGTGCTGCACAAGGAGTGCAAGGACGTCACCGAGTTCGACGACGAACTGCTGAAGCTGGTCGACGACATGTTCGCCTCGCAGCACACCGCAGAGGGCGTGGGGCTGGCCGCCAACCAGATCGGCGTGGACCTGAAGGTCTTCGTCTACGACTGCCCGGACGACAACGGCGTCCGCCACACCGGAGTGGTCTGCAACCCGAAGCTCGTCGAACTGCCCGCGGACCTGCGCCGCCTGGACGACAGCAACGAGGGCTGCCTGTCCGTGCCGACCGCCTACATGCCGCTGGCGCGCCCCGACTACGCCGAGGTGACCGGGCAGGACGAACGGGGCAATCCGATCAAGGTCCGCGGCACCGGCTACTTCGCGCGGTGTTTGCAGCACGAGACCGATCACCTGTACGGCTACCTGTACATCGACCGGCTCTCCAAGCGCGAACGCAAGGACGCGCTGCGGCAGATGGCCGAGAACGAGCCGCGCTACCCCGTGGTCGCCAACGACTGAGGAACCCCCGGGCCCACCACGGCCCCTCAAGGCCCGCCCGCACCGCTCCTGTTCACCTGTCTCCGGGAACCCCTCGGCCGAACAGGGGCCGTGCTGCGGGCCGTTCGTCTGTTCGTCGCGTGTTCGATCCCGTGCGCACACGTGATGATCCACAAGCAGTCACATAGAGGGAGATTCTCGGCACCCGGGGGTAGTGAATGAAGCAAATCCGTTCCCAGGGCGGTCAGTTGTGGTGCTGAATGGGAAGTGCGGGGATACGCAACGGCGCACGCCCGGTACGGCAGGAGGGCGTGTGTCCACGGGCGGCTGAGAGGGGTAGTTCGTGCACGCTTTCCCATACGGCACCACATACGGCGCCACGGCGGCACCGACCCGGGTGGCTGTGCCGCCGTCACTGGCACTTCCGGCGATCGAGGCGGCGTTTACCCGGCAACTCCATCCGTATTGGCCGAGGCTCCAGGAGAAGACCCGGACCTGGCTGCTGGAAAAACGGCTCATGCCGGCGGACAAGGTCGAGGAATATGCCGACGGCTTGTGCTACACGGACCTCATGGCGGGCTACTACATCGGCGCCCCCGACGACGTCCTGCAGGCCATCGCCGACTACAGCGCCTGGTTCTTCGTCTGGGACGACCGCCACGACCGGTACATCGTCCATCACCGCACCGATGCCTGGGACGAGCTCCGCCGCACGCTGCACGCGGCTCTCGACTCCCCCCGGGCCCATCGGCACCACGACGACCCGCTGGTCGCGGGACTGGCGGACAGCGTGGGGCGGTTGTACGCGTTCCTGTCCGGCAACTGGAACGCCCGGTTCGCACGGCACTTCCACGCGGTGATCGAGGCGTACGACCGGGAGGTCCGCAACCGCATCGGGGGAGTCGTCCCCACGGTCGAGGAATACCTGGAACTGCGCCGGCTCACCTTCGCGCACCGGATTTGGACCGACCTGCTGGAACCGAGCGCGGGCTGCGAACTTCCGGAGCGGGTCCGGAAGAACCCCGCTTTTCGGCGTGCGGCTCTGATGAGCCAGGAATTTGCCGCCTGGTACAACGACCTGTGTTCGCTCCCCAAGGAAATAGCGGGCGACGAGGTGCACAATCTCGGAATCAGTCTCATCGCCCATGAGGGGCTGACGTTGGAACAGGCCGTCGATGAAGTCCGGCGGCGCGTCGAGAAATCAATATCCGAATTCTTGGAGGCCGAACGGGACGCGTTGCGTTTCGCCGACGGCCTCGCCGACGGTACGGTTCGCGGAAAGGCCCTGAGCGTCGCCGTGCAGGCTTGTGTCTCGAACATGCGGAACTGGTTCAGTTCCGTCTACTGGTTCCACCACGAGTCCGGCCGCTACATGGTCGACAGCTGGGACGACCGGTCCGCGCCCCCGTACGTCAACAACGAAGCGGCAGGTGGGAAATGACCGTCGAACAGGCGACGCCCGAGACGACCGAGCCGCAGGCGCCCGATCTGCGCGAACCGCCCCTCGCGGGCGGAGGGATCCCGCTCCTCGGCCACGGCGGGCAGCTGCTGCGCGACCCGCTGGCCTTCATGTCCCAGCTGCGCGACCACGGCGACGTCGTCCGCCTGAAGCTGGGCCCGAAGGCGGTCTACGCCGTCACCACCCCGGAGCTGACCGGCGCGCTCGCGCTCAGTCCCGACTACCACATCGCCGGGCCGCTGTGGGAGTCGCTGGAGGGCCTGCTCGGCAAGAAGGGCGTGGCCACGGCCAACGGGCCGCAGCACCGGCGTCAGCGGCGCACCATCCAGCCCGCGTTCCGGCTGGACGCCGTCCCGGCCTACGGGCCGATCATGGAGGAGGAGGCGCACGCGCTCACCGAGCGCTGGAGCGCCGGCGGGACCATCGACTGCACTTCCGAGTCCTTCCGTGTCGCCGTGCGCGTCGCGGCGCGCTGTCTGCTGCGCGGCGACTACATGGACGAGCGGGCCGAGCGGCTGTGCAACGCCCTCGCCACCGTCTTCCGCGGCATGTACCGCCGGATGGTGGTCCCGCTCGGTCCGCTGTACAACCTGCCCCTCCCGGCCAACCGTGAATTCAACCGGGCGCTGGCCGATTTACATCTCCTCGTCGACGAGATCGTCGCCGAACGGCGGGCATCTGGTCAAAAGCCGGACGATTTGCTGACGGCGCTGCTGGAAGCAAAGGACGAAAGCGGCGACCCCATCGACGAACAGGAGATCCACGACCAGGTCGTCGCGATACTCACCCCGGGTAGCGAAACCGTCGCTTCCACGATCATGTGGTTGCTTCAGGCACTTGCCGAACATCCGGAACACGCGGACAGAGTCCGTACGGAAGTCGAATCCGTCACCGGCGGTCGGTCGGTCGCATTCGAGGACGTCCGCAAGCTCAGGCACACCGGCAATGTCGTGGTCGAGACGATGCGTCTGCGCCCGGCCGTTTGGATTCTGACGCGGCGGGCGGTCACCGAGACGGAACTGGGTGGCTATCGCATTCCGGCCGGGTCCGACATCGTGTACAGCCCCTTCGCGATCCAGCGCGACCCCAGGTCGTACGCCGACAACCTGGAGTTCGACCCGGACCGCTGGCTTCCGGAGCGTGTCAAGGACGTGCCGAAACACGCCATGCACCCCTTCGGCGTGGGCAATCGCAAGTGCCCCAGCGACCACTTCTCGATGGCCCTGCTCAGCCTGATCACGGCGGCGCTGGCGACGAGGTACCGCTTCGAGCAGGTGGCCGGGTCCGACGACACCATCCGGGTCGGGATCACGCTGCGCCCGCACAACCTGCTGGTGGAGGCGCTTCCGCGGTGACGTGAGCGGCGCCGGGCCGCCTGCGGTCCCCGGCACACGCGCCGGTGGGCCTGGCGCTCCGGCGCTCGTGGACCCGTTCCACGAGCGCCGGAGCGACCGCCGGCTCCGCCGGACCGGGCGGGGCGTGACCGGGGCTCAGAAGTCCTCGTCGAGGTCGACCGTGCCCTCCACCGCCACCTGGTACGCCGACGGGCGCCGCTCGAAGAAGTTGGTCAGCTCCTGAACGCCCTGCAGTTCCATGAAGGCGAAGGGGTTCTCCGAGCCGTGGACCGGCGCGAAACCGAGCCGCGTCAGACGCTGGTCGGCGACGCACTCCAGGTACTGCCGCATCGACGCGGTGTTCATGCCCGGCAGCCCGTCGCCGCACAGGTCGCGCGCGAACTGGAGTTCGGCCTCGACCGCCTCGTTCAGCATGTCCGTGACCTGCTGCCGAAGCTCGTCGTCGAAGAGTTCCGGCTCCTCCTTGCGGACGGTGTCCACGACGTCGAAGGCGAACGACATGTGCATCGTCTCGTCGCGGAACACCCAGTTGGTCCCGGTGGCCAGACCGTGCAGCAGACCCCGGCTGCGGAACCAGTAGACGTAGGCGAAGGCGCCGTAGAAGAACAGGCCCTCGATGCACGCGGCGAAGCAGATCAGGTTCAGCAGGAAGCGGCGGCGTTCGGCCCGGGTCTCCAGCCGGTCGATCTTCTCCACCGAGTCCATCCAGCGGAAGCAGAACTGCGCCTTCTCGCGGATCGACGGGATGTTCTCGATCGCCGCGAAGGCCGCGGTGCGCTCCTCGGGGTCGGGGAGGTAGGTGTCCAGCAGCGTCAGATAGAACTGGACGTGCACGGCCTCCTCGAACAGCTGGCGCGACAGGTACAGGCGCGCCTCCGGGGAGTTGATGTGCTTGTAGAGCGTCAGCACCAGGTTGTTCGCGACGATCGAGTCGCCCGTCGCGAAGAACGCCACCAGGCGCCCGATCAGGTGCTGCTCCCCGGGGCTCAGCCTGGCCAGGTCGGCGACGTCCGAGTGGAGGTCGACCTCCTCGACGGTCCAGGTGTTCTTGATCGCGTCCCGGTAGCGCTCGTAGAAGTCCGGGTAGCGCATCGGGCGCAGCGTCAGCTCGAAACCGGGGTCGAGCAGGTTCTGGGTTCGGGAGCTCATCACTGACAGGCCTCGCAGGACTCGGGGTTCTCCAGGGAGCAGGCGACGGCCGCTTCGGGGGCGGCCTGCTGCACGGGCACGGTGGCCTGCGCCCGGGCGGCGCGGGCGATGCGCGTCGCAGGGCGCGAGCGCAGGTAGTACGTCGTCTTCAGCCCGGACTTCCAGGCGTAGGCGTACATCGAGGAGAGCTTGCCGATGGTCGGCGTCTCCAGGAACAGGTTCAGGGACTGGGCCTGATCCAGGAACGGGGTGCGGGCCGCCGCCATGTCGATCAGGCCGCGCTGCGGGATCTCCCACGCCGTGCGGTACAGCTTCCGCACCTCCTCGGGGATCCAGACGAAGTCCTGCACCGAGCCGTTGGCGTCCCGCAGGGCCTCCCGGGTGCGGGCGTCCCACACGCCCAGGCGCTTGAGGTCCTCCACCAGGTAGGAGTTGACCTGGAGGAACTCACCGGACAGCGTCTCGCGCTTGAACAGGTTGGACACCTGCGGCTCGATGCATTCGTAGACCCCCGCGATCGAGGCGATCGTCGCGGTCGGCGCGATCGCCAGCAGCAGCGCGTTGCGCAGGCCGACGGCGGCGATCCGCTCGCGCAGCGCCGCCCAGCGCTCCGGCCAGGCCGGCTCGACGCCGTAGTGGTCGGGGTGCAGCACGCCACGGGCCGTCCGGGTGCTGTCCCAGGCGGGCAGGGGCCCGTTGCGCTCGGCGAGGTCGGCGGAGGCCTCGTAGGCGGCCAGCATGATCCGCTCGGCGATCCGGGTGGACAGCGCCTCGGCCTCGGGGGCGCCGAAGGGCAGGCGCAGTTTGAAGAACACGTCCTGCAGACCCATCGCGCCCAGGCCCACCGGGCGCCACCGGGCGTTGGAGCGGCCCGCCTGCTCGGTCGGGTAGAAGTTGATGTCCACGACCCGGTCGAGGAAGGTCACGGCGGTGCGGACCGTCTCGTCCAGGCGCTCCCAGTCGATGCCGGTGCCGGTCACGAAGGCGCCCAGGTTCACCGAGCCCAGGTTGCAGACCGCCGTCTCGCCGTCGTCCGTGACCTCGAGGATCTCCGTGCAGAGGTTGGAGGAGTGGACGACGTGGCCCGGCTCGGCCGTCTGGTTGGCGGTGCGGTTGGCGGCGTCCTTGAAGGTCATCCAGCCGTTGCCGGTCTGCGCGAGCGTGCGCATCATCCGCCCGTACAGCTCGCGGGCGGGCAGGGTCTTCCTCGCCAGGCCCTTCGCCTCCGCCGCACGGTACGCCGCGTCGAACTCCCCGCCCCACAGGTCGACCAGCTCCGGGACGTCCGCGGGCGAGAACAGCGACCACGGCCGGTCGGCCTCGACCCGGCGCATGAACTCGTCCGGGATCCAGTGCGCCAGGTTCAGGTTGTGCGTACGGCGGGCGTCCTCGCCGGTGTTGTCCCGCAGCTCCAGGAACTCCTCGATGTCGGAGTGCCAGGTCTCCAGATAGACCGCCGCGGCACCCTTGCGCCGGCCGCCCTGGTTGACGGCGGCGACCGAGGCGTCGAGGGTCTTCAGGAACGGCACGATGCCGTTGGAGTGCCCGTTCGTGCCGCGGATCAGCGAACCGCGGGAGCGGATGCGGGAGTACGACAGCCCGATGCCGCCGGCGTGCTTCGACAGCCGCGCCACCTGGTGGTAGCGGTCGTAGAGGGAGTCCAACTCGTCGAGCGGGGAGTCCAGCAGGTAGCAGGACGACATCTGCGGGTGCCGTGTGCCGGAGTTGAACAGGGTGGGGGAGGAGGGCAGGTAGTCGAGGCGGCTCATCAGCCTGTAGAGCGCCGCGACCTCGTCGACCGAGCGGGGGGTGTCGTCCTCGGCGAGACCGGCGGCGACGCGCAGCAGGAAGTGCTGGGGCGTCTCGACGGCCTTGCGGGTCAGGGGGTGTCGGAGCAGGTAGCGGGAATGCAGGGTGCGCAGGCCGAAGTAGCCGAAGCGGTCGTCGGCGTCCCCGTCGACGAGGGCGTCCAGCCGTTCGGCGTGCAGCCGTACGAACTCCGCGGTCCGGTCGGCGATGAGCCCCTCGCGGTGGCCGGTCGCGATCGACTCGGTGAAGGTCGTCACGCCCTGCGAGGCGGCCTCGTCGCGGATGGTGAGGGTCAGCAGCCGGGCGGCGAGCCGGGAGTAGGCGGGGTCCTCGGAGATCAGGCCGGCGGCGGCCTCCGTGGCGAGTTCGCGCAGCTCCGCGAGGGCGGCCTGCCCGCCGGCCCGCGCCGACCGGCCGCGCAGGGCCGCGGCGGCCACCCGGCCGGGGTCGGCGTCGGGGAGGTCGGCGGTGAGCTCGGTCAGGGTCCGCAGCAGGGCGGTTCCGGGGCCGTCGGTCTCCTCGGGCACCGGGCCGGCTGAAGCCGGTTCGGCTGGCGCGATCGTCACGTGGGGCTCTCCCTCGCTCGGCACGGGGCCTCGGCGAGGGAAGGGGGGCAGCACGAGCGCACACGGCGTCGCGTCCACCGGCCCATTCCACGAGGCCCGGACGTCGGAGCACACCGGCCGGACGGCCGGGTGCGCTGTCGGCAGGTCCTCGGACTGACTCCCGTGCGCGGACACGCACAGGTACACCGTTGCGGGACAGTTCCGGATTCGCACCGGATTCCCCTGCGGCGACAGCGAGCATGAGCATACATCTTGTGCTGGGCTGTGGTGTCACCCCCAGATGTTGTGTTGCTCCCGTCTCAGAGCGTCAACTCGTACGTGAGCAGCGTGAGGTCGGGGACCTCCGGGAGGGGGCTCCAGTCCCGGCCCGGGGTGCGGACGAAGCCCAGGCGTTCGTAGATGCGGTGGGCGGTGCGCATGGCGGACTGGGTCGACAGGACGATCCTCGTGCGGTCGCCGGTGGCGCGGGCCCGGTCGATGCAGGCCCGCACCAGGGCCTCGCCCGCGCCCCGGCCGCGCCCGGCGCGGGCGACGGCCAGCATCCTGATCTCGGCCTCGCCGGGCCGGGCGATGTCGGCCATGGGGCCGCCGTCGGGGACGAACGTGATGCCGCCGAGCAGCCGCTCGCCCTGAACGGCGACCAGGACCTCGGCGGCCGCGGCGCGTTTGCCGACGTCGCGCAGTGCGCCGAGGTAGGCGTCGCTCGCGCCGAAGTCGAGGAGTCCGTCGCCGAGGTAGGCCTGGGCGGTGATGTCGCCGAGTGCGGCGTATTCGCTGGGTTCTGCGGCCCGGATCACGATGTCCATGCCGACGAGTGTGGACGACGGCGGGCCGCCGGTCATCGTGCTGTCCGGCGGCCCGCTGCGATCGGTCCTGGTGGCTCACGCGGCTCACGCGGCTCTCAGGGTCTGTCCGGTTCCCCGCGCGCGGTGCGGTCGGCTCAGTGGGCGCTCTCCGCGGTGGCCGGTGGGAGCTCCACCTGGACGCCCGGGTCGCCCGCGTCGGCCGTGTAGTCGTCCGCCCGGGTCTCGTCGACGCCCTCGGGGGCCTTCAGGGCCTTCAGGACGAAGGTCAGGACCACCGTGACCGCCACGTTCAGGACGAACGCCGTCAGGCCGATGTAGCCGATCTCCCCGATGCCCGGGATCTCCTTCGACGAACCGCCGAAGTGCTTCTTCGTCGGCGAGGCCACCCCGTACGCGGCGACCGTGCCGTACACCATGCCGACCGCCCAGCCGGCCAGCAGCGCCCAGCGATGGAACCACCGGGTGAACAGGCCGCCGACCAGCGCCGGGAAGGTCTGCAGGATCCAGATCCCGCCCAACAGCTGGAAGTTGATGGCGACCGTCTTGTCCATGGTCAGGACGAAGACCAGCGCGCCCACCTTCACCAGCAGCGACACGATCTTGGAGACCCGGGTCTCCTGCGCGGCCGTGGCGTCCGGCTTGATGAAGTCCTTGTAGACGTTGCGGGTGAAGAGGTTCGCCGCGGCGATCGACATGATGGCGGCCGGAACGAGCGCGCCGATGCCGATCGCCGCGAAGGCCACGCCGGCGAACCAGGACGGGAACATGTCCTCGAAGAGCTGCGGGATCGCCAGCTGGCCGTTGGCGACGTCGATGCCGTCCGCGATCGCCATGAAGCCCAGCAGCGCCAGCAGGCCCAGCATCAGCGAGTAGAGCGGGAGGATCGTGGTGTTGCGGCGGATCACCTCGCGGCTGCGCGAGGACAGGGTCGCCGTCACCGAGTGCGGGTACATGAACAGGGCCAGGGCGGAGCCGAGCGCGAGCGTGGCGTATCCCCAGTGCCCGGCGGGCGCCGGAAGCAGACCGCCCTTGCCCGCCGCGGTGAACTTCTCGCCCGCCTTGGCGAAGATGTCGTCGAAGCCGCCCAGCTTGATCGGGATGTAGATGATCGCCACGGCGATGACGATGTAGATCAGGGCGTCCTTGACGAACGCGATGAGGGCCGGTGCGCGCAGCCCCGACGAGTAGGTGTACGCGGCCAGCACGCCGAAGGCGATCAGCAGCGGCAGGTCCTTCACGAACCAGTTGCTGTTCTCACCGCCGCCGACGCCCATCACGTCCAGCACCGCCTGGATGCCGACCAGTTGGAGCGCGATGTACGGCATGGTCGCGAGGATGCCGGTCAGCGCCACCGCCAGCGACAGGCCCTTCGAGCCGAACCGGCCGCGGACGAAGTCGGAGGTGGTCACGTAGCCGTGCCGGTGCGAGACCGACCACAGGCGCGGCAGGAACGTGAAGATCAGTGGGTAGACGAGGATCGTGTAGGGCACCGCGAAGAAGCCGGCCGCGCCCGCCGCGTAGATGGCCGCCGGGACCGCGACGAACGTGTACGCCGTGTACAGGTCGCCGCCGAGCAGGAACCAGGTGACCCAGGTGCCGAAGGACCGTCCGCCCAGGCCCCATTCGTCGAGGCTGTGCTGGTTCTCGGCCTTGCGCCAGCGTGCGGCCAGGAATCCCATGGCCGTCACCAGCAGGAAGAAGAAGACGAAGACGCCGAGCGCTACGCCGTTCACGCCGTCCTTCACTCGCCGGCACCACCCTTCTGCGAGGCCCGGGCGCGCTGATCACGGCGCCACAGCTGGTGCGCGACCACGGTGAGTGCGGTGGCGATGACCACCCACAGCATCTGGTACCAGTAGAAGAAGGGGATCCCGATGAACGCGGGATCCGTCTTGGCGTACGAACCGACCCACAGCATCGCCACGAAGGGCGCGATCAGGCAGAGGGCGATGACGACGCGCACCGGCGTCACCACCTGCCCTCCGGAATCCTCTGGGGCTTGTGACATCAGGCGGCTCCGTCCCCTCGCTGATCACCTGTGCAAGCGCAGGCAATGTAGGTGACGGATAAAGCCCTGCGGAAGACCCCGTCCGCACATCTGCTCGGAAAATCCGGCCGACGGGCGAAGGCGGGGCTCCGCAACTCCTGTTCTCTGCCCTTTTTCTGAGGGTGCCTAATCCTGTGGACGTTTCAGGCGCGCGACGAACTTGTACCGGTCGCCGCGGTAGACCGACCGCACCCACTCGACCGGCTTGCCCTCCTTGTCCACGGAGTGCCGGGAGAGCATCAGCATCGGCAGGCCCACGTCGGTGCCGAGCAGGCCGGCCTCGCGCGGGGTGGCCAGCGAGGTCTCGATGGTCTCCTCGGCCTCGGCCAGATGGACGTCGTAGACCTCGGCGAGGGCGGTGTAGAGGGACGTGTACTTCACCAGCGACCTGCGCAGCGCGGGGAAGCGCTTGGCGGACAGGTGGGTGGTCTCGATGGCCATGGGCTCGCCGTTGGCCATGCGCAGCCGCTCGATGCGCAGCACCCGTCCGCCGGCGCCGATGTCCAGCAGCCCGGCGAGGCGGTCGTCGGCGGTGATGTAGCCGATGTCCAGCAGCTGCGAGGTGGGCTCCAGGCCCTGGGCCCGCATGTCCTCGGTGTAGGAGGTCAGCTGCAGCGCCTGCGAGACCTTGGGCTTGGCGACGAACGTGCCCTTGCCCTGGATGCGCTCCAGCCGGCCCTCGACGACCAGCTCCTGGAGCGCCTGCCGGACGGTCGTGCGCGAGGTGTCGAACTCGGCGGCCAGTGTCCGCTCCGGCGGCACCGGGGTGCCGGGAGCCTGTGTCTCCGTCATGTCGAGCAGGTGCTTCTTCAAGCGGTAGTACTTGGGCACGCGCGCGGTACGGACGGTCGCCCCGGCCTCGTTCTCCGCACTGCTGACGTCGGTGCTCATGCTCTGCCTTCCCGGCCCTCGGTGCCGAAGCGACCGACACCCCATCGGCCGCGGCTCACATCGTGGCACGGCTTCGTGTGTGGGGGACCGCGGTGGGTTCCTCCGCACGCTCCGTGATCCCCTCTGTATACCCCCACCCTCTCCTTTGGTCTAGTCCATAAGGCAATGGTCTACCCGGGTGCATTCCTCGCGGTGGAGGTCTTTCTGGTCGCTGAAAAAAGAAAAGTCCCTGCATATCGCGGTCCCATAACGGACGACACGGGGCCCCTCGAACTCCCTTGACAGGCCTATTGGTCTGGGCCAAGCTCCAGCCTACTGGTCTACACCATTGGTCCAGTCCCGGCCCCACGCACCACAGCGTTCACCGCGGGGAGCCTGGGGGGTTTATGGGCATCCCTGAGGAGGGTGGCGTGAAGCGCAAGCTGACAGCCGCGATCGGTATCGCGGGCATGATGGTCTCCATCGCGGCGTGCGGGGACAGCGACGGCAAGAGCAGCTCGGACAAGGGTGCCGACGTCAAGGAGCTGACCGTCTGGCTCACCGTCGATGCGCAGAACAACTGGCCGGAGCTGGTGAAGGCCGCCGACGACGCGGTGGCGAAGAAGCACCCCGGCATCAAGATCAACCACGAGTACTACGGCTGGCCGGACAAGAACGCCAAGCTGGACGCCGTCCTGGCCACGGACAAGGCACCCGACGTGGTCGAGATGGGCAACACCGAGATGCTCGCCTACATGGTCAAGGGCGCCTTCGCCCCCCTCGACCAGGCGAAGTTCGACAACTCCTCCGCCTGGCTGGACGGCCTCAAGGCCTCGGTGACCTATGACGGCAAGACCTACGGCGTGCCGTACTACGCCGGTGGCCGCGTCGGCAACTGGCGCAAGGACCTCTTCGCCTCCGTCGGCGTGACGGCCCCGCCCAGGACCTACGCGGAGCTGACCGCAGCCCTGGACAAGGTCCAGAAGAAGGAGGGCGACAAGTTCAGCGCCTGGTACCAGCCCACCCGCGACTGGTACGCGGCCATGTCCTTCGTCTACGACGCCGGCGGCTCCATCGCCGAGGAGGAGGGCGGCCAGTGGAAGGCCAACCTCTCCTCGCCCGAGTCGGTCAAGGGCCTGACCGAGTTCAAGAACGTCGTCGACACGTACATGCACGGCGACAAGACCAAGGACGAGTCCGACCGCTACATCGTCTACGGCCAGGGCAAGTCCGGCATGATCTTCGGTGCCGCCTGGGAGGGCGCCACCAGCGAGATGCCGGAGAACGACAAGACCGGCAAGCTCAAGGGCAACCTCGAGAACTTCGTCATGCCCGGCCCGTCCGGCAGCAACCTGCCCGTCTTCCTGGGCGGCTCCGACCTCGCCGTCCCGGTGAAGTCCGACGCGCAGGCGGTCGCCGCCGAGTGGATCAACGCCTTCACCGGTCCGGCCGGCCAGAAGGGCCTGATGGGCAAGGGCAACCTGCCGAACAACAAGACCGATCTCGCGACCCTCAAGAACGACCCGAAGACGGCCGTCCCGGCCACCGCGGCCGAGTCCAACTGGTTCGTCCCGATGGCCCCCGGCTGGGGCCAGGTCGAGAAGGCCCAGGTCCTGCAGACCATGCTGCAGAACATCGGCACCGGCAAGAAGTCGGTCGAGGAGGCCGCCGAGGAGGCGGACGCCGCGATCGACAAGGTCATCAACACCAAGTGACCTTCGGGCGGGGCTCCCGGCACGGGGAGCCCCGCCGTCCGTACGACCGTGAGGGACCGCTGAGGAGCGCGCGATGAGTGCCGCAGACACGACCACCCCTGCCAAGGTGCCGCCGCCGCGGCAGGCGCCACCGCCCGCGCCGAAGCGCCCCGGGGGCAGACCCACCTCCGGCGGTGCCGCGACGCCGTGGCTGCTGCTCGCGCCCTGCCTGCTCGTGCTCGTCCTGGTCATGGGCTACCCGCTGCTGCGCCTGGTGACGCTCTCCTTCCAGAAGTTCGGACAGGCCCAGCTGTGGGGCTTCCAGCCGGCCGAGTCGGTGGGCCTGGACAACTTCGCCGAAGTGCTGGGCGACAGAGAGTTCTGGGCCGTCGTCGTGCGCACGATCATCTTCGCGGGCGGCGCCGTCGTCCTCACCATGGTGATCGGCATGCTCCTCGCGCTACTGCTCCAGCGGGTCTCCGGCTGGCTGAAGACGCTCATCAACATCGTCCTGGTGGCCAGCTGGGGCATGCCGGTCATCGTCGCCACGACCGTCTTCAAGTGGCTCTTCGACACCGACTACGGCGTCTTCAACGCCCTGCTCAGCAAGCTGCCCGGGGTCGACATGATCGGCCACAACTGGTTCGCCGACGGCCCGCAGGGCCTGGCCGTGATCATGCTGCTGGTGGTCTGGGGTGCGGTCCCGTTCGTCGTCATCACCCTCAGCGCCGGACTCACCCAGGTCCCCAAGGAGCTGGAGGAGGCCGCCCGGCTGGACGGGGCCGGTGCCTGGGGCGTCTTCCGGTTCGTCACCCTGCCCATCCTCAAGCCGATCGTCGTGATGCTCACGACCCTGTCGGTCATCTGGGACATGGGTGTCTTCCCGCAGGTCTTCGTCATGCGCAACGGCCACCCCGAGGCCGAGTTCCAGGTCCTCAACACCTACTCCTACGACCGCGCCTTCGTGGTCAACGACTACGCACAGGGCTCGGCGATCGCCCTGCTGACCGTGCTGCTCCTGCTCGGCGTGGTCGCCGTCTACATGCGTCAGATGCTGAAGATCGGAGAGGTCGAATGAGCACCGCCGCCACCACGGACCGCCGCAGGTCGCGGCTCGGCTGGAACCTCGTCGGCCTGCTGGTCTTCCTCGTCGCGGGCTTCCCGCTCTACTGGATGCTGAACACGGCCTTCAAACCGGCCAAGGACGCCATCGACCCGGACCCGAGCCTGCTGCCGACCGGCATCACCCTCTCCAACTTCACCCGGGCCCTGCACATCGCCGACTTCTGGGGCCCGGTCGGCCGCAGCCTGGTCGTGTCGCTGACCGTGGTCCTGATCGGCGTCGTGGTGGGCACGCTGGCCGCGCTCGCCATCTCCCGGTTCGCCTTCCGCGGCCGCAAGATCGTCATCGTGGGCATCCTCGCGGTCCAGATGGTGCCTCTGGTCGCCATGATCATCCCGGTCTTCCTGCTCCTGAACGACCTCGGCCAGTACGACCGGCTGACCGGCCTGATCATCACCTACCTGACCTTCATCCTGCCGTTCACGGTGTGGACGCTGCGCGGCTTCATCGTCAACATCCCCAAGGAACTGGAGGAGGCTGCGATGGTCGACGGCTGCTCCCGCACCGGCGCCTTCATCCGGGTCGTCTTCCCGCTCCTGGCCCCCGGCATGGTCGCCACCTCGGTGTACGGCTTCATCCAGGCCTGGAACGAGTACCTCTACGCCCTGATGCTGCTCAGCCAGAAGAACCAGACCGCGACCGTCTGGCTCGGCAACTTCACCACCAAGCACGGCACCGAGTACGCCCCGATGATGGCCGGCGCCACCATGATGGCCGTGCCGATCGTCGTCCTGTTCCTCTTCGTCCAGCGCAAGATGGCCGCGGGTCTGACCGCCGGCGCCGTGAAGGGATGACGCCACCCGATGACGACAATCGCCAGCGGAACCGACACGCTGACACGTGACGCCCTGACGGTCCTCCAGCCCGGCTTCACCGGCACCACCGCCCCGGACTGGCTGCTGCGCCGCCTGGGCGAGGGCCTGGCCTCGGTCGGGCTGTTCGGCCGCAACATCGCCTCGACCGGGCAACTGGCCGCGCTGACCGCCCAGCTGCGCGCCGAACGCGACGACGTCCTGGTGGCCATCGACGAGGAGGGCGGTGACGTCACCCGCCTGGAGGTGCGCACCGGCTCCTCCTTCCCCGGCAACCACGCCCTCGGCGCGGTGGACGACGCCGAGCTCACCCGGGAGGTCGCCCACGAGCTCGGCCGCCGCCTCGCCGCCTGCGGGGTGAACCTCAACTGGGCCCCGTCGGCGGACGTGAACTCCAACCCCGACAACCCGGTCATCGGCGTCCGCTCCTTCGGCGCCGACACCGACCTGGTCGCCCGGCACACCGCCGCCTACGTGCAGGGCCTCCAGGCCGCGGGCGTCGCCGCCTGCACCAAGCACTTCCCCGGCCACGGCGACACGGCCGTCGACTCGCACCATGCCCTGCCGCGCATCGACGCGCCCGCCGACGTCCTGGCCGCCCGGGACCTGGCACCCTTCCGCGCCGCGATCGCCGCCGGCACCCGCGCGGTGATGAGCGCGCACATCCTGGTCCCGGCCCTGGACGCCGAGCGCCCGGCAACGTTGTCCCGCCGGATCCTCACCGACCTGCTGCGCGGCGAACTCGGCTACGACGGTCTGATCGTCACCGACGGCATGGAGATGCAGGCCGTCTCCGCCACCTACGGCATCGAACGCGGCAGTGTCCTCGCCGTCGCGGCCGGCGCCGACGCCATCTGCGTGGGCGGCGGCCTCGCCGACGACGAGACGGTGCGGCGCCTGCGCGACGCCCTCGTGGCCGCCGTCCGCTCCGGCGAGCTGCCGGAGGAGCGCCTGGCGGACGCCGCGGAACGGGTCCGCGCCCTGGCACGGTGGACGGTACAGGCGCCGCGCACCGCGGGCGGGGCCGGATCCGCGGCCGGACGGGCCGGTGCCGGGCGGCCCGACGTGGGACTGGCCGCGGCCCGGCGCGCCCTGGAGATCACCGGCGCCGACGGCTTCGCCCGGCTCACCGAGGCGCCCTACGTCGCCGCCCTGACGCCGGTGGCCAACATCGCCGTCGGTGACGAGACCCCGTGGGGTGTGGCAGCCGAGCTCGCCCGGCTGCTGCCCGGCACCGAGACCGGCAGCTTCGCCGGCGAGGACGCGGGTCCCGCCGCCCTGGTCGCGGCACGCGACCGCCGGATCGTGGCGGTCGTGCGCGACGAGCACCGCCACGCGTGGATGACCGCGGCCCTCGACGCCCTGCTCGCGGCCCGTCCCGACACGGTCGTCGTCGAGATGGGCGTCCCCCAGGCCCCCCGCCGCGGCGCCCTGCACATCGCCACCCATGGCGCGGCCCGCGTCTGCGGCCGGGCTGCGGCGGAGATCATCGCGGGCGGCGCGGGGGCCTGAACGCGTCCGCCGGAGGTGCCGCGGTACGACGTCGGTCGACCGCGGCGCCGTCGCGTCCGGTCGCTCGGTTCCCCGCGCCCCTTCGGGGCGCTGCCGGACCGCGGTGGATCCGTCCCACCCGCGTGCCTCCTCCGCCGAGCCCGCATGAGCACGAGGGCGCCGGACTCCGACGCGGAGTCCGGCGCCCTCGGCGTCCGCGGCGGATCAGATCCCCTGCCACTCCGGCTTGTCGGCGTAGGTGTGGCGGAAGTAGTCCGCGAGCTTCAGCTCGGAGGCCGCGGCCTCGTCGACGACGACCGTGGCGTGCGGGTGCAGTTGCAGTGCGGAGGCCGGGCACACCGCGGCGACCGGTCCCTCGACGGTCGCCGCGACCGCGTCCGCCTTTCCTTCCCCGGTGGCCAGCAGCACCAGGTGCCGGGCCTCCAGAATGGTGCCGATGCCCTGCGTGATGACGTGGTGCGGCACCTGTTCGATGTCGCCGTCGAAGAACCGCGCGTTGTCGACGCGGGTCTGCTCGGTCAGCGTCTTGATCCGGGTGCGCGAGGCGAGCGAGGAGCACGGCTCGTTGAATCCGATGTGCCCGTCGGTGCCGATGCCCAGCAGCTGGAGATCGACCCCGCCGGCCTCGGCCAGCGCCCGGTCGTACGCCTCGCACGCTGCCTGCACGTCCGGGGCCGTGCCGTCGGGGCCGATGAAGTTGTCCATCGGGATCCCGAGCGGTTCGAGCACCTCGCGGCGCAGCACCGAGCGGTAGGACTCGGGATGCTCGGCGGGCAGCCCCACGTACTCGTCGAGCTGCGCGACCCGCGCGTGCGCGGGGTCCACGGCACCGGAGCGCACCTTGGCCGTCAGCGCCCGGTAGACGGGCAGCGGGGTCGAGCCGGTGGCGACGCCGAGCAGGGCGTCCGGCGTGTGCCGCAGCAGGCGTGCCATGGCCTCGGCGATGAGCTCGCCACCCGATGCGGCGTCCGGAACGATGACAACTTCCACGCTGGCCTGCCGTTCTGAGAAGGGGGCGGGAGAGGGCCCGGGGAGGACTATGTGGTTTAGACCAATCTAACAGAATCGGCCGTCCCGGCCCATGGGGCCGGAGGCGCCGGACCGCCCCGCGCGCGGCGGGCCGCAGTGCCGGACGGGCCCCTCCCGCCACGTCGAGGCGACGGCCGGCGGCCCGGTGCGGACCGGGGTCGCCGGGCCGTCGCAGACGCCCGCACGGGCGCCTGTGCGCTCACGCGCCGGCCGGCTGCGGCCATGCGGAGGCGGAGGGGTTCCCGCGCGGCAGGCGCAGCGCCCCTGGCCGCCTCGGCCGAGGGGTGCGTCCGCGCCGACGTCGAAGCGGGGGGACTGTCCGCGGGCACCGATGGCGCCGTGCTCGCACCGTGCACCCGGAGTGGCCGTCCAGGGCGTTCCCGACAGGCGCGCGACGGCGCAAACAGGGAGCGAATGGAAGCGGTCGCGGAAATCGCCATGTCCATCCGGCCCCGTATCTGACCTGGTGCGGCTAGGCTGCGGGGGGACAGTGGCCGGGCGCCGCCGACAAGCGGCCTCCGACACATGGACACACCGAGTGGTCTAGTCCACAATACTGAAGTAGAAACGCGCAAGGGTGCGCAGACACGAGCCTCCGTCTTCCCCGCACAGGAAGGCGGACCGAGGAACCGGAGCTCTCTGCCCTGACTGCCCCGGCTCCTCATCCTTCGGCCGACCGGGACCGCACACCCCACGGCCGATGTTGCTCCGGGCTGCGGTGCCGGGAGGGTTGAGGGTCCCTCCCAGGCGCCGCGGCCCGCGGGTGTTTTTCGGGCCCGCGCAAACCTGCCGGTACGCTCACTGACGTGCCCTCCATGAACGAACTGGTCCGCCAGCACACCGCCCTCGACGACTCCGACCTCGAGTGGCTGCACCTGCTGGTCTCGGAGTGGCAGCTGCTCTCCGACCTCTCCTTCGCCGACCTGGTCCTGTGGGTGCCCACCAGCGACGGCACGCGCTACGTCTCCGTGGCCCAGATGCGGCCGAACACCGGCCCGACCTCCTACCAGGACGACATGGTCGGCCACCTCGTCCCGCGCGGCCGCCGGCCCATGCTGGACGCGGCCCTCGACGAGGGCCGGATCGTGCGCGAGGGCGACCCGGAGTGGCGCGAGGAGGTCCCCGTCAGGGTGGAGTCGATCCCGGTACGGCGTGAGGGGCGCGTCCTCGGGGTCATCGCCCGCAACACCAATCTGCTCACTGTGCGCACCCCGAGCCGGCTGGAGCTGACCTACCTCCAGAGCGCCTCCGACCTCGCGCAGATGATCGCGGCCGGTTCCTTCCCCTTCCCCGACCAGCAGGTCGACATGGACGCCTCACCGCGGGTCGGGGACGGGCTGATCCGCCTGGACGCCGACGGCATCGTCCAGTACGCCTCCCCGAACGCCCTGTCCGCCTACCACCGGCTCGGCCTCGCCGCCGACCTGGTCGGCCACCACCTGGGGCGGACCACCGCCGAGCTCGCCCCGACCCGGGGGCCGGTGGACGAGGCCCTCGTCAAGGTCGCGAGCGGCTGGGCGCCGCGCGAGTTCGAGATCGAGGCCCACGACGGGGTCATCCAGGTCCGGGCGATCCCGCTCAAGCCCAAGGGCACCCGTATCGGATCCCTGGTGCTGCTCCGCGACGTGACCGAACTGCGCCGCCGCGAGCGTGAGTTGATCACCAAGGACGCGACCATCCGGGAGATCCACCACCGGGTGAAGAACAACCTCCAGACGGTGGCGGCGCTGCTGCGGCTCCAGGCCCGCCGTATCGAGTCCGAGCGTGGCCGGGCGGCCCTGGAGGAGGCCGTGCGCCGGGTCGGCTCGATCGCGATCGTGCACGAGACGCTGTCGCAGAACCTGGACGAGCGTGTGGAGTTCGACGAGATCGCCGACCGCGTCCTCGCGATGGTCGCCGAGATCTCGCCGGGCAAGGTGGCCGGCCGCCGCACCGGCCGCTTCGGCATCCTCGACGCCGAGGTCGCCACCCCGCTGTCCATGGTCCTCACCGAGGTCCTTCAGAACGCGCTGGAGCACGGCTTCCGCGACGGCGACACCGGCACGGTCGAGGTCTCGGCCGTACGCGGTGGCACGACGAAGGAGGCGCGCCTCCTCGTCACCGTCCAGGACGACGGCGTCGGGCTGCCGGAGGGGTTCGACCCGCACCGCTCGGGCAACCTCGGCCTGCAGATCGTGCGGACCCTGGTGGAGGGCGAACTGGGCGGCAGTTTCGACATGGTGCCGGCACCGGAGCGGGGGACGCAGGTGGTCCTGGACATCCCGGTGCGCGCGCACAAGTAGCACCCCCGAAAGTTCTCGCACGGCGTTCACCTCCCGCACGCGTGTCCCGGCACTCCGTGGCGCGCGAGGCCGGCGGGGCTCAAGTGGCCTGTGCCACAGGGGTGTTGAGGTCGACATCACACAGAGTCATCGGCAGCGGTGACGTCGGAGGTGCCGGGTGCCGGGTGCCGGGCGGAGCGTGCGCCGGACGCCGGCGCCGGGCGCAGCAAAAAGCCCCGGACCGCCTGGGTCCGAGGCTGATGCTCGACTGCTGCTCTGCTACTTCAAGCGCATCGGGGATACTGCGCGCTGCGGCTCGGGGGCGGGAGATGCGTATGCCGTCCACGGACTCATGCCGTCCGGCACACGCGCCGCCAAGCTCAGGCTGTCAGCAGGGGTGGCTGTGTCAGGCGGAGGCCTGACGGGCCCGGTTGCGGGCGGCGCGGCGCTTCATGGCGCGGCGCTCGTCCTCGCTGAGACCACCCCAGACGCCGGAGTCCTGACCGGACTCGAGCGCCCACTGCAGGCACTGCTCGATCACCGGGCAGCGGCGGCAGACGGCCTTGGCTTCCTCGATCTGCAGCAGCGCAGGACCGGTGTTGCCGATGGGGAAGAAGAGCTCGGGGTCTTCCTCGCGGCAAACGGCGTTGTGACGCCAGTCCATGGCTGCTACCTCTCCTTGGTATTACGTGCAAGTTGCTTGTGAATGTGAACGCTTTCACGAATCCCTCAACAAGGGAAGGGCCGACCGCCGGGTTGCCCGGCGTGGTCCTTGGTTTGAAGAGGGGTTCTGGTGATCAGTGGGAGGCCGGTCCTGCGGGCCGTCCCGATCGCCACGTAGAGACTCGCAAACCTCAGCGGCGGATACAACCCCTTCCAGAAAGTTTTTTTTGATTCTTCGGTGTCGACTAGGTCACAGCCGTACTTCCATGGGGTGGATCCTGGCCTAAACGTTCGAGTGAAAGGACTTTAGGCCCTTCCGCTCACACAATCACACGCAGTGCACGGCGTACGCCTGTGAACGTCACGCTGCTACGCAGCCCCAGGTGGTCACCGTCCATCTGGAGGGGGAGCGGAGCCTTCGAATGCAAGGTGAACCGGTCCAGATCGTGCAGGGAGAGTGCATGCCTGCCGTGCGGTCCACGCTCCGGGGACGAAGTGAGCAACTGGGTGCCATACCGGGCAACCGCGGCGGTCGACAGACGGCTGAGACCGAATACGTCGAGCCCCGTATCGAACGAGGCCTTAGGTGACGCATAGATCGGGCGATTGCCCAGGAACGTCCAGGGCGAGGTGTTCGAGACTATGGACAGCACGAGGTCCGTCACCGGCTCTTCGCCCGCCCGCTCCAGCGTGATCGCCCCGTGCCGGCGGTTCGGCTCGCCCAGCAGCTGGCGCACCACCTGGCGGACGTACAGCGCGTGCGTCGACTTCCTGCCGCGCTCGCGGTGCTGCTCGACCCGGCCGACCACGCCCGCGTCGAACCCCAGCCCGGCGTTGAAGGTGAACCAGCGGGCCGGCGCCGCCTCGTCGGGGGTGCCGGGCGTACCGGAGGCCCGCCCCAGGCCGACCGTGCGTTCGGTGCCCTCGCGCAGCGCGTCCAACAGCGCGCCGGTCGCCTCCACGGCGTCGTTGGGCAGACCCAGGGCGCGGGCGAAGACGTTGGTGGAACCGCCGGGGACCACGGCGAGGCCGGGCAGCCGTTCCGGGTCGGGGCCGTCGTGCAGCAGGCCGTTGACCACCTCGTTGACCGTGCCGTCGCCGCCGAGCGCCACCACCAGGTCTATGTCGTCGCTCAGCGCCGCCTGCCGGCCCAGGTCGCGCGCGTGGCCGCGGTACTCGGTGGTGACCGCCTCCAGTTTCATCTCGCTGGCGAGCGCATGGATGAGAACGTCACGCGTCCGCGCACTCGTAGTGGTAGCCGCCGGATTGACCACGAGAAGTGCACGCATGACTGGCAGGGTACCTACTGGGCGGTACCGGGCCCAGCGCCAGGTGGGGATCCGGCAGCGCACGACCTGGTCCGGGCGTGGGAACCGGCGCCAGGGCGGCGGTACCGCGAGGGCTACCCTTCAGGGGTGAGCAGTGAGCAGACCCCCACCACCGCAGCGACCGCCGGCCCCCGCCCGCGGCGCCTGACGTACGCCGCGGCGCTCGCCGCCCTGGAGGGGCTCGCGCTGGTCGCCGGCGGAATCTGGATGCTCGTCCTCGCCGTCACGGGCGACCCGGACGACCGGCAGCAGGCCGTCACCGGGGGCATCACCCTGATCGTGCTCGCGCTTCTGCCGCTGCTGGCCGCGCGCGGGCTGCTCGCCCGCCGCAGCTGGAGCCGGGGCCCGGCCGTCGTCACGCAGATCATGGCGCTGCCGGTGGCCTACAGTCTGCTGACCTCCGACGGCAGCGGGATTCCCGTAGGGATCGCGCTCGCCGCCGTCGCCGTCGCCTCACTGGTCCTGTTGATCAACGCGGAGACCACGCGGGCCCTCGGGATCCGGGGGCCCGGCCGCGCGGGCAAGTGATCCCGCTCACTCCTCGACGAGGAGCTTCTCCCGCAGCTGCGCCAGCGTCCGCGCCAGCAGTCGCGAGACGTGCATCTGGGAGATGCCGACCTCCTGCGCGATCTGCGACTGGGTCATGTTGCCGAAGAACCGGAGCAGCAGGATCCGCTTCTCGCGCGGCGGGAGGTCCTCCAGCAGCGGCTTGAGCGACTCCCGGTACTCCACGCCCTCCAGCGCCTCGTCCTCGGCGCCGAGGGTGTCGGCGACCGCCGGGGACTCGTCGTCGGTGTCGGGCACGTCCAGGGACAGGGTGGAGTACGCGTTGGCGGACTCCAGGCCCTCCAGGACCTCCTCCTCCGAGATGGCGAGCTTCTCGGCGAGCTCGTGCACGGTGGGGGAGCGGCCGTGAAGCTGCGACAGCTCCGCCGTCGCCGTCGTCAGCGCGAGCCGCAGCTCCTGCAGCCGGCGCGGCACCCGCACCGCCCAGCCCTTGTCGCGGAAGTGCCGCTTGATCTCGCCGACGACCGTCGGGGTCGCGTACGTCGAGAACTCCACGCCGCGATCCGGGTCGAACCGGTCCACCGACTTGATCAGGCCGATGGTGGCGACCTGCGTGAGGTCGTCCAGCGGCTCGCCGCGGTTGCGGAACCGGCGTGCGAGGTGCTCCACGAGCGGCAGGTGCATGCGGACCAGCCGGTTGCGCAGCTCGGCGTACTCCGGGCTGCCCGCCTTCAGCGTCCGCAGCTCGACGAAGAGCGCACGCGCCCCGCTGCGGTCGTGCGGATCGTGCCGCACGACCGGCGCGCCCTGCCCGCCCCGCGCGTCGTCCTCGGCGTATCGCTCGTGCTCGCTCATCGTCCCGCCCGTTGCCCTTCCCCGAGCTCTCGCCTGTGCTCGGACAGGGGTGACCCCGATCCGCTCGTCCAGAGGCGTGCTCTGCGCGGCATCGTCGCGATCCCGCCGCCCGCCGTCGGGGACGACCACGTCAGCGGGATCGTCCACCGGATGCTGCCGGGCCTGTTCCGGGATGCCGTCGATGCCGTCCGCCGCGCGCCGGGACGCGCCCTGGGGGTCCAGGGCGTTCCCGGCCGGCAGTCCCCGCGTGCCTTCTTCGTCCCGCACCGGCCCGTCCCCGTCCCTCACGCCGGCCCGGGTCCCGCGCCGCGCTGTTTGTAGAGGCTGATCGAAACGGTTCTGTCCTCGTCCACCGCAGAGGAGACCTTGCCCGCCAGTGCGGACAGCACGGTCCAGGCGAAGGTGTCACGGGAGGGGGCGTGGCCGTCGGTGGTCGGTGCCGACACGGTCACCTCCAGCGAGTCGTCGACGAGTCGGAAGACACAGGAGAGCACCGATCCGGGCACGGCCTGCTGCAGCAGGATCGCGCAGGCCTCGTCCACTGCGATGCGCAGGTCCTCGATCTCGTCGAGGGTGAAGTCCAAGCGGGCCGCGAGACCGGCCGTGGCCGTCCGCAGCACCGACAGGTAGGCACCCTCAGCCGGCAGCCGGACTTCCACGAAGTCCTGGGTCGCGGGCTCGCCGTCGATCTGGGACACCCTCACCTCCAAGGTGGTACAAGCTGTTCGGGGCCGGGGGTCGCCCCCCGGGGTAACGCGATGGGTGGTTCAGCGGTGACGCTATCGCGCTCTGAACAATCCTGTCCCCGGGACCCCAACCCCTTGCCGTCACTCATAGTAAAGCTGCGGATACGCTCCGTGGCTAGAGGCTGGGCGGGCCCAATTGGGAAGAGCGCGCGCCGGGTTGACGTACCCAGACGTCAGACGTCCGAACCGTACCCGCCGGACTCACACCAGGACATGGTCCACGAAGCACCACCGCCAGTCCTCACCCGGCTCGAAGGTCCGCATCACGGGATGACCGGACTCGGTGTGGTGGCTGCTCGCGTGCCGTCCCGGCGACGAGTCGCAGCAGCCCACGTGCCCGCACGTCAGGCACAGCCTCAGCTGCACCGGGTGGGTGCCGTCCCGCAGGCACTCCGGACACGTCTCGCTCAGCGGGGCCGGTTCCGGGAGCGGCAGCGCGCCCGCGTGCGTGCACTGTTTCATGATTGCCAGATTACGACGCCTGTGCGGACGACCGCGCGGAAGAAGAGGGTGGGCGAGGCCGATGGACGTGATGCCACTGCTCCTGCTGGTGGCGGGCAGCGCCGCGATCGCCGCGGCGGGCCGGCGCAGCCCGGTGCCGGCCCCGCTGCTGCTGGTCGCGGCCGGCCTGGCGGTGTCGTACGTGCCCGGAGTCCCCGACTACACCCTCGAACCGGACGTGGTCCTGCCGCTGCTGCTGCCCCCGCTGCTGTACACGTCGGCCACCGACAGCTCCTACCTGGACCTTCGGGCGCAGAAGCGGCCGGTGGCGCTGCTCTCCGTCGGATACGTGCTGTTCGCGACCGTCGTGGTGGGGTGGGCAGCCTACGTGATCGTGCCCGGCCTGCCGCTGACCGCGGCGCTGGTGCTGGGGGCCGTGGTGGCGCCACCGGACGCGGTGGCGGCGTCCGCGGTGGCCCGCCGGGTCGGGTTGCCCTCGCGGATCACCACGATCCTGCAGGGTGAGTCCCTCCTCAACGACGCCACCGCGATCACCGCCTACAAGGTCGCCGTCGCCGCGGCCGTCGGCGAGGGCGCCTCGTGGGGCGGCGGGATCCGGGAGTTCCTGGTCGCGGCGGTCGGCGGCGTCGCCGTGGGCCTGGTGCTGATGGCGCCGCTCCACTGGCTGCGCACCCGTCTGAAGGAGCCGCTCCTGCAGAACACGCTCTCCCTGCTCATCCCGTTCGTCGCCTATGCCGCCGCCGAGCAGTTCCACGCCTCCGGCGTGCTCGCCGTGGTCGTCGTCGCGCTCTACCTCGGGCATCGCGCCTGGGAGGTCGACTTCGCCACCCGCCTCCAGGAGGAGGCCGTGTGGAAGATGGTCGCCTTCGTCCTGGAGTCGGCGGTCTTCGCGCTGATCGGCCTGCAACTGCCGGTGGTGCTGCGGGGCCTGGGCGAGTACGAGGGGATCGACGCCGTCCGGTACGCGATCGCCCTGTTCCTCGTCGTCGTGGCGGCCCGCTTCCTGTGGGTGTACCCGGCGACCTTCCTGCCGCGGATGCTGTCGGCGCGGATCAGGGCCCGCGAGGAGAACCCCACCTGGCGCGCGCCCGTCGTCATCGCGTGGGCCGGGATGCGCGGCGTGGTCTCACTCGCCGTCGCCTTCTCCATCCCGCTCACCGTGCACCACGGCGAGGAGCCCTTCCCGCAGCGCAACCTGGTCCTCTTCCTGACCTTCACCACCGTGATCGGCACGCTGGTGGTGCAGGGGCTGACGCTGCCGCCGCTGATCCGGCTGCTGAGGTTCCCCGGCCGGGACGTCCGGGCCGAGACCCTCGCCGAGGCGAACGCCCAGGCCCAGGCCTCCCGGGTCGCCGAGGAGCGCCTCGACGCGCTCCTCGCCGACGAGCGCAACGTCCTCCCACCGCCGCTCGCCGACCGCCTCCGTACCGTCCTCGAACGCCGCCGCAACGCCGTCTGGGAGCGGCTCGGCCAGGTCAACCCGGTCACCGGCGAGACCGTCGACGACACCTACCGCAGACTCTCCCGCGAGATGATCAGCGCCGAACGTGAGGTCTTCGTCGAGCTCAGGGACGGCCGCCACATCGACGACGAGATGCTGCGCACCCTGCTGCGGCGCCTTGACCTGGAGGAGGCCGCCGCCTTCCGGGAGGCGGCCTGACCAGGGGCCGCGGCCCGATCCAGGGCCGCCGCAGTCCGATCCGGCGGAGGGGGCGGAACCGGGTCCGGAACGGCCGTGAGGCCGCCGCGCCCCGACGGAGCGGGTGGCTCAGGCGAGCGGGCGGCCGGTGATCACGGCGGCGACGGTCGTTCCGCGCGGGAAGGCTCCCTCGGTCGCGAGGGCGACGAGTCCGTACAGCAATTTAGCGACATAGAGACGTTCCACGGGCAGGCCGTGGCGCTGCTCGAAGTCGGCGGCGAACGCCTCCAGCACGGCCGGCACCCTGGCGTACCCGCCGAAGTGGAACCGGTCGTCGAGGGACCACTCCCCACGCGGGCCGCCGAAGGCCTGCGTCTGCAGCCGCCGCGTCTCCCGCGCCAGGAATCCGCCCCGCAGGACGGGGACGCCCAGTGCCCGCTGCCCGGGATCGAGACCGGCGGCCAGTCCGGCGAGCGTGCCGCCCGTGCCGCAGGCCACGGCGGCGACGCCGGCGGTGCCGCGCAGCTCGGCGCCGAGCGCCGCGCAGCCGCGGACGGCGTGCGCGTTGCTGCCCCCCTCGGGGACGACGTGGGCGCCGGGCGCGTCGACCGCGCGCAGGATCCGCCCCAGTGTGTCCGGCTCGGCCTTGCGGCGGTACGTCGTCCGGTCGACGAAGTGCAGCCGCATGCCGTCGGCCGCGCACCGGGCCAGGGAGGGGTTCAGGGGGCGGTCGGCCAGTTCCTCGCCGCGGACCACGCCGGCCGTGGGCACGCCGAGCAGGCGGCCCGCTGCGGCGGTGGCGCGCAGATGGTTGGAGTAGGCGCCCCCGAAGGTGACGATCGGCCGGCCGGACGCCGCGTCCAGGTTGGGGGCCAGCTTGCGCCACTTGTTCCCGATCAGCTGGGGGTGGATCAGGTCGTCGCGCTTGAGGACCAGGCCGACGCCCTGCCGCCCGAAGCGGTCGTCCCGCACCTCCTGGACGGGGGAGGGCAGGCGGGGCTGAAGGGCGTCCGGACCGGTCACCGCACCATTGTCACCGTCGTCCACCGTCCGCTCGCTTCAGGCGGTCCCGGATCCGCTCCCCGCACGGAGGCCGTCGTGAAGCCCCGCGGATCCACCTTGCCCGGCTGCCACTCCAGACGGCCGATCACCGACCGCTCCGTCCAGCCGTGCCGCCGGCAGATCGCCGCCGCGGCCTTCTCGACGGCCGTCGGCTGTGCCGGCGGCCAGGGGTCCGCGCCGTCGCCGAGGTTCTCGCACGCGAAGCCGCGGAAGTGGCGGTTGCCGTCGATGCGGGCCTCGTCGTCGTGCGGGAGGGCCCTCTCCGCGATCACGGCGCGCAGGACGTGTCGTGGCCGAGGCCGGCGTGGTTCGCGCGGCCGTGCCCGACGAGATGGACGGCGCGCAGGACGTGTCGTGGCCGAGGCCGGCGTGGTTCGCGCGGCCGTGCCCGACGAGATGGACGGCGCCGTCCTCGGTGACGACGCCGTGGCCCAGGGGGCCCGGGAGCCCGGCGTAGCCCGTGCGGCACAGCTCGCGGTCCGCGCGGCGCCCCGGGGCGCCGTGGGAGGGATCATCACGCCGTCGACGGGCTCCCACGGGCCCTTGTGGTTGCGATGGCGACGGCGCCGGTCGCCGACCTCGACGACGGGCAGGCCTTCGCCCCGCAGGGCCTCCAGGATCGTGTGCGCGGACAGGGGAGAGGCCGTGCCGCCTCCTTCGTGCTGGTGTGCCGCCGCTGCTGCCGGTCGCGGCCGGGGCCGAGCGGCATGTCGGTATATCGGTGCTTGTGCTGAAAGAAGCCGACAGGGCGCACATCGTTCGCACGGCGCGGGAACGGATCCGGACAGCGGACGGGGGTGTGCCCCCGGACGGCGCCGGAGGCACTGGACAGGATCCCTCTTTTTGCCCAGTCGGCGGAGATCCAATCCCGCTCGTTCGTGTAATGGCACCGGCACGCTGCGTGCTGAAAGGCTGGTCGCGAGATCGATGGCCGGCGCAGTCCGCTGCCGGTGCATGACCGGGAGGGCAATTCCTTATGTCGGTAGGCGAAGAGATCCGCACGGAGCAGGGCAAGCCGCAGCAGAGCCTGGGCACCGCAGCTGCGCGGAACCTGGCCACCACCACCAAGTCCGCACCCCAGATGCAGGAGATCAGCTCACGCTGGCTGCTGCGGACACTTCCGTGGGTGAACGTCCAGGGCGGCACGTATCGCGTGAACCGCCGCCTGACGTACGCGGTCGGCGACGGACGGATCACGTTCGTGAAGACCGGCGACCGTGTCGAGGTCATCCCCGCGGAGCTCGGCGAACTGCCGGCCCTGAGGGCCTTCGAGGACGACGAGGTGCTGGCGGAGCTCGCCCAGCGCTGCCGGCAGCGGGAGATCGCCGCAGGCGAGATCATCGCCTCCTTCGGCAGCCAGTCCGACGAGGTCTACCTGCTCGCCCACGGCCGGGTCGAGAAGGTCGGCACCGGCCCTTACGGCGACGACCAGGTGCTCGCCGTGCTCGCCGACGGTGCCTACTTCGGCGACGCAGCGCTGCTCTCCGAGGACGCCATCTGGGAGTACACGGCCCGCGCCGACACCGCGTGCACGGTACTGACCCTCTCCCGGCAGGACGTCCAGCAGGTCGCCGAACGCGCCGACTCCCTGCGCGCCCACCTCCAGCAGCAGCGCTCCGTCCCGCAGCAGCAGACCAACAAGTACGGCGAGAAGGAGGTCGCCCTGGCCGCCGGCCACAGCGGCGAGCCCGACATCCCGCACACGTTCGTCGACTACGAGGCCCGGCCCCGCGAGTACGAGCTGAGCATCGCCCAGACGGTGCTGCGCATCCACACACGCGTGGCCGATCTCTACAACCAGCCGATGAACCAGACCGAGCAGCAGCTGCGGCTCACGGTAGAGGCACTGAAGGAGCGCCAGGAGCACGAGCTGGTCAACAACCGCGAGTTCGGCCTGCTGCACAACTGCGAGTACGACCAGCGGCTCCAGCCGCACGACGGCGTGCCCGGCCCCGACGACATGGACGAGCTGCTCAGCCGGCGGCGCGGCACCAAGATGTTCCTCGCCCATCCGCGCGCGATCGCAGCGTTCGGCCGCGAACTCAACAAGCGCGGCCTGGTGCCCGAGACCATCGACATCGGCGGCAACCGCATCCCCACCTGGCGGGGCGTGCCGATCTACCCGTGCAACAAGATCCCGGTCACCCCCGAGCGGACCAGCTCGATCATCGCGATGCGTCTCGGTGAGGAGGATCAGGGCGTCGTCGGCCTGCGTCAGGCCGGCATCCCCGACGAGATCGAGCCGAGCCTGTCGGTCCGGTTCATGGGCATCAACGAACAGGCCGTGATCAAGTACCTCGTCACGGCCTACTACTCCGCCGCCGTCCTGGTCCCGGATGCCCTCGGCGTCCTGGAGAACGTCGAGATCGGCCGCTGGCGATGAGCCTGCCCGCCGCCTCGGCGACGCCAGGCGCCCTCCCTCCGGGGCGGGCGCACCGCGGGTGTCCGCGATCGCACGCGGCCCCCGCCCTCTCGTCCGCCGGCTCTTGGAGGGAGCACCGATGACCGATTCCCTGATCCAGCCGGTCGACACGCAGCGCAGAGCGCCCCGCCGCATCGGCGCACAGGCGAGGACGGCACACCCCGCGGGTGCGGGCGACGGGCATCCCGCTGACGCGGCGGACGGGCACGAGGCGGAGGAGATCCTGCGGCGCACGCGCGCCTCGGTCGACCCGGAACTGCGGGCGGCCCTCGACGGCCTGCCGGGTCCCATGCGCCGTGCCGCGCTGTACCACTTCGGCTGGCAGCACCCCGACGGCAGCCCGGCCGCAGGCGGCGCCGGCAAGGCCCTCCGGCCCGCGCTCGTCCTCGCCGCAGCAGCCGCACTCGGCGGTCCCGCGGCCAGGGACCGCGCCGTACGGGCGGCGGTGGCGGTCGAACTCGTCCACAACTTCACACTGCTGCACGACGACGTGATGGACCGGGACGCCACCCGGCGGCACCGGGCCACCGCCTGGACCGTCTTCGGCGACGCCGACGCGATCCTGGCGGGCGACGCCCTGCAGGCGCTCGCCCTCGGACTGCTCGCCCGGGACGTCCATCCGGCCGCCCCCGCCGCCGCGGCCCGGCTCGCGGACTGCGTCGTGGAGCTGTGCGCCGGGCAGCACGCGGACACCGCTCTGGAGGGGCGCGGGCCCGGCGGGGTCGGCCTCGGTGAAGTGCTCGACATGACCGAGGCCAAGACGGGTGCCCTCCTCGGGTGCGCCTGCGCCATCGGCGCCCTCTACGCGGGGGCGTCCGCGCAGGACGTCGACGCGCTGGACGCGTTCGGACGCGAGGCCGGACTCGCCTTCCAGCTCATCGACGACATCATCGGGATCTGGGGCGACCCGCGGCGCACCGGCAAGCCGGCCGGCGCGGACCTCGCCGCTCGCAAGAAGTCCTTGCCGGTGGTCGCGGCCCTCGCCTCCGGCACCCCCGCGGCGGCGGAACTGGCCGCCCTGTACGCGCGGCCCTGGGACGCGGAGGACCTGGAGTCCACGGTGCACGCGGTGGAGCGGGCCGGCGGGCGGGACTGGGCGCAGGTCGAAGCCGCCGACCGGATGGCCCGTGCGATGCAGGCACTGTCCCGGGCGATCCCGGAGCCGGAGCGGGCGGAGAGCCTGCTGGCCCTGGCCGAGTTCGTCACCCGGCGCACCAGCTGACGGCCCCGCGCCGGGGCCGGCAGGCCCTCGGTGCGGGCCCGCGGCAGCGCCCACCCGGACCCCGGTGTCACCGGGACCGCGCGGTTCCTGACCCCGCGCGGCACCCCGGTGGCACCGGTCGGGGCGGGTCCCGCACATCCCCACGGCGTGCGGGCCCCGCCCCTCCCACCGCATCGGGTGCCCCGACGCACCCCGGGCCACGGACGGCGAGCCGTCGTCGATAGGCTCAACACCCCTACGGACACGACAGGTTGAGGCAAGGGGGCCGGCATGGGCATGGCGATCCGCAGAGCAGGACCGGGCGACAGGGAACGCGTCGTCCGGCTGCTGGACGACGCCTTCCAGGACGACCCGGTCAGCGGGTGGGTGTTCCCCGGTTCCGAGTACCGCCGCGCGACACATCCGCGGATGATGGCCGCCTTCACCGACGTCGTGCTCGCCGAGGGCCGGATCGACCTCACCGCAGACGAGGCCGCCTGCGCCCTGTGGATGCCCGTCCCGGCGGGCGCGCACGCCGCGGACGGCGACGGCCCCGCCCGGCTGCGCGCCGCGGTCGACCCGGCGAACGAGCGCGTGGAACTGATCGGTCGGCTGACCACCGGTATTCATCCTGCGGACCTGGCCCACGAGTACCTGTGGATGATCGGGGTGGCCCCCGGCCGGCAGGGTGAGGGGCTGGGGACCGCGCTCATGGCGCGTGTACTCAAACGCTGCGACCGCGACCGGGTGCCCGCCTACCTCGAGGCGAGCAGCGCCCGCAGCCGTGCCCTGTACGAGCGCCTGGGCTTCAGGACCCTCACCGAACGCGTCCTGGACCTCCCCGACGGCCCGCGCATGTGGCCGATGTGGCGCGAGCCCCGCAGCTGAGCCCACCGGGAGACGCCGCGCCCCGTCGCAGCACGCGCCGGGCCGCGGCCGAGGGCCTCGCCCGGCACTGCGGCCGGTTCGCCGGGGCGCGGTACGCATCACCGCCGGGCCCGGAGCTCGTGCACGCCTGCGCCCGGGGGCGTCGCGGCCGGGGGCGCTCTACGCTGAGGACATGGACAGCGAGGAACCCGTCTGTCCCGTCTGCGGACAGCCCGTCGGCACGGTGGTCAGGCGTCACAAGACACTGGGTGCGTGGGTGCCGGTGTGGGTCCGCGAACCCTGCCGGAACCGCGACTGCGAGGCCTACGTCGACCCCGCCACCGAGGAGCACCCCCGCGAGGCCGCCGTCGTCCAGCCCACGCCGCGCGCACCGGCAGGCACGGCGGCGGCGACACGGACCGCGACGGGGGCTCCGACGGGGCGGAAGCCCGACGCCGTGGACACGGGCCCGCCGGACCCGGCGGGCCGGCCACCCGGCACGGGCACCGAGACCGAAGCCCCCTGACAGCCCACGGTCCCGACGTCCCGCGTACCAGGCCTCCCCACCCTCGACTCCGGTGCCGGACCGGCCTGCTGCGGGCTCAGCCGGCAGCGGCTCCGGTGGCGGCGGCTCCGGTGGCGGCGGCCCGGTCGGCGTGCCCCGCGGCTGCCGGTAGCGTCGCCTCATGACCCAGCAGCACATCCTCCACCTCACCGAACGCTCCCTGTGGGAGGAGGCCCGCGCACACGGCGCCTACACCATGTCGACCCGGGGCCGCACCCTCGCCGAGGAGGGCTTCATCCACTGCTCGACGCGTGCCCAGTTCCCCGCCGTGGCCGCGTTCCTCTACAGCTCCCCGGACCGCCCCGAGGACCTGGTGGTCCTGGTCGTCGACCCCGAACGGCTGGCCGCACCGGTGCGGTACGAGGCACCGGAGCCCGGCGGGGAGGAGTTCCCGCACGTGTACGGGCCCATCCCGGTGGAGGCGGTGGTGGACGTCGAGCCCTGGACCTGACCGGCGCCCGCGGTCAGGGGAGGCGCGGCAGTCCGCCCGTCGCAGGGTCGCGTTCCGTCAGGCAGTACACGCCGCCCGCGGGGTCGCGCATCACCGTGAAGTGGGCGCCCCGGGCGACGAGGGCCGCGCCGAGGTGCTCGTGGCGAGCCCGTGTGGCCTCGGGGTCGGCGCAGGCGAGGTCGAGGTGGGCGGACAGCGGCCGCTCCCCGCCGAGACGCTGGAGGAGGATGCGTATCGGCAGGCCGGGCGGGGGTGCGACGACGTGGAACTCGGGCAGTGAGCCGCCACGGGACTCCCACTGCGGCAACAGGTCTGTCCAGAAGGCGACTTCGGCGTCGTACGCCGACGGCGGGACGTCGAGGCACACCTGGTCCAGCCGGCTGCCGTCCACCACGGGCGGCCGCACCGACTCCCCCTGCCACGGCACCGCGCAGAACAACTGTCCGCCCGGCGACCGCAGTACGGCCCACTCCCCGTGGTCGGCCACGCGGGTCGCCCCCTGCCGCAGCGCCGCCGCGACGAAGACGGGCACGTCCTCCACGCAGAGGTCGAGATGGGCGCCGCCCTCACCCCCGTCGACCCCCTGCGCCTTCACGCAGGCGTCCGCGCGGTCGGCGAGCAGGGTCGCGAACTCCCCCCGCCCCCCGCGGCGTTCGGACAGCCGGGTGCCCGTCACGGCCGTCCAGAAGACGCAGGCGGCGTCGACGTGCTCGGCCGGGCGGTCGATGAAGGCGTACGTCCACGCCACACGCGGGGTCATACGCGCGATCGTACGTGCCGGGTCGTCCCCCGTGCCGCGACGGGAAGGGGCGCCGGCTCACCGGCCGCCGGCCTCCATGAACCGCAGCATGTTGCCCGCCGGATCGCGGAACGCGCAGTCGCGCACCCCGTACGGCTGGTCCGTCGGCTCCTGGAGCACGTCCCCGCCGGCGTCCTGCACGCGCCGGTAGAGGGCATCGCAGTCCGTGGTGGTGAAGTTGACCCCGCGCAGCACGCCCTTGGCCAGCAGGCGTGCCATCGCCTCGCGGTCGGCGGGGGAGAAGTCCGGGTTGGCGGCCGGCGGTTCCAGCACGATCTCGACGTCCGGCTGGAGCGGCGAGCCCACGGTCACCCAGCGCATGTCCTCGAACGACACGTCGTTGCGGACCTCCAGACCGAGAACGTCCACGTAGAAGGCGAGTGCCTTGTCGAAGTCGTCGACGGCGATGAAGCACTGTTTCAGTTTCACGTCCATGGCGGTGAACCTAGCGTCGGCGCGGGCGGGTGAAGGTGCGCGCCACGCAGGGCGGGATCGGCTCGCCCGCCTCGTGCGAGCGGGCCCGGTACGCGCTCGGCGTCTCGCCGACCAGTTCGGTGAAGCGGGAGCTGAACGAGCCGAGGGAGGTGCAGCCGACGGCGAGGCACACCTCCGTCACCGTGAGGTCGCCGCGGCGCAGCAGGGTCTTGGCGCGTTCGACGCGGCGGGTCATCAGGTAGCCGTAGGGCGTCTCGCCGTAGGCCTCGCGGAAGGTGCGCTGGAAGTGTCCCGGAGACATCAGCGCGGTCCGGGCGAGCGACGTGATGTCGAGCGGTTCGGCGTACTCGCGGTCCATCCGGTCGCGGGCCTGCCGCAGCCGGACCAGGTCCTCGCGCGTCGTCATGCCCACAGCATGGCATGTGCCGTGTCACCCGTGCGCAGGCTCGCGGCGGCACCCCGCCCGCACGTCGGGGCGCCGGCCGGGCGGCGCCCCATTCCCTCCCGCACCGGTCCCCGGGCCCGCCCGGTCGCCGCGCGTCACCGCGGACGGGGCGCGGCACCGTCCGTGCCGGCCGGCAGCGCCGCGGCGATCAGGTCGTGCACGAGGTGCTCGGCCGGTGACCGGTTCTCCTTCAGCCGGTCGAGATCCCCGGGCCCGAACCAGTCGCAGGCGGTGTGCTTGGACCACTCCAGCGCGGGCCGGTCGAGGTCGCCGTCGACCTCCACGAGGTAGTCGGCCTCGCGCCGTGTGCCGCCGCCGTCGTCGCCGGTCCAGGAGGTGACCCCGAGCAGCCGGCGGACCCGGCGCAGCCGCCAGCCGGTCTCCTCCTCGATCTCCCGGGCCAGGGCCTCCAGGAGGGACTCGCCGGGCTCGACGTGCCCGCCGACGATGTCCCAGCAGTCGGGGAAGAGCCGGCGGTCCGGTCCCCGCCGCTGCGCGAAGGCCCTGCCGTGTCCGTCGAGGACGACCGCCCCGACCGTCCAGGTCTCCCCGCCGGCCGGCTCCGGGAACTCGACTCCGTCGTCCACGACGACATCGCACGCACCGTTTTCCCCGTGTCTCATGGCCACCACTGTCGCGGGCGGGCCGCCGCGACGTCACCCGGACCCCGGCCGGCGCCCCGTGCCCGGCCGGCCCCGTCCGCCCCGACCCGCAGCGCCCGCCGCCCGCCGCGGCCGTGCCGCCGCCCGCCGCCGTCCGCGCACGGGTGCGGATGCCGCGAGGCCGGGCGCTTTCCGCGGGCGGAGCGGGAAAGGGAAGGACCGCACCCGGTCCGCCAGGGGGTGCCGGGTGCGGCGTCCTGCGGACCGGGAGCGGTCAGGGTGACCGGGGCGACCGTGGAGGTCGCGGGTCGGGAGGCGTGATCGAGGATCAGGCCTTCTTGGTCTCCTAGTAATGGGCCAGGTCGGTGACCTGCGGGGATCTACCCTGTGGGGCGCTGACCTGGCCTTTTGCTGATGGCTGGCGATGGGGTGCGACGGTCGTGATCGGGTGTCCTGCGGACTGTGTGCGGACTCCTCGCTTGCCGTAGCCCTGTGCGTTAGTTAGGCGGCGCACGGATTACCAGGTCCGGTGGTCTGGCGCGGCACCGTCGTCCCGAACAGCCCAGGCGATCATTCGCTCGGCAGACTCCTTCAAGGATCGGTAGAAACGCTCTTCCACAGAGCCCTGCTCCAAGGTGGCCATGATGGATGCGGCCCGGTCGCGAATGTCGACATCTTCCGCATATGGCTCGCCGGGACTCCCCCTTCGCGTACCCGTGGTCACTGAGCTATGCAGGCTTCCACCAGCGAGCTGAAGCACCTCCGCAGAGGTGCTCGCTGCGGTTCGCAGAACTTCGCTGACGAACGCGGGTTCCTGCCACACCAAATCATTGCCGGCCGCCTGGAGCAGGATCGCTGCCGCTCGCTTCTGGTCAGGACTCCCTGTTCGGAACCACTCCACAAACAGCCTCTGCACCTCGTGATCGAAAGTCACTGCAACAGCCTGAAAGATCTCCGGCGCGTAGTGCTCTCTACGTGATGCGGCCCGCGATCCTGCCTCTACCGCAGCGGTCCACTCCTGGACGCGCCGCAGGTATTCCATACGTCGTGAGCTGTCAGAGAACCTCAGGGGAACGTGCCAGCCAAAAGGAAGAGGAGTGTACGTGGGGAGCCGCTCAAGAGCGGACTCCCAGTGCTCAACCCGGCTCATCATGAGTTCAAGTACATCGTCTCCATGTGACGCCGAGAGAGCAGATAGAAGGCGCTGCAGGTCGTACCCATCCAGCTCAGGAACTTCGCGTAGTTGGGCGAGCACAGCGGATGCGTGGTCAGGCGCTAGGTCAGACCAGTCCAGCCAGCGGTAGATAGTTACGGCTCTCGCGAACTCTTCGGCAACGTCGGCGGAGCCCCGAATTGGTACCGAAGTCACGAGATCGACAGCTGCTGCATGGTTGGTCTGGGACAACGTCGCTGCCGCCACGATGACCAGCCGACGCACAACCGAGTCGTTATGATCAGCCAGCTCGCCGCTTAGGATGAGAAGCGCGTCTGGCGCCACTTTCTTGCCGGGCCTGCGTTCCGTGAGTGCGATCGCCACCGCACGCGCTAGAGACGGCTGCCCAATGGACACCAGGGCTCTCGCCCGCTCAACTCCGTCAGAGGCCGTTTCACGGAGAAGCGCCCTCAATGCCGCAGGAAGTACTGCGTGCTGCACTGGTTCTGGACACTGGACCACTTGCGTGCAGATGACCTCGGCGAGTCCGGGCTGGGCGTCGACGAGGTGGTCCATAAAGGCATGAGCATTCTCAGGGCCGATACCGAATACATCGAAGCCTTGAGTCAGCAGCGATTCCACCTGTTCCCAGGTGCGCTCGGGTGTCCATGTAGCCGAAGCCATAGCAATCTCGTGAAGCTTGGCGTCCCAGGCTTCTCCTGCTGCCTGATAGTCGCCACTGTCTCCGCGTCTCACTTCGGTCCACCAGTTGCTATGCAGCGCGATAGCAATTTCGTGGCTCACCGATGCCGGCAGAGCATCGATCACTTCCTGAGCTGCCTCCTGGCCTTGCGCAGACCCGTAGGTCGTATCCCAGCTCACGGCACGGCGCATGGCGCACGAGGCTAGTGGGCCGGGCTGAATCTCTCGCGTGCGGTCTCGTAGTTCGTTCAGCAGGGTGACGACATGCGACCCACCGGCTCCCCGTGAATTGCGGAGAACTTCCTCGAACGAGAGCGCAGCCTTAGCGGAACGGCATGGGTCTGTACTCTCATACTCCGAATACAGCAAATCCAGCGCTTGGCGACGAATATTCTGCACCAGGTCTAGATTCACGGCACTGCGACGGATTGTAAGGGTCCACCCCTCCTGTATCGTGCTTTCCGCTTCCGAGGCGAACACGGGATCGAGCAACGCAAGTGGCATGCGAGAGTGGACAGATTGGGCGGCTGCAGATCCAAGCCACCGGGCAACCGCACGGATAATGGCTTCCTGATACGCGAACGCCTTTCCCGGCTCATAGGAGGCGAGTTGTGTCAAGATGCGCAGCGCATGATCTGGATGCGCGTTGAGCGTCCGCGGGTCGTTGCGGCCCAGCTCCCACAGCAGGTCTGACGCTTCATCGACATAGTCGAGATCGTGTGCAACGGCCTCAAGTGCAGGAGCCATCGCCCGTTGCACGAGGGGGCTCGGGCGGCTCTCGTATAGCCAATGAAGAAGCCGACTGACGCGCTGAGGCTGGAAGACCCCAATCTGACGAAGAAACGGAAGATACGCCATCTGTTCATCCGGGCCGGCGGCCTGGACAGCATCCGTCACGACTTTCCATAGAGGGTCTACGAGTGAACTTGTCTGAGGCTTGTCCATACGCCATTGCCAGTCGACCCGACTCGCATTGACGAGAGCATTCAACAGAGGTTCTCGCTCCTGAATTACGGCGTATGCTCTTTCCAGATAGCCCGTTGACGACCCGGACGACGTCATCAGTGCGGCGTCGGATAGCACGACATCGCCGAGCAGGTCAGGGACGATACGCAAAGAAGTTCCGCGGCGTAGCAATACACCCGCGTCCTCAAGCGCCTTCAGGTGAGGTGCGAGCTCATAGAAAGGCTGGTCCGCCAGGGCTGCCAAAGCTGTTTGAAATGATGGCACGTTCTCGCGGAACGGCTGCAGCAAGGAAACCGCACGGAGAACACCGCGAAGGAATGAGGAGTCGCCAACTCGACCGGCAGTCGCTGTATGCAGGAAGGAATCAGCGACCTCTCGACGGATCTGCTCATCCGTCTCCAGCAGTCGTGTGCTAAGCCTGCCATCCCGAATCTGAACGGCACCAACTACTAGTAGCAGAGGGCAATCCCCGACAGCGCGGGCCAGCCGCGTTGCGAGATTGCCCATGTCGCTTCCGAGTGCCTCCGCGGCGAGGGCTGCGGCCTGTGTGGTCGACAGCTCCGTCAAGGTCCAAGTTGGGACAACTGAGTGGTCCACTCCAAGATTACGTAGCGCCTCGCGAACGGCAGGCAGGCCATACGGACGAGTAGCCATGAGGATCTTGGCATCCGGGCGTTCCCTTCGAACGCCAGCAATCAGCGTCCGGAGACCTGAACCGTGCTCATGAGCATCGTCGACAATGAGGACCAGTTTGCGATCATTGGGAAGAAGATCGAAGTCCTCCGGCCCCACAGGTTCTCGCGGGGCGATCCGAACGACCATCGCAGCGCCTTCTTCGAGTCGCTGAGAGACAGCCTTCAGCAGGCGGCTCTTGCCCGCACCAGCCGCCCCAATCAGCAGACCCAGCGGAGACTCCTCTGTGGGCGCCTCGGCAAGTCGGGTCAGCGCGTCGAGTTCCGCAGAACGGCCCACGAGTGTCCACCGATGCGAGTACCTGTCGCCTTGGCCGAAACGATCAAAGGCTTCCGCCGCCGTCTCCCAGGGGCTGGGAGTCCGAATCCCCAGAAACGGCTCACGGAACCCAGGAAAATACCTATCTACGATGCGCAGTGCTGCGTCTCGGGGAAGGCCACGCACTTTCCTCGCCAGAACATCTGCGTCCCAGATCTCCCAGGTGGGGAGTTTGGCGGCACGCTGTTGGACCTTGACGCTCGCTGGCACTGTAAGGAAGAGGACGCAACGATCGATCGCAGCGCTGTCAGGGTCGAGCTCTGCGACTGCGGCATCGAAGCTCGCCGGCTGGAACTTTGCGTAGCGCTTGCACTGGATGCCCACACGTTCACCGGTGGGCATCACAACACGAATGTCGATCCCATGCTGCTTTTCGCCCCTGCCGCCAAAACGGGTGACCGACGCCTCGGGCGAGAGCTCGCTAGTCAAGTCAGCCGAAAAGGACTCGAACTCATACTCGTCAAGGATATTGAACGGCAACTCAGTGAGTCGCGGCAGCCCGACAGGCGTCGTCGATGCGGAGACTCGCCCGTGGTCGAGCCCCAGGAGGGTTTGCATCAGGCCAAGGGTCGCGTCCGACGGGGTCGCCTTGCCTCGCTCCCACCTGCTGACGGCCTGCTGGCCGACACCGAGCCGCCGAGCTAGCTCCTGCTGCGACCAGCCCTGGGCCTCGCGGGCCGCCTTGATCCGTGACGGGAAATCCACCATGCATGGAATCCTACGCTTGCCCTGCGTGAGAATCGAGTGCCCATGGTGCGCGCCCCAGTCCTCTCGGATCATGTCCTTGTGGGGCGCAGGGTCAGCGCCAGCCGTCCAGGGATACCTCGGGTCCACGAATCAGGTATTGGCGGAGGGCACTGGCGGTGGTGTCCACGAAGGCTTCGGGGATGGAGTCGGCGTCGACCCAGCGGACCTGGGAGTGCTTGCGGGGTTCGCGGTTCCCGGGTTCGCCGGCCCATTCGTGGGCGGCGAACACGACCGTGAGGAAGCCGTTGGGGGCCTCGACACCCCAGGCGCCGTGGATGATGTGGGCGACCTTGAGGGACTCGGGCTTCACCGTGAGGCCGGTTTCCTCGTACAACTCGCGGACGGCCGTCTCGGTGATCGGTTCGCCCGGTTCGCTCTTGCCGACGGGGAGGTCCCACATCCCCTGGGCGAACTTGGCGTTCTCGCTGCGCTGGAGGAGGACGACGCGGTTGGTGGCCTTGTCGTGGACGATGACGGCGGCGACCAGCAGGGTCATCGATTCGAGCGCCGGCTTGAGGACCTTCGGCGGTCGTCGGTCTGCTGGGTCACTGGGTTCCCTTCGTCGGGCGGGTGTTGGGCATGTGAGGGCGATGACTCGTCGGTACGGGCCTCGGCGGTGAGGCTGCCGCCGAGGTTCTGGTTGCTGGCGATGGGGCGTGACGGTCGTGATCGAGTGCACCTGGGACTGCAGTCGCGGCCTCTGCCGCTGGAGTGACGAGGGGCCTATTGCTGGAGCGGGGTGTTGGTCCAGAAGGAGTGGGCCTTCTTCAGGAGCTCCTCGGCGGCGTCGCCGTACGATGCCGCAGCGCACAGAGCGGCGAAGGCTTTGTTGTAGAGGTCGAGTTCGCTCTGTTCCGTGATGTCCACGGAGGAGGAGACGAGTTCGACGTGGGCCCGGTCGTCATCGCCGTAGATGTTGAACGCGTGGACGGGGAACAGGTCCACTCGCGCGGTGGAGGGAAGGATCCCCAGCGTGAGAGAGGTCAGGCCGAGTTCTCTCAGGAGGCGCTCGATCTGTTCTCGCATGACCTCGGGCCCACCGATGTTCGTGTAGAGAGCCTGCTCCCCGAGGACGACGTCGTAATGGTGCTCGCCGTCGTACAGCACCTGCTGCCGTTGCATGCGCTTGGCGACGCCCGCCGGCACGTCGTTCGGGTGGCGAGGAAGTCGACGACCTGGCCGAGGATCACGGTGGCGTACGCCTCGGTCTGGAGCGTGCCCCAGATCATCGTGGGCACGTACGCCTTGCCCTCGCGCGTGCTCTGGTACCAGCGCACCACGTCGTCCTGAGTCGCTTCCGTACCGGTGGACAGACGATCCGTCCAGGGAACTGAACTGGTCACCGCATCCCCTCCTGGGTGGTGCCGCCGGGGCGGCTTCGATGGGCGTTGCCGTTCCGGTCGAGGATGGCTGCGAGTGTCCGATCTTGTAAGAGCTGGAACCGGTCAGGCCATGCGCTTCATCTCGATGGCGAGGGCTCCGAGGGCTTCCTTCTCCGGCCCGTAGATGGTGCGGATGTTGGCCAGCTGCTGGTCGCGGGTGGCGGTCGGGTTGACGTTGGGCGGGCCCTCGCCGTCGAGGAGGGCTTCGAAGTCGGGGTACTCGGTGACCCGGAGGACTTCGACGTCGCAGGTCTCGTCTGTGCCCTTGATGCGGAAGCGGATGGTGTCGCCGGCGGCGAGGTCCGCGAGGCGCGGGTACTTGACCCGCACCTCGATGGTCTTGGTGCCCGCGGCGACGAGCTCGAAGTACTGGCGGTAGAGGTTGAGCTCGCGGACGCGGGCGGTGCGGTTGGTCATCGGGAGGGAACGCTCCTGGGGGATGGGGAGGTGATCAGGCGGCCGATCTCGGCGGCCGAGTACGAGCGGAAGAAGTGGCGGGGGTCGGAGAGCAGGGTCTCGGTCATGGCGAGCAGCTGGTCGGCGTACTCGGTGACGGTGCCGGGCCACTGTCGGGTGTCGAGCATCCAAGGGGCGGCGCCCTCGGGCAAGGGGGCACGGCCTTCTCGTATGAGGGATTTCGACAGCTTGGCGCCGGTGTCGGTGACGACCTGGGGGCAGAACAGGCGGGCCGGCAGCTGGGCGCGGGTGAGGCCCACGGCCTGGAGGGCCTCGTCGACGAGGTGGGAGCCGAAGACCCAGTCGCCGCCCTTGACCATGACGTGCAGGGTGCCCTGGGGGCTGGTCAGGGCGAGTTCCTTGACCAGGTTGCGGTAGAGGGTGGCCAGGTCGAGGTAGCCGCCGGCGGTGGGCGTGATGGTGGCCTCGTACGGGCCGTGGTGGAGGCAGACGGCGGAGACCGCCGCCGACTCGGGCCCGGTGAGGCGGACCCGGGTGCGTTCGGCGTGCTTCTCAGCCCAGCCGCAGTCGGGGTGTGGGCAGGGGACGCGGAGGTGCGGGGTACCGGTGGAGGGGGCGAGCCACCAGCGGGCGGCGTCGATGCGGGGGAGGAGTCGGAGCCACGTGCGGCGGTAGTGCTCGCCGGCCTGCTGATGGGTGTACGTCTCGATGCGGTGCGGGATGCCCAGGCGCCTGGACAGAGCGGTGAAGAGGGGCTGGTAGAGGGCGGTGACGAGGTCGATCAGGGCCTGCTCGCCGAGGGCCTGGGCGTAGGCGCGCTGGTAGCGGTTGCCGCTGGCCGGGTCGGTGGCCAGCTCGTACGGGGCGTTGTCGAGGGCGCTGAAGAGCACCTCGGTGGGGAGACCGAAGCGGTCGCGCAGGCGGGCGGCCATGGCGAAGGCCAGGGACTGCACGAGCGAGGTGCCGATGTGCGGGGCGCCGTTGATCTGGGTGCCGACGACCAGCACGATCCGCTCGGGCGGGGCAGCCAGGATGCGTGGGGTCAGGACGTCCTCGGCGTGGTGGAGGGCGTTGGCGAGAACGGTGTTCGGCGAGACGGGGTGCGTGGTCACGAGGTGTCTCCCTGGGGGACGGTGGTGCGGGGCGGCAGGGGCGCGGCCCCGTTCTTGGCACGGTCGAATGCGGCCCAGACGCACTTTCCGGGGCCCGTCCGCTCCTTCACGCCCCAACTGTCCGCCGTAGCCGAGACGATCAGCAGGCCACGGCCGTCGACGGCGGACTCCCCGGGATCGCGCTGGATCGGAGTGTCGTCGCCGGCGTCGTGGACCTCGATGCGCAGTTGGTCATCGAGGGAGCCGACACGCACGAGGACGAGACGTCCCACGGGTGCTCCATGAAGCACGGCGTTCGTGACGAGTTCCGAGGTGCACAGCCGCATGTCGTCGAGGCGGCTCGTCTCACCCCATTCGGTCAGCGTGGCGGCGACGAAGTCGCGAGCGGTACGCGGTGTGGTCCGGCGGCGGGGGAACAGCATGGTGCGGTGCCGACCCGTGCTCGGAAGGAGATCCGGGGCGGTATCGGTCGCCTCGTTGGTGAGTCTGCTTGCCATGGTCAACAGCAAAGCGACTTAACTCATTTGGGTCGGGAGCCAGCACGGGGGCCAAGACGGGGGCCACTATGGGGGCCAGAGGTCACGTGTTCCTGGGGGACGGCATGGGCGACACCGGGATCGGCGCCTTGCTCGTCCGGCTGCGTACCGCGCGCGGCTGGAGCCAGCAGCGGGTCGCCGACGAGTACAACGCCCTGGAGGGGCGCTCCGCGAAGACCGGCAAGGAGATCGGGCGCTACGAGCGCGAAGCCCGAGTTCCTGTTCCCTACACCCGGAATTACCTGGCGCAGGTCTTCAGTGTCGATGTCGCCGTGCTCGACCAAGCCGTTGCCGTCAGCAAGGGGCAGCGGGACGGGTCCGATACCGCCGAGGTCGAGATTGTGCCGCCGGTGCTGCCGCCCGAAGACACCCACGTCCGTGGAGACCCACTCTCTGAGGACGCGGTGCGGTCGGCGGACTTCGCCCGCTTCATCGCGCAGCGGAACGCCGACGAGTTCGTCGTGGAACAGTTGGAGGCAGACGTCGGCCGGCTCGCCCGTACGTACGTCAGCCACCCGTTGATGGAGCAGTACGTCGAGATCAGGCGGTTACGGGACGGGGCCTTCGCACTGCTGCGCGGGCGCCAGCACCCCCGACAGACCACCGACCTCTACCTCTCTGCCTCTCGCCTCTGTGGCCTGTCCGCGCACGTCTGCCTCGACCTCGGTGACTACGACTCCGCCGCCACCCACGCCCGTACCGCACGCGCCTGTGCCGAAGCGGCTGGGCACGAGGGGATGCTGGCCTGGGTACGGTCCGTGGAGTCGTTGATCGCGTACTGGACCGGGCGGTACGAGCAGGCGGCCCGGCTGGCCCAGGTCGGCCGTCGGCACAGGGCAAGTGGCAGCATCGGCGCACGGCTGGCGAGTCTGGAGGCGCGGGCGTTGGCGATAGTCGGCGACACGGCAGGTGCGCTCGCTGCCCTGTCGGATGCCGAACGATCGCGCGAGGCGATCTCGGGTGGGGACGAGGTGCTGGGAGTCTTCGACTTCCCTGCGGCCAAGCAGTTCGCTTATGCCGGAACGACCCTCTTGGCCGTGGGCGGGCAGGAACACATCCACCGGGCCATCATCAGCGCGGAGACGGCGATCCGCCTCTATCGCAGCGCGGACGGAGATGACCAGTCGGTCGGTGATCTGTTCGCCGCGCACCTCGACCTCGCCCGCGGGCACCTGCTCCTGGGCGACCTGGATGGCACGGAGGAGATGCTCGGCTTCGTGCTCCAGTCCTCGCCGGAGCGCATGTCGGCCAGTATCGTGCGCCGGCTCACCGTTCTCGGGCGGGAGCTGGAAGGGCCGCAGTACGGTGGAGCCGCGCAGGCAGTGCACCTGCGCGAACGACTCCAGCACACGGCCGTCCGTGCGTCCCTGCCCGCCCCCCACCAACCGGAGTTGCCGACGTGACCGACCTGTCCGCCGCCCACGACGCTGCTGTCACCGACCGGACCCGCCTGGCGGGCAGCGCCTACAACGGAGACCGGGACCTGGCCGCCCGGCAGTCGCTCTACCAGTGGCAGACGCCCCGGTACGACCTGCCCGGCCTCGTCGCCGAGCGGCTGGGCAACGCACGCGGGCGCGTTGTCGACATCGGCTGCGGCAACGGCAAGTTCATCCAACGGCTCCGTCAGGACCGCCCGGACCTGTCCCTGCTCGGCCTCGACATCGCTCCCGGCATCCTCGCTGGCGTCCCTGGCCCGGTTGCCGTGGCGGACGCCACGCGGCTTCCGCTGGCGGCGGGCAGCATCGACGCCGCTCTCGCGCTCCACATGCTGTACCACGTGCCCGACATTCCCCAGGCTGTCAGGGAGCTGGCCCGGGTCGTCGCCCGTGACGGGCTAGTGGTCGCCTCCACCAACAGCGACCGCGACAAGGCCGAACTCGACGACCTCTGGCAGCGGGCCGCTGGCGACGTCCTCGGAATCGAACGAGGCCCTGCCCGCATCTCGCTCAGTGCCCGGTTCTCCCTGGAGAAGGCCCCGGCCTTCCTCGGCGAGGAGTTCGGACAGGTGGAGGTCACCGAACTGCCGGGGACCATCACGGTCCGCGACCCCGAGCCGGTCATCGCTCACATGGCCTCTTATCGCGCCTGGTCGGACCAGCACGACGTGCCCTTCGACGCGACCATCGACCGGGCCCGTGCCCTCGTCGCCGACGACATCGCCCGCAATGGCGCGTACGAGATCACCTGCCTTGGCGGCATCCTCGTCTGCCGCCGGTGAGGTCAGCCCAGTGGCGGCCAGGGCCCGGCGAGCAGGCGTCCCGCCTCCTCGGTGATCTCTTCCGCTAGAGGTTCCCGGTCGCCGCGTTGGATCGCTGCCCAGTCGTTGTAGGCGTCGGTCTTGTCGACCAGGGGTCTGAGTGACTGCGGGCGGGCCAGTGCGCCCCATCCTTCGTACGTGATCAGGTCACCGCCGGCGCCGGGGTCCAGGCTGCCGTTCACGATCAGCCGGAGCCACCAGCGGACGAGTTCCCAGCGCGCCGCTTCCCACGGGAGGTCGGTGGTGTCGGCCGGGAGGTCCTGGAGCAGGCCGAGTTCGTCCAGCACCTGGCCGAAGAAGGCGTCGGCCTGCGCGTGCTCGGAGCGTGACAGGCCAGCGAGGAGGGGGAGAGACTCCGTCTCGACGTCGAGAACCAGGGCCGTGAGGCCGGCTTCGATGAGCTGCTCTGGGTGGTGCCGGCGGCCGATCAGGCGTTCCAGGGCCAGCATCCGGAAGCAGTCGACGGCCTCCTGCGCGGTCGTGGCGTACGGCGTGAACGGCGTGGGCAGGGAGACGTCGATGCCCGGACCGCCCTCGACGAAGTACGACCAGAAGTCGACTGTCGTACGAGCGAGGAGGCCGCTCGATCGGCCGGCGAACTCGTGGTGGATGTAGTCGGCGAGGTCGTTCCCGTACAGGATGATGTCGGTCTGGTAGACGGACAGGACGGGGTGCCCGTGCTCGCCCGCCGTGCCAGGCAGGTAGCGGTGTCCGTAGACCGGGACCAGTCGCGGCACTCTCTCCAGCTCAGTCCTCGCGACGCGCAGTGCCTCGGACGTCTCCGCCGGCCTCGACGGCCAGGCGGGATGCCAGAACCCGTTGTGCTCCACGTCGAAGAGCACGCCCTTCACCGGCCACGCCAGCCGCCCGGCCAGGTCCTCGGGGTCGCCGTCGCGCCAGTCCGGCCACCGTGACGAGCCGTGCGGGAGCCCGGCGGAGAGGAAGACACGGTGGTCGGCCGAGAAAGTGAAGCCGAACCGCGTCTCGACCGCGTCGAGCTCTCGCTCGGTGAGCCCTGGCCCGATCTCGGTTCGGAGCATGCCCTGAAGGGCACGGGCGGCTTCCAGGGTCAGGCGGGGCGTCGACGGCGTGTTCACGTCTGCCAGCGTAGTGAGCGGTACGGCCGCACACGCCAGGACGCTGTGGCAGTCCGCTGCCTCATCGCGCATTCGCTGCGACGGACTGCGACGACCTCGGCGCTGTTCGGGCTCCCTGCAGTGTCCGCCCAGAGTGGAGCGATTGGCAGGTCTGCCGGCGTGGTGGCGCCTACCCGAGGGCGGCGGCAGCGGCCTTGTAGTCGGCGGCCTGGGCCGGGGTGAGGTAGTGGCTGACGCGGATGAGCACGGTGCCGCTGACAAAGTCGTACTCAGAGAGCATGGGCATGCCCTTGGTGACGTTCTGGATGTAGTCGGCGCGCGCCTGGGCGTCGGCTGCGGTCGTGAAGACCTCGATCGCTCCGCCGAGCCCGACGCTGCCGGGCTCCGCGCCGGCTACCTCGTCGACCTTGATACGGGAGTCCGTGAACGTCACCTTGCTGGTGTACTGGTTGGGGCGGCCGAGGAGATGGTTCGGGTCGTCGTCCTCGGTGACAACTCCCGAGAGCTTGGCGGACGCGACCTTGCCGGAAATGACCTTGAAGGCGTCGCTCGCGGTGAGCTCCCTTGCTGCAGGCTTGGTCGGGACGCCAGCGGTTGCAGTGGTGGTGTTCTTCGGCTGGTCGTTCTTCTGATCGCTCCCCGACCCGCATGCCGTCATGGCCGCGAAGGCGATGACGAGGGCGGCAGCGGACAGGGCGGGCTTACGCATGATGGCTCCGAAGTATGGCGGGTTTGGGTGTGTTGATCAGGTCGCAGAACTATTGCACTGCGATGTGGCAGTGCGTGCGGATACCGGAAGACCGGCTGGTGTCAGTGCCCGACCGGGTAGGTGGTGGTGGGTCGATCGTGGAGGAGCGCGGGGGCTTGTCCGCTGGCGTCTATCGGCAGCTTCGGAGGTTCAGACGTGCGGGATAGGGCCATGGACCGGGGAGAGCCGCTTCTGGGTACGGAGGTTGGCCCCCGGCATGCTCTTCCCCACGGCTGCTGGGTAGCGTCCCTCGGGTGAATCTTCACCTCATCAACGATGTGCCCGACGGCCTGACCCGACGAGCGCGATCCTTTGTCGCCGCGCATGGCGTCAAGGTCGACGTTCGCCCCGTCGAGGGGCACAGGCAGTGGTGGCTTGAGCGGGACATCCCAGCAGCGGTGATCGATCGAATGGCGGCCTACCAAGAGCGATGGGGCGGTCTGCTCTTGCCGCCCGCACCGCAGTACGACGGCGGAAGATTTCAAGTCCAGTGAGACGGTCGTGACGCTATGAGGTTTGTGGTGCGGGTTCCCTGCGCTTGGCCGGGTCGTTGATCCATGCCTGCTGGGGTATCCGGGGTGGTCGGGGGCGGCGGCCGA
>NZ_JAFFZS010000032.1 GCF_016921115.1 Streptomyces actuosus
TGGGCGTTCCCGAAGTCACCGCGATCCCGATCTCGGCTCTCGAAGGTGACAACGTGGTGGAACCGTCCGCGAACATGGACTGGTACGGCGGCCCGACCGTACTGGAACACCTGGAGACCGTCCCCGTGGCCGCCGCCAGCCGGCCCGCGCCGTCCCGCCTGCCCGTCCAGTACGTCATCCGGCACGGCGGGCAGCGGCACTACGCGGGCCGGCTGGCGGCCGGGACCCTGCGCGTCGGCGATCGGGTCACCGTGCATCCGTCGGGTACGACGTCCGAGATCACCGGGATCGGCGTCCTCGGCACCGAGGTGACGGCCGCGCACGCGCCCCAGTCCGTCGCGATCCGCCTGGCCGACCAGCGGGACGTGGCACGCGGCGACCTGATCACGGCCGGGGCGGACACGCCGGTGCTGACCCAGGACGTGCGGGCGGCCGTCTGCCACCTGTCCGAACGCCCCCTGCGGGTCGGCGACCGGGTGCTGCTGCGGCACGGCACCCGCACGGTGCGGGCGATCGTGCGGGACCTGGCGGGTGCCGAGGAACTGGCCGTGAACGACCTGGGCCGCATCGCCCTGCGCACCGCCGAGCCGGTGCCGTTGGACGACTACGCCTCCTCGCGCAGCACGGGCGCGTTCCTGTTGATCGACCCGGTGGCCGGGGCGACGCTCACGGCCGGCATGGTCCAGCTCAGCTCCGCAGGGTGAGGCGGGGCCTGGGAGCGTCGGTGCGGCCGGTCCGCGGCGGCCTGTTGCCGGCCCGGTACGGTGCCGGCCAGGGGGCGCCCGGCCCCTCGTAGCCCTGCTCGGCGGCGGCGTGCAGCGTCCAGTGCGGGTCGTACAGGTGCGGGCGGGCCAGCGCGCACAGGTCGGCGCGTCCGGCGAGGATCAGGGAGTTGACGTCGTCCCAGGAGGAGATGGCGCCGACGGCGATCACCGGCACGCCCACCTCGTGCCGGATCCGGTCGGCGAACGGTGTCTGGTACGACCGCCCGAACTCGGGCTGCTCGTCGGCCACGACCTGGCCGGTGGACACGTCGACGGCGTCGGCGCCGTGCGCGGCGAACGCGCGGGCGATCCCGACGGCGTCCTCGGCGGTCGTGCCGCCCGGTGCCCAGTCGGTGGCGGAGATGCGCACGGTCATGGGCCGCTCGGCGGGCCAGACGGAGCGTACGGCGTCGAAGACCTCCAGCGGGAACCGCAGCCGGTTCGCCAGCGGGCCGCCGTAGGCATCGGTGCGGCGGTTGGTCAGCGGGGAGAGGAAGCCGGACAGCAGGTAGCCGTGGGCACAGTGCAGTTCGAGCAGATCGAAGCCGGCGCGGGCGGCCCGCGCGGCGGCGTCCGTGAACTGCTCGCGGATGTCGGTCAGCTGGGCCCGGGAGAGCTGCCGCGGAGTCTGGCTCCGCGGGGTGTACGGCAGCGGGGACGCGGCGGCGAGGGGCCAGTTGCCGTCCTCCAGCGGCTCGTCCATGCCCTCCCACATCAGCTTGGTCGAACCCTTGCGGCCGGAGTGGCCGAGTTGGACGCCGATCGCGGTGCCGGGGGACTGCGCGTGCACGAAGGCGGTGATCCGCTTCCAGGCCTCGGCCTGCCGGCCCGTGTACAGGCCGGTGCAGCCGGGCGTGATCCGCCCCTCCTCGCTGACGCACACCATCTCGGTCATCACCAGGCCCGCGCCGCCCAGCGCGCGGGCGCCCAGGTGGACGAGGTGGAAGTCGCCGGGGACGCCGTCGCGGGCGGAGTACATGTCCATGGGCGAGACGACGACGCGGTTGCGCAGGGTCAGGCCGCGCAGCCGGAACGGCGTGAACATCGGCGGGGTGCCCGGCGGGCAGCCGAACTCCCGCTCGACGGCGGAGGTGAACCGGGCGTCGCGCAGGCGGAGGTTGTCGTGGGTGACCCGGCGGGAGCGGGTGAGCAGATTGAAGGCGAACCGGCGGGGCGGCTGGTCGAGGTGGAGCGCCAGGTTCTCGAACCACTCCAGGCTGGCGCGGGCGGCGCGCTGGGTGGAGGCGACGACCGGTCTGCGCTCCTCCTCGTACGCCGCGAGTGCCGTCGGCAGGTCCGGCTGCTCCTGGAGGCAGGCGGCGAGCGCGAGGGCGTCCTCGACGGCGAGCTTGGTGCCGGAGCCGATGGAGAAGTGGGCGGTGTGGGCGGCGTCGCCGAGCAGGACGACGTTGCCGTGCGACCAGTGTTCGTTGACCACGGTGCGGAAGCGGGTCCAGGCGGACTTGTTGGAGCGCAGGGGGCGTCCGCCGAGGGCGTCCGAGAAGATCTTGGCGCAGCGTTCGATCGACTCCTGCGGGTCCGGTGCGTCGAAGCCGGCTGCACGCCACACCTCCTCGCGCATCTCGACGATCACGGTGGAGGCGTCGGCCGCGTAGGGGTATCCGTGCAGTTGCAGCACGCCGTGCTCGGTCTCGGCGATCTCGAAGCGGAACGCCTCGAAGGCGAAGTCGGCGGCGAGCCAGATGTAGCGGCAGCGGTGGCCGGTCACCTGTGGCCGGAAGTCCTGCGCGTAGGCCTCGCGGATGGTGCTGTGCACGCCGTCCGCGGCGACGACGAGGTCGTGGGACCGCGCCAGCAGATCGGGATCGGGGGCGGCGGTGCGGAAGCGGAGGTCGACGCCGAGTGCCGTGCAACGTGCGTGCAGGATCTCCAGGAGGCGCTTCCTGCCCAGGGCGGCGAATCCGTGGCCGCCGGAGGTGTGGCGGGTACCCCGGTGCACGATGTCGATGTCGTCCCAGCGGACGAAGTGCTCGGCCAGTGCTTCATGGACGGCCGGGTCGGCGTGCTCGATGCCGCCGAGGGTCTCGTCCGACAGCACGACCCCGAAGCCGAAGGTGTCGTCGGGGGCGTTGCGTTCGAAGACGGTGATCTCGCGGGCGGGGTCGAGGCGCTTGAGCAGGACGGCGGTGTAGAGGCCGCCCGGCCCGCCGCCGACGACGGCGACCCGCAGGGGGTGGCCGGTCCTGTCCGGCGGCTGCTCGTCTCGGGGGGCCGGTCGCGCGGTCCCCCGTTCCTGGGGCGTCGGCATGATCACCGCCCCCGCCACTTCGGGGGCCGCCGTTCGGTGAACGCCGCGTGGAACTCGGCGTAGTCCTCGCCGTTCATCAGCAGGGCCTGTGTGGAGGCGTCGAGTTCCACCGCCGCCGCCAGGGGCATGTCCAGCTCGGCAGTGAGCAGGGCCTTGGTCTGGGCGTGGGCCAGGGCCGGGCCCTCGGCCAGGCGGCGGGCCAGCCGCCGGGCCGCCTCGTCGGCACGGCCCTCCTCGGCCAGCTCGCTGATCAGGCCGATCCGCTCGGCCTCCGGGGCGCGGACCGGTTCGCCGAGCATGAGCAGGCGGGTGGCGTGGCCCAGACCGACGACCCGCGGCAGCAGGTAGGCGGCGCCCATGTCGCCGCCGGACAGGCCGACGCGGGTGAAGAGGAACGCGAACCGGGCCGAGGGGTCGGCGACCCGGAAGTCCGCCGCCAGGGCGAGGACGGCTCCGGCGCCCGCGGCCACGCCGTGCACGGCGGCGATCACCGGGAACGGGCACTCCCTCACCGCACGGACGACCTGGCCGGTCATCCGGTTGAAGTCGAGGAGCTGGGCGGTGTCCATGGACAGGGTCGCGCCGATGATCTCGTCGACGTCGCCGCCGGAGCAGAAGCCGCGCCCTTCGCCGGCCAGGACCAGGGCGCGCACGGACCGCTCCCGGGACAGTTCGGCGAGCAGGTCGCGCAGGTCGGCGTAGGCGCCGAAGGTGAGCGCGTTGAGTTTGTCGGGGCGGGCCAGGGTGACGGTGGCGACGCCGTCGGTACGGTCCACGCGCAGGTGCTGCCAGTCGGACGTGGGGGCGGCGGAACCGGTGAAGGGACTCATCAGGAGGGCCTCCCTCAAGCACGGTGACCCCTCGAAGTTATCACTCATTCGTGACTGTCGTCAGGATGGCGACACATGCTGGGCGTGATCCGGATGCCCCGGCGCTGTCACCGTGCGACCGGGATCCGCGTCACGATGTGACCGGGATCCGCCGGATCGTCGACAGACGGGTAACGGTGGGAGGGGTCGTGCGCGGCGGGCCGGCCGGGCGGGTAAGCCGCTGGATGCCGGGGCGAAGGTCCCGGGCGGTGCCCGTCGGACGGCTCTGCCGGAGGGCGCCGTACCATTCGTACGGTTGAAAGCAGGACAGCCTGCGCCATGAACGGACTCGCCTTGCACGAACGCCCCGCCCCCGCCGCCTCCTGGCGCATCGCGCTCCCGCACACCACTGCGGCCGTGCCGGTCGCCCGGGCGCTGGTCCGCACCGCGCTGGCCGAGCTGGAGCACGGGGCCGACTGCGACACCGCCGAGCTGCTGACCGCCGAGCTGGTGGCGAACGCGGTGGAGCACACGTCGGGCCGCTCGCCGATAGAGCTGGTCGTGGAGCTGCTGCCGAGCGGCTGCCAGGTCGAGGTGCACGACCCGGACCCGGCGCCGCCGGGCGATCTGACGGTCCCGGCCGGACCGGCGCCCGACCCGTGGCAGGAGCACGGGCGCGGCCTGCTGCTGATCCGCGCCCTGAGCGCGTCCTGCGGGCACCGCCCCACCGGGTCCGGCAAGGCGGTGTGGTTCAGACTTCCTGTGGTTCCCGCGCAGCGGCGTCCGGTGTGACGTCGCCGGCCGCGCGGACCAGCCGGGAGCGGCGGCGCCCGTAGGCCGCGTAGGCGGCGAGGCCGGCCAGCAGGAACACCGCGAACTGGATCCAGGCGGTCCAGCCGGTCTCGTACATCAGGTAGAGGCAGAAGCCGATACCCAGCACCGGCAGCGCCGGATACAGCGGCACCCGGAAGGTGCGCGGCAGTCCGGGCTCGCGGCGGCGCAGCGCGATGACGGCGACATTGACGACGGCCATGATCGCCAGGGTGCCGATGGTGCACAGACCGACCGCGGCGTCCAGCGAGGCGAACGCGGCCGGGACGGCGAACACGGCGGCGACGATCAGGGTGCCGGCGACCGGGGTCGCGGTGCGCGGGGAGACCCGCTCGAAGACCCGCGGGATCAGTCCGTCGCGGGACATGGACATCAGGATGCGGGTCTGGCCGTACATGACGGCGAGCACCACGGAGGCGATGGCCACGACCGCGCCGAAGGCGATGACACCGCCGCCGACCGCGGAGCCCGTGACCAGGTTCACGACGTAGGACAGGGCGGCGGGCCGGCCGCCGACCTCCCCGGCGCCGACCGCGCCGGTGGCGGCGAGGGCGACGGCGCAGTAGAGCAGGGTGACGACGCCCATGCAGACGAGGATCGCGACGGGGATGTCCCGCCGGGGGTTCCTGGCCTCCTCACCGGCGGTGGTGATGGCGTCGAAGCCGATGTAGGAGAAGAAGGCGGCCGTGGTGCCCGCGCCGATGCCGCCGAGTCCGGCCGGGGCGAACGGGGTGAGGTTGCCGTCCTTGAAGGCGCTGAAGCCGATCGCGCAGAAGACGAGGAGGATGACGAGCTTGATCGCGGCCATCGCGGCGGTCGCGCCGGCGCTCTCGCGCACCCCGCGCACCAGCAGCACGCACCCCAGGGCGATGACGATCACCGCGGGCAGGTTGACGAGGCCGCCGTCGCCGGGACCGGCGGAGAGGGCGACGGGCAGCTGCCATCCGACCAGGCTGTGCAGCAGCTCGTTGACGTACTGGCTCCAGCCGACCGCGACGGCCGAGATCGAGACGCCGTACTCCAGCAGCAGGCACCAGCCGACCAGGAAGGCGGTGGTCTCCCCCAGGCCGGCGTAGGCGAACGAGTACGACGACCCGGAGACCGGGATCGCGCCACCCAGCTCGGCGAACGAGAACGCGGTGAACACGCAGGTGATCGCGGCGAGGACGAAGGAGACGACGACGGCGGGCCCGGCCTGGGCGACCGAGTCGGACAGGCCGACGAAGATGCCGGTGCCGACGATCGCTCCGACGCCGAAGCAGATCAGCTGGAACAGACCCATGGTGCGGGCCAGGCCGTGGCCCTCGCGGTCGGCGCCGGATTCGGCGACGAGCAGGGCCGTGGACTTGATGCGGGGCATGCGGGTGGTGCTCGATTCTGGGGGCGGATGCGCCCGGGTCCGGGCGCGCGGCAGCCGCGGAAGGGGTGGCTCCGGGCCGCCGGACAGCATAAGGCCTGATCAGGCCAGTGTTGCCACCAAGATCGCCTTGATCGTGTGGAGCCGGTTCTCGGCCTCGTCGAAGACGACCGAGTGGACGGACTCGAAGACCTCGTCGGTCACTTCGAGGGCGTCCAGGCCGTGCCGCCGGTGGATCTCGCGGCCCACCTCGGTGCCCAGGTCGTGGAAGGCCGGCAGGCAGTGCAGGAACCTCACGTCCGGGTTGCCGGTGGCGCGCAGCACGTCCATGGTCACGGCGTACGGGGCGAGGGCGGCGATGCGCTCGTCCCAGACCTCCTTGGACTCGCCCATGGAGACCCACACGTCCGTGGCGACGAAGTCGGCGCCCGAGACGCCTTCGGCGACGTCCTCGGTGAGGGTGACGCGTGCGCCGCTCGTCTCGGCGAGCTCGCGCGCGGTGTCGACGACCTCCTGGGCGGGCCAGTAGGACTTCGGGGCGGCGATCCGCACGTCCATGCCGAGCAGGGCACCGGTGACCAGGTAGGAGTTGCCCATGTTGAAGCGGGCGTCGCCGAGGTAGGCGAACGCGATCTCCGTCAGCGGCCGGGCGCAGTGCTCGGTCATGGTGAGCACGTCGGCGAGCATCTGGGTGGGGTGCCAGTCGTCGGTGAGGCCGTTGTAGACGGGCACGCCCGCGTGTGCCGCCAGTTCCTCGACCTTGTCCTGGCTGTCCCCGCGGTACTCGATCCCGTCGAACATCCGACCCAGCACGCGGGCGGTGTCCCTGACCGACTCCTTGTGCCCGATCTGCGAGCCGGAGGGGTCGAGGTAGGTGGTGCGGGCGCCCTGGTCCGCGGCGGCGACCTCGAACGCGCAGCGGGTGCGCGTCGAGGTCTTCTCGAAGATCAGGGCGATGTTCCTGCCGCGCAGGTGCGGCGTCTCCGTCCCGGCCTTCTTGGCCGCCTTCAGTTCGGCGGCCAGCTCGATCAGGCCGCGGAACTCCTCGGCGGTGAAGTCCAGCTCCTTGAGGAAGGGGCGGCCGGCGAGGGCGGTCGGGACTGTCGCCATGAGGGCGCTCCAGAGGGGACGGGGAACCACGGACCGTGGAAGTCTATACGATCCTCAGCATTTATATACAGTCACGTCGACCGGGCCGCCCCGCCTCCGCTACACCGGGTCCCGCTCGACCGGGCAGCTCATGCAGCGCGGTCCGCCCCGGCCGCGCCCCAGCTCGCTGCCCGGGATCTCGATCACCTCGATGCCCTGCTTGCGCAGATGCGTGTTGGTGGTGGAGTTGCGCTCGTAGGCGACGACGACCCCGGGCTCGACGGCGAGGACGTTGCAGCCGTCGTCCCACTGCTCGCGCTCGGCGGCGTGCACGTCCTGGGTGGCGGTGAGCACCCGGATCTCACTCAGCCCGAGCGCGGCGGCGATCGCCCGGTGCATGTGCTCCGGCGGATGGTCGGTGACCTTCAGCTCCTTGTCCCCCGCGCCCGGCTCGATGGTGTACGAGCGGAGCATGCCGAGCCCGGCGTACTGGGTGAACACGTCGCCGTCGACCTGGGTCATCACGGTGTCGAGGTGCATCAGGGCCCGCCGCTTGGGCATGTCCAGCGCGACGATGGTCCGGGCCGACCCGGCCGCGAACAGTTTGTGCGCGAGCATCTCGACGGCCTGCGGCGTGGTGCGCTCGCTCATGCCGATGAGGACGGCGCCGTTGCCGATGACGAGGACGTCCCCGCCCTCGATGGTGGAGGGGTAGTCGGCCTGCCCCTGCGACCAGACGTGGAAGGACTCCTCGCGGAAGAGGGGGTGGTGGCGGTAGATCGCCTCGAAGTGGACGGTCTCGCGCTGACGGGCGGGCCAGCGCATCGCGTTGATGGACACGCCGTCGTAGATCCAGGCGGAGGTGTCGCGGGTGAAGAGGTGGTTGGGCAGCGGGTCGAGGAGGAAGTCGTCCAGCTCCATGGCGTGGAAGCGGACGGAGACCGGCTCCGCGTGCACGTCCAGGAACTCCCGCTTGGTCATGCCGCCGACCAGTGCCTCGGCCAGCTCGCGGGCGGGCAGGGTCTCGAAGGCGGCGCGCAGATGGTCGGTGGCGAGCGGACCGTACTCCTTCTCGTCGAAGACCCGGTCCAGGACCAGCGTCCGGGCCACCGGGATCTCCAGCGTCTCGGCGAGCAGGTCGCCGAAGAGGTGCACGGCGACGCCGCGGTCGCGCAGCACGTCCGCGAACCCGTCGTGCTCGGCGCGCGCCCGGCGCACCCACAGCACGTCGTCGAACAGGAGGGTGTCCTTGTTGCTGGGGGTGAGCCGTTTGAGCTCGAGATCGGGCCGGTGAAGGATCACGCGGCGCAGCCGCCCGGCCTCGGAGTCGACTTGGAATCCCATGTCTCCATCCTGGCCACCGCCGGCCGTCTTGACCCGTCACTCGCGCGTTTCTCCGGTCACTTGTTCTCGTCCCCTTGACGACAAAAGGGGGCGTGCCCCGTCGGCGGCCGGGCACCGCTGCCCCGCCCGCCGTCCGCCGCGAGGGCGGGCGCGGCGTGCGGCCGGCGCCCGGGGCCGATGGACGACGGGGGTGTCGTCGAGCCCCGGGCGCCGGATCGGTCACAGCCGCGGGTCCACCGGCTCCGACTCCAGAGCCAGCACCGCGAACACGGCCTCGTGGACCCGCCACAGCGGCTCGCCCGCCGCCAGCCGGTCCAGTGCCTCCAGACCGAGGGCGTACTCGCGGACGGCCAGGGACCGCTTGTGGTTCAGGGACCGCTGCCGGAGCCGGGCCAGGTTGTCCGGGCGGGTGTATTCCGGGCCGTAGATGATCCGCAGGTACTCGCGGCCCCGGCACTTGACGCCGGGCTGCGCCAGGCGCCCCTCGGGACCGCGCACCAGCGCGCCGAGCGGCTTGACGACCATGCCCTCGCCGCCGCGACCGGTCATCTCCAGCCACCAGTCGACGCCGGCCCGCACCGACTCCGGGTCCCCGGTGTCGACGTAGAGGCGGCGGGTGGTCTGCAGCAGGCCGGTGGAGTCGTGCTCCACCAGCCGGTCCAGCAGCGCCAGCTGCTCGTCGTGCGGCAGCGCGGCGAGGCTGCGGCCCTCGACGGCCAGCAGCTGGAACGGCGCCAGGCGCACACCGTCCAGGCCGTCCGTGCTCCAGCAGTAGCGGCGGTAGGCGGCCGTGAACGCGTCGGCGTCCGCGGTCCGCTCGCGGTGCCGGGCCGCCAGCGCCTCCACGTCGACGCCCCGCGCAGCGGCGCTCTCCAGCGCGGCCAGCGCGCCGGGAAGCACCGCCGCGGAGGCGGCGCCGACCGCCGCGTACTGGGTGCGCAGCAGCCCGGACGCCTTCAGCGACCAGGGCATCAGCTCGGCGTCCAGCAGCAGCCAGTCGGTGTCGAGCTCCTGCCACAGCCCGGCGTCGCCGGCCGCGGTCCGCAGCCGGCCGAGGATCTCCTCGGTCACGGCGTCGTCGTCGAAGAACGGGCGCCCGGTACGGGTGTACAGGGCCCCGGTGCGGCCGTCGGCACCGAACCGCTTCGCGGCCACGTCCGCGTCCCGGCACACCAGCGCCACCGCCCGCGAGCCCATGTGCTTCTCCTCGCACACGACCCGCTCCACACCGTCCCGCGCGTAGCTCGCGAACGCCTCCGCCGGGTGCTCCAGGTAGCCCTCCACCCGGCTGGTGGCGGTCGGAGCCATCGTCGGCGGCAGGTACGGCAGCAGCCGCGGGTCCACCGCGAAGCGGCTCATGACCTCCAGCGCCGCCGCCGCGTTCTCCTCCCGGACCGCGACGCGGCCGGCGTGCCGGGTCTCCACGACCCGGCGGCCGTGCACGTCCGCCAGGTCCAGCGGACGGCCGTCGTGCCCGCCCGGGGCCTCCGCGCGCAGCGGCTTGACCGGCTCGTACCACACCCGCTCGGCCGGTACGTCGACGAGTTCACGCTCCGGCCAGCGCAGTGCGGTCAGCCTGCCGCCGAAGACGGCACCGGTGTCCAGGCAGATGGTGTTGTTCAGCCAGGTGGCCGTCGGCACCGGCGTGTGCCCGTAGACGACCGCCGCCCGGCCGCGGTAGTCCTCCGCCCACGGGTAGCGCACGGGCAGCCCGAACTCGTCGGTCTCGCCGGTGGTGTCGCCGTACAGGGCGTGCGAGCGGACCCGGCCGGAGGTGCGGCCGTGGTACTTCTCCGGCAGGCCGGCGTGGCAGACGACGAGCTTTCCGCCGTCGAGGACGTAGTGGCTGACCAGCCCCTCGACGAACTCCCTCACCTCTTGCCGGAACTCCTCGCTCTCGCCCTCCATCTGCGCGACCGTCTCGGCGAGCCCGTGGGTGAGCCGGACCGTACGGCCCCGCAGGTGACGTCCGTACTTGTTCTCGTGGTTGCCGGGCACGCACAGCGCGTTGCCCGACTTCACCATGGACATCACGCGGCGCAGCACTCCGGGGCTGTCCGGGCCGCGGTCGACGAGGTCGCCGACGAAGACGGCCGTACGGCCCTCGGGGTGGACTCCGTCGGCATAGCCCAGCGTGGCCAGGAGCGACTCCAGTTCGGCGGAGCAGCCGTGGACGTCGCCGATGATGTCGAACGGGCCGGTCAGGTGGGTGAGGTCGTTGAAGCGCTTCTCGGTGACGACGGTGGCGGCGGCGACCTCGTCGGCGCCGCGCAGGACGTGCACCTTGCGGAAGCCCTCACGCTCCAGATGCCGCAGGGAACGGCGCAGTTCGCGGATGTGCCGCTGGATCACCCGGCGCGGCATGTCGGCCCGGTCCGAGCGGCCGGCGTTGCGCTCGGCGCACACCTCCTCCGGCACGTCCAGTACGACGGCGATGGGCAGCACGTCGTGCTGCCGGGCCAGGTCGACCAGCCGGCGCCGGGCGTCCTGCTGCACGCTCGTGGCGTCCACGACGGTGCGGCGGCCGGCGGCCAGCCGCTTGCCGGCGATGTAGTACAGGACGTCGAAGGCGTCGCCGCTCGCGCTCTGGTCGTTCTCGTCGTCGCTGACCAGGCCGCGGCAGAAGTCGGAGGAGATCACCTCGGTCGGCTTGAAGTGGCGCCGGGCGAAGGTCGACTTGCCCGAGCCGGACGCACCGACGAGGACGACGAGGGAGAGGTCGGTGACGGGCAGGACGCGTCCCTGCTCCGGTGTGCCGGTCATGCCGCCTTCGCCTCCTTGTTGTCGTTCCTCTGGCCGAAGACGGCCATCTGCGTGGGTGGGCCCACCTCGGGGTCCTCGGGGCCCACGGGCCTGAACTCGACGTCGTAGCCGTGCCGTTCGGCGACGGCAACGGCCCAGGCGCGGAACTCCTCACGGGTCCACTCGAAACGGTGGTCGCCGTGCCGGACGTGACCGGCCGGCAGGGTCTCCCAGCGCACGTTGTACTCGACGTTGGGGGTCGTCACGACGACGGTGCGCGGCCGGGCCGCGCCGAAGACCGCGTACTCCAGGGCGGGCAGCCGCGACAGGTCGAGGTGCTCGATCACCTCGCAGAGCACGGCGGCGTCGTACCCCTTGAGCCGGCGGTCGGTGTAGGCGAGCGAGCCCTGCACCAGCCTCACCCGGGAGGACTGCCGTTCGCCCATGCGGTCCAGCTTCAGCCGCCGGCCGGCGATGGTGAGCGCCCGCATCGACACGTCCACCCCGACGATCTCGGTGAACGCCGGCTCCTTCAGCAGCGCCTGCACCAACTGGCCCTGCCCGCAGCCCAGGTCGAGCACCCTGGCGGCACCCGACGCACGCAGCTCCGCGAGGATCGCCTCCCGCCGCTGCACGGCGAGCGGGGCCGGCTTCTCCTCGTGCTCGGTCTCCGCCTCCACCGCGTTGTCGATCTCCTCGACGTCGCTGTCGTCGGCCTCGGCGAGCCGGACCAGTTCGAGCCGCTCCATCGCCCGGCGGGTCAGGGACCAGCGCCGCGAGAGGTAGCGGCTGGTGATCAGCTTCTGCTCGGGGTGCGCCGGCAGCCAGCCCTCGCCGGCCCGCAGCAGCTTGTCGACCTCGTCGGGCGCGACCCAGTAGTGCTTGGCGTCGTCGAGGACGGGCATCAGCACGTACAGGTGGCGCAGCGCCTCGGCCAGGGTCAGCGTGCCGGACTCCAGGACGAGGTGGACGTAGCGCGAGTCGCCCCACTCCGGGAACGCGGCATCCAGCGGCACGGCCTCGGCGGTGACCGCCCAGCCGAGCGGTCCGAACAACCGGCGCACCAGGTCCGGGCCGCCCCGGGCCGGCAGCGCGGGCACCTCGACGCGCAGCGGCCGGGCCCGGCCGGGCAACTCGGGCCGGGCGTGGCAGACCCCGCGCATGGCGGTTCCGAACACGCCGCTCAGCGCCACCGCGAGCAGCGACGACGCCGCGTACGGGCGGTCGTTGACGTACTGCGCGAGCGCCGCGTCGGGTGCGCCGCCACGGCCCTTGCCCTTCCCCCGCCGCACCAGCGCCACCGCGTCGACCTCCAGCAGCAGCGCCGCGGTGCAGCGCCGGGCATCGGCCTCGGGACAGAAGACGTGCGCGGTGCCGTGGGACAGAGTGGCCGAGAACGGGTTGTCAGGATGCTTGTGGAGAAGGAAGCCCAGGTCGGTTGCGGGATTCGTCTCGTCGCCGGTCGTGGAGATCGTCAGGAACACACGACCGAGTATGGACACGACCCGCCCCTCGGCGGTACTGGTTTACCTGCGACGACGGAGCATCCCGCCCCGTTCGGCGACCGTCTTGGCCGCAGTGCCCGGACGGCTCGGCCGCGACGCTCGTCGTACGCCCGCACGGGCCCGGGAGAGGCCGGCACGGCCGGGCCACGCGCCCGAGCGCGACGTATCGTTCGACGGCGCCGTCGAAGATCAGGTCAGGCGACCCACGTGCCGGTCAGGGTCTGCACGGCCGAGCCGTCGAGGTCCTTCAGCTTCGTCCCCGCGAAGGCCCGCGCCGCGTCGGAGGTGAGCACCCGGAACGCGGGACGTTCGGCCGAGAGCAGGGCGACCATCTGCGCCGCCACGTCCTGCGGGGTCTGGGCTCCGCTGAAGGCACCGCGGGTGCGCTCCAGGTAGGCGGACAGCGCCGGCGCGTACCGCCCGGCCTGCTCCAGCACGTCCTCCGCCACACCCACGTTGCTGACGAACTCACTGGCCACCGCGCCCGGTTCGACCACACTGACGGACACACCGACGGTGGCCGCGACGGGCGCGAGGGACTCCATGAAGCCCTCGACCGCGAACTTGGCCGCGCAGTAGGCCTCGTTGAAGGGCTGGCCGACCACGCCGCCGACGCTGGTCACGGTCAGCACGCGCCCCTTGCCCGCCCGCAGCAGCGGCAGAGCCGCCTTCGTCACGTGCAGCACGCCGAAGAAGTTGACCTCCATCACGGCGCGCACGTCCGCGACGCTCTCCTGCTCCAGGGTGCCGACATGGCCCGCGCCCGCGTTGTTGACCAGCGCGTCCAGCCGGTCGAGGCCCGCCAGGCACGCCTCGACCGTGGCCGGGTCGGTCACGTCCAGGGGACGGACGTCGAGGTCGACGCCGGCCTCCTCGGCGGCCGCCAGCAGCGGCCCCGCCTTGGCGGTGTCGCGCATGGTGGCGATCACATGCCAGCCGGCACGTGCCGCGGCCACGGCGGTGGCCAGGCCGATACCGGAGGAGGTGCCGGTGATCAGGACGGTCTTGGTGCTCATCGCGATGCCCCTCATTCACTCATGCTTCATTATTAATATGAATCATAACTATGCTGCACCATATTCGGTCGCGTCAAGCACATCGCTACGCTGGGCACCATGTCCAACCCATCGGATGAGCTCACCAAGCAGATCGTCGGCCTTTTCGCGGCCGTCAACCGCCGCTACACCCAGGAGGCCGAGGCCGCCGCGGCGGCCCACGAGCTGACGCCGCTCCAGGCCAAGGCCCTGCTCGCCGCCGGGGACCCCGTCCCGACACGCCACATCGCCGACCGGCTGCATGCGGAGCCGTCCAATGTGACCGTGATCGTCGACCGACTGGAGTCCCGCGGCCTGGTCGAGCGCAGCCCCGATCCCGACGACCGCCGCGTGAAGCGGGTCGCCGCCAGTGCGGCAGGCCGGACGGTCGCCGCCGACCTGCGCGCGCGTATGCCGTTCGCGGCCGAGCCCCTGGCCCGGCTCACCACGCCGCAACGGGAGACGCTCCGCGAGCTGCTGCAGCTGATCCTGGAGACGTGACGGCCCCGGGGCGGCCGGGGGCTCCGACGGCCGATGCAGTTGCTCTTGAGCTGCGGAGGTCGTTGCCCCGCGCGTGACGGACGGCTCGTGCCCGTCGATCGCGCGACCAGGCAGGGAGGTCCGTCTCCGGGCCGCACGGGAAGGCCGCTCCCTGCCCGAGCACGTGATCCACCGCGTCATGCCTGCTGCCCGCCTCCTCACCGAGCAGCCGCCACCGATCCGCCGAGGAGCCGCGCCGGCCATGACCGGTACGCACCCTGACCCCCTTTGGAACACAAGAACCACGCCCGCCCGCGTGGCACCAGGGAACATGACGCCAAGCGGGTGAGCATGTGCCGACCCAGTCCTCATCCCTACCGAGGCGATGCGATGCCCGACCGCGCCGACCCTGTCCCTCACGAGGACCTCGCGCCAGGGGGAATCCTCCGGTACCAGCCGCCGAAGCAGTGGCTGTTCAGCGGCATCTACGGGCTGGTGCTGGCCAGCGCCGTCGTGGCCGCGCTGGATGCGACGGGCGAGAAGGCCGAGCCCGGTCCGGACGCGCTGTGGGTACTGCTCACCGCGCTGGCGTCGAGCGCCGCCCACGGGTACGCGCACGTCATCGCCCAGCGTGCGTCCGTCGACGGAGCAGCCACCACGACCAGACTGCGGTCGGTGCTCGCCGAGTGGCCACTGGTCGCCGCCGTGCTGCCCACGGTGGGGATGCTGCTTGCCGCGGTGGCCGGGTGGTGGGCGGAGGCCACGGCCGTGGACGCGGCCCTGCTGTTCAACAGCGTCGCCTTGTTCAGCTTGGGCACGTCGGCCGCCCGCGCCGCCGGGCAGGGATGGCCGTCCTCGTGCCGGGCAGGAGGCCTGGACATGCTCATCGGCCTGGTGATCATCGTCGCGAATGCCCTGATCCATTAGCGACCGCCGCCAAGCTCGCCCGTTCCTTCGCCGAGGCGGGCGGGAGGCATGCGCACAGCCGGGCCGCTGGGCCCACAACCCGACCGCGAAGCCGAAGAGCACCGCCGGGCTGGAAGACCGGTGCTGTTGAGCGACGGACGCCGGCGCCGAGTGGTCGGCTCCGGAAGTCCTCCGGGGTTGACGTCTGGTGCTTCAGGTCGACGAGGCTTTGAGGAGGGTTTCGGCGGCAGCGGTGCGAGCGTAGAGGACGGAACGGCCGGCGCGGTGGGCGCTGACCAGACCCGCGTCGCGCAGAGCCGTGAGGTGTTGGGATACCCCGGCCGGGGAGAGCCCGGTCCGGCGGGCCAGTTCTGTGGTGGAGGCCGGGGTCTCCAGTTCGGTCAGCAGCAGAGTGCGTGAGCGGCCGAGGACGGGGCTGAGGACGCAGGTTCCGATGGCAGGCCGAGTCTCCCACAGCGTCCCGACGCCGCGGGCTGGATAGGCGAGTTGTGGCGGGTCCGGTGGTCGCACCCGGGTGCGCAGACCGGGGCCGGTGAACGCGGACGGGATCAGCAGCAGTCCCGCGCCTGCGGACTGGCGGGGCATGCTTCGTTTCCGGCGGATCAGTCTGAGCGCGTTGTCGTCCCAGCTCACCGAGGTGTGCAGGTCGTTGAAGAGGTGACCCACGCCGTGCTCGGCGACTGTGCGGACCCGGTGGAGGATGTCGGCGTCCAATACAGCCCTGATCCGCGCCCAGTAAGGGGCGAGCGCCAACTCCCAGTATGTTCCGATCTCGTGTGTGACCTTGGCCAGGCGGGAGGTTGGGTCGGCGTGGAGGCTCGACAGGCGTGGGCCGAGATGTCCCTGGTGGCGGGCGAGGTGGTCGAGGTCCTGGCGTACCCGGTCGGCGGGCGAGGCCAAGATCGCATCACACTCCGCCGCCGGTGTGGGGGCCGGTCGAGCGGGGGCCGGGTTGAGGAAGTCGGGCACGTAGCCGGAGGGGCCGATCAGCTCGGCAAGCCATCCTCGGTCCAGGCCGACAGCCATCACGCGTGGCCGTACCTGCTCGATCCAGGGCCGGTGGACCGGGTGCGCGGCGTCCGACGTCAGCAGCCGGAAGCTGGGCGCGACCTCCCACATCGGCGAGATCGCGAACCGCACTTTCGCGAGATCGTTCGCTGAGAACGCCAGCTCTGCCACGACAATCGCCTCTCGACGGATTCAGGCATGCCTTAAACAATGGCTGGTCAGGCTACCGTGCGCTGATCATCCCACTATGACCTCACAGACGATCACCGCAGCGGCATCGGGCACCTGGAAACTCGGCGACCGCACAGTCAACCGGGTCGGCTTCGGCACGATGCGCCTCACCCAGTACGGCGAGGCGTTCGCGCCCAACGCCGTCCCGCGCGACCGCGACCAGGCGATCAAGGTGCTGCGCAAGGCGGTCGAGCTCGGCGTGAACCACATCGACACCGCCGCGTTCTACTTCTCTTCGCTGCGCTCCGCCAACGAGCTGATCAACCGAGCCCTCGCGCCCTACCCGGACGATCTCGTCATCGCCACCAAGGTCGGGCCCGGCCGCGATCCCTCAGGTGCCTGGCTGCCGCACGCCACCCCCGAGCAGCTGCGCGGCCAGGTCGAGGAGAACCTGCGCCAGCTCGGCCGCGACCACCTCGACCTGGTCAACCTGCGCATCGTTGGCACCGATTCCATCGCCGACCGCTTCGGCGCGCTCGCCGAACTGCGCGACGCCGGACTCATCCGCCACCTCGGCCTGTCCAACGTCCGCCCCCACCACCTCACCGAGGCCCAAGCCATCGCACCGGTGGTCTGCGTCCAGAACATGTACGGCATCGGCGCATCGCCCGAGCAGGAGGAGCTCCTGCTCATCTGTGGTGGACAGCGCATCGCGTTCGTGCCGTTCTACTCGATCGCCGGCAGCGGGCGCACGGCCGGTGCCCCTACGAACGACAGCAGCAAGGTGCACGCCATCGCCCGCGTCCGGGGGGTGAGCACAGCCCAGGTCCGGCTGGCGTGGACGCTGCACCGCGGCCCTCACGTCCTGGCCATTCCCGGCACCGGCGACCTCGACCACCTCGCTCAGAACGTGGCGGCCGGCTCTCTGCGCCTTTCCGAGGACGAACTGGCCGACCTGGACTCCCTTCACCACACAACCGCGTGATCAAGTCATCCCGATCACTTCGTGGCCCGCTTCTCCTGATCGGACTGCCTGCCGTGCCCGCTGCCGCCGTCTGCCCGATGTCGCTGACCGCCTCGCCGAGGCACCGACTGAAGGACGTGGACTACGGCCACAAGACCGGGCATCGGCTGCGGGTGCGCGCGCAGCTGGTCCTGCACGCGGCACGCGGACGCTCCGACGCGCGCATCGCCGCGGAGACAGGGCTGCACGTCGACACCGTGCGCCGCCGGCGGGACCGATGTGTCGAGGCGGCGGGCCGGCCCGGGCTCAAGGACCGTCAACGCTCCGGCCGTTTGTCGTCGTTCACACAGCGGCAGGCAGCCCAGGCCGCGGCGGAGGCCGCCCGCTCCGGCGGTCGCCCTGCCGCGGCCGGGGGCACCGTCCTCAGGAGAGCTGGGACTGGACCTGCGCGGAGATCAGCTCCAGGTGGTCCAGGTCGGTCAGGTCCAGGACCTGGAGGTAGATCCGCTGCGAACCGATCTCCGCATACCGGCCGATCTTGTCGACGACCTCGGCGGGCGTGCCGGCCAGGCCGTTGGCCTTCAGCTCGTCGACCTCCCGCCCGATCGCGGCGGCGCGGCGGGCGACCTCGGCGTCGTCCCGGCCGACGCAGACCACGAGGGTGTTGGACAGGACGAGAGCGCCGGATCCGCGGCCGGCTTCCTTCGCCGCCGCGCGCACCCGGCCGAACTGGCGCTCGCTGTCCTCGATCGAGCCGAACGGCATGTTGAACTCGTCCGCATAGCGGGCGGCGAGTCGCGGAGTGCGCGCGGCGCCGTGGCCGCCGATCAGCACCGGGACCTTCCGCTGGGCGGGCTTGGGCAGCGCGGGCGAGTCGGTGAGCTGGTAGTGCCGGCCGTGGAAGTCGTAGGTCTTGCCGACCTCGGTCTGCCACAGGCCGGTGACGATCTCCAGCTGCTCCTCCAGGCGAGCGAACCTCTCCTTGGGGAAGGGGATGCCGTACGCCGCGTGCTCCTCCGCGAACCAGCCTGCCCCGAGGCCCAGTTCGATGCGGCCGCCGGACATCTGGTCGACCTGGGCGACCTGGACGGCGAGGACGCCGGGCAGCCGGAAGGTCGCGGCGGTCATGAGTGTGCCGAGCCGGATGCGCCGCGTCTCGCGGGCGAGACCGGCGAGGGTGATCCAGGCGTCCGTGGGGCCGGGCAGGCCGTCGACGGACCCCATCTTCAGGTAGTGGTCGGAGCGGAAGAAGGCGTCGAACCCGAGGTCCTCGGTAGCCTTCGCCACGGCGAGCAGCGTGTCATAGGTGGCCCCCTGCTGGGGCTCGGTGAAGATGCGAAGATCCATGCCTTCCATCCTGCACGTCGCGATCAGGCCCCCTCCCACCCGGCCTCGCGCCCCGGTCGGACGAAGATCGTCAACCCCGTGCACGGGGCCCGTGCGGGCCAGTGACCCGGTCCGACGGTGATCGTTGGCTCGTGGGGAGCCGGACCGCCCGGCACCCGCGCCGGCGGTCGCTGCCGGAGTGGCGTCCGCGCCGGCCTCCCGGGGGCCGGGGCCGACGAGGCCGTCATGTCCGAGGAAGCCGTGCCGCAACGGGGCGGAGCTCCGCCCAGCCGATGGGGCTGCTGCAGCAGACGGAGGAACCGATGGCGGCGCTGAACGCCGACCTGTCCGCCCTGGACGCGGACCTCCAGTCGGCGGAGACGGCGGCCGAGGGGACCGACGCGGGCTGAGCGGGCGCGGCCGCCGAGGGGCCGGGCCGGCGGAAGACACCGGGACGTCGCCGCGTCGGTGGCCGTGCGTTCATCGTTCCGGCAGCGCCTCCTCGCGGGCCGCCAGTTTGCGCAGCATCTCCAGGACGCGGTCCCGGGACTCGTCGGCCGCGTCGATCGCCTCCATGCACTGCCAGTACCTCGCCTCGTCGTCCGCCCCGCTGGCGACTCCGACGAGGGCGATACCGACCTCGCCGAGAAGGCTGCCGAGGGCGAGCAGGGCCTGACGGGCGTCGTCCAGTTCGGTGAGCTGGGCGGCACGCAGGGCGCCGGGGCCGAGGTCGGGGATGTCCAGGACTCCGCAGCCGCGACCGGCGAGTTCGGTCAGTCCCAGGGCCTCGCCGCGTAGTTCGGGTGGGCCGGAGACGGCCAGTCGGCTGCCGATCGCCTGGGCCAGCGCCTGTGCCTGCCACACCTCCGTCAGCGTCCCGGACATCTCACTGCTCGCCGCGAGCGCCTGCCTGCTCGTCAGAATGAGCCGCACCGCGTCCATGCGCCGCCCCCGTCCGTCACTGACGTACTCCGCGCACGTCACCACCTGAACTCCTTTGTCCACTACCCAGAGTGAGTGCAGGCGTGACGAAAAGCCAGAGGAAGACGGAAATCTCTGGACAACGAATCGGTTTCGGGCGGTTGAACGAACACGGAGGGTGAGAGTGGAGGATATCGCTCCCGTTGTGGTCCCCTGGTGGTGACCACCCGTCGGCCCGTCGGCCCCGGCTGCCGGCCGATCCGTCCCCGGCGGCTTCGCCGCCGCCCGACCCCCTCCGCGGACGCTCCGCCGCCGGTCCGACCCGGACGGCCGGTCCCCCGCCGACACCGACCGGCCCGCCCCACCCGTCCCTCAGTCGCCGACCGGCCCGTCACCCGCACCGCCGCCCCGGTCGCCGGACGGCTCACGGGCCTGTCCACCGCTCGGGCCACGGGTCGGTTCACCGGTCGGTGGCGCCTCCTCCGGTCGCGGGAACCTCTGCTCGTTCCGCTCGATCTTGGCGGCGAGTGCCGCCAGCGGATCGATGCCGAGCACCTCGCACAGCTGGAGCAGATAGGCGAGGACGTCGGCCACCTCGTCCCGTACCCGGTGCGCGGTGCCGGGGTCGTCCATCACCCGGTCCGATTCCTCCGGGGTCAACCACTGGAAGATCTCGACCAGTTCGGAGGCCTCCACGCTCAGCGCGGCCACGAGGTTCTTGGGGGTGTGGTACGGCTGCCAGTTCCGCGCTGCCGCGAACTCGGCCAGCCTGCGCTGGAGCTGCGCCACGTCGAGAGGTTCGGTCACGGCTCCAGATGTACCACCGCGACGCCCTCGACCCCGTCCGCCCAACTCGCGTCGCTGACCGTCCCGACGCAGCGGATGTGGCCGTACTCGCCCATCCGCACGGCCAGCCGGGCCAGTTCCGCCCGCTGCCGGACGTCCAGGCTGCGATCGAAGCCGTCGGCGAGGACGGTGAGGGTCTGCAGTGCGCCGGGCACCTCGCCGACCGGGTCCACCTCCAGCACGCCTGCGCCGGTGAGCAGCACCAGCGCCAGGGCGAGGTAGCGCAGTTCGCCGTCGCCCAGCCTGGCCAGCTCGGTCACCGTCCCGTGGCCGCGGTCCAGCACACCGCGCACGGTGCCGTCGCGCTGGAGTTCGGAGCGCAGGTCCATGACCGGTCCGGTGCATCCGGCGCGGGCCGCGTCCACCAGTTGCGCATGGCGGCGCGCGCATTCGGTCCGGGTGCGCCACAGCACGTCGGCGAGGTTGTCGCAGCCGCCGAGGAGCCGTCCGGAACCGGTCGGGACGGGGGCGCGCATGCGGTCCGGACCGGGGTCGCAGGAGAAGACCGACCGGAGCGCGACCACCATCTGCTCGGCGGCGGCCAGCACATGACGCTGCCCGTCCGTCTTGCCCGCGACCCGCAGCGGCAGGAGCGCGGTGCCGAGCAGGTCGTCGGGCAGCGGCGCCCGGGTCACCGGCGAAGACCCGGCCGTGTGCCAGGCGGCCTGCACCGTACGCCGTCCGGGATCGCGCAGCGCGGTCTGGAAGAGGACGACGTCCCCTGCGGTCAGCCGCTCGCCCACGATGCGCAGTTCGGGTTCCGCCTGCACGGCGATGTCGAGCCGGACGGGACCGACGGGGCCGTCGGCGGCGCAGCCGATCCGGAAGCCGCGCCGCCGCTGGGCGTCGGGCCGCGCCCGGTCCGGCACCAGGGACACCGGGTCCGGGAAGACCTCGCCGAGTTCCATGCCGCCGCCGAGCCGCGCAAGGGCCTCGTAGGCCCGCAAGGCGGTCGTCTTGCCGCTGCCGCTGGGCCCGGCCAGCAGGGTGGACGCCCCGAGCGGGACCCGCGTCCCGCGGTGCCCGGCGAACGCGGACAGCCGCAGTTCGGTGAGGCGGGGGCGGGCCGGGTGCGCCGGGTCGGGCCACGGGGGTGCTGCGGGGCGGGCCGCCTGGGGCGGGACCCGGGGGCGCGCCGAGGACCCGCGCCCCGGTGTGTCGGGATCCGGGGACGCGGAGGGGAACGCGGGAAGAGGGGCAGCGTGAGGCGCCGGAGAGGGCGAGGCGCGACGGACGGAAGGGGACGGGGACGACGGGACACGCGGGAAGGACGCGGAGGACTCGGACGACACGGCCATGGTCGGGACGGTACGACCCGGTCGTACGGCGAATCGTTTCGGCTCCGCGACCTTCCTACGATCGGGCGATGCCGACCGCCGGCCGTCTCAGGCCCCCGACAGGCCGGCACCCTCCATCAGCCCGCTCACCTCGGTGCCGGGCGGGGTGAGCAGGAACACGTTCCGGTCGACCCGGTGCATGCCGCTGCCGAGCCCGAAGACCACACCGGTGGAGAAGTCGAGCACGCGTTTGGCGACCTCGGTCTCCGCGCCGGTCAGGTCGAGCAGGACGGGAATGCCGGCCATGAGAGTCTCGGCGACGTCCCGGGCGTCCGCGAACACATTGACCCGCAGGACGACGAAGCGGCGGCGCGTCTCCGTCTCCGCGTCGGGGAGTGAGCGGTGGTTCACCGCCGACGGCCAGGCGTCGCGGCCCCGCAGAGGTACGACCTGGGCGAGCCCTTCCCATTGCTCATCGGTGACGTCGTGACGGTTCACCGGCTCCCCCCGAACTGACTCGCTCTCACATCGTGCACCAGCCAATTCTTACGCCAAGTCACCCGTTCAGCCCAACAGCGACACGGTCGGCGACGGACCGGGTGGCCGGATCCCACGCCGACGCCGGCCCCTGCGCGGATGCCGCCGGCATCGGCGCGGGTCCCGTTCCCTCGCCCCATACGGCCGGTACGCGTCGGCACGACGGGTCGACGCCTCGCGGCCACGTCGCCGGCATCGGCGCGGCACCCGCGCACCGGGTGCCGCAGGCCGCGAGGTCGGCAACCCGGGGTGTCGTACGGCCACCGCCGCCCGCTCTCCGGCCGTACTCCGGCCTCCCGCGGCACGGTGGCGCACGGCGGGCCGCCGCTGCGAGCTCGGTTCAGGTCCGCCGCCGGCCGCGGTGGGCGAGGGCCTCCCTGCCGGGAGCCGCGCGGACGGCGCCGGCCGGCGGAGCGCCGAGGCGCATCACGTTCTCCTGACGGGCCTCACCGACGGAACGGACCGTGGCGGGAAACTCTGAATGATGCTTCACTTCTTCCATGGCCTACCGCAAGACCCCCGCGGAGATCCGCCGGCTCGAAGCCGCCCGGGAACGCCTCGTCGCCTGCGCCACCGCGGTGGTCGCCGACGTCGGCTGGTCGCAGGCGTCCGTGACCGCCGTCGCCGACTCGGCCGGGATCGCGGCCGGCTCGGTGTACCAGCACTTCCCGTCCAAGGCGGCGCTCGCCGTGGAGGTGTTCCGACGGGCCGCGGGCCGTGAGGTCGACGTGCTCGGCGACGTGCTCTCGGGGCCGGGCGACCCGGTGGAACGGCTCGCCCGCGGCATCGAGGTCTTCGCCCGCCGCGCCCTGGAGAACCGCGGACTGGCCTACGCCCTGCTCGCCGCCCCCGCCGAACCCGCGGTCGGCGCCGAACGCCTCGACTTCCGCCGCCGCTACCGCGCCCTGTTCGCCGAGGTGGTGCGGGAGGGGATGGCGGCCGGTCTGCTGCCCGCCCAGGACGGCGAGATCACCGCCGCCGCGCTCACCGGCGCGATCGGCGAGGTCCTCGTCGATCCGCTCGGCGCCCCCGAGGAGGACGCCACCGGCGCGCTCCTGGCCGAACTGACCGCCATGGCCCTGCGCTGCGCGGGCGCGCCCGCCGCGTCCGCGTAGCCGCCCCCGAACCCGACCGTGCCGGATCGGCTCGTGCCGCTCCGGTTCGGCACCGGACCTCACTCAGGAGGAATCCCATGTCCGCGACCGCCGCACCGCGCAGCCACCCCACCGCCGTCACGCACGACGTGAGCAACCAGCCGCCGCCGCTCGCCGGCCACGACGCCGCGGACGACGCGGTGCTGCTGGAGGGGCTGCGGCGGGAGGGCGTGCAGTGGCACCTGGAGGACCTGCACCGGCTCGGCCGCCTGGTCGGCAGCGAGGAGGCGCAGACGTGGGCCGAGCAGGCCAACCGCCACGAGCCCGAGCTGCGCACCCACGACCGCTACGGCCACCGCATCGACGAGGTCGAGTTCCACCCCGCCTACCACCGGCTGATGGACGTCTCCGTCGGCGCGGGCCTCGCCGGTGCCGCCTGGGCCGACGAGCGTCCCGGCGCCCACGTGGCGCGCGCCGCGAGCTTCATGCTGGCCACCATGCTGGAGCCCGGTCACCTGTGCCCCGTCTCCATGACGTACGCGGTGGTCCCGGCCCTGCGCCACTCCCCCGACCTGGCCAAGACCTACGAGCCGCTGCTCACCAGCCGCGTCTACGATCCCGGTCTGCGCGCCCCCGCCGGCAAGCGCGGTCTGCTCGCCGGAATGGGCATGACCGAGAAGCAGGGCGGCAGCGACGTCCGCGCCAACTCCACCACCGCCACGGAGCAGGCCGACGGCACCTGGCGCCTGCGGGGGCACAAGTGGTTCACCAGCGCGCCGATGAACGACCTCTTCCTCGTCCTCGCCCAGGCGCCGGGCGGGCTGTCCTGCTTCCTCGTCCCGCGGGTGCTGCCCGACGGCAGCCGCAACACCTTCCGCATCCAGCGACTCAAGGACAAGCTGGGCAACCGCTCCAACGCCAGCAGCGAGCCCGAGTTCGACGACACCGTGGCCTGGCTCGTCGGCGCCGAGGGCAAGGGCGTGCGCACCATCATCGACATGGTGACCATGACCCGCCTGGACTGCGTGCTGGGTTCCGCCGCCGGCACCCGCGCCGCCCTCGCCCAGGCCACCCACCACGTGCGGCACCGTGCCGCGTTCGGGGCCACGCTCATCGACCAGCCGCTGATGCGCAACGTGATCGCCGATCTGAGCCTGGAGTCGGAGGCCGCCACCACGCTCGGGCTGCGGCTCGCCGGCGCCGCCGACCGCGCCCGCAGTGGCGACGAGGCGGAGCGGGCGTTCCTGCGCCTGGCCACGGCGGTCGGTAAGTACTGGGTGTGCAAGCGGCAGCCCGCCGCGGTCGCCGAAGCCCTGGAGTGTCTGGGCGGCAACGGCTACGACGAGGCGTCCGGCATGCCGCGGCTGTACCGCGAGGCGCCGCTGAACGGCATCTGGGAGGGCTCCGGCAACGTCAACGCCCTCGACCTGCTGCGGGCGCTGGCCCGCGAACCCGCGTCGCTGGAGGCCTTCCGCGCGGAGGTGGGGGCGGCCTCGGGCGGGGACCGCAGGCTGGACGCCGCCCGGCGGGAGCTGGAGGGCGAACTCGTGCTGACCGACGACGCGCCCCTGCGCGCCCGGCGGGTCATCGAACGGGCCGCCCTCGTCCTGCAGGGCTCGCTCCTGGTCCGGCACGCGCCGCCGGCGGTGGCCGACGCGTTCTGCGCGTCCCGGCTGGCCGGGGACCGCGGGCTGGCCTTCGGAACGCTCCCGGCGGGCACGGACTTCGCGGCGCTGCTGGATCGCCTGCCGGTCTGACGGGGGCATCGGGCCGGGCGCACCCCCGAGGGGCCCGGTGTTCCCATCGGCACGGCTCTGTCCGGGATCGTGGAGGTGCCCGGTGCGCCGGCGTGCTGGGTGGGCACGCTCGGGGTGTTCCGAGAGCCTCCCGGCTGCACCACGTCGGCAGCCGGGAGGACCGGGCCGCGTGCGTGTGCGCGTACCGGGCTGCGGCTGGTCGGGCAGTGCCGACCACGACGCGGCCTGGAAACGTCCTGCACCCGTACCGGATGGGCCACGCGCTCGTCCCGGCTGCCGGGAGGGCAGTCGTCAGGCGCGCTCGTCGCGTCGAGCCCGCCACCGGCACCGGCGGTGAGGCGGATCGCTGGAAACGGCGGGGGCCGTTCCTCGCCCCACTTGCTCGGCCTTCGAACCGTGTTGAGGAGGGTGGCGAGCGAAGACCGGTCCTTGATCACTGACATGAAGGTCCTGGCCATGGCTGGTGACTGGCGGAAGGATCGGACGGGGACTGGCGCGCCACGGCCGGATGGGGAGGGGGCGTACCCCCGGGAGCCTGTCCGCCATTCGGTACGTTCGGTACCGTCTTCAGCGCGACGGGTGACCGGCGGGGTTACTGTGACGGCCGGTGTTGTTGTGATCACGGGCCGCCTCGTCCGCTTGCGGCTCGCTGGGCGCCCCTCCACGATCGGACAGGTATCCCTCCATGCGCCACGCTTCCCCTCGTCCTCGCCGCCTCGTCAAGGCTGCTGCAGCGGCGTGCGTGCTGTCGGCGCCGCTCGCCCCGGCCGCCACCGCGGGAACGCCCGCCGACGGCAGCGACCGCCACCGGTCCGGCGAAGTCATCACCGTGACCACCACCAGGGTCGGTGACACCGGCAACCCGTCGGTGGGTGTGGTCCCCTTCACGGACGCCGTCTATCCGAACTGCGCCGAGGCTCCCGAGACATCGAGCGGCTGTCTGACGGTCGGCAGGGTCGACCACCCCTACGAGATCGGCAAGCTCGAGATCACCGTTGCGCAGTGGGTGGCGTTTCTGAACACCGCCGACCCCGACGGACGCGACCGCAACGACCTCTACGAGGAGAACGAAAGCGGCTCGGCCTGGCCCAAGTACGGCCAGGTCGACTTCTCGCAGGACGCCCGCAGAGGCCGTCACTATGCGGTGGCCCAACCGGAGTGGGCGGACAAGCCGTACGGCTTCGCGGACTTCCTCGACGCGGCCCGTCTCGTCAACTCCCTCGTCAACGGCCGCGTCCTCGCCAAGGAGACGCACACCGAGGGCGCCTTCACCTACGTCACCTACGAGGTCCGCCTCTCGCCGCGGACCGAGCGCGGGATGTACGACCTCGACCGCCCGGACACGACGCGGACCGAGGACCGCGGCTTCGTCGTACCGAGCCAGAACGAGTGGATCAAGGCGGCCTACTACGACCCGAGCGGCGGCGGTACGTACTCGTACTGGAAGTACCCCACCAACGCGGGGGTCTTCGGCGACGGCGACGCGACCGCTCCCGGCCCCACCGTGCTCAACCCCACCACCGGCGACGTCACCAACGCTTCGACACAGCCGCTCGCCTCGTACCACGCCTCCGGACAGCCGGCGCCCACCTGGTGCCCCTCGCAGGAGCCGCCCGAAGTCTGCTCCTCCGTCAACCCGTTCGGACTGGACCCTGTCACCTACGCGGACCTCTACCAGGGCAACCTCAGCACGACCGGGCAGGCCCGCACCACCTCCCCGTGGGGCACCCTCGACCAAGGCGGCAACGCGGTCGAGTGGACCGACACGATCACCCCGCCCCCGACCGGCCAGGACTTCGGCCGGGTCTGGCGCCGGCTCCACGGCGGGGTGACCAACGCGCCGGCCTTCCAGATGTGGCCCTCCGCGGTCGGGCTTCAGCCCCAGGACAACCTCTTCTACCACCACACCTATCCATGGCTGGGAATCCGGATCGGAGTGATCGGGGAACTCAATCCGGAGGAGCACTGAAGCGAGCGGTCGTCGCCCATCGGCATGCAGGGTTGGCGATGGCCGGTGACTGGCGGACGAACCGGACCGGGCCGGCTCCGAGGGGGTGCCCCTGCGTCGCGAGCCGGCCGGTGCGGAGGCGGACCTGAGCACTCCGGGCCCCGTCCGGCGCACCCGGGCCGGACGCCTCCGCCGCCCCCGCCCCGCCGGACCACCGGGGCCGCGGCCCCGTCCGATGGGGGCGGGACGCGCCGAGGAGTCGGCGGGTCCCTTCGCGAGGTCCCCTCACGGCGTCGGCGACGGGCCTCCGGTCCCGGCGTCGCGTCGACCGGGTCCCCTCGTGGTGCGGGTCAGCCCCGCCCGCTGCTGCTGAGGACCACGGCGGCCAGCGCGGTGCGGGAGGTGACCCCGAGCTTGCGGTACGACTTGGCCAGGTGGGCCTCCACCGTGCGCGGGCTCAGGTGGAGTTGCTCGGCGACGTCCCGCGTCCGGGCGCCGGTGGCAACCAGGTCGCAGATCTGCCGTTCCCGGGCGGTGAGGGCGTGCAGGGAACGTCCCGCCTCGGCGGGGCGGGCGGCGAGCCGCGCGGCCGCCTCCTCCTGGAGCCGCAGGGAACCGGTCCGCGTCCCGAGGTCCGCGGCGGACCGAAGCCAGGACTCGCCCTGGTCGGCGCCGGCGACCGCACCCTGCACCGGCGCGCCGAGGACCAGCGTCCACGCCTGCTGGACCGGGCGGCCCGCGATCCGGAACAGTTCGGCGGCGGAACCCAGCAACCTGGCGGCCTGCCGGGTCCTCCCGTTCGCCGCGCACACCAGGCCCAGGGCGCGCTGGGCGAAGGCCCGCTGGGCGGGCTGGGCCAGTCGATCGGCCTGGTCGACGGCACGCTCGGCCCATTCACGGGCCGCATCGGTGTCCCGGGTGGCCATCGCCGCGCCGGACAGCAGCGAGAACAGCATCGGGCGCAACGCGGCCTGCATGGCAGGCAGTTCCGGGCCGTCCCCGGCGGTGAGCAGCGTGGTGATGCACTCCTGGGCCCGGCCGTCCATCAGCTGGGCCTGTCCGAGCATGGCCGCAGCGCTGCGGTGCCACCAGCTGCCGGGTTCGGTGTCGGGGGCCGTCATCGCCCGTTCGGCGAGCGCCACGGCGCGGCCCGCCGCCTGCCGCCCGCCCTGCCACACGGCGATGCCGGCCTGCTGGGCGAGGGCCATGCGCAGCATGTCGCCGCTGCCGAGCCGCCGGGCGCACCGCACGGACTCCTCGGTGGCGCGGCGGGCGTCCGCGAGCGCACCCGCCCACAGGTGCAGGCAGCCCAGACCGAGTTGCAGGTGGAAGAGGACGGGCAGGTGCCCGGCCCGGCGGGTCAGATCGACACCGCGGCGCAGATGCCGGGCCGCGTCGGCGGACCGCCCGGTCAGCAGCTCGCCCCAGGCGAGCTGGGCCAGGGACTCGGGGTCACGCACGATGCCGGTGTCCGGCAGGGCGTCGAGGAGCAGCCGGGCCCGCGACAGGGCGTCGTCGGCGGCGTGGGTCCGGCCCAGGTAGGCGTTGCCGAAGCCGGTGAGGGCGCGGGCTCCCGCCTCGGTGAGCCGGTCCCCTTCCCGCACCGCGATCCGGGTGACGTCCTCCACGGCGGGCAGTGCGTCGTGGAACGCGCCGCGCATCAGCGCGACGGTGCCGAACTCCAGGTGCAGCGGGGCGGTGAGCGGCGTCACCGTGCCGCCGGTGTCGGCCAGTGCCTGCCGGAGCAGGGCGTCGGCCTCCGCGTACCGGCCGAGCATGCGTTCCGTGCGGGCGCACAGGGCGACGGTGGCGGGGTCCGGGGCGCTGTCGCCGAGCAGGTCGTGGAGCAGGGCGCGGCTCTCCGCGGACCGACCGGAGACGGCGAGAGCACGGGTCAGTTCGAGGCGGAGCCGGTGCCGGTGCGCCGCCGTGGACGGGGTGTCGGGCAGAGCGCGCAGGGCGGCGCGGAGCCAGTGGGCGGCGGTGGCCGGGGCGCTGTCGCGGGCCTGGACGGCGGCCTCCTCCAGCACGTCGAGCACCCCTGGGTCGCGGTCCCCCGGGCAGTGCTCGGCGTGGGGGGCGCGGTCGGCGGCGGGGGCGCCGCGGCGTGTCAGTTCGGCGTAGGCCCGACGGTGGGCGGCCCGCCGCCACATCGGGTCGGTGTCGGCGTGCACGAGCCGGCGCAGGACAGGGTGGCGGAAGGCGAACTGGGTGTCGCCGTCGAGGGGCCGCACGATGTCCCGGGAGGCGAGGGCGGCCACGGCACGCAGGGTGGTGTCGACGGGCAGGTCGGCGACCGCCGCGAGCGGTTCCACCGAGAACCGGTCGCCGAGGACCGCGGCCGCCGAGGCGACACGGCGGTGCTCGGGGGCGAGGACGGCGATCTCGCCGAGCAGCAGTGCGGCGAGCCGGTCCGGGACGCCGTGGCCGGCCGTGCGGGGGGCCGACAGGGCGGGGAGCAGGGTGTCGCCGGGCGGGCCGTCGGGGAGCAGGTCGGTGAACGGGGGGCCGAGCGGCACGGTGAGGGGGATTCCGGTGCCGCAGGCGGTGTCGGCAGAGGCGGCGGGGTCGCTCGTGTCGGAGCCGCCGGCGGGGTCCGGCGTGTCGGCGGATCCCCGGGCGAGGGAGGAACCGGGCCGGGCCAGGGCGATGAGGAAGAGCGGGTTGCCGCCGCTGGCCCGGTGCAGCAGATCCGCATCCGCCAGGCGCCCGAGCAGTGCGGCCAGGTCGGTGCAGTCCGGTCGGGACAGCGCCCCGACCGGCATCGGCTCGACGGTGCCCGTCTCCTCGCCGTGCGCGAGCGCCGCCAGCAGGCGCGGCGAGGTCTGGCGCGGGCGGTGCACCACCACCAGCAGGACCGGCCCCGCGGGCTGATGCCGGATCAGATGGCAGACCTGCTCGATCGTCTCCGCGTCGGCCCAGTGCAGGTCGTCCAGGAGCAGCAGCAGGGGCTGCGCACGGGACCAGCGGGTCAGCACCTCGCGCAGCCCGGCGTGCAGCCGGAAGCCCTCCGGGCCACCGGGGTCGGCGGCGCCGCGGGGCACTTCGGGACGGTCGGGTGCTTCGGGGCTGCGAGGTGCCTCCGGAATCCGGGGGGCGTCCGGGGCGTCGGCCCGGGGTGCCGGGCCGGCGGATGCGAGCAGTGCGCGCGTCACGTCCGGCGGCAGGGCGTCGCGGTCCGTGGCGAGGGCGTCGGCAAGTGTGTCCGCGAGGACCTGGAGGGGCGCGGAGCCGGTCACTAACTCCGAGGCGCGGCCGGTCAGGACCCGGACGCCCCGGGTGCGGGCGCGGGCGGCCAACTCGGCGGCAAGGCGGGTCTTGCCGATCCCGGGATCGCCGCTGATGCCGAGGACCTGCCCTCGACCGGCGCACAGCATGTCCAACAGGCGCTCGAAACGGGCGAGTTCGTGCGTTCTACCGATCAATGCGGACGTTTCCGCGATCTGCTCGGGCTGGCCTGCCATCCCGCCGCCCTCCTGTCCCCAAGGCGCTGACGAGCCGACAGGCCGTCACAGGCCCGGGCTCGGCCCGACTTCCGGCGCCACTATAGGCACGACATGGACACGGCAGCTTCACATGCCCCGACACATCTTTACGTACTTTTACGAATGCCCGGCGACTCGGCGTTCGGCCTAAATTGCCAGTCCGGGCCGGATGGTGAACCACCAGGTCCGGATGACCAACGGGGCTGTGGTACCAGCCCGTTTCCGCCCCCAGGCGGAGGCGGGCCGGTGACTGCCGAGGGGAACGGGGAGGCAGCATGGCATGGCCGGATCTCGACCGACCGGAACATCGGCCATCGGAACCGGAGCGTCATCGGTCGCACCACGGGCGGCCGGGAGCGCATCCGCCGCAGGCCGGGCGCCTGCGAGGGGAACCAGAACGGGAAGGGGAACGGGAACGGACACAGGAACGGGGAGGGGTGCAGGAACGGGAACCAGGGAGGGCACAGGAGGGACGAGGGGAAGCACAGCGGAAGGCAGCCGTCGGGAGCGGGGGCCCCGCAGGTATGCCGTCGGCCGCTGACCGACCTCGCGCGGGCCTCGGGTACGGGCTCGACGCACCGGAGTCGAGCGGGCCGCCCGGCGTCCCCGACCCGCGCTCCGAGCCCCGGAGCACACGTCACAACGCGACCCTGGTGGACATCGCCGGGGCCGAGGAACTGCTGCTGGACGCGATGGCCCGCAACCCCGGCGACGTGCTGTGGATGGGGTCGACGGCCTGGGGGGCCTCGCCGTTGCCCGGCCTGCTGCGCAGGATGGGGGTGGAGGACGGCCCCGCCTCGGGTCTACGCGCGCTGATCGACCGGAGCTGCGACGTTGCCGCGGTCGCGCCGTGGCTCGTGGAGGACCGGGGGCCGTTCGGGGTGCGCACCGCCCCGTCGGTCCCGCAGGACCTGCTCGTCGTCGGCCGGCGGCTGGCCGTCGTCTCCGCCGGCCGGTGCGGGGACGAGCCGCTGCTGTCGATCGTGGGCGAGCCGATCGGGGTCCGGATGATCCGCGGCCTGTTCGAGGCCGTGTGGGCCGGGGCCCTGCCCCTGGATCGGCACGACCAGGTCGACGTGCTGGTCCGCGACGACCTGAAGCGGGCCATCCTGCACCTGATGGCGGAGGGCGCGAAGGACGAGATGATCGCCCGCCGGCTGGGCGTCTCGTTGCGGACCTGCCGGCGGCACGTCGCCGAGATCCTGGAGAACCTGGGCGCCTCCAGCCGCTTCCAGGCCGGTGCCCGTGCCGCGCGCCTGGGCATGGTCGCCCCCGGCTCGTTCTGCGCCCCCGGGCACTGACCGCCGGGGGACACGGAGGCGTCCACCGCCGATCCGGCCGAAGCGGCCGGTCGCGTACACCGAACGGGCCCGGTCGTGATGCCGGGGTCGCGGGGCGACGGCCCCGTCGTGGTCCGGGACCCTCGACGGGGTGCGCACGCCACGGCCCGCCCGGTGGCCCGGTGGGGCGGTGGCGCGGACCGCCTTCGGCGACCGGGGCGGGTACGGGTCGGTTCAGGGGAGGCTCTCGCCGGTGACGAGGAGCATCAGGGTGGCCAACCGAGCCTCCTGGGCGGTCCCCGCCCCCAGTCGGTTGAGTGTCATGTGCAGGTGCGAGCCGAGCACGCCGAGGGCCCTTTCGCGGCCGCCGGGGGCCGTGGACCACGTGTCCACCGCCGCGCGCAGCGGTGCGGCCCATGCCTCCCAGGGCGGTCCCGGGTCGCGCATCAGCCGCCGCAACTCCGGTGCCGCCGATCGGAGTCGATCGGCCTGGGCCCGCAGCGCGGAGGACACCCCGGGGACGGTGCCCGGCTCCGCGGGGGCAGGCGGGACCGACCGCTCGTCGTTGCGGTCGTGCGCGGTCAGCCAGGCCGCCCAGCCGTCCCGCACCGCTTCGAGGAACGGCCGCCTCTCCGGCTCGGGCAGGGCGCCGGCCGCCACCGCGGTCGCCGCCAGCGCCTGTCCGAACACCTGACGCCGCGTCCGGGGTTCGCGGCACGCCCCCAGCGCGAGGGCGCTGGAGCGGTGGAAGAGGTCCTCGCTGAGCGGCATCAGTCCGGCGCCGCCGTAGCGCTCGTGCTCCGGGACGTACGCGGCCCGGACCACTCCCGACGGCCGCAGGGCACCGGGGTCGAGCGGCCCGGTGCCCTCGCCGGTCCTGGCGAGGGCACCGACCGCGGCGGCGTAGTCGGCCTGGGTCAGCCGCCGCTCGGCGGGGACCTCCGCGTCCACGGTGGCCACCGCCCGGCGCAGCAGGTCCTCCACACCCTCGGCGGCCTCGTCGTCGAGTCCTGCGATGCGCAGCCGCAGATGCGGTCCGCCCTGCCAGTAGCGCACGAAGAACCAGGGGTGCTCCCCGCCCCGCGGGGCGGCCGAGCCGTCCGCCCGGACGCCCGGCGCCACGACCGGGGCCGGGGCAGGCGCAGGGGCGGACGCGTACCGGGCGACGGCGGGTGTCACCCCGACGTTCAGCGCACGGTCCGTCACATCGACTCCCCAGGACGGCAGATGAAGGTGCCAGGTACGCCACCGCACGGTGGCGTCCTCGGTCGGGTGCGGTGCCATGTCGGGTCCTCAGGTCCTCAGGTCCAGCATCGGTTCGGCGAATCGGGAGCGTCCGCACACGGTGATGAAGACCGGAACGGTCCGCCGTGGCAGCCCGGCCAGCCGCTGCACCCGGAACTCGTCGTACGACCGTGCCGGCCGCGCGTACAGTCCCCTTGCCGCGGCGGCGAGTTGGAGTCCGTGGGCGGTCCAGCCGCACCACAGGTTCAGCAACGACCAGGCCACCGGCCCGAGGTCGTCCAGCAGCGCCCGTACGTCCACCGCGCACGTCCACACCATGGACGCGTGCCTCAGCCCGCAGTCCGTGCCCGGCGACATCGGGTAGCCGAACGCCTCCTGGAGCAGCACCATCACCTGCGGGTCGTGGCGGACCGGCCGCACGTCGCCGTCGGCGACCTCGTAGTAGCCCGGTTCCCGCCCGCCCACGCCCTGCAGCGCCACCAGCAGCCGCACCCGCCGCCCCACCTCGGCCAGCGTGTCCGTCGGCGCCGGGACCCGGGCCCAGGCGACCGCCTCCTCCAGCGCCTCCTCCGGCAGCCGGGTCGGGCGGCCGGAGAACCCGGAGAGCCGCCCCGGGACCCGCCCGGCGGTGCGGTTCCACAGCACCCGGTCCCACGTCGGCCCCGGCCGGGCAGCCGTGCCGTCCGTGCCGCCCGGCAGGGGGCCGGGAACCGCCGGAGTGGGGCGGGCGGCCGCCTGGGCCGCCCCGTCGGCGTCGGCCGGCGCCTGTGCCGCCGACGGCGGTGCGGACGCCGTGAGCCGGTAACCGGCAACCTCGTCCGCCTCGTCGAGGGAGGGGTGGCCGGAGGAGTCGGAGAGCAGTCCGTCGAGTGCCGCGTACGCGCCCGGTCCGGTGGCGCCGCCGGGGAGCGGGATTCCGCCGGCGGGCGGCTCCACGTCCCGCAGCGCCACCCGCACCGGGGCCGACCAGCGGCCCGGACCGGTGGCCCGCACCATGCGGGCGCAGGCGGCGGCGTCCGCGGCGTCCAGGACGAGTTCGGCGCGCACCCCGAACAGTTCGGCCGCCACCAGCAGGCTGCGGACGTTGATGCCGGTCTCCAGGTCGCCGAGGGCGGCGCGGAGCCGGCCGTAGGGCGTGGGCAGGTCGGTGTACCGGGCGGCCAGCACCACATCGAGGTCACCGCGTGGAACGGGCAGCGCCGTGTACGGGACGGCCAGGTCGACCAGGGCGTGCCGGTAGGGGTCCAGGTAGGCGGCGCCGTGCCGGGAGAGGGTGAGCGCGTGCACCGGGAACTTGCTGCGCACCGAGGCGACGGGCCGGTGGTCGTTGAAGCGGTTGGACGGCTCGCGGCGCTGCAGGCCGAACGCCGCCAGCAGCAGGTGCCCGGCCCGGTCGGCGGCGGCGCCGATGCGGCCGTGCGGGTGGACCGCGCCGTTCAGCAGGTCGACGGTGCCGTACGGCAGCGGTGCGCCGAGGCCGCCGCGGGCCGCGGCGGGCGGCAGCAGGGCGGTCGTGGGGACGGTGTCGTCGATCTCGATCGGCCCCCCGAACAGGGCCTTGCCGGGCCCCTGACGGTAGGCGAAGCGGTGGACGGCCTCGACGGTCAACTCGGCTCCTGAGGAAGGGGGGGACGGTACGGCCACCCGGACGGGCGGCGGGTCGGACCGGTGCGCGGACGACGGCGGACGACGCGTCGGGACGGGGCGGGTGCGGAGCGGGCCCGGGCGGACCGCCCCGGACCGCCCCGACGCGGGAGGAGCCCCGCGGGGGCGGGTCCGGGACGGATCGGGCCCGGCGGGTGGTCACGGGAACGGGTGCGGGTCGAGGTGGTCCAGGTCCACCGGGGAGCCGGCCGGGCCGGACCCGTCGTGGGGCCCGCCCGGCCGCGGTGGCGCCGCCACCGCCGACACGTCGATGCCGCGCGGCGGTCCGGCGCCGTCGCCCGGTGCGGGCGCCGGCCGCGGGTCCGGCAGGCCGTCGAGCAGGCGGCGCAGTCCGGTGAACCGCTGGTGCACCTGGCCGAAGCACATCGGCACGATGCCCGGGACCACGGCCTTGACCACGGCCAGACCCGCGTCGGCGTGCTCCGGTGTCGTCTGGTCCACCAGCAGCACGTCCGGCAGCCCGGCGGCCTCGTACAGCTCCGCGACGAAGCCGAGACCGCGGGTCACGTCCCCGCGGGCGGCTCGGGCGTAGGCTCCCGGCCAGTCGGGGAACGCGTCCGTGAGCGGCAGGACCGGGCCGCCCAGCACCTCGGTCACCCGCGGCAGCAGACGCGGGTCGGCGTTGCGCCGCGGATGGTCCATCAGATCGTCGACCAGGCAGCGGTCGGCGATCATCGGCTCGACGGCCGCCGGGTCCCAGGTCAGGCCCGTCTCGGTGAGCTGGGCCAGCTCCCACAGGGCCGCCCGGACCGCGGCCTCCGGATCCGGGCTGCCGCCCGCCGTGCTGAACGCGGCCGGCAGCGCGCCGTCCCGGCGCAGCGCCAGCGCCCACACCACGGGCACCGCGATGTCGGCCGTGGCGGCCAGCAGCCGCACCTCGAAGCCCCGGGCCCCGGCCATGTGCAGCAGCAGCCTGCTCTGCGGGTCGCGCACCGTGGCGGGGTCGATCTCGGGCAGCGGGCGCCGGCGGTGCCAGGCCAGCAGGAACGCGTCCCGCTCGGCCAGCTCCAGCAGCGAGTGCAGGGCGGCCTCCTCGTACGACGAGCCCAGCGCGCACCCGCTCGACGACTCCAGGACGTGGTTCAGGCGCCGGTCGCCCGGTTCGCGCGGCGGATACCGGTACTGGTAGAAGCCCGCGTCCGCGGGCACCAGCAGCGGACGGCCGTCGCGCAGCCGATGCGCCCACACCCAGTCCATGCGGGTGTCGGCGTCCCAGGGGCGGACCCGGGACAGCGGGTGTGCCAGCTGGGCGTCGGTGTAGCCGCCCAACCGGGCCGGGTCCAGGGCCCGTTCACCGAGCTCGGCCGGGCTGCGGCCGGTGACCGGCGCGACCCCGTGCGGGTAGCCGGCCATGCGCTCGTACGCCTCCAGATAGGCGACGGCCTCCGCCTCCCCGTAGGTGCGGGCCCGGCCGTGCCCGGCGGGCGAACCGCCCAGCAGCCGCACCTCGGACATGGCGAACGGCACGTGCGCGTCGCGGCTGACCCGCACCGCCGGTCCGAAACCGGAGTCGGCGAGGGCTGCCCGCATCCGGTCCGCGTCCATGCCGAACGGGGCGCCGGCCCGCGTCGGCACCGACGACGCGCTGGGCCGGGGCCGCAGCCGGGGCGCCGACGGGGGCCGTGACGCGTCCCCGGGAGCACCGGGTACGCCGCACACCGGGCAGCGGTAGGTGCGCCGCAGCCGGTGGCGGCGGACCGATCCGTCGGCGCGGAGGACCACCAGCTCACCCGGGTTCAGGGGCGCCGCCGCGACCACGGCGCCGTACACCTCGGCGGCGTGCCGCAGCCACGGCGGCCGGGGTGGCACCGGACGCCGACCGCCCGAAAGGGCGGGGGCACGACCGGAGGGTGCAGCCGATGCGGTGGGTGGGACGCCCGCCGGCGCGTCCGGCGCCGTGGGCGCGGCCGGGCCGGAGCGGGCGGGCGCCGCGGCCTCCGCCGACAGGACGGGCCCCGCCGTCGCGGTGTGCCCGGACGGGGAGGAGGTGTCCGCTCCCGCCGCGGCGGGCCGCTCGGAAGGTGCCGGCGGGGCCGGGGGCGTCGCGGCGGCCCTCGACTCGGCGGCGAATCGCAGGAGTTCTTCGCCCTCGGGGCGGTGGCGGTGCGACCGCCGGGTGACCAGGCAGCCGGCGCACGCGGGAGGCGCTCCCGCCTCCCCCGCGGCCTCGGGCGGCAGCCACAGCGGGCCGACGAGGACGCTCCCGGCGTCGACGCGCACCGACAGCAGCCCGGTCCCCCGCACGCGGGCGGTGGACAGGACCGACTGCTCCCATGCCCGGTCGTAGGCGCCGCTGACGGCGACCACACCCACTCCGGGATGCTGCGCCCAGCCGGTCCAGTCCCAGCCCGCGGGGGCGTCCGGACCGGCCAGCACCTCGGCGGCCGCGCCGGTGGCCGGACCGCTCGCGGGGCGATCGGCCGTGGGGGGGATCTTGTCGGCCCGGGCCTCGGGACCGCCGGCGGGTCCTCCCTCCGGGGCGGCGGCCCGAACGGGCGGGGCGGAGGCGGAGGGCGCCTGCGGGACCGGTCCGGCGGCGGCGTTCATCGTCGCTCCAGGAGTCCGCAGGGCAGCGGCAGTTCGGGCAGCACACCGTCGTCGACCAGCCGGTGCGCGATCAGCACGCCCGGCAGTGCGGCACCGCTGCGGGCCAGGGCCGCGGCCCGCAGTGGTGCGAGCGAGTGCAGCACCCAGGTTCCGGGCGGGCCGTCCCGCCCGTCCGGCCGGGTGCGTCCGGACTGGACGCGGGCGCAGGACTCGACCAGGGCCGCGTGGACGGCGGACTCCCGTCCGGGGCCCCACTGGCGGCCCAACACGGCGCCGTCGGTGTCCCGGACGGCGGTCGCCACCCACCAGCCGAGCGGTTCGACCGGACGGAGGTCCAGCCGTACGGGTTGCTCGAAGTGATCGAGCAGGGTGCCCCACAGGGCGCGCACCTCGTGGTGGGTGACGGAGTCCCAGTCCACGGCACGCGCACCGGGCGCGTGCGGGTGCGGAACCGGTGTGAGCCGCAGCAGGCCGTCCAGCAGCCACTGGTGCGTGGTGACGCCCGCGCAGGCGACCGGGCCGCCGGGGGCCTCGGCCTCCGCACCGCCCCTGGCGGTACGCAGTCCGGCGAGCAGTGCCTGTACTCCGGCGACGGCCCTGCTGGGGCCCCAACCCCACGTGGTGCGCTCGGAGTCGACCCAGCGTACGGAGGCGACGGAGACAGGTACCTGTTCCACGTCGAGGTCGCGTTCGAACCGTGCGGGTCCCGTCCACCGGGCGGTCAGCGGCGTCGAGGCGGCGTAGGCGCCGGTCGGGTCGGGGGTGGGGGCCCGGCCGTCCGCGAGGTCGGCCAGCAGCGCGGCGACATCGACGCGCTGCCACCGGCCGGGGACGGCTGCGCCGAACGCCTCCGGTGCTTCGTGTGCTTCGTGCGCGGGTTGCCTCCCGGTCGTGTCCGGCTTCCCCCCGGGCGGGCCGGACGGTACCCGCCCCACGGCAGTCGAGCGAGCCGCGCGCGGTGCGGTGGCGGACGCGTCGGGGCCGCCGGCGGAGGCGACGGTGTCCGAGGCCGCCTGGGAGGCGGTGTCGGGGGAGGTGATGGCTTCGTCCTTCTCCGGCCCCGCCGGGCCGTCCCCGTCCGGTCCGGTCAGGGGGATGCGCCGCGACTCCAGGGCGTGTCCCCACACCAGGGTCAGATGGGGTGCGGTGTCGGCCGCCGGGGGTGCGTCCGGGGCGTGCCCGGAGACCTGGTCGGCCGCGGGACCGGACGGGCCGGTGCCCGAGCCGTCCGCCGGATCCGTGCCGATGCCTGTGAGGACCTCGACGCAGGCGCGGGCGGCAAGCGCCCCGGCGAGGACGGCGCTCATCGGCCGCGGTGTCCGGCCGTCCGGTTCGAGCGCGGCCCAGGACGCGGCCCGCTCCAGGGCCGCCTCCGGGTCCGCGGCCGGGCCGCGGGGGCCGGGGGTGGCCACGGCGGCCAGATCGGCCCGGGCCACCACGACCACGCAGGGGTGCCCCGCGGTGGACGCGGCCCGCCAGACCTCGGTCTCGTCGGGGCCGCCGGGCTGGTCCGCATCGGCGACCAGCACGGCGACGTCGGGCGCGCGCCCGGCCCCCGACTCACCGGTCTGCGACCCACCGGGCCTCTGCTCCCCGGTGGCAGGCTCCCCGGCCCCGGGTGCTTCGGCCTCCTCCGACGCGGGGACGTCCGGCAGGACCCGTACCCGCTCCACTCCGTGGGCGGCGAGGCCCCGCAGCAGGGCCGGGACCGCCGGTCCGGAGCCGCGCACCTCGACGGTGGCCGACCGCAGCGCTGCGAACACCCCGTAGGGGTCGTCGCTGTGGTCCTCCAGGAACGCCAGGACGTCGGCGTACCGTTCGGCGGTGCCCGGGTCTGGCTCGGGTGTGTCCAGGGCGTCCAGGTCCAGCAGCACCCCCTGGTCCAGCAGGGTGCGCAGGACGTGCGCGAGGACGGGGCGTGCCTGCTCGCTGGCGTCGGCCGCGACCAGGTCGTCCAGGCAGGTGCCGTCGGACAGCGGGCCGAGATGCCGGTCGAGGAGGGCGAACAGCGCGGGCGGTCCGCCCAGGACGAACGACCGCCGGGTGTGCGAGATGTGCACGCCCCGGGCCACGGGCGCCAGATGGGCGCCGGGGCGCAGCTTCACCCGGGTGCGGGGGCCGGGGTGGAGCCGCGCCGCCCCGGCGGCGGTCCGGCCGGGCGACGTCTTTGGGCCCGACGGGGCGGTGCCCTCCGCGCGCGGCGCGGCGGAGGAGGCGGTGGACGCGGTCATCGGGCGTCCCCCTCGGGCCGAGCGGTCGCGTCCGGCCGGGCGGGGGTGCCACCGGACGGTTCCGGGGGCGGGCCGCCCGCGTCCCCGGCGGGCAGGTCGTACTCGATCGCCCACTCCACCGCGTGCCGCCCGGGCCGGACGCCGGGCAGGGCCTCCTCCAGGTAGCCGGGGCTGCGGCGGTCCAGCAGCCGGGGCAGCACCCGTGCGGTCAACGCGCTGCCCAGGTCCAGGTACTGCGGCTTGTCGCGGCGCCGGGCCTGCACGTAGGCGCGCACGCCGTCGTCACCCTCGCGGGACGGCAGACCGCCCAGCGGGGTCTTGGCGAGGACCTCCTCGGGCACGTCGTGGGCGGCGCGCCAGTCGGTCAGCGCGATCAGGTGCTCCGCCTCGCCGAGCGCACCGGCCTCCGCGGGGAAGTCGTCCCCCGGGTACCAGCGGCGGCGCTCCAGCACCACCTGACCGGCCGTCAGCCTGGGCAGGACCATGGTGTGTCCGGCCGGCTCGCCGGCCCGTAGCCGGCGGACGCGGACGCCGGCCAGCGGGTCCAGGGTGACGCGTCCGCTGTCCGCCAGCCACATGGCGATGCGCAGCGGCGCCGGCAGCAGCTCCGACCACTTCATGCCGCAGGTGACCGGGACCACGGTGCGCCCGTCGCGGTCGGTCAGGGAGAGGGTGTCGGTGGCCGGGTCGTGGTCGAGGTGCAGGCCTGCCCAGTCCTCCGGCGCGAGGGTGTCCGGCAGCAGGGGGATCCGGTGGTTGATGTTCGCGTTGTGCAGGCCGCGGTCCTCCAGCACCGTTCCGCCCGCGCTGCCGAACTGGCGCAGCACCCGCGTCGCGGTGCGCTCGGCCGTGTCGCCGCCGAGTTCCCGGTCGGGGCCCAGGAAGCGGCTGCCGAGCAGGTTCCGGCCGCCGTAGCAGTCGTTGAGCACGAGCCGCCCGTCGGCCGGCTGCACCAGCAGCGCGTACGAGGCCGCCCGGCGGCGGAAGAACGCCGGCACGCGGTCGGCGAACGCGGCCAGCGCGGCCGGGTCGAGGGCCGCCTCGGGCTCGCCTCCGGCGGCGTCGACGGCCCGCAGCACGTGGCCCACCGCCTCCGAGCGCAACGCCAGCAGTTCGGCCAGGGCACCGTTCGGCGGGCCGAAGTCCTCGGCGGTGGCGGCGCTCAGCGAGGTCTCGCGCCGGTAGACCATGGTCACCAGGTCGTCGGCGGCGTCCAGCAGGCCGACACGGGTGCCGGGTCCGTAGCGGTCGGCGAAGGCCGTGCAGAGCAGGGCGCGCACCTCGTGGTGGCGGTCGAAGACGGAGAGGAACGAGGTGACGTCGGCCAGGTCGGCCAGGGCCGCACCGTATCCCTCGTCGGTGACCTGGGCGGGCGGCAGCACCAGGTCCTCGTTGACGTGCAACCGGGCGGGCCTGAGCGAACGGGCGTTGAGGTCGGCCTCGGCGCGGCGCAGCCGGGTCAGGGCGGCCACCCGGCCGCTGACGCCGCCGGCCGCCAGATCGCGCAGTGCGCGTTCGGTCTCGTCCAGGACGGGCAGCGCGTCCGGGTCCTGCCGTCGCAGCACGGCGCGGGCGGCGGGCAGGGGGTCGGCGAGCTGCTCGTCGAGGGCGGGGCCGGGTTGCAGGATGCCCGCGGCCAGTGCCTGCGCGAGGAACCCGGCGGTGCGGGCCGGCGGCAGACCGAGCCGTGCGGTGAGTTCCGCCGCGAGTGCCTCGGTGCGGATCGGGCCCAGGGCGGTGAGGGCCAGCAGCACGGACAGCGGGCGGGTGAGCGAGGCGCTGACCAGCGTCGCGCCGGAGGTGAGGCGGCGGACGAAACGCACCTGGGAGTCGTCGGCCCGCAGGGTGCGGTTGCTCTCGACGACGGCGGGCAGTCCGGCCGCGGCCCGCTCCGCGTCCCAGGGCCGCTCACCGGCGCCGGTGACCACGGCACCGAACAGCGCGCGGTCCAGGGAGACGAACGCACGGGCGGAGCGGCGGTCGAAGTCGCCGGCGTCCAGCCGCCGCCCCTGCGGGGACCAGTGGGCGAAGCCGACCGCGGTGAAGCGGGACAGCGGGCTGGTGCGCACCATGGCCCGGGTCAGGTGCTGGAGGATGCCGCGTTCGGACTTGCGGAGCCGGGCGGAGGGGTCCGCGAAGCCGGAGCGGTAGCGCCGGACGGCGTCCAGGACCTGCGGTGAGTTCAGTGCCAGCGAGAGCTGGAACGGTTCGGCGGCGCACAGTTCGGCGAGCACGGCCCGCTCGTGGGCGACCAGTTCGCCGTGTCCCGCGGTCAGCGCGGCCCGTGCGAGCAGCGACCGCTGCCGGGCGTCGAGCCAGGCGGCGACCGCGGGCGGCCAGTCACCGGCCATCAGGGCGGGTGCCGGGTCCCGCTGGTTGTGGATGTCCCGGCGCAGTTGCAGGGCGCGATGCCGGTCCCGGCCGGTGGCCCGGCCCGCCACCTCGTACAGCTCGTCGCAGGCCTGGTCGGCGACCTTCGCTGCGTCGGTCCCGGCGGCGGCCAGGGCGCGCAGGGCGACGGTCAGGCCGGGGGCGCCCAGACGGCGGCCGGGCAGCGGGTTGACCCGCATCAGCAGGGTGTCGGCGAGGACCGGCCGGCTCGCGCGGGCGGGTTCCGCCGGCTGCGGCGGAGAGGTCGGCTCGACGGAGGTGTCGACGGACATGACGGGCGGTCACCTTCCTGTGCGGGCCCGACGGACGGGCGGGCGGGCCCGGGGTTCACTGCGGGGCGGCGGACGGAGCCGGTACGTGCGGCCGGCCGGTCGGCCCGGCCGGTCATCCGGACCAGCTCCCCGGACCGGCGTCCCGGACCGGATGACCGGCCCCGGGGCTCCCGGTCGAAGGACCTGTGCGGGACTCCGCACCGGGTCTCCGGACGGGAGTCCCGGGCCAAGAGCCCAGGCCGGGTCACGGGCCGGCAGCCGGACCGACGACCGGGCAGGTGCCCTGCCCGGAGGCGGTGTCCGGGGCGGGGCGGGACCACCCGGCCGGGGCGCCCGGCGGGCCGGGCCTACGGAGCCCGGCCCGCCGGGGGTACCGCAGCGGTGGTCACGGGCCCTACGGGGAAGGGGCCCCGGGACCTCCGCGGCGGTGGCTTCACACGGTGGCGGCGGCCGGTTCGGCCGGGGCACCGTCCAGGAGCGGCATCACCTCGGAGGCGAACAGCTCCAGGCTGCGGAAGGCCTCCGCACCGCCCAGCCCGCCGAAGTCGGTCTGCCACAGCAGCACGTCGGCGGCCAGCCGCTCCTGGAAGCGGCCGATCTGGTCCGCCACGTGCGCCGGGGAGCCGACGAAGGCGGTGCCCGAGGAACGCAGGTCCTTCGCGGTGAGGGTGCGGGCGATCCGGTTGAAGCCGGTGTAGCCCTGGTAGTCGCTGGAGGTGGTGTCGTCCCAGCGGGTCAGGGCGGAGGTCCACACCTTGAGATAGCGGTCCAGGTGGATGTCGGCGACGCGGCGGGCCTCCTGGTCGGTCTCCGCCACGAACAGCGGCAGACTGGCCGCGACCCGGGGTGCCGCCCCGGCACCGTGGGCACGGGCGAAGCTCTCCCGGTAGGAGCCGACCAGAGCGTCGTCGAAGGAGGTGCCGGAGGGCGTGATGAGCAGTCCGTGCCCCAGCTCCCCGATGCGCACGAAGCTCTCCGGGGACCGCACCGCGGCGATCCAGAACGGCGGTCGCGGTGCTTGTGCGGGCCGGGGCAGCACGGTGGCGTCCCGGAACGAGAAGAACGGGGTGTCGAGCGTGACGCCCTCCTCCGTGAGCAGCCGCCCCACGGCGTCGACGGTGGCCTCGAAGCGGGCCCGGCTGCCGTCCATCGGCACACCGAGCGCCTCGAACTCGTAGGGCAGGTAGGCACGGGCGAAACCGATCTCCAGTCGGCCGTCGCTGATGGCGTCCACCATGGCGATGCGGGACGCCAGGTCGATGGGGTGGTGGAACACCGGCAGCACGCAGCCGGTCATCAGCCTGACCGACCGGGTCTGGGCGGCCACCGCCGACAGGAACGCCAGGGGGCTGGGGCAGTAGCCGCCGTAGGGGTGCAGGTAGTGCTCGGTCATCTTGACGTAGTGCATTCCGGACTCGTCGGCGATCCGGGACATGCGCAGCACGTCGCTGAAGTACTCGGTGGCGGGCTTGGTGTCCGGTGCGGAGTCGGGCAGGAAGGACACGCCGAAGCGCATGGTGGTCTCCAAAAGGGTGTCTCGGCCCGGTGTGGGCGGCGGTGGCACCGCATCCGGGCCGGGCCCGGCGCCGGGCGCCTCGCGGAGGCGGGTCCGGGACGGTGCGGGCGGGATCGGGGGCCCGCGCGGCGGGGGCCCGGTGCGGGCGGGCCGGTCACCGGAGCGGGCGCGGGAGGCAGAGCGAACGGGTGCCGGGCGGACGGGGGACGACGGCGTACGGGTGCGGGGCGGGCCGGGGCGTGCGGGCCCCCGTCAGGCCGGCAGGCCCCGGCCCTGGTGCCGGGCCGCCCCCGAGGCCCGGCCGTGCGGTGGTGGCGTGGCGGCTCGCGAGGTCCGGGACATCATGGGCCGGGCACCGGTGGCCGGGCCGCCGCCTCGACGGCGGTGCGCACCCGTTCGGGGAGTTCCCGCTCGGCGAAGCCGGACATGCGCTCCAGCCAGGTCTCGCCCAGCAGTTCGTCGGCGGCTTCGCTCACCCCGTAGCACAGGTAGTAGCGCCGCAGCGGGCTGACGCCCAGGCAGGTGAGGGCCGAATAGAGGGAGTTGAGGACGAGCCGGTGGGCGGTCTGCCAGTACGGTTCGCTGACGGTGATACCGCTGTGGTGGGCCGCGGTGTGGAAGGCGTTGGGCACCGGACGGTCGTCGGTGGGGGCCGTGGCCGACCCCAGGGCGCCCAGTGTCTCGTCGGTGATCAGACCCGTCGCGGTGAACGCTTCGGCGGCGCCCCGGCAGCGGGCGAACGCCGCGGCCCAGTGCGCCAGCACGGGCGAGCCGGGCGGAGCCCCGGCGGAGCCGGGGGCCGACGGATCCCGGGCGACGGCGGAGGCCGACGGCTCCTGGGGAACGGCGGCGGACAGTGGCTGCTCGGCGACGGCGGCGGCGAAGAACTCCCGGTCCCTCGCGTACCGTTCGCGGAATGCGGCCCGCAGGTCGGTGCGCCCGCCGACCGCCGACATCACGCCCTCGGCGTGCGAACGGTAGGGCAGCGTGCCCACGCCCAGCCCGTACGGATGGCCGCGGGCCAGCAGGGCGAGCACCCGCGTCACCAGGCGCAGGACGTCCGTGCCGTCCGCGCCGGTACCGTCCCCGGCGTCCGCCGGACCGGTGCCGAGCCCCGGTGCCGGGGGGTCCGGTACGGCGCCCACGCTGTGCAGCAGCGGGGACAGCAGATGGGACGACAGCTGGTCTCGGGCGTCGACCAGGGCGGGCGTCCAGCCCGGCGGGGGTCCGGTCTCCTCGTCCACTTCCACCACGCCCTGGGCGCGCAGCGGCGGATGGGGCGGCGGGACGTTCTCCCAGCGGCCCAGCTCCGCGGCCCGCGCCCGGTAGGCCACCTCGTCGGGGGCGGTCGCGGGCAACGACCGGGCGGCCCGGCCGGCCAGCGCCGCGAAGTCGTCCAGAAGCAGGGTGTTGCTGGCCAGGGGACGCAGGGTGATCCGCAGGTGGGAGCCGCCCAGCCAGCCCCGGCGCACATGCGCCAGCGGCACCCACTGCCGTGCCGTCAACTCCCGGAGCGGACCGGCCAGCAGGCGCAGCAGCGGCAGCGGGTCCGTCGAGTGATCGTGGACCCGTACGATGCGGGTCCGTCCGGGCAGATCCACGCGAGACTCCTCCGGGAGGGGCGCGGGGGGACCCTGGTGGACCGTGGTCCCCCCGCCGTGATGAGCGTTGTTCGAGCCGGCCGGCGGCCGGCGCACACATGAGCCCGGGCTGAGGACCGGACCGCAAGCGCCGTCAGTGCCGGACGGTCAGCAGCAGCAGCACGACGAGGACGAGGAGATGGAGGCGGCGTCCAGCGCGGCGCCGTCGACCACGTCCTCCGCGTCGTCCACGAACTCCGCGTTGTTGATGATGATCGACGCGCCCATCTCGGGCAGCGCCACCGCGTCGTTCACGTCGAGGACCTTCAGGTCCTCCAGGTCGAAGGCGGCGAACTCGGTCGCGGTCTGGCTCATGTCGCATGTTCCCTTCGTGGTGTCCGTCGGACCCGCCCGCAGCGTGAGCGGGACGCGTCCGTGAGATCGCTCCGGCCGGCACGGTCCAGGTGCGTCAGGTGCCGTCCGGACGGGCAGGCCGCCGGGGACGTGCCGGACGGCGGCACGTCGAAGACGGCCCGCCGGCCGGCACGGGCCGATCCGGAGCGGTGCTCATCGTGGGCGACCGCGTCACACCGCAACAAGGCCTGCCGGGCGGCAGCAAACTGCGGATCACCGGCCGGATCTGCAGCTTGGTGCCAGGCGGCTCCCGGGCGGCCCGAACCGCTGGACGCCGGCCTGCGACGTGGGCATCGTCGGTCCGCGTACCGGGCGCCGCACGCACCTGTGCACCGGTCCGTGTTCCGTCACCGCCCGCGGGTCCGCACCATCGCCCGCACCTGTGCACCTCCACCACCCGCGCCTTTGCACCTCAGGGCCGCCGTCCGCGTGTTCGGCGCTGGCGGGGCGCACACCGTTCCGGTGCGCGCGAGGACCGGGCGCGCGGGCCGGGGCGGACACGGGCCGGGCGGCGCGGATCCCGGGACGGTGCGCGCACCGGCGGACGCCGGCCGGCGCCGCGCCGCGGGGTGCCGCCCGGTGCGACCGGACGGCTCGGGGTCGCCTCCGGGCGCCGACCAACAGGGAAGGGAGCACGATGACCGAGGGCCACACGATCGGTCCACGGCCGAACGGCCGTGCCGCGCGCGGGACGGGGACGCCCGCATGATCGCCGCGCGAGGACTGGAGCGCACCTTCCCCGGCAGGCACGGCGCGGTGGAGGCGGTCCGCGGGGTGGACCTGGACGTCGCCGAGGGCGAGGTACTGGGTCTGCTGGGCCGCAACGGCGCCGGGAAGACCACCACCGTGCGGATGCTGACGACGCTGCTGGACCCGACCGCCGGGACCGCCCGGGTCGCGGGCCACGACGTGGTCACCGAGCGCCGCGAGGTACGGCGGCGGATCGGCCTGGTCGGTCAGGGCGGTGCCGCGGGCAGCGAGCACCGGGTCGTCGACGAACTGCGCACCCAGGCGCGGCTGCACGGCCTGGGCCGCCGCGAGGCCGCCGAGCGCGCCGCGCGGATGTGCGCGGACTTCGGCCTGGAGGGTCTGGAGCACCGGCTGGCCAAGACCCTTTCGGGCGGGCAGCGGCGCCGACTGGACATCGCCCTGGGCCTGGTGTCGCGGCCGCAGGTGCTCTTCCTCGACGAGCCGACCGCCGGCCTGGACCCGCACAGCCGGGCCGCCGTGTGGGAGCACGTGCGCTCGCTGCGCACCGAACACGGCGTGACGGTCTTCCTCACCACGCACTACCTGGACGAGGCCGACCAGATCTGCGACCGGATCACCGTCGTCGACGAGGGCCGCGTGATCGCCGACGACACCCCCGAGGCGCTCAAGGACGCCACCGCCGGAGACACCGTGGTCATCGCCACCCGGCAGGTCGCCGAGGCCGCCGTCGCCGTCGGCCGCGCCGTGCCCGGGGGCCGGGTGGACAAGGCCGCCGACGCGGTGCAGGTGCGGGTCGTCGAGGCCCGCCGCCGGCTCGCCGACATCCTGCGGGAGCTGGACCACGCGGGCGTGGACGTCGAGTCGGTCCTCGTGAAACGGCCGTCCCTGGACGACGTGTTCCTCACCCTGACCGGACGCTCGATGCATGAGCAGCACGCACAGCCGGACCAGAACGAGCCGCGGGAGCGGCGGGGGCAGCGCGGGGGCGGCGGCACGTCCCGTACGGCCTCCGAGGCAGCCGAATCCCCCGAGCCCGCCGGCGGCACCGGGGCCGCCACGGCCTCCGACGGGCCCGCACCCGGCACAGCCGCCCGCCCCGTGCCCGCGGCGAGGGCCGCGTCCCCCGCCGCGGCCGGCGCGGCGGCCCGACCGGCGGCGACCGGGACCGCCACGGCCACCCCCCGGGAGGACCAGTGACCCCCCAGCCCGTCAACGACGCCCTCGCGGTGTTCCAGCGGTCCCTGCGCTACACCGTCCGCAACCCCGCCTGGGTCGCCGTGGGCCTGATCCAGCCCACCCTGTACCTGGTGTTCTTCGGGCCGCTGCTGCTCAAGCTGTCCCAGGGGCCCGGCTTCGACCACGCCGACTCCTGGAGCGTCTTCGTCCCCGGGCTCCTCGTCCAGCAGGCCATGTTCAGCTGCATCTTCGTCGGCATCGGCATCCTCAACGAGCGGCGCGCCGGCGTCCTGGACCGCATGCGGGTCAGCCCCGCCCACAAGACCGCCCTGCTGGCCGGGCGGGTCGCCCGGGACGTCGTCGTCCTGCTGGTGCAGGCGAGCGTGCTGGTGCTGGGCGCGGTCGCCGTCGGTCTGCGGGCCTCCCTGCCCGGCGTGCTGCTGGCCGTCCTGCTCGTCGGTGTCCTCGCGGCCGGCATGTCCTCGCTGTCCTACGGTCTCGCCCTGCGCATGGGCCAGGAGGAGGCGTACAGCGGCGTGCTCAACGCCGTGACCCTGCCGGTGCTGCTGCTGTCGGGGATCCTGCTGCCGATGTCCCTGGCCCCCACGTGGCTGGCCTGGCTGTCCCGGATCAACCCGCTCACCCACGTCGTGACCGCCGAACGCCACCTGTTCGCGGGCGACCTCGACAGCGGGCGGGTGCTCCTCGGCGCCGGCCTGGCCGTCCTGCTGGTGCTGGTCGCCGGGCGGTTCGGCATCCGCGCGATGCAGGACACCGCCCGATGAGCGCCCCGGCCGCGCCCGCACGGCCCGCGGCCGGGCGTGGCGAGCAGCTCCGCCTGCGTCTGGACAACGGCCTGCGCGTCGTCGTCACCGAGGACCACGACGCACCCGCCGTCGCCGTCGCCGTCACCTACGACGTCGGGTTCCGCTCCGAGCCCGAGGGGCGCAGCGGATTCGCCCACCTCTTCGAGCACCTCATGTTCGAGGGCAGCGAACACGTCGGACGCGGCGCGCACGCCCGTCTCGTGCAGGCGGCCGGCGGCATCTTCAACGGAACCACCCACCGCGACCACACCGCGTACTACCAGGTGGTGCCGGCCGAGGCCCTGGAACGGGTGCTGTTCCTGGAGGCCGACCGGATGCGCGCGCCCCGCATCACCGAGGAGACCCTCGCCCACCAGATCGCGGTGGTGCGCGAGGAGGTGCGCCGCAACATCACCGGCCGGCCCTACGGCGGCTTCCCGTGGGTGCAGCTGCCGCCCGCCGTCTTCACCACCTTCGCCAACACCCACAACGGGTACGGCGACCTGGCCGACCTCCGGGCGAGCCGCCCCGACGACTTCGCCGCCTTCTTCGACACGTACTACGCACCCGGCAACGCGGTGCTCACCGTGGTCGGCGCCGTCGACGCCGACCGCTGCGCGGAGGCGATAGACCGCCACTTCGGCCCGCTGCCCGCCCGTCCCGTCCCGCCGCGTACCCGGTTCGGCGAGCCGGAGCCGACCGCGGACCGGCTCGACGTCCACGACGTGCCGGGGCTGCCCCTGCCCGCCCTCGCTCTGGGCCTGCGCCTGCCCGACCCGGTCGCCGATCCCGACGGCTACCGGGCGGCCACCGTGCTCGGGGCGCTGCTCGGCGACGGCGAGACGTCCCTGCTGCACCGCACCGTCGTCCGCGAACGCCGACTCGCCACGTTCGTGCACGCCGGTGCCGGGCTGACCGGCGTGCCCTGGGAGGTCCGCGACCCGGACGTGTTCGTGATCCGCGCCATGACCCCCACCGAGCACACCGCCGAGGCCGTGACGGACGCCGCCTTCGAGGCCCTTCGGCGGCTCGCCGACAGCGGCCCCGACCCGGCCGCGCTCACCCGTGCCTCCGCCCGGCTCGCCACCGAGCAGTACCTGCCCCTGGACCGGCTCGGCTCCCGCGCCCGCGCCCACGGCCGCTTCGAGCTCCACCACGGTGACGCGGCCCTCGCCGACCGGCTCCCCGGCAGCCTGCTGCGGACCACGCCCCGGCAGATCACCGACGCCGCGACCGCGCTGGCCGGCCGGCACCGCCGCGGCGTGCTGCTGCGCCCGGCACCCACCCACGGAGGCCGAGGATGACCACCGCCGCCACGCCAGGGACCACCCCGCCGGCTCCCCCGCGCGCCGAAGCCGGCCACCCGCCCGCCGGGCTGCCCCCGCTCGGCAGCCCGCTGCCCGTGCGGCCGCCGGACGCCGTGACCCGCACCGCCGGGAACGGTCTCCGGGTGATCGCCGTGCGGCGACCCGCCGTACCGCTCGCCGAACTGCGGCTGCACATCCCCTTCGACGGCGGGCCCGCCGAACTCGGCGCCACCGCCGAGGTACTGGCCGCCACCCTGCTCGGCGGCGCCGCCGGACCGCCCGCCCTGGACCGGACCGCCGTCGACGACCGCGTCGCCGACGCCGGCGGACGCCTCGGGGTGCGGGTCGACCCGGAGGGCCTGGAGGTGTCCGGCACCGCCCTCGAAGGCGGACTGCCCGGGCTGCTGGACGTCCTGGGCCGCTGCCTGGCCGCCCCGGCGCTCGACCCGGCCGACGTCACCGCCGAACGCGACCGTCTGCTGCGCCGCATCGAGGTGGCCCGCGGCGCACCCCGCCACGTGGTCCGCGAGGCGCTGCTGCTCCGCGCCTTCGGCGGCCATCCGATCACCCGGGAGACCCCGCGGGCGGACCTGGTGGCCGCCGTGGAACCCGCGGCCGTCGCCCGCCTGGCCGCGGACCGCGTGGTGCCGCGCGGATCCGTCCTGGCCGTCGTCGGCAGCGGCGAGCCGGAGGCGACGGCAGATCTCGTCTGCGTGGCGCTCGCGGACTGGCGAGCCGACCGTCCCGTGACCGGGCCCACCGCGCCGCCCCCGCTGCGCACCGGCCCCGTGACCGTGCTGGCCCGTCCCGGCGCCCGTCAGGCGCAGATCCGGCTCGCCGCGGACGCCCCGCCACGTACCGACCCCGACTACGAGGCCCTGGTGGTCGCCAACATGGTGTTCGGCGGCTTCTTCTCCTCCCGGCTCGTCGGCGAACTGCGCGAACGGCACGGCTGGACCTACCAGGCCCAGTCCCGCCTGTCGGAGCACGCCGGCCGACGCGGCTCACTGCTGGTGGAGTTCGACACCGACCCGGACGCCGCGGGAGCGGCCCTGCGGGTGACGCACGATCAACTGACGGCGGTGGTCGGCGCGGTGCCGCCGACCGCGGAAGAGGTGCTCGCGGCCCGGTCCCACGCGGCCGGTCTCACCGCCCTGTCGCTGTCCGGGCGGCGCGGCCTGGCACGCCTGCTCGTCGCCCTCTACCGGGCCGGACTCGACCACCGGTGGCTGCCGGGCCACCTGCACCGGCTGCGCACCGTCGACCCCGACGCCGTCCGTGATGCCGCCCACCGCCTCGCCCCCGGCCGCTTCACCGGCGTGGTGTCCGGGGACCCGGACGTCCTGGAACCCCAGCTCGCCGCACTCCCCGAGGGCTGGTCCCCGGCCCCCTGACCCCGGCCGGGGGCGTCCGGCCGGGCGGCCCCGGCACCCGCGCGGGGGGGGCGCCCGGTGCCGGGCACGTCGACGGTTCGGGGGGCTGACGGCGAGGGCTGACGCCCGTCGGCGCGAGGACTCCGATGGCGGAGCCGTCGGCGCGGGACGGTACCGTCCGGGCGAGGGGATCCGCCGGGGTGCCGGTGCGCGCAGTGCGTGCCGCGGGCCCGGCCACGACGACGCCGGCGCAGGGGAGCCATGACCAGCGACGACTTCTTGCACGAGCTCACGGACCGGGCCGTCGACCGCTGGAGCGCCCGACTGCTGGCGCTGAGCCGGGCCGTCCACGCCGAGCCGGAGACCGCGTTCGCCGAACACCGGGCCGTGGCCCGGGTGGCCGAGTTGCTGGAGGAGGCCGGTTTCCACGTCCGGCGCGGGGTCTGCGACCTGCCGACGGCGCTCACCGCGACGGTGGGCGAGGGCGATCTCACGGTGGGGATCTGCGCGGAGTACGACGCCCTTCCCGGGGTGGGACACGCGTGCGGTCACAATCTGATCGCCGCCGCGGGCGTGGGCGCCGCGATCGGCCTGGCCGCCGTGGCCGACCGTCTCGGGCTCCGGGTGAAACTGCTCGGCACGCCCGCCGAGGAGCACGGCGGGGGCAAGGTCCTGATGCTGGAGCGCGGGGCCTTCGACGACGTGACGGTGGCGATGATGGTTCACCCGGGCCCCGGCGACCTGACCTTCGGCGGTGATCGCACCACCGCGGCGGCCCGCTTCGAGGTGGTCTTCCGGGGCCGCACGGCCCACTCGGCCAAGTCGCCGCACGAGGCGCTCAACGCGGGTGACGCGGCGGTCGTGGCCCAGGTCGCCGTCGGTCTGCTGAGGCAGCAGATCACGTCCGCCTCGCGGATCTCGGGGTTCGTCCGCGAGGCCGGGCAGCGCACCAACATGATCCCGGAACGGGCCGTCCTGGAGTACGAGGTGCGGGCGGCCGGCGCCGAGGAGCTGGGCCGGCTCACCGAGCGGGTCCTGGACTGCTTCCGCGGCGCCGCGATGGCCACCGGGACCGCGGCCGACATCCGCCGTACCCAGCCGGACTACCTCGACCTGCGGCAGGACCCGTGGCTGCTGGGGATGTACGAACGGCATCTGAAGGAGTTCGGCCGCGCCGCCGAGCCGGTGCCGCCGGGCAGCGTGAGCGCCTCCACCGACATGGGCAACGTCAGCCATGTGGTGCCCTCGATCCATCCGCACATCGGCGTCCTCGGCTGCCGGGCGACCCCGCACCACGCGGAGTTCGCCGACGAGATGACCACCCCGGCCGCCGACACCGCCCTGCTGGACGCCGCCCGCCTCCTCGCCCGGACGGGCGTGGACCTGGCCGGGAATGCCGAGCGGCGGGAGCACTACGTGCGTGCGCACCGGTGGCGCCTCCCCGGTGGCGGCGTCGTCGGCTGACGCGGGGCGGCCGGCCGGGCGAGGAGCTCACGGGGGTGCCGTGCCCCGCCCTCGCCACCCGGGACCCCAAGAAAGGTAAGGTGACCCTAAGTTCGCTGCTCTCCCGTGTTCGGAGGCCCCATGCCCCTGCCCGCGCTGCCCGAGGATCCCCTGCGACGACCGCCCCGGCTCCCCCGCCCGGAGCCGGTGCCCCGGCTCGCGGGGACCGCCGTGGACCTGCCGTCCCCGGCGGGTGAGGCGCAGTTCTGGGAACGGGTGCGCCGGACCGGCACTCCGCTGGTCGGGCCGGACCCCGGGGGAGATCCGGACCACGCGGCCGTCACCTTCCTGTGGCGCGGCGATCACACCACCCGGGCCGTCCAGGTCGTGCCGAACAAGCTCGGCGACCCGCGCTCCCCCGAGGGCAACCTCATGGAGCGGGTGCCGGGCACGGATGTCTGGCACTGGACGGTCCGCCTGCGTCGCGACTGGCACGGCACCTACGACCTGCTCGTCGACGACGCCGCGGACGAGCCGGACGGCGCGCGGGACGCGACGGCCGCGGAGGAAGGCGACGGGCGCCCCGATCCGGGCAGTGCCTCCTACTGGCCCTGGCTGCGCACCCGGCACCGCGGCGACCCGTACAACCCGCACCGGCTCCCACGCCGTTGGGACGGCCCGCCGCTGCCCTACGCCGAACTCCCGGACGCCCCCCGCGGGTCCGCATGGGTCCCCCGTCCCGGTGTCCAGGGCGGCACCCTGGGCGAACACCGGGTCACGAGCACGGCGCTCGGCGCCGGCCGCCGGGTCTGGCTGTACGAGCCCGCCCGCCGCAGGCCGGGCGAACTGCCCGTGCTGGTGCTCCTGGACGGCGACCACTGGGGGCCCCGCCTCGGTGTGGCGCACCTGCTCGACAACCTGATCGCCGACGGCCTGATCCCGCCGGTCGCCGCCCTCCTGCCGGACTCGGTCGACACGGACACCCGGTACCGGGAGCTGACCTGCCGTCCGGAGTACGTCTCCTTCCTCACCGACGAGCTGCTGCCGTGGGCGGCGGAGCGACTGCCCCTCACCCGCGACCCCGACCGCACCGTGATCGCCGGGCAGAGCCTGGGCGGCCTGACGGCGGCCTACGCCGGGCTCACGGCCCCGCACCGGTTCGGGCACGTGCTGGCCCAGTCGGGCTCCTTCTGGTGGCCCGCCGGCCCGCACGCCGAGTGGTTCGCGGACGCGCTGGCCGCCTCCGCGCGGGTGCCGGTGCGCTTCCGCCTCGCCTTCGGCGAGCAGGAGTGGGTGGCCCTGCCCGCCGCCCGGCGGCTGCGGGCGGCCCTGGCCGCCACCGGCTACCACGACGCCGTGTACCGCGAGTTCAACGGCGGTCACGACTACGTGTGCTGGCGGGCCGAGCTCGCCGACGGACTGGTGGCCGCGCTGTCCGGCAGCGCGCAGGCCGCGGCGTAGCCGGCGGGCACCGGTACGTCCGCGAGCCACCAGCCCGCCGGCACCCGCGGCCGGGGCCCGGTGCCGACGAGCAGCGTGCGCGGTCCCGTTCCCCCGAGTCCCTCGCCGGTGGCCTTCAGACAGGCCTCCTTGCGGGTCCAGCAGCGGGCGAAGGCGGCCGCACCCGCGGCGGGATCCGAGCCCGCCAGGCACGCCAGCTCCCGCTGCTCGGCGGGATGCAGGGCCCGCGCCGCGGCCATGGCCGTACGGAGCTGCGGCAGTTGCTCGACGTCCACCCCCACCGGCCGGTCTGCCAGGGCGATCAGGGCCAGCGCTCCCGAGTGGGAGAGGGAGAAGTGGAGCCGCTCGCCCGCCGCGCCCGCGACGGCCGGCCGGCCGTGCGGTCCCCGGCAGCCGGGGCAGGGCAGGCGGGTGAGCGGCACCTCGGCCGGGCGCATGTCCAGCCGCCCGCCGAGCAAGTGCCGCAGCGCGGTGTGCGCGGCGACGAACAGCGCCCGGTCACCCGGCCGCCGCAGCGCCGCCGCACGGCGACGCTCCCCGGCGTCCAGGGCGGACGCCGTGCGCGGGCCGGCGGCCGGCGTGCGCACCAGCCACACCTCCGGCCCGGCCGGCCCGGCTCCGGGCACGCACACCCGGGACACGGCGCTCACGCCGGGGACGCCTCCGTCCCCGGAACCGCACCCGGCCCGGTCCGCGCCCCCGACCACGGCTCCGTCACCCTCTCCGTCTCCGTCACGCTCTCCGTCCCTGCTTCCGGCTCCGGCTCCGGCCGTGACTCCAGCCAGTGCGCGCAGGCCTCCCGGTCGGCCGGGCCGAACCGGGGCGTCCAGCCGGGCGGGACCTGCCGCCACTGCGGCCACAGGGACCGCGCACCCCGGTCGTTCTCCAGCACCAGATGGGGCGTCGCCCGGTCGAACGGGGCGAGATCACCGGGGTTCATGCGTCGAGCTCCCTGAGCCGTTCCGTCAGGACGGCGCCGACGGTGTCGAGTTGGCGGTCCTGTGTCATCTGGGGATGGGTGCAGTCCAGGTCGACGTCGAGGATCCGGCCGCCCACATGGGGCCGCCACGCCTCGTACGTCAGCCAGTCCTCCTTGCGGGGCGCCGCCGCGGTGAAGAACACCATGTCGCCTTCGTAGCGCCGGTGGTGGTGCTCGCGCATCAGGCGGGCGTTGTGCGGCACGATGTCGACGATCCGGGACAGCGTCCGGCCGGGGAGCCCGGCCAGCGGGCTGCCCGCCCGGTTGAGCGAGGCCACCACGTCGTCCCTGCCGCGCTCGTCACGCCGTTCCAGGCCGGCCATCCGCAGGACGGCGGTGAGCGCGTCGCCCTCCTCCGGTGCCGGCCGCTCCCGCCACTGCTCGGCGGGGAAGGCGTCGAGCAGGGCCAGCAGGTCGACCCGCTCCCCGGCCTCCTGCAGCAGCACGGCGACGGTCTGCGCGAGCGCGCCGCCCACCGACCAGCCGAGCAGCCGGTACGGGCCGAACGGCCGGACCCGGCGGATGTGGCGGACGTACAGCGCCGCGGTCTCCTCCAGGGTGTCCGGGAGCGGCGCCGGGTCGAGCAGCCCCGGAGCCTGGACGCCGTACACCGGCTGCCGCGGCCCGAGCCGGGCGGGAAGCCCCGCGTAGCACCAGGCGATGCCGCCCGCCGGGTGGAGGGCGAACAGCGGTGGCAGGTCTCCCTCGGCGCGCAGCGGCAGCACGGTCTGCAGGGCGTCCCGGGAGGCGGGGCCCGCCTCGTCGATCCGGGCCGCCAGGGCGGTCGGCGTGGGCGCCGCGAAGAGCGAGCCGATGGTCAGTTCGACACCGAACTCCTCCCTGACCCTGGCCACCAGGCGGACCGCGAGCAAGGAGGTGCCGCCCAGGTCGAAGAAGGCGTCGTCGGGCCCGGCCCGCTCCAGACCGAGTACCTCGGCGAAGAGCCGGGCCGTCGCCGCCTCCCGCTCGGAGGCCGGGCGGCGGGAGGCGCTCGCGAACACCGGGGCGGGCAGCGCACGCCGGTCCAGCTTGCCGTTGGGGCTGAGCGGGAAGGAGTCCAGCCGGACCACGGCCGCCGGGACCATGTGCTCCGGCAGGGTCCTCGTCAGGGCCCTGCGGACGGCGGCCGGGTCGGCGCCGCCGGTGATGTAGCCGATCAGCCGCTGGTCGCCCGGCCGGTCCTCGCGGACCAGCACGACGGCGCCGCCCACCCCGTCCTGGGCGCCCAGCGCGGCCTCGATCTCGCCCGGTTCGATCCGCTGGCCGCGCAGCTTGACCTGGTGGTCGGTGCGGCCGAGGTACTCGACCTCGCCCTCGGGCGTCCAGCGCGCCAGGTCGCCGGTGCGGTACATGCGGCTGCCGGGCGGGCCGAAGGGGTCGGCCACGAACCGTGCGGCGGTCAGCTCGGCGCGACCCAGGTAGCCGTCGGCGAGCTGGGCACCCGCCAGGTAGAGCTCACCGGGGACGCCGGGCGGACAGAGCTGAAGGGCGGCGTCCAGGACGTACAGCCGGGTGTTCCACACCGGTGCGCCGATCGGCACCGGCCCGTCGTGCTCCGGCCGACAGGCGTGGTGGGTGACGTCGACGGCGGCCTCGGTCGGCCCGTACAGGTTGTGCAGCTCCACCCCGGGCAGGACGCGCGAGAAGGCGTGCGCGGTGTCCCGGGGCAGCGCCTCGCCGCTGCAGAACACCCGGCGCAGCCCGCCGAGTCCGCCGCGGGCGGCGGGCAGGGGGGCGCCGCTGCCGGACACGGCCGGGTCGGCGAGGAACACCTGCAGCATGGAGGGCACGAAGTGGCAGGTGGTGACGGCCTGTTCGCGGATCAGCCGGGCCAGGTAGGCCGGGTCCCGGTGCCCACCGGGCTCGGCGACCACGAGGGTGGCGCCCACTCGCAGCGGCCAGAAGAACTCCCACACCGACACGTCGAACGAGGACGGCGTCTTCTGCAGCACCCGCTCGCCGGGGGTGAGGTGGTAAGCGCCCTGCATCCAGCGCAGCCGGTTGTCGATGGCGCCGTGCGACACGACGACGCCCTTCGGCCGGCCGGTCGAGCCGGAGGTGTAGATGACGTACGCGGGGTGCGACGGGGTGAGCGCGCGGCCCGGACTGGTGGGCAGGTGTCCGTCGAGATCGAGCCCGTCCAGCACGACCAGGGGCGTCCCGGTGGTCTCCGGCAGCCGACCCGCGCGGTCGGTGACCGCGCAGACGGGCACGGCGTCCGCGAGCATGTGGGCGAGGCGTTCGCCCGGGTAGTCCGGGTCCAGCGGGAGGTACGCGGCACCGGACTTGAGCACCCCGAGCAGGGCGACCGGCAGCTCGGCCGAGCGGGGCACCGCGACCGCGACGACCGTGCCGGGACGGGCGCCCAGCGCGATCAGGTGGCGGGCCAGCCGGTTGGCCCGGCCGTTCAGTTCGGCGTAGCTCAGCACGCTGTCGCCGAACACCAGGGCCGGGGCGTCCGGGGTGCGGTTCGCCTGGGCCTCGATCGGGCCGATCAGGGTGGTGCCCGGCAGCTCCCGCGCGGTGTCGTTGAAGGTGTCGAGGAGCTGGTCCTGCTCATGGGGCAGGGCGATGCCGTGCACGGCGGTCGGCAGGTGCGGGTCGGTCCGGGTGAGGCGGGCCAGCAGGGACAGGAAGCGGTCCTGGTGGACGGCGACCTCGGTGTCCTCGTACAGGGCCGGGTTGGCATCGTGGTCGATGCGCAGCCCCCGCTCGCCGCCGAGGTCGTACACGTTGACCGTGAGGTCCTCCACCGGGCCGGAGGACAGGCTGCGGGCCAGCGCCGGTGACCCCGCGAAGTCGGCGCCGAAGTCGAAGGGCATCACGTTGACCAGCGGTCCCAGAAGGGCCCGGCCCTCGCCGAGCAGGCCCAGGTCGCGGCGGATGTCCTCGTAGCGGTACCGCTGGTGGCGGCGGACGGCGCGGACGGCCAGGACCACCTGGCGGACCAGTTCGGCGAAGGTGGCCTCCGGGTCCACCGCGAGCCGCAGGGGCAGCACGTTCATCACCATGCCGGGGATCCGCAGGGTGGCCGAGCCCATCCGGCCCATCATCGGCAGGCCGAGCACCACGTCCCGGCGCGCGGTGGCGCGGGAGGTGTACAGCGCCTGCGCGGCGATGAGCACCTCGGGCCAGGTGGCGCGCAGTTCGGCGGCCAGCTCGCGCAGCCGGGCCGCCGCCTCGCGGTCCAGATGGGCGGTACTGCGGTGGAACGACCGGGAGGGCAGCGCGGTCCGGCCCGCGAGCAGGGGGGCCTCGGGCCGGTCGGCGAGCAGCTCGCGCCAGTGGGCGGCGTCCGCGGTGCGCGTGGCACCCGCCCGGTACTCGGCGTCCTGGGCGAGCAGCAGGTCCAGGGTGCCGAAGGGGCGCGGGGCGGGTTCACGGCCTTCGGCCAGCGCGGTGTACACCTCGGCGGTGCGGCGCATCAGCAGCATGTAGCCGTAGCCGTCCATGACCAGGTGGTGGATCCGCTGGTAGTACAGCCACCGCTGCTCGCCGGTGCGGAACAGGACGTACCGGAACGGCGGGCCGGCGGCGAGGTCGAAGGGGACGGCCAGGTCCGCGTCCATCCACGCCCCTGCCTGCCGGTCGGCGTCCGGGCGGCCGCGCAGATCCCGTACCTCGAAGGGCAGGTCGGGCCACCGGCAGGGGAACTGGCGGGGCCCGTCGGCCAGGTCGGCGACGCGGACCCGGAGCGCGTCCGCCTCGTCGGTGACCTGCCGCACGGCACGGGTGAACACGACGGTGTCCAGTGGGCCGTGGATCTCCAGGCACTGCGCGGTGTTCAGCGCGGGACTGCCGGGGTCCAGGGCCTGCAGGTACCACATTCCCGACTGGGCCGCGGTCAGCGGCAGCCCCGCGTCGGCGGTCTCCTGCCGGGAGGCGGCGGGGGACGTGGCAGCGGTGTCGCCGCCGGTCGGTACGAGCGTCACGAGGCGGCCCCCAGGAGGGGCGCCCACGCCTCGATGGCGGGCCGCTCGGCCAGATCGGCGAAGTCGGCGGCGACCCCGTGGTCGCGCCGCCAGCGTTCCAGCAGGGACATGATGCGGACCGAGTCCAGGCCGTGGTCGACGAGGTTCTCGTCGACGGGTACGTCCGCGGGGTCCTCGCCGAGGCAGTCGGCGACGTCGTGGTGGATCTGCTCGACGGTGAGTGCCATGGCGGCTCAGGTCTCCTTGGTGAGCGCGCCCTGCAGCGCGTCGGTGAGTACGTCGGTGGTGGTGACCCTGGCGCAGCGGCCGGCGGCCCAGCGCAGCGCCATGTCGTGGTCCTCGCGGGAGAAGTCGGCGACGGCGTCGGCGGCCACGAAGGCGCGGATGTCGCGCATCCAGGCGTCCACCGCGGTCGTCAGCACGCCGATGTGCGCGTACACGCCGGTGACGATCAGCTCGTCGCGTCCCCGGGCGGCCATCAGGCCGGCGAGTTCCGTGCGGGCGAAGGCGCTGTACTTCCACTTGGTGAGCAGGGTGTCCCCGGGGGCGGGGGCCACCGCGTCCGGGATCGCGAGCGCGCGCGGGTCGTCGGCGACGCCCGGTCCCCAGAAGTCGAGTTGCAGACCTCGCTCGGCGGGGGTCTGGCCGCCGCGCTGCACCGAGTAGACGACCGGAACGCCCGCCGCGCGGGCCGCGCCGATCAGCCGGGCCGTGTTGCCGAGCATCCCGGTCAGGGGCTGCTCACCGGCGGGGAAGGCGTCCAGGAAGTGGTTCTGCAGGTCGTGCACGAGCAGCACCGCGCGGGACGGGTCCGGGTCCCAGACGACCCGGTTCTCCGGCAAGTCGCCGGCGATGGGCAGCGGATAGCCGGTGACGGCGGGAAGTGCCATGGTGGTGGGGGCCTTTCAGTGCTGCTCGGGGCGTGCGGCGGCGGGGCCGGTGGCGGCCGACCGCAGGCCGTTCTTGCTGATCTTGCCGACGCCGGTGTGGGGGAACGCTTCGACGAAGCGGACCCGGTCCGGCACCTTGTAGGCGGCCAGGCCCTGTTCGCGGACGAACCGCTTGATCGTCACCGGCTCGAGCGGTCCCGCGCCGGGGCGCGGGATCACGTAGGCGAGAGTGCGTTCGCCCAGGTAGGGGTCGGGAACCGCGACCACGCAGACGTCGTGGACGCACGGGTGGCGCAGGACGGCGTTCTCCACCTCCTCCGGGGCGATCTTCTCGCCGCCGCGGTTGATCTGGTCCTTCGCCCGGCCCTCGACCACCAGGTGCCCGGTCGGGGTGCGGCGCACGATGTCCCCGGTGCGGTAGAAGCCGTCCTCGGTGAACGCGCGGGCGTTGTGCTCGGGGGCCCGCCAGTAGCCGCGGACGGTGTAGGGGCCCCGGGTCAGCAGGTGCCCGAACGCGCCCTCGGGGACGTCCTCGTCGCCGTCGTCGACGATGCGTATCTCGTCGTCGGGGGAGATCGGCAGGCCCTGGGTGGTGACCACCGTCTCGTACGGGTCGTCCAGGCGGGTGTAGTTGACCAGTCCCTCGGCCATGCCGAAGACCTGCATCAGGTCGCAGCCCAGGGCGGGCCGGAGGCGCCGGGCCGCCGCCTCGCTGTACTTGGCGCCGCCCACCAGGACCAGCCGCAGGCTGGACAGGTCCTCCTCCGCCCCCGCGGCGGTGTCGGTCCACACCAGGGCGAGCGGCGGCACCAGGCCGGTCATGGTGATCCTCTCCCGCTCGATCAGCGCGAAGGCGGTCGCCGGCTCGGGCGACGGGCACATCACCGCGGTGCCGCCCGCGTACAGCGTGCCCAGCCAGCCCGGCGAGCTGGCGGGGAAGTTGTGCGCGGCGGGCAGGACCACCAGGAACCGGGTGTCCGCGTCGACGCCGCAGATCTCGTTGGAGCCGCGCAGGGAGTAGAGGTAGTCGTCGTGGGTGCGCGGGATCAGCTTGGGCACGCCGGTGGTGCCGCCGGAAAGCTGGAGGAAGGCGAGTTCGTGCGGCTGGGGCCGCTCCGGTTCCGCGCCGGCGGCCGGCGGGTCGCACGGCACGTCGGCGAGGGGCGTGTGCTCGCCCGGGTCCCCGACCACGAACACGTGCCGCAGCGTCGGCGTGGTGCCGCGCACCAGGGTCGCGAGCCCGCGGTGGTCGAAGCCCGCGTGCCGGTCCGGGATCACGTAGGCGACGGCCTCGGTGAAGGAGCAGAAGTAGGCGATCTCGGAGCGGCGGTGTGCGGGGAGCGCGTACACCGGCAGTGCGCCGATCCGGAACAGCGCGAAGGCCACCTCGACCAGTTCGCCGATGTTCGGCAGTTGCAGGACGACGCGGTCGCCCCTGGTGATGCCGCGGGCCCGGAAGCCGGCCGCCAGCCGGTCGACGCGCTCGTCGAGCTGCCGGTAGGTCCAGGTGCGCCGGTCGGGCGCCGGATCGATCAGGGCGATCCGGTCCGGGTGCGCCGTGGCCCGCTCGCGCAGGAACGCGCCGAACGTCTCGCCGCGCCAGTACCCGGCCGCGCGGTAGCGCTCGGCGAACTCGGCGGGCCAGGTGGGGGCGTCCGCACCGGGGGTGGTGGCCGGCGGGCTGCTGTCGAAGGTCACAGTGCGGCTCCCACGGCGTCGAGGAAGGTGCGGAACTTGGCGGCGGTCTCGTCGGTCTCCGCCTGCGGCGAGGACGCGGCCACGACCCCTGCGCCGGCGAACAGGCGCAGCCGGTTGCCCTCGGCCTCGGCGCAGCGGATCGTCACGACCCACTCGCCGTCGCCGTGCGCGTCCTGCCAGCCGACCATTCCGGTGTAGGCGCCGCGGTCGAAGGGCTCGGAGGCGGCGATGACCTCCCGCGCCACGGCGGTCGGGGTGCCGCACACGGCGGGGGTCGGGTGCAGTGCGGAGGCCAGGTCGAGCGCGGTGGCGGCCGGGTCGGCGAGTTCGCCGGTGACGGTGGTCGAGAGGTGCCACATGGCGGCCGTGCGGACCAGCGTCGGCCGCGCGGGGACCTCCAGGCGGGTGCAGAGCGGCTCCAGCGCCCGCCGGACGGCGTCCACCACGACGGCGTGCTCGTGGAGGTCCTTCTCCGACTGCAGCAGCGCGGCGGCGCGGCGGACGTCGTCGGCGAGGTCGGCGCTGCGGGGCGCCGAACCGGCCAGCGGGTTGGCGACGAGCCGCCCCCCGGTGCGCGCCACCAGCAGTTCCGGGCTGGCGCCGACCAGGGTGCGGCCCGGACCGGCGGGCACCGCGAAGGTGTATCCGGCGGGGTCGCGCCGGGCCAGGCGGCGCAGCATGGCCGCCAGGTCGGGCGCCGTGGCGGAGGTGAGTTCCAGGGTGCGGGCGAGGACGACCTTGTCGAGCTCCCCGGCCCGCATGCGGTCCACGGCTGCGGCGACCGCCTCGCGGTACACGGCCGCCGACGGCACCTCTCGCACCTGCCAGCGGTGGGGGGCGCCCTCGCCTGCGGTGAGGGCGGCGGCCGGGTCCTCGCGCAGGGCCGGGGCGCGGCGCACGGTCCTCGGTACGGCGAGTGCGGCGGGGGCGTCTCTGTCGAAGGGGACCGCGCCCATGACCAGCGGGGCGGGGCCCGGGCCTTCGGCGCCGCCGGTGCGGTGACGGTGTGCGGTCTGCTCGGCGAGCACGGACCGGACCCGTTCCCCCAGTGGTGCCGTGCCGTGTGGGACCTCGGCGGCCGTGCCGGCGCCGAGCAGGGTGCGGCGGGGGGTGGCGAGGAACCGGTGCTCGCCCGGGCGGTAGGCGTGCAGCAGGGCGCCTGCGGTGCCGGGCAGGACGGCGGGCGCCGGCGGGGGCGGTTCGTGCACAGAGGTGGTCATGGGGTCTCCAGGTCCGTCCGGCACGGGGTGCACGGGGCGGTGGAAGTCGGGGGGTGCGAGTCGGGGGGAACGGGGCGGGTGCGAGGGGTCAGGCCCGCAGGGTGGCGCCGCCGTCGACGTAGAGGTCGTGCAGGGTGATGTGGCGGGCCCGGTCGGAGGCGAGGAAGACCACGGCGTCGGCGACGTCCGCCGGGTCGGCGATCCGGCCGAGCGGTATGCCGGTGCGGTGGGCGGCGAGGTCGCCCTCGATCACCCGGCGCGCCGCCGCTTGCTCGTCGTCGCCGGTCCACAGCGCCCGCTGCATGTCGGTGAGGGTCGAGCCGGGTGAGACGGTGTTGCACCGCACGCCGTGCGCGGCGACCTCCAGGCCGAGACACTTGGTGAACATCACGGCCGCCGCCTTGGACGCCGCGTAGGCGGACAGTCCGGCGCGCGGGACGCCCGCCGCGTTGGACGCGACGGTGACGATGCTGCCGCCGCCGCGGGCGGCCATCCGTCGCGCGGCGGCCCGCGAGACGTGGAAGACCCCGGTGGTGTTGACGGCGAAGGTGTCGGCCCAGGCGGCGTCGGTCGTACCGGTGACGGGGGCGGGGTGCAGGACGCCGGCGACGTTGACGACGATGTCGAGCGGGCCCAGGACGTCCTCGGCCTCGGCCACGGCGGACTCGACGGCCGCCGGGTCCCGAACGTCCAGGGCGCGGGCGACGACCCGTCCCGGGTGTCCGCCGGGGCGGCCGTCGTGGTCGGGTCCGCGGCCCTCGCGGTGCCGTGCCGGGTCCCCGGGATACTCCGCGGCGAGGCCGCGGACGCCGTCGTGGTGGAGGTCGGTGGCCAGGACCCGGGCGCCGCGCTCGGCCAGCGCCCGCACGACGGCCTCCCCGATCCCTCTGCCGGCCCCGGTCACGAGGGCGTTCCGGCCGGCGAACTCCCATGGTGAGTCGGTCACTTGACCATCGCCTCGCGGATGTCGCCGAGTACCTTCAGAGCCGCCTGCGCGCCACCGAGGCTGGTCCACATCGAACCGTCGATCTGCACGGCCTGCCCTGACCCGACGGCCTTCAGCTGCCGGTACGCGGGCTTCTCGGCCAGCGTGTCGAGCAGGCCGGCGTCCTTGCCGCCGGAGTCGAGGGTGCCGATGAACAGCCAGTCGCCGTCGATCTCGGAGAGGTTCTCGTCGCTGATCGGGGTGGAGTGGCCCTCGCCCTTGTCGTTCTGGATGCCCGGGCGCCGGAAGCCGAGGTCCTTCAGTACGTCGGAGATGAACACGCCCTGCTGCATCACGGCGGTGCCCTTGGCCGAGTACCGCGCGACGGACACCGACGCGCCGGCCCGGCTGCCGAGGTCCTTCTTCAGGGCCGCGACCTTCCGGTCGTAGTCGGCCAGGAAGTCCTCGGCCTCGTTGGTCCGGCCCAACGCCTTGCCGGTGAGCTGGAGGGCGCTCTTCCAGTTCTTGCCGCCGTCGATGGTGACGACGGTCGGAGCGATCCGGCGCAGTTGCTGGAGAACCTGCGCGTCGGCCGTCTGCCCGGCCAGGATGACGTCGGGCCGGGCTCGCACCACCTTCTCGATGTCGGGGCCGGTGACCGCGCCCACCACCGGTATGCCGCCCGCCTGTTCGGCGAGGTAGGCGGGTGCGCCCTGCTGGCCCCGGCCCGCGGTCAGACCGACCGGCTTCACCCCGAGGGCGAGCGCCGAGTCCAGGTCCGTCTCGCTCAGTGCGAGTACCCGCCGGGGGTGCTCGGGCACCTTCACCTCCGTGCCGGTGGCGTCGGTGACCGTCACCGTGCCTGTCGCCGCGGGCTCCCCGTTCCCGGACGCGCCGTCCGAGGAGCCGCAGGCGGCCAGGGACAGGGTGGCGGCGGTCAGCGTCACGGCCGCCAGGGCGGGGCGGGCGGAGCGATGCGGGCGGGACGGGCGGTTCATCACCATGGCGTGTCTTTCCTGATTCTCTGCGTGGGTCCGGTGGACGGGAAGTGCGGTCTTCACTGCGGCAGCACCTCTGCGATCCACGGCCACAGGGACCTTGACGGCCTTTCGGCAGGCGTGCGCCACCAGAGCGCCCCACCGAGGGAAGTAAAACTTAGGTTAGGCTAACCATATGTTGACTGCGCAAGGGGGCGGGGTGGAAGGGAGCGGGTCCGGCCGGGTGAGCGGCCTTGCGGCCGGTTGCTCCACCGAGACCGCGGACACCCCGGACGGACCCGGCACCCCTGACACCCCGGCGGAGCCCGGCGCGCCGGGGGCGCCGCCCGCCCCGCCCGGGCGGGCGACGCGGCGGCCCCTCCCGTGGGTCGTCGCAGTCGTCCTCGCCCTGCTGCCGGTGCTGGCGCTGCTGTCCCTGCTGATCGGCACCGGCACCAGCTCACCCGCCCGCGCCTGGGCCTACCTGCTCGGCGACCCGGGCGCCCGGGCCGATGCCCAACTGCGGCTGGCCGTGGTCGACCTGCGCCTGCCGCGGACCCTCGCCGGGGTGCTGGTCGGCGCCTGCCTCGGCACGGCCGGCTGCCTCCTGCAGGCCGCCACCCGCAACCCGCTGGCGGAGACCGGGCTCCTCGGCGTCAACTCCGGCGCCGCCTTCGCGGTCGTCGTCGGACTCACCTTCTTCGGCGTCGGCTCCCCCGAGGGCCTGCTGACGTGGGCACTGCTCGGCGGCATGGCCGCCAGCGCGGCCGTCCTGCTCCTGGCGGGTGCCGGACGCACCGCGGGCTCGCCGCTGCGCCTGGTGCTGGCCGGCTCGGCGCTCGGCGCCACCTTCCACGGCCTGACCTCCTCGGTGCTGCTCGGCACCCGGTCGACCTTCGACACCTACCGCTACTGGACCATCGGCTCCCTCGCCGGCGCCACCACCGACGGCCTGCTCCCACTGCTGCCACCGGCCGGCGCCGGGTTCCTGCTCGCGCTGCTGACGGCACGCCCGCTGTCCGCCCTCGCACTCGGCGACGACAGCGCCCGGTCCCTGGGCCACCGTCCCGGCCGCACCCGGCTGGTGACCGCGGCGGCCGTCTCCCTGCTCGCCGGCTGCGCCGTCGCCGTGGCCGGGCCGATCGCCTTCCTCGGTCTGCTCGCCCCGTACGCGGCCCGCGCCCTGACGGGGCCCCGGATGTCCGCCCAGCTCCTGCTGTCCGCGGTCGTCGGCACGGACGTCATGCTCGCCGCCGACGTCCTCGCCCGGATCGTGATCCGCCCCTGGGAGACCCCGGTCAGTGTGCTCCTCGCCTTCGTCGGCGGCCCTCTGCTGGTGTGGATCGCCCGTTCCTCCCGCCTGTCGACCGCAGGAGCCGCCCCATGACGGACATGACACCGCGTCGGGCGCCGGGAAGTCCCGCGACGGCATCGGGGACCGCGCCCGACCACGCGGCGATCGACATCACGCCCCCGGACAGCACCGTCCTGCGGCGCGGCGCGGTCTCCTGGCTCTTCCCCCGGCGCGGCGCCCTCGCCGCCGTGCTGCTGCTGCCGGCGCTCGCCGTCCTCGTCGTCCTCGCCGCGCTGGCCAGTTCGAGCGGCATGAGCCTCGCCGACACGGTCTCCGGACTGCTGGGGACGGGTGACCGGGGAACCACGATGATCGTGCGGGACTTCCGGCTGCCCAGGATCTTCGTCGGCGTCACGGTCGGCGCCTGCCTCGGCACGGCCGGCTGCCTCACTCAGGCCCTCGCCGGGAACCGCCTCGCGACCCCCGACCTGATCGGCGTCGACGACGGCGCCACCGCGGTCGTCGTCGCCACCGCGGCGGGCTCGTCCACGGGCATGGTCGGCGCCTGGTGGCTCGGACCGCTCGGCGCCGTCGGCGCCGCCGTCCTCGTCGTGCTGTGCGCGGGCGGCGCGGGCACCGCCGGCTACCGCGTGCTGGTCGTCGGCATCGGCGTCTCCACCTTCATCGGCGCGGCGGGCGACCTCATCATGTCCCGGGAGAACGACAACACCGCCGGGGGCGTCTTCCTCTGGGCCGTCGGCAGCCTCAACGGCCGGGACTGGTCCGTCGGGACGCCGCTGCTGATCGTCCTGATCGCTCTGCTGCCGCTCGGCCTGGCCGTCGGCCACCGCCTCCGACTCCTCCACTTCGACGACGACATGGCCGCCGCCCTCGGCGCCGACCTGCGCCGGGTACGGGCCGCCGCGCTGGCGCTCGCGGTCGTCCTGGCCGGCGTCGCGGTGGGCGTCGGCGGACCCATCGGGTTCGTGGCGCTGGCCGCACCGATCCTCGCCCAGCGGCTCGCCGGACCCACCCGGGTGCCCGTCCTGGGCTCGGCCCTGGTGGGTGCGGCACTGGTCACCGCCGCCGACGCCCTCGGCCGCGTCGTCGCCCCCGTCGAACTCCCCGTCGGTGTCGTCACCAGCGTCCTGGGCGGCCCGTTCCTGCTCTGGGTACTGCTGCGCGCCGACTCCGACGGGCCCCCCACCGGAAAGGCCTGACCCCGCCATGACCGACCTGACGCAGCCGGGCCGCCCGGGCCTGGACGTACGCTCCCTGCACGCCGGCTACCCCGGCCGCCCCGTCGTCCGGGGCGTCGACCTGCACGTCCCCGCCGGACAGGTCGCCGCGGTCGTCGGCCCCAACGGCTGCGGCAAGTCCACCCTGTTGCGCACCGTCGCCCGTCTGCACCGGCCCGAGTCCGGAACCGTCCGCGCGGCGGGCGAGGACGTCTGGTCCCTGACGCAGCGCCGCGCCGCCCACCGGATCGCCCTGCTCCCGCAGGCACCGCGTGCCCCCGAGGCGATCACCGTCGCCGGCCTGGTCCGCTACGGCCGCCATCCCCACCAGGGGCTGCTCCGCCAGTGGTCCCGCGCCGACGAACGGGCCGTCCGGGAGGCCCTCGACGCCACCGGCACCACCGGCCTGGCCGGTGAGCGCCTCGACCGGCTCTCCGGCGGCCAGCGGCAACGCTGCTGGCTGGCCATGGTGCTCGCCCAGCAGACCCCGGTCGTCCTCCTGGACGAGCCCACCAGCGCGCTGGACCTCGGCCATGTCGTCGAGGTCCTGGAACTGGTCCGCGAGGTGGCCGCAGCCGGACGCACCGTGGTGATGGTCCAGCACGACCTCGCCGCCGCCGCGCGGTACGCGGACACGGTCGTCGCCATGAAGGACGGCCGCGTGGTCGCCCGGGGCGCCCCGGCGGACACCGTCGACGCGGCCCTGGTGAAGGACCTCTACGGCATCGACGCCGACATCCTGCAGGCCCCCTCGGACTCCTCCCCGGTGGTCGTGCCCCGTCCACGCGCCCGGGTCGCCTGACCCTCGCGGCCCGCCGCACGGCGTCCCGCACCGCCTCCGACGGCCGGGCCGGGCGCCCGAACGGCGGGGCGGACCGCGCCCCTCGGCAAACTTTCCGCAAAGGCCCCTCTCGCCTTCGTGCGGCGTGAGTAGGAAGGGCTCGCTCAGCGGAGTGCCGTGGTCGCTCGGCGACGGTGAGTGACACGGCGGGCCGGAACGGCCCGCGCATCAGCCTTCTTCGCGGGTTCCTCGCGGCACTCGGCGGGCCGTGCGCCGCGGAGGGGGCACTGCGAGGGGGGAAGCAGTGGTGCAGGCGCTGGGGCCGGGCGATCCCGCGGAGATCGCGGGCTACCGGGTACGGGCCAGGTTGGGCGCGGGCGGAATGGGCGTGGTCTATCTCTGCTACACGCCGGGCGGACAGCCCGTGGCGCTGAAAGTGATCCGCCAGGAGTTCGCCCAGGACGCGGAGTTCCGCCGCCGTTTCACCCGCGAGGTCCAGGCAGCCCGCCGGGTCCAGGGGGCGTACACGGTTCCGGTGCTGGACAGCCAGACCGCAGGACCGCACCCCTGGCTGGCCACCGCCTACACCCCCGGGCCCGCGCTCAGCACGGCGGTGAGCACGTACGGTCCGCTGCCCCCGCTGACGGTGCTGCAACTGACGGCAGGGGTGGCCGAGGCACTGCAGTCCGTTCATGCGGCCGGTCTGATCCACCGGGACCTGAAGCCCTCCAACGTGCTCCTGGCCTTCGACGGCCCGCGGGTGATCGACTTCGGCATCGCGCGGGCCATGGACGCGACGGCCCTCACGGGAACGGACGAGCGGCTGGGCACGCCCGCCTACATGGCACCGGAACAGGTCTCCGGGCGGGAGGCCACCTCGGCCCTGGACGTCTTCGCCCTCGGGCTGGTGACGTTCTTCGCGGCCACCGGCAAGCACGCGTTCGGAGAAGGGCCGAGCCACGCGCTGCTGTACCGGATCGTGGCCGAGACACCCGATCTGCGGGACTGCCCCGAGCAGTTGCGCGAGCTGACCGCCCGCTGCCTGGCCAAGGAACCGGCCGAACGGCCGACACCGTCCCAGGTGATCGAGGTGTGCCGGGAGCAGGCGGGTGAGGGCCGGCTGGAACGTGACTCCCGCGGCTGGCTGCCCTTCCCCGTGACCGCGTGGAACACCGCGGCCATGGAACCGCCGGACGCCTCGGGCCCTGCCGGCCCCGCCGATCCGGCCGCCGGGCCGGTTCCGCCGTCGCCGCGGAATCCGCCGGGTTCGCAAGGCTCGCCGGCACCGCGGTGGCCCGTGGCGGCACCGCAGCCCGGTGGACCGGAACGGCAGGTACGGCGCGCGCGGCAGCGAGTGACGTGGGCGGTGCTGGCCGCCCTGGTGGTGGGTCTCTCGACCTTCGCCGCTCTCAGACTCACCCAGGGCGGCGGCACGGGCGACCAGGGCACCTCCGGAGCCTCGGCCGGGCCGCTCGGCGACATCGTCGTGGGCGGGAAGCCCGTCACCGGCACCGAGCGCACCGGCGCCTCGGCGGGCCCGTACCAACGCACCTACTCCGACGGAGCCCTGTACCACCCGGTGACCGGCCACCGCTCGCAGTCGTTCGGGACCAGCGGTCTCGAAGCGATCTACAAGGAGGTTCTCGACGGCACGGACGGCCGCCTGCACGGAACGCCCGGCCGGGTCGTCACCACGGTCGTGCCGGAGGCGCAGAAGGCGGCCTACCGGGCTCTGAACGGCAGGCAGGGCGCCGCCGTGGCCATCGAGCCGTCCAGCGGGCGCATTCTCGCGCTGGTCAGCACTCCCTCGTCCGATCCCTCGTCGTTCAGCGGGAACACGTCCTCCGACGCCGCCGCCTGGCGTCAGGCCACGGGCAGTGCGTCGCAACCCCTGCTCAACCGGGCGCTGCGCGCGACCTACCCGCCCGGCTCCACGTTCAAGGTGGTCACCGCGGCGGCAGCCCTGGAGTTCGGGCTGTACGACACCGCCGACGGGGCGACCAACTCACCGGTGCCGTACCTCCTGCCGAACACCACGACCGAACTGAAGGACGAGACCGGCGCCTCCTGCCGGAACGCGTCTCTGCGTGTGGCGCTGCAGCGCTCCTGCAACACCGTCTTCGGCAAGATCGGCGCCGACCTCGGCACGGACACGATGCTCGCGGAGGCGAGGAAGTTCGGCTTCGGCGCGGAGCAGCGGACACCGCTGCTCGCCCGGACATCCGTCTTCCCCGACACGGCGAACACGGCGCAGACCGTGCTGAGCTCGATCGGCGCCTACGACACCGCGGCCACCCCGCTGCAGATGGCCATGGTCGCCGCCGCCGTCGCGAACGACGGACTGCTGATGAAGCCCTACCTGGTGGACGTGGTGCAGTCGTCGGATCGGCACACCCTGGAGCAGGCCCGGCCGAAGGCACTGAGCCGGCCTCTGTCCGAGAGGAACGCGCACATCCTGCAGTCGATGATGGAGACGGTCGTGACCTCCGGGGCGGGACGCGACGCCCGGATCGACGGCGTCACCGTCGGCGGCAAGACCGGTACCGCCCAGTACGCCGTCGGCAACAGCGAGAAGCCGTACGCGTGGTTCATCTCCTACGCGAAACCGGGGGACGGCAGTTCGCCGGTGGCCGTCGCGGTGGTCGTCGAGGACGACGCCGCCCATGTCGACGACGTCGGCGGCGGTGCGGCGGCGAAGGTCGCCCGGCTCACGATGGAGGCGGTGCTGGAGCAGTGAGCCGCGGCCGTGCCGGGCCGTGCCGGGCCACCCCCGGGAGGTGGGATTCGCGGCTTTCGGGCGTGGCGTGATCCGACAAGAGAAATCGGACGGGCCGCCGTAGGGTCGCCACATGCACCAAGAACCAGACCTGACCGGCATCCCCGTGGACACGTCCGCTCCCGTCCTGGTCACCGGCGCGACGGGATACGTCGCCGGGTGGCTCGTGAAGGGCCTGCTCGACGCAGGTGTCACGGTGCACGCCGCAGTGCGCGACCCCCGCAACACCGCGAAGATCCAGCACCTCGTCGACTTCGCCGAGAAGTCGCCGGGGGAGATCCGGTTCTTCGCAGCGGACCTGCTGGAGGAGGGCTCGTACACCGAGGCGATGGCCGGATGCCGCATCGTGTTCCACACCGCGTCCCCGTTCACCACCCAGGTGGACGATCCTCAGCGTGAGCTGATCGACCCGGCCGTCCTGGGCACGCGCAGCGTGCTGGAGAGCGCGAACGCGACCCCCTCCGTGCAGCGCGTCGTGCTCACGTCCTCCTGCGCCGCGATCTACACCGACGCCAGCGACTGCGCGAAGGCCCCCGGCGGCAGGCTGACCGAGGACGTCTGGAACACGACCGCGTCACTGGACTACCAGCCCTACAGCTACTCCAAGCTGCTCGCCGAGCGCACCGCGTGGGACATCGCCGACGCGCAGGACCGCTGGCGGCTGGTCGTCATCAACCCGTCCCTGGTCATCGGGCCCTCGGTCAACGCACAGCCCACCTCCGAGAGCTTCTCGATCGTCCGGCAGCTCGGCGACGGCACCCTGCGCCGGGGCGCCCCCCGCGCCGGGCTCGGTGTCGTCGACGTCCGCGACCTGGCCCGGGCGCACATCGCCGCCGGGTACCTCCCCGACGCCCGCGGCCGCCACATCCTCTCCGGCCACGACACCGACGTCCTCGCTCTGGGCCGGGCGTTGCTCCCGCGTTTCGGGGACCGCTTCCCGATCCCCAGGCGTGCGCTGCCCAAGCCGCTGGTGTGGCTGGCGGCACCGAGTGCCGGGCTCTCCCGCACCTTCGTCAGCCGCAACGTCGGCGTCGAGTGGCACGCGGACAACGGCAAGAGCCGCCGTGAGCTGGGCATGGTCTACCGGCCGCTGCAGGAGTCGATGGAGGACATGTTCCAGCAACTCGTCGAGAAGGGTACGGTCGCCGCCCGCGCGTAGCCCTATGTCGGCCTACTCCCTCACCGCCGGCTGGCACCGGGTCCTGGCCGCTCTCGGCCTGGATCCGGCGGCCGTGCTGCGCCGCGCCGGTCTGCCCGCGGATCTCCCGGAGCGTCCGCAGGCGCGGATCGGGGCCGAGGAGTTCTTCGCGCTGTGGGAGGCGGCGGACGCCCTGTACACGGGTCCCGACCTGGCGGTCGCGGCTGCCTCGGCGGTGTCGGCCGAACACTTCGACGTGCCCGTCTTCGCCGGGTTGGCCAGCCGCGACCTCGCGCAGGCGGCGGCGCGCGTCGCCGTCTACAAACGTCTCGTCTACCCGGTGACGCTGGACGTGCGCACCGACGGGGGCCTCAGTGTCGCGCTGCGTCCGCGGGACCCCTTCACGCCGCCCGCCGTGCTGGAGCGGTTCGAGCTGCTCTTCTGGGTGGCCTTCGCTCGGCTGGCGACCGGGGTCCGGGTGGGTCCGGCGCGGATCACGGTGTCCTCCCCGCCGGCCGACCAGTCGGCCGTGGCGGACTTCCTCGACGGCGTCCACCTCACCCGGGGTCAGCGCGCCGAGGTGGTCTTCTCGCCGTACGACATGCACCGGCCGTTCGTGACCGGTGTGCACGCCGGTATGTGGGAACACGTCGAGCCGGAACTGCGCCGGCGCCTGCGCGACCAGGAGGAGTCCGCGTCCTGGGCCGAGCGCACGCACACCGCACTCCTGACCAGCCTGCCGGCGGGGCGGGGCACGCTGGCCGACGTGGCGGCCGGGCTGGCGACGAGCCCGCGCACGCTGCAGCGCCGCCTCGGTACGGAGGGCACGTCGTTCCAGAAGGTCCTCGCGCAGACCCGGGAGCGGATGGCGCGGGCCTACCTTCGGCGCTCCACCCTGTCCTACACCGAGATCGCGTTCTTGATCGGGTACGAGGAGCTGACCTCGTTCCACCGCGCGCTGCGCCAGTGGACGGGTGAGACGCCCCGCGGCCTGCGCTCCCGCGTGAGCGCTCCCGCACTCAGCGGTCGGCGCTGACCTGCGACGGCGTCAGTCCGGTCCAGGAGTGGAACGCGCGGTAGAAGGAATGGGCGGCCCCCCGACCCGGGGAAACCCCTCCCTGCCGCACCACATACAGGTCATGGTTCCCGCCTTCCGCAGCGTCGCCGCCCAGATCGCTCCACACGAAGATCACCAAAAGATGGAACAGCGGCCAGGCGGAAACAAGAAGGTACGCCTCACAATTCGGCAACGCCGTTTTCAGACGTTTCGTCAATTCCCGCTCCCCGTCGCGTTCAGGGCCCGGAGACGATCGCCCGACCTGCATGTACGCCGGTCAACGCCTCTCGCACCGGCGCTCGTCGGGGAAAATGGTCCAGTCCATCGAATCTCTCCGCGGGCGGCCTGATCTGCAAAAGAAATGACGTAGTTCACCAGAGAGGCAGAACAGGAGAAGCCGAAACGGGCCGACGGAGCGGGAAATGCGGCCACCGTTCCGTACGGGCGGGCCGAAAAGGGTCACAGAAAGGGGATTTCATCCCGTTCCCGCCCTGTGCGGCGCGGTCGCCGCGGGCGGGGTCGGCGCGGACGGCAGTGCGGAGTCGCCGGAGCCGGGCGACATCCTCGGCATCACCAGCATCAGGACGCGGACCAGCACGCACAGCAGGGCGGCGAACAGCATCCCGGCGGCGCACGCGTCCACGGCGGCCGGGCGCTGCCTCCGGCGGTGCGTGGGAGGCGGGGCCGCGGGATGCCGGGCCGGCGCGGGTGGGGGCTCCGCGGCGTACCGGTCCTCGCGCAGGACTCTCAGCAGGGACCGCCGCACGATCACCTCGGCCAGCCGGGTCTCGACGTCGGGGCGCAGCAGCCCGCGGACGGCAGGGGTCAGCGGGCCGGCCGGGTCCGCCATGTTCCGGTGGCCCGTCGGGCCCGGTCGGCCGGTGAGGGAGACCGTGTTCCCGCGCTGCTCGACCCGCACGCCGACCAGGACCGCGAGCAGCCGGCCCACCGTCCACAGGTCCGCGCGCTCGCCGCCGGCGCCCTCGCCCCACTCGGGGGCGGCCGGCAGCGGGGCGACGCAGCCCGCGCGCATCAGAGTCCCGATGCCCGTGCCGGTCAGGACGATCCCGCCGTCGTGCTGGAGCCACACCTGCCGTGCCGTGAGGAACCCACGCAGGACACCGGCCCGGTGCATGCCCGACAGTGCGTCGAGGACCTTGAGCGCGACGTGCGCGGCGTCCGCGGGGCCCATCGGGAAGCGGCCGAGGAGGTCGGACAGTGGACGGCCGGTCGGGCGCACCTCGACGATCCACACCGCCTCCGCCTGTGCCGTGACACCCAGCGTGCGGGCGAACGTCCCGGGCTCCGCCGCGTGCAGAACGGCCGCCTCCTGCTCCAACCGGGCCGCGGCGACCCGCACGCCGGGCCCCGCCGGGCCGGCCAGGGGAACCTCCGTCACCCACAGCGGCTGCCGGGTGCCGACGTCCTCCGCCAACCAGTGCCCGACGCCCCCGTCACGTCCCACCAGGCCCAGCAGCCGCCAGCCACCGACCACACGCCCTGCCTGCGACACGTCCGCACCCACCACAACTGCCCCTCGTCGTCGCCTGGATCGCGCCCTCGTCGCCGTGGTACGCGAAGGCCTCGCGGGGGCGTTCACTTTCCGCCTTCGTTGACGTGAACGGCGAACGGCGCGGCGCCCTGCACAAGTCGGCGCTCCCGCACACCGGTCGTCGCTCCCCGCGCGCACGACGCGCGAGGAGCGACGGGAGTGCCGGGAGCGCCCGTGCGGTGGGCTACCGCCGGGCCACCGCGGCGAGCACTCCGCTCACCGGTGCGGCGTTGGTGTAGGTGTAGTGGGGGCTGTCGTACTGGGGTCCGTCCTTCTCGTACTGGAAGTAGTAGTCGACCTCCGCTCCGGCCATGAGGCCGGAGATGGTGTACTCCCAGCGCTGTTCGGCGGAGTTGAACGTCAGGAAGTAGTTCTGCTGATCACCTCCGTCGACCTTGTAGTGGGCCACCACGAACTTCGGGGTGAATCCGTCGGGCTTGAACCACAGCCGCACGGTGGTCGCGTTCACCTGCTCCGCGCCCTGGTCGAACGTGCCGGCCCCGGGGGTGGGTTCGGTGGACGTCGGCGTGGGCGTGGGACCGGTCGGCGTCGGGGTGGGGGTCGGCTGCGGGGGGTTGCTCTTCTTGAGCGTGGCGAACAGGTCGGGCGAGGCGTTCATCCAGCCCATCACCGGGTTGTTGAGCTCGTCGAGCCACTTGCCCTTGATGTAGGGGTTGGTCTCCACCCGCGAGTCGCCCCAGAGGCCGCCCCACATGGCCTGAGCGTTCCACTCGGTGTTGATGTAGGCGACGGCCCGGACCACGTCGCGGTTCTCGTGCACCCAGTCGAAGAAGCCCGCGTACCAGCCGTACCAGATCTCCTCGTCGGTGACGGCACCGTTCCAGTAGTTGGTGCGGGCGTCCAGGTCGTAGCCCTGCGGCGTGGACTCGGCCACCATCATGGGCTTCCCGTGCGCCCGGGAGAACTCCAGCATCTGGTCGTACGGCGCCGGGAAGTACTGGAAGTAGGACACACCGGTCCAGTCCACGTAGTCGTCACCTGGGTACCACTGCTCGATGGGTTTGGTGGTCATGTAGGTGGCCGCCTGCCAGACGTAGGCCACGTTGTCCACGCCGAGCAGCCGGAAGCGGTCGACGATGTGCCGGAACGCCTTCACGTACCCGGTCGGGTCGTAGTGGTTCCACGGCCCGTCGAACTCGTACCCGATGCGCAGGTAGACCGGCCGGCCGTCGTCCTTGAACAGGTGGGCGAGGTGATCGACGTACTGGTCGTCGCGGCCGTCGGCGATCTTGGCCAGGTTCTGGCCGGAGTTGTCGACGATGTACAGCCCCATCACCAGGGTGGAGTTCGGGTAGTCGCTCAGGTTCTCGTAGGCGTTGACGGGCCCTGCACCGTAGTCGACGCGTTCGTCGTCACGGCAGCCGTAGAGGATGTACGGCTGGTTGGCCTCGGCGATGTCGCAGTACGTCGTGGTGCCACCCGGGGCGGGCAGGCCGCCGTCCACGTACCCCTGGATGCCGCCGAGGTCCTGGCCGACGACCATCAGGGCCTTGCCGTCGGGCGGGATGAAGCGGCCGCTGACGTAGTGGTCGACCGGAGGCGGCGGCGGGGGGTCCCGCGGCGGCGGCACGGGAGAGCCGTCGTCCTGGGAGAACAGCGCCTGCTGCGGCACACGTTCGGCGGCCTTGCCGGGCGGCGCCCACTCCAGCTTCGCCGACGCCTCCCCCGCCGACTCGAAGTACTCCATGGTGACGTGGACCTTCTGGCCGCCCTTCAACTCGACGCGGCCCTTGATCCGGGTGGCCGGCATCACCGCCCAACGGCTGATCACCGGCTGGCCGTCCACCCACAGGCGCACGCCGTCGTCGGTGGTGGTGGTGTAGAACGTGTACACGCCGTCCGACGGCGGCATCAGCATGCCGGACCAGCGGATGGAGAAGTTGTCCCCGCCCACTCCGGGCGGTCCGCTCTGGCCCCAGTTGAAGTCGACGACGGGGTCGACCCGGGTGGCACTCGGTGTGCCGCTGAGCGTCTTGTTGTTGAAGCACTCGCCCTTCAGTCCGTCACCGCTCGGCATGGCCGCCGCCGCGGGTTCCGCCGCGCTGCCGGAGGAGGGCGAGGCGACGAAGAGTCCGAGTATCAGCGCGAGGATCGAGGTCAGCAGGAGTCCGCGTCTGCGCTGGGCGACGCGGGGCACTGGTGATCGCATGGTCGTGTCGGCTCCTTCTGCCCGGTGGGGGCGAGTGTGTGCCGGCCGCGGTCGCACGGCGTGCGAGAACGCCGCGGAAGCCGGCCGGTTGGGGGGTGAACAGCCGTGTCCGAACGGGACAGGGCCTCTCGCTCAATCCGGGGCCCGCGACCGCCCGGTCCGCGCGGAACGGACCGCGACCGGCACCGGGCCGCCGGGGGCGGCACGGATGGGGTCACGGCTCCGGGGCACGGGCCGGGTGGCAGCGGATGCCCAAGCGGCTCTCTGACATCCGATGCGCATCACGCCTCGCGACGGTCTCCCGGGAGGCTCGGCCGGGCGCCTGCGCTCCACGCCCGCCCCCGCCCCCGCCGGTTTCCGCCACGAGGCACATTGGTACGTTTACTGAACTTATGAATCTGCGGCAATACGGGCCGGGGCAGAAATCAGGACCGGTCCGGTGATTGACCGAAAGGTCACCCCGGGAAGTTTCGGGCAGCCCGACTCCCCCTGGACGAGGGGCCGTTATGATCAGGGACGTGGGGCAACCTCGACGGCGCGCTCTGAACCCCGGTCCATCACACGGCGACCGTGCACGCGTGCGGCCGTCATGAGCGGATTCACCCGGCTGCCGCCCGACGGCAGGGAACGCTTCGCAGCCCATCAGAGCACCATGCGGCGCCACAACCTGGCCCTCGTCATGCACCACATCAGTCAGCAGGGGCCCACGTCCCGCGCGCGGATCGCCTCGGCTCTCGGCCTGACCAAGGCCACGGTGTCGACGCTCGCGGACGAGTTGCTGCGCGCGGGACTGCTGGTCGAACTCGCCCCCGAACCCAGTCCGGGGGTCGGGCGGCGCGGCCAGCCGCTGGCCCTCAATCCCGAGGGACCGTCGGGAATCGGCCTGGAGATCAACGTCGACCATGTCACCGTCTGCCTGATGGACCTGACCGGAACGGTCCGGCACGAGGACGTGCTGCGCGCCGACAACCGCGGCCGGAGCCCGCGGCAGGTCCTCGCCGACTCCGCGCCCCTGGTACGGCGGGCCCTGGAACTGGGCCGTGCGGACGGGCTCGACGTCATGGGCCTGGAAGTGGCGGTGCCGGGCATCGTCGCGTCGGACACCGGCCGGCTGCTGCGCGCGCCGAACCTGGGATGGTCGGACGTCGGCCTGGGCACGCTGCTGCCCCAGGTGCTGGACCTGCCCGGCCTGCGCGTCGGGGTCGGCAACGAGGCCGACCTCGCGGCGCTGGGCGAGCTGTGGTTCGGCGGCGGCGCCGCGTGGGGCGACTTCATCCACGTGTCGGGAGAGGTCGGCGTCGGCGCCGGGCTCGTCTTCGGCCACCGGCTCTTTCGCGGGGCCCACGGATACGCGGGCGAATTCGGCCATATGACGGTGCAACGGCGGGGTCCGCTGTGCCGGTGCGGGGCCCGGGGCTGCCTGGAGGTGTTCGCGGGCCAGGAGGCGATCCTGCGGGCCGCGGGCCTGGCGCACGTGCCCGGCACACGCCACGGAGGCCCTCCGGGGTCCGTGACCGCGCTACGTACCCTCGTGCAGCAGGGCGAGCCCCGCGCCCTCCAGGCTGTCGAAGGGGCCGGCGAGAAGCTGGGCATCGCCCTCTCCGGACTGGTCAACGTCCTGGATCCGGACACCGTCGTCCTCGGCGGGCTCTACGCGGTCCTCGCGCCCTGGCTCGTGCGCCCGCTGACCCGGGAACTGGAGCACCGGCTGGTCGTCGAGCGGGACGTGGACGCCCTGGTCAGGGTCTCCAGGCTGCCCGGCGACGCCGCGGCCCGGGGGGCAGCCGGGGCCGTCGTACGGCGACTCATCGCCGAACCTCCCACGGACCGGGGCCCGCAGGGGCGGCGGGACGGCGGCGGGACGACGGGCTGAGACGGGCAGGCCGAGACCGGCGGGCGCCGCAAGTCCGAGGAGGATCCCTCCACGTCCCTACCGGGAGCGCGCCGCGTGCAACAGCCCATCTGCGCAACCTGGCCGTCGGCAGGCTGCGGTGGCTGCAAGTGGGCGGCATTGCCGGGACCACCCGAGCGATCCGGAGCGCCCCCGAACCCGCTGTCCGGATCTGAGGCTTCATCAACAAGCTCGTGTTTTGGCGAGGTTGAAGCCGCCCCGGCCGACAGCACGGACCGACGGCGGCGCACGCGACCAGCGCCCGACCCGGGGGCGGCGTCAGTCGAGGGAGTGCAACATGGTGCTTCGCGCACTCTCGGCACTGAATCGCGCACCCTCCGACAGGGACGAGATCTTCTCCCCACCGAGCCGGATCCCTTCACCCCATGCCTTCACCAGCACGGGCCCCTGCATATGAAGGCCTGCGGTCAGGCTGTCATCACTGGACGACGCAACCGTCTTTTGCCACGTGACGAGAATATTCCGTTCAGGATCTTCCCCGTACGGTGGAACATTTTCAGGCAGCCCTTGCGCCAGACCCGCACGGACTCGGTTCTCCCAGTCCGCCGCCGCCTCCTGGGTGAGCCTCGCGGTGACTTCATCAGCGACGGCATCCAGCGATCCAAGCACCCACCCGTTCGCCTTCGGCGCCGAGGGACCCTCAGCCCCCGAAGGGTCAGCAGCTTCCACAGCACTGTTCGGTGTCGCTGCGAGTTCATGCACAGCAGTCCGCGTAACACCTCTGCGCAGCTCGACATACGCGGCCGGAGTGGCAGAAATACCTCGCATGACACGCATCAGGGGTTTTTGGAAGATGGCCATGTGCACACCGTCTTCATCCGCCCAGGGCGGGTCCGAGGGCGAGTCATGTCGTGAGTAATCGAAGCTTCCTGGCGCCAGGATTCCGTAGATGTCGGTCGAATAGTCGGCGAGCGCTTCGGCGAACGGTTCGGAAAAGTCTTCGTCCAGTGAGGTGGTGCCTGTTCTTCGCATCTGATCTTCGACAGCGAGCAGCGCGTCCTTCATTGCTTGCGCCTGCTTGATCGAGTGGTCCTCAGCACCGTCGCGAACTGCCGCCTTCTTGAGCGCGCCACCCAAGGCCGCACAGGTCGATTCCGCCTGATGGGCCGCGTCCAGGAGCCGTCGAATCTTGCCGTTCTTCGAAAGATCGTGGCAGAAGTCTGGCGAGTCGTCCCGCGTCGCGAACCATGCTGCGATGCCGCCGGTCATCACAGCGCAGGCGACGAGAGCCACCAACACCAGGGTTCCTCTCGACGCGCGGCGTCCCTCACTGTGGGGCATTTGATTCCTCTGGCAGAGTTCGTATATTTTGATGTCTCAGGTCACTCGATCACTGATATTTACTTGCTCCCACTTCTTGTGGGCCTTCTTCACCGCGGAGGAGGTCACCCAGCCATGGCCGTCCTCGGCGTCGAACGCCTTGACCACCGCATCGGTCTGCTCGTCGGCGTAGTCGCCGGACTCCCTCGTTTCAGGCTCGATGTGCTGCTCGATCGCCTTGGCCGCGGCCCGCTTCTCGGCAGGCGACGACGCCAAGTCCTTCTGACCGCTCGGAACACGACGAGGATTCGCTGTGCCCCCCGGGTCGGCCGGGATCTGGTTGAGCTGCATTCGTGTCGATCCGTGCCCCGTTGTGGTCATGGCTCTCTGCTCTCCCCTTCGGGAATCGGGTCCTGCGGTCTCGTACGGATACTTGAACAGGTTCGGCGCCGCGGGGAAGCGGGCGGAGGCACCGGATCGCTCCGGCGGCTCCGCCCGCGGAAGACCGTCGCCACCACGCCGAGCAACATCATGACAGCGGCTCCAGGCCCGGCCGACAGGTGGTTGCTGCTCTGCTCACTCGACGCTGCGGCGCCAACCCGTTCTGCGCACCTCCAAGTTGCCGGTGATCCGGGGGTCCAAGGCCGACCGGTCGGGTCAGGGCCCGCGCCTGCCGCGACGTAACGGCCACCGGGCCGGACGCGGCCCGACCGGTCTCGCTCCGTCAGGGTGCGGTGTTGACGAAGGTGGACCAAGGGGTGTCGTACTGGGGCCCGTTCTTCTCGTACTGCAGGCTGTAGGTGATCGTGGCGCCGGCGGGCACGCCGTCGATCGTGTACTCCCAGCGCCCCGGATCGGAGCCGGGCTGCATGAAGTAGTTCTGCTGCTCGCCCCCGTCGATGCGGAAGTGCGCCACCACGAAGCGCGGCGTGAACCTTTGGGGCCGCAGCCACAGGCGCACCTGAGTGGGCGTCACCTGCTCCGCACCCTGCTGGTAGGTGCCGTCACCCGGCTCGCTGGGAGTCGGCGTGGGGGTCGGGGTCGAGGTGGGGGTCGGCGTGGGGGTCGGGGTGGGCGTGGGGTCGGGTCCCGGCTGCGGTGCGCCGTACTGCACGTAGCGCGGGTCGTCGAGCACCCGTCGGCGCCAGTGGTCCAGGACACCGGGGTCGCGCTGGAGGCGGGCGTCGGTCGCGGCGAAGCCGCCCGTCCAGCCGTGGGCCGCCCAGTCGTAGTTGATGTAGGTGAGGGCGCGGACGTCGTAGGTGTCCACGATGTCCAGCAGGCGGTCGAGGTAGTCGTTGAAGCGGGCCGGTGTGTCGTCCCAGGGGTTCTGGACCGACGACTCGGAGATCATGATCTTATTGCCGGTGCCGCGGGCGAACTCCAGCGACCGCCGCAGGTTCGGATCCAGACGCTCGCCCGCGCAGTTGGGCGTGCCGTTGGCGTCCAGGCACACGTCGTTGTTGAAGGCCGAGAAGCCGATCCAGTCGACCCAGGTGTCACCGGGATACAGCTCGGTGGCGTCGGCGGTGCCGCGGACGGGGTGGTAGACGAACTCCACGTTGCCGACCGCGTCGGTGACGCGCAGCCGGTGCGCCACATAGTCGAAGGCGTCGTGGTAGGCCGACGGGTCGGCGGTGCGGGGGTCGAAGCGGGAGGGGTCGGTGTTGGCGTGCAGGTTGAGGCTCACCTCGTAGTCGATGCGGAGCAGGAAGTGCATCGAGGGATGGCTGCTGAGGGTGGCGGCGAGCCGGTCGAGCTGGGCGTCGTACTTGTGGGCCACGATGTCCCGTTCGACGGACACGCCTCCGTCGTACAGCCCGTAGCCGTGCAGCGTCATCGCGTCCTTCCAGCTCAGCCCGATCTCGGCGTAGGACTGGGGATGTTCCGCGGCGACGCGTTGCAGCAGGACGCGGCTGTCGTTGTTCAACTCGCCCGAGTACAGGTCGCCGTAGAGCGAGATCCCGGCGGGGACGCTCCCGGTCGAAGCGACGTAGTCCTCGTAGTCCTGTGCGTAGTCCTGGCCGATCAGGGTGAGGGTGCGGCCGGCGGCCGGTTCCTCCGCAGCTCCGCCGGTCAGCGGTCGGGCGGAGGCCCCGGCGGAGGCGCCCAGGGCGAGCAGGGCGGCGAGCAGCAGAGCCGGGGCTCTGCGGCGTGCGGGGTTCTTCGACATGGCGCGCATCGTGCCTCCTTGGCGGGTCGGTGGGGGGGTGCACGGGTGGGCGTCGGGACGGCCCGGCCGGGGAGCGACCGGGGGAAGGGGGCGGCGCACCGGGCGCGGGGCGCGGCAAAGGGCGCGGCGGTGGGGGCGGGTCAGCGCATGCGGAAGAGACGGCGGGCGCGCGCCGGGGCGGCACCGGCGACGTAGGTGGACCAGGGGGTGTCGTACTGCGGCCCGTTCTTCTCGTACTGGAGGCTGTAGTCGATGCGGCCCCCGGGGGACACACCGTCCACGATCCGCTCCCAGCGGGCGCCGGCGGCGGTCATGAAGTAGTTCTGCTGCGCCCGGCCGTCGACCGTGTAGTGCGCCACCACGAAGCGCGGGGCGAAGCCGTGCGGTTCGAACCACAGGCGTACCCGGCCGGCACCGGCGGGCTCGGCGCCCTGGTCGTAGTCGGATCCGGGGCTGGGCGTGGGACTCGGGTCGGGGTCCGTGGTCGCCGTGGGACTGGGCGAGGCCGTCGGGGTCGGAGTGGGCGTAGCGGTGGGGGTGGGCGTAGCGGTTCCGGTGGGTGAGGGTGGGAGGGTGACCGCGGGCTCCTGGAGCCACAGGAAGCTCGTCACGCCCCGCGGGTAGTACTTGCTGTACGTGGCGTTGCCGTCCACGATCTGGTCGCTCCAGGCCCAGTAGGCGCTGGTGTCGCGGGTCAGCCACGACACGGCCGCGGTGTCGGCGCGTGCGGTCGCGTCGACGAGGTCGAGGCCGAGGATCCGGCGGGCGGTGAACTCGTTGAGGCAGGTCTTGGAGAGCCAGGTGTTGGCACTGGCGGAGCTGAGCTTCCAGCCGCCGTCGGCCGTCAGGCAGACCCCGGGGACCAGCACGGCCTGCAGGTGGCGCCGCAGGGCGCGCACCAGGGGTGCGTAGGGGCCGTCGGCCCCGGTGGCGTCCTTGCGGCCGGCGAAGTAGGGGTAGACCAGCCCCTCGACCACCGGAATGATCCTCACGTCCTCTCCGGTGCGGAGATTGGCGGGCAGGTACCCCTCGGCCGTGGCGCTCCCGGCGACCGTGGCGGCGCAGGCCCCGGCCTGGCGGCGGGCCCGGTCGGCCAGGTCGTCGCGGCCGAGCCGGGTGAACAGCCGCTCCAGCACGACGTACGCGGCCCAGCACTTGACGGCGATGTAGGAGTTGCCGACGGCGGTGGTCAGTCCGGGGCCGATCGAGTCGTAGGTGGTGATCTCGGTGCCGCCCGGTCCGCAGCGGGTGGTGTCGGTGCTCTGCACGCCGTCCCGCCGCGCCGGGTCCGGGTGGTCGCGATTCTCCAGGCTGACGAGGCAGTCGGCGAGGAACCCGGCTTTCGCGTCGAGCCAGGCGGTGTCGTCGGTCTGCTCGGTGTAGACGCCGGCGCACAGGACCCAGTTGGCCAGCTGCTCGCCGGTCATGTAGGAGAAGATGCCGGTCTTGCCGCTGTGCTCGTAGTGCGACTGCCCGGGCTCGGTGTAGTCGGGCCAGTAGCCCATGTCGTGGGTGACGCTGACACCGCCGGGACGGGCGGTCTGCTGGTCCGGTGGCGGGAACTGACCGTGCCGCTGTCGTAGTGGTAGCGGCCGGCTGCCCGGTCCAGGCCGTCGCGCACCGTCCAGGGGTTCATCCCGACCTCGTAGAAGAGGTGGTCGACGGTCAGGTCGAAGGTGTTGATGTACTTGTACTCGCCCTCCATCACGTTCCACCAGGGGCGGCCGTCGGGGTCGGAGAGCAGGGCGGTGCACCCGTAGTAGGAGCGGATGGCGTGGGCGAGCAGGAAGGTCTGCTCGGGCGTCCGGCCGGCCGAGCGGACGAGTTCGTCGTCGGCCCGGCAGGCCTCGATGCGGTCGGCGAGGCCGGTCGTCGCCGCCGTCGCGACGTCCTCGATCCGCGGATATCGGTCGGTGTACCGGTAGCGCATCGCGACGCCGGTGGTGACGTCGCCGGCGCGATGGAAGCACAGCGCGATGCGGTACGTGCGGCGCTGCCCGGCGGGAACGGTCGCGACCAGGGCGCCGATGCTGCCGCCGCCGGTCTGCCCGTCGAGGATGGCCCCCATGTAGGAGCCGGTCACCGCGGTCGCCTCGGTGCTGTCGGCGACCAGCGCGGTGTGCGTGCGCTGCGAACCGAAGACGACGCCGTTGAGCGGGGCGTCCATGAGGCGCGGGCTCTCCCCCGTGACCCCCAGGAACACCCTGCGCGGGCGTGCCCCGGCCCGGTTGTCCAGGGTGAGTTCGGCGAACACCGCAGGCAGCAGGACATCGGGCAGGGCGCGCAGGGGCCCGTCGCCGGCAGGCAGGGACAGGTCGCCTGGGGCGCGGGCGGCCGCGGGGTCGGCGGGGTCCGGCACCGGGCGCACGGGTGAGCACAGGGCGAAGGTGAGGTCCTGGGCGGTGAAGGTGTCCGTGGCCACCCCGAAGTCCCGGTGCACGGCGTCCCGGGCGAGGGGCGCGACCCCACCGCTGACTCCGTCGTGGAAGAAGGGCAACGCCCAGGGCCCTCCGTCCCCCGGCGGGTCACTGCCGACGAACACGCTCTGGTTGGCGGGTGCGCCGGACTCCAGGCCGAACCCGCCCGAGGCGCCCGGGAATCCCAGAGTGAAGGTCGCGTACGCGCCGATGGGGGCGTGGAAGGCGTTGAACCACGGGCCGGTCGCCGCGGTGGAGCCGGCTGCCGACGGTTCGCGGTCCGTCCCGGTGTCCGGTGGAGAGCGGCGGGCCAGTGTCCAGCCGGCCGCCGCCAGCACGACACCCGCCGCGCCCGCGGCCCGCAGGACGTCACGGCGACCGGGCCCCGGCGGGCCGGCGCGGTCGGGCGTGGCGGTGGGCTGTCTCGGATCAGGTTGCATGAGGCGCACCTCGTTCGTCCCGGCGAACGTTCACGATGGGTGCCGTACGGCACGTGAGCGGTGCCCCCGGGGCACGGCCGGTCCGGCAGCCCGGCCCGGTGCGGGGAGGTCGGTACGCAGGGCGGGGCTGCCGAAGTCGCGCCGTGAGATCGGGGGTTGTCTGCGGGGCGACAGCTCCGCAGGCGCTTTCATCAGTTGACTGAACAATTCAATGCGGGGCAAGAGGCCTCACGACTTTGCGTGGAACCTTCGCCCGGTGATCGAGAGGGCGGGGCGCCGTCGGGCGCTCCGGAGCCGGCAGCCGCGACGGCACCGGAACGGGAGGGCGTCGGAGCGGGAGGGCACCGGAGCCGGAGCCGGACGGCACCGGAGGCCGGGGAGGGCGGGCCGCGCCCGAGCCAGGCCAGGCCAGGCCACCGATGGGCTAGTCAGGCCATCTATGGCCGTGCCCCCGGCGAGCAGGTCCGTCGGGGACCGTGCCCCCGGCGGTCGGCAGCGGGTGCGGAGGCCCGTGCCGTCGGCGAGCCGGGCGATCGGCGGGGTGTGCGGCGGTCAGGCCGGGCGGGCGGTGCTGGCGCGTTCGACCAGCTGGGTCGACAGCTCCACCCGCGGCAGATCGACCTCCTCCCCGTCGACCAGCCGCAGCAGGGTCCGGGCCGCCATCGCGGCCATCTCGTGCAGCGGCTGCCGGACCGTGGTCAACGGCGGGCCGCTCCACCGGGTGACGGAGAGGTCGTCGAAACCGACGACGCTGACGTCCCGCGGGACGCCCAGGCCGCGCTCGCGCAGTGCGGCGTACGCGCCGAAGGCCTGCAGGTCGCTGGCCGCGAACAGGGCGGTGGGAGGCGGCACATGGGCCTTGGCCGCGGCATCGAGCAGTGCGTGGGTCTCGGCCCGGCCGGAGACGTCGTTGAACTCGCCGAAGCGCAGCCACCCGTCGGGGACGGGGATGTCGGCCTCCTCCATCGCCGCGCGGAAGCCGTCCGCGCGGGCCCGGCTGCACAGCAGATTGCGCGGACCGGCCAGGTGCGCGATCCGCCGGTGGCCGAGCCGGATCAGATGCTCGGTGGCCGCCGTGGCGCCCGCCCAGTTGGTGGCCCCGATCGTCGGCACCCCGGCGTCCGCCGTACCCACCGGGTCCACCAGCACGAACGGCACCCCCAGCGACACCAGCTTGAGCCGCTGCCGGGGAGTCAGGTCGGACACCACCAGGACGGCGCCGTCCGAACGCCGGGCCGCCATCTGCTCCAGCCACTCCCCCGTGTCCGCGCTGCGGCCGTGCACGGCCGACAGCACCATGCTCACCCCGGCCGCGTGCAGCGCCTGCTCCGCACCGCGGATGATCTCCACGGACCAGAGGCTGTCCAGCTCGTTGAGGACCAGGTCGACGATCCCGCCGCGGCGGCGACGGCCCTGGCGCCGCCGGTAGCGGTGCAGGTCGACCAGCCGCTGGATCCGGTCGCGGGTCTCCGCGGACACGTCCGACCGGCCGTTGAGGACCTTGGACACGGTCGACACGGACACCCCGGCCTCGGCCGCGATGACACTGATCGTCACCCGGTTCCCTGTCCGCACCGTCATGTGCGCTCCCCCTTCTCCGCGCCCGCACCGCCGGTGGTGAGGGCGGGTCGCCGCCTCACCGCACCGGGGGCCGCCCGCTTCCGCAGGATATCCGGCGTGCCCTCGGCGCCCGCCCGGCCAGGGGGGCGTCCGTGGCGGGTCCGGGCGCTCATGCCCGCGGCTCCATGGGAAGGGGCAGCACGGGATCCGGACCGTCCGGGGCGGAGCCGTCCTCGGCGTCGTGGTAGACCGGTGCGGCGAAGTCGGCCGGCCATCCGGAGCCGGTCAGGTCCTGCGCGCACACACCGACGAACGCCCCGGTGAATCCCCAGCTGGAGTAGTGCCCGGTGGCGGGATCGCCCACCGTGGCGTACTCGTCGGAGAGCCGCCCGCTGTCCAGGACAGGACCGATGGGGAACCACTCCTCGCAGCGGCCGAGGTCCCACAGGGCCCACTGGAAGCGGGCCTGGTCGTCCCGCACCACCAGACGCAGAACCACCAGCCCCGGTCCGACGGCCACCGGGTCGGCGGTCTCGGAGTACTTCCCGCGGTCGCAGACCGCGACCCGCAGTACCCGGCCGAGGTCCTCGTCCCAGGTCAGGTGGAGGTAGTGCCACAGCTCGGTGTTGTAGAGGTGGACCAGGCCCGCCATCTGCCGCGGTGAGCCGGGCCAGGCGGAGACGGTGACGCGGAAGTCGAAGCGAGTGTGCTGCTGGCGGCGGGCCACGACGCTCTGCCGGTGCCGTGAGGACAGCGACTCGCCGCCCCGCAGGCGCAGCCAGCCGGTACGACGGGTCAGCGACAGCCAGGAGGGGTCCTCGTGCCGCCGCAGGGTCATCCACTGCGGAGCGAGGACGCTGCCCGCGCCGAACCCGTCCGGGTTCTCCTCGGGCAGCTCGGCAGCCCGGGACGACGGCTGCTCTGCGGCCGCCGGCGGCGCCGGCACCAGCAGGGACGGCGTGCCCTTCCCCGCGGTCCCCGCGACACGGGGCCAGCCGTCGGCGGTCCAGTCGACCTGCTGCAGGGCCGTCTCGCGCCCCAGGACGCAGGCTCCGCGCGAGGTCAGCGGGCGCGCGGTGAGGTGCGCCAGGTACCAGTCGCCCTCAGGGGTCTCGACAAGGCTGGCGTGCCCGGCCTTCTGCAGCTCCAGTTCGGGGCGGTGGGCCGAGGTCAGCAGCGGGCCCGCCGGGTCCGGCCTGTAGGGGCCGCGCAGTGAGCGGGACCGGGCGACGGTGACGGCGTGGTCCCAGGAGGTGCCGCCCTCGGCGGTGACGAGGTAGTACCAGCCGCAGCGGCGGTACAGATGGGGGCCCTCGGTGCAGCCGAGGGAGGTGCCGGTGAAGATCCGTTGGACGGGGCCCACGACCTTGCGCAGCACCCGGTCGTACTCCTGCAGGAGGATGCCCGCGAACGGGTTGGTGCCGGGGCGGTGGTCCCAGTCGACCCACAGCAGCCAGCTGCGCCCGTCGCCGTCCGGACCGGTGTCGTGGAAGAGGGACGGGTCGAAGCCGTGGCCGGGCAGCGGCACGGGGTCGGACCACGGGCCGTCGACGGACTCGGCGACGGTCACGAAGTTGCGGACGTCCTTGAAGGCTCCGGCGAAGCTCTTCACGTCGGAGTAGACGAGGTGGAACAGCCCGTCGGCGTAGGACAGGCAGGGGGCCCACACGCCTCCGGAGTCGGGGTTGCCGGAGAGGTCGATCAGCCGGGGCTCGCGCAGGACGCCGCCGTAGGACCGCCAGTTCACGAGGTCCGTCGAGTGGTGCACGGTGACGCCGGGCAGCCATTCGAACGTCGAGGTGGCGAGGTAGTAGTCACCGCCGACCCGCAGCAGGGACAGGTCCGGGTGGAATCCGCGGAGCACCGGGTTGCGGATGACGTCCGGCTCGGCGTCGGCGGGTCGGCGGGCGGTGCCGGTGGTCGGCGCGGCGGTCATGTGGCTCCTGTTCCGGGGCGTCGGCCCGCGCCCGGTGGGGCGGGGCGCAGGGCGGTTCGGGGTGCGTGCGGCGCTGCGGGCTCAGCCCTTGACCGCGCCGGCCATGACACCGGAGACGATCCGCCGGGCCAGCAGGGTGAACAGCACCAGGACCGGCAGGACCGTGGGTGAACAAGGGCCACCGCGATTACGCCACCTTCCTCGCGGACCGCGGCAAGACCGTCCAGGTCGGCATCAGCTGGAAGGACAACCCGCCCGGCTTCGACGGCGGCGACGAGAGCACCAAGGCGGCCCGCTCCCGCAAGGTCACCCAGGAACTCGCCGACGGCGCCTACACCGACCGCTTCACCACGCTCGTCGACTTCGTCAACGCCCACCCCGACGCGACGTTCCTGCTGCGGCTCGACTACGAGGTCAGCAGCTACTACCACTGCACCGACAGCAGCTGCTCCTCGTACAAGAACGCCTTCCGCACCCTGCGGAACATGTTTCGCAGCAGGACGCACCAGGACAACGTCCGCTTCGTCTTCCACCCGGTCCGGGGCGAGTACGCGACGATGTACCCCGGTGACGACGTCGTCGACGAGATCGGCGTGTCGGTCTTCGCGCACGAGCTGTGCATGCCGATCCACGACAACGGCTATCTGTACAACGGCACCCCGCCGGACAACTACGACACCGGCACACTGCAGTGCCGCAACGCCTACATCGGCAAGGACCAGCACGGCAACGACGCGGCCGTGTGGAAGAACTGGGACTACGACGGCAACGTCCTGAAGATGATGAAGTTCGCCAAGGACCACGGGAAGCACATGGTCGTGTCCGAGAGCGGCATGATGAACTTCACCGCCGACGGCTCCTCCACCCGCGGTCTGGAGCAGAACCGGGGAGCCGAGTGGACCAAGCGGCTGTTCGGGCTGCTGAACTACTCCGGCCCCGTCCCGAACCTGTCCGGGACGTACGACCTCTCCGGCGTCATCCGCACCGTCACCTACATCGACCTCGACTTCCGCTACGGCTGGGACGGCAAGAACGACGGCTCGTTCGACTTCCCCGTGAACAGCACCTGGTTCGTCGACGGCCGCCTGTCGCGGTACGGCCAGGCCAAGGACGCGTTCTGCACCGGGCTGCGCGACCGCGGATTCACCACCGGCTGCCGCACCTGACACCGGCGGCCCCGGGCCGGGCGCCCGGCCCGGGGGCGGTGCTCCTCCCTCGCGCCGGGCGTCCACGCCCGGGCCAGTGTACCGACGGCGCCGGTCCGGGTCCTGCTCAGCGGAGCACGGCCCGGGCCGGCGAACTCGACGGCAGGTAGGCCGCCCGGATCTCCCCCGCGTCCGTGACGGCCGCCCAGGGGTGGGTGACGAAGGTCTGCTGGACATAGGAGTCCCCGTCGACGAGCGTCGCGTAGAGGACCGGCTTCTGGTCGTAGTCGATCCAGAACACGCGAAGTCGCACACCCGACACGTTGATGAACTCGATGTACGTGCTCTGCCGGCTCTCGACCGAGCGGAGGTCTTCGGCCTCGGAAGAGGGAAGCGGAGTCCGTCGACTCGCTGAGCGTGCCGTATTCCGCCGAAGGTGGCGTGATGTGCGAGTAACTCGCGGGCCGCGACCGGGAGGGCTTTCCGCCTTAGCGGCCCACAAGAACGAGTGCTTCCCTTTCCGGCGCCCGGCCTGATTCCGTCGAGAAGACCGTGCGCCTCGTCGACGAGGACGGCGGCACCGCCGGTGCGGTCGTCGCCGACGCCTCCCGGCCCGAGGACATGGATCGCCCGGTGCACACCACGGCGGAACGCCACGGCGGTCTGCACGCCGCGCACAACGACGCGGGCGTCTTCGGCAGCCCGCCCCCTGGTCGGGGACCTGGACCTCGCCCCGCCCCGGCCCCTGCGGGCGACGGTGCCGCGCCGGGTCCAGGGCGCGAAGCTCACGAGTGGGCGGCGCCGCGCTGCCGCGCAACAGTGCCGGCGAGGTCGTCCAGAAGCACATCGGCCACCAGTTCCTCGACGACGGCGGAACCGTGCTCCGCCATGGCCCCGGCCAACTCGGCGTCCCACGGTGCCTCGGTGATGCGACCGGGCCGGGGACCGCGCGGAGTGCGCGCGACCGCCGCCCGGTAGTCGGCTGCCGTCATGCGCCAGGGGCGCGCCGGCGTCTTGTCCATGACGTACGCGGCGATGCGGATCCCCTCGCCGTCGAAGTCGCCGTGGTGGCGGAGGACGGCGCCGTGCTCCGCGAGCATGCGCAGGAGCCCGATCGCCGCGCTGTTGGGCCAGCCCGAGGTGCACACGAGCGGAGGGCAGTCAGGGCCGAACCGCCGTACCGCGAGAGCCAGGACGCTGGGGTTCTCCACGGCGTGCACGACGGGCACGGGATCGGCGGCGAGCGCGAACTCGCCCGGGGCACGGAGTTGGGCGAGGGTCAGGCAGGCCGCCTGTCCGGCCTCGGCGCAGACCCGGGCCACGCGCGCGAGGGGGCCGTCGCCCAGCGGGCGCAGTCCACCGACCAGAACGGTGGCGGACAGGTCGTCGGCGGCGACACCCGCGCGCGCCCACAGGGCCCGCCGGTCCGCTGCCGACCGCGGCGGAACGGAGTCGTGCAGGGCTGCCAGGGCACGCAGGACGTGGCCCGCCACAGGGGTGCCGTCGTCGAGGGCGTGCGCACGGCCGTCGAGGACCCGGGCGGCGAAGACGGGCAGTGGTTCCGCCGGGGCGGGCAGCTCGGCGAGCACCGTGAGGACGTCGGCGAGGAGGGATCGCGTGCGTTCCACCGAGCCGCCGGCCAGACCGGCCGCCCGGCAGGAGGCGGCCCAGTCGGACAGCGCCGGCTGCGCCCGCACGGTGGCATGGCCGTCGAGCCAGCTCCACAGTGCGGCGCGATCGGACTCCCGGCGGCGCCGGTCGGCCGCGCGGTCCCCGAGCGGGCCGACGAGCGCGGTCACGGTTTCCCGCACGGTACGGCCGGACAGCTCCGTCACGGCTTCCTCCAGCCGGACCATGACGACGGTGGGCCGGGCCTCCGGCAGCCGGTCCAGACCGAGCAGGTCGGCGAGGGCCTCGCGCTCGGTGTCGTCGAGCGGTCCGAGGCGCACCCGTGCGACGGGGCGGCCGGAGGAGAGGCGGTCGTGGACCGTGTGCCACAGCGGCCGGAGTCCGGGGCGGCGCAGGCTGTCCTCCCCCGGGCCCCGTCCGGCGCCGGTCATCCCGCCTCCAGGTCGCTGCCGGTCCAGACGAAGCGGGCACTGGTGACCGCCTCGTCGTCCCCGTCGGTGAGGAGTTGGTGGACGGCGATGCCGGGCAGCTCCCCGTAGGTGCACCATTCATGGTCGGAGGTGACCAGGAGGTCCAGGTCGAGTGCCGTGAGCAGGGCGAAGACCTGTCCCCGGTTGACGGTGTCGACCCCGACGAAGACCTCGCCCAGCAGGATCGGCCGCGGGGCCAGCGGCACCGCCTCGTAGTGGGCGGCGACGGCGGCGAACAGCGGCAGGTGCAGGGCGATGGCCTTCTCCCCGCCGGAAAGCGCACCGTGCAGCTTCTTGGTCAGCGGCTGCCAGCCGGTGCCGTTCGCCCGGTCGAGGCGGACGGTGAAGCGGTGCCACGCGGTGTAGTCGAGCACCTCGCCGAGCTGTTCCTCCCAACTCGCGGCGGTGTCGCTGCCCTTCGCCTCCTCGATCCGGGTGCGGAAGAACGCGTGCAGGGCGTCCCGGTCGGACTCGGTGACCCGGCCGGGATCCTTCAACAGCAGCTGACGGGCGGTGCGGGTGCTGTCCGGAAGATCCGGGCGCACGTCCCAGACGAGCTGGACGGCGACGTTGGAAGCGGTACGGACCCGCTCCAGGTGCCCGTTCATCCGGTCGACGAGATCGCCGGCCTGCCGGATGCGGGCCGCGAGGTGGCGGCGGATGTCGCCGGTGAGGATCTGGTCGAAGAGGCGGCGCTCGGCGCCGGTGATGTCGTCCCGGCTGCGGTCGCGCTCCTGGGCGAGCGTGGTGAGCAGGCCGGTGGCCCCCACGCGTACGCCGTCCAGCGTCGCGGTGAACAGCTGGATGTCGTCGTCGGGTTCCAGGTCCAGGTCGGCGCGGGCGCCGAGGCGCCGGCGGGCCTCGTGGACGGCCTCGGAGAGGCGGGTCGCGGCGTCGCCCAGGTTGCGGGGGGCGTGCGGGATGCCGGGCCACTGGGCGGCCGTGGCACGGGCGGCCTCCAAGGTGGCCCTGGTGCCGTCCCCCGTGTCCGGTCCCGGTGCGACGCCGGCGTCCTGCGCGAGCCCCGCCCGGCACAGGTGCCGGAAGCGGTGCGCCGCCCCGTCGCGGACCGCGACGGCCAGTTCCCGGCGGTCGGCGTCCTGGGCGCTCGTGGCCCGCAGTCCTCCGATGCGGCCTTCCAGGCTCAGCAGGAGATCGGCGGCCCGGGTGGCCTCCTCACGGCAGCCGCGCAGCTCGGCGCGGGCCGCGGCGACGCGGGCGACGATCTGCCGGTAGTCCTCGCCGACGGTGGCCTCCACCGCCTCCAGACGCGCCGTCAGCCCCGCCGCCTCCGCCTCGGCGGCGACTGCGGCCTCGGCGTGTCCGTCGGCGGCCCGGCGCGAGCGCGCCGCCTGCGCGGCCGAGCGGCGGGCCCGGTCGGCGGCGGTGGCGGCCGTGAGATGGGTGTCCACCCAGGTGTCGGCGGTGTCGCGGAACCGGTCGACGTGGGCGGAGAGTTCCCGCAGCCGGTCACGGTCGGTCGGCAGCCCGTGTTCCGCGGCCAGGCGGCTGAGCGTGCGCAGTGCGCCCGTCACCTCGGCCTCGCGCCGTGCCAGACGCCCGGCGGCGTCGCGTACGGCGTCGTCCCGCGCGGCCACCGTCGCCTCGGCCCGGTCCCGGTCCACCCGTCGGGCGTCGAGCGACCGGGGGCCGGTGCCGGTGACGCGGTCGGGGTAGGGCGACCGATGGTCGGGGCGGTCGGCGCGGTCGGCGTCGAGCCGGGCGCGGCGGGCGTGGAGTCCGCGGAGCCGGTCGTCGAGCGCGGCGAGGGCCGCGTTCGTCTCACCGATGCGGTCGGTCAGTTCACCGATCAGGCGCTGCCGGGCCCGCTGCCGGGCCGGGGCGCCGATGTGGGCCGGTTCCGGTTTGCTCCAGGTGCCGGTGGCGAGCGCGAGGCGCCAGGCGCCGCCGGCGGAGACGGCGGCGGGGTGGCCGGAGGGCAGGGTCGTGCCGTAGGCGACCCCGGCGAGGATGCGTGTCACGGTGTCGGGCGGGACGGGGATGTCCTTCTCCGGCGTCAGCACCTCCAGCAGGCTGGGTCCCGAGGCGGCCACGGCGAGTTCCGCCTCGGCGCGCGTGTCGTGACCCGGCAGCGAGATCCCGTCGTAGGGGCTGACCCAGGCGTCCAGGAGGCCGGACGCCTCCAGTGCCGCCTCCACCGCGGCCCGGACGGGGAGCGGGACACCGTCCCGGAAGGCGACGAGCCGCCACAGGGGCGCGCCCGCGGTCGCCGTGCGGACGGTGGTCCGGGTGGGCGGAGGTGTGGGAGGGAGGTCGCTCTCGCCGCTGAGCCCGCGGATCCTCTGTTCGAGCCGGCTCCGCTCTTCCACCAGGTTCCGGCGGGCGGCGCGGGCGGTGGCCTCGGCCGTGGCGAGCTCCTGTTCCCGTGGGCGTGCCGCGGCCTCTACCAGAGCCGTCACCTCGCTCTCGGCAGCGGCCCGGGCCAGGAGCTCCCCGGAGTCGGGGATGCAGAGTTCCGTGCAGCCCTCGGCCCAGGCGAGCAGGTGGTCCGCGTGTGCGGCGAGCGCGTCGTCCCAGGCGTCGGACGTCTCGTCCCGGCGGGCGATCGCCTCCGCGAGCCGGGTCCGGGCCTGGTCCAGCAGGTCCTCGGCGGCGCCGCGGTCGCGAACCGCGCGATCGTGGTCGTCGATCGCCGCGGTGACGAGACCGACCTGCTGCCGCCGGGCGGTGACCGCGCCGCGCAGCAGCCGGCGGGCCTGCCGGGTCCCGGCCTCGTCCGCCGTGCGGGGGATGCCGGAGGCGCCGGGACGGCGGTCGCTCGCCTCGTGTGCCGTGCCGTCGCGGAGCGTCACCGCGAGGTCGGTGTCGAGAGCGGCGCCGATCTCGCGCTGGAGGGACTCCATCCCCGCGGCCCGGGCCGACCGCAGGGCTTCGTCGGCGGCTTCGCGCGCGTGCTCGCCGAGGGTGCGGGCTCGTTTCTCCGCCTCTTCGGCGTGTGCCCGGTCCCGGTCCGCCTCGTCGCGAGCGGTCCGGGCCAGGGCGCGCTGCCGCTCTGCGGCGGCAGCCGCGTCCTCCGTACGGCGCCGCAGCCGGTCGAGTTCCGCTCCCTGCCGGTACGCGTCGCTCTCGCGCAGGCCCTCGACGGTCTCCTCCAGGGCGTGCGCGCGCCCCTGCTGTTCCTCGCGCCGGGCCTGCGCCGACTCTCGCTGGGCCAGGGCCTGTTCGAGTGCCTCGGCACTGTGGCGGGCGACGCGGGTGAGGTTGTCCATGTCGGTGGTCGCCGAGATCAGCGCGGCGGAGGCGGCGCGCAGCACCCGCCGCGCGTAGCCGCGCTGCCGGGACGCGACGGTCTCGGCGGCCGCGACCTCGTCGTCGAGCCGTTTGAGGTGTTCCCGCTGGCGGTCCAACCGCTCGAATCCCTCGGCGAGTTCGGCGATCTCCCCCTCGCCCAAGGGGGGCAGCGCACGCGACAGCAGGGTCGAGAGGAGGGACGGGTCGAGCCGTTCGGACAGTTTGGGCTGGCGCAGCTGCAGCAGGGCGGACAGCAGCGACTCGTAGCGCTGCTCCCCCATGCCGGCGAAGAGTTCGCGCCGGACGGCCGCACGGTGGTCTGCGGCCGAGGCGTGCACGGCGCCGCGCTCGCCGAGGGCTTCGGCGAGCGCGGCCCGGGTCAGCGGCTGTCCCGCCTCGTTGACGAGGGGGACGCCGTCGGGGTGGGCGATCCGGGTGCCGGTGGTGAAGTAGTCGGCGTGAACCGTGCTGGTGTGCACGCTCGCCTGGAGGCGGGCCCCACAGCCGAACCACCGCTCGGTTCCGTCGTCGCCGACGCGGCGGAACTCCATCCACACGTAGCCGACGCGGGTCTTGCCCGAGGCACCCTCGCCCAGCAGGTTCCAGTGCATGGTGCGTTCCGAACCACCGAAGGTGGACAGCCGGTTGGGTCGCAGGCTCGCGTCGAAGAGGAAGGGCAGCAGCAGTTCGAGGGCCTTGGACTTGCCCGAGCCGTTCTGGCCGCGCAGCAGCAGGCGGCCCTGGTGGAAGGTGAAGGTCTCGTCGTAGTAGCGCCAGACGTTGAGGATGCCCGCGCGGTGCGGCTGCCAGCGGCCCGGTGCGGCGTCCGCCGCTGCCGCCCGTGCGTCCGCCCGTTCGGTGGGCTCCGTTCGCCGCGGGAGGGGAAGCTCCGTCACGCTCACCGCTGTTCTCCCAACTCCGGGGCACGCCCGGAGGTCTCGCCGGGCCCCGCGGCCCGCTCGTGCCCGAGGGCGTCCTGCCCGCCCTCGCCGGTCCGCGGTACGGGGACGCCGTCCGCCGTGTCCGCTACCTGCTGCTGTACGGGTGCGTCCACCACGCCTGCTCTCGCCTCCTGCACGGGGGTGTCGTTCCTCACGTCCGCCGGCGCCTCCCGCACCGGCACGTCCACCGCGTCCGGTCGCGGCCGCTGCGCGGGGGCGACCGACACGCCCGCTCTCCCCTCCCGCACAGGGGCGTCCACCACGGCGGCTCGTGCCTCCTGCACGGGGGTGTCGTTCCTCACGTCCGCCGGCGCCTCCCGCACCGGCACGTCCACCGCGTCCGGTCGCGGCCGCTGCGCGGGAGCGACCGACACGCCCGCTCTCCCCTCCCGCACGGGGGCGTCCACCACGGCGGCTCGTGCTCCCCGCGCTGGGGCCTCCGAGGCGTCCGTTCCGACCGCCTCCTGCGCGGGGGCATCCTTCGTGTCCGCGCCGGTCGTCTCCATCAGGCGGTAGCGGTGCGCGGCCGGGCGCGCCACGACACGGCCCCCGGCCGTGCGGGCGAGACCGGTGTCCCGCAGGACCCGCACGGCGTCGTCGGACAGCCGGGCCCCGCCGTCGTCGGACTGGTAGGCCCTGGCCCAGCGGGGGAATCGGCGCAGCAGCTCAGCCCCGGCCTCGGCGAGTTGCTCGGGCAGCAGTCCGGCGGGCGCGGCGCACAACGGCTCCAGGAGGAGCAGGGCCGCGACCCGGGCGGTGGACGTGTCGTCGGGGAAGCGGACGTCCGTGGCGATCCCGTCCGGGTCCACGAGCAGGAATCCCTCGGCGCGTTCCTCCAGGAGGAAGCCGGCCTGCTCGACCGAGCGCCGCATGATCTGCCGTCCGGTGAGCGAGGTGACGTACGCCAGCTCGTCCTCGGCCAGGTCGGCCCGGTGCAGCACGGGGTCGTCGAAGAGCCGCCGCAGCACCGAGTGGCGCAGCCTCAGATTGCGCTGGGCGTCCGTGGCGGCGCCGTCGCCGCGCGACTCGTCGCCCGTTCCGTCGCCGGACGCGCCGCCGTAGCGGCGCTCCCGCGTCAGTCCGGCGAGGAGTTCCCCGAACCGCGCGGGCACCTCGTCCGGGGGCACGGCGAGCCGGGAGGCACCGACGGGCGCGGCGGGCAGCCGCATCAGCAAAGTGGCGTCGACGCGGTACAGGACCTTGGCCTCCGCGGAGGCGACGTACGCCTCGGTCGTCCCGTCCACCGCGCGCAGGACGTCGTACGACTCCAGGAGCTTCAGTACGTCGACGAACGCCGTCCGCTCCGACCGGTGGACGGGGTCGAAGGCGGTCAGCGCCCCGTCGGCCGCGGTGGCCCGGACGACGCGGTCGGCGAGCAGGCCGATGGTCGTCATCGGCAGCGACAGCAGTTCGGCCGCGGTCACGCACAGCAGCACGTAGCGCCGGCGGTCGAACGGGGCCCGGCCGGAACGGGCCCTGCGGGCCGGGCGGGAGGCGTCCGGATCGGCGCGGACCTTGGCGAGCCGGGCGTAGCCGCGGCGGGGCTCCACGACCAGGGTCCAGCCGCAGGTGTAGTCGAACCACCGGGCCAGGGGCTCGCGCCGGCGCCGCACCAGTTCGAAGCCGGCCGGGTCGGCGGCCTCGGTCAGCAGCGGGCGGGCCAGCAGGAGCCGGACGGCCCGCGCCACCTCTTCCCGCTCCGCGGCGGCCAGTTGGTTGGCGAGGGTGCTCATCCCGCGACCTCCCTCGGCGCGGCCCGGAGGGCCGGGGCGGCGCTCGCCCCGCCGGCCGCCGTGACGCGCACCACGTAGTCCGGTCCGGCCAGCGCACCCGCGGAGGTGCGCAGTACGGCGGTCCGCCCGTCGGGCGGCGGGGACAGCGCGATCTCCACCCGGCCGTCCCCCGTCGTCGCGCGGCGCAGGCCGGCGGTGTCCGGCCGGGCGGTGAGGGCCCGGCCCAGTAGATCGAGCAGCCGGTCGAAGACAGCGGGGTCCAACACTCCGAAGGAGGACAGGCGCACGGGTCCGTCCGTCTCCAGCAGGCGCCAGGCACGCGCGAGTTCCGCCCGCTCGACGCGGGCCCGCTCGGCGCGCGCCGCCCTGACGGCCGTGACGTCCCGCACCTTGGCCGTGCGGGTGAAGCGCTCCGTGCGCCCACTGGTGCGCAGCAGCGCCGACACCGCCACCGGCGGGGCGTCGGACCAGGAGTGGGACGGCGGGATCAGCTCCGGGTCGGGATGGGCGAGATGGGCGTGCCGCGCCGGGCCGAGGCCGAAGGCCGCCGACCACAGCCGGTGCAGGTCCTCCTCCGCGGGCGCCGCGGCGAACCAGCGCGCCAGTTCCCGGAAGTCCTGAACGGCGCTGGAGGAGCGGCGCCGGGACTCGTTGATCCGCTCCAGGACCTGCAGGAGCGAGACGATGGCGCGCCGGGCGATGTCGTGCAACTGCTCGATGCGGGGCCGTGCCCCGTCGTCCGGCAGGAACCACGCGCGCAGTCCCGCCCAGCGCGCCCGCCTGCGCTCCAGCCAGGCCGCCGCGGGATCCTCACCGGCGACCGGGGGCAGCTCGGCCCCGCGCAGCGCTCGCTCGCGCAGGCCGGCGGTCCCCCGCTCCTCCACCCGGGCCACGGCGGCGGCGACCGTCCGGCCGCGCCGGTCGAGGTTGACCAGGAACTCCTGGAGGTAGGCGACGGTGGCGGCCTTGACCTCGCGGAACACCTCCGGGTCCGCGCCCTCGGCACGCAGGAGGCGCTGCAGTTCGCCGTTGAACGCCTTGGTGTTCTCCACCAGCGCGTCCAGGTGCCCCTCCAGTTCGCGGAGCGTCGTGTAGATCCGGCGGTCGGCCGCGGCGGGCTCGTCGGACAGCAGGCACAGCTCGTCCAGGCGGTCGGCGATCGCCTCCAGCACGGCCGTCTGCAGCGCGCCCGTCGAGGCGAGCACCTCCAGCGCGTGCCGTACGCCCGCGAGTGCGGCCTCACCCCGCCGGGTGAGGGAGTACTGCAGGTTGCGGCGCTCGTACTCCTCGGCGGTGCGGTAGTTCTCGGCGTGGTTGTGCACGACGTCCAGAAGCTCCCACTGCACGAGCCTCGCGAGCACATCGTGCAGTTCGGCGTCGTCGACCGCCGCCGCCCAGCCCACCCCGCGCAACCGCCGGCGCACCGCGTCCAGGCCCAGCGCCGTCTCCAGGTGCTCGCCGGCCGCGCCGAAGGCGTCCAGCACCGCCCCGTACAGCTCGGCCCTCTCCCCCGTCGTGAAACGGAACATCTCCGGTGGAACCCTGCGCACGCCCGTCGCCCCTCCTCCGCCGCTCCGGCGGCATCCCGAACTCCACCGTAGAGGGCGGAAGCGGCATCACGGGCCGTGTCCCGGAAGAGGGGTGCGCGCCCCGGTCCGCGGGCTCGCACGGCTCTGCCGCGGCACCGGGCCGGGACCACCTCGTGCCCCGGCGTCGGCCTCGACGGCATGCGCGCCCCCGCCCGGCTCCGGGTCACCGGGTCAGGCTTTCACGAGTTCCTTCCTGATGAGGCTCTCGGCGGTGGCGAGGATGGCGGCCTCGGGACTGCTGCGGGGCTGCCACCCCAATACGCGGCGGGCTTTCGCGCTGGTCGTCCTCCGGGCGAAGCCGAGGTCGGGGACGAGCGTGCGGAGCTCCTTGTCGAAGAGGGAGACGAGCCGCACCACCGCACTGGGGAGGGAACGGACCGGCACGTGCCTGGCCGCGTCGTGGAGGTCGGCCCTGAGGACGGCGCCGATCTGCTTCATGGGCATCGCCGGTCCACCGGTGACGAGGAAGCGCTGACCGGCGGCCTCAGGGGTGGTCATGGCCAGCACGTGCGCGCGTGCCACATCGCGTACGTCGACGATGGGGATCCACAGATCGGGATAGCCGGGCATCGCCCCGTCGAGGATGCGCCGGACGAGGTGGTTCGATCCGGAGATCGTCCTGCCCAGCACGGGGCCCATGACGGCGACGGGAAGGATCGTGACGAGTTCCGTCGAACCGCCCTCGGCGTCGACGAAGTCCCACGCGGCGCGCTCGGAGAGCGTCTTGCTCCTGGTGTACGCGGTGGCGCCGGGTCCGTCGAGGACGCTCCAGTCCTCCTCGGTGAACCGGTGGTCGGTGGGTCGGTAGCCGTAGGCGACCGCATGGAACGCGGAGGTGAGGACGACCCGTTCGACGCCGGCGTCCCGTGCCGCGCGCAGCACGCGCAGGGTGCCTTCCCGCGCGGGCACGATGACGTCGTCCTCGTTGTCGACGTGCTCCACGTGCACGGGAGAGGCCACATGCAGCACGAAGTCGCACCCGGCGACGGCATCGGGAGCAATGCTCATTACCTGTGGATCGGCTCGGGAGGGCACACGCGGAGGGCGTACCTTCCCGAGTGATCGATTGACTGGTATCGAGTAGGCCCGCGTTGCCGCGCGGGTCGGGAAGGCACGCCCGT
>NZ_JAFFZS010000033.1 GCF_016921115.1 Streptomyces actuosus
GCACGCACTCTCGCTGCACCGGACGAAAGCCCGAGTACATCCAGTACGAGGGCTTCCGGCCGGCACACCGGGAGCACGCACCGGACGCCGCTCCTCGACGGGCGAACGTTGCCTGCCGCGGCACTAGTCTGGAGCGCATGTCAGCGATCCGTCTCCTCGTGCTGGGCGCCGTCCGCCAGTACGGGCGGGCCCGCGGCTACCAGGTGCGCAACGACCTGGAGTGCTGGGGCACGCACGAGCGGTCCAACGCCAAGCCCGGGTCGAACTACCACACCCTTGGCGGTGCGGAGTCGCCGCGCTCAGCCGTTGACCGCCGCAGCCCGGAGGGCCCGGACGGCCCCGAGGGCCCCGAGGGACCGGAAGGGGTGAGGGGGTTGATGGGGCTGCAGGGCCAGGTGGGTCAGGAGGGTCAGTGGTGGAAGCTGGTGGCCGCCGCCCGGTCCGACGTCTGCGGACGGGGCTGCCGGCGCAGCTCCGGCAGCAGCTGCGACAGGTCGTCGAGGAACAGGTCGCCGAGGTCCGCGGAGAAGCCGTTGCGGCACACGACCCGCAGCACGGACAGGTCCTCGCGGTGGGGCGGGAACGTGTACGCCGGCACCAGCCAGCCCTTCTCGCGCAGCCGCCGGGAGACGTCGAACACGTCGTAGGCCCGCACCTCCGGTGCTGTGGTGAAGGCGAACACCGGCAACTCGTCGCCCCGGGTCAGCAGCCGGAAGTCGCCGAGCGCCTCCACCCGCTCGGCGACGCTCCGGGCCACGTCCCGCGAGGCCTGCTGCACCGTGCGGTAGCCCTCGCGGCCCAGCCGCAGGAACGTGTAGTACTGCGCGACGACCTGGGCGCCCGGGCGGGAGAAGTTGAGTGCGAAGGTCGGCATGTCGCCGCCCAGATAGTTGACCCGGAACACCAGGTCCTCCGGCAGCGCCTCGGCGTTTCGCCACAGAGCCCAGCCGACCCCTGGGTAGACCAGCCCGTACTTGTGCCCCGAGGTGTTGACGGACGCCACCCGCGGCAGCCGGAAGTCCCACACCAGTTCCGGGTCGAGGAACGGGGCGATCATGGCTCCGGAGGCGCCGTCGACGTGCACCGGGATGTCGAGTCCGGTGCGCTCCTGGAGGGCGTCCAGCGCCGCGCACAGCTCCTCGACGGGTTCGTACGACCCGTCGAAGGTGGAGCCGAGGATGCCGACGACCCCGATGGTGTTCTCGTCGCAGAGGTCCGCCGCCGCCTGCGCGTCGAGGTGGTAGCGGTCGCCCTCCATCGGCACCTGGCGGGCCTCCACCTCCCAGAAGTTGCAGAACTTCTCCCAGCACACCTGGACGTTCACGCCCGTGATCAGGTTGGGGCGGGCGCCCCCGCCGGGGTACCGGTCCGCGTTCCGCTCGGCCCACCGTCGCTTCAGGGCCATCCCGGCCAGCATGCACGCCTCACTGGAGCCGGTCGTCGAGCAGCCGACCGCGGACGACGGGTCCGGCGCGTTCCACAGGTCCGCGAGCATCGCCACGCAGCGGCGCTCCAGTTCCGCGGTGCGTGGGTACTCGTCCTTGTCGATCATGTTCTTGTCGCGGCACTCGGCCATCAGGATGCCCGCCTCGGGCTCCATCCAGGTGGTGACGAAGGTGGCCAGGTTCAGGCGGGAGTTCCCGTCCAGCATCAGCTCGTCGCGCACGAGCTGGTGGGCCGTCATGGGCGGCATGGGCGCCTGCGGCAGCCGGTGCTTGGGCGGCGCCTCCGCCATGCCGCCCAGCGGATTCGCCACCCCGTAGAAGGGGTTCACGGACACGAGGCGCTCGTCGGGCTTCTCGGGACCTTTGTGCAACGCCATGGGTGCGTCTCCCAGTTCTCTGAATTCTCCCGGTACTCCAGGATCTGCCGGTCCGCCCGGATCTCCCGGCCTTCCCGGGCGGCTGTCTCCCGGCGTCACCGGGCGGTGGTTTCCCCGGGCTCGTCCGGGGTGCGGTCGGCCCGCCCGGTCCCACCGCTCCGACCGGTCCCGCCGGGTGCCGTTCTCCGGGTCCCCTTGCGCTGCCGGTACGTTCGGCGAGGGCCGCCGACCGACGTGGGCCGCGGCGCCACCGGTGCGCCCGCCCGGCGCGGACTACTCCGGGGCGAGGACCACCGCCGTGCCGTACGCGCACACCTCGGTGCCCACGTCGGCCGCCTCGGTCACGTCGAAACGGAACATCAGCACGGCGTTCGCACCCCGCGCGCGTGCCTGCTCGACGAGCCGCTCCATGGCCTGGCTGCGGGTCTGGACCAGCGTCTTGGTGAGCCCCTTGAGCTCGCCCCCGATCATCGATTTCAGACCGGCGCCGATCTGGCTCCCCACATGGCGGGACCGCACGGTCAGTCCGAAGACCTCGCCGAGGACCTCCTGGACGCGATGGCCTGGGACGTCGTTCGTCGTCACCACGAGCACGTCCGGCCGAGGGCTCTGGCCGCCGCCGTAGTCGTCAATACCCATGGCTCACAGCTTTGCCCCAGCCCGGCCACAGTGCATCCTGGGAGCGTCCGTGGAACCTGGGCCACGACCGCTGCGTTGATACTTTTGGGCAGCCAACCCCGCCCGTCCCCCATCAGCAGGAGCCACAGTCCCGTGACCACGCTTGCGCTCGGCCCCGAGTGGCTCAGCCCGGACTACCTGATCCAGACCTTCAGCCTGGCCGGCATCCTGCTGATCGTCTTCGCCGAGTCCGGCCTCTTCGCCTTCCTGCCCGGCGACTCCCTGCTGTTCACCGCGGGCCTCTTCGTGGCGCAGGGGCAGTACATCAGCCAGCCGCTGTGGCTGGTGTGCACCCTGATCGTGCTGGCCGCCGTCCTCGGCGACCAGGTGGGCTACATGATCGGCAAGTTCTTCGGCCCGAAGCTGTTCAGCCGGCCCGACTCACGGCTCTTCAAGCAGGAGAACCTGGACAAGGCCCACGAGTTCATGGAGCGGTACGGCCCCAAGGCGATCGTCCTGGCCCGTTTCGTGCCGATCGTGCGGACGTTCGCGCCGATCGTGGCGGGCGCCGGGCGGATGAAGTACCGCACGTTCCTCACGTACAACGTCGTCGGCGGCGCAGCCTGGGGTACGGGTGTCACCCTGGCGGGTTACTGGCTCGGCCAGATCGACCTCATCAAGAGCAACGTCGAGGCGATCCTCGTCCTGATCGTGCTGGTCTCCGTGGTACCGATCGCCATCGAGTACCTGCGCGAGCGCGCCAAGAGGAAGCGCGCCGCAGCGCAGCCCGCCGCCGTGCAGTCCGCCCCCGGGCAGCCCACCGGCGGCCTGCCGCCGGTCATGGACGACGCCACGACCCAGCTGCGGCGCGTCGACCCGGCCCAGCCGCCCCAGCAGGACCAGGGCGGCACCAGCGCATACGGCGGCCGGTACGGTGCCCAGCCCGCCCACGGCCGGCAGCAGCCGTACGCCCCCCAGTCCCCGGCCCCGCAGCCGTACGCCCCGCAGCCGCAGCAGCCGTACGCCCCCCAGTCCCCGGCCCCGCAGCCGTACGCCCCGCAGCCGCAGCAGCCCTACGCCCCCCAGCCGCAGCCGCAGCAGCCGTACGCCCCCCGGACCCACCAGGGCTACGGTCAGGGCGACCAGGACTACGGCCGGCCCCCTCAGGGCTACGACCAGTCCCCGCAGGGCCACGGTCAGCACCAGCAGGGCGTGGGCCCGTCCCAGCAGGGGTACGGCGGTCGGCAGCCCTACGACGGCCAGTACCCGTACGACCAGGGCTGACAGCCCGCCGTGAGAAGGGTGCGGGGCGCCCGCGCCCCGGGCCGTCACAGCCGGAACCCGCTCCCGCACCGCCGCACGTGGCCGCTCGGGCGGCCTGCGGGACGCCGAGGGCCCCCGGACCTCAGAAGCCTCGCGTCCGCTTCGCGGCCCGTCGCTTCTCCGCGGACCCGACCTGCAGGAACAGCCGGGAGATCTCCGACCCGAGGTTGACCCCGATGGCGATCGCCATGGCGAGCGCCGCCGCCTTGGTCAGGAACGCCAACCCCTTGTCCACCTCGTTCTGCGCGATGGCCAGCAGCCCGAAGTAGGTGGCCGAACCCGGCAGCAGCGGTCCGATCGCGGCGGTCGTGTAGGGGAGCGCGGAGGCGAACCGGTAGCGCGACAGCAACTGCCCGAACAGCCCCACCAACCCCGCCGCCACTGCCGTGGAGGCGACCGGCGACAGGTCGCCCGTGTAGCGCATCGCGCCGTACACCGTCCAGGCGACGCCGCCGTTCAGGGTCACGGCCAGCACGGTGGACCGTTCCTGCTGGAGCAGCACCGCGAAGGTGAGCGACAGCAGCATCGACGCGCCGATCTGCCACAGCGGCCGTTGGGAGACGCTCAGGGCGGCATCGGGATTGAGGTGGGCGTCCAGCTGCACCCCCAGGTAGAGCACCACCAGCACGCCGACGACGATGCCCACGAAGAGATACAGGACCTCCAGCAGCCGCGCCGAGGCGGTGATGTAGAAGCCGGTCAGCCCGTCCTGCACACCCGCCACCAGCGCCCGTCCCGGCAGCAGCGCGAAGAGTCCACCGGTGATGACCGCGGACGCCTTCACGTCGACGTGCGCCAGCGTCAGCGCGACGCCCATCGCCGCGGGCGGCATCGCGGCCACCGTGAACTGGTAGAACTCCGGAAGCCCGCGCCCCGCGGACAGCCACGCCAGCCGGTCGCCGAGCATCGCGCCGACCGCCGCCGCGACGAACACCAGCGCACCACCGCCGACCAGCACCGAGGCCGCGCCGGCGAGCAGCCCGCTCGCCAGGGTCAGCACCCAGGTCGGATAGGGGTGCCGGTTGCGCCGGATCTCCGCGAGCCGCCGGTACGCCTCCTCCAGGGAGACATGGGTCTCGGGGTCGCTGAGGTCGTCCACGAGCTGGAACACGGCCGCCAGGCGCGTGTAGTCGGTGCCGCGCCGCCGTACCGTCCGGGACGCCGTCACCGGGTCCTCCACCAGCGACGGCTGGTAGGAGATCGCCAGCAGGGTGAAGGTCACGTTGGGTTCGCAGCGGTCCAGCCCGTAGGAGCGGCAGACGGCGAACATCGCCGCCTCCACGTCCTCGGCGCCTTCGCCGCCGGCCAGCAGCAGCTCGCCGATACGCAGCGTCAGGTCGAGCACGCGCGGGACGGCCGGGCCGCCCTCCTCCACCCGCAGCACCGGCTCCGGCGCCGGCCGCTCCGTCACCGACATCCGCAGCATGGTGCGCATCCGGTCCTGCCACGGCACGTCCTTGGTCAGACTGACCGCGGGGACCCCGGCGGGCGGGGTGAAGGCCGCCGGTGCGCCCTTGGCGCTGTAGGTCCTCGGCGCGTTGAACGCCGATCCCTCCGGCTCGGCCTGGGGCACCTGCGGCACGTCCAGACCCCGGGGCACGGCGAACTCCGACGTCGTCTCCGGCTCCGCGCCGCCTCTCGGCACGACCAGCCCCCGCGGAACGGCGAACTCGGACGTGATCTCGGAGTCGTAGGAACTCCGTGCCTCGTCCGACTGCGGCTTGCGGTCCTCCGTCTCCGTCACTTGCGCGGCACTCCCTCTACGACACCTCCGTCAGGCCTCAGTATGCGCACACACGCCGGGTCGGGTGGCCACCCGGATACGCGGGATCCGTGGGACAGCCGGATACCCGGGACACGCGGATACGCGGACGGGCCGCACGCGTGCGCGTGCGGCCCGTTCCGACAGCCGGTGGCTCAGTGACCGCCCTGCTCCTCGAAACGCTTGTAGGACCGCTCGATCTCGGCCTCGGCGTCGGTGCGGCCGACCCAGTCGGCGCCCTCGACGGACTTGCCGGGCTCCAGGTCCTTGTACACCTCGAAGAAGTGCTGGATCTCCAGGCGGTCGAACTCGGAGACGTGGTGGATGTCGCGCAGGTGCTCCACACGCGGGTCCGTCGCCGGGACGCACAGCAGCTTGTCGTCGCCGCCCGCCTCGTCGGTCATGCGGAACATGCCGATGGCGCGGCAGCGGATCAGGCAGCCCGGGAAGGTGGGCTCGTCCAGGATGACCAGGGCGTCGAGCGGGTCGCCGTCCTCGCCGAGGGTGTTCTCGACGAAGCCGTAGTCGGTCGGGTAGGCGGTCGAGGTGAAGAGTCGACGGTCCAGGCGGATCCGACCGGTCTCGTGGTCCACCTCGTACTTGTTGCGCGAACCCTTCGGAATCTCGATCGTGACGTCGAACTCCACCGGTGGCTCCTCCATGATCAGCACATACTTCGGGTGATTAAGTGTCCCTCACGCTGGTGTGTGATCGCGAAAGGGGCTGGTGGTCGTGCCGGAACTGAGGCCTTGGCGGGGCACGCGACCGCGCGTGGCACGGTTCACCGCCGCCGTACGGCCGCGTCTCGCACGTGCCGCGACGGCCGTCCGGCCGCGGGTCGCGCGGCTTGCACAGACCGCGAAACCGCACGTCACACGCATGACGCGGCCGAACGCCAACAAGACCTGGCAGTACACCGCGGGCGCGGCCACCGCCGGTCTGGCGCTGGCCGCCGGTGTGGTGACCGCCGTGGGTCCCTGGGACGCCACGGGTCAGCGTACGGCCGAGCGGGAGTGGGCGGCCGCGCAGGAGCACACGGGTGGCGCAGATCACGGCCGCCCCTCGGGCACCGCAACCGCAGGTCCCCGGCCCGCCCCGAGCGCCGCCGTCGTCCTCACGGGCCTCGGCGGCGGCGTCAACACCGTGAAGTCGGCGCCGACGACCCTGGACGCCGCCGCCCTCGCCGGGGTGCTGGGCCCGCTGCTCGACGCGCCCGGACTCGGTGCCCGGCACGCCGCCGCCGTCGTCGACGTCGCCACCGGTGAGCGCCTGTACGGTGCCGGTGCCGACCAGGGTCTGACGCCCGCCTCGACCACCAAGATCGCCACCGCGGTCGCCGCGCTGTCCGCCCTGGGGCCCGACCACCGCTTCACCACCCGCGCCGCGCTGGAGCCCGACACCGGCGAACTGGTCCTGGTCGGCGGCGGCGACCCCACGCTCACCGCCCGCGACAAGGCCGAAGGGTGGGCCGACCTGCGCACGCTGGCCGCGGACGCCGCCGCGGCCCTGAAGAAGCAGGGCGTGCGGAAGGTCACGCTGTCGTACGACACCACCCTGTTCGCCGGGCCCGGACTTCACCCCATCGGGGTCAACGGCAACGTCGCCCTCGTCACCGCCCTCGCGGCCGACGAGGGCCGCACCGACGACTCCACCAGCGGACCCACGCGCCGCGTGCCGGACCCGGCGGCGGCCGCGACGCGCTCGTTCGCCGGGTTCCTGGCGGAGCACGGCATCAAGACCACCTCACCGGGCCCCTCGAAGGCCACCGGCCGCGCCCGGACCCTCGCGACGGTGTCCTCCCCGCCGCTGTCCCGGATCGTCGAGCGGATGCTCACCCACAGTGACAACGACATCGCCGAGGCACTCGCCCGCCAGACCGCCGCCGCGACGGGCGAGCGCACCGACTTCGCCGGCGCGGGCCGGGCCGTCCGCGCCCAGCTGGAGAAGCTGGGCCTGCCGCTGAAGGGAGCCGTCTTCCACGACGGCAGCGGCCTCGACCGCACCGACCGGCTCACCGCGGACCTGCTGACCGCCCTGCTCGTCGAGGCGGGAGACCCTGCGCGGCCCGACCTCCGGCCGGTCCTCACCGGCCTGCCGGTGGCGGGCTTCACGGGTACCCTCACCAGCCGCTACACCGACGGGGCGGCCGGCGTCGTGCGCGCCAAGACGGGCACCCTGACCGGAGTGAACACCCTCGCCGGGACCGCTGTCGACCGGGACGGCCGCCTCCTGGCCTTCGCCTTCCTCGCCTCGGGGACGACGGATCCCTGGGCGGCGCAGAAGGCGCTGGACACGGCGGCGACGGCCCTGGCGGGCTGCGGCTGCCACTGACGCCGCACGACCGGGGCCCGGCGCGGCGGCGGCCGACGGCGTTCCGCGAAGGGCGGTCGACGGCGTCCCCGGTGGCCTCGTCTCGGCTCACCGCGGTGGCCGGGCGGGCCGGCGGCTCGTCAGTGGCGGCGCCGCGGACGACGGCGCGGTCGGCCACGGCGCGAGCGACCGGCTACCGGGCGTCCCGGCCCGCGCGGCGCACGCGACCGGCCGGGTGCACGTGCGGCAGTCGACGGACGGTCCGGCGCAGCGGCAGGCCCTGCGGGGCGGCAGCGCCTGCGGACCGCGGTCAGCGGCTCCGCTGCGGGCGGGGCGGCGCTCGTCCCGGCGACCGGGGCGCGTCCCGGCGGCGACTCGGGCGCCGTCGGCGTCGGGCCCGGCCCCACCGGGGCTCCCGCGGCCTGCCCCCAGCGCCGGAGCTCACGTACCGTTGACGCATGACGAGCATCGGTGGAGCCGAGATGGTCGACTGGAATCTCGCGGTGGCGACCGCGACCCGGCTCGTACGGCCGGGCCCCGAGGTGAGCCGAGACGAGGCCAGGGCCGTCGTCGCGGAGCTGCGCCGGCACGCCAAGTCCTCGGAGGAGCACGTCCGGGGCTTCACCCGGATGGGCACCGACGTCACCCACGACACCCCGGTCCTCGTCGTCGACCGTCCCGGCTGGGTGCGGGCGAACGTCGCCGGATTCCGGGAGATCCTCAGGCCGCTGCTGGAGAAGATGCAGGAGCGCCGCGGCAACAGCGCCGGCGGCGCGGTCCTCGGAGCCGTCGGCGGCAAGGTGACCGGGGTCGAACTCGGCATGCTGCTGTCCTTCCTGGCCTCCCGCGTGCTCGGCCAGTACGAGACCTTCGCCCCCGCCACCCGCGACCTGCCGACCGGTGAGAACGGCGGCGGACGGCTGCTCCTCGTGGCCCCGAACATCGTCCACGTGGAGCGCGAACTCGACGTGCAGCCGCACGACTTCCGCTTGTGGGTGTGCCTGCACGAGGAGACGCACCGCACGCAGTTCTCCGCGGTGCCGTGGCTGCGCGACCACCTGGAGGGCGAGATCCAGGCTTTCCTCGCCGAGACCGACGTCGACCCGACGACCGTCCTGGAACGGGTCCGGGAGGCCGCCCAGACACTCGCCGGCGGCCGTCCCGAGGGCGAGGAGGACGACGGCGGCCGGTCCCTGGTCGAGCTGGTGCAGACCCCCGCCCAGCGGGAGGTCCTGGGGCGCCTCACCGCCGTGATGTCCCTGCTGGAGGGGCACGCCGACTTCGTCATGGACGGGGTCGGACCGGACGTCGTGCCGACCGTCTCCGAGATCCGCGAGAAGTTCCAGCAGCGCCGCGCCAAGGGCGCCTCCCGCCTCGATCTCGCCCTGCGCAAGCTGCTGGGCCTGGACGCCAAACTGCGGCAGTACCGGGACGGTGAACGCTTCGTGGCGGCCGTCGTGGACCAGGTCGGCATGGACGGCTTCAACCGCGTGTGGACCTCGCCCAACACCCTCCCCACCAAGGCGGAACTCGCGAAACCGGCGGAGTGGGTCGCGCGGGTCCACCACACGCCGGAGGCGTGAGCCGCCCGGCGAACGTCGTGCGACACGTCCGGCCCACGGCAGACGAACGCCCTCCCAATCACCCGTCCGAGGGACCGTGGGCCGTGGACAGGCGTGCAATGCTCAGGGAACCGCCCGTTTCTGTCACCATCTACACACTCTGAGTGACCGACTCGGGCTCACCCCCCGAAAAACTTCATGAAGGGAACCGGACATGGGTCCCCATCCTGCGGTCGCGGCGATACGCCTGGCGGTCCGCCGCGTCCTCCACGACATCCTCACCGAACACAGCGACACCGACGCCCCCGCAGCGGCGCCGGCGCACCGCACGCCCGTGAGCCCGAGCGCGCCGCTCGTCCTCGTGGCCTGCTCCGGCGGCGCCGACTCCATGGCCCTCGCCTCCGCCCTCGCCTTCGAGGCCCCCCGGCTCGGCCTGCGCGCGGGTGGCGTCACCGTCGACCACGGGCTGCAGTCCGGCTCCGACACGCGCGCCGCGGACGTCGTCCAGCGCCTGCGGGAACTCGGCCTGGACCCGGTGATGTCGGCCGCCGTCACCGTCGGCCGCGGCGGCGGTCCCGAAGCCGCCGCCCGCGACGCCCGCTACGCCGCCCTCGACGCCGCCGCCGAACACCACGGCGCCACCGCGGTCCTGCTCGGCCACACCCGCGACGACCAAGCGGAAACCGTCCTGCTCGGCCTCGCCCGCGGCTCCGGCACCCGCTCCCTGTCCGGAATGGCCGCGGTCTCGGGGGCCGGCGGCCGTTACCGGCGTCCCTTCCTCCAGCTCGACCGGCAGACCGCCCGCAAGGCCTGCATGGTCCAGTCCCTGCCCGTCTGGGACGACCCGCACAACTCCGACCCCGCCTACACCCGCTCCCGGCTGCGCCACGAGGGACTGCCCGCTCTGGAGAAGTGCCTGGGCAAAGGTGTCGTCGAGGCCCTCGCCCGTACGGCCCAGCTCTCCCGCGACGACGCCGACGCGCTCGACGCGTGGGCCGGCCAGGCCGAGGCCGGCGTCCGCGACGCCGCCGGCCTGCTGGAGTGCGCCAAGCTCTACGCCCTGCCGCCCGCCGTCCGCCGCCGCATCCTGCGCCGCGCCGCCATCGAGGCGGGGGCCCCGGCCGGCTCGCTCTTCGCCCGCCACATCGAGGAAGTCGACCGGTTGATCACCGGCTGGCGCGGTCAGGGCGTCATCAATCTGCCCGGCAAAGTCGTCGCCCAGCGGCAGGGTGGCAGACTGGTGATTCGGCAAGGCTGAATCCGGAGCTCCCACCGGCCCGCTGACGCGGGTCCCGGAGGTCCGGCACAGGCCGGTGGGACGACCGACCGAAAGTGATGCGGGTGGACGCGAAAGACATGGGTGCCGACCTCAAAGAGGTGCTCATCACCAAGGAAGAGATCGACGCGAAGCTGGCCGAACTGGCCGCGAAGATCGACGCGGAGTACGCGGGCAAGGACCTGCTGATCGTCGGCGTCCTCAAGGGCGCGGTGATGGTCATGGCCGACCTCGCCCGGGCGCTGTCCACCCCGGTCACCATGGACTGGATGGCCGTGTCGTCGTACGGCGCGGGCACCCAGTCCTCCGGCGTCGTACGGATCCTCAAGGACCTCGACACCGACATCAAGGGGCGGCACGTCCTGATCGTCGAGGACATCATCGACTCCGGTCTGACGCTGTCCTGGCTGATCAACAACCTCGGCTCCCGCGAGCCCGCCTCCCTGAAGGTGTGCACGCTGCTGCGCAAGCCGGACGCCGCCAAGGTCGCCATCGACGTGGAGTGGGTCGGCTTCGACATTCCCAACGAGTTCGTCGTCGGCTACGGCCTCGACTACGCCGAGAAGTACCGGAACCTCCCGTTCGTCGGTACGCTCGCGCCCCACGTCTACGGTGGCTAGCACAGCGCCGTAGGACGCGGGTCGAAGACCGGGAACCCCGGCGGCCGTCGCGCCGTTGGACCATGCAGACGGGATTGCCAGCCGTCCTGTGCGGCTTCGGGCCACAATGCTGGGGTACCGTCAGAAGAACTGTCTTATCAAACTCACTGTGGCAGGAGGGACGGGGCGGCACCGCTCCGTGTGGATGGACGTGAAGCGATACTTCCGTGGGCCGGTCATGTGGATCGTGCTGGCCGTCCTTGCCGTGGTCGTGTTGATGCAGGTCGTCGGCTCGTCCGGCGGCTATAAGACGGTGGACACAGGTCAGGTTGTCCAGGCGATCAACGAGAACAAGGTCGAGTCGGCCAAGCTCACCACCGGTGACGAGCAGACCATCAAGGTCACGCTCAAGGACGGCGAGAAGATCAAGGACAGCTCGAAGATCCAGGCGAGCTACATCGGCGACCAGGGCGTGACCATCGCCAGCACGCTGCAGAGCAAGTTCGAGCAGAAGCAGATCCCGCAGGGTTACACGGTCTCACCGTCCAAGCAGAACCCGTTCGTCGGCATTCTGCTGTCCCTGCTCCCCTTCGTCCTCATCGTCGTCGTCTTCCTGTTCCTGATGAACCAGATGCAGGGCGGCGGCTCCCGAGTGATGAACTTCGGGAAGTCGAAGGCCAAGCTCATCACCAAGGACACCCCCAAGACGACGTTCACCGACGTCGCGGGCTGCGACGAGGCCGTCGAGGAGCTCCAGGAGATCAAGGAGTTCCTCCAGGAGCCGGCCAAGTTCCAGGCCGTCGGCGCCAAGATCCCCAAGGGCGTGCTGCTGTACGGCCGTCCCGGTACCGGCAAGACGCTCCTCGCGCGCGCCGTCGCCGGTGAGGCCGGGGTGCCCTTCTACTCGATCTCCGGTTCCGACTTCGTCGAGATGTTCGTCGGTGTCGGTGCCTCCCGGGTCCGCGACCTCTTCGAGCAGGCCAAGGCGAACGCCCCGGCGATCGTCTTCGTCGACGAGATCGACGCGGTCGGCCGCCACCGCGGCGCCGGCCTCGGCGGCGGTCACGACGAGCGCGAGCAGACCCTGAACCAGCTGCTCGTCGAGATGGACGGCTTCGACGTCAAGGGCGGCGTCATCCTGATCGCCGCGACCAACCGGCCGGACATCCTCGACCCGGCGCTGCTGCGCCCGGGCCGTTTCGACCGGCAGATCGCCGTCGACCCGCCGGACCTGCAGGGCCGCCTGGAGATCCTCAAGGTCCACCAGAAGGGCAAGCCGGTCGCCCCCGACGTCGACCTGAACGCCGTGGCGCGTCGGACCCCCGGCATGACCGGTGCCGACCTGGCGAACGTGCTGAACGAGGCCGCCCTGCTGACGGCCCGCAGCAACAACAAGCTGATCGACAACAAGATGCTGGACGAGGCGATCGACCGCGTCGTGGCCGGCCCGCAGAAGCGGACCCGGATCATGTCGGACAAGGAGAAGAAGATCACCGCGTACCACGAGGGCGGTCACGCCCTGGTCGCGGCGGCCTCCCCGAACTCCGACCCGGTGCACAAGATCACCATCCTGTCCCGCGGCCGGGCGCTCGGCTACACGATGGTCCTGCCCGACGAGGACAAGTACTCGACCACCCGCAACGAGATGCTCGACCAGCTCGGTTACATGCTGGGCGGCCGTGCGGCGGAGGAACTGGTCTTCCACGACCCGACCACCGGCGCGGCCAACGACATCGAGAAGGCCACGAACGTGGCCCGCGCGATGGTCACGCAGTACGGCATGACCGAGCGTCTCGGCGCCATCAAGTTCGGCGGTGACAACAGCGAGCCCTTCCTCGGCCGTGAGATGGCTCACCAGCGTGACTACTCGGAAGAGGTCGCCGCGCTGGTGGACGAGGAGGTCAAGAAGCTCATCGAGAACGCGCACAACGAGGCCTGGGAGATCCTGGTCGAGAACCGCGACGTCCTCGACAACCTCGTCCTGGCCCTTCTGGAGAAGGAGACCCTGGGCAAGGAGGAGATCGCCGAGATCTTCGCCCCGATCGTGAAGCGCCCGCCCCGGCCCGCCTGGACCGGATCCTCGCGCCGCACGCCGTCCACCCGTCCGCCGGTGCTCTCCCCCAAGGAACTCGCGCTGACGAACGGTGCCAACGGCGCCACTCCGGCGATCAGCACCGTCAAGTCCACGGCGGCCGAGTCCGCCCCGGCCGCCGAGCCGGCCACGGAGGACCGCACGGACGGCTGACGCCGAAGCGACCGCGCCGGGCCCGGTGGCCCACCGGGCCCGGAATGGATGCCGCGCCCCCCTGGTTCTAGCCTGGGGGGCGCGGCATCTTCGTATGTCCGCGGATCGGACGCGTGGCCCCCACGCGCGAAAGGCACAGGAACGAGGCACCAGATGACCGACCCCGTGACGCTGGACGGCGAGGGAACCATCGGCGAGTTCGACGAGAAGCGCGCCGAGAACGCCGTTCGCGAACTGCTGATCGCGGTCGGAGAGGACCCGGAGCGTGAGGGGCTCAGGGAGACGCCGGCCCGGGTGGCCCGCGCCTACCGGGAACTTCTGGCCGGCCTGCGGCAGGAGCCCGAAGACGTTCTGACGACGACGTTCGACCTGGGCCACGACGAGATGGTCCTGGTGAAGGACATCGAGATCGTGTCCCTGTGCGAGCACCATCTGCTGCCGTTCCACGGTGTGGCCCACGTCGGGTACATCCCGGCGGAGACCGGCAAGATCACGGGCCTGTCGAAGCTGGCACGGCTCGTCGAGGTGTTCGCGCGCCGCCCGCAGGTGCAGGAACGACTCACCACGCAGATCGCCGACTCCCTGATGAAGATCCTGGAGGCGCGGGGCGCGATCGTCGTCGTCGAGGCCGAGCACATGTGCATGTCGGTGCGCGGCATCAGGAAGCCCGGTGCGAAGACCACGACGTCGGCGGTGCGGGGCCAGCTGCGGGACGCCACGACGCGGGCAGAGGCGATGAGCCTGATACTGGCACGCTGACCAGCCACCCAGCCACCCAGCCACCAGCCACCAGTCACCAACCGATTGGCACCAGCCGATCGGCCGACCCGTCGGCGCCGGATGCCGGGGACGGGCCGCGCATCTGGCGTGGGGTCGTGCTTCGGCAGGTCACGGCAGGTCATGGCAGGGAGCGCGCCGGGATCCTCCACGGCGCGGTCCGTCCTGGGGCGGCCGAGCTTCACCGCGGTGGTCCGAGCGGCCGTGCCGCACGACGGTGGTCCCGGCCGGGGCGCCCTTGACCGCTGCGTACCGGACCCCGGAAGGCGTGTCGGAAGGCGTGACGGGACCCACGGCCCCGGGGGGCGTCGGCGGGGGCGGCTCGGGGGTGGCCCGCTGCCAGGGGCCCGGTGGGCCGCGACCGCGACCGCGGTCAGGACGCCGGAGAGGTTCCCGCGCCGTTGTGCTCGTCGTCCTCCGGGAGCTTGCAGACGCGCTCCAGGAAAATGGCCGCCGCTATGACCGCGATGCCCGCCAGGACGGAGAAGCCTGCGTAGATGGCCTGGTCGCGGCGGGCGGGGATGTCCAGGTACTCCAGCAGGAACACCCCCGTGCCGCCGTACATGCCCGCGACCAGGGCGGCGACCAGGGCACTGGCCTGGCCGAAGACGACCGCGCGGGCCGCCATCAGGGGGTCGACGCCCTTGGCGTCGGGACGCCGCTCGCGCTGTGCCTTGAAACGGGCCCGCAGGGACACGGCCGTCGCCAGCAGCACGACGGCGATCAGGGCGAGCACGATGGGGGCGGCCAGGGGCACGCGGGGGAGTGTCCCCACCGCGTTCCACAGCCGGGCGCCCGCCCAGGACAGCACTCCGGCGACGACGAACACACCGGCCAGCACCCTGATGCGCAGCTCTTTCACGGTGTCCTTTCAGCTCCCCGGACATGGTCGAGGACGGCCCGCCCGAGGTCCGGCCGTCCCGTGGTCGTCTTGACCTTAACGACTACTCGGGCAGCTGGAGTTCCAGGTCCTCGCGCGGGGTCACGCCGTCACGGGTGACCGTGTCGAGCAGCTCGGCGACGGGTCCGCGGCCGTGCAGCAGGGCCTCCGGGTCCACGTCGTGCCAGGGCGCGAGAACGAAGGCGCGTTGGTGGGCGCGGGGATGGGGGAGGGTGAGCTGCGGGTCGTCGGAGACGACCGAGGCGTAGGCGACGATGTCGACGTCGAGGGTGCGCGGGCCCCAGCGCTCGTCGCGGACGCGGTGGAAGGCCTCTTCCACCGCGTGCGCCCGCTCCAGCAGGGAGGACGGCGGCAGCGTGGTCCTGAGGACGACGACCGCGTTGAAGTACGACGGCTGGCTGCCCGGCTCCACCCCCCACGGTTCGGTCTCGTACACGGGGGAGACCGCCTTGACCCGCACGCCGGGGGTGTCCTCCAGCGCGTCGACGGCTCCCTGGAGGTTCTCCAGGCGGTTGCCGAGATTGGAACCGAGGGCGATCACGGCCCGCTGGGGGTTCTGGAGCGTGGTGTCGGCGGCGTCCACCGTCTCGACGACGGAGGCGGGCACCGGCTGGACGGTCGGGTCGCTGTGACCCCCGGTGAAAGGCGCGGTCATACTCGGCTCCGGGTGATGGTGACGGTCACGTCGTCGAAGGGGACGGTGATCGGCGCGCTCGGCTTGTGAACGCAGACCTCGACCTCCTCGACCCCCTTGTGCTTCAGACAGGCCTGGGCGATGCGCTCGGCGAGCGTCTCGATGAGGTCGACGGGCTCGCCCTGCACGACCGCGACCACCTCCTCGGCCACGATGCCGTAGTGCACGGTCTTCGCCAGGTCGTCGTCGGCCGCGGCCGGCCGGGTGTCCAGGCCGAGGACGAGGTCGACGACGAAGGTCTGTCCCTCCTCGCGCTCCTCGGGGAACACTCCGTGGTGCCCGCGGGCCTTCAGGCCGCGCAGCGCGACACGATCCACGCGAATCACTCCTGCAATCGTCGGTAGCGGCCGGTGTCTGCCGTGTGCGGGCGGCAGGTCGGCCTCGGTCGAATCTACCTGCGGGCACCGACGGCACCGGGCCGAGGGGGCGCGACGCCGGTCCGGGGCGCTCAGGGTTCATCGCACGTTCCCCTTGGGGAACCTGCCGCTCACGGTTTGGTAGCCGCGTATACCCGCGGCACGGTGATTCCAACCGCTCCTTGGTCCCCGCGGAGGGCCTCCCCGGGGACCGCGCCCTCATGCGGGTGACCCGTCGTCCTCGTCCTCGTCGTTCTCGGCCAGCACGGGGGAGGCGTGGTGGGACCAGAGCTTCCAGCCCTCGGGCGTGCGGCGGAACACGTTGGTGGCGACCACCAACTGGCCGACCAGGGGCCCCAGCTGCTCCCCCTCGCCGGGTGCGGGGCCCCCACTGAGGATGTTCTCGGTGCAGGTCACCAGAGCGGTGTCGCCGGTGACCGAGACGTGCACGTCGGTGAGGAAGAACTGGATGTAGTCGGTGTTCGCCATGATCAGCGCGTACGACCTGAGGACCTCGCCGCGTCCGGTGAGCACCGGCCAGCCCGGGTGCACGCAGGAGATCACGCCGGTGTCGGCCGGATCGTGGTACTCCTCGTCGACGCCCAGGTCGGACGGGGTGAGCCAGAGGGCGGAGACCTGCTCGAAGTCGCCCTGCTCCAAGGCCTCGTAGAAGGCGGTGTTGGCGGCCTCGACCTGCTCGACGTCCGTGTGGGGGGCGCTCACCGGGGTCCTTCTGCGCTGCGGGCGCCCTCTGCGCCGTGCCGCGCGGCGCGGCCGGCAGTGTCCGCGCCCGGCGTGACCTCGGTGGTACGCGCCCCGCGCACTGCGTCCGCGCCCGGCGCGCGCTCCGACGGGCGCGCCTCGGTAGGAAGTCCCGCGCCCAGCGCGTGCCCTGTGGCCCGCGCCTCCTCCACGGCCTGAGCGACCCGTACGGCGTCGGCCGTGGCGCGCACCTCGTGCACGCGCACAGCCCAGGCGCCCGCGTGCGCCGCGAGCGCGGAGACGGCCGCGGTCGCCGCGTCGCGCTCCCGGGCCGGCGGCGGGGAACCGTCACGCCCGGCGAGCACGCGGCCGAGGAACCGCTTGCGGGAGGCGGCGACGAGCAGCGGATGGCCCAGGGCCAGCAGCCGGTCGAGGTGGGAGAGGAGGGCCAGGTCGTGCTCGGCGTTCTTGGAGAAGCCGAGACCGGGGTCGACGACGATGCGCTCGGGCCCGATTCCGCCCTCCAGGACGGCCTCCACGCGCGCGCGGAGTTCCTCGGCGACCTCGGTGACGACGTCCTCGTAGACGCCCTGCACGTTGCCCCCCTCCAGGAAGCCGCGCCAGTGCATGACGACGAACGGGGCGCCGGCGTCCGCGACCGCCGGGATCATCGCCGGGTCGGCGAGGCCGCCGCTGACGTCGTTCACGAGGGCGGCGCCGGCCCCGAGGGACCGCTCCGCCACACTGGCGCGCATCGTGTCGACGGAGACCACGACGCCCTCCGAGGCGAGGCCCCGCACCACCGGGATGACGCGCCGCAGCTCCTCGGCCTCGTCCACCCGCGTGGCGCCGGGTCGCGTGGACTCCCCGCCGACGTCGACGAGGTCGGCGCCCTGCGCGACCAGGTCGAGGCCGTGCTTGACGGCGGCTGTCGTGTCGAACCAGCGGCCACCGTCGGAGAAGGAATCCGGGGTCACGTTCACGACGCCCATGACGGCGCAGCGGTCCCATGCCGGAAGGCCCGCGACGCTCCCGCGTCCGCTGTGGTTGCTCATATGTTCAGCGTAGGCCCCGTACCGGGGCCTCAGCGCCGTGCGGCCCGGACGGAAGTCCCCGGCTGGAGGGGGAGGGGCTTCCGTCCGGGCCAGTCCGGTGCGTCCGCTGCCATCCGGATGTCTGCGATCAGGCGGCGCGGACGTCCCGCTCGGCCACCGCGTGGGCGCACGGGCGGGCGCCCGGCGTCCGCCGGCGCAGGAAGCGCGGCAGCGCAAGAGCCAGGTCGACGAAGCCCTCCGCCTGCATGGCGGCGAAGCCGATGCGCGGCAGGTCGGCGGAGGCCCGGTAGACGACGAAACGCGGTTCCCAGCGGGGCTGGAACTTGGCGTTGAACTTGTACAGGGACTCGATCTGGAACCAGCGCGAGAGGAAGACGAGCAGCCCGCGCCAGGCCCGCAGCACCGGGCCCGCGCCGATCTTCTCGCCGCGGGCCAGCGCCGAGCGGAACATGGCGAAGTTGAGGGACACGCGTGTGATGCCGAACTTCGGGGCCGCCTGCAGAGCGGCCACGATCAGCAGCTCGTTCATGCCGGGGTCGGCGGCCCGATCGCGGCGCATGAGGTCCAGGGAGGCCCCGTCCCCGCCCCACGGCACGAAGTGCAGGATGGCCTTCAGATCGCCGTACGGGCCCGGCTCGGTGTCGGCCTTGTGGGCGGTGGCGATGAGGCAGTCGCCGTCGGAGGGGTCGCCGATGCGGCCGAGCGCCATGGAGAAGCCGCGTTCGGTGTCGGTGCCGCGCCAGTCCTCGGCGGCCCGGCGGATCCGGTCCAGCTCGGCCTCGCCCAGGTCACGTACACGACGGACCCGGGTCTCGTAACCGGCCCGCTCGATGCGCTTGACCATCTGGCGCACGTTGCGCATCGCGCGGCCGGCGAGCGAGAAATCCGCGACGTCCACCACCGCCTCGTCGCCGAGTTCGAGGGCGTCGAGCCCGGTCTCCCGGGTCCACACCTCGCCACCGGTCTCCGAGCAGCCCATCACGGCGGGCGTCCAGGAGTGCGCCTTGGCCTCGTCCATGAAGCGCTCGATGGCGCCCGGCCAGGCCTCGACGTCACCGATGGGGTCGCCGCTGGCGAGCATCACGCCGGAGACGACGCGGTAGGTCACCGCGGCCTTGCCGCTGGGGGAGAAGACGACGGCCTTGTCGCGGCGCAGCGCGAAGTGGCCCAGGGAGTCGCGGCCACCGTGCTTGTCCAGCAGGACCCGCAGCCGCTCCTCGTCCTCCTCGGTGAGGCGGGCGGCCGGGTGCTCGGGCCGGAAGGCGAAGTAGACGGTGGTGACCGCGGTCAGCAGGCCCAGGGCGCCGAGGGAGAAGGCGACCGTCCAGGAGGTGCTGTCCTGGTAGTCCACCGGGCCCTCGAAGCCGAACAGGCCGTAGAGCACGTGGGTGAGGCGGTCGGCCAGGCTCGGGCTGCCGACCATGCGATCGGGGTGGACGCTGACGATCACGCAGCCCAGGGCGAGGGAACCGGCGCTCATCAGCACGAAGTTGGCGAGCGCGCGCCAACGGCTGCGCGGGTCGGGCAGTGCCGCGAACTGGTCGCGGTGGACGAGCAGCGGCGCGAGAAGCGCCAGCGAGATGATCACCCCGAGGAGCGAGTGCCGGTAGGTGAACTGTGCCGCCGCGCCCAACGGCAGCAGCGCCACGGCGGCCCGCCAGGCCCGGCGCTTGCCGCGCTTGAGGCCGTGCGCGAGCAGCAGGAGCAGGACGCCCGCGCTCAGCGAGAGCGCCGCGGCGAACGGGCCGAACGATCCGGGCAGTACCTCCGCGAGGGCGTGCATCCGGCTGTGCCGGAAGCGCGGGAAGACGCCCGCGGCGACGTCCAGCAGGCCCACGACCGTGCAGGCCCGGGCGACGAGGACGGGAACGGCCTCGGGGCGCGGACCCCGCACCAGGTGACGCACGCGGCTTGATCGACTCGGAACCCCGCCGGACATTTCCCCATCTTCCCTGACAGACATCGCATCCCGTAGTTCTGCGAGAGACCTTGAATCCGGTGCCACTTCGGGCATCCGGCGACATTGCGCCCTCTAGGACGGTGTCTCGGGGGGAGAGGTTCACTCACCCCGTCAAAGCCGGTTCAAAGGCCGGGGAAAGTCCAGGGCAAGTCCTCGCGAAGGGGCGGGAGGCGGCCGGGACGGAAAGCGCAGGCAGGAATCCTCATGGGGCTCATGAGCAAAAAGGTGCTGGTACTGGCGGTCCTCGTCGCCGTACTGCTCTTCGTCGGCACGGTGTGGCTGTGGCCGCGGCTGGCCAGGCGGAACTGGCGGGCCGTCAGCGGGCGCGTCGGTCTGCTCTTCGCCACACAGGTGTCGCTGTTCGCCTGCGTGGGTCTCGTCGCCAACCAGGCTTTCGGTTTCTACGCCAGCTGGGCGGACCTGTTCGGGCAGGAGACCGCGCAGGGCGTGGTGGTCGACCACACCGTGGGCCGAGGCCAGGACGGCCCCCTGCGTGTCCTTGACACACGGCGCGTGGCGGCGCGGGGCGGTGTCCGGCCCGAGACCGGGGGCCAGATACAGAAGGTCGCGATCGCCGGCCGCACGACCGGTATCGCGACCCCCGCCTACGTCTACCTGCCGCCGGAGTACTTCCAGGCGCAGTACCGCACACGTACGTTCCCCGCGGCGGTCGTGCTGACCGGGTACCCGGGTACGGCCGAGGCGCTCGTGGACAAGCTGCACTACCCGCGCACCGCACGCGCACTCGCGCGTGACGGCCGCATGCAGCCGATGATCCTGGTGATGCTCCGGCCGACGGTGGCGCCGCCCCGCGACACCGAGTGCGTCGACATACCGGGCGGGCCGCAGACGGAGTCGTTCTTCGCGAGGGACCTGCCCGAGGCCGTCGGCGGTCACTACCGGGTGGGCACGGAGGCCGGCAGCTGGGGCATCGTGGGCGACTCCACGGGCGGCTACTGCGCGCTGAAGGTGGCCATGCACCACCCGCGGACCTTCGCGGCGGGAGTCGGCCTGTCGGCGTACTACAAGGCGCCGATCGACCCGACCACGGGAGACCTCTTCCACGGTGACACGTTGCTGCGCAACCGCGCGGACCTGTTCTGGTGCCTGGAGCACGAGGCGGCGCCCGACACCTCACTGCTCGTCACCAGCAGCAAGCTCGGAGAACCCAACTACAAGGCCACGACGAAGTTCATCCAGCGGGTGAAGGCGACCGGCCGGACACGGGTCTCGTCGATCGTCCTCGAATCCGGCGGGCACAACTTCAACACGTGGCGGCGCGAGATCCCGCCGGCCCTGGAATGGCTGAGCGGACGCCTCTCCTGAGCCGCCGCCGACGCCCCGCCCGGCGCTGGCCCCCTGCCGTCGCAGCGTCCTGCCGACGGCGCTCGCGACGCCGTTCCCGACGCTGTCCCGGGCGCGATTTCCGGGTGCTTCGGAGCGCACGGCCGCCGTCGTCCTGTGAGGCGTCGTGCGTTGGCTGTTTTTTGCGGGGCCGGGCACCACGATTCGCCTACGCGCGGTAAGTTTCTGGCCATGCCACGTGGACGTCACCGCCATTCCCCGCCCTTGCACAGGCTGATGCCTCCTTCGGCGATCGCCGGCGTGTCACTGGTGTGCGCGTTCGGCCCGTGGGTGTTCACGGAACCCATGGTGCTGCGCACCCTGGCGGCCGTCGCCGCAGCGACGGCCGGCGTGGGCGCGGCCGTCATGCGGCGGTGGGACGGGCAGGCGGGCAAGCAGGTGGCCGACCTCGCGCGGGCGCGTGCCAGTGACGAGTGGCGGCACGAGGAGCGGATCGCCGAACTGGAGACCGATCTGGAGGAGTCGCGCGAGCTGCGCGGCAAGCTGGAGAAGCGGCTGCGCGCGAAGCGGGCCGAGCTCGCGGGCCTGCGCAACGAGCACGCGTCCCTGCTGCGGCGTTACGCCACCGCCGAGACCGAGCGCGCCAGTGCCCTGGAGGGCCGCCGACTGCTGGAGATAGAGACCGTGGCACCGTCCACGGCCCCTGCCCTGCCGCCCGCGCCGGTGCGTGAGAAGGACCCGTCCGGGACGGGCAGGGCGACGGGAACGGCCGAAGCCGCCGAGGCCGAGTCCGAGTCCGAGGAGGCCACCGACGCCGCGCACACCGAGGACGGCACCGACGCAGCGGACGACAGCGACGCCGTGGAGGGCGCGGACGCCGAGGACGCCGCTGAGGACGAGGCGCCGGGGCCGGCGCCGACGGTGTTCTCGCCCGAGGGCTCCCAGCTGTTCATGCGCGCGCAGGCGGCGCTGGCCCGCCTCGACGCCGCCGACCCGGCCGCCGCCGAGCAGGAGAGCCCCGCCGGGCAGGGGACGGAGAGCGCCCTGGACGTCCTGATGCAGGCCGCGCCTCCTGCCCCGGCCGAGCCGGCCGAACGGTTCGAGCAGGTCGAGCAGGTCGAGCAGGTCGAGCAGAGTGTCCCCGTCGGGGACACGGTCGGTGTGCCGGCCGAGGACGCGCGGGAGGACGACGCCCAGGGGAAGCCCGAGGCGGTCGACGCCCACGCGCGTGCGACCGCCGCCCCCGAGCCGCCGAAGGACCCCGCCACGGCGCCTCGGCCCGCCGCCCAGCAACCGCCCTCCGGGCACTTCACCGTGCCGACCGCGGTGGCCGTCGCGCCCGCCGCACCGCCCGTCCGGCGCCCGGCGACCGAGGGCGGGTTCGACTTCTTCGGCGCGAAGAACGCGCCGACGGCCGACGCCCTGGAGGCCGTGCAGAACGAAGACCTCGCCGACGTCGTCGGTCAGGAGGCCCTGGCCCTGCACAAGGCCGAGACCGAGGGCGGATTCAAGCAGGCCGGCGCACAGACGCGCGGCGCGGGCCAGGTGATCGACCTGACGGCCCACGACGAGACGCAGCAGATCGACGTCCAGGGGCTGCGCAGCGCGGCGTCCTGACCGCGGCCACGAGCGTGGCCGCGGTACGCCGTGCCTCCGGCGGGCCGCAGCCCGAGCCGCGGCCCGCCGCTCACGTCATCCAGCGGTCCGGGCGTGCGTCCCTGCGGCCCGTCCGGGACCGCTCCGCCTGCCCGCGCAGCAGTTCCGCGGCCTCCCCGGCGTCCCGCAGGCGCGCCGTCACCGTGCCGCCGGCGCCGCTGTCCACCCGCAGGTCGGCAAGGCCCCACCAACGCTGCCACGGCCCCTGGGTGAGCCGTACGCTCTGCACCTTCGCATGCGGCACCAGCGCCAGGACACGCCCCAGCAGCCCGTGCCGTGCCGCGAACACCCCGCCGGTGACGGCGATGCCGTATCCACGCCACCACAGCGGCACACACCGGCCCGCGCGCCGTGGCGCGGGCGACAGCGACGCGGCGCGGGGCACGGTCACGCCGGGCAGCCCGCGCGCGACGATCTCCTCTGCGGCCTCCCGGGGGGCGACGGGCACCAGCACCGAGTTGTCGGATCCGGCCACGTCCAGTTCGACCCGCACCCAGCTCCCCCCGCGCTGCGCCCGGCCCCGACGCCGCGCCCCCCACCATCGCCACAGCAACGGCTCGATGATCCGCACACTCTGCACCCGCCCCGGCGGCACCGTCTCGTGGGCGCGGTCCAGCAGCCCGTGATCGATGCGCAGCCCGTCGGGTGATGCGCTCACCGACCAGTCGTACTCGCCGACGAACCGCCCCACGCTGCTGGCCCCCGCCGCGCCCAGCAGCGGCAGCGCGGTCGCGAGGACGGTCCACACGCTCCCGGTGGCCAGCCACAGCACCGAGGGAACGACGAGCGCGGCGAGCAGCGAGCCCCAGGTCGCTCCCGTCAGTACGAGTGCGACGGCGAGCACACGCGGGGGCACACGCAGCAGCTCGCGCGCCGGTGCCTCTCCCACGTCGTGCGCCGTCTCGGGCGCGAACCCGGCGGCGCGCGCGAGCAGCTCCGCGCGCAGCGCACGCGCCTCGCGCTCTCCCAGGAAGGCGAGTTCGTCCTTCTTGCCGGTGCCGACGACATCGAGCCGCAGTTTCGCCACACCCGCCACGCGCGCGAGGAGCGGCCGCGTGACGTCGATCGCCTGGATGCGCTCCAGCCGGATGTGCGCGGTGCGGCGGAAGAGCAGGCCCGTGCGGATCCGCAGGTCCGTGCCCGTCACGGCGAAGTGGGTGAACCACCACGACAGGAAGCCGTACAGGGCGGCGGCGGGGACGATCACGGCGACCGCGATCAGCAGAGTGGTCGTCGTGAGCCGGGTCAGCTGGCGCTGCGCCTGGTCGGGGTCGTGCACCGCCCAGCCGACGATCACCGCGAAGGGCGCCCACGCCCGCCGCAGCGGCGTCACCGGGTGCAGCCGCCGCTCGGTCACCGGCTCCGCCCCGCGCACCTCGTCGTCGGGTTCGCGGGTCGTCACAGCCCCGCCGATCGGGCCTCGCCCAGTTCACTGAGCCGGTCCCGCAGCCGTTCCGCCTCGGCGGGGTGCAGCCCGGGGATGGCAGCGTCGGTGGCGGCGGCGGCCGTGTGCAGCTGGACGCTGGCCAGGCCGAAGCGCCGCTCGACCGGTCCCGAGGTGACCTCGACCAGTTGCATGCGCCCGTACGGCACGACGGTCTCCTCGTGCCACAGCACACCCCGACTGATCAGCAGGTCGTCGGCGCGCTCGGCGTACCGCCAGGACCGCCAGTTGCGACCGAGCAGCACCCAGCCCCACGCCGCCGGCGCGAGCGGCAGCAGGGTGAACGCCGCCCAGGCGGGACCCACGAGGATGCCCGGCACCAGCCCGGCGGCCAGCGCCAGCAGGCCCAGCCACACCACCAGCAGCATCCGGCGCATCCGCAACAGATCGGGTGGCAGTCCCGTCCACACCGGCTCGTCCACCGGAGCCCGAGCTGTCTCTTCCGCCCCGCTTCGCCCCGCAGCGGGCGCGCTCCCCGTCTCCATACCGCCAGCCTACGTAGGGGAGACTGTGTCCATGACTCCTACGACGGAGACCATGGTCGGTATCGGCGGTGCCGCGGAGAGCACCGACATGGTGCTCAACATCGGGCCCCAGCACCCCTCCACGCACGGCGTGCTGCGGCTCCGGCTCGTGCTGGACGGAGAGCGCATCACGCACGCGGAGCCGGTGATCGGCTACATGCACCGCGGCGCGGAGAAGCTGTTCGAGGCGCGCGACTACCGCCAGATCATCATGCTCGCCAACCGGCACGACTGGCTGTCGGCGTTCTCCAACGAGCTGGGCGTGGTCCTCGGCGTGGAGCGGATGCTCGGCATGGAGGTCCCCGAACGCGCGGTGTGGACGCGCACCCTGCTCGCCGAGCTCAACCGGGTGCTCAGCCACCTGATGTTCCTCGGCTCCTACCCGCTGGAGCTGGGCGGGATCACCCCGGTGTTCTACGCCTTCCGGGAGCGCGAGGTCCTCCAGAACGTCATGGAGGAGGTCTCCGGAGGGCGCATGCACTACATGTTCAACCGTGTCGGCGGCCTCAAGGAGGACCTCCCGGCCGGATGGGCGGCACGTGCGCGTGCCGCCGTCGCGGCCGTGCGCTCCCGCATGGACGTCTTCGACGACCTGGTGCTCGGCAACGAGATCTTCCGGGGGCGCACGCGCGACGTGGGCGTCCTCACCCCGGAGGCCGTGCACGCCTACGGCGTGAGCGGACCCATCGCACGTGCCTCCGGCGTCGACTTCGACCTGCGCCGCGACGAGCCGTATCTCGCCTACCCGGAGCTGCAGGACGTGCTGAAGGTGGTGATCCGGACCGAGGGAGACTGCCTCGCCCGGTTCGAGTGCCTCCTTGAGCAGACGCACAACGCCCTCGACCTGGCCGACGCCTGCCTCGACCGCCTCACCGGCCTTCCGCCCGGCCCCGTCAACCAACGGCTGCCGAAGGTGCTGAAGGCGCCCGAGGGCCACACCTACGCCTGGACCGAGAACCCTCTCGGCATCAACGGCTACTACCTGGTGAGCAAGGGCGAGAAGACCCCGTACCGGCTGAAGTTGCGGTCCGCGTCGTACAACAACATCCAGGCGCTGACGCAGCTGCTGCCGGGGACCCTGGTCGCGGACATGGTGGCGATCCTGGGGTCGATGTTCTTCGTGGTCGGCGACATCGACAAGTAGCGGGCCGGTCCGGTGCTACGGCCGGCCGGCGCCGGCCGACGCGGTGGTGCCGGCGGTTCGGGCGGTGGCGTCGGCAGGTGTCAGCGTACGGCGGTCGTGGGACCCAGCGGGTCGTCCGCGCCCACCGGCTGCACCAGCCACCCGAAGTCGCCCAGACCGCCCTCCGCGGTCAGCTCGGCGGCCTCTCCGGCGCTCGCGAGCGCCCGCACGTACGCCGCCGGATCGGTGGAGGCGAGCGCGAGCGGGGGGCGGGCGCCGCCCACGCCCAGGACGCGCAACGCATGGCGCTGCCGTAGCAGGCGCGCCTCCGGGAGAGCGTGTGCGCGGTCCGGACCCGCCGGGCGTGCACTTCTGGGCGCGGAGCGCGTGTTCGGTGTGTGCGCCGGGCGCTCGTACTGTGCGCGCGCTGACGGAACATCCTCCCGCGCCCCCGGGCTCGCAGCCGTTCCCGGGCTCGCGGTCGTCCCGGGCGCCCCGTGCTCGTTCCGCCCGCGCGCCGCGCAGGCGTCCAGCGCGACGTGCGCCGTGATGTCACACGACCCGTCCGGCACGGGCGCCGTCTCGCGCCCCTCCCGGAAGCCGGTCAGCGTGCCGAACGGGGGGCGCGCGTCCGCCGTGTGCGCGTAGTCCACGGCCACTGCCACCCCCCGGTCCACGCGTGCGACCACGGACGCCCAGGCCTCGTCCCGGGGCCACCCGATCTCCGCGCGCAGGCCCTCCTCCGACGGCAGCGGCCACCACTGCCGGAGCCACTGCGCGTCCGCCCCCGACACCGGCTCGCCGAGCTGTTCGGTCCCGTCCTCCCGGACGAGGACGAGCCGCGCGACACCGGCGGGGTCGGTCTCGGCGACGTCGACCGGGATGTTGTCGAGCCACTCGTTGGCGAACAGCAGGCCCGTGATCCCGTGCGGTACGTCGGCCCGCCAGACGATGCGCGGGTCGAGGCCGTCGGGCCGGGGTCCGGCGATCTCGACGGCGCACACCCGCGTGCGGGCGGCCACGCCCGCGGGCAGGGCGGCGAGCACCCCGGCGGCCAGTTCACCCCGTCCGGCCGCCATGTCCACGAAGTCCAGCCGGTCGGGCCGTCCCAGTGCCTCGTCGACCAGGCACAGCAGCCGCGCCACGGCCCGCGCGAACAGCGGCGAGGCGTGCACCGACGTGCGGAAGTGCCCGGCCGGGCCCTCCGGCCGGCGGTAGAAGCCGGCCGGTCCGTACAGGGCCGTCTCGCCCGCGGTCCGCCAGCCGCACCACTCGTCCGTCGCCTCGTGCACCACCCGGACAGACTAGGCGCACAGGAGATCGCCGCCTCCACCTTGCGGAGTACACGCATCCGATCCGGATCGGCCCTCCGGTTGACCCCTGCACGCATCCGCCTTCCCTACTCTGGGTTACGTGCAGCGCCTCTACGATTTTCTCCGCAGGCATCCGACCTGGGTCGACGGCTTCTGGGCCGTCGTCCTGCTCGGGATCTCGCTCGTGGCGGAGACGGCGAACCCGGAGACCACGGGAACCGGCTCCCCGGTCGTGGTCCTGCCGGTCGTGGTGCTGCTGTGCGCCACGGTCGCGCTGCGGCGCCGCTGGCCGGAGCGGATGCTGCTGCTGGCCATCGCGCTCGGCGTCGTCCAGGTGGCGCTGGACGTGGAGACGCGCGTCACGGACTTCGCCCTGCTGGTGATCGTCTACACGGTCGCCGCGACCGGTGCGCGCTGGGCGTCCCGGCTGGCACTGGCGACGGGGCTGGGGGCTGCGACCCTGGCGCAGCTGCGCTGGCCCAACGAACACACCGGCGTGCTGGGCGATCTCGCCATAGTGGTCTTCCAGACGGTGCCGTTCGCGCTCGCCTGGGTGCTCGGCGACTCGATCCGCACCCGGCGCGCGTACTACGCCCAGCTGGAGGAGCGGGCCACCCGTCTGGAGAAGGAGCGCGAGGCGCAGGCGAAGGTCGCGGTCGCCGCCGAGCGCGCCCGGATCGCGCGGGAGCTGCACGACGTCGTGGCGCACAACGTGTCGGTGATGGTGGTGCAGGCCGACGGCGCCGCCTATGTCCTCGACGCCGCGCCCGACCAGGCGAAGAAGGCCCTGGAGACGATCTCCTCCACCGGTCGGCAGGCCCTCGCCGAGATGCGCCGCCTGCTCGGCGTGCTGCGCACCGGTGAGCACCAGGAGGCCGGTGAGTACGTTCCGCAGCCCGGCGTCGAGCAGATCGAGGACCTGGTGGAGCAGTGCCGCGGCTCCGGCCTGCCGGTCGACTTCAAGGTCGAGGGGACGGCCCGCCCGCTGCCCAGCGGTGTGGAGCTGACGGCGTACCGCATCGTGCAGGAGGCGCTCACCAACACCCGCAAGCACGGTGGGGCGAACGCCGGCGCGAGCGTGCGGCTGGTCTACTTCGACGACGGTCTCGGTCTGCTGGTCGAGGACGACGGCAAGGGCGCCCCGCACGAGCTGTACGAGGAGGGCGGCTTCGACGGCCAGGGCCACGGCCTGATCGGGATGCGCGAGCGGGTCGGTATGGTCGGCGGCACCCTGGACGCGGGCCCGCGTCCCGGCGGAGGATTCCGCATCAGCGCCCTGCTGCCGCTCAAACCGGCGCACTGACGCCACCGCACGCCCCTTGTCGACACCTGTAACGGCCGTGCCGAACGGCCTGGACGGACACGGAAGAGGACCCGATGACGATCCGCGTGATGCTCGTCGACGACCAGGTGCTGCTGCGCACCGGGTTCCGGATGGTGCTCGCCGCCCAGCCGGACATGGAGGTCGTCGCGGAGGCGGGTGACGGGGTCGAGGCCCTGCAGGTGCTGCAGTCCACCGCCGTCGACGTCGTACTGATGGACGTGCGCATGCCGAAGCTGGACGGTGTGGAGACCACCCGCCGGATCTGCTCGGCACCGGATGCGCCGAAGGTGCTGATCCTGACCACCTTCGACCTCGACGAGTACGCCTTCTCCGGGCTGAAGGCGGGCGCCTCCGGATTCATGCTCAAGGACGTGCCGCCCGGCGAACTCCTGGCCGCGATCCGTGCCGTGCACAGCGGCGACGCGGTCGTCGCCCCGTCCACCACGCGCCGCCTGCTGGACCGGTTCGCACCGATGCTGCCCGACACCGGTCAGGAGCCCCGCCACAAGGAACTGGACCGGCTGACCGACCGCGAGCGCGAGGTGATGGTCCTGGTCGCCCAGGGCCTGTCCAACAGCGAGATCGCCGGCCGCCTGGTGCTGTCCGAGGCGACGGTGAAGACGCACGTGGGCCGCATCCTGACCAAGCTCGGCCTGCGGGACCGCGTCCAGGTGGTCGTCCTCGCCTACGAGACGGGCCTCGTACGGGCCGGCGGACACGGCTGACCGGAGGCTGCGCCGTCGGTAGGGTCTCCCGCATGCTCCTGTGGATCAACGGCCCCTTCGGGGGCGGCAAGACACAGACCGCACACGAGATCCAGCGCCGTCTGCCCGGCAGCGTGGTCTGCGACCCGGAGCACGCCGGCTTCGGTCTGCACCGCATGCTCCCGCCCGAACTCCGCGGGGACTTCCAGGACCTGAGGTCCTGGCGGCAGGGCGTGGTGGAGGTCCTCGACCTCGCCCTCACCCGCCGGGACGGCGTGGTGATCGCGCCCATGACGGTCACCGACTCCGGCCACTTCGCCGAGACCGTCGGCCGGCTGCGCGAACTCGGCCACGACGTACGCCACTTCGCCCTGCTCGCCGAGCGGGAGACCGTGCTCGCACGGCTGCGGGAGCGCGGCTTCGGGCATGCCCTGCGCCACGTCGCCGGGAAGGAAGCCGCGCTGCGGCGGGAGAGCTGGGCCGTGCAGCGGCTCGACCACTGCCTGGAGCGGCTGAGCGGGCCGGAGTTCGCCGAGCACCTGTGGACCGACCGGTCGACGGTCCCGAAGACCGCCGACCGGATCGCCGTCCTGGCCGGCCTGCGGCTGAGGCCCCACACCGAGGGGCGGGTGCGGACACGGCTCCAGCAGGCACGGGTGGGCCTGGGGCACATCCGGCGCGACTGAGTGCTGTGGGCATGTCCAGCAGGTCCCGCCGGGCCCGTGGCGCCCGGCACCGCACCTCGCCGCGTTGACGGAGTCGTCCATGTACGCCCCGTACGGGGAACCTCCGGTGCCCTGTGATGCGCGGCACCGGATGTCGCGGCGGAGCAGGCCGAGTCAGGCTTCCGAGGCCAGCCGGCGGACGAAGTCGGCGACCGCGGACCTCACGTCCTCAGGCGTCCACTCCAGGCCCGCCGCCCGCACGTACACCTCGGTGCAGGCCAGTCCCGGACCCTTGGCGTCCCAGCCGCCGGCGAAGAGGGCGATCCCCGTCTCCTCGACCGTCCGCACCGCCGCCTCGGCGACGACATCGGCGTCGTAGGGCAGCCACACCTGGAAGTCGTGGGTGTGCGGCACCTCGGGATGGACGCGCGCCCACGGCACCCCGGCCGCCGCGAACCCCTCGCGCAGGGCCCGGGCGACCACGCGCGCGTGCGCCACGTACTCGGGCAGCCGGGGCAACTCCCGCTCCAGCCCGATCAGCGCGGACAGGGCGGTCGGGAACTCCTGGAAGACCTGGCCGCCGTACCGGTGGCGCCACACCTTCGCCTCGGAGACGAGCCCCCGGGGGCCCGCGAGGACCGCGCCCCCGAGCCCGTCGAGCGATTTGTACAGCGAGACGTACACGCTGTCCGCCAGGCCCGCGATCTCCTCCAGGGGCCGGCCGAAGTGGACCGTGGACTCCCACAGGCGGGCGCCGTCGAAGTGCACCACCGCGTCGCGTTCCCGCGCCGCCGCCACCACCTCGGTCAGTTCCTCCCAGGACGGGAGCACGAAACCCGCGTCCCTGAGGGGGAGTTCCAGCATCAGGGCGCCGAACGGCTCGTCGAAGTCCCGGATCTCGGCTGCGGTCGGCAACCGGGGCTCGGTCGTGACCCTCACCGGCCGCAGACCGCTCACCTGGCTGAAGGCGTCCTGCTCGTGCCTTTCGGGATGGGAGAGCCCGTGCAGGGCGACGGTCGGGCTGCCGGTGCGGCCCGCCCAGCAGCGCAGGGCGATCTGCTGGGCCATCGTGCCCGTGGGGAAGAAGGCGGCGGCCTCGGTACCGAGCAGGGCGGCGACCTTCCCCTCCAGGGTCTCCACGACACCGCTGCCGTACATGTCCGAGCGCTCGTCGAGGTCGTACACGTCCCGCGCCGCGTCCAGCAGCGCCAGCCGTTCGCGGAGCGTGCCGAGGAACCCGAGGCGGGCGAGCGAGCGCGACGCGGCCCGGCACGCGGCGACGCGGCGCTCCCGCAGGTTCCTGAGCCGTTCCGCGTCCGGCAGCAGGCCCGTCGCCCGCTCCGTGCGGTCCGCGGTCCCCTCCGCCGCCCGGTCCTGCTGGTGCCCGGCCGCCTGCGGCCCGTGCCGCTCCGTCGTATCGCTCATGGCCGGGATCATCCCGCGCCCGCGTCCGGACGCGCACCCGCATTCCGGCCCCGCGCCTGTGCACGTACGGCGTGTGAACGCCCACAGCCTGTGGACGACCGGACGCCCTCCGAACCGATCGCGTTAACATGACGAGAAATCGTCCGGTACCCGGAGCGGACTGGAACGGGAAGGCTTCCGTCGCGTGAGTACAAGCCAGCAGCCAGATCCCCAGGGGCGCCCCGCGCGGCTCACCGTCGGCGTCGTCGGCGCCGGCCGAGTCGGCCCCGCACTCGCCGCCTCCCTCCAACTCGCCGGGCACCGCCCGGTCGCCGTCTCGGGCGTCTCCGACGCCTCCCGGCGGCGTGCCGAGCTGATGCTTCCGCACGTGCCCCTCGTCTCGCCCGCCGAGGTCCTGGAGCGCGCCGACCTGGTCCTGCTGACCGTCCCGGACGACGCCCTGCCCGGCCTGGTCACCGGCCTGGCCGAGACGGGGGCCGTACGCCCGGGCCAGTTGCTCGTGCACACCTCCGGGCGGTACGGCACCAGGGTCCTCGACCCGGCCCTGCGTGCGGGCGCGCTGCCGCTGGCCCTGCACCCGGCGATGACCTTCACCGGCACACCCGTCGACGTGCAGCGGCTGGCCGGCTGCTCGTTCGGCGTCACCGCCCCCGAGGAGCTGCGGCTGGCCGCCGAGGCCCTCGTCATCGAGATGGGCGGCGAACCGGAATGGATCGCCGAGCAGATGCGCCCGCTCTACCACGCGGCCCTCGCACTCGGCGCGAACCACCTGGTCACACTGGTCGCCCAGGCGATGGAGCTGCTGCGCGCGGCCGGTGTGGAGGCGCCCGACCGGATGCTCGGCCCCCTGCTCGGTGCCGCCCTCGACAATGCCCTGCGCTCCGGCGACGCCGCACTGACCGGGCCGGTCGCGCGCGGTGACGCCGGCACGGTCGCGGCCCATGTCGAGCAGCTGCGCACCCACTCGCCGCAGACCGTCGCCGGATATCTGGCGATGGCGCGGGCCACCGCCGACCGGGCCCTCGCCCACGGCCTGCTGAAGCCGGAACTCGCCGAGGACCTGCTGGGCGTCCTGGCCGACCGCCGTAGCGGCGCCGACGGCATCGACGGGACCGATGGCACCGACGGCTCCGAAGGGGATGCCCGATGACCACCACCCTGTTGCGCACTGCCGGCGAACTCCACGCACGCACGCGTGCGGGCCGCCGCGCCGTCGTGATGACCATGGGCGCCCTGCACGAGGGGCACGCCACGCTCGTCCGCTCAGCGCGGGAGATCGCCGGCCCGGACGGCGAGGTCGTGGTCACGGTCTTCGTCAACCCGCTGCAGTTCGGCGAGGGCGAGGACCTCGACCGCTACCCGCGCACCCTGGAGGCCGACCTGAAGGTCGCCGAGCAGGCGGGTGCCGACGCCGTCTTCGCGCCCTCCGCCGAGGAGGTCTACCCCGGCGGTGAGCCGCAGGTCCGCATCAGCGCGGGCCCCATGGGCGAGTGCCTGGAGGGGGCCTCCCGGCCGGGCCACTTCGACGGCATGCTCACCGTCGTCGCCAAGCTGCTCCACCTGACCCGTCCCGACGTGGCCCTCTTCGGACAGAAGGACGCGCAGCAGCTGGCGCTGATCCGCCGCATGGTGCGGGACCTCGACTTCGGCATGGAGATCGTCGGCGTCCCCACCGTGCGGGAGGACGACGGCCTGGCCCTGTCCAGCCGCAACCGCTACCTGTCCGCGCAGGAGCGCCGCACCGCGCTCGCGTTGTCCGGCGCGCTCTTCGCGGGCCGCGACCGGCACGCGGCGCAGGAGGCGCTGCGGGCACGCGCGCGTGAGGTGCCCGCCACGCACGCGCGTGCCGAGGCCCTCAGCGCCCTCGGCGAGTCCCGCGCCGCCGCCGACGCGCACGCCGTGGCGAAGGCGTCCCCGGGCGGACCGGCGGCCGTGCGCGCCGCGGCCCGCACGGTCCTCGACGACGCCGCGCGCCTGAACCCCCCGCTCGAACTGGACTACCTCGCGCTCGTCGACCCGTCCGACTTCACCGAGATCGGGGACGACTTCACCGGCGAGGCCGTCCTCGCCGTCGCCGCCCGGGTCGGGACGACCCGGCTGATCGACAACCTCCCCCTCACCTTCGGAGCCGCCTCGTGACCAGCACAGGCATACGACTGCACGCGCCCGCGCCCGGGTGGTCCATCGACGCCGACGTCGTGGTCGTCGGATCCGGCGTGGCCGGTCTCACCGCGGCCCTGCGCTGCGAGGCGGCCGGGCTGAACACCGTCGTGGTCACCAAGGCCCGCCTCGACGACGGCTCCACGCGCTGGGCCCAGGGCGGCATCGCCGCCGCGCTGGGCGAGGGCGACACCCCCGAGCAGCACCTCGACGACACGCTGGTGGCGGGCGTGGGCCTGTGCGACGCCGACGCGGTGCGCATCCTGGTCACCGAGGGCCCCGACGCCGTACGGCGGCTGATCGCGACCGGCGCCCGCTTCGACGAGTCCTCGGCCGGAGGCCTGGACCTGACCCGTGAGGGCGGCCATCACCGCCGCCGCATCGCCCACGCGGGCGGCGACGCGACCGGCGCGGAGGTGTCCCGAGCGCTCGTCGAGGCCGTGCACGCGGCCGGGACGGACGAGCGCGGCACGCTCCCGGGCCCGGAGGGCGGGCGGCGGCGGGCGGGGCTGCGCACGATCGAGAACGCGCTCGTGCTGGACCTGCTCACCGACGCCGACGGCCGCACGGCCGGCGTCACCCTGCACGTGATGGGCGAGGGCCAGCACGACGGCGTGGGCGCCGTGCACGCGCCCGCGGTGGTTCTCGCCACCGGCGGCATGGGGCAGGTGTTCTCCGCGACCACGAACCCGTCCGTGTCGACCGGTGACGGCGTGGCGCTCGCCCTGCGTGCGGGCGCGGAGGTCTCCGACCTCGAATTCGTGCAGTTCCACCCGACGGTGCTCTTCCTGGGACCGGACGTCGAGGGTCAGCAGCCGCTGGTCTCCGAGGCGGTACGCGGCGAGGGCGCCCACCTGGTCGACGCCGACGGCGTGCGGTTCATGGTCGGGCAGCACGAACTGGCCGAGCTGGCCCCCCGGGACGTCGTCGCCAAGGGCATCCTGCGCCGCATGCGGCAGCAGGACGCCGAGCACATGTTCCTCGACGCCCGCCACTTCGGCGCGGAGATGTGGGAGCACCGCTTCCCGACGATCCTCGCCGCCTGCCGCGCCCACGGCATCGACCCCGTCCACGAGCCGATCCCGATCGCCCCGGCCGCCCACTACGCCTCCGGCGGCGTGCGCACCGACTCCCACGGCCGTACGACCGTGCCCGGCCTGTACGCGTGCGGCGAGGTCGCGTGCACCGGTGTGCACGGCGCGAACCGGCTCGCCTCCAACTCCCTCCTGGAGGGCCTGGTCTACGCCGAGCGCATCGCCGACGACATCACGGGGGCGCACGCCGGGAACGGCCTGCGCGCGGGTGTGCCGCAGCCGGTCCCCCACCCGGAGCGCCCCGCGCACCCGCTGCTGGCGCCGGAGGCGCGGTTCGCCATCCAGCGGACCATGACCGACGGCGCGGGCGTGCTGCGCTCCGCCGAGTCGCTCCGGCAGGCCGCCGACCGGCTCCAGCGACTGCACACCGAGGCCCGCGACGCGCTGGAGGAGAACGGCAAGACCGCCGAGCCGGGAGTGGACACCTGGGAGGCCACCAACCTCCTGTGCGTGGCCCGTGCCCTGGTCGCCGCGGCGAGCGCGCGCGAGGAGACCCGCGGCTGCCACTGGCGCGAGGACCTGCCGGACCGCGACGACGCCCGCTGGCGCCGCCACATCGTCGTACGGCTGAACCCGGACCGCACCCTGGCCGTGCACTCCACGGACTCCGCCGACTTCCCCCCGACCCAGCGTCCCCAGGAGCAGTGACAGAAGTGAGCAACGACCTTCCCCTCGTCCAGAGCGGCGGCTGCGGCGACGGCTGCGGCTGCGGCGACGGCACCGACGAGGCATACCTGGAGTGCGGGCTCGACCCCGCGCTCGCGCAGCTCCTGGCCGACGCCGGACTCGACCCCGTCGAGGTCGAGGACATCGCCAACGTGGCCGTCCAGGAGGACCTCGACCACGGCGTGGACGTGACGACCGTCGCGACCATCCCCGAGGACGCGGTCGCCACCGCCGACTTCGTCGCCCGGGAGGCGGGCGTCGCGGCCGGTCTGAGGGTCGCCGAGGCGGTCCTGTCCGTGGTGTGCACCGACGAGTTCGAGGTCGAGCGGCACGTCGAGGACGGCGACCGGGTGGAGGCCGGGCAGAAGCTGCTGTCGGTCACCTCGCGCACCCGCGACCTGCTCACCGCCGAGCGCAGCGCCCTGAACATCCTCTGCCGCCTGTCGGGCATCGCGACCGCCACGCGCGCATGGGCGGACGCCCTGGAGGGCACCAAGGCGCGCGTGCGTGACACCCGCAAGACGACCCCGGGGCTGCGCTCCCTGGAGAAGTTCGCGGTGCGCTGCGGCGGAGGCGTCAACCACCGCATGTCGCTGTCCGACGCGGCTCTGGTGAAGGACAACCACGTGGTCGCCGCGGGCGGCGTCGCCCGGGCCTTCGAGGCGGTACGGGAGGCCTTCCCGGAGGTGCCGATCGAGGTCGAGGTCGACACCCTGCACCAGCTGCGCGAGGTCGTCGACGCCGGCGCGGACCTGATCCTGCTGGACAACTTCACGCCCGGCGAGTGCGAGGAGGCCGTCGGGCTGGTGGGCGGGCGGGCGCTGCTGGAGGCGTCGGGCCGGCTGACGCTCCGGACGGCGCGCGCCTACGCCGACACGGGCGTCGACTTCCTCGCCGTAGGCGCTCTGACCCACTCGTCGCCGATCCTCGACATCGGCCTGGACCTGCGCGGGGCGGAGTAACAGCCATGCTCCTCACGATCGACGTCGGGAACACGCACACCGTTCTGGGCCTCTTCGACGGTGAGGACATCGTCGAGCACTGGCGCATCTCCACGGACGCGCGCCGCACCGCCGACGAGCTGGCCGTACTGCTCCAGGGCCTGATGGGCATGCATCCCCTGCTCGGCGACGAGCTGGGTGACGGCATCGACGGCATCGCGATCTGCGCGACCGTGCCGTCGGTGCTGCACGAACTGCGCGAGGTGACGCGCCGCTACTACGGCGACGTGCCGGCCGTCCTCGTGGAGCCGGGCGTGAAGACGGGCGTGCCGATCCTGACCGACAACCCCAAGGAGGTCGGCGCCGACCGCATCATCAACGCCGTCGCGGCCGTCGACCTGTACGGCGGGCCGGCGATCGTCGTCGACTTCGGCACGGCGACGACGTTCGACGCTGTCAGCGCGCGCGGGGAGTACGTCGGCGGTGTCATCGCGCCCGGCATCGAGATCTCCGTCGAGGCACTGGGCGTCAAGGGCGCCCAGCTGCGGAAGATCGAGGTGGCCCGGCCGCGCAGTGTGATCGGCAAGAACACCGTCGAGGCGATGCAGGCCGGCATCGTCTACGGGTTCGCCGGGCAGGTCGACGGCGTCGTCAGCCGGATGGCGCGCGAGCTCGCCGACGACCCCGCGGACGTGACGGTGATCGCCACCGGCGGCCTCGCCCCGATGGTGCTGGGAGAGTCCGCGGTGATCGACGAGCACGAGCCGTGGCTGACGCTGATCGGCCTCCGCCTGGTCTACGAGCGGAACGTGTCCCGCATGTGAGCCCCCGCCCGTCCCGGTGCACGCGCCGACCGCGCGTGCGCCGGGACGGGGTGGTGACCGTCTGTGGTCGGGACCTCCAGGCGGGTGGCTCGCGGCGCCACGCCCGCGCGTCACACCCGCACCATGTGTCGGGTTTGTCCGATTAGCGCGTATCGTCGGCTGCATGCCCACGCCATACGGATCCCGCGGCGGCATGGCGTTCGGTGTGGAGGAGCTGCGTGTGCTCCGCCGCGCCCTCGCCCTCGCCCTCCATCCCGGTACCGCCTCAGCCGAGGACGTGCAGGACTGCCTCCGGCTCGCCGAGTCGCTGGACGAGGCGACGCGGGAGGGGGTCAGGCTGCGCGCCTTTCTCGTGGCCGACCTCGGCCGCTACCGTGCCGCCCTGCCCGGAACCGCCGCCGGCTACCTCACGCTCCTGGAGGAAGCGCTGGGTGCCGGGTACCGGCCGGTCGCGGACGACCTCGCCGCGCTGCGCGCGCTGCGTGGAAACCCGGCGGCGGCGGTCCTGCTGGAGCGCTGCCAGGCCCTCGCCGAACAGGACGTACGCACGCGCCTGGCGCGCGGAACGGCCCGTCCCGGCGCCCTCCCCGACGTTCCCGCCGTTCCCCCCTCACGCGCGCGCCTGCTGGCCCTTCCGGGCGGCCTCGCCGCGGACCTGCCCGCCGCCGTGGGGGAAACGGCCGGAAAGCCCGCCGGGAACGGTGAGCCGCAGCGGAAGCCCTCCGAGAAGCCCGCCGGGCCCGGCCCCCGCCCCGCGGCGCCGAAGCCGGAGCCGGGACCCGCCCGCAAGCCCGTTCCGACGCCGGGCGAGGTCTTTCCCCGCCGCAAGCCGACGCCGCCGCCGGAGCACCCGCCCCAGCAGCTCGCGGCAGGCTGATTCGCCCCACCCCGCCCGAAACCCCCCACCCCGCGTGGCTACTCTTGAGCCATGGACTACGTCTCCGCGCTCGTGCCCCCGCTCGTCATGGCCGTGTTCTTCGTCGGCGTGATCCGGGTGATCGTGAAGACCCAGGGCGGGTCCAACAAGGCCAAGGAGGACGCGGCGGTCGACGCCGTGCTGGCCCGCGCCGAGGGCGCCCGCCGGACCTCCCCCGGCACCGACGCCTGAGGCCGGCGCGCCGCAGGGCGTGCCGACCTCAGGGGCCGCCTCGCCGGCGGCCCCTCGACCGGCGTACGGTGTCCGCCCGCGTGCGTACCCGTGGAGTCGTACGCCCCTTTCGCCCCCGTTCGGGCCTGAACGTGCACGTCCGGCACGCCAGGGCCGACATCTCCCACTATGGTGCTGAGTTGTGCCTCGCCCATTGGGAGAACTCGAAGACGCGGTCATGACACGGGTGTGGAAGTGGAACCGCCCTGTCACCGTTCGAGAAGTCCTGGAAGACCTCCAGCAGGAACGGTCGATCGCCTACACCACGGTGATGACCGTTTTGGACAATCTCCATCAGAAGGGCTGGGTCCGCCGTGAGGCGGAAGGCCGGGCCTATCGATATGAGGCGGTCTCCACCAGGGCCGCCTACGCGGCGGCGCTCATGAACGACGCCTGGGCGCAGAGCGACAACCCCGCCGCCGCGCTCGTCGCCTTCTTCGGCATGATGAGCGACGAACAGCGCCAGGCCCTGCGTGATGCACTGCGCATCGTCGGTGACGGCGAAACATCCTCGGAACCCGCACCCGGCGGGGAAGCCGGTGCGGAGAACCCCGGCTCGGCATCCGGGGGTGGCGGGCGATAGCGTCCGCTCATGTCAGCAGAGAGTCCCTCCGCCGAGAGTCGCGAGGCCACGACTAAAGCCATCACGGTCCGGCGGGCCCGCACCAGCGATGTTCCCGCCGTCCGCCGGCTCCTGGACGCGTACGTCCGCGGCGGCATCCTGCTCGACAAAGCGACGGTGACGCTTTACGAGGACATCCAGGAGTTCTGGGTCGCGGAACGGGACGACAACGCCGAGGTCGTCGGCTGTGGCGCCCTGCACGTGATGTGGGAAGACCTGGCCGAAGTCCGCACTCTCGCGGTGAAGCCCGGCCTGAAGGGCGCCGGCGTCGGTCATCGGGTGCTGGAGAAGTTGCTGCAGACCGCCCGCTGGCTCGGTGTTCGCCGCGTTTTCTGTCTGACCTTCGAAGTCGACTTCTTCGGCAAGCACGGCTTCGTGGAGATCGGCGAGACGCCGGTCGACACCGATGTCTACGCAGAGCTGATGCGTTCCTATGACGAGGGCGTCGCGGAGTTCCTCGGCCTCGAACGAGTGAAACCCAACACCTTGGGCAACAGCCGGATGCTTCTGCATCTGTGATCGTCAACGGGCGCCGGCATCTGACAGAGGGATCTGCCGCCTATTCCGCTCGGCTGCGCCTGCCCCGGTTCCCTATGTCCGAAACGCGCACCTTTCCGGTCCGGAGGAGGCAGCCGGTCTCCGCCGGGGGTTTGTGTTTTTCCAGCAAAAGCGGTTTGCTTTCCGACGTACTGCAGTACTGCATATAACAAGGGGCGGCGAAACGGCGGGACGCCGCGGGGCCCCATGCCCTCACGTTATCGATGAAAGGAAATCCGGTGGCACAGAAGGTTCAGGTCCTTCTTGTCGACGACCTCGACGGCGGCGAGGCGGACGAGACCGTGACGTTCGCGCTGGACGGCAAGACGTACGAGATCGACCTCACGACCGACAATGCGGACAAGCTGCGCGGCCTTCTCGAGCCCTATCTGAAGGGCGGTCGCCGTACCGGAGGCCGCGCCTCTGGCGGGCGTGGAAAGGCGCGTGCCGCTTCCGGCGGCAACCAGGACACGGCTGCGATCCGCGCCTGGGCGAAGGAGAACGGTTTCGAGGTCAACGACCGCGGCCGTGTCCCGGCGTCCATCCGCGAGGCCTACGAGAAGGCCAACGGCTGAGCACAGGTACGCCTCAGCCGGATCCGGTGGCAGTGCGTGGCCACCGTGTCCACGAGCCGTACCAGATCCGGGGTGCCGCCGGTGCTCCCCAGGGCGGTCAACGACGGGAGCGAGGCCTCGACCTCGCGTCCCGGCACGGGGGGCCGCAGCCACACGGTGGTCGGCTGCACCGTGTCCGAGCGACTCAGGGTCAGCGATTCCGGTTCGGGGGAGCCGGACGCCGGCCCGGGGTCCGGAGGTGCAGGCGCCGGCCCGGGGTCCGGAGGTGCAGGCGCCACGGAGCGGGGGCCGTATGCCTCCGCCGCGTCCCACGCCGCGGTGCGTGCCGACGCCGTGCCCCGTGATCCCGGTGCCGCATGTGCCGCGCTCGGTTCGGTGTCGTGTCCGTCCTGTCCGTTGCGCCTGTCCTGCGTGTCCGGGCCCCTGCCGGGGCCGCGGTGCGCGGTGTGCGACGGCCCGGAGGCCGGCCGGGGCCAGGAGCGCCGGGAGGGCTCGGGGATCCCGGAGGGCCTGGTGAGTCCGGCGGGTGGCGGCGGCGCGTCCATCTTCGCGCCCGTGCCGAGGGCCCTCAGGTCCAGCGGCAGGCCACCCCACTCCAGCCACTCCAGCAGGCCCGGCAGCTCCTCCGCGCTGCCCGCGGCCACGAGCAGGGCCATCCGGTCGCCCCTCAGGGCAACCGGACAGCCCGCGGGCACACGCTGCAGCGCGGCACGGCCCGCCTGCGCCGGAACGTCCAGTACGTCGAAGCGCACGCCCAGCGGCAGCCTCAGCGGCTCCCCGGGCACCGTCGGCCACCCCAGTTCGTTCTCGTACCAGCGCCGCACCCGGGTGTTCGCCCCGGGCGGTCGGCGGGGAGGAGGGACCGTGGGCCATGGAGGTGCTGCGCCAGCCATGCCACGTGCAACCGCCGGAAGGCCGTTCGGGTTACGCTGGGTGTTCCGCTGTGCGCCGAGCGTGCTGTTCGAGCGGGCGGGCCGGGGTGCCGGGAGGCGCAAGGTTGTTCGCCCATAGCGGAGGGGACCGGTGCACGCGGCATGGACCGTCGGTGGCTGCGGGTAAGACATCCCTAGTGGGAGGGGGCGACACGCAGGGCAGGCCGTCTCACGTTCGCCATCGGCGTACTGGCGACTGGGGTATCTGCCTGGCCTGCGGGAACATCGTCTCGCACCATCGGGTTGGAGGAGATGTCGGCGTTCGGGGTCAGGAGGCCATCGACGGTGTCGGCAGTTGGAATGAGCGGTCCCCGCTTGCGGGACTAAGCTGCGGAAGGACAGGGAGGGGAAGTTCCCCCCACTGCCTGACCGCTCTGAGGAGCGATTAACGATGTTCGAGAGGTTCACCGACCGCGCGCGGCGGGTTGTCGTCCTGGCTCAGGAAGAAGCCCGGATGCTCAACCACAACTACATCGGCACCGAGCACATCCTCCTGGGCCTGATCCACGAGGGTGAGGGTGTCGCCGCCAAGGCCCTTGAGAGCCTCGGGATTTCGCTCGAGGCGGTCCGCCAGCAGGTGGAGGAGATCATCGGCCAGGGCCAGCAGGCGCCCTCCGGCCACATCCCCTTCACCCCCCGTGCCAAGAAGGTCCTGGAGCTGTCGCTCCGCGAGGCCCTTCAGCTGGGCCACAACTACATCGGCACGGAGCACATCCTGCTCGGCCTGATCCGCGAGGGCGAGGGTGTCGCCGCCCAGGTCCTCGTCAAGCTGGGCGCAGACCTCAACCGGGTGCGGCAGCAGGTCATCCAGCTGCTCTCCGGCTACCAGGGCAAGGAGGCCGCCACCGCCGGCGGTCCTGCCGAGGGCACGCCCTCCACGTCCCTGGTCCTCGACCAGTTCGGCCGGAACCTCACCCAGGCCGCTCGCGAATCCAAGCTCGACCCGGTCATCGGGCGCGAGAAGGAGATCGAGCGGGTCATGCAGGTGCTGTCCCGCCGCACCAAGAACAACCCGGTCCTGATCGGTGAGCCCGGCGTCGGCAAGACCGCCGTCGTCGAGGGCCTCGCCCAGGCCATCGTCAAGGGCGAGGTGCCCGAGACCCTCAAGGACAAGCACCTCTACACCCTCGACCTCGGTGCCCTGGTCGCCGGCTCCCGCTACCGCGGTGACTTCGAGGAGCGCCTGAAGAAGGTGCTCAAGGAGATCCGCACCCGCGGCGACATCATCCTGTTCATCGACGAGCTGCACACGCTGGTCGGTGCCGGTGCCGCCGAAGGCGCCATCGACGCCGCTTCGATCCTGAAGCCGATGCTGGCCCGCGGTGAGCTGCAGACCATCGGTGCGACCACGCTGGACGAGTACCGCAAGCACCTGGAGAAGGACGCGGCCCTGGAGCGCCGCTTCCAGCCGATCCAGGTCGCCGAGCCGTCCCTGCCGCACACGATCGAGATCCTCAAGGGCCTGCGCGACCGGTACGAGGCGCACCACCGCGTCTCCATCACCGACGAGGCGCTGGTCCAGGCCGCGACCCTGGCCGACCGGTACATCTCGGACCGCTTCCTGCCGGACAAGGCGATCGACCTGATCGACGAGGCCGGTTCGAGGATGCGCATCCGCCGGATGACCGCGCCGCCGGACCTGCGCGAGTTCGACGAGAAGATCGCCGGTGTCCGCCGGGACAAGGAGTCGGCGATCGACTCGCAGGACTTCGAGAAGGCCGCTTCCCTGCGCGACAAGGAGAAGCAGCTCCTGGCCGCCAAGGCCAAGCGGGAGAAGGAGTGGAAGGCCGGCGACATGGACGTCGTCGCCGAGGTCGACGGCGAGCTGATCGCCGAGGTCCTCGCCACCGCCACCGGCATCCCGGTCTTCAAGCTGACCGAGGAGGAGTCCAGCCGCCTGCTCCGCATGGAGGAGGAGCTGCACAAGCGGGTCATCGGCCAGAACGACGCCGTCAAGGCGCTGTCGAAGGCGATCCGCCGCACGCGTGCCGGTCTGAAGGACCCGAAGCGTCCGGGTGGCTCGTTCATCTTCGCCGGTCCGTCCGGTGTCGGTAAGACCGAGCTGTCCAAGGCGCTCGCCGAGTTCCTCTTCGGTGACGAGGACGCGCTGATCTCCCTCGACATGTCGGAGTTCAGCGAGAAGCACACGGTCTCGCGTCTCTTCGGTTCGCCCCCCGGCTACGTGGGCTACGAGGAGGGCGGTCAGCTGACCGAGAAGGTCCGCCGCAAGCCGTTCTCCGTCGTGCTCTTCGACGAGGTCGAGAAGGCTCACCCGGACATCTTCAACTCGCTGCTGCAGATCCTGGAGGACGGTCGCCTGACCGACTCCCAGGGCCGGGTCGTGGACTTCAAGAACACGGTCATCATCATGACGACCAACCTCGGCACCCGGGACATCTCCAAGGGCTTCAACCTGGGCTTCGCCGCCCAGGGCGACACGAAGAGCAACTACGAGCGCATGAAGAACAAGGTCTCGGACGAGCTCAAGCAGCACTTCCGGCCCGAGTTCCTCAACCGTGTCGACGACGTCGTCGTCTTCCCGCAGCTGACCCCGAACGACATCCTCCGGATCGTCGACCTGATGATCAGCAAGGTGGACGAGCGGCTGAAGGACCGGGACATGGGCATCGAGCTCTCCCAGTCCGCCAAGGAGCTGCTCTCCAAGAAGGGCTACGACCCCGTGCTGGGCGCCCGGCCGCTGCGCCGCACGATCCAGCGCGAGATCGAGGACACGCTCTCGGAGAAGATCCTCTTCGGCGAGCTGCGCCCCGGTCACATCGTGGTCGTGGACACCGAGGGCGAGGGCGACGAGGCGACCTTCACCTTCCGCGGTGAGGAGAAGTCGGCGCTGCCCGACGTCCCGCCGATCGAGCAGGCGGCCGGCGGTGCCGGGCCGAACCTGAGCAAGGACGCCTGAGCGTCGTGGTCAGCCCCGAGGGGGCCGGTGCTTTCGAGCACCGGCCCCCTTCGGCGTGTTCCGGGCGGCCCGCTGCCGACGGCCCGGCAGCGGGCCGCAGTGGGCGCCGAGCGGCGTCCGGGCCGCGCAGCCGTCAGGACAGCTGGCCGTCGTAGTCCGGCAGCTTGAACGTCCGCTCGGCGTGGCCGCCGGACAGGTCGGTGGCGCTGTTGCCGATGTTGGCGATGATCGTGTAGCCCCGGGACTCGATGGCGGTGCGCTGCGCGGTCTTGTAGGCGGAGACGCTCTTGAAGAGGTCGAACAGACCGCGGACGTACAGGCCGGAGACCCGGTAGCCGTCGTGTTCGAGGTTGTACTCGGTCGGCAGGTAGATGATGCCGGGGCGGGCGGTGACGAAGAAGAGGGCGACGCCGTGCTCCTGGGCGTACCGGGCCACCTCGCGGACCGGCTTGTTGGCCGGCTGCGGGAAGGTGAAGCCGAAGTCGGTCTCCAGGGTGGTGTTGTCGACGTCGAAGACGATCGCCTGCTTCTCGCCCGGCCGGCTCTGCGCGATCCGCTGCCGCAGGTACGGCAGCGCCTCGTCCATGACGGCCCGGCAGTCCTGCTGCCAGGTGTCGTAGTCGACCTTGTCCGAGGCCGAGGTCTGGACGGCGGTGACGGCCGCGGGGGCGCCGGAGGGGGGCGCCGCCTCTGCCGGGGCGGTGACCGCCACGAGGGCGGTCGCGGAGGCGGCGACCAAGGATGCTCGCTGCCACCAGGTGCGTCGGTGGGTCATGTGGGGGGTCCTCTCACGTCCGTACGTTGCCGTTGATGAGTGCATGATCGGTGGTGAGGGTGGCGCGAGAGGAACCGTAGGGTTACCGGACAGTAAGTGGCTAGAGGCCTGCGCCACATTGAGGAACTCATTGATCTCGGTGTCCGGTGACATGCCGCACAGGCGATTTGTCCGTTACTACGCGGAATAGTGAGATCTTCGATTGCCTCCAATCCTGACCAAAGGGACATCGAGCCCCGAATCAGCTGGCTGTTTTTCAAGTCTTGTGGTGATTTGCCCCAAGTGGCTGGTCTGTCAAGGAGTCGGAAGTTTTGAGCTGATGTACTAGCTTCCGTCGTAGATCACACGTTTGGGACTGTGTGGGGGTCGGGGTTACCAAGGACGAGCCCATCCGGCGGACACCTGTCGCGTCGGGTGGCGTTTCTCTGTCCCCGTCCTCCTGAGGTTTCGATGTTCAAGCGCGTCACGTCCCGCACGTCCCGTACGTCCCCGCTCCGCACCCGCGCCGCCGTCCTGGCCGCCGGGCTAGGAGCCTCGGTCGTGCTGGGCTCCGGGGTTGCGGTCGCCGCCGACGCAACGTCCGCCACCAGCGCCGCCACGGCCGTCGAGGCCCAGGCCGCAGCCCAGGCCAAGGCCGCCAAGGAGGCCGCCGCCGCCAAGGCGGCCGCCGCGAAGAAGGCCGCCGAGGCGAAGAAGGCCGCCGCCAAGAAGGCGTCCTGGGTCGACCCGGTGAAGCACTACCGGCTGTCGGCGAGCTTCAACCAGGCCGGCGGCATGTGGTCGCACCGCCACTCCGGCCAGGACTTCGCCGTGCCGAGCGGCACCAACGTCGTCGCCGCGCACGGCGGCACCGTGGTCAAGGCCGGCGGCAACGGTGCCGGCGACGGTCCCGCCTACGGCAACGCCATCGTGATCAAGCACGGCAACGGCACCTACTCGCAGTACGCGCACCTGTCGCGCATCGACGTGAAGGTCGGTCAGGTCGTCGCCACCGGCCAGCACATCGCGCTGTCCGGCAACACCGGCAACTCCAGTGGCCCGCACCTGCACTTCGAGATCCGCAAGACGCCGAACTACGGCTCGGCCATCAACCCCGTCGCCTTCCTGCGCAGCAAGGGCGTGACCGTCTGACGCTCCGTCGTCTCAGGCGCCCTGGTGCGCCTGGGTCACCAGGTCCGTGGCGACCTCCAGGACGGCCTTGCGCTTCGCCTCGGGGTCGCCCTCCACGTCCTGCATGACGAACATGCCGGCGTGCAGCGTGAACAGGGCGCTGATGCATCGGACCTGGTCGACCAGTTCGGCATCCGGGTCGATGAGGATGTCGCGCAGGCGCAGCGTGCGGTCCTTGAACATCTCGCCGATGCGCAACTCCCTGATGGTCGCCTGGTTCTCCTGCATGAAGCGGAACAACGGGGCGGCTCCGGCCAGGGCCCCGCTGTAGCGGCGCACGATCTCCTGCTTCGTGGCGAGGGTGTGCGGCTGCCGTCCGCCCCACTCGATGAGGTCCTCGATCGGCTGGGAGAGGTCCTCGAAGATGCTGACGAGGATCTCTTCCTTCGTCTTGAAGTGGTAGTACAGAGCGGCCTTGGTGACGTCGAGGTGCTCGGCGATCTCACGCAGCGAGGTCTTCTCGTAGCCCTGCTCGGCGAAGAGTTCGAGGGCCACGTCCTGGATGCGCTGGCGGGTGTCCCCGCGGCGTCGCTGCTGGTGGGTGCCGTCCATGATGCCGCCCATCTTTCTACTGCCGCACAGCCTCGGGAAACTTACTTGACGCCCGGCTAGGAGCGCGCCTACCTTCCAGTGTAGACAACTAGCCGGGCGGCAAGTAAGTAGCACTTCCGGGGGAGTGGGAATGATGGCGGACACGCAACAACCGGCGCCGGGCGCGCAACCGGTGGATTCGGACGTACCGCAGACCGGTCCGGACGCGGGCAGGAAGCCCCGGAGCGTACGGGTCGTGCTGCTCGCCCTGATGATCACCATGATGCTCGCGATGCTCGACAACATGATCGTGGGCACCGCGATGCCGACGATCGTGGGCGAGCTCGGCGGCCTCGAACACCTCTCCTGGGTCGTGACCGCGTACACCTTGGCCACCGCCGCCTCCACCCCCATCTGGGGCAAGCTCGGCGACATGTACGGCCGCAAGGGCTCGTTCATGACGTCGATCGTGATCTTCCTGATCGGCTCCGCGCTCAGCGGGATGGCCCAGGACATGGGGCAGCTGATCGGTTTCCGCGCGATCCAGGGCCTGGGCGCCGGCGGTCTGATGGTCGGTGTCATGGCGATCATCGGCGACCTGGTGCCACCCCGCGAGCGCGGCAAGTACCAGGGCATGATGGCCGGCGTCATGGCGCTGGCGATGATCGGCGGCCCGCTGGTCGGCGGCACCATCACCGACCACTGGGGCTGGCGCTGGGCCTTCTACATCAACCTGCCGCTCGGCGTCGTGGCGCTCGGCCTGATCAGCGTCGTACTGCATCTGCCGAAGAAGCTGTCGCGGGCGCGCATCGACTATCTCGGGGCGGGTCTGCTCACCGTCGGCATCACCTCCATCGTGCTGGTGACCACCTGGGGCGGCACCGAGTACGCCTGGACGTCCGCGCGGATCATGGAACTCATCGGCATCGGCGTCGCCGCGCTGATCGGGTTCGTGTTCTGGCAGACCAAGGCCGCCGAGCCGGTCGTGCCGCTGCACATCTTCCGCAGCGGCAACTTCACGCTGATGTCCGTCATCGGCTTCATCACCGGCTTCGCGATGTTCGGTGCCACACTCTTCCTGCCGCTGTACCAGCAGGCCGTGCAGGGAGCGTCCGCGACCAACTCCGGACTGCTGCTCCTGCCGATGCTCGGCGCGATGCTCGTGACCTCGATGGTCGCCGGGCGGGTCACCACCAACACCGGACGCTACAAGGTCTTCCCGATCGTCGGCGGTGTGCTGATGGTCGTCGGCCTGTACCTGCTGTCGACGATGGACACCGAGACGACCCGCTTCACCTCGGGCCTCTACATGGCCGTCCTCGGCGCGGGCATGGGGTGCCTGATGCAGATCACCATGCTGGTGGCGCAGAACAGCGTGAGCATGAAGGACATGGGCGTCGCGTCCTCCTCCACCACCCTGTTCCGCACGCTCGGCTCCTCCTTCGGCGTCGCGATCATGGGCGCGCTGTTCAACCACCGGGTCCAGGACGTCATGTCCGCGCGGGCCGGCGCGCTCGGATCGAAGATCACCGAGCATTCCGCGCAGCTGGACGCGGCCAGCCTCGCCAAGCTGCCGGCCGCGGCACGGGAGGCCTACCAGCACGCGGTGTCCTCCGGAACGCACAGCGCGTTCCTGCTGGGTGCGGCGGTCGCCGTGATCGTCCTGGTCTCCTCGCTGTTCGTGAAGGAGGTCCCGCTCAAGGGTGCGGGACCGGTCGAGGACGAGGCCGGCCAGGATGCTGCCGGCGCGCAGGCGCCGGTCGTCGAGGCGGTGTGAGCCGCGCGGCCACTTTCGCCGTCACGGCGTCGCACCCGCCGACAGGGTGCCGCTGAGCCACTGAGTCACAGAGCGGCCGAGGTATCGAGTCGCTGTGCCGAAGGCCCCCGGGCGGAGAGCGCTTGAGTTCCAGCGATCATCGCCCGGGGGCCTTCGCCCTGCCCGCGCCCGCTCGCCCGGGGCGTCCGCCACGACACCGGTGAGGTGCGGGGCGCGCGGGCGTCCGCCGAGCGGACCGAGCGCCGGGTGCCGGCCCGGGTGGCGTCAGAACCCGGACGTGCCGGTGCCCGGGAGCACGGCATGGCGCGGCTTCCCGTGTCGGCCCGGCGGTGTCAGCGCCCAGTGCCACCATCGACGGATGGACACGATGCGGCAGCTGCGGCTGTCCCAGGACGCGATGGACCGCGACCGGGCCGACCCGGAGCTGAACCTGGACGCGGTGGCCGCGCACGCCGGGCACTCGCGCTACCACTTCGTCCGGGCCTTCGGACAGGTCTGCGGCCTCACTCCCGGCCGGTACCTGACGCACCGCCGCAGCGAGCGTGCCGAGCAACTGCTGCGCGCCGCCCAACCTCACCGTGACGGAGATCTGCCACCTGGTCGGCTTCAGCAGCCGCGGCATCTTCTCGGCCCGCTTCGAGGCCCACACGGGCCCCAGCCCGACCGCCTGCCGGGTCCAGCACGTCGGCCGCGGCGCCTCCTCGATCTCCGGCTGCCACGCGACGCTCCTCCACCCGTCCGCGGCGCGCCCCGCACGGCACCGTCCGCGGGCCCGCGCCACCGCAGTTCGCGGGCCCCGCACGCCCGTCGTCCGGAGGTCCTGATCCGCCGTCGGCCCCGTGTGCCTACGGCAGCATCGGGTAGCTGCCGGTGTTGGTGGGGGCGTGTTCGGGCAGCCACAGGACGGCGACCGCGCCCTCTGCCGGTATGTGCGGGGGCGTGCCCGCGGGCCGGATGTTGCGGAACGTCAGACGGGCTCCCAGCACCCGGGCCTGGCCGGCGGCGATGGTCAGGCCGAGCCCGTGTCCGTGTCCCGCTCGGTCGCTGCTGCCGGTGCGGAAGCGGCTCGGCCCCTCGGCGAGCAACTCCTCCGGGAAACCGGGCCCGTGGTCGCGGACCCGGACGACACGCCCCTCGACGGTGACCTCGATGGGCGGCTCGCCGTGCCGGGCGGCGTTGGCCAGCAGGTTGAACAGCACGCGCTCCAGCCGGCGCGGGTCGGTGGTGACCTCCGACTCGTGCACCACCCGCACCTCGACGGCCGGGTCCTTCGCCGCCACCCGCCGTGTGACGAACTCGCCCAGCATGATGTCCTGAAGTTCCGCCCGCTCCGAGGCGCCGTCGAGCCGGGCCACCTCCAGCACGTCCTCGACGAGGGTGCGCATCGCCTTGGCCCGGTCCAGGACCAGCTCCGTCGGCCGTCCCGGCGGGAGCAACTCCGCCGCGGTCAGCAGTCCCGTCACCGGGGTGCGGAGTTCGTGCGCGATGTCGGCGGTGACCCGGCGCTCCGCCTCCAGCCGCTGCTGGAGCGCGTCGGCCATCGCGTCCACCGCGCTGGCCAGGTCGTAGGTCTCGTCCCGCACGACCCCGCCGATGGCGTCGCGCACCCGCACGTCCGTCTCGCCGTTGGCGACCTGGTTGGCGGCGGCAGCGGCCTTGCTCAGCCGGCGCGAGAGCTGCCCCCCGATCAGGACGCCCAGAGCGCTGCCCCCGACGACGACCGCGATGGACCCGATGACCAGGGCCCGGTCGAGGTCCTTGAGGATGTCGGTGCTGCGGTCGGTGATCCCGGTGTGGAGCGACAGCACGTGACCGTCCTTGACCGGCACGGCCGCCCAGATGTCCGGGCCGCCGCCCCTGCGGTCGGAGACGAAGGTGGCCCGGCGGCCGTCCTCGACCTTCTGGTGCAGCTCCTGCGGCAGCCGCGGGTCGTCCATCTTGATGTTCGGGAAGTTGGGCCGGCCGGACAGCTCGTAGTTGCGCTGGGCGGTCTGCATGCGTTCGTCCGCGAGGTCACGCGCGTTGTCCAGCATCGACACCCGCGCGGCGTTGTGCACGACCAGGCTGAGCACGATCGTCACCAGCGCGCCGACCAGCGCGATGGCCGCGCTGAGCTTCCATCTCAGGCCCGTGCGGATGCCCGCGCGCTGCACACGCGCCGGGACCGGACGCCGGAAGTACCCCCGCATGTCGCCGCCCGCCCCGCTCAGGCCTTGAGCTTGTAGCCGAAGCCGCGAACCGTCTCGATGCGGTCCTGGCCGATCTTGGTGCGCAGCCGCTGCACATGGACGTCGACGACGCGGGTGTCCCCGCCCCAGCCGTACTCCCACACCCGCTCCAGGAGCTTGTCGCGGGAGAGCACGGTCCCCGGCGCCGAGGAGAACTCCAGAAGCAGGCGCATCTCGGTGGGCGTCAGCGCCACCGGCTGCCCGGCACGGCGCACCTCCATGCCCTCGGTGTCGATCTCCAGGTCTCCGAAGGCCAGCGTCCCGTCCGTGTCGGAGGGGGCCGCCTCCTCCGCGCGGTCGCCGCCTCCGGCATGGCCGAAGCGGCGCAGCACCGCCCGGATACGGGCGACGAGGACGGCGCCGTCGAACGGCTTGGTCACATAGTCGTCGGCGCCCGCCTCCAGGCCGAGGACGACGTCGATGGAGTCTGCACGCGCGGACAGCATGATCACCGGGACCGTGGACTCGTCCCGGATGCGCCGGCACAGGCTCACGCCGTCCAGGCCGGGGACCATCACGTCCAGCAGGGCGATGTCGGGGCGGTTCGCCCGGAACGCCTCCAGGCCGGACAACCCGTCGGGCATGGCGGTCACCGCGAAGCCGTCCCGCTCCAGGGCGAGCTGTGTGGCCTCGCGGATGACGTCGTCGTCCTCGACGAACAGGACGTGGGTCTGCTCTGCCATCCGGTGCTCTCAGTCCTCGTGTCGGTCTCGTGCGGGCTGTGCCGGCTCTGCCTGTGCCTTTGCGCCCGCGCCTGCTTGTGCCTGCCTGCGCCTGTGCCTGCCTGCGCCTGTGCCTGTCTGTGCCTGTCTGCGCCTGTCTGCGCCTGCGCCTGTCTGCGTCGGCGTCTGTTCGTGTGCTGCCTTCACTCGTACATCGGATCGAGTGGCCCGTTCGGTTCACGCAGACGGAGAAGAAGTCCTCAACCGCTCTCGGACGCCGCCGCCCCGCCCGAGCCGACGGCCGTGCTGTACTCCGTGCGGTGCAGGTCCCGCTCGACGAAGCGACCGGCGATCCAGGAGTACGTGATCACGACCTCGCCGGACGGACTCGAGACCGGGTCGTTCTTCTCGTACACCTGCTTGGTCACCACCAGGTCGCCGCGGTCGATCTCCGCGTAGACCGGGGACTCCTCGGCCGTGAACACGTTCGCATAGGCGCCGTCCTGCTCGTGGTACACGTAGGACCCGACGCCCACGGCGTCTCCGCAGGTCAGCACATTCACCACGACGTCCTCGGCCGATCCGCCGGTGAGGTCGCCGTACGACACGTCCACCGGGTACTCGTCGCCGACGCAGGGCTGGAGGTCCTGCTTGACGGAGGGCGACACCTGCGGGTCCTCCTTGACGAGCTGCACCGGGTCCACCCGCGGCCGGCTCGCCGACGGCCCGGACGACGGTGTGGACGCCGCGCCCACGACCGAGTCCGCGTGTGCGGGGCCCTCGTCCCGCGCGCCGGTCCCGCCGGTGGAGCAGGCGGACACCAAAAGGGCGACGGCGGCGAGCGCGGCCACCGCCGCGATCGCCGCCTGGTAGGTCCGGGCCGGGGTGGGCCCCGCGCCGCTCAGGCCGCGCAACGCTCCTGCTCCTCACGCTCCAGCGCACGCGAGTCGAGATCGCGCGCCTGCAACTCCTCGCGGAGCCGGGCGAGCGCACGGTGCAGCGTGCTCTTGACCGTTCCGGCCGACATGCCGAGGGCCGCGGCCGTCTCCTCCGTGGACATCTGCTCCCAGTGTCGCAGCACGACCACACTGCGCTGCTTCGGGGCGAGCACCTTCATGACGTCCATCAGCAGGGCGCGGTCGGCGTGCTGCTCGGTGGCATCGTCGACGCAGGCGTCCGGGAGCTGCTCGGTGGGCACTTCCTCCAGCTTGCGCGCCCGCCACCACTCCGTCCGCGTGTTGATCATCACCCGGCGCAGGTAGGCGTCCGCGAGCCGCTTGTCGGCGATGCCGTCCCAGCGGTGGTACGTCCGCACCAGGGCGGTCTGCAGCAGGTCCTGGGCGTCGACCGGGTCCGGGACCAGCCGACGGGCGCTGCGCAGCAGCGCGTCCTGCCGGGTGCGGACGTACTCCTCGAATTCGAGCACCTCTCCCTGCGCCATGATCAACCGCCTCCGATTCCCCGCTTTTTCCCCGTTTCCCGACGAACCTGCCGCCGTCGGGATTCACTGCCTGTGGTCTGTAGCCGTCCCGGTCTCCCGGGTGCGCAATCGAAGCTACGGAGGCGTTGTCACGGCGTTGTCCGAGGAAGCACGCGGCTAGCAATCGGCTGTCCGTCGGTTGTGTAACGGAAGGAGGAACCGGGCATACAGGCCGGTTGTTTGGTGGCGCTATGGGGTGTTGTACCGGTTGGTCAGGTCAGCGGCAGCCGATACAGGCCGCCCGGCAGAGGCTCCACCAGGCCGTCGGCGACGAGACCGTCCAAGGCACGCGCACGTTGCACCGGTTCGTGCCAGACGCGATCGAGGTCGGCCTGCGGCACGGGCCCGTGCGCCTCGCGCAGCACGGCGAGCAGCTTCCCGCGGACCTGCCGGTCCGTGCCGGCGTACGTCTGCCCGCGCCGCGGCGGTCCGTCGTGCTCCGGCTTGCCCGCCTGCCGCCACGCGCACTGCGACGCGATGGGGCAGCGGTGGCAGCTCTCGTTCTTCGCCGTGCACACCAGCGCCCCGAGCTCCATCGACGCGGCGGCCCAGCGGGCCGCGGTCCGCTCGTCCTGCGGCAGCAGGGCGCGGGCCAGCCTGCGCTCGGCCGCGGTGGTGGCGTTCGGCGGGTACTGCACACCGGTGACCGCGCGGGCGAAGACCCGGCGGACGTTCGTGTCGAGCACGGCGTGCCGCTGCCCGTGGGCGAAGGACGCCACCGCCGCCGCGGTGTACTCACCGATGCCGGGGAGCGCGAGCAGCTGGGCGTGGTCGGACGGCACGTCTCCACCGTGCCGTTCCGTTATGGCGACCGCGGCGCCGTGCAGGCGCAGGGCGCGGCGCGGGTAGCCGAGTCGGCCCCAGGCGCGCACCGCCTCGCCGGGCGCCTCCCCGGCCAGGTCGGCGGGGCGGGGCCAGCGGGCCAGCCACTGCTCGTAGACCGGCAGGACGCGGCTGACCGGGGTCTGCTGGAGCATGAACTCGCTGACCATCACACCCCAGGCGCCCGCTTCCGGGCGCCGCCAGGGCAGATCGCGCGCGTGCTCGTCGAACCAGGCGACGACGGGGGAGTGGAGGGGCTCGCCGAGGACGCCTTCGGAGTCGGAGCCGGCGGGGCCGCTGGTGCTGTGCGGGAGCTTCGTGGGCGCAGTCATGGCACTTCCGATCCTGCCATGAGCGCACGCGCGCGCGTGCGCACCGACAACGGAGCGGGGTGGCGCGGGGCGCGCCGGGGGCGCACACCACACCTCGGCGCGCGGCGGCGCTGGGGCTCCAGGCAGGAGCCGGCGGGCGTGCCGGGCATGTGGAGGGCGGGGGCGGGTTGTTCGGGCGGGTGCGTGGGGCGCGGGGAGCGCCGTCGGGCGGGTGTGCGGGGGCGCGTGCGCCGGTAGTCGTGGGGCGCGGCATCCGGACGGGGCGCCCCAGCCGTGGCCAGAGGTGCAAGGGGCGCGATCGCGAAGGTGCGGGGCGGCGGCAGGACGGGACCGCGCCTGCGATGGCGGGCGATGGCGGCAAAGGGGACCTGACGCCCTACCGGCGTCGGCGTGCCCTGGGCGGCGCCAGTGGCGCCGGAGTGCCACCGGCGCCACCGGGGGCCGGGGCGCCGGTGGAGGAGAGGGAGGAACGTACGGTCGCAGCCGGGGCACCTGCGGTCCGCTCAACGCAAGTCGACGGCACGCGGAAACCCTTCCGGAATGATGATCCGGAAAAGTTTGTGACGTTGCGCGGCGGGTGAGGCGGGCGCGGGCGACGATCTCTCGTACAGTTTGCGCCGTGGGATCTCTGCGCAATCCGGTCGGGCCGCTTCCCTCCTCCATCTACTGGCGTCGGAGGGCGGTACTGCTGTCCGTGCTGGCGCTGTTGGCTCTGCTGGCCACTTGGAGCATGACCTCCGGCGGGGGCGGCAGGAACAACGCCGACGGGGCGAACGGCAAGAATCCCGCTCCGTCGATCACGCCCGGGCCGTCCGGTTCCGGACCCGCGATCAGTGAACACCCCGGAGGGCGTGACGAGTCGGGCGGCGGGGACGGCGGCGGTTCCGGCTCCGGCGGCGACTCCGGGGGCGGTTCGGGGTCCGGCGACCCCGGCGGTTCCGGCGACTCGGCCGGCGGCGGATCCGACGACGGTGCCAACGGCAGCGGCAGCGGTGGGGGCGGCACGGGCACCGCTCTCCCGGTGGGCTCCACCCTTCCCAACTGCACAGCGGGCGCGATGACGTTGACGCTGAGCAGTGTCCGCAACACGTACACCCCGGACCAGACGCCGGCCTTCCGGATCGTCGCGAAGAACTCCTCCGGCAACGACTGCAAGGTCGACCTCGGTCCGCGCGGAGCGGTGGTGACGGTCACTCAGGCAGGCAACACCGATGCCTACTGGTCGTCGGACGACTGCCCGAAGGGCGCGAGCCACCTGCTGTACAGGGTCCCCGCCGACAGCAGCATCACCTACACCGTGAAGTGGGACCGCAGGCCGAGCGCGCCCGAGTGCGGGACGCCTCCGGCCGGCTCCGCGACGCCGGGCACCTACCTGGTGGAGGCGAAGGCGCCGGGGTACACCAAGGCGCAGACGTCGTTCGTGCTCTCGGCGGACTGACTGCCCCGGTCCGGCGGGCCCCACCTCACCTTGCCGCGCGCCGCACTGCACGGCACCGCCGGTCCGGTGAGGAGGCACCGGGGGTTGTGCCGCTGGTTGCGATGCCTCCACCGTAGGACGCGATTGCCGTCGTCCGGTGATCCCTTCCCCGGGCCGCGCGAGCGGTTCGGGACGGGCAGCGCCGGTAACGTGACGGCCGCCGAGGCTCGGACCCGCCCGGCAAGCCATGCGTCCGCACGGGCCGCCCTTGGGGGAGCCCGGCGGACGCTCAGGCGGCGGGGTGAGTTCAGCGCAAGCCGCGAGAGCCCCGGGGGTCGGTGGCAGGCAGTCAGGAGCCGCCCCGGCGGGACCCACCCCGCCCCCGTGCCACCCGGCGGTCGTGGAGCCGGCGCTTGATGGACAGCAGGTAGGTGAGCACACTGACGGCCACGATCGTCACCGTCAGGATGAGCACGAACTGGTCGAGGTTCGTTACCTCGGTCACGGCGTAGGCGATGCCGGCGAGGGCCGCGCAAGCGCCGAGTCCCCTGAGGACGTTCATCTTTCTCCCCCGCCTACTTCCAGGCGGACACGCGGGTCACGTAGGACTTCAGAATGGATGAGACGAGCCAGTACGCTCGTACGACGGTGTAGACCAGTTCGGGGAGCAGGAGGGCTTCGACGAGCATCGCCTTCCAGCCCAGGTTTCGCACCCGGAGTGCCGGATAGACGATCCAGAAGCCGAACAGGGCCCACAGCAGCGGGTGATGGGAGAGGCCGTGATGAGCGACCACGGCGAGCTGCCGCCCACCCCAGAGGAAGATGTAGGCGAAGCCGATCAACCCGATGATCATGGTGGTGATGGAGTGCCAGGTGAACTTGGTCCAGCCACGGCGGCGCAGCGTGTCGACGGTCCCTCGGCTCCACCGCTCCCGCTGCTGGATGAGTTCGCGCAACGTGGGCATGAGGTCGGTGTAGGCGATGCAGAGCTGGTTCGCGGTGACCTTCCAGCCGGACTCCTTGAGCGCCAACGTGGTTTCGTAGTCTTCGACCAGGTTGCGATGGTCCTCCCAGAAGACCTCGCCTCGCCAGTCGATCAGGCCCTGCAGGGCCTCCGCGCGGTAGAAGGATCCGGCGCCCGACATGGTGTGGACGTCCTTGCGGTAGCGGGCATTGGCCGCCCGGCCGTATTCGATGATCTGCATGCCGAGCAAGAACCGCTGCCAGGGGTTGCGCCACAGATCGGTGCGGCCGAGGCAGGCGGCGCTGACACCTCCGATCTCGGGATCGGAGGCGATGACGTTGCGGGCCCGCTCGATGAACCGGGGATGCAGTTCGGTGTCCGCGTCCATGACGAGGACATGGCCCACCCGGCCGTCCAGCCGGCCTCCCACGGCTTCCCGGAGCCAGAAGAGGCCGTAATTCAGGGCGCCCGCCTTCTTGTGCGGGTTGTCTTCGAGCGTCAGGACGACCGTCTGCGGGGTGCTCGGATCGTCGGCGAACCGGCGTGCGTACTCCTCGGTGCGGTCCGTCGAGTTGTTGACCACCACGACGATGATGTCCGGCCGCCGAGTCTGTCCGGACAATGACTCCAGAGACGTGAGGACCCCGACCTCTTCATTGCGTGCTGGGACGAGTACGGCGGTTTCGTACGCCATTGTGGTGGCGGCTGCGGCGGTACTGCTGTGACCGACGCGGCCTCTTCGGTGACGGCTGTGTGACGCGCTCCGCGATCCCCCGCGCCCACGGCGTGCAATCGTGTCCGGCAAAACGTTCCTCTCCCCCTGGGCTCCACCAACACGTGGTCATCTAAGCTGTGGTGAAGCTGTGAAAGCTCTCCGGGAAGTTACATCAAGGCAGTTGAAGCCTGTGAAGGCGTCCGGGGGACGGGGGCATACCGGCTGTGCGCCGAGCGGAGGGCGAGTGAACTCGGCGTACCCCACGTGGGTGACAAGGGGGACATATGCGGACAACGGAGTCCGCATGTGTCCGGCGGAAATGTGATCAAGGCAACACAGGGGGATCAGTGCGGTCGCGCACGAAGGCAGCACCTTTGAAGGATTTGGTGAAGACCCGTCACGGGCGCATCGCCGCAGTCGACTTGGGAGAACGGGGCATCCGGTGACGCGCCGTAGACCGACCCCGCGTCGCGGGCGAAGAACACTGGTGATCCTGTTGGCGGTGGGCCTCATCGCCACCGGGGCCGTGCTCTCCTTCCGATGGCGGTCCGCCGGGTCCGACCCCGTCCTCACCGTCCGCTACAGGACCGATGCCCCCGCCGCGACGGACGTGGCCCATCCGTGGCTGGAGGTCATCAACACGTCGGACCGGACCGTGGATCTCCGTGATGTCACCTTGCGGTACCACTACACGGCAGACGGTGGCGCCGCCTACGGCGCCAACTGCGTGCAGACAGCGCTTCGATGCTCGAACATCACCCTGAAGATCGCTGCCGCGAAGACCCGGGCGCCCAAGGCCGACCACTACCTTCAGATCGGATTCACCGGCTCGGCCGGTTCGCTGGAGCCCGGCGGGACGAGCCAGGGCATCGGGCTCCAGCTCTACCGTGTCGATCACCGGCAGATGGAGCAGGCGAACGACCATTCGTTCAACGCAGAGGACACCACGTACCAGGAGTCCGAACGCGTGACTGCCTACCTGGGTGGCACCCACGTCTGGGGCGAGGAGCCCGACGGCGAGACGCCGACCGCTGGAAAGAGCCCGACTGCCGTGCCCAGGACGTCCGCGTCCGGGCACGCCGGGGGAGAGCCGCCCGCCGGGGTCCTCTTCGACGACTTCGCCTACAGCGGCCCCGGCGACCCCGCGCTCACGTCCCACGGCTGGGAGGTGCGCGAGAGCGAGGGAGGCCCGGGCATCAAGGGCACATGGTCGTCGAAGGCCATCAGCTTTCCGGCCGGGGAGGCCGGTGGGTCCGGCCAGGCGCTTCGGCTGGAAGCCGGCACGGACGGAACCGAGGAGGGCACACGGCAGGCCGAGTTCCACAGCTCCCGCCCGGTGTTTCTCACCGGGACCCTGGTCGCCCGTGTCTACCTCAGCGACAAGCCGGTGAGCGGTAAGGACGGCGATCACATTGCCCAGTCCTTCTTCGCCATCTCGCCCGACCACGAGTCGACGAAGTACAGCGAACTCGACTACGAGTACCTGCCCAACGGGGGTTGGGGCAGGTACGGGCCGCTGCTCGACACCACCAGTTGGCGGGACGCAGGGCGAGGGGACCGGGTCACCCGCTCCCGCAACCAGAAGTTCGGCGGCTGGCACACCCTTGCCGTCACCGCGGTGGGCGGCACGACCACCTACTCCGTGGACGGTCAGCAGGTGTTCACCAGCGGCAGCCGTCATTTTCCGCGCGAGCGCATGAACATCGACGTCAGCTCGTGGTTCATCGACCTTCCCTTCAAGGGCTCGCGCTCCTGGGAGATGAAGGTCGACTGGCTGTACTACCGGTCCGGCGAGGCGATGTCCGCGCAGGACGCGGAAGGGGCAGCAGCGGCCCTCGCGGCCGGTGGGACGCACTACGTGAACACCCTTCCGACGGAATGAGCGGCCCGGATTCCGCGACCGTCCCGCAGACGGGCCCCGGGGCGGTCGCTGGATCCAGCTCGAAGTCGGGGGCGGGGCGCCGGGACCACGAGACGATCCCCGCGTTCACGCCCCCTCAGCCGAGACCTGCGCCACCCGTCCACAACCTCCGGGGGCAGTGCCACCAGGGCATTTGTCGAACGCCACGTCGGAACAGCCCGCAGCGCCGGCGCCGTGCATCGCACGGCACCAGTGGCGTCCGCGTACCGGGTGTACGCGGACGACTCCGACAATGCGCCGAGTGCGCTACCGGGCGTCGAGGGCCCGGTGGGACATGCGAACCACGTCCTAGACGTACCGCTCCAGGATCGAGGACTCCGCCAGCCGGGACAGGCCCTCCCGGACGCTGCGTGCGCGTGCCTCGCCCACACCGTCCACCGTCTGGAGGTCGTCGACACTGGCGGCCAGCAGCTTCTGCAGCCCGCCGAAGTGCTCGACCAGGCGGTCGATGATGGCGCCGGGCAGACGCGGCACCTTGGCGAGGAGCCGGAAGCCGCGGGGGGACACCGCCGAGTCGAGCGCCTCGGGGGAGCCGGTGTAGCCCAGGGCGCGGGCCACCGTGGGCAGTTCCAGCAGCTCGGCGTGGGTCAGTGCGTCGAGTTCGGCGAGTGCCTCGTCGACGGTGCGGGAGCGCTTGGCGGTGGGCTCGGGGACGTAGTCCCGGACGACCAGCTCACGCTCGGGCTCCACGCCGGCGATGAGCTCGTCCAGCTGGAGGGCGAGCAGGCGTCCGTCGGTGCCGAGCTCCACCACGTACTCGGCGATCTCGGTGGCGATGCGGCGCACCATCTCCAGTCGCTGCGCGACCGCGGAGACGTCCCGGACCGTCACCAGGTCCTCGATCTCCAGCGCCGACAGCGTGCCCGCGACCTCGTCGAGGCGCAGCTTGTAGCGCTCCAGCGTGGCCAGTGCCTGGTTGGCACGGGAGAGGATCGCCGCCGAGTCCTCCAGGACGCGCCGCTGCCCGTCCACGTACAGGGCGATCAGCCGCATGGACTGGGAGACGGAGACCACGGGGAAACCGACCTGCTTGCTGACCCGGTCCGCCGTGCGGTGCCGGGTGCCGGTCTCCTCGGTGGGGATCGTCGGATCCGGGAGCAGCTGGACCCCGGCCCGAAGGATCTTCGACAGATCCGAGGAGAGGACGATGCCGCCGTCCAGCTTGCACAGCTCGCGCAGGCGGGTGGCCGTGAACTCGACGTCCAGCACGAAACCGCCGGTGCACATGGCCTCGACCGTCTTGTCGGAGCCGAGCACGATCAGACCACCGGTGTTGCCGCGGAGGACGCGCTCCAGGCCGTCACGCAGAGGCGTGCCGGGTGCCACGGCGCTCAGCGAGGCGCGCATCAGGCCATCGGAACCGGCACTCCCACCGGACTTTCCGGGAGCTGCTGCCCGGTCGTTGGCTGCCACTGCACTCCTCCGGTCGCAGGTTCTTGAGGTGCTCCCGTTCCGCGCACGCGGTTCGTACGGACGGGCGAGACCAGGGCAAAGTCTACCGGCGCTCCTCAGCCTCCCGCGGGGCCTCTCGCCGACGCGAGCGGGGCAGGACCCGCAGCGCGTCCCCTATGTCGGCGACCTCCAGCACCTTCATGCCGGCCGGGACCTTGCCGGGATCGCCCGGTACGAGCGCGTGCGTGAAGCCCAGGCGGTGCGCCTCCGCGAGCCGCCGCTGCACGCCCGTGACCCGTCGGACCTCGCCTGCCAGGCCCACTTCGCCGATCGCGACGAGGTTCTTCGGCAGCGGGGTGTCGCTGGCGGCCGACGCGAGCGCGAGGGCGACGGCCAGGTCGGCGGCGGGCTCGGAGAGCTTCACCCCGCCCACCGTCGCGGAGTAGATGTCCCTTTTGCCCAGGCTGCTGATGCGCCCGCGCTGTTCCAGCACGGCCAGCATCATCGACACCCGTGACGTCTCCAGGCCCGAGGTGGTGCGGCGCGGGGAGGGGATCTGCGAGTCGACGGTGAGCGCCTGGACCTCGGCCACCAGTGGGCGACGGCCCTCCAGGGTGACCGTCAGGCAGGTCCCCGGGACCGGTTCGTCACGTCGTGTCAGGAAGAGTCCGCTCGGGTCCGCAAGGCCCGTGATGCCCTCGTCGTGCAGTTCGAAGCAGCCGACCTCGTCGGTGGCGCCGTAGCGGTTCTTGACGCCCCGTACGAGACGCAGTCGCGCGTGCCGGTCGCCCTCGAAGTGCAGGACGACGTCGACGAGGTGCTCCAGCAGCCGCGGACCCGCGATCGCACCGTCCTTCGTGACGTGGCCCACAAGGAGCGTGGACATGCCGCGGTCCTTCGAGGCGCGGATCAGGGCGCCCGCGACCTCCCGCACCTGGGCCATGCCGCCGGGTGCGCCGTCGATCTCCGGGGAGGCCACCGTCTGCACGGAGTCGAGGACGAGCAGCGACGGCTTCACCGCGTCCAGGTGGCCGAGCACGGCGGCCAGGTCGGTCTCGGCGGCGAGGTAGAGGTGATCGTCCAGGGCGCCGATGCGGTCGGCGCGCAGCCGGACCTGGCTCGCCGACTCCTCGCCCGTCACGTAGAGCGTCCGGTGCTCTTCGCCGGCCGCCTTGGCCGCCACGTCCAGCAGGAGCGTGGACTTGCCGACGCCGGGCTCGCCCGCGAGTAGCACGACGGCGCCGGGTACGAGGCCGCCGCCGAGGACGCGGTCCAGCTCCGCGACGCCGGTGGAGCGGGCGGTGGCCTGGCGGCCGTCGACCTGGCCGATGGGAAGGGCGGAGCTGGTGACGCGGCCCGGTGCCGTCGTCCGGATGGCCGGCGTGCCGTACTCCTCGACCGTGCCCCAGGCCTGGCACTCGGGGCAGCGGCCGAGCCACTTCGCCGTCTGCCACCCGCACTCCGTGCAGCGGTAGGAGGGACGGTCCTTGGTGGTCCTGGTGCGGGCAGCCATGGGGCCAACCGTAGCGGCCGGCACCGACAGCCCGGGACGGCTGGGGACGGGACGGTGGCGCTCGCCCCGCCCCCGTTGCCCGCCCTCGCGCCTCCGGCGGCCCCCGCGTCCCTTTCGGCCCCGCACTCTCGCCGATGGGCGGACCCTGCCGGTACCCCGATGTGCCGACCCTGCCGGTATGCCGACCCTGCCGTACGCCGGTCTCGCCGGCGTACCGGTGTCCCGGTGCGCCTGTCCCGCCGGCGTACCGGTGTCCCGGTGCGCCTGTCCCGCCGGTACTTCGCCCCTGCCGCCGCTCCGGCCCGGTTCCGCCGTCGTCCCGGCCCGGTTCCGTTTGCGGTGTTCCCGCCGCGACGCCCGCCCCGGCCCCGGAACGGCTCGTCGCGGCCCTGGTGGCGAGCGCTGCGGCGACCGCCGTGACGCCCCTGCGGGGCCCGAGAATCGGCCACCGTGACACGAACGAGCCACGGAACGAGGCCAAGGTGTCCCCTATTGATGGATCGTTTCACCCGTACGGGTTAAAACTTCTCAAGGCGGGAGTAAGGGTCTGCTTGCGCCGCCTACGGTCGCACGGGTGATGAGCAGCAGTCCGGAGACCACGACCCGCACCACCGGCGCACACCGGTCGCAGCGCGAGGCGCGCGACCGCACCGCGGCGCGCACTCTGGCGCAGCGTCCTCCCGCACGCTACGAGCCGTACCTGGACGGTCTGTTCACCTACTGCCTGTCGGTGCTGTGCGACCACGAGGCGGCGACCGCCGCCCTGGGAGACGTCCTCGCGCTCGCCGAGCGGCGCGGCCAGCGCGTCCCGGAGGCGGCCGGGGACCGCCGTGCCTGGCTGTACGCGCTGGCCCGCTGGGCGTGCCTGCGCAAGCTGGCCGAGGCCAGGCAGCGACGCCAGGCCCCGCACGCGGCCGGCCGGCACGCCACGGACAAGCGCCACGCCGCCGAGAAGAAGGCCGGTGCCGGGAAGCGTCACGGCTCCGAGCGACAGCACCCGGCTGCCCAGGCGGGCCCCGCCGTCTCGGCGGAGGCGCAACGGCAGCGTCGGCGCGAACTGGCGCTGCTGGCCTGGCCGGAAGCGGCCGGAACCACCCCCGAGCAGCGCGAGGCGCTGGAACTCGCCGTACGCCACCACCTCGCCGCGCACGAGGTGGCCGCGGTCCTCGGGATGGACCTGGCGGGCGCCCGTGAGCTGCTGGCCTCCGCGGCCTGCGAGGTGGAGCGCACCCGCGCGGCGCTGGCCGTCGTGGAGACCGGCGCCTGTCCGGGCGTCGCCCGCCTCACGGGCAACGGGCAGTTCGTGCTGAGCAGCACCGTGCGGCAGGAGCTCGTCCGGCACGTCGACGACTGCCCGCGCTGCCGCCGGACCGCCGGGCGCGCGATCCCCGGCCGTTGGCCCGGCGCCACCGTCACCCCCGCCGCCCTCCCGGTCCTGGAGGCCCCCCGTGCGGCGCTGCAGGGGGCCATGGCGCACCACCCGCGCGCGCGGGGCGCCGCCGCGCCCCGCTTCGACCGGCGGGGTTTCCCCATGGACCCCAAGGATCGCGCGGCCCGCCGTGAGCGACTCCGCGCGCGTGCCGTCACCACGACCGTCGTCGCCACGGTCGTCGCCGCACCCGTGCTCGCGCTGTGGGCCGCCCACCGGGGTGACCCGCCGGGAGAGGGGCCGGACGACGGCTCGGCCAGGGCCAGCCGCGAGGACGGCTCCGGCAGACTCGGCGGCGACGCGGCGGGCGGCGGATACGAGAACGCAGGCAACGCCAGCACCAGCCCCGGCGGCCTTCACGCCGGCGGTGGTCGGCCGGACGTCTCGGTGAACGTCGTCAACGTCACCGGCGTCGGCACGGCGGGCGCCGGGCACCTCGACGTCTCGGCCGGCAGCAGCGGCGACACCACGCTGATCACGCTCACCGCCTCCGGGGCGGAGCCGCTGCGCTGGTCGGCGACGACCGGTGCCGCCTGGCTCTACCTGAGCCGGTCCTCGGGAACCCTCCAGCCCGGCGCATCACTGACGATCAAGGTCTACGTCGACCCTCTGCGCGAGCCCTCCGGGCACTGGACCGCGCGCGTGGCGATCTCACCCGCCGGGGTCGTCGTCACCATCGACGGCTACGGCACCGCACCCAGACCCTCCGACTCCGGCGACGACCCCGCTCCCGCTCCGGATCCCGGCCCCGGCACGCCCGACGACCCGCCGCCGACGCCCGCACCGGCTCCGACGGCCACCTCGACGCCCTCCGACCCGTCGCCCGGTGACGCGTCCCCGACCCCCGGCACCGGTCCGAGCACGACGACCCCGCCCCCCTCCACCGACCCCACCACGAGCGCGTCGACGCAGCCCGGCGACGGTGGCGGCGACGCACCGAGCCCGTCGCCGTCGTAGGGGGCCGCTCCCGGTCAGCCCGCCGGATCGGCAGGGCCCGCCGGACCGGGAACGCCGGTCGGGTCCGCCGGATGCGGTGCCAGCAAGGGGAGGCGCGAGGCCAGCCGCTCCTCGCACAACTCGACCAGCCGGTCGTAGCCGGCCTTGCCCATGAGCTCGGTGAGCTCCGCCCGGTAGGAAACGTAGACGGGGTCGCCCGCGCCGTGCGCCGACGTCGCCGACGTGCACCACCAGTGCAGGTCGTGCCCGCCCGGACCCCAGCCGCGGCGGTCGTACTCACCGATCGACACCTGCAGTACGCGCGTGTCGTCCGGTCGTTCGATCCAGTCGAAGGTGCGGCGGACCGGCAGCTGCCAGCAGACGTCCGGCTTGGTCTCCAGCGGCTCCCGGCCCTCGTGCAGGGCCAGGATGTGGAGCGAGCAGCCGGCCCCGCCGGCGAAGCCGGGCCGGTTCTGGAAGATGCAGGACCCCTGGTACGGGCGGGTCTGCCGGTCGCCGTCCTCGTCCTTGGACACCCAGCCGTTCCGCGTGCCCTCGGCATGGTGCTGCCAGATGTCCGGCGTGAGTCTCGCCACATGCTCGGCGACCCGCTGCTCGTCGTCCTCGTCGGAGAAGTGGGCGCCCAAGGAGCAGCACCCGTCGTCGGCGCGGCCCGCCTGGATGCCCTGGCAGCCGCTGCCGAAGATGCAGTTCCAGCGAGAGGTCAGCCATGTCAGATCGCAGCGGAAGACCTGCTCGTCGTCCGCCGGATCGGGGAACTCCACCCATGCGCGGGCGAAATCCAGCCCCTTCTCGTCGGCCTCCCGGGCCTTCTTCGACTTCCTGGCCGCCTTCGCCTGGGAAGGAAGCGCGGAGGACGAAGGAAGGCCGGAGCGCCCGGCCGCCCGAGCCGTCCCGGATGTCTCGGCCGGCTCCGCCGTTCTGGGCGTCTTGGCCTTCTTGGGCGTCTTGGCCGCCTTTTCGTCCTTCGCCTTTTTCGTCTTTGGCACGCGTCCAGGGTATGCCCCCCGTGCTCCCGCCCGGCGCCGCACGGGGGGCTGAGGACTGCGCCGCTGGCAGTAGCGTTCCCTACATGAGACTCGGTGTCCTCGACGTGGGATCGAACACGGTGCATCTGCTGGTGGTGGATGCGCACCCAGGCGCGCGCCCGCTGCCCGCGCACTCGCACAAGGCGGAGTTGCGCCTTGCCCAACTCCTCGACGAGGGCGGTGCGATCGACTCCGAGGGGGTCGACAGGCTCGTCGGTGTCGTCAAGGACGCACTTCAGGCCGCGGAGGACAAGGGCGTCGAGGACCTGCTGCCGTTCGCCACCTCCGCCGTGCGCGAGGCCAGCAACGCCGACGACGTCCTCGCGCGCGTGCAGGCCGAGACCGGGGTCGAGCTTCAGGTCCTCACCGGCGAGGAGGAGGCCCGTCTCACCTTCCTCGCCGCGCGCCGCTGGTTCGGCTGGTCGGCCGGGAAACTGCTGGTCCTCGACATCGGCGGGGGCTCCCTGGAGATCGCCTACGGCATCGACGAGGAGCCCGACGCAGCCGTCTCCCTGCCGCTCGGCGCGGGTCGGCTCACTGCGGCCTGGCTGCCCGGCGACCCGCCCGACCCCGAGGCCGTACGGTCCCTGCGCCGCCACGTCCGCGCGCAGATCGCCCGCACGGTCGGCGAGTTCAGCCGCTTCGGTGCCCCCGATCACGTGGTCGCCACCTCCAAGACCTTCAGGCAGCTCGCCCGCATCGCCGGTGCCGCCCGTTCCGCCGACGGCCTGTACGTGCAGCGCGAGCTGAAGCGGGAGTCCCTGGAGGCATGGGTCCCCAAGCTGGCCGCCATGACGGCCGAGCAGCGGGGCCAGCTGCCCGGCGTCTCCGAGGGCCGGGCCGGCCAGCTCCTGGCAGGCGCCCTGGTGGCCGAGGGGGCGATGGACCTGTTCGGCGTGGAGAACCTGGAGATCTGCCCGTGGGCCCTGCGCGAGGGCGTGATCCTGCGGCGGCTGGACCACATGGGATCGGCCTGAGCCTGTCCGGCGGATCATGCCGGAGACGAGGTACCCGGCGCGCCCGCGCGCGGCGCTGCAGGGGCTGCCGCGTTCCGCGTCGACGTCCTCCTCCGCCTTACGGCCGGAGCTGCCGCGCCCCGCACGCGCGAGGCGAGAGGCGGGGCGCCGTCGGCCCCCTCCGGCCCGATCCGCCGGACAGGCCCCGGCCCGGAGCTTCCCAGCCGGCCGGTGGAGCCGTCCGGCCGCGGCACCGCCCGGACGCCGTGGCGGCCACCGGGCACGGGAGCGGCTCCCGAGGCACCGGTGGTCGCTCGCCCGGTGCCGGTGCCGCTCGCCGGGGGGCTGTCCGCCGAGGCCGCTCGCCGGGTGCCGGGGCCGGTCACCCGGACTTTCGGAAGCGCGGCACGGGCCCTCGAAGCCGTGACCCCGGCGCGCGAGCCGTGGCTCCGGCGCGCAAGCCGTGGCGCGTACGCCGGAAGCCCTCGCGCGCACCGGAAGCGGTCGCGCGGGTGCCGCCGCCCAGGCCGCCCCGCCGCCCGGAACCGTGGCCCCGAGCGGTCGCCCCGAACCGCCGTACGGACGCCAGGGCTGCCGCCCCGACGCCCGGACCGCAGCCCCCGCCGTCCCGTATGGCACTCACCACAACGGCCAACAGACGCCCGGCCCCACCCGTACCGCACCCCGTAACCTGTCCCCCATGGCAGAGCCAGTCGTGCGTATCCCGGATGCGAAGGTCGCCCTGTCGACGGCCTCCGTCTACCCGGAGTCGACGGCGACGGCCTTCGAGATCGCCGCGCGCCTCGGCTACGACGGCGTCGAGGTCATGGTGTGGACCGACCCGGTCAGCCAGGACATCGAGGCGCTGCGCCGGCTCAGCGACTACCACCGCATCCCGATCCTCGCGGTCCACGCCCCGTGCCTGCTCATCACGCAGCGCGTGTGGTCCACCGACCCCTGGACCAAGCTCCAGCGCGCCCGCGCGGCAGCGGAGAAGCTGGGGGCGCACACGGTCGTCGTCCACCCGCCGTTCCGCTGGCAGCGGCAGTACGCGCGCGACTTCGTCGCCGGGATCTGGAGGATGGCGGACGAGACGGATGTGCGGTTCGCCGTCGAGAACATGTACCCCTGGCGCTACCGCGACCGCGAGATGCTCGCCTACGCCCCCGACTGGGACGTGACGAAGGACGACTACCGCCACTTCACGATCGATCTCAGCCACACGGCCACGGCCCGCACGGACGCCGTCCACATGATCGACCGCATGGGCGACCGGCTGGGCCACGTCCACCTCGCCGACGGCAGGGGCTCGGCCAAGGACGAGCACCTGGTGCCCGGCCGCGGCACCCAGCCGTGCGCCGAGGTGCTGGAGCGCCTCGCGATGACCGGCTTCGACGGCCACGTCGTGATCGAGGTCAACACGCGACGGGCGATGTCCGGCGCGGAGCGCGAGGCAGACCTGGCGGAGGCGCTGGCGTACACGCGTCTGCACCTGGCCTCCGCGGTGAAGGTGCCGCGGCGATGAGCGACATCGGCGCCCGCCGGCGCGGTCGCCCCCCGCGTACGGAGTCGGCGGACACCCGCGACCGCATCCTGACCGCCGCCCGCGCGGAGTTCTCCGAACGGGGCTACGAGAAGACGTCCGTGCGGGGGATCGCGAAGGCCGCCGGCGTGGACTCGGCCCTCGTCCACCACTACTTCGGCACCAAGGAGCAGGTCTTCGAGGCCGCCGTCGAGGTGGCCTTCGCGCCCGCCCTGAAGGTGCGCGACTCCGTCCTCGACGGTCCGCTCGACAACGTCGGCGAGCGCATGACCCGCACCATCGTCGACCTGTGGGAGAACCCCGTGACGCGGACGCCGCTCCTCGCGATCGTCCGCTCGGCCGTCAACAACGAGACCGCCGCCGCCGTCTTCCGCCGCCTGGTCTCCGCCCAGCTGCTGCGCCGTATCGCGGGGGAGCTGGACGCCCCCGACGCGGAGCTGCGCGCCGAACTGGCGGCGGCGCAGCTCGTGGGTCTCGCCATGCTCCGGTACGTGATCAAGGTGGAGCCGCTGGCGTCGGCGGACGCCGAGCACGTCATCGCGCGGGTGGCCCCCGTGGTCCAGGGGCACCTCACGGGCCGCACAGGGACGGCGGCGTGACGGGTTCCCGACGGGTCCCCGGCCGGTTCCTGGGCGGTGCGGCCCCTGCCGGGCGGTCCCCCCGGGCTGGCCGAGGAGGTGGGCCGGGCTTCGGAGCGGCACCCGGGCGCTCGACCCTGATGGGCGCAGTCGACGGACGCACGAGGTGCCCCGGGTGCCCCCGGCGTGTCAGGTCCTGCGGGCGGCTCGGGCGCGGTGACGGTGGGCACGAGACGGTCGTCCCGAGATCCGGACACTGCGTCCCGCCCACTGGATGACCGGCGTACGCTCGTCAGCAGCCAGAATCCTCCGACCGTCAGCAGCCGGGTCCTCCCGGCCGTCCCTGACACAGTCTCCCAAGGAGCGAGCGACGATGCCCGAGCTGAGGTCCCGCACAGTCACCCACGGTCGCAACATGGCGGGCGCCCGCGCCCTGATGCGCGCCTCCGGTGTACCCGGTGCGGACATCGGCCGGAAGCCCGTCATCGCGGTCGCCAACAGCTTCACCGAGTTCGTCCCCGGCCACACGCACCTCCAGCCGGTCGGCCGCATCGTCAGCGAGGCGATCCGGGAGGCCGGCGGCATCCCGCGCGAGTTCAACACCATCGCCGTCGACGACGGCATCGCGATGGGCCACGGCGGCATGCTCTACAGCCTGCCGTCCCGGGACCTGATCGCGGACTCGGTCGAGTACATGGTCGAGGCGCACTGCGCCGACGCCCTCGTCTGCATCTCCAACTGCGACAAGATCACCCCCGGCATGCTGAACGCGGCCCTGCGGCTCAACATCCCGACGGTCTTCGTCTCCGGCGGTCCGATGGAGTCCGGCCGCGCGACCCTCGTCGACGGCACGGTCCGCACGCTCGACCTGGTCGACGCGATCTCCGACGCCGTGAACGACAAGATCTCCGACGAGGACATCCTCCGCATCGAGGAGAACGCCTGTCCGACCTGCGGTTCCTGCTCCGGCATGTTCACCGCCAACTCGATGAACTGCCTGACGGAGGCGATCGGCCTCTCCCTGCCCGGCAACGGCTCGGTCCTGGCCACCCACACCGCGCGGAGGCAGCTGTACGTCGACGCGGCCCGCACGGTGATGGACCTGACCCGCCGCTACTACGAGCAGGACGACGACAGCGTGCTGCCCCGTTCCGTCGCCACCTTCCCGGCGTTCGAGAACGCGATGGCGCTGGACATCGCCATGGGCGGCTCCACCAACACGATCCTGCACCTGCTGGCCGCGGCCCAGGAGGCGGGTGTCCCGTTCGGTCTGGACGAGATCGACCGGGTCTCCCGCCGGGTGCCCTGCCTGGCCAAGGTGGCGCCGAACGTCGGCAAGAACCGCACCTACTACATGGAGGACGTGCACCGCGCCGGCGGCATCCCCGCCCTGCTCGGCGAGCTGCACCGTGCCGGCCTGCTCAACGAGGACGTCCACGCGGTCCACAGCACCTCCCTGGCCGACTGGCTGAAGACCTGGGACGTCCGGGGCGGCTCCCCGTCCCCGGAGGCCGTTGAGCTCTGGCACGCGGCCCCCGGCTGTGTGCGTTCCGCCGAGGCCTTCTCGCAGTCCGAGCGCTGGGAGTCACTGGACCAGGACGCCGAGAGCGGCTGCATCCGCAGCGCCGAGCACGCCTACTCCAAGGACGGCGGCCTGGCGGTGCTCAAGGGCAACCTGGCGGTGGACGGCTGCGTGGTGAAGACGGCCGGCGTCGACGAGTCGATCTGGACCTTCGAGGGCCCCGCGGTCGTCTGCGAGTCCCAGGAGGAGGCCGTCCAGAAGATCCTGGCGCAGCAGGTCGAGGAGGGCGACGTGGTGGTCATCCGCTACGAGGGCCCGAAGGGCGGCCCGGGCATGCAGGAGATGCTCTACCCGACCTCGTACCTCAAGGGCCGCGGCCTGGGCAAGGCGTGCGCCCTCATCACCGACGGCCGCTTCTCCGGCGGCACCTCGGGCCTGTCCATCGGCCACGCGTCCCCCGAGGCGGCGTCGGGCGGCACGATCGCCCTCGTCGAGGACGGCGACCGCATCCGGATCGACATCCCCGGCCGGTCCATCGAGCTCCTGGTCGACGACGCGGAACTGACGCGCCGCGAGCAGGCCCTGGACGGCGCGTACGTCCCGAAGAACCGCGAGCGCAAGGTCTCGGCCGCGCTGCGCGCCTACGCCGCCATGGCCACCAGCGCCGACAAGGGCGCCGTCCGGGACGTGTCCAAGCTGGGCTGAGCCACCACCCGCCCGTGTGCGGGGCCGCCGCTCTCGGGGTCGGCCCCGCACACGGGCGGGGCAGTGGTGCGGCGTCTCCCCGTGCGGCCTCCGCCACATGGAGCCGCCCTCACCGCGTCCCTGTCCGTGCGGCGCGCACCCGGCCGCCCACCGGCCGGTGGCCGGATACAAGCGCCCGCGGCCGGTCGCCCGTCCGCGCCGTCCGCACGTCACCTCCCCGCAGGCCCCCGACCACAGGTCCTCCCTTTCATCGGGCACCGCTCCCACCGGTCGCCGCCCCGTCGGTCACCAGTCCGACGGGTTCCGTCCGTCGACGGCGAAGACGGTGCCGTCCGGGGCGGAGGCGAAGACGTGCGTGCCGACCATCAGCGGCTCGGGCAGGACGGCAGGTACCCGGTCCGCGTCCGCCCCGAGGCGTGCCCGGGTCTGCCCGACGAGCTCGCCGGAACGGGCGGCGAAGGCCAGCAGCCGCCCGTCGGCGGCCGAGACCAGGACGACGTGGCCGTCGGAGACCGGAGCGGACCCCCGGCCGAGTGAGGTCTCCACGTGCCACTGACGCTTGCCGCCGTCCATGTCGACGGCCTCCAGGGAGCCGCCGGCGGCCAGCAGGTAGACCGTGTCGCCGTGCACGGTGGCACGGGCGCTCTGACGCCGGACGGGCAGCGGCACGGTCCGGGTCGCCCCGGACGCGGGCGTGTAGCGGACCACCGTCTGCGCGTCCGCGTACACCGCGTCGACCGACAGGAAGAACACGGATCCGTGCGCACTGCCGAAGAGGCGCAGCGTGCCGTCCAGCCGGGCCTTCCACCGCACGTCACCCGTGGCCGCGTCGACCGCGGTCACCTCGGTGCTCGACCCGTCGGCCGAGGGAGTCGTCAGATAGGCCGCGGAATCACCGGCGAACGACGAGAACGACGCCGGGACGGCCCCCGGGAAGCGTCGCTGCCACTTCGTCCCCCCGGTCGCCGCGTCCACACCCCGTACCGTTCCGTCCGTCCCGGTCAGCAGCAGCATGCCCGCGGCCTGCCCGATCCCGCTGTACGCGGGCACATCCCACTCCCTGCGCACCCCGCCCGAGGCCGGGTCCAATGCCTCCAGCCGGCTGCCGTGATCGGCCAGCGGCTGGACGAGCCCGCCCGCCACGACCGGCGCGGCGCTCCAGTACGCAGCTTCGGAGCGGTGCCGCCACAGCACCCGCCCGTCGGACGGATCGAGGCCGAGCACCTGCCCGGGAGTGACGCACAGCAGCGCGCCCGCACCGTACGAGCACCGGGGCATGCCGCCGCCCCCGGCGAGCGGCGGCGACGTCCACGACGTGACCTCCGCCGAGGCCGCGCGGGTCGCCGTCTCACGGGGTACGTCGGCGCGCCCGGGCGCCAGCAGCTGGACGCAGCCGAACACGCCGCCGGCCGCGAGGAGCAGGGCGCCCGACGCCAGCAGGACCTTGCGCCGGGCACGAGCCGCGGCAGGTCGCGCCGCCCGCGGGGCCCCGGCGCCCGACTCGGACGGCGGTTCGGACGGCGACCCGGACGGCGGTTCGGACGGCGGTTCGGACGGCTGCGCGTCGCCGGGCCGCTGCGCCGGTATGAACGCCTGGGTGTCGTACGAGGCCGCCACCGACCGCAGATCCCGCATCAGCTCGTCCGGCGTGGGGCGGTCCTCGGGGTCCTTCGCCAGACAGCGCAGGATCAGCGGAGCGAGGTTCCCGGGCACGCCGGTCAGATCCGGTTCGTCGTGGACGACCTGGTAGGCCACGATGTAGGGGCTGTCCGAGTCGAACGGCCCGCGCCCGGTCGCCGCGTGCACCATCACCGATCCGAGGGCGAACACGTCCGCGGCCGGCCCGACCTCCCGCGGCCGGCGGAACTGCTCGGGCGCCATGAACGGCGGAGTGCCGATCAACTTGCCGGTCTCGGTGCGAAGTTCGCTGTCCGTTGGCCGAGAAATGCCGAAGTCGATGACCTTGGGCCCGTCCTCGGCGAGCAGGACGTTGCTCGGTTTGAGGTCCCGGTGCACGACTCCGGCGCGGTGGATGTCACGCAGCGCCTCCGCGAGTCCGGCCATCAGCCGGCGCAATCGGTCGGGCGTCATCGGCCCGTTCCGCTTCACCTGGTCGGAGAGTGTCGGACCCGGAATGAACAGCGTGGCCATCCAGGGCCGTTCGGCCTCCGGATCGGCGTCGACGACCGGCGCGGTGAACGCCCCGCTCACCCTCCGCACGGCGGCCACCTCCTGCCGGAAACGGCCCCTGAACTCGGGATCCCTCGCGAACTCGGCATGCACGACCTTCACCGCGAGCTTCATGCCCGAGGTGCTCCTGGCCAGGTGGACGACACCCATGCCGCCCGAGCCGAGACACGACTCGAGACGGTAGTGGCCGGCGTACTCGGGAAGTTCCGCTTCCGCGCCCGCTCCGCTGTTCCGCTGTGGCGCCATGGGACCACCCCCCGTGCTGTTCGCCCCGCGCGCGACGTTCGGAGCCTAGTCGATGAGTCGTACGGGACCGAGGCGGCTTGCTACTGTCCCTGTGCGAGTCGCGCACAGGTGTTTCATGGCGAGATTCAGGGGTATCAACGGGGCCCCATGGCAGCCATGGGGCCCGACGGGGGGAGCCACTCATGTCTGTCGACCGTGCCGAAGAGCCCGGAACCAAGGCCGCCGAGACGACCTTGGCGGCGGTGTCCGTACGCTACTACTCGATCGCGCCGGGAGTCCGGCTCAACGTGCGCAGCGGCCCCGGTACCGGCTACAGCATCGTCCGCGTGCTGCCCGCGGGCAGCAAGATCCCCATCTTCTGCCAGACCCGGGGCACGACGGTGACCGGTTTCTACGGCACGACGAACATCTGGGACAACATCGGCGACGGCGAATTCGTCTCGGACGCGTACGTGTACACGGGCAGCGACGGCTACGTGGCCCCGCGCTGCTCCTGATCCGTCGGCGGCCGGCACGCCGCAGCCCGTCCGCCGCGCCGGGTGGGCGTGTCCGGCACGCCGGCCGCCCCGTCCACCGCTCGGGCCCGTCCGGGGGTGGTGCGTGGAACCCGCTGACGGCCGCCGCACCGGTGCCCACCGGGAGGGCCCGCGTGCCGCTCCCGCGGGGGACCGAACCGGCCCACGGGTGGAGTCCGCCCGCCGCGGCGCATAATCGTCCCGTGAGCAGCGACGACAACGGCACCCCGGACACACCCGCGAGCTCCCGCCCCGGTGAGGCGACCCAGAGCGGGCCCCGGCCCGAACCCCTGCGGTTCTTCGGCACCACGTGGGTCGACCACGGCGAGGGCTACACGGCCCGCCGGATCGGCGTGGCCGCCGGCTCGCTCGCCCTGGCCGCAGCTTCCTGCCTGGTGCTCAGCTTCGCCTACGACGGCATCCGGATCGCCGACACCGGCGGCTTCGTCAACGTGCTGATCGTCGCCATGTTCGCGATCTGCAGCGCGCTCGCCTTCCGGCACACCTGGGACGGCTTCGCCCGGCGCCCGGACTCCGAGCGGCACGCCAACCTGCGCGGCCTGCTGGCCATCGGATTCGTCGGCTCGCTGCTCGCCTACTTCTTCCGCTCCCTGACCGAGGCGCCGGGCGAGAGACTGCACCGCCAGGAGTACGAGGCGGCCGTCGAGAAGTACGGCAGGCGCACGGCCCGCCGCACCGGGAACCCTTCGAAGAAGCGCCGCGAGCGCTAGCGTCCGGCGCCCGCCCGTTCTTGCCGAAAACCGGCTGCCCCCTGCGAAAACACCCGGCCATCATGGCCGTATGACGCTTGCGCCGCCTTCCCACACCGCACGCGCACACTCCTTCAACACCGCCGCGGCCCAGTACGCCGCCAACCGCCCCTCCTATCCGCCCGCCCTCCTCGACGCGATCGAGGATCTGGCCGGCCGGCCCCTCGCCGGGGCGAGGGTCGCTGACGTCGGTGCCGGTACGGGTATCTCGACGGCCCTGCTGCGGGACCGCGGCGCCCGTGTCGTCGCCGTCGAGCCGGGCGCCGGCATGGCCGTGCAGTTCCGCCGCGCCCTGCCCGAGGTTCCCGTCGTCCGGGGCGACGGGAACGCCCTGCCCCTCGCCACGGCCTGCGCCGACCTCCTCACCTATGCCCAGTCCTGGCACTGGGTCGACCCGGCACGTGCGGTCCCGGAGGCGCTGCGTGTGCTGCGTCCCGGCGGGGCGCTCGCTCTCTGGTGGAACACCAGCGCCCTCGACGTGCCGTGGATCGACGAGCAGCAGCGGCGGATCCGCCGCCACTTCGGCGTCGACGCCGCCGGCTGGAAGAGGACCGGGAGCGACACCCGCGTGGCCGACCCTTCCGGCCGCCTCGACTTCTCCCACCACCGGGTCCGCTGGAGCCGCCGCGTCACCGTCGACACGCACCTGGCCAACATCGGCAGCCACTCCGTCTTCCTCGTCCACGGCGAGGAGCGCAGCCGCCCCTTCCTGACCGAGGAGCGCGCCCACGTCCTCGACGTCTTCCCGAGCGGCGTCGTCGACGAGGTCTACGAAGTGGAACTGCTGATCGCCACACCGCGCTGATCGGCCCGCCCGGCCCCCGGCCACCCGCCCGACCACGGCCACCGGCAGCAGCCGGCCCGGCGCTCCGGGACCCGCCACACCGATTCCGGCCACCCGGGCGCCTCCCTGCGCGCCGCCGCGCGCCCCCTCCGGGCACCCGCCCGGCCGTCCCACGGGTCCCGTCCACCGGTAGGCCACGGCCCCGTCCCTCTCCGGGCCACGCCGGCCCCCGGCACCAAGGCCCCGGACCGGAGCAGCTCCGCCCGGCCACCGGCCCCGTGCAGCGCCCGACGCACTCCGCGGGTCTCCCTGCCTCCCGGGGCCCGCGGCTGGGCCGGGCCACGCCGGCCCCCGGCACCAAGGCCCCGGACCGGAGCAGCTCCGCCCGGCCACCCGCCCCCGGCACGCGCCCTCTCCGTCTTCTGCGCCTCCCGCACCTCCTCTTCCTCGCGCGCCCCCCTCCTGCGCCTTTGCACCCCTGCCACCGCCCATGTCTCCCCGCACCCCGGGGGGCGAATCTCGGTGGCACCCCGATTTCCGACGGCACCTCGCACCCCCGACGGCACCCGGGCGGCTCCGCGCGCCGTGCTCCCCGCCCCTCCACGGCGCCCCTCGACGGTCCGTGCCGCCGTGGGCGCTCCACTGCATCTCCGCGGCTCCGCCCCGACCCCACGCAGCCCATGGGGCACCCGCGCCTCTCCGCACCACCGCGCGAGCCCCGCCCTCTCGGGGGTGCCGTGCCCACTGTCGCCCGCGCCCCCGTGGCCGCCGTCCCCGCCACCGCGCCCTCGCACACGCCCCTTGACCGTATCGGGGCGCGAGAGCATTATTCAGCGCATGATGAATTACGCGCCCGGCCCGTCGGGCGGTCCGACGGGCGGCCCCTCGGGCGACAGTCCCGACGTGCCCGACACCCCTGCCGTCCGTGCCGCCGACCTCACCGTCGTCCGCGGCCCCCGCACCGTCCTGCGCGGCGTCGACTTCACGGTCCCGCGCGGCCAGATCACCGGCCTGCTCGGCCCGTCCGGCTGCGGCAAGTCGACATTGATGCGCTCGGTCGTCGGCACCCAGGCGAAGGTCACCGGCACCCTCGACGTCCTCGGCCGCCCCGCCGGCCACCCCGACCTGCGCACCCGGATCGGCTACGTCACCCAGGCGCCCTCCGTCTACGACGACCTGACGGTCCGTCAGAACCTGGACTACTTCGCGGCGATCCTCCGCCCCGGCCGCGCCGCCGCCGACCGGCGCAGGGAGGAGGTCACCCGGGCCATCACCGACGTCGACCTCACCAGCCACGCCGACGCCCTCGCCGGCAACCTCTCCGGGGGGCAGCGCAGTCGCGTCTCCCTCGCGGTCGCCCTGCTCGGCGCCCCCGAACTCCTCGTCCTCGACGAACCCACCGTCGGCCTCGACCCCGTGCTCCGCCGCGACCTGTGGAACCTCTTCCACGACATCGCCGGCCGGCGCGGCGCCACCCTGCTCATCTCCTCACACGTCATGGACGAGGCCGAGCGCTGCCACCGCCTGCTCCTCATGCGCGAGGGCGAGATCCTCGCCGACGACACCCCCGACGCCCTGCGCACCCGCACCCACTCCGACACCGTCGAAGCGGCCTTCCTCCACCTGGTCGACGAGGCGATCGCGGCCGGCCGCGCAAAGGAGACCACCCGATGAGCGCCACCACGACGGAGACCACCGCACCCGCACCCGCCCGGTCCCTGACCGCCTCCCGCACCCTCGCCACCGCGGCCCGCGTCCTGCGCCAGCTCCGCCACGACCCCCGCACCATCGCGCTGCTGATGCTCATCCCCTGCCTGATGCTCTTCCTGCTGCGCTACGTCTTCGACGGCAGCCCGCGCACCTTCGACAACATCGGCGCATCCCTCCTCGGGATCTTCCCGCTGATCACGATGTTCCTCGTCACCTCCATCGCCACCCTGCGCGAACGTACCTCCGGCACCCTCGAACGCCTCCTCGCCATGCCTCTGGGCAAGGGCGATCTCATCGCCGGCTACGCGCTCGCCTTCGGCACCCTCGCGATCATCCAGTCGGCACTGGCGACCGGCCTGGCCCTGTGGTTCCTCGGCCTCGACGTCGTCGGCTCGCCCTGGCTCCTTCTCCTCGTCGCGCTGCTCGACGCCCTGCTCGGCACGGCTCTCGGTCTGTTCGTCTCGGCCTTCGCCGCCTCGGAGTTCCAGGCGGTCCAGTTCATGCCGGCGGTGATCTTCCCCCAGCTCCTGCTCTGCGGCCTGTTCACCCCCCGCGACAACATGCACCCCGCCCTGGAGACCGTCTCGGACGTCCTGCCGATGTCCTACGCCGTCGACGGCATGAACGAGGTCCTCAAGCACACCGACATGACGGCCACCTTCGTCCGCGACGTCCTGATCGTGGCGGGCTGCGCCCTCCTCGTGCTGTTCCTGGGCGCGGCCACGCTCCGCCGCAGGACCACCTGACGGATCCGCGCGCCGACGGACGTCCCGTCTGCCGGACGGCCACCCCCCACCCCGCTCCCCGGTGCGACGATGGACACCGGACGACGTACACCCCGGAGGGCACCCTCAGCCATGACGCAGAAAGTCGCAGTCCTCGGCACCGGCAAGATCGGCGAAGCCCTGCTCAGCGGAATGATCCGAGGCGGCTGGGCACCCGCAGACCTCCTGGTCACGGCCCGCCGCCAGGAACGAGCCGACGAACTCCGCACCCGATACGGAGTCACCCCGGTGACCAACGCCGAGGCCGCGAAGACCGCCGACACCCTGATCCTCACCGTCAAGCCGCAGGACATGGGCACCCTCCTCGACGAACTCACCCCGCACGTCCCCGCCGACCGCCTGGTGATCAGCGGGGCGGCCGGCATCCCCACCTCCTTCATCGAGGAACGCCTCGCCGCGGACACCCCCGTCGTCCGCGTCATGACGAACACCCCCGCCCTCGTCGACGAGGCGATGTCCGTCATCTCGGGTGGCAGCCACGCCACCGCCGACCACCTCGCCCACGCCGAGGAGATCTTCGGCGCGGTCGGCAAGACCCTGCGGGTGCCCGAGTCCCAGCAGGACGCCTGCACGGCCCTGTCCGGCTCCGGCCCGGCCTACTTCTTCTACCTGGTCGAAGCCATGACCGACGCCGGCATCCTGCTCGGCCTGCCCCGTGACAAGGCCCACGACCTCATCGTCCAGTCCGCGATCGGCGCCGCCACGATGCTCCGTGACAGTGGCGAACACCCCGTCAAACTCCGTGAGAACGTCACCTCCCCCGCCGGCACCACCATCAACGCCATCCGCGAGTTGGAGAACCACGGCGTACGCGCCGCCCTCATCGCCGCCCTCGAAGCCGCCCGCGACCGCAGCCGCGAACTGGCCACCGGTACGAAGGACTGACGCCCGCCGGGCGCGGTCAGCCCGCCGCGCCCACCACCTCCTCGGCGGTCACCACCCGGGCGAACCCGCCTCCGTGCAGCGACACCGCCGAGGCCTGCGCCAACTCGTCCGCACTGCGCCGCCAGCCGAACGGCCCCTCCAGGTCGAAGGTGTACGTCGCGTCGAACACCACCAGCACGTCGTACCCGAGGTTCCCGCCCATCCGCGCGGTCGTCTCCACACACATGTTGGTCTGGATCCCGACGAGCACGATCTGCGAGATCCCCGCGTCCTTCAGCCATGCGTCCAGATCGGGCGTCCCGTAGAAGGCCGAGTTCACGGTCTTCGTGATCAGCAGTTCCGCCCCCGTGTCCCCCTTCCCGCGCCGCTGCTCCACGTACTCCTTGAATTCGTTGCCCTCCTGCCCCGGACGCAGCGGCGACCGAGCACCGGCGGAGTCGTGCCGCACGAAGACGACCGGCCGGCCCGTCGCCTGCCACACGTCGAGGACCGAGGCGATGTTGTCGTCCGCCTCCGGGTTGTTCCGCGTACCCCAGAAGCCGGCCTCGTCGAAGCCCTTCTGCACGTCCACGACCACGAGCGCTGCGTTCTCTGCAATCTCCATGTACCCGATCCTGTCGCCGCGGGCACGGCCGTCCCAGAGGTACAGAAGACAGCGATCGATGGTTTACTGCCATCGTGACCCGCTCCCGGAACACACCCTCCCCGTACCGCGTCGCCCTCGTCGCCTTCCCCGGCATCCGCGCCTTCGACGTCTCCGTCATCACCGAGGTCTGGGGCACCGACCGCACCGACCGCGGCGCCCCTGCCTTCGACCTGCGCCGAGTCGCCGGCGACCGCACCCCCGTCCCCATGCGAGGCGGACTCTCCCTCCTTCCCGACCGCACCCTGGCCTGGCTCGACCGCGCCGATCTCATCGTGGTCCCCGGCCTCGACGACCACCTCACCCCCGCACCCCCTCCGGTCCTCGACGCCCTCCGCCGAGCCCACGCACGCGGCACCGCCCTCGCCGCACTGTGCGCCGGCGCCTTCACCCTCGCCCAGGCCGGCCTCCTCGACGGACGCCGCGCCATCACCCACTGGAAGCTCGCAGGCCTCCTGCGCGAGCACCACCCCCGCGTCACCGTCGTCCCGGACGCCCTGTTCATCGAAGACGCCAACATCTGGACCGCCGCGGGCACGGCGGCCGGCATCGACCTCTGCCTCCACCTCGTCCGACGGACCCATGGCGCCGAGGCGGCCGCGACCATCGCGCGCTCGATGGTCACCGCCCCGTTCCGCACCGGCACGCAGGCCCAGTTCATCGAGCGCCCCACGCCGCACACCGACCGCGACGCCGACACCCTCGCGGCCGTCCGGGAACACGCCCTGCGGCACCTGCACGAACCGCTCACCGTGGCCGACCTGGCCGACCGCGCGGGCATGTCGGCACGTACCTTCGCCCGCCGCTTCACCGCGGAGACCGGAACCACGCCCCTGCGCTGGCTCCTCGACCAGCGCATCGCCGCGGCACAGAAGCTCCTGGAACGCACCGACCTGCCCATGCCCGAGGTCGCACGCCGCGCGGGCTTCGGCAGCGAGGTCACGATGCGCCAGCACTTCGCAGCGCGCCTCGCCACCAGCCCACGTGCCTACCGGGCGGCGTTCAGCACGACATCGGCGTCTGCGGCGAGCACGTCCCCCACGGACGTCTCCACCGGGGCCGACTGAGCCGCGGGCAGCAGGCCGATCGCGCGACAGGCGGCATCGACGGTCGGCCGGGCCACCGCCCGGGCCTTCTCCGCTCCGTCCCGCAACACCTCCTCCACCTGGCCGGGATCCGCGCACAACTCCCGGTGCCGCTCCCGCAGCGGCCGCAGGACCTCGACCACCGCCTCGGCGGTCGCCTCCTTCAAAGAGCCGTACGTGTCGTGAACGTCCGCCAGTGACTCAGGGTTCCCGCCCGTGCACGCTGCGAGAATCTCCAGCAGGTTGGTGACCCCCGGGCGGCCCGCCGTGTCGTAGACGACGTCCCGACCGCTGTCGGTGACGGCCCGCATCACCTTCCTCCGCACCACGTCCGGCTCGTCCAAGAGATAGACGACCCCCGCCCCCGTACGGTCCGACTTCCCCATCTTCGACCCCGGGTTCTGCAGATTCATCACCCGCGCCCCCACCGGCGGAACCGTCGCCCTCGGCACCACGAACGTGTGCCCGTACCGCTGGTTGAACCGCTCCGCGAGATCCCGGGTCAGCTGCACGTGCTGGGTCTGGTCCTCACCGACGGGAACCTCGTCCGCCCGGTAGGCCAGGATGTCCGCCGCCATCAGGACCGGATAGGTCAGCAGGGACAGCCGCACGCTCCCGCCGCGGTCCCGCACCCGGGCGGCCTTCTCCTTGTACTGGATCATCCGCCGCATCTCGCCGTCGGTCGCCACGCACTCCAGCAGGTACGACAACCTGGTGTGCTCGTCGACATGGCTCTGCAGGAACAACGTGCACACCGCGGGGTCGATCCCGGCAGCCAGCAGCAGCGTCGCCGTCTGCCGGCTGAGCCTGCTCACCCGTGCCGGATCGTGGTCCACGGTCAGTGCGTGCAGGTCCACCACACAGAACAACGAATCCGCACGGTACTGGTCCACCTCCGCCCACCGCCGCATGGCTCCCAGGTAGTTCCCCAGGGTCAGGTGCCCGGTCGGCTGAACCCCGCTGAAGACCCGCGTCATCTCCACTCCACCTTCGGATCGGGGCCGCCGCTCCTGCGGCCGACCCCCCGAGCCCGGAGGGAGATACGAAAACGGCCGCCGAGGCGGCGGCCGTCGAGTGCATACGTAGGGACGGCCGCCGTCAGGCGGCCCACCACAGCTGGGTGTACGTACGCTCGGTCATGCACCACAGACTACGCCGGGAGCGCGCGCCCAGGACGCCAGTTGACACACCCATGCCCCCTGCGTAGAGTTCTCCGAGTTGTCCGACGTGAGCGCCGACTCCGGTCGGTCCCCGGACAGCCACTTCGCAGGTACCACTCCTTCACTCGACTGACGGTCGATCTCTCTTCGTCCGCTCGTCGTGTCATTGGCATGTGTATGTGCGGAGCGAGGAATCCACGTTCGAAAGGACGAGGGCCCGATTAGCTCGGGCGCCGGGAATCCGCTAAAGTCTCACTCGTCGGAACGGCCCAACAGCCCGACCGGCAACCCCCTCTGACTGGGAATCGGACGCCGAAAGGATCTGATAGAGTCGGAATCGCCGGAAAGGGAAACGCGAGAGCGGGAACCTGGAAAGCACCG
>NZ_JAFFZS010000034.1 GCF_016921115.1 Streptomyces actuosus
GCAGTCTTCCTCGTCACCGCCACCGGAGCCATAGCCGCCACCATGGCCACCACCATGGTGACCACCGCCATGACCACCAGGCTGGTCGCAGTCTTCCTCGTCACCGCCACCGGAGCCATAGCCGCCAGCGGAATCGGAGCCGGGGTCAGAGTCCTCGGAACCGTAGCCACCACCGGAACCGGAGCCGGGGTCAGAGTCCTCGGAACCGTAGCCGGAGTCGGAATCCGAGCCGTAGCCGGAGTCGGGGTGGGAGTTGGGGTCGGGGTCATCGGACCCGTAGCCGGAACCGGAGCCGGGGTCAGAGTCCTCGGAACCGTAGCCGGAGTCGGAATCCGAGCCGTAACCGGAGTCGGAGTCGGAGTCGGAGTCGTCGGAACCGAAGCCACCGCCGGAACCGGAACCGGAGTCGGAGTCCTCGGGGTCATCCTCCGCGTACGACATGCCGAACGGCGCCGACGGGGAGGGGACGGGACGATGGGCGTGACCCGCGCCTGAGACGTTGGCGCAGAGGTTGCCGAGGGCCGGGCTGAGGGCGGCAATCAGGTCGGCCGAGTTGCCGCAGGCGTTGACCGGAGCCTCGACCGGGACTTCCGCGGCGTCCCCGGACACCACGCCGGGAGAGTTGATTGCCTCGCCGGTTGCATGCGTGTCGGCTAGGGCTGGACTTCCATACAGGGACAGAATGCTTGTCGCAGCTGCGGCCACGACCATTCCCCTGCTCAGGGTCTGTCGCAATCTCGTGGTCTTCCTGCTTGAAGAAGTGGGAAAAGGCCGGCCTTGGGTACGGAGAGAGCACTTGTCCAAGGCCGGCCTCGACACAGCCGTACGGCTGGTGGGTCAAGCCGTCAGTGGTTGACGCAGACGTTGCCGAAGGTCGGGCTCAGCACGGCGGTGACGTCGGAGGAGTTGCCGCACGCGTTGATCGGCATGTTGACGGGCATCTGGATGACGTTGCCCGACAGGACGCCCCCCGAGCCGATGGCGGCGCCCAAGGCACCGGCGTCGGCGAAGGCCGGGGCGGCACCGCCGAGAGCCAGGACGAGGCCCGCGACGACTGCGGCGCTCTTCTTCATGGAGTTTCCCTTCTCTGCGGTCACGCCCCTATGTCGGCCCGGCCGTTGACGGGCCGAACCGAGCGAGCACAGCCGGAACGGCTCGCACCATGACCTGCAGGCTGCAAACGAGACATAGACGGCGGGAGAACCTGTGGAACGGGGGCCGCAGGGGAATTCACTCGAATGCCTTCAGAGAATCGACATGGGGGACCCATAAGAGGGGAAGCGATTCACCTGAGTGGCAGAGCGAGCGCCGGGTGAAGATCGGAAAAGCAGAGGAACACATCGGTGCACGGCGCGCGGAGGCGCCCGGACGGGCCCGTGCAGAGGAAGCACGGGGCTGTCCGGGCGCGGGGCCGCGGCGTGGGTCAGCCGTTCCGGACGCCGTTGCCCGACAGGGTCGAGATGTCGTCCAGGATGTGCGACAGCGGCTCGTCGCCCTTGGCCTGGGTGGAGTTCTCGACGCACTGCTGGTTCTGCGGCGCGGACAGGACGGGGATGTCCTGGAAGCCGGCGTCGGCCACCTCGAGGATGCTCTGGACGTTGCCCTTGGCCGGCAGACCGATGCAGGGCTTGTTGAGCGAGCCCTGGACCAGCGACAGCTGCGGGCTCATGTCGCCCTTGGTCACCGAGTTGCCGAACTTTTGCGAAGCACCGTTGCCGCTGGCGGAGGTGGTGCCGCTGTCGTCACCGATGGCGAGCGCCTGGGGGGCCGCCGCCGCCGACACGCCGACGAGGGACGCTGCGACCGCCGCCGCGGCCATTGCCTTCTTGAGCATTTCGCACTTCCTTTCCTGGCTCCTGGCCAAGACGCGGGTTCCTGCCCCCCGCATCAACCCGGCGGGAGGGGATTGGTTGCGGGCCTTCACCCGATCGGTGCGTGCGCGGTCAGGGAATTCACGGACAACATCAGCGGGTGAGAACGCGCCGACCTGTTCGACGCCGTGGGCCATCGGAGTGAATCGCAGCAACCAAGCAGGCCCGGCGGAGTTGTCCAGAGCGCTCCGGTGGACGGGGTTTCTCCAGAAGGGACACACAAGTGATCAAGAAGGTACTGGCTTCCGCCGCGGTCGCCGCTTCCATCGTGGGCGCCTCTGCCGCCGCCGCGCCGCAGGCCCTGGCCATCGGCAATGACAACGGCACCACGTCCGCCAGCGGCAACGGGGCCATGCAGTCGTTCGGCAACTCCGCCACGTTCGGCAACATGAGCCCGCAGATGGCGCTCATCCAGGGCTCCTTCAACAAGCCCTGCATCGGCCTGCCGGCCAAGGTCAACACGCAGTCGCTCACCGGCACCGTCGGCGTCCAGGACGTCCCGATCCTGTCCGCGCCGCAGAACCAGCAGTGCGTCGAGAACTCCACCCAGGCCAAGGGCGACGAGCCGCTGTCGCACATCCTGGACGACATCGCGACCCTCTCGGGCAACGGTGCCGCCAACCACTGAGCATCTGTTCTGAACAGCCTCGGGGCCCAGGCTCTCGGGCCCCGCGAGCGGGCCGCCGACCACATCGGCGGCCCGCTCGCCTGTCAGGGCCGTGACGGCGGACCCGGGCCCCTGCCGTCGCCCGCAGGACCAGGTCCGTGGCGGCCTGCGGGGCGGTGGCGCGCCCCGGGGAGCCCGCCGGGGCGCGAGCGAGGCTCGCACCTGACCCGGAATGCGCTACTCCGTTCGGGGTACAAGCCGAAACCCGGAAGGCCTGCGCGCGTTGACGATCATGCAACTCCTCCCCCGGAGTCCGCCTTTCGAAGGGAACGATTATGAAGAAGCTGTGGGCGACCGCGGCTCTTGCCGCCTCCATCGCCGGCATGTCGGCGGTGACCGCCCCCCAGGCTCTCGCCATCGGTGACGACAGCGGCACCACCTCCGCCAGCGGCAACGGCGCTTCGCAGGAGTTCGGCAACTCGGTGACCAAGGGCGACATGAGCCCGCAGCTGTCGCTGGTCCAGGGCTCCCTCAACAAGCCCTGCGTCGGCCTGCCTGCGAAGCTCAACACGCAGACGCTCACCGGCACCGGCACCGCCTTCCAGGACATCCCGATCCTGTCCGCGCCGCAGAACCAGCAGTGCGTCGAGAACTCCACCCAGGCCAAGGGCGACGAGCCGCTGTCGCACATCCTGGACGACATCTCGACCCTGTCGGGCAACGGCGCGGGCAACGGCTGACCGGCCTTTGCACCGCACGGCGGGCCACCGGTTCCTCCCGGTGGCCCGCCGTTCGCATGTCCGGACGCCCCGGACGCGGGCGCCGCGGGCTGCCGCAGGCGCGGTGACCCGTGTCGACGACCCTGCGGGGCCGATACCGTCGGCAGCTCGGGCGAGGTCCACCGAGGGTGCGGCGGCGCCCCCGAAGGGGCGGGAGGAACCGCGCGACCGGCCACGACGGCGCTGCGGTCGACGGACATCGCACGGCGGACGCCCCCGGCGGACGCCCCCGGCGGACGCCCCCGGCGGAGCGCTCAGTCCCGGTGGCGGGACGCCTGGTGGACGGCGTCGGCGAGCCGGCGTACGTCCTCGTCCTCCGTGGTCCGCGCGAGGCGGTCGGCGTGCTCGGCGAGGCGGTCCAGGGCCGGGGCGCCCGGCAGGGTGCCGTGGCGGGGGTCGGGCGAGCGCAGGGCGTCGGCGAAGTACGCCGCCGTCGCCGTCACCTGGAAGCGGGGGCTCGCCCGCCACACGTCGTCCGTCAGCGAACCGGTCTCCAACTGCCCGGACCGCTCGTGCGGGGTGCGGGAGTCGGGGTCGAGCCAGCGCACCGTGGCGGTCGCCAGACGGCCGCGGGCACCGGGCACGGTGCGGACGGCGTACACAGCGGTGACGGTGTGGCCGGGGCCGACCTCGCCGCCGTCGACCCGGTCGTCACGGAAGTCGTCGTCGGCGACCCGCCGGTCGTCGTAGCCGATCAGCCGGAACTCGGCGACCGTGCCGGGGTCGAAGGCGACCTGCGCCTTGGCGTCGCGGGCTGTGAGGTCGACGTTCCGCGTGAGTTCCTCGCTGAACACCCTGCGGGCCCGCTCCTCGTCCGACACGTACACGGTGTGGCCGTCGCCCTTGTCGGCGAGGCGTTCCATGAGGGCGTCGCCGTAGTCGCTGCCGACGCCGACGCCGAAGAGGGTGATGCCGTGCTCGCGGCGGGCGGAGGAGATGCGCTCCAGGATGGAGTCCGGGTCGGTGTCGCCGGTGTTGGCGAGTGCGTCGGAGATCAGGACGACCCGGTTGGTGGCGCCCTTGCGCAGGCCCTCGACGGCGGTGTCGTAGCCGGTGCGCACACCGGCGCCGAGGTTGGTGGACTCGCGGGCCCGGAGGCCGTCGATCGCGGCGTGGATCTTCCCGCGATGACCGTCGAGGCGGGTCATGGGCAGGACCGTCCGCGCCTCGTCGGTGAAGGTGACCAGGGCCACCGAGTCGTCGTCGCGCAGCCGGTCGGTCATCACGCCGAGGGCCTTCCGCGCGAGGTCGAGGCGGCCCGGTTCGTCCATGGAGCCGGAGACGTCGATGACGAAGGTCAGCGCGGCGGGCGGGCGTTCGGCGTCGGAGCCCGCCGGGCGGGTGGCGAGGCCGACGCGGACCAGGGACCAGTCGCCGTCACCGGTCCGGGCGCCGTCGACGGTCACGGTGAAGCCGTTGCCGTCGGGCCGCGGGTAGTCCTGGCGGAAGCTGTTGACGAACTCCTCGGGACGCACCTGGCCGGGATCGGGCCGCCGGCCCTCGGACAGCAGGCGGCGGGCGTAGTCGTAGGAGGCGGTGTCGACGTCGAGGGCGAAGGTGGAGAGGAAGTCCGGCGGCGCACCGGACCCCGGCCCGTTCTCGGGCGTCCGGCCGTCGGCCCCGGTGCGGTTCGGGGCGGGTGCCGGGAGCCCGCCCCTCTTGTCGGCGGCCGAGTCGCCGATGCCTCCCGAGCTGCATCCGGTGAGCAGCAGACCGCCGAGTGCGGTGAGAGCGAGCAGGGCGCCGCGCAGCCGTCGTGTCCGGTACCGCTTCATGATCCGTTTCCCCCTGAATCGGTTGACGTCGCCTTCGACGACTGTGACGGCTCGGGGGAGGGGAGCGTGCGGGACGGGGCGTTGCGGATCGATCTCGAACAGGGCACGGCGGGGGCCGTCGGGACCGTTAGGTGATCCTCCGGTGATCCGGGCCGCGACCGGAGGGGTTCACCGGCCCGCGGCGGGCCCTTCCGGTCGCACCGGGGCCTGCGGCGAAGGGCGCCGTCGCCGGCGGGGCGGGGGCGGCACGAGTTCCCCGGCGCCCTCAGCTGACCACGTCCTTGCGGGCGAAGCCGCGGAACGCCAGGGCGAACAGCACGAGCGCGTACGTGACGGAGAGGACGGCGCCCTGGATCGTCCCGGACCACTCCGGGCGGGGCTGCACCACGTCCGCCCAGGCGAACTGCCAGTGCGCGGGCAGGAAGTCGCGCCAGTGGCCGAGCGCGGTGACGGCGTCGAGGACGTTGCCGACGATGGTCAGCCCGACGGCGCCGCCGACCGCGCCGAGCGGGGCGTCCGTCCTCGTCGACAGCCAGAACGCCAGTCCCGCGGTGACCAGTTGGGACACGAACAGGTAGGCCACGACGACCACGAGCCGCTGCGCCGCCGTGCCCGCGTCCAGCGCGCCGCCCGTGGGCAGTTCCAGCGGGCCCCAGCCGTAGGCGGCCGTGCCGACGGCCAGGGCGACCAGCGGCAGCAGCAGCATCGCGGCCAGGCTGAGCCCGAGGCCCACGGCGAGCTTGGAGGCGAGCAGCCGGGCCCGGGGCACCGGTGCCGCCAGCAGGTAGCGCAGGGAGGACCAGGACGCCTCCGACGCCACCGTGTCCCCGCAGAACAGGGCGACCGGGATGACCAGGAGGAAGCCCGCGGAGACGAACAGGTTGACGGCGGCGAAGTTGGCGCCGGACGCGGTGGCGGTGTCCATGAGGGTGAGGGCGCCGTTGCGGCTGCCCGGCTCCCTGCCGATCGCGAAGGCCGTCAGCAGCACGAAGGGCAGGGCGGCGAGGACACCGGCCATGACCAGCGTGCGGCGGCGGGTGAGCTGGCGGACCAGCTCGACGCGGAGCGGCAGGGTGCGGCGGGCCCGGTAGCCGGGGGCGGCCTCGGTGCGCGAGCTCATGCCGAGCCTCCGATCAGGGTGAGGAAGGCGTCTTCCAGACGGCGGTGCGGGCCGGCCGAGTTCACGGTCGAGCCGGACCAGGTCGGCGACCAGGCGGGCGGCGGTGCCGTCGGCGTCCAGCCGGATCAGGAGTCCTTCGTCGGCCCGCACGGCGGAGGCGACGCCGGGCAGCGCGCCGAGCTTCTCCAACACCTGGTCCGGCACGGGGGCGGCGGTGCCGACGAGCAGGGTGTCGCCGGCTCCGACGATCTCGCCGACCGGGCCGGCCTGGACGAGCCGGCCGCGGTCCATGACGACCAGGTGGGTGCAGGACTGCTCGACCTCCGCGAGCAGGTGACTGGAGACGATCACCGTGCGCCCGCCGGCCGCGTACCGGATCATCACCTCGCGCATCTCGCGGATCTGCGGCGGGTCGAGGCCGTTGGTCGGCTCGTCGAGGATGAGCAGGTCGGGCAGGCCCAGCATGGCCTGGGCGATGGCCAGGCGCTGCCGCATGCCCTGCGAGTAGGTGCGCACGGCCCGTTCGAGGGCGTCGCCGAGGTCGGCGATCCGCAGTGCCTCGTCGAGGTGGGCGTCCTCGGCCGGGCGGCCGGTGGCCCGCCAGTACAGGTCCAGGTTCTCCCGGCCGGACAGGTGCGGCAGGAAGCCGGCACCCTCGACGAAGGCGCCGACCCGGGACAGCACGGGTGCGCCGGGGCGGACGCCGTGGCCGAAGACACGGATCTCGCCGCCGTCGGGCCGGATCAGGCCCATCAGCATGCGCAGTGTGGTCGTCTTGCCCGCGCCGTTGGGGCCGAGCAGGCCGAGCACCTGGCCCTGCTCCACACGGAAGGTCAGGTCGCGCACGGCGTACCGGTCACGGGCGCCGGCGTACCGCTTGGTCAGACCGGTGATCTCCAGCGGCACGTCGGCCAGGCCGGGGTCGGGTGCGGGGGCGGTGGTGCGGCGGCGGCCCGACAGCAGCAGGGCCGACGCGGCGGCGGCGCCCGTCAGGGGCAGCCACCACACCCAGGACGGCAGGGGGGCCGGGGCGGTTCGGACGCCGGGGGCGGTGGGGACCGACAGGTCTCCCCTCAGGGTGACCGTGTAGGTGGCCGGGGCGGCCGGGGAGGCGTAGCCCAGGTCGGTGGAGGCGACGACGAGCCGCAGGCGGTGGCCCTTCCGCACCTGGTGGTCGATGGCCGGGAGGGTCAGGGTGACGTCCTTGCCGGACCGGGCGCCCTGCACGCGCAGGGGGGTCACGAGCCGGGCGGGCAGGACGGGCCGGCCGCCGTCGGGGCCGACGTCGTAGACCTTGCCGAAGAGGACGGCGTCGTCGCGGGTGGACGTGACGTGGAGGGTCGCGGTCGGGGTGCCGGTGATACGGAGGTCGTCGGCCAGGGGTGCGGACTCGAACGACGCGTACTGGCCGGGGAAGTCGAGCGAGACGCCGACGCCGAGGGAGGACAGCCGGGCGAGGCCGCCGCCCGCGCCGAGGCCGGGCAGGGCGGAGACCGCGGGCGGGGTCGCGCCGGCGGGGTGGGTGACGCGCTGCGCCCGCCCGGTGAGCGGGATGTTCCGCGGTGCGTTGCGCAGGCCGGGGTAGGTGTCGGCGCTCGCCCCCCGCAGCCGGGCGGCCCCGTCGGTGGAGTCGATGCCTCCGGTACGGGTGACGCGGAATCCGGGGCCGGTCGCGGTGCCCTTGCCGTCCTTGAGGTAGCGGTCGAACCAGGCGGTGACCCGGGCCTGGACGCGGGTGCGCTCCAGGTCGCCGCCGTCGTGGCCGCCGGCGATCCAGTCGACGTCCACGGGGGCGCCGTTCGCCCGGATCGCCCGTGCCGCGGCGTCGGCCTGGCCGAGCGGGAAGAGCGAGTCGGTCTGGCCCTGCACCAGCAGGGTGGGCACCTTGATCCGGTCGCCGATCGCGGACGGCGACCGCTGCTCCAGGAGGGTGCGGGCCTGTGCGTCAGGGGTGCCTGACTCGGCGATCCGCTCGTACATCCGGCACAGTGCGGGCTCGAAGCGGGCGCAGCCGCCGCCGCTGCTGACGAAGAGTCCGGCCCACAGCTTCTTGAACACGCCGTTGGGCAGGAGGGCGTCGGCCAGGTTCCAGTAGGTGATCGACGGGGCGATGGCGTCGACGCGGGAGTCGTACCCGGCGGCCAGCAGGGCGATCGCACCGCCGTAGGAGGCGCCGGCCATGCCGACGCGGGGGTCGCCGGCGCGGTCGAGCCGGACCTCGGGCCGCCGGGCCAGCCAGTCGACGAGCCGGGAGACGTCGGCAACCTCGCCGTGCGGGTCGTTCAGCCCGATCTTGCCGGTGGACCGTCCGAAGCCGCGGGCCGACCAGGTCAGCACGGCGTATCCGGATCCGGCGAGGTCCTCGGCCTGCCGGCGGACGTCCTCCTTGCTGCCGCCGAAGCCGTGGCCCAGCAGGACGGCCGGGTGGCGGCCGGCGGTGCCGGGGGTGAAGTAGGAGGTGTCCAGGCGCACGCCGTCGCCCAGGGCCATGATCTGGTCGGTGCGGTGCACCGCGGGGGCCTCGTCGGAGGCGACGGCCGAGGCCACGGTCCAGGTGCCGGCCCCGGCGAGGATCACGACGGCGGCCCCGGCGGCCAGGAGGCGCCGGGGCGCGCGCAGTATCCGCCGCAGGGGCGGGCGAAGATCCATGCCTCAACCGTACGGGCCGCTCCCGGCGGCCGGCGCGGTCCCGGGGGTGGAACGGCCGCCCCTCCTGCGGGAGTACGGAGGGGCCGGGCGTACCGCGCTCGCGGTACGCGGTCAGGCGCGGGCGTCCTCGGGGATCGACACCAGCCAGCGGGTGTCGCGGCGCGGCCTCAGGTACAGGGCCCAGTACAGGGTGGCCGCGGCGGTGATGCCGCCGGTCCACAGCAGGTAGGCGGCCTCCTGCCGGGCGAGGATGTAGGCGAGGACGGCGATCAGCAGGACGGGCACGGCGGGCCACAGCGGCATGCGCCAGGCGGGGGTCGCCCCGTGGGCGCCGCGGCGGCAGAGCAGGGCCGCCACCGCCACGAGCAGGTACATGGCGGTCACGGACACGCCGGTCACGCCGTACAGCGTGTCCAGGTCGACGAAGCACAGCGCCGCGCCGGGGACACCGACGGCGAGCGTGGACACCCAGGGGGAGCCGAACCGGCCGAGCTTGACGAAGACGTCGTTGACCGGCTCGGGCCAGGCCTTGTCGCGGGCGGAGGCGAACAGGACGCGCGAGTTCTGGATGACCATGACGATGCCGGCGTTGACGATCGCGAGGGCGACGCAGAGGCTGACGAAGGTGCCGACGGCGGAGTTCGACCAGGCGGTGACCATGGAGCCGATGTCGCCGCCGGTCAGTTCGGCGAGGTCCGTCGCGCCCATGGTGATCGCGGCGACCGGCACCAGGATGATCACGGAGGAGATGGCGAGAGTGGCGAGGACGGTGCGGGCGACGTTGCGTCGCGGCTCCTCCAGTTCCTCGGAGAGGTAGACGGCCGTCGAGAAGCCCTGCGTGACGAAGAGGGCGATGGCGAGGCCGGAGACGACCAGCATGGCGGTGACGGTGTCGGTGTGGCCGTCCGCGCCGGCCACCTGGAGGGAGAGCAGGCTGTCGGCGCCCCGGTGGCCGTGTGCGAAGCCCAGCACGGCGACGACGGCCGCGGCGATGACCTCCAGGACCAGGAAGATGCCGGTGATCCAGGCGTTGGCGCGCAGGTCGAGCAGTCCGGCGAGGGTGGCCAGCAGCATGACGCCGGCGCCGGTCAGGGACGGGTCGAGGTGGACGACGGGGGCCAGGTAGTCGGCGGTGCCCATCGCGATGACCGGCGGGACGATCATCACGACCAGCAGGGAGAGCACGAAGACGAGCCAGCCGGCGAGGCGTCCGGCCATCGTGGAGACCATGGCGTACTCGCCGCCCGCGCTGGGGATGAGGGTGCCCAGCTCCGAGTAGCAGAAGGCCACGGCGATGCAGAGGAGGGAGCCGATGGCGATCGTCAGGGCGGTCGCGGTGCCCAGCGAGCCGAACAGGTCGGGGACGACGACGAAGAGCGTGGAGGCGGGGGTCACGCAGGACAGGGTCAGCAGGGTGCCGCCGACGACGCCGATGGAACGCTTGAGTGTCCGGGGACCGCCGTCCTCCGTCTCGGGGACGGCTGGTGCGGCAGGGCGGAGCGTGTCGGTCATGCGGCGGTTCCGATCGACTCGTGCGGGGTGGTTCGGACGGGAGCGCTGCTATCGCCTCCGGCGGCTGGGTGGTGCGCTGCGTGGTTCGCTCCCGGCGCTGCATGGAATCCCGACGAAAACCGCGGCGTCAATAGCCGTTTGCCTACGGATTCCGTTGCCTTGATCGGCTTCTGATCGCCTGTACGTCACTCCTGCCGGACTTCCACGGGTCGAAGGTCCGTACGGGAACCGCAGCGCGGACGTCAAAAGAACGTCAGGATGTCCGCTATCCGGACAGCTGTCGGAGGCTGTCGCTACAGTCGGTGTGCACAGTCGGAACACAGACGCAACGGGTGGGGAAGATGAGGCTGAAGCACGGCACGGTCTGGGTGGGGCTCACGGCAGCGGCGCTGATGGCGACGTCCGCCTGCGGAGCGGACTCGGCCGAGAAGGCGGCCGAGGTCGCCGACAAGGCCGACTCGATCATGGCGGCGCTCATGCGAGCCAGCGACCGGACCGAGGAGATCGGGTCGGCTCAGGTGAAGATGAGCACCGACATGGGCAACGGCAAGCCGATCGCCATGGAGGGCACCTACTCCTGGGGCGACGGCTACGCGTTCGACGTCGAGATGGACACCGCGGCGGTCCAGATGCAGCAGTTGCACGCTGCTCCCCGGACCCGCACGCTGTTCGTCGACGGCGCCTACTACTACGACATCGACCCGCAGCCCTCCGGCCCGCTCCAGGGCAAGGAGTGGATGAAGATCGACGCCTCCGCGATCTTCGGCGACAAGGGCGCCCAGGCATTCGACGGCTCCGGGGACAGCCCGTCGGCCTCCATGAAGGGCCTGCGCTACGCCAACGACGTCGAGGACCTCGGCAAGGAGAAGGTCGACGGGCAGAGCGCGACCCACTACAAGGCGGTCGTCGACAAGGACCACATGGGCAAGTTCAAGGATGCCTACGGCGACCAGAACAACCTGCTCAACTCGGTCGCCGGCGGGGTCGACGCGATCACCATGGACGTCTGGGTCAACGACAAGGACCTGCCGGTCCGCATGACCCAGCACTTCGGCAGGGCGACCGTCACGATCGACTTCGAGAAGTTCGGCGGCAGCACGAAGATCCAGGCGCCGCCCGCCGCCGAGACGGGCGACCTCACCGAGCAGGTGAAGGCCCGGCAGCAGGGCTGAACCCGGACAACGGCCGTGCCCCGCCCTTCCGTGTGGAGGGGCGGGGCACCGGACGGTCGTCAGTGGTTGCGGGGGAAGCCCAGGTCCACGCCGGCCGGGGCGTCGGCCGGGTCCGGCCAGCGGGTCGTGACGACCTTGCCGCGGGTGTAGAAGTGGGTGCCGTCGTTGCCGTAGATGTGGTGGTCGCCGAAGAGCGAGTCCTTCCACCCGCCGAAGGAGTGGTAGCCGACCGGCACCGGGATCGGGACGTTGACGCCGACCATGCCGGCCTCGATCTCCAGCTGGAAGCGGCGGGCGGCGCCGCCGTCCCTGGTGAAGATCGCGGTGCCGTTGCCGAACGGGGAGGCGTTGATCAGCGCCACGCCGTCCTCGTAGGTGTCGACGCGCAGCACGCACAGCACCGGGCCGAAGATCTCGTCCTGGTAGGCCTTGGCGCCGGTCGGCACCTTGTCGAGCAGTGAGATGCCGATCCAGTGGCCGTCCTCGAAGCCCTCGACGGTGTGGCCGGTGCCGTCCAGGACCACCTCGGCACCCTCGGCCGCCGCGCCCTCGACGTAGGAGGCGACCTTGTCGCGGTGCGCGGCGGTGATCAGCGGGCCCATCTCGGACGCCGGGTCGTTGCCGGGACCGATCTTGATCTTCTCGGCCCGCTCGCGGATCTTGTCCACCAGTTCGTCGCCGATCGAACCGACCGCCACGACCGCGGAGATCGCCATGCAGCGCTCGCCCGCCGAGCCGTAGGCGGCGGACACGGCGGCGTCCGCGGCGGCGTCCAGGTCGGCGTCCGGGAGGACCAGCATGTGGTTCTTCGCGCCGCCCAGGGCCTGCACGCGCTTGCCGTTGGCGGAGGCCGTGGTGTGGATGTGGCGGGCGATCGGGGTCGAGCCGACGAAGGACACGGCCCTGACGTCCGGGTGCTCCAGGAGCCGGTCCACGGCCACCTTGTCGCCGTGCACGACGTTGAACACGCCGTCCGGCAGCCCTGCCTCGGCGAGCAGTTCGGCGAGCCGGACGGCCGCCGACGGGTCCTTCTCGCTCGGCTTCAGCACGAACGTGTTGCCGCAGGCGATGGCGAGCGGGAACATCCACATCGGAACCATCGCCGGGAAGTTGAACGGCGTGATGCCCACCACGACGCCCAGCGGCTGCCGGATCGCTGCCACGTCCACCCGGCTGGCGACCTGCGTCGACAGCTCGCCCTTCAGCTGCACGTTGATGCCGCACGCCAGGTCGACGATCTCCAGGCCGCGGGCCACCTCGCCGAGCGCGTCGGAGTGCACCTTGCCGTGCTCGGCGGTGATCAGCTCGGCGATCTCGTCGCGGTGCGCGTCCAGCAGCGCCCGGAAGCGGAAGAGGATGGACGTGCGCTGGGCCAGCGAGGACTGCCCCCAGGTGGCGAAGGCGTCCCGGGCCGCCGCGACCGCCGCGTCCACCTCCTCCACCGAGGCGAAGGCGACCTGCGTGGTGACCTCGCCGGTCGCCGGGTCGGTGACCGGCCCGAAGCTGCCCGACGTGCCCTCGACGGCCTTGCCGCCGATCCAGTGGTTGACGATCTTCGTCATGCCCGGTAACTCCTTCACAGATGGCGGCGTCGGGTCGAGACGTGCCGTTCGTACAGCTCACGTGCCTTGACCGCCGACGGTCGGGCCGCGGTCTCGGCCACAGGTACATCCCACCAGGCCTGCGCGGGCGGCGCGCCCGACACTGTGTCTGCCGTTTGGGTCTCGACGTAGACACATGTGGGAGTGTCGGCGACCCGCGCCTCCGCCAGGGCCGCGCGCAGATCCCGCACGGTCTTCGCACGCAGCACCCGCATGCCCAGGCTGGCGGCGTTGGCGGCGAGATCGACGGGCAGCGGCGCCCCCGTGTAGGTGCCGTCGTCCGCCCGGAAGCGGTACGCGGTGCCGAACCGCTCGCCGCCCACCGCCTCCGACAGCCCGCCGATGGACGCGTACCCGTGGTTCTGCACGATCACCACCTTGATCGCGATCCCCTCCTGCACGGCGGTGACGAGCTCCGTCGGATTCATCAGGTAGGTGCCGTCGCCGACCAGCGCCCACACCGGCCGGTGGGGGGCGGCGAGCTTCACGCCGATCGCGGCGGGGATCTCGTAGCCCATGCAGGAGTAGCCGTACTCCAGGTGGTACTGGTCCGCCGACCGGGCCCGCCACAGCTTGTGCAGGTCGCCGGGGAGGGACCCGGCCGCGTTGACGACGATGTCCGTCTCGTCGACCACCGCGTCCAGGGCGCCCAGGAGCTGCGGCTGCGTCGGCCGTACGTCGGGCTCGTCGGCCTCGAAGCAGGCGTCGACGCGCTGCTCCCAGCGCTCCTTGTCCTCGGTGTACTCGGCGACGTAGGAGTCGGCGACGCGATGGGCGTGCATCAGCAGTGCCTCGGTGAGCTCCTCCAGTCCGCTGCGGGCGTCCGCGATCAACGGCATCCCGGCGAGCTTGTGGCCGTCGCGGGACGCGATGTTGAGGTTGAGGAACCGGACCTCCGGCCGCTCGAACAGGGTGCCGGAGGCGGTCGTGAAGTCGGTGTACCTGGTTCCGACCCCGATCACGAGGTCGGCGGTGCGGGCGAGTTCGTCGGCGGTGGCGGTGCCGGTGTGGCCGATGCCTCCGACGTCCTGGGGGTGGTCGTGGTTCAGGGAGCCCTTGCCCGCCTGCGTGGAGGCCACGGGAATGCCGGTGTTCCCGGCGAACTCGGCGAGGGCCTGCTCGGCGCGGCTGTGGTGGACGCCGCCGCCCGCGATCACCAGCGGCCTGCGGGCCGTCCGGATCGCGGTCACGGCCTCGGCCAGCTCGGTCGGGTCCGCGCCGGGCCGCCGCACGACCCACACGCGCTCGGCGAAGAGGCCGTTGGGCCAGTCGTACGCCTCGGCCTGCACGTCCTGGGGCAGGGCGAGGGTGACCGCGCCGGTCTCCACCGGGTCGGTGAGCACGCGCACGGCCTCCAGGGCGGACGGGATCAGAGCTTCCGGGCGGGTCACGCGGTCGAAGTACCTCGACACGGGCCGCAGGCAGTCGTTGACCGACACGTCACCCGCGTACGGCACCTGGAGCTGCTGGAGCACCGGATCGGCGGGACGGGTGGCGAAGACGTCGCCGGGCAGCAGCAGCACGGGCAGGTGGTTGACGGTGGCCAGGGCGGCGCCGGTGACCAGGTTGGTCGCGCCGGGGCCGATCGAGGTGGTCACCGCGTGGGTGGACAGCCGGCCCGACTGCCGCGCGTAGCCGACGGCCGCGTGCACCATCGCCTGCTCGTTGCGGCCCTGGTGGTAGGGCATGTCGCCGGCGTGCTCGACGAGCGCCTGGCCGATCCCGGCGACGTTCCCGTGGCCGAAGATGCCCCAGGTCGCAGCGATCAGCCGGTGGCGTACGCCGTCCCGCTCCGCGTACTGCGCGGCGAGGAACCGGACGAGCGCCTGTGCGACCGTGAGCCTCGTCGTCGAAGTCATCGGCAACCCTCCGTGTGGTCCGGGTGGTCCGGGTGGTCCGGTGGTTCGGGGCGACCGGCCGGTCCGTGTGGTCCGTGTGGTCCGGGCGGTCCCGGTGAGAGCCGTGGATTCCACGATGACCCGCCGGGCCCCGGATCCGCTCTCACACCTGGGGAATACGCACGGGTGGCCGCAGCCGTTCGGGACCTCCGGCGCGGGGCCGTAGCGGGCGGGGAGTCGTCGCTCGCACTTCGCTCCTGCCAGGGCGAAGCGGTCTCCCGCGCCGGAGGCGATCAGGGTGGTGGGTGTTCCCGTGGTGCCGCGCTCTCCCTGCACGGTACAAGCACCGTGGGGAGCGGGGTAGTTGCGGGCCGTCACAACGGCCCCGGGCCGGTACCTCCGCCGGCCGGGCCGCGTCCGGCGGGCGCGGCAGCCCGGGGGCGGCGGCCGCGCCGCCCGCGACGGGCGGGCGCGTTGCGCCGCGCCTCCTGTCGTCCTGCGGCGCCCGGCCGCCACCGGCCCGGCCGGCCCTCACCGGACCGCTCCCTCGTCGAGGGCGGCCTGCACCTCGCGCGGTGTCGGCATCGCCGAGGAGCACTCCAGGCGGGAGGCGACGATGGCGCCCGCGGCGTTCGCGTGGCGCACGGTCCGGTCCAGGTCCCAGCCGGCGAGCAGCCCGTGGCACAGCGACCCCCCGAAGGCGTCTCCGGCACCGAGGCCGTTGAGCACCTCGACCGGCAGAGGCGGCACTTCGGCCTGCTCGCCGTCGCGGCCGACGGCGAGGACGCCCTTGGGGCCCTGCTTCACCACGGCCAGGTCCACGCCGATGTCCAGCAGGGCTCGGGCGGCGGCGTGCGGCTCACGGACACCGGTGGCGACCTCCACCTCGTCGAGGTTGCCCACGGCGACGGTGGCGTACCGCAGGGCCTCGGTGTAGAACGGGCGCGCCGACTCGGGGTCCCGCCAGAACATGGGGCGCCAGTCCAGGTCGAGGACCGTCGGGCCGACCCCGGCCCCGGCCCGGTGGGCGAGGGCCGCCAGTGTCGCCGCCCGGCTGGGCTCCTCGCTCAGGCCCGTTCCGGTGACCCAGAAGATGCGGGCGGCGCGGATCGCGTCGAGGTCGAGATCGCGGGCCTCGATCTCCAGGTCGGGGGCCTTGGGCCGGCGGTAGAAGTAGAGCGGGAAGTCGTCCGGCGGGAAGACCTCGCAGAAGGTGACCGGTGTGGGCAGGCCGGGCACCGGCGTGACCCAGCGGTCGTCCACGCCGAAGCCGCGCAGCGCCTCGTGGAGGTAGGCGCCGAAGGGGTCGTCGCCGGTGCGGGTGATCACGGCCGTACGGCGGCCGAGGCGGGCCGCCGCGACGGCCACGTTGGTGGCCGAGCCGCCCAGGAACTTGCCGAACGACGTGACCTCGGACAGCGGGACACCGGTCTGGAGCGGATACAGGTCCACGCCGATCCGGCCCATGGTGATCAGGTCGTACCCCATCGGCTTCCCTTCGTGTCCCGTGGCTGTCCGCAGGCGTTCCGTCGGTTTCCCGGCGCCTTCCCGTCGCATCGCCCCTCCCCGGCTTTCTAGCCCCCGGCATGACACGCTGTCAATGTTTTGTCCGGACATTCGGACCAGATGTTGTCGGGATCCGGCCGCCGCGCGGCCCGGCGGGCGCGGGCACCTTGGGAGCCCTCCGAGCAGGAAGGGGCACATGGCGCGGTCGGTACGTCTGCGGTCGGACCACGGCCCGGGGTCGACGCCGCGATCGAGGCGCCGGCGAGGGCGGCAGGGAGGCGGCGTCGACGGCGGCCGCCGGGCCACCGCGGCCGACGCTGCGGCTGTGGGCTCGCTTCGGTTCCGCCGGAGGGACTGCACCGCGCCGTCGCGGGCGCCCCGCCGGTGGGCGCGGGCCGGACGTGGACATATCAGGGCGGGGTAATTTCGACAGGCATATGCCATTGCATCACCTGTGTCACAAAGACCACTCCTCTGTCACACATGTCGCGTGCACGTGGGTCTTGCGTCACACCCGATCCACAGCCCCTGCCCCTCGCTCCCCCCGTGTCGTTCACCGGGTAGAGGCTTGATGATCGCCAGCGCAGCGCCCGGCTCCCCCGACGGCCGCCCCCGGCCGCCGCCGCGGTCTGCGCGGGGAGGTACGACCCATGACCGACCGCAGGCTCTGGTCCTACAAGGAGATCGCGGCACACATCCGCGTGCAGCCGGACACCGTACGGTCCTATCGCAAGCACGGACTGCTGCCCGCACCCGACCATGTGGAGGGTGGCAAGCCGTACTGGTACGCCGACACCGTCCGGGCGTGGGTGGCCTCACGACCCGGCAACCGGGGCCGCAGGCAGGAGTGAGGCGGTCCCCCTTCGGCCGAGCCCCCGACCACCGCGAAAACCGCCGTGTGCCCCACCGTCGCGTGGGGCACAGTGGCGAGCATGAGCTTCTCCGTGAAACCTGTTCTGACCGGCGAGAGGACCGTGCTGAGGCCCTTCACCGAGGCCGACGCCGACACGATGTGGGAGATCGTCGGCGACCCCGAGGTCGTCCGCTTCACCTTCGAACCGGACACCGACCTCACCCCGGAGCGGTTGCGTTCCTGGTACGCCACCCGAGCCGACCGGGCCGACCGGCTCGACCTGGCCGTCACCGACCGCGCCACCGGCGAACTGGTCGGCGAGGTCGTCCTGCACGAGTTCGACCCGCGGTCCCGCGGCTGCAGCTTCCGCACCCTCATCGGCCCCCGGGGTCGCGGCCGGGGTCTGGGCACGGAGGCGACCCGGCTCATCGTGGCCCACGGCTTCGAACAGCTGGGCCTGCACCGGATCCAGTTGGAGGCCTACAGCGACAACCACCGGGCGCTGCGGGTCTACGAGAAGGTGGGCTTCGTGGTGGAGGGGGTGCGACGGCAGGCCCGGCAGCAGGACGGCGAGTGGGTGGACGAGGTCCTCATGGCGATCCTCGACCGCGAGTGGGCCGCGCTCGCCGCGGCGTGACCACGGCCGCGGTGCCCCCAGCGCCCCGGCCGGTCCCCGCCTCAGCAGCCCGGGGGTACGGCTGAGCCGGCCGGCTCAGCCGGCCACCCCCACCGCGTCCCTGTCGCGTTCGCCGGGGGCCGGTGCCGCGGGCTCGCCCTCGCTGAGGCCGAACCGCCGGTGGAAGCGCCGCAACGGGGCCGGGGCCCACCAGGTGGCGCGGCCGGTGAGGCGCATGACGGCCGGGACGAGCAGACTGCGCACGACCATCGCGTCCATGAGCACGGCGAGGGCGATGCCCAGGCCGAGCATCTTGGTGTTGGTGACCCGAGAGGTGCCGATCGCGACCATCACGACCGCCAGGATCACCGCAGCAGCGGTGATCAGACCGCCGGTGCGCTGCAGTCCGTGCCGCACCGCGGCGCGGTGGTCGCCGGTCGCGTCGTACTCCTCCTTGATACGGGAGAGCAGGAACACGCCGTAGTCCATGGACAGCCCGAACGCCACGCAGAACATCAGGACGGGCAGGGTCGTCTCGATGGAGCCGGGGCTGGTGAAGCCGAGCAGCCCGGACAGGTGGCCGTCCTGGAAGACCCACACCACGGCGCCGAACATCGCGGTCAGGCTCAGCGCGTTGAGCAGCACGGCCTGGAGGGGTATCAGCACGCTGCCGGTGAGCAGGAAGACCAGCAGCAGCGTGACGACGGCGATGAACGCCGCCGCCCACGGCAGACGCTCGGCGATGGCATCCTTGGAGTCGACCAGGACGGCGGCGGTACCGGTCACCTTGGTGTCGAACGGCGTCTCGGTGGCGCGCAGTTCACCGACCAGGCGCTGCGCCGAGTCGTCGACGGACTCACCCTTCGGCTGGACCGTGAAGTACGCCAGGTCGCCCTCGACCAGTGGGCCGTCGACCCGGAGCACGTCCGGGAGGGCGGCGACGCGCTCCTTGTAGGCGGCGTACTCCTCCGGAGTGGCGCGGCCTTCCGCGAGCACCTCCAGTCCGCCGCCGGGGCTGCCCGGGAAGCCGTCCCGCAGATGCTGCTGGACGACGTGGGACTCGGCCCCGGCCGGGAGTTGGCGGTCGTCGGCGGTGCCGAACGTCACGCCGAGGAAGGGCAGGCCGAGGACGATCAGGACGGCGGTCGTGACGGCGGCGAAGAAGGGGGCGCGGCGCATCACCAGGGTCGCGAGGCGCGCCCAGGCGGTGCCGGGCTCCGCACCGGCGGGGGCGGGTCGCCGGCCGCGCCGCAGCAACCGCCTGAGATCGAGGGCGTCGACCCGGTGGCCCAGCAGGACGAGCGCCGCCGGGAGGAGGATCAGCGCGGCGGCCGCGGCGAGCAGCACCACCGCGATGCCGGCGTACGCGAAGGACCGCAGGAAGTACTGGGGGAAGACGAGCATCGCCGCCAGGGACACCGCGACGGTGAGCGCGGAGAAGAGCACGGTGCGCCCGGCGGTGCGCAGGGTGCGGGCGACGGCGTGCAGCGGGTCGGCTCCGGCGGACAGCTCCTCACGGTGGCGGCGGACGATGAACAGGGCGTAGTCGATGGCGAGGCCGAGCCCGAGGGCGGTGGTGAGGTTCATGGCGAAGACGGAGACGTCGGTCAGCTCCGCGAGTCCGGACAGCACCGCGTTGGTGCCCAGGATGGCCACGATGCCGATGCCGAGCGGCAGCAGGGCGGCGACCGCGCTGCCGAAGACCATCACGAGCAGGACCAGGGTGATCGGCAGCGCGATCGCCTCCGCCCGGGTGAGGTCCTCCTGGATGGTCGTCTGCATCTCGTGCCGTACGGCGACGATGCCGCCGATCCTCACCGAGACCGGTCCGTGTGCGCCCCGGTAGTGCGGGGCGATGCGGTCGAGGGTGCCGGCGGCCTCGCTCTCGTCGCCCGCGATGCGGGCGGCGATCAGTGCCTCGTGTCCGTCCTCCGCACGCAGGGCGGCGGCCGCCGCGGGGGCGGCCCGCCAGTAGGAGCCGATGCCGGTCACCCCGTGCTCGGCGGCCAGTTGCCGGGTCAGCCGGTCGGCCTCGGCGGCGACCGCGGGGTCGTCCACCGAGGCGTCGCCCGCCTCCACCAGGAGCAGCAGGTTGGGCTGCGAGCCGGGGAACTCCCGCTCCAGGGCCCGTGTCGCGTACGTCGACTCGGCGGCCGGGTCCTGCCAGCCCCCGCTGCCCAGCTTGTCGGCGACCCCGCTGCCGGCGAGCACGGCGAGGAGCGTGAGCACCAGGGCCGCCAGGAGGGACAGCCGGGGGCGTGCGGTGACCAGGGCGGTCCAGCGGCCCACCGGCGGGCCCCCCAAGTGGGCCGGTCCGGCGTCGGATGCGGTGGCCCTCGTGGCTTCGGTCATCGTGCGGTGTCCCCTTCACCCTCACTCGGCCCCGGCCGGCCGCCGCGCACGCAGGCTGCACGGGCAGGCAGCATGGGTATGTCATTGCCGTAGGCTCAAAACACGAGAGATCTCTCGCGTTCCCCAAGAATGCGAGCGACCGCTCGCGTTTGTCAATCTCATGCGGAGAGCTGGGGATCACGCGTGCCCGAACACCAGACCACCGAGCAGCCGCGCCGCCGCCAGGCCCGCGGCGAGCGCCGCATCGCCCAGCTGCTGGAAGCGGCGGCCCAGGTCTTCTGCACCACCGGCTACACGGCCGCCTCCACCAACGCCATCGCCCGCGAGGCAGGGGTCTCCCCCGGCACGCTGTACCAGTTCTTCCCGAACAAGGAGGCCATCGCGATCGAACTGGGCGACCGGCTCATGCAGACGATGCGCACCACCTACGGCGAGGCGCTGGCCCCGGTCGACCCGGCGACCCCGCTGGAGGAGGCGGTGGGCGCCGCCGTCGACCGGTTCATCGACTTCAACTGCGCCCACCCGGCCTTCTTCGCCCTCATGCACGGCCCCGACATCCCCGGCCGGATCGGCGAGGAGCACGACGCCCTGCACGCCACCCTGCTCACCCGCATCGAGGCCCTGCTGTCGTCGTTCCTGCCGTCGGCGCCCCCCGCCGAGCTCACCCGCACCGCCCACATGTGCCTCGGCCTGTACAAGGCGGGCCTGGAACTGGTGCTGGCCCACGAGGGCGCCGAGCGCGAGGCCTACGTCCAGGAACTGAAGAACGCCCTCGTCCGCTACCTGGCCCCCCTCGCCGGCGACCGGACCGGACCGGACTCCGGCAGCCGCGACTGACCCCGCCGGCCCGCCGGGCCCACCGCACCGCCCCGCGGGCCACCCGCCGACCCCCTCACACAGAGCGGTGAACCGGGAGCCAGGCCCGCCCGGAGACCCCCTTCCCGAGGACCCCTCCGCCTCGACCGGAACTCCTCGCCGGGAGCCCGCCGACCCGGAAGCCCTCCCCGGACGCCCCGCGCCGCGGCCGGAGCCCGCCGGAGTCGCCCTCGGCGGGCCCTCGACCGGAGATTCCGCCACCCGGGGGCAGCCCGACCCGGAGCCGGATCCGCCCACCACCGCCGGGCACCCCGCCCCCCTATCCCCCTGGGTTCCCGAACCGCGCCATCACGGACACTTGCTCAAGGTGCGGCCATATCGCCTGCCGGAACGCGAGGGAACCCGCCGCACCTCTCGGCTGCGCCCCGGGAATTCCGCCCCCGCACCGCGCGGACACCGGCGCCGATCCGTCGGAACCTCCTTTGAGAAATACCCCCTAGGGGTATAGTCTGGGTTCTGGAAGGGCTCCCCGCGGGTCCCGTCCGCCCCACACGCCTCGACGAGGAGTAACGACATGACCACCCAGACCGACACCCAGGGTTCCGTCACCACCGTCTACAAGGTGAGCGGGATGAGCTGCGGACACTGCGAGGGGTCCGTCTCCGGCGAGATCTCCGAGATCGCCGGCGTCACCTCGGTGCAGGCCGTGGCCGCCACGGGTGAGGTCACCGTCGTCTCCGCCGTCCCACTGGCCGAGGAGGCCGTCCGCGCCGCCGTCGACGAGGCCGGGTTCGAACTCGTCGGTCAGGCCTGAGCACACTTCCCGCGACGGCGGATCCCGGCAGACCGGATCCGCGGCACGCATCCCCCGGAACGGCTCCCGCCGAGCGGGTGCCCGCTTCCGGGGGCGCACATTCCTTCGGTTTCCCGACCGGGCCCTGCCGACCGGCTGATACCGGTTCCGCACGGCCCGGTCCGTCGTCTGGAGCCCGGACATGACCAGCACCACCCCGCACAGCGGGATAGCAGAAACCACCGACACGGCCGAGATCGAACTACTCATCGGCGGGATGACCTGCGCCTCCTGCGCGGCCCGCGTCGAGAAGAAGCTCAACCGCATGGACGGCGTCTCGGCCACGGTCAACTTCGCCACCGAGAAGGCGAAGATCTCCTATCCGGCCGGCATCGAGGTGGCCGATCTCGTCGCCACCGTCGTCCGGACCGGCTACACCGCCGAGGAACCCGCGCCGCCACGGCCCGAGGAGCCGGAACCGGCCGAGTCCGACACCGACCCCGAGCTCATGGCCCTGCGCACCCGGCTGCTGGTCTCCGCCGTGCTCGCCGCACCGGTCGTGCTGCTCGCGATGGTGCCCGGCCTGCAGTTCGACAACTGGCAGTGGCTCTCCCTGACGCTCGCCGCCCCGGTCGTCGTCTGGGGCGGCCTGCCCTTCCACCGGGCCGCCTGGACCAACCTCCGGCACGGCGCGTCCACCATGGACACCCTCGTCTCGCTGGGCACGCTGGCCGCGTTCGGCTGGTCGCTGTGGGCACTGTTCCTCGGGGATGCGGGCATGCCCGGCATGCGGCACGGCTTCGACCTCACCCTCTCCCGCGCCGACGCCTCCTCCACGCTCTACCTGGAGGTGGCCGCCGGCGTCACCGCCTTCCTGCTCCTCGGGCGCTACCTGGAGGCCCGCTCCAAGCGGCGGGCGGGCGCCGCCCTGCGGGCCCTGATGGAACTGGGCGCCAAGGACGTGGCCGTGCTCCGGGGCGGCAAGGAGGTGCGCGTGCCGGTGGCTCAGCTGGCCGCGGGCGACCGCTTCGTCGTCCGGCCCGGCGAGAAGATCGCCACCGACGGCACCGTCGTCGAGGGATCCTCGGCGATCGACGCCTCCTTGCTCACCGGCGAGTCCGTGCCGGTGGACGTGACGGCAGGCGACACGGTCACCGGCGCGACGGTGAACGCCGGCGGCCGCCTCGTCGTCGAGGCCACCCGGGTCGGCGCGGACACCCAGCTGGCCCGCATGGCCCGGCTGGTGGAGGACGCGCAGAACGGCAAGGCCGAGGTGCAGCGGCTCGCGGACCGGGTCTCCGCGGTCTTCGTCCCGGTCGTCCTGCTCGCCGCAGCGGCCACCTTCGGCGTGTGGCTCGGCGTCACCGGGGACACCGTCGCCGCCTTCACCGCGGCCGTCTCGGTACTGATCATCGCCTGCCCGTGCGCCCTGGGCCTGGCCACGCCGACCGCGCTCATGGTCGGCACCGGCCGCGGCGCGCAGCTCGGCATCCTCATCAGAGGGCCGGAGGTGCTGGAGTCCACCCGGCGCGTCGACACCGTCGTCCTCGACAAGACCGGGACCGTCACCACCGGTCGCATGACCCTCCAGGACGTGTACGTCGCCGACGGCACCGACGAGCAGGAGGTGCTGCTGCTCGCGGGTGCCCTGGAGCACGCCTCCGAGCACCCCGTCGCCCGTGCGATCGCCGCCGGCGCCGAGGAGCGCGTGGGCACGCTCCCGGGGGTCGAGCACTTCGAGAACGTCCCCGGGCGGGGTGTGCGCGGACACGTGGACGGCCGCGAGGTGGCCGTGGGTCGGCTCGCCGAGAACGGCGACGGCCTTCCCGAGGAGCTGGCGCGTGCGCGGAAGGAGGCGGAGCGGGAGGGACGCACGGCGGTCGTGGTCGGCTGGGACGGCGCGGCCCGCGGCGTCCTCGCCGTCGCCGACGCGGTGAAGGAGACCAGCGCCGAGGCCGTGCGGCGGCTGCGCGCTCTGGGGCTCACGCCGGTGCTGCTGACCGGTGACAACCGCACGGTGGCGGAGGCCGTCGGGGCGCAGGTCGGCATCGACGAGGTGATCGCCGAGGTCCTGCCCGAGGACAAGGTCGACGTCGTACGGCGGCTCCAGGGCGAGGGCCGCGTGGTCGCCATGGTCGGAGACGGTGTCAACGACGCCGCCGCGCTGGCCGGCGCCGACCTGGGCCTGGCCATGGGCACCGGCACGGACGCGGCGATCGAGGCGAGCGACCTGACGCTGGTGCGCGGGGACCTGCGGGTCGCCGCGGACGCGATCCGGCTCTCCCGCCGGACGCTGGCCACCATCAAGGGCAACCTCGTCTGGGCCTTCGGCTACAACGTGGCCGCCCTGCCGCTGGCCGCCGCCGGGCTGCTCAACCCCATGATCGCGGGGGCGGCGATGGCCTTCTCCTCGGTGTTCGTGGTGACCAACAGCTTGCGGCTGCGGGCCTTTCGCTGAGGCACGGAACTCACATAAGCTCTTCACAAGTCTTGCGCATCGTCCTCGCGCTCGGACTCCGATGGTCATATCAGGGCCCTGGCGCATCTAACGGACAAATGCAAGAGACACAGATCACAGTGATGTGAACGTAACCATCGAAGGGGTTCGACGGTCTAAGTTGGCGATGTCAGGAAGGCGTCTTGGGGGGCGCCGACTGGCACCTGGGGATGTCTTGGGGGACTTCTCCAGAATTGCGTTGCCGGGGCACGTACACCGGGAAGCTTTGAGCGGCCCTCCCAGCGTGCGCTGTCCCGGCAGACCGCACACCGAGCAAGTGAGCAGTCCGCACGACACGAACCGCGCGAACGGTACGAGGAGTAGTACGAGCGGTTCTGCTCATTCTGCTCAACAGCGATTCAGGCGCTGTGTCCTCACAGGCGCCCGGCCGGATCCCGTGGGGGGAATCCGCACCGGGACATGGGAAGGCGCCCTGGTCGTCGGCCCGTGGGGGGACCGGCGCACCGGGGCGCCTTTCGCCTTGCGGGCGCCGTGCAGCACCACCAGGGCCCGGCGCCGCCGGAACCACCGCCCCGCCGCCGGGGTGCGCCCGGGCACGCGAAAGGGCCGCCCTCGCGGACGGCCCCTGCCGGGCACGGGCCCGGCCGGTGACGGGGCGCCGCGGACCGGCACCCCCTCAGGCTGCGGTCAGCGCTCCTCGACCGGGACGAAGTCGCGCTCGACGATGCCGGTGTAGATCTGGCGCGGGCGGCCGATGCGGGAACCCGGCTCCTTGATCATCTCGTGCCACTGGGCGATCCAGCCCGGCAGCCGGCCGAGGGCGAACAGGACCGTGAACATCTCGGTCGGGAAGCCCATGGCCCGGTAGATCAGGCCGGTGTAGAAGTCGACGTTCGGGTAGAGGCTGCGCGAGACGAAGTAGTCGTCGGAGAGCGCGTGCTCCTCCAGCTTCAGCGCGATGTCCAGCAGTTCGTCGGACTTGCCGAGGGCGGACAGCACGTCGTGCGCGGCGGCCTTGATGATCTTGGCGCGAGGGTCGAAGTTCTTGTAGACCCGGTGGCCGAAGCCCATCAGGCGGACGCCGTCCTCCCTGTTCTTCACCTTGCGGATGAAGGAGTCGACGTCGCCGCCCGAGTCGCGGATGCCCTCCAGCATCTCCAGCACCGACTGGTTGGCGCCGCCGTGCAGCGGGCCCCAGAGCGCGTTGATGCCGGCGGAGATCGAGGCGAACATGTTCGCCTGCGAGGAGCCGACCAGGCGGACGGTGGAGGTCGAGCAGTTCTGCTCGTGGTCCGCGTGCAGGATGAGGAGCTTGTCCAGGGCGGAGACGACGATCGGGTCGAGCTCGTACTCCTGCGCCGGGACCGAGAAGGTCATGCGGAGGAAGTTCTCCACGTAGCCCAGGTCGTTGCGCGGGTAGACGAACGGGTGACCGACCGACTTCTTGTAGGCGTACGCCGCGATCGTCGGGAGCTTGGCGAGCAGACGGATCGTGGAGAGGTTGCGCTGCTGCTCGTCGAACGGGTTGTGGCTGTCCTGGTAGAAGGTGGACAGCGCCGAGACGACCGACGACAGCATCGCCATCGGGTGCGCGTCACGCGGGAAGCCGCGGTAGAAGTTCTTGACGTCCTCGTGCAGCAGGGTGTGCCGGGTGATCTCGTCCTTGAACGAGGTGAGCTCGTCGACGGTCGGCAGCTCGCCGTTGATCAGCAGGTAGGCGACCTCCAGGAAGGTGGAGCGCTCGGCCAGCTGCTCGATCGGGTAGCCGCGGTACCGCAGAATGCCCCCTTCGCCGTCGAGATACGTCACGGCGGATTTGTAGGCGGCGGTGTTGCCGTACCCGCTGTCCAGGGTCACCAGACCGGTCTGGGCGCGCAGCTTCCCGATGTCGAAGCCCTTGTCGCCGACGGTACTGTCGACCACCGGGTAGGTGTACTCGTTGCCGTCGTACCGCAGTACTACAGAGTTGTCGCTCACGTCTTCCCTCACCGACGTTGTGCCTCATCTTCGAGGTGCCCTGACTGTCTCTACCTTCCCCCACTCGGCTCAGGAGAGTGCACTCGGGGTCGACCATCGGGCCTATCGACGGCACTGAGTGCCGCCAACTTTCTCATCCTGCCCCTTGTGTTCCCCATCCGGAAGGCCTCTGTGACCTTCACGACTCATTTGATCGATCATTTTTTGCGAAGTCTCACGATCTGCTCGTGAACGCTTGCCCCGCACCGGCCACGTCACGAGGCACCGCGTGCCAGGAAGCGCGAGGTCACAGCCCGGCCAACCGGTAGTCGAGGGCGGTACAGCGCCGCCCGGCCGAGACCGTGCGCACCGCCTGGCCGATCGCCTTGCGCGAACCCACCAGGACGACCAGCTGCTTGGCGCGGGTCACGGCCGTATACAACAGGTTGCGCTGCAGCATCATCCATGCACCGGTGGTGACGGGGATCACCACTGCGGGATATTCACTTCCCTGCGAACGGTGGATGGTCACCGCGTAGGCGTGCGCCAGTTCGTCCAGTTCGTCGAATTCGTACGGCACCTCCTCGTCCTCGTCGGTCAGCACCGTCAGACGCTGGTCGACCGGGTCGAGCGAGGTGACCACGCCCACGGTGCCGTTGAAGACACCGTTCTCCCCCTTCTCGTAATTGTTGCGGATCTGGGTGACCTTGTCGCCGACCCGGAAGACCCGGCCGCCGAACCGCTTCTCCGCCAGGTCGGGCCGGCCCGGCGTGATGGCCTGCTGGAGCAGGCCGTTGAGCGCGCCCGCCCCCGCCGGACCCCGGTGCATGGGGGCGAGCACCTGGACGTCCCGGCGCGGGTCGAGCCCGAACCTGGCCGGGACACGGTGCGCCGCCACGTCCACGGTGAGCCGCCCCGCCTCCTCGGTGTCGTCCTCGACGAACAGGAAGAAGTCCTTCATCCCGTCCGTCAGGGGATGCCGGCCGGCGTTGATGCGGTGCGCGTTGGTGACGACGCCGGACTGCTGGGCCTGCCGGAAGACCCGGGTCAGCCGGACGGCGGGGACGGGGCTCCCGTCGGCCAGCAGGTCCCGCAGCACCTCCCCCGCGCCGACGCTGGGCAGTTGGTCCACGTCCCCGACGAAGAGCAGATGGGCCCCCGGCGGGACGGCCTTCACCAGCTTGTTCGCCAGCAGCAGGTCCAGCATGGACGCCTCGTCGACCACCACCAGGTCGGCGTCAAGCGGCCGGTCCCGGTCGTAGGCCGCGTCGCCGCCGGGCTTCAGTTCCAGCAGCCGGTGGACGGTGGAGGCCTCCGCGCCGGTGAGCTCGGCAAGGCGCTTGGCGGCGCGGCCGGTCGGCGCCGCGAGCAGCACCTTGGCCTGCTTGGCGCGGGCCAGCTCCACGACCGAGCGGACCGTGAACGACTTGCCGCAGCCGGGACCGCCGGTGAGGACGGCGACCTTCTCGGTCAGCGCGAGCTTCACGGCCGCCTCCTGCTCGGGAGCCAGCTCGGCCCCGGTGCGCTGCCGCAGCCAGCCCAGCGCCCTCCCCCAGTCGACGTCCCGGAAGGTCGGCATCCGGTCCTCACCGGTCCGCAGCAGACGCAGAAGCTGCGCGGAGAGGGAGAGCTCGGCGCGGTGGAAGGGGACGAGGTAGACGGCCGTGACGGGCTCGGCCCCGCCGCCCGGACCGGGCACCTTCTCCCGGACGACACCGGGGTCCTCGCCCTCCTCCGGCGGCGAGGACAGCTCGGCCAGGCAGTCGATGACCAGCCCGGTGTCCACCCCGAGCAACTTGACCGCGTCGGCGATCAGCCGCTCCTCGGGCAGGAAGCAGTGTCCCTGGTCGGCGGACTGCGACAGCGCGTACTGCAGACCGGCCTTCACACGCTCGGGGCTGTCGTGCGGGATGCCGACGGACTGGGCGATCTTGTCGGCGGTGAGGAAGCCGATGCCCCAGACGTCCGCGGCGAGCCGGTACGGCTGGTTCTTCACCACCGAGATGGAGGCGTCCCCGTACTTCTTGTAGATCCGCACGGCGACGGACGTCGACACCTCCACCGTCTGGAGGAAGAGCATCACCTCCTTGATCGCCTTCTGCTCCTCCCAGGCGTCGGCGATCCGCCGGGTGCGCTTGGGGCCGAGGCCGGGGACCTCGATGAGCCGCTTCGGCTCCTCCTCGATGATCCGGAGGGTGTCCAGCCCGAAGTGCTGCGTGATCCGGTCGGCGAAGACCGGCCCGATCCCCTTGACCAGCCCCGAACCCAGGTAGCGGCGGATGCCCTGGACGGTGGCGGGCAGGACGGTGGTGTAGTTGTCGACGTGGAACTGCTTGCCGTACTGGGGATGCGATCCCCATCGCCCCTCCATGCGGAGTGACTCGCCCACCTGGGCGCCCAGCAACGCGCCGACGACCGTGAGGAGGTCGCCACCGCCTCTGCCCGTGTCGACCCGGGCGACCGTGTAGCCGTTCTCCTCATTGGCGTACGTGATCCGCTCCAGTACGCCTTCGAGCACCGCCGGCCGCCGTTCACCGGCGGACGTTCCCTCCTGCTGAGCCATGATCCGACGGTACCGGTGGCCGCCGACATCCGTGGGCGGGCCCGGGGGCGGCCCGGCCCGAGCGAGGGCCGGACCGGCGCCCCGGACGCGCCGCCCGGCGGGCGCGGGACGCCCTGAACCGGACAGGGACGGGTCATTCCGGAGAAGGGGCCCCGGAAACCGCGCGCCCCGGGATACTGAATCCCTTCCCCACCCCCGGTTCCCCCGTGGCCGGTCCCCGGCGTCGGCCCGCACCGGGGTGGCGCGGCGCGGGGTCGCGCCCGGCCGCGCACCGTCGAAGCGGGCACGCCGCACGCGTCGGTGACGCATCGGCCGCGCCGGCTCGGCAGGATGGCGGTGGACAACGCGCCCGCGGCACCGCACCGAGGAGGGAGCGAACGGATCGGGCGGTCGAGCGGGTCGAACACATCGAGCAGGCAGCAGGTCGAGCAGGTCCGAGCGGAGGGTCGAGAGGCCGGTGGCCGTGGTCGCGCAGCGGAGGTCTCACGGAGAGCGGCCGGGCGGCACGGGCGGACGGCCCGGACGCCGGCGGCCCGTGCGAGTGGAGTGGGAGTCACGTCATGTACGACTACGACCTGCTGGTCGTGGGGTCGGCCAACGCCGACCTGGTGATCGGTGTCGAGCGGCGCCCGGGTGCAGGGGAGACCGTCCTCGGCTCCGATCTGGCCGTCCACCCCGGCGGCAAGGGCGCCAACCAGGCCGTGGCGGCGGCCCGGCTCGGCGCGGACACGGCGCTGCTGGCCCGCGTCGGCGACGACGTCCACGGCCGGATGCTGCTGCACTCGCTGCGGGCGGCCGGTGTCGACACCGTCGGGGTGCTGGTCGGCGGCGCGCCGACGGGGGTGGCGCTGATCACCGTGGACCCGTCCGGGGACAACAGCATCGTGGTGTCACCGGGCGCGAACTCCCGTCTCGCCCCGGAGGACATCCGGGCGGCGGGCAGTCTCTTCCACGCCTCGCGCGTGGTGTCGGCGCAGTTGGAGATCCCGCTGGAGACGGTCGTGGAGGTGGTGCGCTGCATGGCGCCGGAGAGCCGTCTCGTCCTCAACCCGTCCCCGCCGCGCCCGCTGCCGCGGGAGGTGCTGGACGCCTGCGACCCCCTGATCGTCAACGAGCACGAGGCGAGGGTCGTCCTCGGTGACGCCTGCGTCAGCGACCTGCCCGAGGACTGGGCGCGACTGCTGCTGGCGAAGGGCCCGCGGTCGGTGGTGGTCACGCTGGGCGCGCGGGGCGCTCTGGTGGCGTCGGCGGCGGGGGTCTTCAGGGTGGCGTCGGTCGAGGTCGAGGCAGTGGACACGACAGGGGCGGGCGACGCGTTCACGGCGGCGTTGGCGTGGAGGCTCGGCACGGGGGCGGACCTGCCGGAGGCGGCTTCGTACGCGGCCCGGGTCGGCGCGGCGGCCGTGACGAAGCGCGGCGCGCAGGAGTCGTACCCGACCGCGGGCGAGGTGGAGGCACTGTAGGGGACGACCTTGCGGGGCAGCCCCGGCGACGGCCGCCACACCTTCACGATGCCGTCGTGACTCCGGATGGGGAAAGACCGTGAGCCGGGCGGCCGGCGGACGCCGCGCAACGTGTTCCTCATCGTGACCGGGACCTGTGCCGCGGTGCGCCGACCGCCGCGATCACCGGCTGCACCGGTGGCGACAAGCCCGAGGCGGCACCGAGCCCGGCCGCGACGGGGAGTGGCGGCGGGCACGGTGAACGCCCCCGCCCAGGGGGTCGGTTGCACGCACGCCGGCTGCGCCGGCACGGACCCAACGGCCAGGGGGTGCGCACGGGGCGGGCAGACACTCGCGCTGATCCGCAACGCCCAGACGGCGATCGAACTCCGCTGCGGCCGGGCCCGGCCGCGGCCCGGGGAGGATCACCCGCACCGAGCCCCGGCCGATCGTCGACGCGGCCGACTCCGCCGGCGTCACCCGGGCCGACCCGGTGCACCGGGGCAACGACGCGTACTCCCCGCTCGCCGAACTCGGCGGCAGCCGGCGCGCGTGGGCGTGCGGAACGCAGCCGAACGGCGAGGACCGCACCTGCACCGAACACGCCTTCGCGTCCCCGGCCCCCCTGCGCGGGACCGGCCCGGGGCGGCACATGCGGCAGTCGGTGCGCCGGCGGCCCTGCTGCGGGACCGCGAGCGACACCGCGAGGGCAGGGCGGTCGAGGGCCGGGGCCGACGACGGCGCCCGTCAGATGCGAGGGGGCCCCGGTCCGTCGACCGGAGCCCCCTCGGCTCGCCCCCTCCATGTCAGAACCCCCGCGGATCCCCCCGGATCCCCCCTCCAGAAGTTCTGATGCCTTCTACGACACGCTGTCCGCGGAAAGGGTTGCACCTGATGCCCAAGATTTTTCCGCTCGGGCGGACGGCCGTCCGGTGCCTCCCGGGAGCGCTCAGGACATCACGTGCCGCAGGAAGCGGTCCGCCGTCCCCCGCCGGCACCTCCTGCCCGTCCCCGGCCCACAGCCAGGAGTCGAACAGCTCGACCTCGATGGGCGTGTCACGTCAGTCCCTTCGTGGGCGCGGGGCGCCCGGTGGTCCGGGTGATGCCGGCATTCGCGCAGCAAGCGCAGTCTGCACCGAGAAGACGGCCTCCGGGCAGGACCGGCGACAAGGGTGCGCGGGACCCGGAGTTGTTCGAGGAGGCGAACAACGCGGCCGTGTGGCCGTATGGTCGGCTCGGAACCGAAGGCGTGGGCCCGCATGTGTACAGGGCGTACGACGAGTTGCGCGACCGGAGGACGAGGACATGACGGTGACCCTGGCGGACGTGGCGGCCCGCGCCCAGGTCTCCCCCGCGACGGTGTCGCGCGTACTGAACGGCAACTACCCCGTGGCCGCATCCACGCGCGAGCGGGTCCTGCGCGCGGTGGACGAACTGGACTACGTACTGAACGGCCCGGCGAGCGCCCTGGCCGCCGCCACCTCCGATCTCGTGGGCATCCTCGTCGACGACATCGCGGACCCCTTCTTCGGCGTCATGGCCGGCGCGATCCAGTCCGAGATCGGCGGCCCCGGCGGCCGGGCCGGCGGCGAGCGGCTCGCCGTCGTCTGCAACACCGGCGGCTCCCCCGACCGGGAGCTGACCTACCTCACCCTGCTCCAACGGCAGCGCGCGGCGGCGGTGGTGCTCACCGGCGGCGCGGTGGAGGACGCGGCGCACCAGGCGGCCGTCGCACAGAAACTGCGCCGACTCGCGGACGCGGGGACGCGGGTGGTGCTGTGCGGCCGGCCGCCGGCCGAGGACACCCCGTCGGTCGCCCTCACCTTCGACAACCGCGGCGGCGCCCGTGAACTGACCCAGCACCTCATCGGCCTCGGCCACCGGCGCCTCGGGTACATCGCGGGCCCCGAGGAGCGCACGACGACCCGGCAGCGCCTGGAGGGCCACCGCGCCGCCCTCGCCACCGCCGGCATCGCGCAGGATCCCGGCCTCGTCGTACACGGCCGCTACGACCGCCGGTCGGGCCACGAGGCGACCCTCGAACTGCTGCGCCGCGACCCCTCCCTGACGGCCGTGGTCGCCGCGAACGACTCCGTCGCCCTCGGCGCCTGCGCGGCACTCAGGCAGTCGGGCCTGCGGATCCCCGAGGACGTGTCCGTCGCCGGTTTCGACGACCTGCCCTTCAGCATCGACGCGGTGCCCTCGCTGACGACGGTGAGGCTGCCGCTGGCCGAGGCGGGGGCACGGGCCGGGCGCATCGCGACGGGCCGGGAGGAGCCGCCGCCCGGGGCGATCGCCATGGTGCGCGGCGAGCTGATGGTGCGCGGGTCCTCCGCGGTGCCGCGCGGCTGAGCGCCCGCGGGGGGCGTGGTGCGCATCCCGCGTGGGAACAGGCCGCGGTGACCGGTGCCGTGCGCCGCGAGGCGGAGGAGCACCCTCGTAGCGGGCGTACGCGGGCGGCTCGGCGACGCTGTGGGGCGCGGTGCCCGGGCGCGGGCCGGCCGTCCTTTCGGAACACGCCCCACCGGGGCTCGGGGCCGTGCCAGGGGGCGCGGCGGCCGGTCCCGGTCGGCCTCGCCACCCCGGTTTCACGACCTCCGCTCGGGCCGGCGAACCGTTAGAGTCCGGGAGCATGAAACTCGCGTTCTCCACGCTCGGTGTGCCCGGTCTCCCGATCCCCGATGTGCTGCGGCTCGCGACCGGGCACGGGTACCACGGCGTGGAACTGCGCGCCCACCCCGAGGAGCCGGTCCACCCCGGGCTGACGCCCGGCGACCGGGCCGACGTGGCGGCGCAGTTCCGGGCGGCCGGCGTCGAGGCACTGGCCTTGGCCGGGTACGCGCGCGTGGCCGCACCGGGTGACGACGAAACCGTCGTCGCGGAGATCCGGGGCCTGCTGGAGCTGGCCCGGGACCTGGGCGCCCCGTTCGTCCGGGTCTTCCCCGGCGGCTCCCCGGACCAGAAGACCGAGGAGGCGGACGCCGTCGCCGCCCGCCGCCTCGGCACGGCCGCCGAGTACGCCGCCGACCTGAGGGTGCGCATCCTGCTGGAGACGCACGACTCGCACCGCACCGGCGCGGACGTGATCCGCGTCCTCGGCCCGGTCGGGCACCGCCAGGTCGGCGCCCTGTGGGACGTGATGCACACCTGGCTCGGCGGCGAGCAGCCCTCCGAGACGTACGCGGCCCTCTCCCCGCACCTCGGCTATGTGCAGGTCAAGGACATCGCCTCGGCCGACGACACCACCCCGCTGCCGCTGGGCGCCGGAGTGCTGCCGCTCTCGGAGTGCGTGGAGGTCCTCTCCCGCGGGGGAGGGTGGGACGGCTGGCTGTGCTGGGAGTACGAGAAGCGTTGGTACGAGGCCGCCGCCCCGCTGCCCGGGCTGCTCGGCGCCGGCCGCGAGCACCTGGGGCGCCTGCTCAACGACTCCGCCTGAGCCCCGGCCCGGCGCGCAGCTCCGGGCGACCGGCGCCGCCGACCGCACGGGGCCGTGTGAGGTCACGCGGGGTTCCGCGGCGCCGGAGGGCACCGCGGTGCCGGTGCGGCGGGCGACGCCCTGCGGCGGGGGCCGGGCGTGCGGGCGGGGCCACCCGGCAGCCCGCCTACGCGCCCTGAGCGCGGGCGGGCGGGGGCGGGAGCGCCGTGCACGGCACGTCGGCGCCGATCGGTGCGGCGCGCCGCGGGCCCGTGACCGGCGAGCCCCACATCGTCCACCACGCCGACGAGAACCCCACCCTGGTCGCCCTGACCGCCGCGGGGCTCGGCATCTGCCTCGTGCCGCGCCTCGGGCGCGGGCCGCTGCCCGCGGGCGTCGCGGAGGTGGCACTCGAACCGGCGCCGGTACGAGTGCTGTACGCGCTGTGGCGTGCCGACGCGACGGGGCGGCCGTCGATCACCGAGACCGTTCGCATGCTCCAGGCGCACGGAGCCGGCCCGGACTCCCACGCACCCCGCTGACCACAGCGTCCCGGACCTGCGGACGGGGCCGTTGCGGGGAACCCCGGCACCGCCCCGCCCGTCCCACCCGCCTGCCGGAGAGTCACCTCGGCGCGGTGTCGGCCTCGCTGACGGGTGCGCTCGCCGACCGCCCTCTCGGCCGTGCCGCGGCCGGTGGCACGCCGTCGTCGGCGCGCCCCCTGCGAAGCGCCGACGACGGCCCCTCACCCGTCGCGGCGCACCCGGGGCGCTTCCGGCGCATCACGCCACGCCTGACGTCCGCGCCCTTTCTTGACCGGAAGAAACTTCCCGGATATTGGTGACTCCTTGGCAGTTTCCTTCAGCAGCGCGGGTCCTCTCCGGAAGGAGCGCACGTGCACGACGACAGCACGGGTACGGGAAACACCGAAACCCCCTCCAGACGCAGCGTCCTCGCGGCGACGGGGGGCCTCGCCGCGGCCCTGACGGTCGGCGGCACCGCACAGGCGGCCGGCCTCGACGAGCACCGGCTCCGCTCGCTCGTCTCCCGCATGACGCTGGAGGAGAAGGTCGGCCAGCTGTTCGTGACGCGGGTGCACGGCCACTCGGCCACCGCGCCGGACCAGGCCGACGTCGACACGAACCTCCAGGAGCTCGGGGTGCGCACCGCCGCCGAACTGATCGCCCGCTACCGGGTCGGCGGGATCATCTACTTCGCGTGGGCGCACAACACCCGCGACCCGTTGCAGATCGCCGGCCTGTCCAACGGCATCCAGCGGGCCTCCCTCGACCCGCCCGGCGGGCTGCCGGTGCTCATCTCCACCGACCAGGAGCACGGCATCGTCTGCCGGGTCGGCAAGCCCGCCACCCTCCTGCCCGGCGCGATGGCGATGGGCGCAGGGGGCTCGCCGACCGACGCGCACACCCTCGGCCGGATCTCCGGGGCCGAACTGCGCGCCATGGGCATCCGCCAGGACTACTCCCCCGTCGCCGACGTGAACGCCGACCCGGCCAACCCGGTCATCGGCGTGCGGTCCTTCGGCGCGGACCCCAAGACGGTGGCCGATCTGGTGGCCGCGGAGGTGCGGGGCTACCAGGGCAGCCGGGTCGCCGCGACCGCCAAGCACTTCCCCGGGCACGGCGACACCGCCGTGGACAGCCACTACGGCTTCCCGGTCATCACCCACACCCGGCAGCAGTGGGAGACCCTGGACGCGGTGCCCTTCCGGGCCGCGATCGCCGCCGGCATCGACTCGATCATGACCGCGCACATCCAGTTCCCCGCGCTGGACGACTCCGGCGACCCCGCCACGCTCTCCCACCCCGTCCTCACCGGCATCCTGCGCGGGGAACTCGGCTACGACGGCGTCGTCGTCACCGACTCCCTCGGCATGGAAGGGGTGCGCAGCAAGTACGGCGACGACCGGGTGCCCGTGCTCGCCCTGAAGGCCGGCGCCGACCAGCTCCTCAATCCGCCGTCCCTGGACGTCGCCTGGCACGCCGTGCTGAACGCCGTCCGGTCCGGGGAGCTGACCGAGGAGCGGCTCGACACCTCGGTCCTGCGCATCCTGCGGCTGAAGGCGAAACTCGGGCTCTTCGAGCGGCCGTACGTCACCCGGTCCGGCGTCGCGCGCACCGTCGGCACGCCCGTGCACCTGGACACCGCCGACCGGATCGCCGAACGGACGACGACCCTGCTCGTCAACGAGGGCCCGCTGCTGCCGCTCTCGCCCCGCGGGCACCGCCGGATCCTGGTCGTCGGCGCCGACCCCGCCTCCCCGTCGGGCACCACCGGCCCGCCCACCGGCGTCCTCGCCGCCGCGCTGACCGGGCTGGGGTTCACAGCGACCGCGCTTCCCACCGGCACGGCCCCCTCGGCGGCGGACGTCGACAGGGCGGTCGCGGCGGCGGGCGAAGCGGACGCGATGGTGGTCACCACGTACAACGTGTCGGCGGCCGACGGTCAGCGGACGCTGGTGCGGCGGCTGCTGGCCACCGGGCGGCCGGTCGTCGCGATCGCCGTGCGCAATCCCTACGACGTGGCGCAGCTGCCCGGCGTCACCGCCTGCCTGGCCAGCTACGCGTGGACGGACGTCGAACTGCGGGCCGCCGCGCGGGTCGTCGCGGGGCGCGTCAACCCGAGCGGACGGCTGCCGGTGCCGGTGCAACGGGCGGACGACCCGACGCAGGTGCTGTACCCGATCGGGCACGGCCTGTCGTACTAGCGCTACGGCGGGTGCCCGGTGCGGCGACCCCAACGCGCGCAAAGCCCCCCGCGCGGCTGGCGTGCGCCCGCCGGCGCGGGCCACGCTGGACGCGGGGATCAGGGGGGCGGGATGCGCGAGAGATGGTCCGCGGCGCTGTGGTGCGTCCTCGCCGGCCTACTGGCGGCGGGGTGCTCCGCCGACCCGGGCGCTTCCGGCGCGGGGGCCGCCGGTACGGGGGGCTTCACCGCCGGTTCCGGGGCTGGGGACGGCCGGTCGAGGGCGGAGGCGACAGGCGGGAGCAGCCCCGGTTTCGGTGGCCGGTTCCTCGACGTCGACGAGTGCAGCTCGTTCGGCACGACGAGCTTCACCGAGGTGCCGTGCGCCGGTGAACGGGCGGCGGCCCGCGTCGTGGCCCGGTACGACGGCGCGGCGGAGGACGGCCCCCCGTGCCCGGCCACCACCGACTTCGTGCTGCACATCGGCGCGCAGGAGCTGTCCGCGGGCGGGAGCGTGGCCGTGCCCCGGGGCTACGCGTGCATGCGCAGCCTCGAACCGCCCCACCCCGGTGATCCGGGCGGCGGGGGCGGGCCGCGCACCATCGTCGGCGACTGCGTCTACGGATCGGGCGGCGGGCAGGTGCGGGAGACGGCGTGCGACGGCTCCGGGACGAGGAAACCGCAGTACGAGGTGGTGACGGCCGTGGACGCGCGGGACAGGTGCCCGGCGTCCACGGCCCTCTACGTCCAGCTGGGCGGTGAGGAGCCGGTGGGCTGCGCCCGCCGGCTCCGTCCGCCGCAGCCCTAGGGGCGCAGCGCCGGCGCGCGCTCCACGTCGCGCACGTCCAGGCGGGCGTCGAACGCGGCGAGCGGCCGCGCCTGCGCCGCCGTCGCGGGGGCGAGACCGGCCCACCGCAGGATGCGGTCGGTGGCGAACGCCTTCTGCTGCGGCACCAGGCCGGCGACGTCGGCGCCGTGGTTCAGCCCGGGGGCGGTGAAGACGTACGCGTCCCGGGCGCCCCGGTCCACGCGGAACCGCTCGGCGCCCCACGGGTCGTTCTGGCCGTACACGAAGAGCATGTGACGGGCGTGGTGGCGCACCCAGGTGTCGACGTCGCGCATGGCCCACGGCTGGAACCGCATGCCGATGTCCCGCGGGACGAAGTCGCGCGGCGGCTGGTAGCCGTAGCGCAGGTACCGCTTCTCGATGTGCGGGAAGTGGATCGTCGGCGCGCCCAGCTGGGTGCCGGCCTGGTAGTAGTACGGCGTGTAAGGCTCCAGGCCCTGGTCGGTGTAGAAGGAGAAGCCGGAGATCGTGTCGACGGACGTCCAGATCTCGTCGTCGGTGGCCTGCGCGGCGCTCGCGGGGACGGTGTCGCAGTCGGAGAGCAGGCTGTACTGCCAGAAGCCCCAGACGTAGTCGAGGACGACCGCTTCGTAGGCGCGGTCGAGGGAGCCGACGGTGTCGAAGGTGTAGCCGTTCTCCGCGGCGTACGCCGCGTACCGCTTCTCCAGTGGCGCGCGCCGCACCAGCGCCTCGCGCTGGACGCCGTTCAGCCGGTCGCGGCACTCCTGGGTGCCGACGGTCTCGAAGAAGCGGTCGTAGGCCGAGTCCTCCCGGTTCACCACGTCGTTGGGCGCGACGTAGGCGACGACGCCGTCCATGTCGCGCGGGTAGAAGCGCTCGTAGTAGGTGGCGGTCATGCCGCCCTTGGAACCCCCGGTGGAGATCCAGTTCCTGGAGTAGATCGGCTTGAGCGCCTGGAAGATGCGGTGCTGGTCGCTCGCCGCCTGCCAGATGTTCAGCTTGGACCAGTCGGCCGGTTCGGGGCGGGACGGAGTGAAGAAGCGGTACTCCATGGAGACCTGGTTGCCGTCCACGATCCGGGTGGGCTCGCGGCGGCTGGGGTTCGTCGAGACGTGGTAGCCGCTGGTGTGGAACACCGTGGGCCGGGTGACGTCCTTGTGCAGCACGGTGATCCGCTGCTGGAAGGTTCCGGCCGACGGGTGCCGGTGGTCGACGGGCTGGGTGTATTCGAGGACGAAGAAGCGGTAGCCCGGATACGGCTTCTCCTGGACCAGGCTCATGCCCGGTACGGACAGCAGCCGGTCCTTGATGTCGGTGGTGCCGGCTCCGGGTTCGGCGGCGGTGGCCGCCCCCGCCGTACTCAGCGTGCCCATGAACACGGTGAGCGCCAGCAGCCATCTGAGCGCCTTGCGCATGCGCGTGCACCTCTCCTGTGAGACAGATGTGCGCCGGAAGTTATCGGAGCAACACCTATGGCACCAGAGGCAGTTGATGTTTCAGGCCGCTGTCAGCACAGGATCCAGCCGGTGGCGGTCGAGCCGCCGCCCACCGAGCCCCTCACCCGTACACAGCGGTGCCCGGCGTACACGGTGACCGGTCCGGCGTGGTACCTGTAGCGCCCCTTGTCGACGACGGGGCGCCCGCCGCGGGCCTGGACGCCGACCGACATCGTCGTCCACGCGCCGGGCCGGTCGGGGACGGTGAGGGCGCAGACGTAGCCATTGCCCTTGTAGACGCGGGTGACGCCGGTGGAGAAGACCAGCGTCTTCACGTGCCGCCCCGCGCAGCGGCCGGCCGCGACGGCCTGGGCACTGCCCGGCGCGACGAGGGCGAGCAGTCCGGCGGCCGCCAGCGCGGTCGCACCGAGTGCCAGCCACCGGCCTGTGCCCCTGTCCACCGTGGTCCCTCCCCGTACCGCGCCTCGGATCGTACGGAGGTACGGACGCAGCGTGTGTGTCCGATGGTTGCGCGACCACCACCGCTCCCCGGAGGGACGGCCACCGCTGCCCCGGGGCGCGGGCGGGGCGGGGCTCCCGGCCGGACCGAGCAGGGGGCACGAGCGGCGCTCGACGTCGTCGGCGTCGCCCGGACGCGCACTGTCGACTCCACCACCGGCCGGCTGCTCCCCCGACGCCGTCGCCCCTCACACCGTTCACCCGATCGGCCGTCGACCCCGCCACTCGTGCCGGTGGGGTCACCTGTCCGGCCCCGGCATCGGCGGTGGCGGCGCCAGGGGCCGCGGAGTCTCGCCGACACGGGTGCGGGGCACGGACTTGGGCCGCGGGAACGGGAGTAGGCGGTCCCGTTCGCCACACCCACCACCGGACCGCCTCGGGCCCGGCGGGGGCGGGTGACGCGGCCGAGAAGGCCTCCTCGCGGCGGCCCGCCGCCGCGCGCCGCGGTGTCGGGCGGGCCCGGCTCACGAGCATCCGGCGATGCGTCCGCTCGGCGGGAAGCCGCCCCGGACGAAAGTCCGGTGGCCGCCGCGCGGCCCGAGCGGGCGGGCCTTCCGATCGCGGCGCCGGCGCCGCCGCCGGTTCACCGGCACGCCGGCTGCCCGGTTCACACGACGGAGCCCACCGGCTCCTCCCCTTCGGGGGCGCCGACGAAGGTGCGCCACAGGCGGGCGTAGCTGCCGCCGCGCGCGAGGAGTTCGTCGTGTGTGCCGTCCTCGGCGATCCGCCCGTGGTCCATGACGACGACGCGGTCGGCGCGAGCCGCCGTGGTGAGCCGGTGGGCGACGACGAGGGTGGTACGGCGTCCGGCCAGCCGGTCGGTGGCCTGGTTGACCTGGGCCTCGGTGGCCAGGTCCAGCGCGGCCGTCGCCTCGTCGAGCAGCAGGACGTCGGGGGCGACCAGTTCGGCGCGGGCCAGCGCGATCAGCTGGCGCTGGCCGGCCGACAGGTTCCGGCCGCGCTCGGCGACCTCGTGCAGGTAGCCGCCCTCCAGCGTGGCGATCATCTCGTGGGCGCCGACCGCCCGGGCCGCCGCCTCCACCTCGGCGTCGGTGGCGTCGGGGCGGCCGTAGGCGATGGCGTCGCGGACGGTGCCGGGGAAGAGGTAGGCCTCCTGCGGCACCACGCCGAGGCGGTGCCGGTAGGAGGTCAGGTCCAGGGCCCGCAGATCCGTGCCGTCGACCGTCACCCGGCCGCTGGTCGGGTCGTAGAACCGTGCCACCAGCTTCACCAGCGTCGACTTGCCCGCGCCGGTCTCGCCGACGAAGGCGACGGTCTGCCCTGCGGGGATCCGCAGGTCGATGCCGCTCAGGGCGGCGGCGCTCCGCTCGGGGGCGCCCGCGCCGGCGGCGTTCCCGTCCGCGGCGTTGTAGGCGAAGTGGACGCCCTCGAAGGCGATCTCGCCGCGCAGGGCACCGATCCGCCGGGGCGCGTCGGCGGGAGCGGTCGACGCCGGTTCGCGCAGCAGCTCCTGGATCCGGCCGAGGGAGACGGTGGCCTGCTGATAGCCGTCGAAGACCTGGGAGAGCTGCTGGACGGGGGCGAAGAACAGGTCGATGTAGAGGAGGTAGGCCACCAGCGCGCCCGTCGTGAGCGTGGCGTCGTCCACCCGGCCCGCGCCCACGATCAGCACGGCCGCCGCGGCGGACGACGACAGCAGCTGCACGAACGGGAAGTAGATCGAGATCAGCCACTGCCCCCGGATCCGGGCCCTGCGGTAGGCGTCGCTGCGCTCGGCGAAGCGCCGCCCGCCGTCCTGCTCGCGCCGGAAGGCCTGCACGATCCGCAGCCCGGAGACCGACTCCTGGAGGTCTGCGTTGACCGCGGAGACGCGCTCGCGGGCCAGCTCGTACGCCTTCACGCTCGCACGGCGGAAGAAGAACGTGGCGACGATCAGCGGCGGCAGGGCCGCGAAGACGACGAGCGCCAGCTGGAGGTCGATCACCAGCAGGGCGACCAGGATGCCGAGGAAGGTGACGACGGAGACGAAGGCGGTCACGAGGCCGGTCTGGAGGAACGTGGAGAGCGCGTCGACGTCCGTCGTCATCCGCGTCATGATGCGGCCGGTCAGCTCGCGCTCGTAGTAGTCGAGGCCGAGCCGCTGCAACTGGGCGAAGATCTTCAGGCGGAGCGCGTACAGCACACGTTCGCCGGTGCGGCCGGTCATCCGCGTCTCGCCGACCTGCGCCGCCCACTGGGCGACCACGGCGAGCAGGGCCACCAGCGACGCCGCCCAGACCGCGCCGAGCGCGAGCCGTGTCACGCCCTGGTCGATGCCGTGCCGGATCAGCACGGGCAGCAGCAGGCCCACGCCGGCGTCGGCGGCGACCAGCACGAGGCTGAGCAGCAGCGGCAGCCCGAAACCGCGCAGCAGGCGCCCGAGTCCGTAGGACTCCTCGGGGCGGACCGCGCGGGCCTCGTCCACGTCGGGGGTGTCGGTGGCCGGGGGCAGCGCCTCCACCTGGGCCAGCAGTTCCGGGGTGGCGGGGCTGCCGGAGAGAGCGGCGTCCCGCGGCTCCCGCTCCCCCGCCCACAGCCGGGGTGTGATGCCGCGCTCGGCGTCGAACTCGGCGTCCAGCTCCGCGCGGACGGACGTGTCCTCCTGCGGTGCGACGGGCTGGGTGTGCCCCGGGGAGACGCCGCCGAGTTCGTCGGGGTCGGTGAGCAGGCGGCGGTAGAGCGCGGAGCGCTCCTGGAGTTCCGCATGGGTGCCGATGTCGGCGAGGCGGCCGGCGTCGAGGACCGCGATGCGGTCGGCGAGGTTGAGGGTGGAGCGGCGGTGGGCGATCAGCAGGGTGGTGCGGCCCCGCATGACCTCCTTGAGCGCCTCGTGGATCTCGTGCTCGACGCGCGCGTCGACGGCGGAGGTGGCGTCGTCCAGGACCAGCAGGCGCGGGTCGGTGAGCAGGGCGCGGGCGAGCGCGACGCGCTGGCGCTGGCCGCCGGAGAGGGTCAGGCCGTGCTCGCCGACCTTGGTGGCGTAGCCGTCGGGCAGTTCCCGGATGAACCCGTCCGCCTGGGCGGCGCGGGCCGCCTCCTCGATCTCCTCGTCGGTCGCGTCGGGACGGCCGTAGGCGATGTTGTCGCGGACGGTGTCGGAGAAGAGGAAGGAGTCCTCGGGGACGAGCCCGATCGCCGCGCGCAGCGACTCCAGCGTCAGCTCCCGCACGTCCCGGCCGCCGACGAGGACGGCGCCGTGGGTGACGTCGTAGAAGCGCGGCAGCAGCAGGGAGAGCGTGGACTTGCCGGAGCCGGAGGAGCCGACGACGGCGAGGGTCTCACCGGGGCGGATCTCGAAGGAGAGGCCGTCGAGGACGGGGTGGGCGGGGTCGTAGCCGAAGCAGACCCCGTCGAACTCGACGCTCGCGGGCGCGTCGGCGGGCAGGGACTTCGTGCCGTCCTCGATGGCCGGCTCGGTGTCGATCAGCTCCAGGACGCGCTCGGTGCCGGCGCGGGCCTGCTGGCCGACGGTGAGGACCATGGCGAGCATGCGGACCGGGCCGACCAGCTGGGCGAGGTAGGTGGAGAAGGCGACGAAGGTGCCGAGGGTGATGTGCCCGCGTACGGCCAGCCAGCCGCCGAGTGCCAGCATGGCGACCTGCCCGAGCGCGGGCACGGCCTGGAGGGCCGGGGTGTAGGTGCTGTTCAGCCGGATGGTGCGCAGGCGTCCGGCGAACAGTCTGCGGCTGACCTCGCGCAGTTTGCCGGTCTCCTGGTCCTCCTGCCCGAACCCCTTCACCACGCGGACGCCGCCGACGGCGCCGTCGACGACGCCCGCGACGGCGGCCGCCTGGGCCTGGGCGTACCAGGTGGCCGGGTGCAGCCGGGCCCGGGAGCGGCGGGCGATCCACCACAGGGCGGGTGCCACGGCCAGCGCGACCAGGGTGAGCGGCAGGGACAGCCACGCCATGATCGCCAGGGAGATCACGAAGAGCAGGATGTTCCCGATGGTCATCGGGAGCATGAACAGAAGGCCCTGGATCAGCTGGAGGTCGCTGGTGGCCCGGCCGACGACCTGGCCGGTGGACAGCTCGTCCTGCCGGCGCCCGTCGAGGCGGGTGATCGACCGGAACATCTGCGTCCGCAGGTCGTGCTGGACGTCGAGGGCGAGCCGGCCGCCGTAGTAGCGGCGGATGTAGGTGAAGGCGTAGACGAGGACTGCGGCACCGATCAGGGCGGAGGCCCAGGGCGCCATGCCCCGGGTGTGGTCGCCGACGACGTCGTCGATGATCAGCTTGGTGATCAGCGGGACGACGGCCATGACGGCCATGCCCGCCAGCGACGAGCCCAGGGCGAGCACGACGTCCTTCGGGTAGCGCCAGGCGTACCCGGCCAGTCTGCGCGCCCATCCCCGCTGCCCCGCCACGTCGGTGCCTCCCTCTCGGCCTGATCTTCCGGAAGGCACCAACACGGACGGAAGCGGATTTCATCCCTCCGCAGTGGTCGGAGTCGGCCGGAGGCGCACCCGGAGCTGGTAGAAGCGGGTCGTCTGGGCCGGGTTCCCGTTGTCGTCGCTGACGAGGACGACCTTCAGGCGGTCCGCGGAGCGGCCGGTGACCGCCATGCCCTCGATGTTGTCCAGCAGCGGATTGGGCTGCGGCTGCCCGGCGGTGGCGCCGAGGCTCGGGCAGGCGGCGAGATCCGCGAGGAGCCGCTTGCCGATCAGCCGCACCCCGCGGTCCCGGCCGGTGAGCTGCTCCACGTCGCGGGTGTCCGTGGCGTGCCGGGGATCGGCCAGGTAGAGGCGGACGGTGTTGCCGACGCCGGGTGTCCAGCCGCGCTCCAGGACGAGGAGCCGTCCGTCGGGGGTGGCCTGCACCTCGGGGACGCCGAGGCCGGCGTCGGTGCGGTAGGCGTACTGCGCGGCGAGCCGGAAGTGGTTGCCGGGAGTGCGCCGCCAGGTCTGGAAGCGGACGACGTCCGCGGCGTCGCCGGCGAGCGCGTACTCCATCGACGCCAGCAGCGTCCGGCCGCCGGGCAGCAGGGTCAGGCCCTCGAAGGTCCCGTTGGCCCGGGCCCGCCCGTCCGGGGCGACACGCAGCGCGGCGGGCACGGGCAGCCGGTCCAGGATCCTGCCGTCCGTCGCGTAGCGGCGCACGGACGGTTCGGTCTCCGACGTGATCAGGCGCGTGCCGTCGCGGTCGACGACCAGCCCCTCGGAGTCGAGCTCGGCGCCCCGCTCGTCGGCGAGCGCGACGACACGGGTCGGCGCGAGGGTCCGGGCGTCCAGGGAGAGCAGCGAGGAGCGGTCCTCCAGGGCGGCGAGCGAGCCGTCGCGGTCCACGGCGAGCGCGGAGAGGTTGCCGACGAAGGTGCCCTGGTACGTCGTCTTGTCGAGCGTGTCGGAGAAGCGGTCGATGCGGACGGACGCGGAGCAGGCGTGGTTCTCCCCCGCTCCGGCCGGCTGGGCGGCGGTGAGGCCGGTGGCCGCGGCCAGGGTGGCGCTCGCTGTGGCGAGTAAGAGTCTCAGGCGCATGGGCGTCACCGTAGAGCGCTTCGGTGACGGGAGGGAGACCGCGTCCTCGCACGCGGGGACGCGGAACGGGCGCGGCTCGGCGGCCCGGGGCGCGGCGTTCACAGGTGACGGCCAGCTTCGGCACAGCCATCGCTCATCACGGCGGTGAACTCTGCGGGGGTGACTGCCACCGATCCCCATTCCCGTACCGAGACCGCGCCCGCCGACGGGCCGCCCACAGCGGCGCCGTCCGGGGCGGCCCCGCGCTGGTCCGTCCCGGCACTGCTCGCGATCCTCGCCCTGGCGGCGGTGCTGTACTCCTGGAACCTGTCCGGATCGAGCCTGAACAGCTACTACAGCGCGGCCGTGCTCAGCGGCACGCACAGCTGGAAGGCCTGGTTCTTCGGCTCGCTGGACGCGGGCAACTTCATCACCGTCGACAAGCCGCCCCTGGCCCTGATGGTCATGGGCCTGTCGTGCCGGGTCCTGGGCTTCGGCACCTGGCAGATGATGCTGCCGATGATCGTGCTGGCGCTGGCGACGATCTGGATCCTGCACGCCTCGGTGAAGCGGGTGTGGGGCCACGGCGCGGCGGCGCTCGCGGCGCTGGTGCTGGCCCTGACCCCGATCACGGTCGCCATCGACCGGGACAACAACCCCGACACACTGCTGGTGTTCCTGATGGTGGCGGGGGCGGCCCTGGCCCTGCGCGCCGCTCGCGACGGCAGGCTGCTGCCGCTTCTGGGCTCGGCGGCCTGCTTCGGCCTGGCCTTCAACACCAAGATGCTCCAGGGGTACATCGCCCTGCCGGCCGTCTTCGCGGTGTACCTGTACGCGGCGCGGCCGCCGCTGGTCCGCCGGCTGTGGAACCTGCTCGCGGCGGCCGTGGTCCTCGCCGTCTCCAGCTTCTGGTGGGCGGCGGCGGTCTCGCTGGTACCGGCGTCCGAGCGGCCCTACATCGGGGGCTCCACGGACGGCACCGCCTGGGACCTCATCATGGGCTACAACGGTCTGGGCCGGATCCTCGGCGGCGAGGGCAACGGCGGAGGCGGTGGAGGCGGCGGTGGAGGCGGTGGAGGCGGCTTCTCCGGCACGGCCGGGATCGGCCGCCTGTTCAACGACATCCTGGGCGGCCAGATCTCCTGGCTGATCCCGTTCGCGGCGATCGCGTGCGTCGGCGGGCTGGTGCTGTGCGGACGGGCCCCGCGCACGGACCCGACCCGTGCCGCGCTGGTGCTGTGGGGCGGCTGGACGGCCCTGCACTACCTCACGTTCGCCCTGGCCGAGGGCGTCATGCACCCCTACTACACGACCGCGCTCGCCCCGGGCGTCGCGGCGCTGTGCGGGGGCGGCGGACTGATGCTGCTGCGCGCGTTCCGCACCGACCGGCGGTGGGTGTGGGTCCTGCCGGCGGCGCTGGCGGTGACGGCGGTGTGGGCGGTCGTGCTGCTGCGGCGCGCCTCTGACTGGAACGGCTGGCTGTGGCCGACGGTCGCCGTGCTCATGGCCCTGGCGATCACCGGACTGCTGGTCTTCCGTTCGGGCGGGCGGACGCGGCTGCTCGCGGTGTCGCTGGCGGCGGCCGTCGTCGCGGCGGTCGCCGGCCCGGCGGCGTACGCCTGGTCCGTCCCGTCCGGTTCCGGCGGCGGGGGCGGCAGGGGCGGCGGCACGAACCCGACGGCGGGGCCGTCGACGGGCGGCGGCATGGCCGGGCCCGGCGGCCGGGGCGGGTTCCCGGGCGGCGGCAGGATGCCGGGCGCGGCACCGTACGGGGATGCGGCCGGCCCGGCCGGCGGCCGGCCGCAGGGCGGCTTCCCCGGCGGCGAGTCACCCGGCGGCGGGGCGATGCCGGGCGGGCCGGGGCAGGGCGGCGACGCGGACGGCGCTCCGGGCGGAGCGGACGGGCCCGGCGGCACGGACGGACCGGGCGGAGCGGGCGGAGCGGGCGGCCCCGGAGGTATGGGGGGACCGGGCGGCCGGGGCGGCGCGGACAGCGAGCTGATCGCGTACCTGAAGAAGCATCAGGACGGTGCCACGTGGCTGCTGGCGGTGTCCAACTCGCAGAGTGCCGCGCAGATCGAGCTGAGCAGCGATGTCCCGGTCGCCTCCATGTGGGGCTTCACCGGCAGCGACCGGGCGATGACGGTGGCCGCGCTGAAGGAGCTGGTGAAGAGCGGCGCACTGCACTACGTGCAGCTCGGCGGGGGCACGGGCGGTGGTCCCGGCGGCGCGAACGAGCTGACCGCCGAGGTGACGGAGTGGGTGCAGCAGCACGGCACGGCCGTCGACGAGAGCGAGTACGGCGGCACCGCGCAGTCCGGCTCGACGGCGGGCACCGGCGCGGGCACCGACACGGGGGCGGGCACCGGCCGGTCGGCGACGTCGACGCTCTACCGGCTGGATCCGTCGGACGTGAGCTGATCCGGCCCGCGCCACGCGCCTCCCGTGCGGCCCTCGACCACCGGTCGGGGGCCGCACGGCCGTCCCGAACCACCCGCAGTGGCGGCTCCTTGGCCGGATCCCGTCACCGAACCGACATGTTCGCGTCACCCAAAAGCCTGCATGCCCATGTCACGCTCACGTCTGCCGCCTTCATTCAACCCGCGTAGATGGGACCCCCACATGTCGGCATCACGCACGCACCGCTGGAAAGCAGTGGCCCTGGCCACCGCTGCCGTCCTGGCCGGACTCACCACCCCCGCGCTCACGGCGACCCCGGCCGCGGCGACGACGACGTCGTACGACTCGACCTACTACAAGAACGCGGTCGGCAAGTCGGGCACCGCGCTGAAGTCGTCGCTGCACACGATCATCAGCAACCAGACGAAGCTGTCGTACTCGGCGCTCTGGAACGCTCTGAAGAACACCGACCAGGACCCGGACAACAGCAACAACGTCATCCTGCTGTACTCCGGCGTCTCCCGCAGCAAGTCCCTCAGCGGCGGAAGCGTCGGCGACTGGAACCGCGAGCACGTGTGGGCCAAGTCCCACGGCGACTTCGGCACCTCGACCGGCCCCGGCACCGACCTGCACCACATCCGCCCCGCGGACGTGCAGGTCAACTCCATCCGCGGCAACAAGGACTTCGACAACGGCGGCAGCAGCTTCACCAACTCCGGCGGCAGCCTCACCGACTCCGACTCCTTCGAGCCGCGCGACGAGGTCAAGGGCGACGTGGCCCGCATGATCCTCTACATGGCCGTCCGCTACGAGGGCGGCGACGGCTGGCCCGACCTGGAGCCGAACGACTGGGTCTCCAACGGATCCGACCCGTACATGGGCCGGCTCTCCGTCCTGAAGCAGTGGAACGACGAGGATCCGCCGGACGCCTTCGAGGAGCACCGCAACCAGGTCGTCTACGACAGCTACCAGCACAACCGCAACCCGTTCATCGACCACCCCGAGTGGGTGGACGCCATCTGGTAGGCAGTGCACCGACCCGCGGCCCGTGGAGGGACCCGATCCGAGGGCGCGGACCGGCGCAGAGGCCGCGGTCCGGTCCCGGCCGGCACCGGGACCGGTCCGCGGGCGCGCACATCGAGGCGGGGTCCGGCCGACCGGACCCCGCCTGTCGTGTGCCCCTGTCCCGGCGCCCACCCGGCCGACGACGCGTCACCCGGGAGCGACGCCGCGCGCGTAGCCCGCAGCCCCCGGCCGGCTGCCCCCGTGGCCCCGTCGGCCGTGTCCGGGGGGCGGCGCGCGCTCAGTCCAGGTGCGTCGGTGCGAACATCCGCAGCACCGCCGGGAGGACGACCACGCCGGGCCCCGGCGTCGCGAGCGACTTCGCCAGGTCGGACTCCAGTGCCTCGGGGGTCGTCCGGACGGCGGGCACGCCGAAGGACTCGGCCAGGGCCACGTAGTCGGGCCGGGTCAGCTCGGTGGCCGCCTGCGTGGTCCGGCCGAAGGTGTCGGTCAGGTACTCGCGCAGGATGCCGTAGCCGCCGTCGTCGACGATCAGCCAGGTGACGTTCAGGTCGTGCTGCCGGGCCGTGGCCAGCTCGGCGACGGAGTACAGGGCGCCTCCGTCGCCCGACACCGCCAGCACCGGGCGGGTCGGATCGGCCACCGCGGCGCCGAGTGCGGCGGGGAAGCCGTAGCCGAGGCCGCCGGCACCCTGGGCGGAATGCATACGGTTGGGGCCCCCGGCGTCGAAGGCCGACCAGGCCCAGTAGGCGAGGATCGTCATGTCCCAGAAGGACGGGGATCCGGCCGGGAGCGCCCTGCGGACCGACGCCAGCACCCGCTGCTCCAGGGTGAGGTCCTGGGCGGCGATGCGCTCGCGCACCCGGGCCAGCAGGTCACGCACACGTTCCCGGGCCGTCGGGTCCTCGCGCCGCGACACCGTCTCCAGCAGGGCCTGCAGTGCCGGGCGTGCGTCGGCGTGGATGCCCAGCGCGGGGTGGTTGGACTCCAGCTTGCCGAGGTCCGCCTCGATCTGGATCACACGGCCCTTCGGCCTGAACGTGTGGTAGTTCGAGGAGAGTTCGCCGAGGCCCGAGCCGACGACCAGGAGCACGTCCGCGTCCTGGAGGAACTCCGTGGTGTACCGGTCCTCCAGCCAGGACTGGAGGGACAGCGGGTGCGTCCACGGGAAGGCGCCCTTGCCGCCGGGGGTCGTGACGACGGGCGCCTGGAGCCGTTCCGCCAGTTGCCTGAGCTTGCCGCTCGCGTCCGCCCGGACCACTCCCCCGCCCGCGATGACCGCGGGCCGGACCGCGTTCGACAGCAGGTGGGCCGCCACCGCCGTCAGTTCGGGGCGCGGCGGCAGGTCCTCCGGCGTGGCGTCCACCCCCGTCACCACCGGCAGACGCGCCTGCGCCAGCAGCACGTCCTGCGGGATCTCCACCCACACCGGGCCGTGCGGGGCGGTCAGCGCCGACTTCCAGGCCGCGGCGATCGCGGAGGGGATCTGGGACGGGGCGCGCACGACGTGGACCGACTTGACGACACCTCTGAACGAGGCCGCCTGGTCGGGGAGTTCGTGCAGATAGCCGTGCCGGCCGCCGCCCAGCCCGGCCGTCGGGACCTGACTGCTGATCGCCAGCACGGGCGCCGAAGCCGCCGCCGCCTCCTGCAGCGCGGCCAGCGACGTCAGCGCGCCCGGTCCCGTGGACAGCAGCAGAGGAGCGGCCTCGCCGGTGATACGGCCGTACGCGTCCGCCGCGAACCCGGCGTTGTTCTCGACCCGCAGGCCCACGTAGCGCAGGTCCGAGCGGCGCAGGGCGTCGATCACGCCGAGGGCGTGCTGGCCGGGCAGGCCGAAGACGGTGGACGCGCCGAGCCCGGCCAGGGTCTCCACGACCAGGTCTCCGCCGATGCGTCCGGCGGGAGGGTTCAGCGCCTGCGAGATCTGCGTCTCGGTGGGCCGCAGCACCGGGTCGTGGTCGTGGGTCACTGCGTCTGTGCTCCCTTGTGGGCCGCGGCGATCTGGCGGGACATGATCGTCGTCAGTTCGTACGCCGTGTGGGACGCCGCGACCGACGTGATCTCGGCGTGGTCGTACGCGGGGGCCACCTCGACGACGTCCGCCGAGACCAGGTTGCACGACGCGAGCCCGCGCAGGATCTCCAGCAGCTCCCGCGAGGTCATACCGCCGGCCTCCGGGGTTCCCGTGCCGGGCGCGTGGGCCGGGTCGAGGCAGTCGATGTCGATGGAGATGTACAGCGGGCGGTCGCCGATGCGCTGGCGCAGCTGGTCGGCGACCTCGTCGGCGCCGCGGCGGTAGATGTCGGCGGAGGTGACGATGCCGAAGCCCATCTTCTCGTCGTCGGTGAGGTCCTGCTTGCCGTACAGGGGGCCCCGGGTGCCGACGTGGGAGAGGGCGGACGTGTCGAGGATGCCCTCCTCCACGGCCCGGCGGAACGGCGTGCCGTGGGTGTACTCGGCGCCGAAGTAGGTGTCCCAGGTGTCCAGGTGGGCGTCGAAGTGGAGCAGGGCCACCGGGCCGTGCTTCTTGGCGACGGACCGCAGCAGCGGCAGGGCGATGGTGTGGTCGCCGCCCAGGGTCATCAGGCGGGCGCCGGTGCCCAGGAGTTCGTCGGCGGCGGCCTCGACGGTCTCGACGGCCTCGTTGATGTCGAAGGGGTTGACCGCGATGTCGCCGCCGTCCGCGACCTGGGCGAGGGCGAACGGCGAGGCGTCCTGGGCGGGGTTGTAGGGGCGCAGCAGCCGGGACGCCTCACGGATGGCGTTGCCGCCGAAACGGGCGCCCGGCCGGTACGAGACGCCCGAGTCGAACGGCACGCCCACGACGGCGACATCGGCGCGGCCGACCTCGTCGAGGCGGGGCAGCCGGGCGAAGGTCGCGGGGCCGGCGTACCGCGGGATGCGGGAGGAGTCGACGGGACCGCGGGGCGTCTCGTTGCTGCTCATGGTCACATGCCTTCTTTCTCACGCTTCATCGCGTATGTACTGCCTTGTCCATGACTCTACTGATGGGCCCGGACAGCGGCGGGCACGGGCCCTGGAGGCGGCCGGCGAGGCGCTCGCGCCGGGTGGCGAGGACGGCCTCGACGCGGAGCCGGCAGGGATCAGGGGACCTCCCGCACCCGCGACTGTCGGTCGGATTCGACCCTAGGTGGCCGGAAGGCGACTGCGAAGTGTACGTTTCCTCCATCCGAGATGCCTTCACTGGATGGATCGCACACCATGTCGGACCCCGCCGCCACCCCCGTGCCGCCCACGCCGCCGGTGCCCCTGTCGGCACTCCTGGCCCGGGAGGATCTCGGCCTGCGGCAGCTCGCCGGCCCCGCCGCGGCCGACGTCGTCGTCCACTGGGCGCATGCCTCCGAGATGGCCGACCCCTTTCCGTACCTGCTCGGCGGGGAGCTGCTGCTGACGGCCGGCGTGCACGTCACCCGGGCGGCGGCCTCCTCGGCGGGCACCCCCGGCAGGCCCGCGTCCGGGTCGGGCGGTTACTTCGACGGCTACGTCTCGCGGATCGTGGCCGCGGGCGGCGCGGCCCTCGGCTTCGGTCTGGCGCCCGTGCACGACACGGTGCCCCACGCGCTGGTCGCGGCCTGCGAGGCGTACGGGCTGCCGCTGATCGAGGTGCCGCCCAGAACCACCTTCTCCGGCGTCGCCCGTGCCGTCTGGCAGCTGATGGCGCAGGCCCGCACGGCCGAGCTGCGCCGGGTGACCGAGGCCCAGCAGAGCCTCGCCACCGCGGCGGCCCGGCCCGATCCCGTGTCCTCGGTCCTGCGACGGCTCGCCCGGCACGTGGACGGCCGGGCGGTGCTGTACGGCCCCGGGGGCACCCGCGTCGCCGAGGCGGGCCGCGACCAGCCGGAGGGCGTGGACGGGGCGCTGACCGAACTGGCCGCGACGGTGACCCGCCGCGCCTCCGCGACCGCCACCGACACCGCCGCGGGGGTCCACCTCGCCGCCTACGCGCTGGGCGCGGGGCAGGGCTTCGTGCTGGGCGTCGCGGCCCCGCACCGGGGCCGGGGCGACCACACCCTCTCCTCGGTCGCCGCGGTCCTGCTCACGCTTCTCACCGGCGACCAGCTCAGCAGCACCGGCGCGGCGCGCTCCGCGGCGCTGGTACGGCTGCTGCTGGGCGCGACGCCGCAGGACGTGGCCCCGCTGGTCGGCACCGGCCGGACGGTCGTCGTCCACGCCCGCCCCGACGCGCCGGCCGCCCGTCCCCCCGGCGGCGGCCGGGCCGCGGCCCCCGCAGACCCCGCAGACCCCGCCGCCCGCCGGGTGGCCGTCGGGCCGCCCGGCGTCCCCGACGCGGTGGCCGCCTCCGCGCTGGGCGCGGCCCTGGGCTCTGCCCTGGTGGACCTCGCCGACGGTGTCGTGCGCATCCTGCTGCCGGACGACCGTGCCCCGGGGCCCCAGCCGGGCTGGACGCTCGGCGTCAGCGCACCCGCCTCCCCCGCCGACTGGCCCGCCGCCGACACGCAGGCCGCCCGCGCCCTGGCCCGCGCCCGCGCCACCCGCGCCCCGCTCGTCCGGTACGGCGACCGGCCCGGTCTGGTGGACCTGGTCCCCCGCGACGCGGCCGAGGCGCACGCCCGCACCCTCCTCGCGCCCCTCTCCCCGGCCCTCGCCGAGACCCTGCGCGCCTGGCTCTCCCTGCACGGCAGCTGGGACCGTACCGCCGTCGCCCTGTCCGTCCACCGCAACACCGTGCGGCAGCGGATCGCCCGGTGCGCGAGCCTGCTGGACGCGGACCTGGACGACGCGGACGTGCGGATGGAGCTGTGGTTCGCGCTGAGGCAGACCTGACGGCCGGGGCCCGGAGGGCACGCCCCGGAGTGACGCGGAGCCGGGGCCGGTGGGCCGGGGCGGGCGTGCCGGGGCGGGCGGCGGGCGCAGGGGCCGAGGCGGACGGGCGCCGGGTCCGGCGGAAACGGGGTGCGGGACCGGGCGGCCGGAGGACGACGGCGGAAACGGCCTGTGGAACGGGGGCGGGCGACGACGGGTGCAGGTGGGGCGCCGGGTGGGACGGGGTGAGTGACACCCGTCGCAGCGCGCGGGAGAGCCGGTGGGCGCACAGCCGGCTGCCTCACAATGGTGACCATGCCGATACCCGGGACACCCAGCCGCGCCGAACTCGTCGAACACCTCGTCCGCACCCGCATCGCGGGCGACGTCGCCACGCCCCGCGAGAACAACCTCTCGCACTACCGGAAACTGGCGAACGGCGACCGCAACTACTGGCTCGGACTGGAGCTCGGCGACCGCTGGAACGACGAGCAGGACGTGCTCGCGGTGATGGCGGAGCGGGTCGGCGTCAACGACGACCCGGAGTACCGGTACGGCCAGGACACCATCGACCCGGAACTGACCGTCGCCGCTCTGGAGCGCCTGGCCGGGCGGCTGCGCAAGGCCGCCGACGGGCAGCAGCGGGTGCTGTTCGCCACCGGGCACCCCGGCGGCCTGCTCGACGTCCACCGCGCCACCGCCGCCGCCCTGCGCGCGGCGGGCTGCGAGATCGTCGTCGTCCCGGACGGACTGCAGACCGACGAGGGGTACGTGATGCAGTTCGCCGACGTGGCGGTGCTGGAGCACGGCGCCAGCCTCTGGCACACCCACTCGGGGGAACCCATGCGCGCGATCCTCACGGCGCTGGAGCGGTCGGGCCGCCCGCTGCCCGACCTGGTCGTCGCCGACCACGGCTGGGCCGGGTACGCCGGCCGGCACGGCGTCGACTCCGTCGGCTACGCCGACTGCAACGACCCGGCGCTCTTCCTCGCGGAGGCGGAGGGCACGCTCCAGGTAGCCGTGCCGCTGGACGACCACGTCACCAGCCCCCGCCACTACGACCCGATGACGGCGTACCTGCTGGCGGAGGCGGGGCTCGGGGACCGGTAGACCGGGCGGGTCACGGCCGGGGGCACGGCCTCTGCTCCCGGCACCGCGCGGACCTCGGGGTCCGACCGGGGCAGACCTCCGGTTCGGATCAGGGCGACCGGGACGACGCCGGGGAATGCCTCTCGGCCCCCGCCCTGCCCGCTCGCGCCTCTTCTCGATCCGAACGGCGCCCGCGTCGCGGCGACCGACCCGAGGGGCCGCCGGGACCCCGCAGGGGCCGTCGACGAGGGCGGCGACCGGTCCGGGAGGCGGGCGACACCGCACGACCGCGGCCACGGCCTCCGCCTCGACCGGGCCCCCGCCCCGGCGCACGACGCCGGCGTCCCGACGCGCGGGGCGCCGACGGCTCACCGCGGAACCACGCCTCGCCGCGGCAGGCGCAGCGCCTTCAGCGCGGGACGCGGACCACGCCCTCCTGGATCACCGAGATGGCGAGCCGGCCGTCCTGGGTGTAGATGCGGGCCTGGCCGAGGCCCCGGCCGCCGGACGCCGAGGGGGACTCCTGGTCGTACAGCAGCCACTCGTCGGCGCGGAAGGGCCGGTGGAACCACATGGCGTGGTCCAGGGACGCCCCGACGACGTCGCCGACCGCCCAGCCGCCCCGGCCGTGCGCGAGCAGGACGGAGTCGAGGAGCGTCATGTCGGAGACGTAGGTGGCGAGGACGACGTGCAGCAGGGGGTCGTCGGACAGCTTGCCGTTGGTGCGGAACCACACCTGGGAGTGCGGTTCGCGCGGCTCGCCGTACCTGCCGTAGGGCGGCTCCTCCACGTAGCGCAGGTCGATCGCCTCGCGGGCCTGCAGGAAGCGGAGGACGACGTCGGCGTCGAGGTGGTCGTAGCCGCCGAACCGCTCGCGCGAGGTGGGCAGCGAGGCCGGGTCCGGCGCGGGTGGCATCGGGACCTGGTGGTCCAGGCCCTCCTCGTACGTCTGGAACGACGCCGACAGGACGAAGATCGGCCTGCCGTGCTGGACGGCGACCACCCGGCGGGTGGTGAACGAGCGGCCGTCGCGGAGGCGCTCGACCGTGTACACGATGGGGGCGCCCGGGTCGCCCATGCGCAGGAAGTACGCGTGGAGCGAGTGGGCCGTCCGGTCCGCCGGGACCGTCCGCCCCGCGGCGACCAGCGCCTGGGCGGCGACCTGCCCGCCGAAGACGCGCGGGACGACGGCGGAGCGGGACCGGCCGCGGAAGATGTTCTCCTCGATCTGCTCCAGGTCGAGCAGATCGAGGAGATCCTGGAGTGCCTGGCTCATGGCGTTCGGCTGCAGCGGCCGGTGGCCGCTCTCGCCCTACAGCCCCATGTCCTTGGCGATGATCGTCTTCATGATCTCGCTGGTGCCGCCGTAGATGCGGTTGACGCGGTTGTCGGCGTACAGGCGGGCGATCGGGTACTCGTTCATGAACCCGTAGCCGCCGTGCAGCTGGAGGCAGCGGTCGATGACGCGGTGGGCGACCTCGGTGCAGAAGAGCTTCGCGGAGGCGGCCTCGGCAGGGGTCAGTTCACCGGCGTCGAGGGCCTCCGTCGCGCGGTCGGCGACGGCCTCGGCCGCGTCGACCTCGGCCTGGCAGGCGGCCAGCTCGAACTTGGTGTTCTGGAAGGCGGCGACGGGCTGGCCGAAGACGACACGGTCCTGGACGTACTGCTTGGCGAACCGGACGGCGGCCTTGGCCTGCGCGTAGGCGCCGAAGGCGATGCCCCAGCGCTCGGAGGCCAGGTTGTGGCCCAGGTAGTAGAAGCCCTTGTTCTCCTCGCCGAGGAGGTCCTCGACGGGAACCTTCACGTCGACGAACGCCAGCTCGGCGGTGTCGGAGGTCTTCAGGCCGAGCTTGTCGAGCTTGCGGCCGACCGAGTAGCCCTCGGCCTTGGTGTCGACCACGAAGAGGGAGATGCCGTGGCGGCGGTCCTCGGCGGTGGGAGCGGCCGTGCGGGCGCAGACGATCATGCGGTCGGCGTGCACGCCGCCGGTGATGAAGGTCTTGGCGCCGTTGAGGACGTAGTGCGTGCCGTCCTCGGAGAGCTTGGCGGTGGTCTTCATGCCCGCCAGGTCGGAGCCGGTGCCCGGCTCGGTCATCGCGATGGCCCACATCTCCTCGCCGGAGACGAACTTGGGCAGGTAGCGCTTCTTCTGCTCGTCGGAGGCGAGCAGCTTGATGTAGGGCAGGCCGAGCAGGACGTGCACGCCGGAGCCGCCGAAGGAGACACCCGCGCGAGCGGTCTCCTCGTACAGGACGGCCTCGAACTTGTACGAGTCGATGCCGGCGCCGCCGTACTCCTCGTCGACGCGGATGCCGAAGACACCCAGCTCGGCGAGCTTGTAGTAGAAGTCGCGCGGCGCCTGGCCGGCTGCGAACCACTCGTCGTAGACGGGTACGACCTCGGCCTCGATGAAGGCGCGCACGGTCTCCCGGAACGCCTCGTGATCCTCGTTGAACACCGTACGGCGCACGCCGCCACCTCCAGCTACCTGTCTAAGCGCTTGCTCAGACTTGAAGATACCGGTGAGTACGGCAACTCGTCCAGGGTGAGGTGCGCCACCCGACCGCCCGGGAACGGACGGCGAAGCCGGACGCGCGGCGCCCGCGGTCGCGCCGCCGCGGGGAAAGGGGCGGGTTCGCGGACCCCCTCAGCCCTGCGCCGCACCGGCCGCCGCGAAGGCCCCCCGGGCCATCCGGTGCAGTAGTTCGGCCGTCACCCCGCGACCCGGCAGCGTCCCGCCCCGCCCGAGGTACGGCGTGGAGTTCAGCAGGCCGAAGACCGAGTGCACCGCCGACCGGGCCGCCGCCTCGCCCAGTTCCGGGTAGACCTCGCGCACGACCTGCACCCACAGCTCGACGTACTGCCGCTGCAGCTGGCGGACCAGCTTGCGGTCGCTGTCGCGCAGCCGGTCCAGCTCCCGGTCGTGCAGGGTGATCAGCGGGCGGTCGTCCAGCGCGAAGTCGATGTGCCCCTCGATGAGCGAGTCCAGCACCTCGCCCGCCGCCACCCCGTCCGCCTCGGCGACCCGCCGCTTCGCGCCCGTCAGCAGCCGTCCGCTGATGCCGACCAGCAGCTCGGCGAGCATGGCGTCCTTGCCCGGGAAGTGCCGGTACAGGCCCGGCCCGCTGATTCCCACGGCCGCGCCTATCTCGTCCACGCCGACGCCGTGGAAGCCGCGGTCGGCGAAGAGCCGGGCGGCTTCCTTGAGGATCTGCTCACGGCGGGTCGGGGCGTCGGTTCTGGTGGCCATGCCTGCAATTCTAGACAGGCAGGTTAGCGGTCGTTAACCTGAAGGAAATGGTTAACGCTCATTAACAGTCACCGCTGGGTGAGGGGACCGCAGGATGCAAGAGGCACCGGAGCTGACGAGCGCGGCCGACCCCGCGTCGGAGGCCTGGCAGGCCAACGAGGAAGCGCACCGCGCCCTCGTCGAGGAGTTGCGCGGCAAGCTCGCCGCCGCCCGCCTGGGCGGCGGCGAGAGGGCCCGCGCCCGGCACACCGCGCGCGGCAAGCTGCTGCCGCGGGAGCGGGTGGACACGCTGCTCGACGCGGGCTCGCCGTTCCTGGAGCTGGCACCGCTGGCCGCCGACGGAATGTACGACGGGCAGGCCCCGGCGGCCGGGGTGATCGCCGGGATCGGCCGGGTCAGCGGCCGCGAGTGCGTGATCGTCGCCAACGACGCCACCGTCAAGGGCGGCACGTACTACCCGATGACCGTGAAGAAGCACCTCAGGGCCCAGGAGGTGGCCCTGGAGAACCGCCTGCCCTGCCTGTACCTGGTCGACTCCGGCGGCGCCTTCCTGCCCATGCAGGACGAGGTCTTCCCGGACCGCGACCACTTCGGCCGGATCTTCTACAACCAGGCCCGCATGTCCGGCGCCGGGATCCCCCAGATCGCGGCGGTGCTCGGATCGTGCACGGCCGGTGGCGCGTACGTGCCGGCCATGAGCGACGAGGCGGTCATCGTCCGCAACCAGGGGACGATCTTCCTCGGCGGTCCGCCGCTGGTGAAGGCCGCCACCGGCGAGGTCGTCACCGCGGAGGAACTGGGCGGCGGAGAGGTGCACTCCCGCGTCTCGGGCGTCACCGACCACCTCGCCGAGGACGACGCGCACGCCCTGCGGATCGTGCGCACGATCGTCTCCACGCTCCCCGCCCGCGGCGCCCTGCCCTGGCAGGTGGAGCCGGCCGCGGAACCGAAGGCCGACCCCCACGGCCTGTACGGTGCCGTGCCCGTGGACTCCCGCACCCCCTACGACGTGCGCGAGATCATCGCCCGGATCGCCGACGGCTCGCGCTTCGCGGAGTTCAAGGCCGAGTTCGGGCAGACCCTGGTCACCGGATTCGCCCGGATCCACGGGCACCCGGTGGGCATCGTCGCCAACAACGGGATCCTGTTCTCCGAGTCGGCCCAGAAGGGCGCGCACTTCATCGAGCTGTGCGACCAGCGCGGGATCCCGCTGGTGTTCCTGCAGAACATCTCCGGGTTCATGGTCGGCCGGGACTACGAGGCGGGCGGCATCGCCAAGCACGGCGCCAAGATGGTCACGGCCGTGGCGTGCACGCGGGTGCCGAAGCTGACGGTCGTCGTCGGCGGGTCGTACGGCGCGGGGAACTACTCCATGTGCGGGCGGGCCTACTCGCCCCGCTTCCTGTGGATGTGGCCGAACGCCAAGATCTCCGTCATGGGCGGCGAGCAGGCCGCCTCCGTCCTCGCCACCGTCAGGCGGGACCAGCTCCAGGCCCGTGGCGAGGAGTGGCCCGCAGAGGAGGAGGAGGATTTCAAGGCGCCGATCCGCGCCCAGTACGAGCACCAGGGCAACGCCTACTACGCCACCGCCCGCCTGTGGGACGACGGGGTCATCGACCCGCTGGACACCCGTCAGGTGCTGGGGCTGGCCCTCACGGCCTGCGCCAACGCGCCACTTTCCCAGCGGGACACCACGGCGCCCCACTTCGGCGTCTTCCGGATGTGAGGGGAACGTCCATGTTCGACACGGTCCTTGTGGCCAACCGGGGCGAGATCGCCGTGCGCGTCATCCGCACGCTGCGGTCGATGGGCATCCGCTCGGTGGCCGTCTTCTCCGACGCGGACGCCGGCGCCCGGCACGTCCGGGAGGCCGATACGGCGGTGCGGCTCGGCCCGGCGCCGGCCGCGCAGAGCTATCTGTCGACCGAGCGCATCCTCGACGCCGCGGCGCGCTCCGGCGCCCGTGCCGTCCATCCCGGCTACGGCTTCCTCGCGGAGAACGCCGGCTTCGCCCGCGCCTGCGCCGAGGCCGGGCTGGTCTTCATCGGCCCGCCGGCCGACGCGATCGCCCTGATGGGCGACAAGATCCGGGCGAAGGAGACCGTGCAGGCCGCAGGTGTGCCGGTGGTCCCCGGCGGTCGCGATCCGCACCTGGCCGAGGCGGCCCGGGACCTGGGCGCGCCGGTGCTGCTGAAGCCCTCCGCGGGCGGCGGCGGCAAGGGCATGCGCCTGGTGCGGGACATGAGCACCCTGGACGACGAGATCGCCGCCGCCCGCCGCGAGGCCCGGGCGTCCTTCGGCGACGACACGCTCCTCGTCGAGCGCTGGGTCGACCGGCCGCGGCACATCGAGATCCAGGTCCTGGCCGACGCCCACGGCAACGTGGTGCACCTGGGCGAGCGCGAGTGCTCGCTCCAGCGCCGGCACCAGAAGATCATCGAGGAGGCGCCGAGCGTGCTCCTCGACGAGGCCACGCGCGCGGCGATGGGCGAGGCGGCCGTCCAGGCGGCCCGCTCGTGCGGCTACCGCGGCGCGGGCACGGTGGAGTTCATCGTCCCCGGCGGCGATCCCTCGCAGTACTACTTCATGGAGATGAACACCCGTCTGCAGGTCGAGCACCCGGTGACGGAGCTCGTCACCGGCCTGGACCTGGTGGAGTGGCAGGTGCGGGTGGCCGCCGGGGAGCCTTTGTCCCTCGGCCAGGACGACATCACGCTGACCGGGCACGCCGTCGAGGCCCGCATCTGCGCCGAGGACCCGGCCCGCGGCTTCCTGCCGTCCGGCGGCACGGTGCTGATGCTGCGCGAGCCGCAGGGCGACGGAGTGCGGACCGACTCGGGTCTCACCGAGGGCACGGAGGTCGGCAGCCTGTACGACCCGATGCTGTCGAAGGTCATCGCCTACGGCCCCGACCGGGCGACGGCCCTGCGGAAGCTGCGCGCGGCGCTGGCCGGGACGGTGACGCTGGGCGTGCAGACCAACGCCGGGTTCCTGCGCCGCCTGCTGGCCCATCCGGCGGTCGTCCGGGGTGAGCTGGACACCGGCCTGGTCGAGCGGGTGGTGGACGAGCTGGTCGCCACCGAGGTACCGGAGGAGGTGTACGAGGCGGCGGCGGCCGTGCGCCTCCAGGCGCTGGAGCCGGAAGGGGGCGGCTGGATCGACCCGTTCTCGGTGCCGAGCGGCTGGCGGATGGGCGGCACGCCCCGCTCCGTCGCGGTGCCGCTCCGGGTCACCGACCCCGTGGAGTACACCCCGCGCGGCTCGCGCACCGTCACCGGCGACTCCGTGGCGGTGACCCTCGACGGCGTCCGCCACACCTTCCACCGCGCCGCCGACTGGCTGGGCCGCGACGGCGACGCCTGGCACGTGCGCGACCACGACCCGGTCGCGGCCTCCCTCGGCCGCAGCGGCCACCTGGGAGCCGACTCCCTCACCGCGCCGATGCCCGGCACGGTCACGGTGGTGAAGGTGGCGGTCGGCGACGAGGTGACCGCCGGTCAGAGCCTGCTGGTGGTGGAGGCGATGAAGATGGAGCACGTCATCTCCGCCCCGCACGCCGGCACCGTGGCCGAACTGGACGTCACGCCCGGCACCACGGTCGCCATGGACCAGGTGCTGGCCGTGATCACACCCCACGAGGAGGTGGCCCGGTGACCGTCCCGGACACCCCGGACACCGCGACCGGGCTGCCCATGACCGTCGCCGCCCGCGGCCTGCCCGCGCGGGTGCGGATCCACGAGGTCGGTGCGCGCGACGGCCTGCAGAACGAGAAGACGGCCGTACCGACGTCGGTGAAGGCGGAGTTCGTCCACCGCCTCGCCGACGCGGGGCTGTCCACCATCGAGGCGACGAGCTTCGTGCACCCCAAGTGGGTGCCCCAGCTCGCGGACGCCGAGCAGCTGTTCCCGCTCGTCGCCGGGCTGCCGGTGGCGCTGCCGGTGCTGGTGCCCAACGAGCGCGGCCTGGACCGGGCGCTGGCGCTGGGCGCCCGCCGGGTCGCCGTCTTCGCCAGCGCGACCGAGTCCTTCGCCAAGGCCAACCTCAACCGCACCGTCGACGAGGCGCTGGCCATGTTCGAGCCCGTGGTGGCCCGCGCGAAGGCGGCGGACGTCCACGTCCGGGGCTATCTGTCGATGTGCTTCGGCGACCCCTGGGAGGGCGCGGTGCCCCTGCCGCAGGTGGTGCGGGTGTGCCGGGCGCTGCTCGCCATGGGCTGCGACGAGCTGAGCCTGGGCGACACCATCGGGGTGGCGACCCCGGGCCATGTCACCGCGCTCCTGTCCGCGCTGGGGAGCCAGGGGGTTCCGGTCGACGCGCTGGGTGTCCACTTCCACGACACCTACGGCCAGGCCCTCGCCAACACCCTGGCCGCACTTCAGCACGGCGTCACCACCGTCGACGCCTCGGCGGGCGGTCTCGGCGGCTGCCCGTACGCGAGGTCCGCCACCGGCAACCTCGCCACCGAAGACCTCGTGTGGATGCTGCAGGGACTCGGCATCGACACCGGCGTCGACCTCGGCCGCCTGACCGCCACGAGCGTGTGGATGGCCGACCGGCTGGGCCGTCCCAGCCCGTCCCGCACCGTACGAGCCCTGTCCCACAAGGACCCCCAGGAGCAGTGATCTGAACCATGGACTACCGACTCTCCCCCGAGCTGGAGGAACTCCGCCGTACCGTCGAGGAGTTCGCGCACGACGTGGTGGCGCCGAAGATCGGTGACCTCTACGAGCGGCACGAGTTCCCGTACGAGATCGTGCGCGAGATGGGCCGTATGGGCCTGTTCGGGCTGCCGTTCCCGGAGGAGTACGGCGGTATGGGCGGCGACTACCTCGCCCTCGGTGTGGCCCTGGAGGAACTGGCCCGGGTGGACTCGTCCGTGGCCATCACCCTGGAGGCCGGGGTGTCTCTGGGGGCGATGCCGATCCATCTGTTCGGCACCGAGGAGCAGAAGCGGCAGTGGCTGCCGCGGCTGTGCTCGGGCGAGGTCCTGGGCGCGTTCGGCCTGACCGAGCCGGACGGCGGCAGCGACGCCGGCGCCACCCGCACCACGGCCCGCCTGGACCCGGACACGGACGAGTGGGTGATCAACGGCACCAAGTGCTTCATCACCAACTCGGGGACCGACATCACGGGCCTGGTCACGGTGACGGCCGTCACCGGCCGCAAGCCCGACGGCAGGCCGCTGATCTCCGCGATCATCGTCCCGTCCGGCACACCCGGCTTCACGGTGGCGGCGCCGTACTCGAAGGTCGGCTGGAACGCCTCCGACACCCGTGAGCTGTCCTTCCAGGACGTGCGGGTGCCCGCGGCGAACCTGCTGGGCGAAGCAGGCCGCGGGTACGCGCAGTTCCTGCGCATCCTCGACGAGGGCCGCATCGCCATCGCAGCGCTGGCGACCGGGCTGGCGCAGGGCTGCGTCGACGAGTCGGTGAAGTACGCGAAGGAGCGCCGTGCCTTCGGCCGGCCCATCGGCGCCAACCAGGCCATCCAGTTCAAGGTCGCCGACATGGAGATGAAGGCCCACACCGCGCGCCTCGCCTGGCGTGACGCGGCGGCCCGGCTGGTGGCCGGGGAGCCGTTCAAGAAGGAGGCGGCGCTGGCGAAGCTGTACTCGTCCACGGTCGCCGTGGACAACGCCCGGGACGCCACGCAGATCCACGGCGGCTACGGCTTCATGAACGAGTATCCGGTGGCCCGCATGTGGCGCGACTCCAAGATCCTGGAGATCGGCGAGGGCACGAGCGAGGTCCAGCGGATGCTGATCGCGCGGGAGCTGGGCCTGGTGGGCTGACGGCCGGGCCGGAGGGTTCCCGGCACCGCGGGGCGGAGCCCCCCGCCGGACATGAAAGCAGGTTAGGCCAACCTGTTTTTGACCTTGTCCGGCGGGGGCTCCACCCCGCTCGAAGGCAGTCACCGCCATGCCCGACTCCCCAGCGACCCGCCTCAGCCGCCGCGGCCCGGGTGGGTGGGGACACGGCGTCCGGCCGCCCCTGGACCTTCCGGGACGACCGCGCCCGGACCGCGCAGGCCGACAAGGTGCCCGCGAGCATCGTGGCCTTCGTCGGCGTGGCCGCCGCCCTGCACGACCACGGCGTGGACTCCGAGGGCGTCTTCGGCCCGATCACCACCGAGGACGGCGAACCGGACATCCGGACCGGCAACCTCGACGTCACCGCGGGTGACCGACCTCGGCGACGAATGGGGCCGGTTCGACATCGGGCAGTACGCCGCGCTCCGGCCGGACGTGCTCGTCTCGACCATGTTCGACGACGCCGGCACCCTCTGGTACGTACCGGAGGAGCAGCTGCGCTCGCGGGAGTGACCGCCTGGCCGGCGGCGGCCGTCCGACGGCGGCTCAGCGGGCCGGCCAGGGGACCTGCGGCGAGCGGTGGTAGCGGACGCCCAGGGCGTCCCAGCGCGGCCCCTGCGCGGCGAGCCGTACCCGGTACGACTGCCAGTCGTGGGTGGCCGCCGGCGACCAGCCCAGTTCGGCGGCGCCCGCCAGCCGCGGGAAGGCCAGGTACTCCAGGCCGGCGGGGTCGGCGACCGTCTCCGTCCACAGCGGCCCCTCCACGCCCCGGACTGCGGAGGCGGGGACGCCCGGGAGGTAGCCGCCGGGATCCCAGTCGTAGGACCTGCGCACGTCCACGTAGCCCGCCCACGACAGCCCGAGCGGGGTGCTGCGGTCGTACTTCATGTCGAGATAGATCCGGTCGGCCGGGGACAGGATCAGCCCGGTACCGTTCTGCGCGGCCCGCACCACCTGGGCCTTCTCCGCGGCGCCGGTGGAGTCCAGGCCCCAGTACTGGACGAGCGCGCCGCCGGCCGGGGTGGCGGCGGCCAGCTGGTGCCAGCCGATGACGGTCTTCCCGTACTCGGCGACGACCGGTTGCACCCGGTCCATGAACTTCACGTAGTCCTCGTGGCTGGTGGAGTGCGCCTCGTCGCCGCCGATGTGGAGGTAGCGGCCCGGGGTGAGCGCGGCCACCTCGCGGACGACGTCGTCCACGAAGTCGTAGGTGACGTCCTTCGACACGCACAGCGAGCTGAAGCCGACGTCGGTACCGGTGTAGAGCGGGGGTGCGGCGCCGTCGCAGTTCAGCTCGGCATAGGAGGCGAGGGCGGCGTCGGTGTGGCCCGGCATGTCCAGTTCGGGGACGACCTCCAGATGGCGGGAGGCCGCGTACCGGACGATCTCCTGGTAGTCGTCCTTGGTGTAGTGACCGCCGGGGCCGCCGCCGACCTGGGTGGAGCCGCCGTGGGCCGCCAGGCGCGGCCAGGAGTCGATCGCGATGCGCCAGCCCTGGTCGTCGGTGAGATGGAGGTGCAGGACGTTGATCTTGTAGAGGGCGAGCTGGTCGATGTACCGCTCGACCTGATCGACGGTGAAGAAGTGCCGTGCCACGTCCAGCATCGCGCCGCGGTAGGCGTAGCGCGGACGGTCGGTGACGGTGCCGCCGGCCACCCGCCAGGGGCCGGGCTGCACGGTGCCCCTCTCGACGGCGGCGGGCAGGAGCTGGCGGAGGGTCTGCACGCCGTGGAACAGGCCGGCGGAGGTGGAGGCACTGATGGTGACCCCGCGCGGGTCGCTTCTCAGCCGGTAGCCCTCGGCGCCGAGTTCCCCCTCCGCGTCCCGGACCAGTGCGAGCCGGATGCCGGAGCCCGCGCCGGGGGTGACGGGCAGGGCGTAGCCGGTGGAGGGACGCAGGACGGCGGCGAGGTACTCACCGGTGCGCCGGGCCTCGGGGGTGCCGTCGACGCGGATGCGGGTGCCGGAGGTGATCCGGTACGGCGCCCCGCCCGGCCTCACCGACGCGGGCGCCGGGACCACCCGGTCGAGCGGGACCGGGGCCGCTCCCGCCGCCGGTGCGGAGCCGGTGGTGAACACCCCCGCGGAGGCGACGAACAGCAGCAGGCCCAGCAGACGGTGGACGCCGGGGTACGAGCGGATCCGGGCTGCGGTTCGGTGATGTCCTCGCACGGGGGCTCCCTTCGGGCGGGTACGGGCCGGTGCCGGGCACCACCCTGCCGTGGGAACGGCATCCGGATCGAGGGTGCGAACCGCGGTGGAACAATCGTTTCATGACGGAGATCATCCAGAGGGACGGCACCTGGGTCCTCGACGGCGACGCACTGCGGCTGACACCGGGTCACGACAAGAGCGTGAGCCTGCTGCGCAAGACGCTAGGTGAACTCAGCGTCCCCCTGCGGGCGTTGGCCGGTATCTCGTTCGAGCACGGCAGGAAGGGCGGACGGCTCAGACTGCGGCTGCGCGACGGCGCCGACCCGCTGCTGCACGCGACGGGCGGGCGGCTCGCCGAAGGACACGACCCCTACCAGCTGATCGTCGAACCCGACCGCTTCGGCGTCGCCGAGTACGTCGCGGAGGAGGTCCGCAACACCCTGCTGCTGGACCGGGTGCCGTCCGACCCGGTGGACACCTTCCTGCTGCCCGGCCCGCCGGTACCCCTGTCGGTGTCGGCCGGGGACGGCACCGCGCGCTTCGACGGCGAGCACGTGACGCTGGAGTGGAACTGGAAGACGGAGGAGGCCAAGGCCGCCGGCGGCTCCCGTGTCCTCGCCGTCCGCGACATCCGGGCCGTGGAGTGGCTGCCGGCGGAGGGACTGGAGAACGGCTGCCTGCGCTTCACCGTGGGCGACGCGCCCACCAAGGCGCCGCCGAAGTACGACCCCCACGCGGTGGAGCTGTGGGGCTTCAAGAAGGACCCGCTGATGGCGCTGGTCGCCGCGGCGGTCCAGGCGCGGCTGCCCCACCCCGCGAGCCCACCCGCGGTGGAGGTGCCGCAGCCGCCGGCCCCCGGCGCCGGCGCCGACGCCGACGCGGAGGACGACCACGACGCCCTGCTGCGCCGCCTGCGCGAGCTCGGCGACCTGCACCGCTCCGGCGTGCTGACCGACGAGGAATTCACGCTCGCCAAGCAGGCAGTCCTGCGCAGAATGTAGCGCCTCGCCCCTCCCGGCCCCACGCTTTCCCGCCCCCTTGCCCGAATTCGGGCAGCTTCCTTGCGAAACCGTCGCCGGTACCCCAGGATCTAGCGGGTGCACGACGAACTTGTTGATCATCTGACGCGGACCACGCCCCTGAACCGGGGCGAGGCGCTGCGCGTGATCCAGGACGTGCTCGCCTACTTCGACGAGACGACCGAGGACTACGTCCGTCGCCGCCACCGCGAGCTCCAGGCGCAGGGCCTGGTCAACGCGACGATCTTCGAACGGATCGCGGCGGACCTGCAGTACCGCGCGGTGGCCCCGCCCGAGCTCTCGCTCCGGCAGCTGCGGCGCATCGTCTACGGCTGACGACCGGCCGCGGACCGGCTCGAACCCCTGGCTCATCCACCTGCGACTGAGGGAAACGCTCTATGTGCGGAATCGTCGGATACATCGGGAAGCGTGACGTCGCTCCTCTGCTCCTGGAGGGCCTGCAGCGCCTGGAGTACCGCGGCTACGACTCCGCGGGCATCGTCGTCAGCACCCCCAAGACGGCCGGCCTGAAGATGGTCAAGGCCAAGGGCCGGGTCCGCGACCTGGAGGCCAAGGTCCCGGCGCGGTTCAAGGGCACCACCGGCATCGCCCACACCCGCTGGGCCACCCACGGCGCCCCGTCCGACGTGAACGCCCACCCTCACCTGGACGCCGAGAGCAAGGTCGCCGTCGTCCACAACGGCATCATCGACAACGCCGCCGACCTGCGCCGCAAGCTGGAGGCGGACGGCGTCGAGTTCCTCTCCGAGACCGACACCGAGGTCCTGACCCACCTGATCGCCCGCGCGCAGGCCGACAAGCTGGAGGACAGGGTCCGCGAGGCGCTCCGCGTCGTCGAGGGCACCTACGGCATCGCCGTGATGCACGCCGACTTCAACGACCGCATCGTCGTCGCCCGCAACGGCTCGCCGGTCGTCCTCGGCATCGGCGAGAAGGAGATGTTCGTCGCCTCGGACATCGCCGCGCTGGTCACCCACACCCGGCAGATAGTGACCCTCGACGACGGCGAGATGGCCACCCTCAAGGCCGACGACTTCCGCACGTACACGACGGAGGGCACCCGCACGACGGCGGAGCCCACCACCGTGGAGTGGGAGGCCGCCTCCTACGACATGGGCGGCCACGACACCTACATGCACAAGGAGATCTTCGAGCAGGCCGACGCGGTCGACCGCGTCCTGCGCGGCCGCATCGACGACCGGTTCTCCACCGTGCACCTCGGCGGCCTGAACCTGGACGCCCGTGAGGCCCGGCAGATCCGCCGCGTGAAGATCCTCGGCTGCGGCACCTCGTACCACGCGGGCATGATCGGCGCCCAGATGATCGAGGAGCTGGCCCGCATCCCCGCGGACGCGGAGCCGGCCTCCGAGTTCCGTTACCGCAACGCGGTCGTCGACCCCGACACGCTCTACATCGCCGTGTCGCAGTCCGGTGAGACCTACGACGTGCTGGCGGCCGTCCAGGAGCTCAAGCGCAAGGGCGCCCGGGTGCTCGGCGTCGTCAACGTCGTCGGCTCGGCCATCGCCCGCGAGGCGGACGGCGGCATCTACGTGCACGCCGGCCCCGAGGTCTGCGTCGTGTCGACCAAGTGCTTCACCAACACCTGTGTGGCCTTCGCCCTGCTCGCGCTGCACCTGGGCCGCACCCGCGACCTCTCGGTCCGCGACGGCAAGCGGATCATCGAGGGCCTGCGGAAGCTGCCCGGCCAGATCACCGAGATCCTGGAGCAGGAGGACGCGGTCAGGAAGCTCTCGGAGCAGTTCGCCGACGCCCGCTCGATGCTGTTCATCGGCCGTGTCCGGGGCTACCCGGTCGCCCGCGAGGCCTCCCTGAAGCTCAAGGAGGTCTCCTACATCCACGCCGAGGCCTACCCGGCCTCCGAGCTCAAGCACGGCCCGCTGGCGCTGATCGAGCCCGCGCTCCCGACGGTGGCGATCGTCCCCGACGACGACCTGCTGGAGAAGAACCGCGCGGCGATGGAGGAGATCAAGGCCCGCAGCGGCCAGATCGTCGCCGTCGCCCACCAGCACCAGGAGAAGGCCGACCACACCATCGTGGTCCCGAAGAACGAGGACGAGCTCGACCCGATCCTCATGGGCCTGCCCCTCCAGCTCCTCGCCTACCACACGGCCAAGGCCCTGGGCCGCGACATCGACAAGCCGCGGAACCTGGCGAAGTCGGTGACGGTCGAGTAGCAGCCCGGGAGACCGGCACCGGTTCCCCCGCGGCTCCGAAGGGCCCCGGGGGAACCGCGCGTCGCCCCCCGAGCCCCGGGGGCGGGGAACCGCGCGAACACCCCCGCTCAGGCGCACCCGCCGCACGGCAGACGCGCCGCAGCAGACGTCGCACAACAGAACGGACCCCCGCACGCCACCACGGCACAGGGGTCCGCTCACCGAACGCCGGGTCCGCCCACACCCGGCGTTGCCTGCGCGGCTAACCGGTGGCCGTCACACCCCGGCCGGCAGCGCGCCTGGGAAGTGCCGTCGGCCAGTGGGCCAGTGCGGCTGTCGCGGCGTACCACGCCACCGCTCCCGCGGCCACGGCCACCCAGCCGCCGACCTTGACCAGGGCGGAGCTGTCGGCGAAGTCCGCGACGGCGAGCAGCAGCAGCGCCAGGAAGAACAACCCGTGGGCACCCTGGCCGAGTTGGTCGCCACCGGCGAGCGTGGCGGAGAGCGCGACGAGAGCGAACAGCAGGAGGAACAGCCCTGCGGCGTTGTCGGAGACCGGGGTACCGGCGGAGACCGCCCAGGTGAACCAGAAGGCGCCGAGCGCCGAGAAGGTCGTACCGCCCGCGGTGTCACGGTCGCGGAAAGCGAGCAGGCCGACGACGAACAGGGCTATGCCGCCCACGTATTGGGCGATGGAGACGGCGTCCGCCGTCGTCACGCCGTCGATCACTCCGGTGTGGCCGATGCCGAACGCGAGGAGGGTGATCCCGAGAGCGAGTCGGCCGACGATCGTGGTGATGCTTCCCGCAGAGACGTCGTTGTCCACGGCGGGGCTCCCTTCGTGCTTGTGCAGTTGTGCGGTGAGCGATATATGCCCTTCACAAGAGCACAAACACCTGTACGCACGAGTAGATTTATGCGCACAGCAAGCGAACTGACATCCCGTCGGCACCGCGCGGACGACGGCGGGGGACGGCGGTTCAGGGAATGACCACCACGGGCCGCTTCGCGCGCTTGGCGAGCCGCCCCGCGACCGAACCGAAGAGCCGTCCGACGATGCCGTGGGTGGAGCCGACGACGATCGCGTCGGCCTCGTACTCCCGCCCCACCTCTTCGAGTTCGTGGCAGATGTCGCCGCCCCGCTCGACGAGGATCCACGGCACCTCGGCGAGGTGGTCCGCGCAGGCCAGCTCCAGGCCGAGCACCTCGGTGCGGTGGTCGGGGACGTCCACGAAGACGGGCGGCTCGCAGCCCGCCCACACGGTCGTGGGCAGCCGGTTGGCCACGTGGACGATGATCAGGCCCGAGCCCGAGCGCCGCGCCATGCCGATCGCGTACGCCAGCGCGCGTTCACTGGAGGTCGAGCCGTCGAAGCCGACCACCACGCCGTGCTTGAAAGCGGGGTCGCACGCGTGGCGTGGCTCCGGCGCCGCCAGGGGATCGGCCGCCGACGGGTCGGCGACGGGCCGCTTGCGGTCCGCTGGTTCGAAGAATTCGTGACCGGCCATGGCTGTCTCGGCGATCGATCCTTACGGGTGGGACGACAGTGTGCAGCAGATCTGCGTCCGGGAAACATGTTCCCAACCCCATACCCCCAAGGGTACGGCTGCACGCCTCCTTCGCCCAGATCTCGGGACCCCCGCCACGGGGGTTCCCCGGAGGATGCACGAAGGGGCACCCGCGGCGCAACGGTTGCTGCCCCGTACAGGCGGTTCGCACGGTTTCACTCACCGCCGACGAGCGGCGGACGCACAGTGACCGCGCGATCGAACACGCGTTGAACCGGGCGAAGCGCCGCCCCCAGGGAGACCGCCATGCCCTCACCCGCTCCGAACAGCACGAACGACGTGGTCCGCTGGGCCGCCTTCAGCTGCGTCCTCGTCCCCGTGGTGCTGCTGTGGTGCGGCGGTTCACTGGCCGGCGCCGGCGGCACCGCCCTGGGCCTGGCCGCCGTGACCGCCGTCTGCCGGATGCTGCTGCGCCGGTCCGAGCACGGTGCGGCCCGACTGCTCGCCGAGGAGCACGCGCCGCATCACGGACGGCACCAACGGAGCGGGGCGGGGATGCACCGCGGAGGACGGTACTCCGTCGGCGAGGCGGACGCGGCGGACCGTCCGGGCCATGAGGGAAACACACCGGCCGGTTGACCGGTTTCTGCGCACAGGAACGACGCTTTTCAGCCAACTTCCGGCGGGTGTGCATCATGCCTCGCAGGGACCCCCCATCCCCCGTTTGACCTGCATGGAAAGGGTCCCCCGCACCCTCCGCACCCTACGTGGTTTGGCCACCGCGACAAGGCGCACTTCCCTGCACGCCCCGCGAGTGCAACGCTTCGTGATCGAATGCTTCACGCCAAGTTGCCATGTCGACAATGCACCGGTTGGCGAACCGGTCATCGTGGCAGGGCGCGACGCAGTAAATTCGATCTTGACTGTCGTACGGCGGGGGACTCGTGCAGGACCGAGGGGAAACGTGCAGGAGCGACACAACCGAGGAGCCGCGACCACCGAGGGGGGCTTAGCAGGATGAGCCACGACTCCACTGCCGCGCCGGAAACCGCGGCCCGGAAACTCTCCGGGCGACGCCGCAAGGAGATCGTTGCGGTGCTGCTGTTCAGCGGCGGCCCCATCTTCGAGAGTTCCATTCCGCTGTCGGTGTTCGGAATCGACCGCCAGGACGCCGGCGTACCGCGCTACCGGCTGCTGGTGAGCGCCGGCGAGGAAGGCCCGCTGCGGACCACAGGGGGCCTGGAACTCACCGCGCCGAACGGCCTGGAGGCGATCTCGCGGGCGGGCACGGTCGTCGTGCCCGCCTGGCGTTCGATCACCTCACCGCCACCGGAGGAGGCGCTCGACGCTCTGCGCCGAGCGCACGAGGAGGGCGCCCGCATCGTCGGGCTGTGCACCGGCGCCTTCGTGCTGGCGGCGGCGGGCCTGCTGGACGGCCGTCCCGCGACCACGCACTGGATGTACGCGCCGACGCTGGCCAAGCGCTATCCGTCGGTGCACGTCGATCCCAGAGAGCTCTTCGTCGACGACGGCGACGTGCTGACGTCCGCGGGCACCGCGGCCGGGATCGACCTCTGCCTCCACATCGTGCGCACCGACCACGGCAACGAGGCGGCGGGCGCGCTCGCGCGGCGGCTCGTCGTCCCACCGCGTCGGTCGGGAGGCCAGGAGCGCTATCTCGATCGGTCTTTACCCGAGGAGATCGGCGCCGACCCGCTGGCCGAGGTCGTCGCCTGGGCGCTGGAGCACCTCCACGAGCAGTTCGACGTGGAGACGCTCGCCGCGCGGGCCTACATGAGCCGCCGCACCTTCGACCGCCGCTTCCGGTCGCTGACCGGCAGCGCGCCGCTGCAGTGGCTGATCACCCAGCGCGTCCTGCAGGCCCAACGCCTGCTGGAGACATCGGACTACTCGGTGGACGAGGTGGCGGGCCGCTGCGGCTTCCGCTCACCGGTGGCCCTGCGCGGCCACTTCCGCCGGCAGCTCGGCTCCTCGCCGGCCGCCTACCGGGCCGCGTACCGCGCGCGCCGGCCGCAGAGCGACGGGGCGAAGGCCGCGGACGGCGGCGAGGCGATGGCGCCCCCGGTCGGCCCGCTCTCCGGACCTCCCGGCATGCCGGGACCGGCAGCGCTCACGGCCGGCGGCCCGCTGCTGCATCCCGACGCCTCGGTGCCGATGCAGACGCGTCGCGCCCCGGCAGCCCTGTCGGGCAGCGTGCCCGGTCCGCGCAGCGGTAGCTGAGCGCCGCCCCGGGCGGCGCCCGCGACCGACGGCGGCCCCTTCCCCCGGCGGGAAGGGGCCGCCGTCGCGTGTACGGCCCGTCCCGCGCGGCGGGCCCGCGCCGTAAGGTGAGCACATGAACGATCGCATGGTGTGGATCGACTGCGAGATGACCGGCCTCTCGCTGTCCGACGACGCGCTCATCGAGGTGGCCGCCCTCGTCACCGACTCCGAGCTGAACGTGCTCGGCGAGGGTGTGGACATCGTCATCAAGCCGCCGGAGCGGGCGCTGGAGACGATGCCGGAAGTGGTGCGTCAGATGCACACCGCGTCCGGGCTGCTCGCGGAGCTACCGAACGGCACGACCCTGGAGGACGCCGAGCAGCAGGTGCTGGCGTACGTGAAGGAGTACGTCAAGGAGCCCGGCAAGGCACCGCTGTGCGGCAACAGCGTCAGCACGGACCGCGGCTTCCTGCTCCGCGACATGCCGACGCTGGAGGACCACCTCCACTACCGCATCGTCGACGTGTCCTCCGTCAAGGAGCTGGCCCGCCGCTGGTATCCGAGGGCCTACTTCAACAGCCCGGAGAAGAACGGCAACCACCGCGCCCTCGCCGACATCCGCGAATCCATCGCCGAGCTGCGCTACTACCGGGAGTCGATCTTCGTCCCCCAGCCCGGCCCCGACTCCGACACCGCCAGGACCATCGCGGCCCGCCACGTCCTGCCCGCCGAGCAGGGCTGACGGGCCCCGCCAAGGGGCGCCGCAAAAGCCGTGCGCGAGCACCCCTTCGGACCCTGTACACTTTTTCTCGGCCGGTCGGGGAAACGACAGAGTCCGCCGCCGGTCATGGTGGGTGTAGCTCAGCTGGTAGAGCACCTGGTTGTGGTCCAGGATGCCGCGGGTTCGAGTCCCGTCACTCACCCTGAATGATCAAGGGCTGACCTGTGGAAACGGGTCAGCCCTTGGTCGTTCCCGGAAGTTTGGCCAAACCGCAGCCAAACACGATCCACGAAACGCTCCTGCAGTCCCGTCATGGCGAGCATCAGGGAGCGCACCAACGCAGACGGATCCGTGACGTACCAAGTGAGGTGGCTCGAAGGGGGACGTGGCGGCAGCTGGGAGAGCGAACGGTTCGGCGGGGACGACGGCACGGCTCAGGCCGCTCAGTTCCGCAAGCTCGTCGAGGCCCACGGCACCAGGTGGCCGCACGGCTGGGTGCCCGGGCAGGGATTCGTCGAGACGCCAGCGGTCCCCGGCGATGTGCCGCTCGTCGAATACGCGACCCGCTACATCGACCGTCTCAACGGCGTCGACGGCCGGACGAAGGACGACTACCGGCGCGACGTCCGCCTGCACCTGTCGCTGATCCAGCACACCGAACCATCCGGGTTGGTCATGCCCGCCACGATCTGCAACCGGCAGAGGTGGTCGGCCCCCACGAGCTGCAGGCCTGTACCGGCTCCGCTCGCTGACCAGGTACGCGCCGCCCGATCCACCGGAGACGCGCCAGTGCACGGAACCGACTGGCAGGACTTTTCGTCTGTTTGGTCACAGGTGGGATAAACAGGCTGTCCGGCGAGAGCGTGGTGGTGATGCTCGGGGGGTGGCAGATCTCGGGGGGCGTCGCCGACGGCGCAACTGGCAGCTGATCCGCGCCCTTGGCGCCGTGATGGTCGTGGTGAGCACCGTTTGGGCGGTCCGGCCGATCATCCATGGGGGTCTGGAGCCGGCCGACACCGCAGGTGTGCTGGGTCTCCCGGCGGGTGTGGCTGCTCTTGTGCTTGCGGTGTGGGCGTTGCGCAAGCCGGTCGAGGGCAACGACGCAGAACTCGCCCGCGGCTGGGCGGCGACACTGGCCGGGCAGGTCGAGGCCGGGAAGAGCGGGGTGTGGTGGCAACTGCTGGGCGACGACACTCGGCGTATCGACCTCCTACGTTCTGCATCCCGCCATGGTCCGCCCGGCCGAGGCCCCGGCTGCCGGGCGGCTGACCGCCGGCGGACCGGGCCCGGTGACGCTGCCGGACATCGTCACCTACTACCGGTCCGTCCGGCCGTTGCGGCTGGTCGTCACCGGCGCGGCGGGGGCGGGCAAGACGGTTCTGGCCCTGGAACTGCTGCTGGCCCTGATCGAAGGCCGTGGCGAGGACGATCCCGTTCCGGTCCGTATCCCGCTGTCCCGGTGGGACACCGACCGCCAGTCCCTGCCCGAGCTGCTGCGGCAGCGGCTGGTCGAGGCCTACGACTGGCCCGAAGACCTGGCCGCCGGACTGATTTCGCTACCATCTGGTGCTGCCGGTCCTGGACGGCCTGGACGAGATGGGCCCCCCGGGCCCCGACGGCTCTCCGGATCCCGCGGCGCCCCGCGCCACCGTCGTCGTCCGCGCCCTCAACGCCTACCAGCAGGGGCGTGACGCAGGGCCCCTCGTCCTGACCTGCCGCACCGAGCACTACGACGCCCTGGCTGCACGCATCGAGGTCCTGGACGCCGCCCGCATCGCCCTCGCCCCCGTCGACGCTGTCAACGCTGTCAACGCTGTCAACGCCCGGACCTACCTCGCCGACCGCGCCCTCGACACTGCCCGCTGGCACCCCCTGCTCGACCACCTGACCAACCACCCGACGGGGACCCTGGCCACCACGCTGTCTACTCCCTGGCGGCTGTGCCTGACCGCCACCGTCTGGCACCACGACGGCAACCCCGCCGAACTCTTCACCCTGCCCTCGCCTGTCGCCCTGGATCGCCACCTCTTGGCCCGCTACATACCCGCCACCACCCGCACTGGCCACAACCCCCGCGACTACAGCCCGCAGGACGTCCACCGCTGGCTCCACCACCTCACCACCCACCTCGACCCCACCGGCACCCTCCCCACCACGACCCCCGCCGGCGCTGAGGCCACCGACCTCCTCCTGCACGAACTCTGGCCCCCTCCTCACGACCCTCGCCGTCCTCACCACCCTCCCCGTCGCCTGCGCGCTCCAACCGCGGGCAACAGGCGTGATGGCCGCCCTGATCGGCGGAGTGGCCGTCATGTCCGGAGTGGCCGCCGCCATCACAACCACTACCAACAGGCCCAACTACCTGGGCAACCCGTTGAGGACCTCTCAAAGACGCAAGGCACTCGCGATCAAGCTCACTGCCGGGCTCATGACCGGGCTCGCGGGCGGGCTCGCGGCTGAGCCCACGGTCGGGCTCGCGGCCTGGCTCGCGAGCGGGCCTGCGGTCGGGGTCACGTTCGGGCTCACGGTCGGGCTGAGGCAGGAACCGGGCACAAGTCTTGGCACGCGCGCCGTCATCAGGAGCGATGCCCTGTTCGGGCTCACGGTTGGGTTCACAGGCGGGCTCACGGCCGGGCTCGCGTTCGGGCTTGGGGGCGGGCTCATAGGCGGGACCGCGGTCGGGCTCGCGTTCGGGCTCGCAGGCGGGCTCACGGGCGGTGCGCAGTCTTCGCGGTGGTATGCGGTGTTCCTGGACTGGGCCGTCACCGCAGGGCTCATGCGCTACAGCGGACCCGCTTACCAGTTCCGCCACCGCGAACTCCAGTACTGGCTACGCCAACACCCCAGCCCCCACCCGTCCCCTGACCACACAGCTCCTGCCGAGACCCGTGGATGCGTCACTGGTCCTGACGCCTGTCACGACGGGGACGAACGTCACAGGTACGCCACAACTGCCCCTCACCACTTGCCGACCCACCATGATGCCCCTTCAGGAAACCAAGCCAGGGAAGATCATTGAGCACCCGCACCCGGTTGACCCACACCCTGACACGCGTGCTGATCTCTGCCATGCTGCACGGCATGCTCATGATTGCCACGGCGTCGGCTGCGCGCGCCTCCGGCCAAGCCCCGGTCTTGATCTTCCTCGCAACATTCGCGGCTGCAGGCGTCTACATGGGAGCGAGGTGGGTGTTCAACCTGCACGGTGCCGTCGACAAGGCCCTGGCGCGGCGCCGAGCCGTGCTGGAGCTGAAGGGCCAGCAGACGGGCAACCTGAGCCTCGCGGATACCGAAAGCCTCGGCCCTTGGTTCTTCAAGCTCGTCGGTGGCGTCTTGGGCGTGGCGGGGCTCATCCTGCTGGCCATCAGCCTCCTCCTCATCGCCGCTTGACCCTTCCGCGGGCAGCAGCCCGCAACCGTCGCCCTAGCTAGTGCCGCGGCAGGCAACGTTCGCCCGTCAAGGAGCGGCGTCCGGTGCGTACTCTCGGTGTGCCGGCCGGAAGCCCTCGTACTGGATGTACTCGGGCTTTCGTCCGGTGCAGCGAGAGTGCGTGCCGGGCGTCGCGACGGGGCGAACGTTGCCTGATGCGGCACTAGAGCGTCAGAACGGTGCGGGACCGCTGCCTTGAACCTCCAGCTCTCCACTACCCGCTGGCCCACCGATCATGATGATCTTTCCCTCCCTGTCATCCGGCACAAGCAGCACCGGATCCTCGGCGTCCCACAAGTCCACTGACGGGTCACTTCGAAGGCTTCCGTCCCACGACTTCATCCCGCCTGGCTCTTGGCGGATAAACAGGTCAGCTTCGACGGAGAACTCCTCATCGCCCGCAACCACGGCTGCCTGGCTGCTGTAACTCGTAGCCATGACGTCAGTGTTGCAGCATGTCGCGCTGGGGGGTGAGCCCGTGGGCATCGCCAACCCTGTCACCGACGCCGAGCGGCAACGCGTCCGCGAGTTGCACGCTGCCGGCAGGGGCCGCAACGAGATTGCCACCGAGCTGAGGCGCTCTGGCCGCACGACCAGCGAGATCGCCAAGGGCCTCGGCATCAGTTTCGCCCGGGCCGCCGAGGTCCGCGCCGCCACCGAGATCCGCCAGGCCGACCCCGCCGCCCGTCGCACCGCTCTCGCGCAACGCCTCCAGGACGTCGCCGAACGCGAACTGGAGAAGGTCAACCAGCCGCACCTGTACTGGGACTGGGGCGGCAAGGAGCACGACTTCGACACTTACGAGGCGGCCGAGCCCACGCCCGCCGACAAGCGCGCGCTCCTGGGCGTCGTCGCCACGGCCGTCGACCGGTCGCTGAAGCTGTCCCCGCCGAAGGAGGAGGGCGGAGCGGACGAGGTCGGCGCCCTCCTCACGGGCCTCTTCGACAAGCTCCGAGCCAAGCATGGCGACCACTGAGGTGGGGCTGTCCGACAAGCAGGAACGGAGCATCGCCCATTCCACGGCGTGGCTGAATGCGTGGGAGGCAGCGTCCGGTCCGGCACGACCATCGCCTCGCTGCTGCGCTGGCTGATGTACGTCTGGACGGCCCCCGCCGACGGCGACCTGGTCGTCGGCGGCAAGACGTACGACACGGTGGCGAGGAACATGTTCGGGCCGCTTGAAGACCCGAGCATCGTCGGCGTCGACACCGCGAAGCTCGTGTCCTACACACGTGGCTCCGGCGTCGCGTGGATCCTCGGCAAGCAGATCGAGGTCATCACCGCCAACGACGCCAAGGCCGAAACGCGGCTCCGCGGCCTCACTGGCGCGGGCGCCTACGTCGATGAGCTGATACTCCTCCCAAAGGAGTTCTTCACGCGCCTGGTCGACCGCATGTCGGTGCCTGGCGCGTTGATCTTTGCCGCGACCAATCCGGATAGTCCGGGCCACTGGGCGCGCAAGGAGTGGTTGAACCGGGCTGACGAGCTGGGCATCCGTACCTGGCACTTCGTCATGGACGACAATCCGGCCCTGTCCGAGGAGCACAAGGCCCGGACGAAGCGGAACTTCACCGGCCACAGCCCCCTCTCGCCCACGGGCGGGAGGGGGCCCTTTCGTCATGCCCGGCGCGCCTCATACGCTCCGCGCATGAGCGACTTCCTCCAGGTTTCCACCGCCGCCCCGACCCGGGACCAGGCCCTCGCACTGGCCCGGTCCGTCGTCGCTGCCCGGCTCGCTGCTGGCGCACAGATCATCGGGCCCGTCACCAGTGCCTTCTGGCACGACGGCGAGTTCGGCACGGGCGAGGAGTGGCAACTCCTGCTGAAGACCACCCGGGCCCGCTACCCGGAGTTGGAGGCGCACTTGTTGGAGGCGCACCCGTGGGAGTCCCCGGAGATCGCCGCCGTGGCGATCGAGGAAGGGGCGCAGAACTGCCTGAAATGGATCGCTGCCAGCACTGTCCCGGCCGAGTAGCTCAGCTGCGGGCCCGCTCCAGCACGTCGGCGACCGCGGGCAGTACCTGGTGCTGGCCGAGGCGCCGCAGCACCGGCTCCAGCTGCTCGCGAGGCCGGACCGATGCGACGCCGGCCGCCAGGTCGAGTGCGCGGGTGATGACCGCGGCTGCCTGCTCGGGCTCGCCCGCGGCAAGGTAGGAGTCGGCGAGCCACGACAGGTACAGCGCTTTGTCGCGGGCGTGCGAGTCGTCGTACCGGGCCAGCGCGGCCTCCAACACCGGCACGGCGCGGAGCGGCCGGCGGAGCACGGTCCAGCATCGTCCGGACATGATGCGCAGCTCCGTGTCGTCGACCCAGGCCGCCCAGTCCGGTTGCGGTGCGTCGTCGACCTCGGCGAGCGCAGCGCGGGCGGCGTCCAGGGCGCGCTCTGTGTCCTCGGCCTGGCCGGCGAGCGAGTGCGCCCAGGCGAGCCGTTCATACAGCAGCGCGCGCACCTGGGGCGCCGCGTCTGGTCCGGCGGTGGCGCAGGACCGGGCCGCGGTCTGCACTCCGGCTTGCCGGTCGCCGGGGAGCTGTTGGTAGGCGACGTGGGCGAGGGCGTTGCCCGCCAGCTGGCAGAGGTTACGCACCTCCGCACCACAGCGGATAGCCCCACAACCAACGCGGGCGAGTTACTGCCGCTCCCACTCCTGTCCGGCCTCACCCCCGAGCGGATCCGCGGCGCCGCCTGCGTCTGGTGCAGCACCACGCTCACCGCCGATGCCCTGTCCCTCGGCCGCCGCATCGGCTCCTTCATGGGCGTCGTCAGCCCGTGGTTCCCCCGCGGTTGCGCCGACTGCGTGCATGAGCAGGCCGCCCATGTCGCCCGTATCCACGCCGACAACTGCACGCAGTGCCGCAAGGCACCGTGCAGCACGCGACGCGCCTTGCAGCGTCTCATCGAGGGAGCCCAGTCGTGAGCAAGAGCAGCGCAGCGCGCAACACGGCGGGCGTGCAGGGGGCGCGTGCGGCCGGGCCGGTGGGCGGCTACTGCTGGGCCGAGGGCCATGGCGGGCGCGGCAGATGCACCCGCCCGCCGAAGCATGACGGCCCGCACGTGGACTACTACAACGGCCGCAAGACCGATTCCTCGGCGTCCGGGTACACGTGGACGTGATGACCCCCGGGGCTGGGGTTACCGGGATTTCACTGGCCCCGGGTTGGGCGGCCGTCCCTGCCCCCGTAGGGGACGGCCGCCTCACGCTCCTCGTGCTGGCCATCGGGTGAGGCCGTAGGCGTGGTGTCGGCGGCGGCTGAAATCTGGTTCTGGATCACTTTCCGTGCAGCGTTGACGGACGGTCACGGGCCCGCCCCCGCCGCACGGTCACCCGGCCAGCAGGACGCGCTTGCGGAGCAGGGCCAAGCCCGCGCGGCCGAACATCTGCCG
>NZ_JAFFZS010000035.1 GCF_016921115.1 Streptomyces actuosus
ACGCAACCGGATACTTCTTCTGCGAGGACACGACACCCCTGCCCGGCCGAACGGAAACGACAAGGGGAGCCTGCCCGACCCTCAACTCCACCAACCAGAACAATACTTAGCCGCAACAATCTACTAGCTCAAGCGATCGGGAGCGTCCTCCCGGCGCCCGGACCCCATTGCTCGTCTGTGGGTCACCGCGGCCGTGCCGGACATCGTCCTCGAACCCCCGCACCGCGGAACGGGCTCCTGGTCAGGCGCCAGCCACCTCGACGGCGCCGTCGGCGCTCGCCGCACACGGACCCGCCCCCTCGACCGGAGCGGGATGTCCCTCGATGACTTCGTGCGGTGTTGGAACGCTGACGTTCCCGCTGCGGTCGCCGTCGTGGACATCCTCACCCAGCGGGCCGCGCCGCGGGTCAGAGAGGTACCGGCCGCCCGGGCAGCACCGGCCGGGAGGTGAAGCTCCGACCGGTGGAGCATCCGCCCCCGGCACAGTGCGCAACTCGCACCGCGGGCGGGCCCGGGGTGCGGCTGTGCCGGACAGCCCGGACCTCTGCCAGCCGGTCAGCGCGGCCGTACCGGTGGAACGGCGACGCGGGAGCCGCCGCCCGGCAAGGGCCGGCCCCGCGTGTCGTGATCGAACCCGGTTCCACCGAGGGCTGGGAGATGAGGGACGTGGCGGAACGGCAGAACGGAACCGTGAAGTGGTTCAACGAGGAGAAGGGCTACGGCTTCATCACTTCGGAGTCCGGCCCCGATCTCTTCGTGCACTTCAGGGCGATCGAAGGCAACCCAGTCCAGGGCCAAAAGGGCATGCAAGCCGACAAGGTCCAGGTGGTCGGATAGCCCCGCTTGGGCGTCATCCCGGGCGACCAGCCCCATCGAGGCTGCCGGTGCAGCCGGTGAATCGAGGGTGTCCGCAAGGAGGGCGGCCGCGACGACGATCGCCCCGGCGGCCGCCGTGATGGTGACGGCGTGGTTCACCCCAACAGGTACGCGTGAGCTGCCAGATGATCAAGGGGTTCTGTTGCAACCGTCGTTGGCGCCGCGACCCTGACCATGGCGGGAACTCGTATGCGTTGCGGACACCAGGAAATCGTCGACGATTTCCTGGTGTCCCGGCTTCCCCTTCTGGGTGAGCGTGGTGATTGCCGGACGGTCGAGGCCGGCCTCACTCCCGCAGGCCGCGGGTGTCGTCGACAATGCTGGGGGCAGACGCCCTGCAGCCCGAGGCGATCACCGCAGGCGCGCCGTCGGCCCAGCGGGTGCGAAACCGCGTACCCGTCGCGGTGCCCGGCCGGACCGCAGCCAAGCGCCCGCTGTGACCACCAGAGCGGCGACCCCGTACGCCCACGCCTGAAGTGGGAAGCCCGGAAGGAGTCGGCCCGCGAGGAAGAGGACGGTCCCTGCGAGGGTGACGGTCAGCCACTCCCAACGGCCGTCCAGGGCGACGAAAGCGATGACGAGCAGGGAGTACCAGGGGTAGCTGGGCGAGAAGAGGAGCAGCGCCGTGCCGGTCAGCAGCAGGGCGCCGCGCCATGGGCGGGCCGGGTCGCCGCGCCACCACACGTACAGGGCGGTCAGGGCGAGCAGCACGGCTGCCGTGGCACCCGCGGCGGCGTTCGGCAGCAGGAGTCGCAGCAGGGCGAAGCGACGTACATGGTCCGGGTCGTAGCCCTCCTCGTGGAGGTATCCGGGAAGGTAGCCCAGGACGCCCGTGCCGGAGGCGAGGACGTAGGGCAGGTAGGCGAGCGCGACCGCCGCAACGGTGCATGCGAGGACGCGCAGCACGCGTGCCGGATCGCGCTGCCCGGACAGGGCACCGGGTAGCGCGAGGACCGGCAGGATCTTCACGGCGACGGCGGCGCCGAGCAGCGCGCCGCTGCGGGCTCCCGCGGTCGTGGTGCCGAGCGCGAGTACGGCGAACAGGACGCCGAGCGTGTCGATGTGGGCGTTGCTGACCGCTTCGAAGGCCGCGGCCGGGCACCAGGCCCACAGGGCGGCCCGGGCCGGTGCCCGCTCCGGGTCCCCGCGTCGGCGCAGGACGTCGAGCAGGACCACGGTCGTACCGAACGCCAGGACCGCGCCGCCGACTTGGAGTGGCTTGTGGCGGCTGTCGGGCGGGGAGACGGCGTGGACGGCCAGGTACCAGCCTTCCGTGACGGGCGGGTAGATGGTGGGGACGGTGGGCCGGTTGATGCTGACGCACAGGCCACTGTCGGTGTGGGTCAGCGCCCAGCCCTCGCAGGTCGGGCCGCTGGGAAAGAGCCAGTTGTCGCGCAAGGGGGCCAGTTCGGGGGCGGCGGGCGGGTAGGCGTAGGGGGAGATACCGGCGGCCTGGACACGACCGTCCCAGGCGTAGCGGTACATGTCGTTGCTGGTACGGGGCTGCGTGGCGAGCCCGGCCAGCGCCACGGCCGCCGCGCCGAGCAGCACCAGAACGGTCGCGGCGCGGGCCGGAGCCCGCCGTACGGTCCACGCGGCGGCGGCGAACAGGGCCCAGGCGACGGCGTATCCGGCAAGCAGGCGGCCGGGGTTGCTCAGGTTGTCGCCTGCGTTGAGGGTGTCGACGACGACGGCGGTGAGCGCGGTCAGGAGCACCGCGGCAGCGGTGACGGCGATCCGGGACCGGCGGCGCTTCGCCGGAGTGGCGGATCGAGGAGGAGGCGGCGTGGAAGGTCCGGAGTCCTGTCGGTGAGGGGCTGCGGTGTCGGTCATGGGCGTGTGGGCCCTCTGCGGGCCGTGAGGTGCTCGTCGTGCGTCCTGGGCGACCGGCGGACCTGCATGGCCCGGCCGCACGAAGTACGTCCTGTTCGATCTCGACGGTGCGTCGCCACTTCGTCGGCCGGCGCGAGGCGGTCCCGCACATCCTGTCCTTCGCGTTCGACGCTCACGGGAATGCCATGACCTGATTCCTCTTCCTCGACACCAGGCATCCAGCCGCGCCCCGGACCCGCAGCGGACCGTACGGCAGGGGGACGTCACAGGCTGGTGAGCCCTCCGGGGGTCACCACGTCGTCGCCGTTGCGCGACACCGCCACTGTCAGCAGCGCGAAGCCCAGAGCGAAGCCCAGCATGGTGAACACACCCCGGGGCCAGAAGATGTGGCTGTCGACGAACGACCAGCACGCGGCGAGCAGCACCAGCGCACCCGGCAGCACCCGGACCCCGTGCCGCCGCCAGAGCACCACGCACGTGGCGAGAGAAGCGACGGTCAGCCCGTACACGCCCGCCCGGCCCAACTCGTCGCCGGTCGCGAACAGCCGCCCGGCCGCCCCGTGGACGCCGTGGCCCACCACCGTGCCGGCGGAGATCCCGGCAACCGCGTCGAGACCGGAGTAGTAGACGGCGTAGCACAGGCATCCGGCCCAGGCCAGCACGGTCAGGCCCCCCTCGGCATCGCGGCGCGGCCTCCCCCACAACGGCACCACCAGGCCCAGCACAAGGAAGGGGAACACGGCCAGCAGGGCTATGTGCAGTCCGGCCCACTGGCCCGCCGTCGCCGCCGTCAGGTGCCGGGGGTGCACCAGCCCGGTGACAGCCAGCACCAGGGGAGCGGCTGTCACCAGGCCTGTCGTACGAAGAACTCCGAAGGTTCGCATCCGCTCACCGTAGGAGGCCGGCTCGCTGTACAGCGCACCTGCGGGCAAAGCGTAAGACACACGTAAGACGGCGGAGCAGGATGTGCCCCGCCCTTGCTCACGACGGTGGCCGCCGACCGCGGGTGAATCTCCGCACGGCCATCGACAGCACCGTCACCATGGCGACGGCGACCAGTGCGACCAGCCAGTTGCGCAGATAATCCAGGGGCAGCACCGAAGAGTTGGCCCGCGGCCCCGGCCGCAACAGCACCGGCAGCGCCACCACCGTCAACGCGCCCGCCACCACCAGGGCCCCACGCACCGGCCCGCGCACACCACCGCGCACCAGGAGCAGCCCGATCAGCAGCACCAACGGCGCGATGAGCGCGTCGTGCAGCACCACCGCCCCGCCCAACCAGACCAGCACGCCGCTCAGGTCACGGACGTCCATGAGCAGAGACACACCGACGCCCATGAGCGCCAGGCCGGCCGCACCCCCGAGGAATCGTGTCACCTTCATGCCAGCACCTCCAGTCGGCTTCATGCCAGCACCTCCAGTCGGCCCACCCACTTGGTCTGCAGCACGCCGGGACGGTTGGGGGCGATGAGCCGTGCCGGGTAGCCATGGTCGGGATCGAGTTCCTCGCCGTTCAGGCGCAGGGCCAGCAGGGTCAGGGGATCTCGGGCGTGCTCGTGGCCCATCTCCGACACCCGGTATCCGCCGCGCAGTTGCAGCGACACCACCCGCACCCGCGCATGCCGCGGTGCGTCCGCCCGCTCCAGCAGGTCGACGACCCGCACACCCGTCCACTGCGCGGACTTGCTCCAGCCTTCCACGCAGGCGATCGGCAGCCGCACCTCGTGCTGAGGCAGCGCACGCAGTTCCTCCAGCGTCAGGGTGTACGGTCGCGGCCCGGCCACCACCAGGCGGTACTCCTCGTCCTCGATCCGGCCGACCCCGGCGGCCGCGGCGGTCCGGTTGACGGGCAGGTCCTGCGGACCATGGTCCGGATGGCGAGGCGCCAACAGGATCAAGCTCTTCAGAGGAGTGAAGGACTGGCCGACCGTGGTGAGGGTGACGGCACTCACGGCCGCGCCCACCGCGGTGAGCAAGGACCGACGTTCCGGACCGTCCTGAGCCGGCAGCGCGAGGGTGCCCGGCGACCGCCGGCTCCAATGCGTTCGAATCTCGGGGGCCTTGACCGCGATGTGCAGGATGAGCGCCCCGACCACCAGCCACGCCACTGCGTAGTGCACCGGCACGAACGAGAACGGCCACGGATACCACTGGGCCGTGTTCAGCAGACCGGTCGCCAGCTCGAAGCCGGCTCCGCCGACGAGCACCGCGACCGACAACCGCTCCAGCGCGTGTCGGACCGACCGCAGAGGCGGCCACTCGAACAAGCGCGGATACACGGTCCACAACTTGGCCAGCAGCAGCGGAATCGCAGCGATGCCGGAAGCGACATGCAGGCCCTGAGAGACCCGGTAGCCCCACGCCGGACGGCTCGGGATGTGGTTGGCCAGCCAGTCCGGCGGATGTTGCATGTAATGGCTGATCAGACCAGTGAGGAAGCAGACGACGAAGGCCGCCCCCAGCCACCGGCCGATCGAGGTCGCCGTGCGGGCGTCATGCAGCCTGCCCTTGAACACCGGTGGAGAGACACGCAGTTTCATGCTCTCCATCCCACCCGGCACGAGGCCGTTCCGGAACCTTTGAGGTCTTACGGAGCGGGGACGTCTCCGGGCAGACGTGACCGTCGGCGGCGTAGATCTACGTGCCCCGGCGGCATGCTGGTGAGTTTGGGCGATCGTGGAATCCACGCTGACGTCCCACGTGCTCAGGCCTTTCGCATCAGCAGCGACCTGCAACTACTCGAAGATCCGCTTCCAGGTGCCGTCGCGGTGCCAGTGCCGGAACAGGTCGCAGGCCCGGCCCCACGGCCCGTGCCGCTCGGGCACGTCCCGCTATGGGGCCCAGTCCTGGTCCGCCCCCGTAGGCCGTCTGTCAACTGCCGCAGGGTCCGCACCGGCGGACGGCCCGGCTCCCTGCCTCTCGGCGGCAACGGCTCAAGCCAGGCCCACTGGATGTTCGTCAGATCGCCACGCCCCACGGCAGGTGATCCTGCACGACCAAGATCGACTTTCGCGGCACGCCCCAGCAGGACTCGACTGGGGACGGGTAGGACCACCGCACGAAGGTAGCCGTGCTCTCAACGCGGTTGGATGCGGGCATCGTTGACTTCGTTACGATCTCTCCTTCCGAGTACTGGAGGTCGCAGTGAGTGAACGCCATGTCCACACGGTCGAGGTGCCGTTGGGGGACGACAGTGACGAAGCGATCCGCGTTCAGATCCGTGAGGTGGACGAAGCCCTGGTCCGAGTGGGCCGCGGTGGCCGCTCCGTAGCCCGGGCCGAGCGGTCGTTCGGACAGATGTTGGACACGGTGCGGCCAGTGGCGGAGAGCTTCGTGGGCAGGTTCCGGGGCCTGGCGAACGCACCGGACGAGATCACGCTGGAGTTCGGGGTGTCGCTGTCGGCCGAGGCGGACGTGGTCATCGCCAGCACCGCCACGGCGGCCAACTTCTCCGTGAGCCTGACGTGGCACAGAAGTGACGCAGCGGACCCAAGTTGACCTGTTCCCCGCTAAGTTGACCTGGCCGGCCCACGGGGGACGAGGAGGTCACGATGTCGGGGGAAGAGTCACGGAGTGCCGACGATGCACTGAACGCGGCGGTCGCCCGGATCAGGGGAGAGAACGGTGCGATCGCCGGGGCTGGTGTCCTCGTCACGCCGGACCGCCTGCTGACCTGCGCCCATGTCGTGTCGGATGCGCTGGGGAGGAAACGGCACCTCAACGTCGCCGTCGGAACCACGGTGCTGGTTGACTTCCCACTGGCCGACGGAGCCAGGGGGCAAGAATTCACTGCCAAGGTCGAGCGGTGGATACCGGAGGAGCCCAAGCAATGCGGGGACCTCGCGGTCCTTCGGCTGCGGGACGCGGTTCCCGGCACGTGTCCGCTGCCCATGGCCGACTCTGACGACCTTTCGCGCCGTCCGGTGCGTGTTGTGGGATTTCCGGACGGTGAGCCGGGCGTGATCTGGCACCGAGGGGAACTCAGCGGGAAGTCAGAAGGGGACTGGGTTCAGCTCTCCCGAGCCGACATACGGACGGCTCACGTCACAGAGGGCTTCAGCGGCAGCCCTGTCTGGGACGAGCAGCGGGGTGCGGCGGTCGGCATCGTCGCCGCGGCCCAAAGCAAGCACGACGACACCCAGCAGGCCTTCGGGATCAGTGTGAAGTCGGTGCTGCAGAAGCTGCCCGGTCTCGCTCGCGCCCTGACTCAGGACCCCTTTCGTGGTCTGGCCACCTTCCAGGAGAATCACGAGGAGATCTTCTTCGGGCGCAGCGACGACATCAAGAAGGTGGTCACGGCCCTGAAGGGGGACCATCCGGCCGTCATACTCTGCGGGCCATCGGGCTGCGGGAAGTCCTCCTTGACGCTGGCCGGAGTGGTACCCAAGATGCGCCGGGACAAGGAGGACGGCCCGTACGATGCCGTGGTGGTGAACGCCGGGGCCGACGGGACCTTGCTGTCCGGTCTGGCCACCGACCTGTACGAGGCCGTTCGTACCAGGCGGTACGGGGATCCGCGGGTGGAGAACGTCGCCCAGGTGGAGGGATGGCTCGCGGACAGGGGCCTCGTGGACACGCTGAACCGACTTCGCGGTAAGGCGGGAGGCAAGTACATCGTCGTACTCGACCAGGCCGAGGCCCTCCTGGACCGGACCGAGGCCGAGATCGACGAAGCCGCCCGGCTGCTCTTCCCCCGAGGCGGCACGGGGACTGCATCACGGCTGCTGGTCACACTCCGGTCCGACTTCATGGATGCGGCACTCAAGCACCCTCGGCTCGGCCCCCTGCTGCGGGACAGCAGGACACTCCCCCTGACGCCGATGTCCCGGGACCAGCTCAAAGAAGTGATCAACAAGCCGCTGGAGAAGGCCCCGGCTGTGGCCTACGACCCAGGACTGGCTCAGCGCATCCTCGACGATGCCTGCGGCCAGCCGGAGAACCTGCCGCTCCTCGGATTCCTGCTGCGACAACTGTGGGACGACCAGTTCGCCGGCCGGCTGCGCATGACGACGTACGAGGCAATGCACGGTGTGAAGGGCGCACTGGCGGAGCACTGCAACCAGGCCTGGAAGCAGTGCGTAGGGGAGAACGAGAAGGTCGCCGCGGCGCGGCTGCTCAGAGGCCTGGTCAGGGTGCTGCCCGGGAGTGAGACACCGCTTCGCCGCAGGGTCACCCGAGAGGAGGCGGGGGAGGAGGCGTGGAAGCTCGCGAGGTCTTTCGCCGACCGACGGCTACTCGTTCTGCGCGGAGGCAAGGGAGAACCGCAGACCGCCGAGCTGGCCCACGAGATGCTGATCAACGTCTGGCCCGCGCTGAGGAAGCAGGTACAGGAGGACGACAAGTTCCTGGCGGGCCGCGCGGAACTGAACCATGACCGCGACCGTTGGACGAAGCAAGGCAGGTCGGGCACTCTACTGCCCGGTGCGATGCAACTGGTCGCCATCAAAGGTTGGTTGAAGGACCGAGAAAGTGAACTGAGCGAGGAGGAGCGGGAGTTCCTGGCGCGCGCACGACAGCGCCAGCGTGCATACCGAGCCCGCATCCGCACCGCCTGGACTGCGGCCGCCATGGTGCTCGCACTGATTGCCAGCCTCGGCACCCTCCTCGCGTATCAGCGACGTGTCAGTACCCAACGCGAGGCGGAGTCGCGTTCGCGTCTGCTGGCCAGCTACTCCGCCGAAGTGGCGAAGCAGGATCCGGGGCAGGCCGCGTTGATCGCCATCGGGGCGTACGAGACAGCGCCGACGGATGAGGCCCGCAACGCCATGCTCCGCAGGTACGACCAGTTCAAGGAGGCCGCATGGGTGCTGACCGGGGCAGAGGGGAGGATCCGGAACACGGCGACGAGCGTGGACGGCACGGTGACGCTCGTGGTGACCGACAACGGGCGCGCCACATTGTTCGTACGCCAGGCCGGGGGAAGAACGCAACGACTCCACCTCGACCTCGATGAGATGGCCTTCCATCCGCTGGTCAGCCGGGACGGCCTACGGATCGCCTATGTGTCGGCGACGGGGGCGTTCATCTGGCACGACGTCGACCCCACCACCGACGAACCCGAGGACCTGCTCGGAGCGCCGCACACCCTGCGAGCCGCGGATTTCAAGGACATCGCCGACCGGATGGCCTGGCTGAGCGAGGACGAGAGCTTCATGGCCTTCGGACCCGACTCCGGACACCTGGCCACGATCGTGGATGGACGGCTACGGCTGTGGGATCTGGCGACGGAACGCCACCAGGACGTGCCTGGCCGGATGCCCACGAACCACGTGTCCGTGTGGTTCGGGCCGGACGAGAACACACTGGTGGTGAGACACGCCCCCTCCAATACCGGCGCATATGACCTGGAAGTAGTGCAAGCCGACACGGGAAGGGTGCGTGAACTGGCGGACCAGGTCGCCGGGAGCGCGCTGTACGGCTCGCCCACCGCGCTGTCGGGGGACGGCAGCGTGCTGGTCGTGTGCGACCAGGTGAAACAGGGCGACGAGACCGGCGCCGCCTACCGCGCCCTGCGCGTGGCCGATGGACGGGCGCTGAACGGCTACACCTATACGGGGCCCAACAGTGACTGTGGAAGCATCGCCGTCGACGAGAAAGGCGAGCACTTCGCGGCGAGCCACGGCAATTCGTGGATGATCGTCGACACCCGGCACGACCGCCGCGTGCAGCAGGCTATGGCGCCCTCGCCCGCGATGGTCATCGGCCGTCTCCTCGCAGACCCGCGTCACCTGGTCGTGCTCACGGTCGCAGACGGCGGCAACGCACTGACCGCCCTGCCACTGACCCCGACTGATGTCGACGGCTCCGACATCGTTGTGGGCTCGCCGCGGCTGATCGACGGTGGCAAGAGCCTGGTGGCCCGCGTCAGGCACTGGGACAGACCCAGCGGCGAAACCCTGGCGCTCATCGATGCGGCCTCCGGACAGATCACAACCTCGGTGAAGCGACCCGAGTCACCCGCGGCACCCGAGCCGGCCGCAGAAAACTCACTGACGGTGAACGACGTCGGAACCCTCGTAGCAGATGTGGTCGGCCGGAACACGATCCTGATCCGGCAGATACCGTCCCTGCGCGCGCTGGCGGAGATCACCACACTCCCGCCTCCCGTCGACAGCCGCGGAAACGTGGAGCCGCTGACGGTCACCTTTCTCCGGGGCGGCGACGAACTCCTGACGCTCTCCGGCAGCAGGATCGAGCACTGGAACGCCCGGACCGGCCGCCGCCTGTCCGAGACTCTCGAAGCCCGTGCGCTCAAGCTCAGCGCGAAGAACCCGCCCCGCTTTGGCACGTCCGAGAAAGCCGACTCGGGTTTCGCGATGAACAGCCACCCCGAATCGGGCTACGTACAGATCATGATCTACGGCGACCCGGTACTGCACGCAGTACGTCTGAGCACGGGTAAGGAGAACAAGGCTCTACGTGTTCGCCTGGGCCAGGATGTCGATCGGGCCTTTCTGGACAGCAGTGGCCGCTACGCAGCCGCGAAGACGCCAGGCGGCATGGTGGAGTTGTGGTCGGCTGAGGCCGGACAACGGCCCAGCAGAGTGGTCGGCCCACTCGGGCCGCTGGGCTCGAATGACAGATTCACCGGTGACGGGTTCATCATCAACTTCTCCAGGAACGACGGCGAGTTCTATGTAGCCAACGGAAGTTCCGTGCGCTTCCAGCAGCTGTCAGACCCCAACAACTTCAAGACGTACGACTTCGCGTCGAACCAGTACTTCATGGCGGCCACCAAGGACGGCAAGACCCTGCTGCGGACCCGGTCCGAAAGCGGCTTCGGAGGCAACGACGGCAGCGGCCGCTTGGACCTGATCCACCTGGACCCCGAACTCTGGAAACGCCACCTGTGCGACGCTGTCGGCCGTGACCTCACCGATGACGAGCGCCGCGGTCTGCCGTCGGGGCTGCCAAAGGTGATTTGTCCGTCCTACTAGCATTCCTGCGTGGTGATCGGCACTGCCCATATGCGGGCTACTCCGCAGGGACGAGTGGGTGACGGGCTGGCCGAGCTGGGTGGGGCGGGTGGTGGCCGTCTGGATGACGAAGTCCTCGTCGTCACGACTGAGCGGGCGGGGACGGCCTCCCGCCCCACCGAGGGTCCGGGCAGGCCAGGCCGATCTCAGCGAACCGGTGGATCACGTCGCCCACGGTGTCCTCGTCTGCCTGCACCAGCTCCGCGATCACCGGGGCGTCGGTTCCCGCCGGCCGGGGCCAGCAGCATCATCGCGCGCCGGTAGAGCACCGCAATGGTGCCGCCCCGGCGCACGATCTGCTGCAGCTTCACCGGTGCTCACCGCCTCGCGGGGAGCACCGACGTCGCCGCCAGCCTGCGGCGCAACGCCCGCGATGCCTGGCAGGCCGGTCGCCCTCCTCGGGCACACATGATCACGAAGCGGACGGCGCATCACTTCGCCGAAGCCGCGCAGGGGTGCCCGGTTCCGCTTGACTCGCCGACAACCGCACTCACGGTAGAGAGGTAGCCGCGACGTTGGCCCACCGCAGTCGGGTGAAAGGAAGCAAAGCTCGGTGTCACCAACGCATTGATCCATGTCGGGATTTCCCCGGGTCCGCACACTCCGTGGCCAGCGAAAGAGCGGCGCACATCGGCGAATCTGAATCCTTGCTCCTTGCCGGTCCTCCGAATGAGGTCGTCCAACTGATCCGTCAGGGCGTTGATCCGGATCCGCCGTTCAGGAGTGCCGTACGGGCACGCGCTCGTTCCTGTTTCAAGCAGATGAGGGTACCCCGCCAATACCACCCTTGCTTTGGGGGCAGCTGCGGCGACGTCCTGGTACGTGCGCCGCAGGTTGCCGGGAAGCTCGTTCTGCAGGATGTATTCCGAATAATTGAGCGCCGCGTCGCAGACCGCATCGGTACTCGTGGGGAGCAGGCATGCGGCGACAGCCGTGGAAAAACCCAGGTCGTTCCCTCCGACGGTGAGAGTCACCAACGTGGTGGCCCGTGATACTTCAGGCACCTGGTTCTGCTGTACATCGGTCGTAGTCGCCCCGCTGCACGCGATGAACTGGAACGCCTTCGGGCGGTGCGCCGCAGCCCAGAGGGGGCCATAGGCGCGTGGGCTGCGGTAGCAGTCGCCGCTGGCCGGGATGTAGTCGCCAGCGCCCACACCGGATGCGAACGAGTCGCCGAGCGCGGCGTACCGTGTCTTGCCCTGCCCTCCGTGTGCCGACGTGTCGGCATGGGCGGGAGACGCGCCCAGCGCAAGAGGAAGAGACAGCACACCGGCGATGACAGACTTGGTTCCCAGGACTTTCACGAAGGCTCCATACCGGTAGTAATACACGGCGTTCATGTAACTACTGAGTAGATATCATGGATCATCAGTTTCTGAGACGCAGACACGCCCCGGAACGTGACGGACCCAGGGCTCCGTCGTTCTCGCGGCCGGCCCGATGCAGTCGTCATGGGCCTGATGCTGCGATGCGGACCTCATGGTGCTGGATCGGCGGGAAGAGCGCGGGCCCGGCTTCCGGTGATCATGGAGTGTCGAGTTCGCCTTATCACCACAGCGGAAGACCGTGTCTGCTGCGCCGTCATCGCCCATCCCTGCCGGGCTGGAGCGCTCCGCAGGGCTTCGGCGTAGCGGTGAGGAGCCCGGTTCGTGACGAACTATCAGCTTGGCGGTATTCCGGGAACGAGACAGGCACGGACTCCCGAGATCATGGAGTTCTCGATGCCCCGTGTTCGGATTGAAAGACCGTGCCTGTCAACGCATCATCGCCGATCCCGACTGCTCTTGACCAATTCCACGGCCATCCACGAATCGAACCCGCACACGTGCCGCGTCTGCTGGAACGGCTGACCGAAGTACCCGACCCGCGTGACCGTGCGGAGTGCGGCACGCCCCGGTCGACGTGCTCGCGCTCACTGCGTGTGGTCGGTGGTTTCGATGTGTCGGCCGGGGACGAGCTTGAGGGGCTTGGTGGTGCGGTGTCGGATGCGCGGGGTTCGGCGCTGGGGTCGTTGACGGCGGTGCCGCAGGTGATGTGAGCGGGCGGCGTCGTGCGGGCCGTTGCGTCGGCGGGTCGGTTCGTGGCGGTGCGCGGCCCGGTCGGGGACCCGCTTGTTCGTGTGGTGGTCGGGGTGTGTCTCGGTGGCCCTGCGGAGCGAGGGGGCTGGGAGGCATGGGCGTGGTCTCGCGTTCGGCATAGGGGGTGGTTGTCGCATGTGGGTTGTGGGTGAGGGTTGGTGGGTCGGTTCGTGGTCTCGTGGTCGGTCGCTGGGGTGGCGCGGGGGCCGGGGGGAGTGTGTCGGCCGTGGGCGTGAGCCCGTACTGGGCGGCCTGGGCGTTGAACATCCCCTGATTCAGGGAGCCCTCGCGGTCCATCAGGTCTTCGTGGATGCCGTCCTCGACGACGCACCCCTGATCGAGGACGTAGCTGTGGGCGTGCATGGTCGCGGGCGGCCGGTGGGTGACGAGCACGACCGCGTGCCCCTGTTCGGCCCGGGACCACAGGCTCTTGGAACGCGGCGATCTCCGCGTGTGGATCCAGGGCGCTGGTCGGCTCATCGACCCGCAGGAACGACGCCTGGCCCCCGCGCCGAGGTCCTCATCGGCTGTGTCCGACAGCCGGGCATGAGACGTGTTCGGCCGATCGATGTCGACCGGCTGCCTGACGGTTCGGACCGGGGTCCATCCAGATCGTGGTCAGTCCCTACGATTGCGTGATCCGGTCGCGTAGCCAGGAGTCGACGCCGCTGAGCGCCGTCCTGGCCATTGCCGTGGGGTGGCTCGTGAAGCCGTGGGGTGACTCGGGGTAGACCCGGAGCTCGACGTCATTGCCGGCCGCTGACAACCGACCTGCCAGCGCCAGGTTGTCTTCCAGCAACACGTCTGCGCTTCCGACGATCAGCAGTGTGGGAGGAAGCCCGCCAAGAACGCCGTAGACGGGAGAGATCCCGGGAACAGTGCGGTCTTCCGCGTGGCCGACATACGCCTGGATGAAGTATTCGTCCGCGATGCGGCGACCGGCCGGGGTCCGTGCGCTCAAGTCATAGGCCCCGAATTGGAGCGCAGCGCCGGTGAATTGGCCGACTGCGCCTCTGTCTCTCAGTCGGAGCAGGGTCGCCAGGGCGAGTGTGGCTCCCGCGGAGCTCCCACCGATCGCAAGTCGGGACGTTCCGAAACGGGCTTCGGCTTCTTCGACCAGCCAGAGCGCCGCCGCTTCACAGTCGTCGGGTGCCGCCGGCCAGGGGTGCTCCGGGGCCAGCCGGTAGTCGACGCTGACAACGGCGAAGCGCAGGGCGTCTGCGAACTCGCGGTTGCGTCTGTCTCCTCGTGCTGCGGAGTCCATGTAGAAGCCGCCGCCGTGTATGTCCAGGTAGACGCCCCGCGGCGGACCGCCGACAGGCGTGAAGATCCTTACAGGGACGCGCGCTTCCGCGGCTTCGATCGTCTCTTCGAGGGCTGGCGGATCGGCGGCTTGAGGAGCGGACCGCTTCGCCCGTGCCTCCTTCAGCTCCTCCAGTGTGCTGGGGCCACGGCCTGCCACCCTCGACTTGTAGAAGTCACGAGCTTCGTCGACCTGCTCCGCGGGCACGTCAGCGAACAGTGCGTCCAGCGCGAATCGCATGCGCCCTCCTCATCGTCGTGGTGTCGACTCCACGCTGTCGAGGAAGTGTGCGGACTGAGCTGCTCCAGGATCGGTGGAGGCTCCGGCCTGCACAAAGTCGGGACACCTGATTCAACGCTACAGGTTCCGCACGCTCCTGGAGCGGCTCGCGCGGGCGGCGCTCGAGGTCGTGCTGCCGGCCGCTCGGACGGCTTCCCCATCGGTGCGTATCGGGCCTCCTCGGGCGCCTCGATGCATTGCGTCGCGACAGGGGCGTCGATGGCGTCCTTGATGCCCTCCGCCGCTGAGTCCGCGTGACCGAGGCCTGCCCCCGAGGTCGTCGCCGAACTCCAGGGTCCCGCCGTTGCCCCCGTGAGCTGCCCACAGGCGCATGCTTTGGAGCGCGGGGCCAACAACACGGCAGCGTCACGCCCTGACACGCCCTCACCTGGACTCTGGCCGACAAGCTGCAACGGCCCTGCCGTGTCCTCAATACATCCTTTCCACAGACCGCAATACTGTGTGTGGCGGACTGCGCGAGTGCCTGACCGTTCCTGCGCGTGCCGTGTCCCTGCCTGCCGGGTGCGCACACGCCGACGATGCCCGCAACCTGTGCGGGCATCGTCGTGTTCTGTGGCAGGGCCGGAGCCGGGAAGGGAAGGTGGTCGGCCATGCCACCGGTGCGCCTGCCGGCATCACACGTAGGTGAAGCCTCCGGTGACGGTGGCGGACCCCGCCGTGGTGGTTACCACGACCGCTGCGTTTCCGACCGTTCCGGCCGGTGTGATGCCGGCGAGTACCGTCCCGGTGGGGTCGACGATGACGTTGGTCGCCGCCGCTCCTCCGATGGTGACGGTGGCGCCCGACAGATTTGAGCCCGTGATGGCGAACGGAGTGCCGCCCGCGGCGGGGCCTGAAGTCGGCGTGATGGCCGTGGCCGTGGGCAGGGCCGGCCCGACGTAGGTGAATCCGCCGGGAACGGTGGTGGTGCCGTCCGGCGTGGTCACCTGGACGGAGACGAGGCCCGCGGCGTGAGGAGGAGTGACGCCGGTGAGGAGGATTCCGCCGAGCACGTTCACGCTGGTGGCGGGGACACCATCGAAGGTGACCGAAGCACCCGTGAGGTTGGCGCCGATGATCGTGAAGGGGGTGCCGCCCTCGGTCGGTCCGCTCTGGGGCGTGATGGCCAGCGCGATGGGCGGCGGCGTCACGGGCGTCACGTAGGTGTAGTTGGCCGGAGTGCTGGCCCCGGCGGGGGTGGTGACGACGACCGGCACGTTGCCGGCCGCGTGCGGCGGGGCGATGACGGTGAGCAGGACTCCCAGGGGGTCCTGTGCGACGATCGACGCGGGTACGCCGTCGAAGGTGACGGAGGTCGCCCCGCCCAGATTGGTGCCGATGAGGAGGACCACGTTGCCCCCGGTGGTCGGGCCGCAGCCCGGGACGGCGGCGATCAGGGTCGGCTGCGTCAGGAGCTGCGGGAGGGGGGAGAGGATTGCGACGGACATGGTTGTCTCCTTCTGTGGAGCAGGGGTTGAGGTGTTGCCGCTGGGGTGCCCCATCGGTGGGCGTGAGCATGGGGGTGTACCCCCACGCGGTACGCGGCCGTGAGTGACGGTCACCGGTCGCAGGCCGGGCCGGCTATGAGCAAGACCGGGCGGGTGAGGCAGGCGACGGAATCTGCGGGCGGCGCTGCGCGGCTGGCGTGTCTTGCTGCTTGGGCGGCGCAGCTCCTGCGCGAACTCGTTCGCGCCTTGAGAGACCGGCGAAGCAGTGTCGCGCTGTCCGGCTGAATGGGCGAACTGCCGGTGTCTCTAGTGACCCATACGAATGAAAGCAGAGGCAAGGGGAGGAACGGAACATCGACCGTATGGCGGGCGTGCACGAGGAATCGGCAGGCGGGGGCGCACAACCTGGTCCAGGCTGTTTCCTCAAGCACGCCTCCCGCCGTGCGCCGCACCGTGGGCCCGGCCATCAGGTCCGACACGGTCCTGCGACGGTTGCACCGCGAGCACGCCGGCTGGGGCATCCGCGTCCTGGGTGCCCTTGCGCGCCCGACCGCCTCCTGGGTGGCACAGGCCGTGGAGAACCTCGTCATGGACCTCGATGACGGCGGCTGCCGTGTGCGGTTCCCATCCGGCACCGGGAGGGGAAGTCCCCGCCCTGCTCGACGCCGTGCTGATCGACGCGGGGATCGACGTGGTGCTCAGCGCATCCGGATACCGTGGAAGAACGCACCGACTCGCGTGTCTTGGACGACGTGGAACTGGTCCGCACGGTGCCCGCGATCCGCGGCGACCACCGCGCCGCCGAGACCTACCGCTGAGGGCCGGGACCGCCCCTGGAACGCCTTGTCACGGCGGTCACGGCAACGACGGCCCCAGGACGAGACGCCCGGTCGTCCTGTCTCCTCTCAGCACGTGGAAGGTCCGCGACGGGACGGCCCCCCGGCTCTTCGCAGTCGGCCGCCTCCTTGACCCTGGACTGATCACCGGAATCACCGGGCGGTGCGGGTCGTGTCGTATCTCGCACAGCATCCGATCGAGCAGGGCGATCACCTTCACGCCGATGTCGTGGCAGCGGGCCGAACTCGTCACCGAGGTCAACGCCGTGGGCGTCCTGGGCATGCTGGAGGCGATCCGCATCGTCTCCAGCATGCCCGCCTCGCCACTGGCCTGGTGACGGACGTACTCGGAGCCACGGCCTGACCGGAGCCCGACTCGACGCCCATCCCCTCTCCAAGGTTCCCGACGTCAAGCTGAAGCAGAGACGCCGAACTGAAACGCCGAAGTGAGCCGACCCGGAGCGCAGTCGGCGGCCGCGGGCGGGGCGGTGGGTGGCCTGGCCTCCGCACCGGCCGTGACGTGCAGAGCGGTGGCGTGCGGATCAGGGGCTTTTCCCTGCACGTTCACCGGATGGTTCGTCCAGACCTGCCTGGGCCGCGCGTCGCCGAGAGCCGACCCGAAGGAGTGAATATGCCCCCGGCACCTTGCAGCATGCGCCGAATCACTGCGTCACTGTACATATCCAATCGGTGGGCAGCCCACGTCTCTCAGGGACGTGACGATGGTGCGGCTCGCGCTCCCTGCGCGCGGGGGGTACGGACGCACCAGAGTCGCGATGGGCACCCGGAGAGAATTGGATCGCCAGTCGGTGCCGCTCACGCGGCACCGACTGGTCGTACGACATGGCTCGTCCGCCGCGTGGCGCATACCCGGCAGCCGTCGCACCGCCCCGGCGTGGGACGCACAACGCTCTGAGCTCCGGCCGGAGCCTCGGACGCAGGACCGTCTGCCCCCCTCGTCCTGGGGCGCATGCTTGTGGCGCCTGCCGGAGTCGTGTCTGACAGTGTGCTGCTCCGTACAGGTGAACAAGGGAGCTGACGCCTTGCCGGCATCACCCCCGTATGGGCTAGTTGATGTAGCAAACCGGTGGGCCGCCCATCCAGTAGCCAGGGGTCGTGAGGGCGATTCCCTCCGTCCTTCCTTGTTGCCCACACTCGACGCCACCGCCCACACCGGCACCTACCAGGACGTGCAGCTCGGTACGGCCGGCGCACCGGTGGGCGGCACGGACACCGCGGCGACCTCCAACGGCAGCACCTCCTACCGAGGCCGCTGTCGGCGGCGGCACGGTCCCGGCGGGCCTGCTCGCCATCACGACCGACGTGCGCGGCGGCGCCACGAGCCGGCAGTACACCGCAACCGGCGACCTTGCGCAGGTCGCCGACCCGGTGGGCGTGGTCACCTCGTAGGCCAGGAGGCCAGGCGTTCTGCCTTGGGTGGGTCCGCGCCGGGGACGGAGCAGGTGAGGGCTGCGACGCGGGCGGCGAAGGAACAGGCGTCGGAGGTGTCGTCGAGGGTGAGGGCTTCGAGCCGGCCGCCGAGGTGTCCGAGTGCGGTGAGGCGGTGCAGCAGGCCGGCGGTGAAGGCGTCTCCTGCGCCCACGGTGTCGGCGACGGCGACGGCCGGAGCGGGGACGGACGTACGTGCGCCGTCGAGGGAGGCGAGGGCGCCACGTCCGCCGAGGGTGATGACGACGAGGCGGGCGCCGGCCGCGTGCCAGGTGTCGCAGGCTTCTTCGGGGGTGGCCCCGGGCAGGAGGAGGGCGAGGTCGTCCTCGCTGAGGCGGAGGATGTCGGCGAGGGCGCACCAGTGGTGGAGCCGTCGGTGGTAGGCGGCGGGCGATACGAGCAGGGGGCGGACGTTGGGGTCGATGGAGACGGTGGCGTTCTCGCGCGCCTTGGCGAGGTGGTCCTCGATGTGACGGCCGCCGGGCGGGCGTATGAGTGCCAGAGAGCCGGTGTGGACGGCGACGGTGTCTCCGTCCGGCGCGGTGGCGGACAGCTCGTCCGGGGTCCACTGCCAGTCGCCGGCGCCGTCGGCGAAGAAGGAGTAGGTGGCCTGGCCGGTTTCGTCGAGGTCGGCGATGGCGAGGGTACTGGGTTCGGCGGCGGTCACACTGTCCGTCAGGTCGACGCCGGAGGCGCTGAGGTGGTTACGGAAGAAGGCACCGAAGACATCGTCGGAGAACCGGGCGAGGAAGCGGGTGGGGGTGCCGAGCCGGGCGAGGGCGACGGCGGTGTTGGCGGGGCCGCCGCCGGGCAGGACGTTCAGCGCGAGTCGGGCGGGGAGGGAGCGGGCGGGATCGGTGAAGGCGTCGGCGACGCACTCACCGATGACGGTGATGCTGCTGGCGGCCGTGTTCATGGGCTGTCTCTCTGTGGATGAGGCGTAGTGCGCGTGGTGACTCAGCCCTTGACGGCAGAGCTGGCGACGCCCTGGACGAACCACCGCTGGAAGAACGCGAAGACGATCAGCACGGGCAGGATCAGCAGGACGCCGAAGGCGAGGACCTGGCCCCAGTCCACGGGCATCTGGCCCTGGAACACGCTCATCTCCAGGGGCAGGGGGCGTACCAAGGGGTCGGAGACCATCAGGACCGGCCAGAGGAAGGAACCCCACTGGGTGAGGAAGGTCAGGATGGCGACCGAGGCGAACACCGGCTTGCTCATGGGAACGATGATCGCGAAGAAGGTACGCCAGGGGCCGGCGCCGTCGATGCGGGCGGCTTCTTCGATGCTGGGCGGGATCGCGCGGAAGAAGGTGGCGAACTGGTAGATGGAGAAGGCGTTGGCGATGAAGGGGACGGCCTGGATGTAGATGGTGTTGCGCTGGTCGTTGAACAGGTAGAACAGCGGGACGGCCACCGCTTCGAAGGGGACCAGCATCAACAGCAGGACGAGGGTGAAGACAGCGCCCTGGCCCTTCCACCGGAGTCGGGCAAGGCCGTAGGCGGCCATGGAGTTGATGATCAGCCCGCCGAGGACGACGACGGTGGACAGGAGCAGCGAGACGCCCATGAAACGCCAGAAGTAGCCGGTGGCGTCGGAGTTGAAACTGTCCAGAACGGCCTTGTAGTTGTCGAAGGACAGGTGGGTGGGGAGGAAGCCGGCCAGGCCGCTCAGGACTTCGCCCGAGGGCTTGAAGCTGCCGAGGATCAGGTAGAGGACGGGCAGGACGAAGACGAAGGCCAGCACGCTCAGGACGGTGTAGTCGAGGAAGCGGCGCAGTGGTGTACGGGTTCGGGCCATGGGATCAGTCCTCGTTGCCGGTGCGGGCGACACGCCGCTGGATGAGGGTCAGGGCGACGACGACCAGGAAGAAGACGACGGTGATCGCGGACGCCTGGCCGATGTTGTTCTGGTCGAAGGCGGTGGTGACGGCCTGGTACATCACGGTGCGGGTGGAGTCCTCGTCGAGTCCGCCGCCCTTGACGAGGATGTAGATCTGGTCGAAGACGCGGAAGGACAGCACCGAGGTGAGCATGGCGACGAAGACGAGGGTGCCGCGGATGCCGGGCAGGGTCACGTGGCGGAACTGCTGCCACGCCGAGGCGCGGTCGAGTTGGGCGGCCTCGTAGAGCTCGCCGGGGATCTGCTGGAGGCCGGCGAGGAGGATGACCATCTGGAAGCCGACGCCCTGCCAGACCGACAGCACGATGATCGAGGCCATGGCGGTGAGGCTGTCGCCGAGCCAGTCGAAGGCGCCCCAGTTGCCGAAGCTCACCACGTTCAGGGCGGAGTTGAGCAGGCCGTCGCCGCCGCGGGCGAGGATGAGCCGCCAGATGACGGCGACCAGGGCCATGGGGAAGACGACCGGCAGGAAGAACAGTGACCGGAACAGGCCGATGGCCTTGAGTTTGCGGTTGAGGAGGATCGCCAGTGCCAGGGCGAGGCCGGTCTGCACGGGGACCACGACCGCGGCGAAGGTCAGGTTGTTCAGCAGGGACCTGAGGAACGGGCCGGACATGTCTGGGTCGGTGAAGATCCGCCGGTACTGCTCCAGGCCGAAGAAGCGGGGTGGCAGCGGCGAGCCGAGGCGCACGTTGTAGAAGGAGAGCACGACCGCGTAGACGAACGGTACGCCGACGAAGGCGATGAGACCGCCGAGGGCGGGTGCGGACATCAGCAGCCCGTGCACCCGGTCGCGGTTTTTGTGCCCGGACCGCCGGGGTGCGGCGGAAGCCGGTGTCGGAGCCGGTTCGCGTCCGGCGGGCGTGGCAGGTGCGGGGTTCACGATGGTCACGGTTGGGTCCTCTTCCGGGCCGGGAGTGACGGACACGGTCACGGGGACGCCCGTCCCTCCCGGCGACTGGATGTCGGCTACGGCAGCTGGTAGCCGTCGTTGTCCGAGAAGTCCTGGTCGATGGCTCGGGCGGCCTTGGCCAGGGCGGTCTCGGGGTCGGCCCCGCCGTAGACGTCGCTGAGCGCTTGGCTGAACTTGGCGGTGACCGTGGGGTATCCGGCGGTGACCGGGCGGGTCACGGCCACACAGGACGTGCCGATGCGTGAGTCGCCGCAGGGCTTGGCGAGCTGGTCGGCGAAGAGCTGGAGTGGGCCGCCCTGCTTGTACAGGTCACTCTTCGCCAGCACGGACACGGTCCCGGGAGGGGCACCGTTGGCCGTGGTCATCGCGGTGACGTTGGTGTCGTTGAGGAGGGAGTCGAGGAAGGCTCCGGCAGCCTTGCCGTTCTTGGTGCCGGCGCTGATGCCCCACTGCCAGGATCCCTGGCCGGTCTTGGGGCCGTTGCCGAAGTCGGGCAGCGGCAGGACTATGAGGTCGTCACCGAGGGCCTTGCTGTAGGTGGGGTACATCCAGTGGCCGACCCAGCTCAGTGCGACCCTGCCCTTGGCGAAGGCGTTGCCGTCGGTGTTGGGGTCGACGTACGTCTTCCAGGACTGGAAGGTCTTCAGGGCCGAGACCACGGCCGGGGTGTCGAGGGCGCCCTCGGCCTTGCCGTCCTTCAGCAGGGAGCCGCCGGACGACCAGACGACGGGGGAGAAGCCGTAGGTGCCCCATTCGGTGGCCAGCCCGTTGCCTTCCTGGATGTCGAGGGTCCTGCCGTCCGCGTCCTTGGCCTTGAGTGCCTGGAGCGCGGCCGTGAACTCGGCTGCCGTCCAGTCGTCGGACAGGCCCTCGGGATACTTCACGCCGGCGGCGTCGAGGAGCTTCTTGTTGCCGTAGATGCCGAGCCCGGAGTCGTACATGCCCAGGCCGTAGTGCTTGCCGTCGATCTCGCCCTGGGCCTTGATGGCGTCTGTGGCGTTGGCCATCGTCCTGACCGAGACGTAGTCGTCGATCGAGGCGAGTTTCTTGTTGTAGACGAAGTTCGCCATGGTCGGGCCGTCGAACTCCATCACGTCCGGCAGCTTGGAGGCGTCGGTGGCGGTGATGGTCTTGGTGTAGTCGGTGTCGGGGATCAGGGTCAGCTTGACGTGGGTGTTCTTCTGCGAGGAGTTGAACGACTTCACCGCGTTCTGCAGGGCGCTCGCCTCGCTCGCCTGGCCCTGGTGGGCCCAGACGGTGATGGTGGCGCTGCCCTTCTCGGCGGAGGTGTCGGTGCTGCTGCCGCCCCCGCAGGCGGCCAGCGCGGCCAGGGGAAGGGCGAGGGCCAGGGCCGTACAGGCCGTCCGGCGGGATCTCCCGCTTGGGGTGTTCATGGTGGGTGCCTCCGGTGTGTGGTGCGGGTGCGGGTGGACGGTGCGGATGTGCGTGGGGGGATTCGGGATCGTCACGGAGCCGTGGCCACGGCTCCGTGACGACGGTTCCGTCAGGGGGACTGCTCGTGCGGCAGTCCGGTGCCGGCGCTCGGCTCCTCGACCGTGAGGGGCAGCAGCTCCCACGCCTCGACCGCGTAGGTCAGGCGGGCGTCGGGCGCGCTGCGGGCCTCGAGCCGCCACGGGGCGTCGCCCGTCGGGTAGAAGCGCAGGGTGAGCACCTGGCCGGTGGAGGTCAGGAAGACTTCGGCGATGGAGTGGTCGACGACCACCCGCAGCTCGACCGGTCGGCCGGCGGGGCACGGCATCCGGTACGTGCCGCCCTGGGCACGGGTGTCCAGCGAGGCGCGGTCGCGGTCGACGGCCAGTTCCCCGGCGGCCGGATCGAGGCGGATGTCGAGGAACTCGGAGCCGTCCGGGCCGGTCAGGAGCCGCAACCCGGTCGGTCCGGTGGCCTCCAGACGGGCCGTGAGATCGAAAGCACGGCCCACGCCCCCGAGGTCCACCGCCTGCGGGCCGTAGATCTCGCCGTCGGCGTGGACGGTGTGCTCGCCACGCAGGGCGAGCAACTCGGCGGCGGGCTGCTGCCGAACGACGCCGTCACCGTGGGCGGAGATCTCGCGGGGCAGGGTGAGCATGCCGGCCCATCCGTCCGCGACCGCCCACGCGTCCTCGCGGGCTTCCCAGGACCAGCCCCACAGCAGCCATCGGCCGTCCGGAGCGGGCAGCAGCGCGGGTGCGTAGCACTCCGGTCCGTGGTCGACGAGGACGGGCGGGCCGGCTGCGAAGGTGTTGCCGCGTTCCTCGCCGACCAGGGCGGTGACGCAGCGGTCGCCGCCGTTGTCGTTCCAGGCGCTGAAGATGAGGGCGCCGGGCCCCCGGGAGCTCGCCGGGAGGTACTGGGGGCACTCCCAGCCCTCGCCGGTGTGCAGGTCGGTGCCGCCGACCGGCTCCTGTGTGCGGGCGTCGAAGGGGCCCAGGTAGCTCCAGTTCTCCAGGTCGGGCGACGCGTACAGCAGTGCCGCGCCGCGGCCGTCGGCGAGCGCGGCGCCGACCAGCATGCGCCAGCCCGCACCGTCGCACCACACGTACGGGTCGCGGTACATGGTGCAGTCCTCGGGCCACTCGGGGATGAGCAGCTCCGTGCGTGGGGTGAAGGTCCGGCCGCCGTCGAGGGAGGTGGCTGTGGTGACCGGCTGGTGCTGCGGTGAGCGGTCCAGGCGGTTCGCGGAGTAGAAGGCGACCAGCCGGCCGCCGTCGGAGACGGCGTTGCCGGAGAAGCAGCCGTCGGCGTCCTCGCCGCCCGGGGTCGGGGACAGCGCGACCGGCAGCAGTTCCCAGCTCAGCAGGTCGGGGCTGCGGAAGTGGCCCCAGTGCATGTTCGCGTGCGTCGCACCGTAGGGGTTGTACTGGTGGAAGACGTGGTAGTGGCCGTCATGGAAGACCAGCCCGTTGGGGTCGTTGATCCAGTTGCGGGGCGGGCGCAGGTGCGCGACGGGCCGGAACGGATCACGAGGCGCGGTGGACACACACGTGCCTTTCGGTGAGTACACGGGACGGGCGGAGAGCGGTCACCGGACGAAATCCGGTCCCGGCCCCACGCAGAACTCGCAGAAGGTGGCCTCCGCCAGAACTCGCGACCAGCCCCTGGCGGCATGACGACGGGAGCGGCGTCCGGCAGATGCCGGAGGCGAGCTGCGGGAGGAGGCTGCTGAGGCGCCGACACGGCAGTCGGCGAGGAGCGGGAGGGGTCAGTAGCCTCGCGCCACGGCGGCCCAGGCACCGGCGGGGTGGAAGGAACGGGCGGAGCCCCACTCGTCCACGGCTGTCGGATCGGTGGGGGCGACGCCGGGTATCAGCAGGCTGCGGCGGCTCGGTGGCGCATTGAGAATCTCAGGGGACATGCGTGTACCCTCGCTGTGTTCCAAGTTACTGACAGGGATGACGACCGGTCGCAACGGTCGCCTGTCATGGTGCACATTGCTTCGCCGTCCCGGGGTCAGAGTCGGGGCGGCGAAGCGACCGATGCCCGCGCCACCAGCGGGCAAAGCAGCAATGCGTTAGTGTCCGGGCCCGGTGGCCGGCCCGGAGTCTTGGTGAGCGCGAGCAACTGGGCCACAGCCCGTGCCCCCATCTCGTAGTGCGGGAGCTGAACCGTGCTCAGCGCCGGATAGACCGACTCGCAGACCAGCTCCTGATTGTCGAATCCGATGACCGACAATTGGCCGGGGATGGACAGCCCCAGCTCAGCGGCAGCCCTGTAGGCGCCGGCGGCCATCCGGTCGTTGAAGCAGAACAGCGCCGTGGGCCGCTGCTCCGCCGTCAGCAGACGCCGTGCGGCCCGGTAGCCGGTCTCCACATCACCCGGGGTCGTATTGAACGGCACTGCCGTCTCGGCGGCGACCAACGACGGGTCATAAGGGATACCTGCCTCGGCCAGTGCCTTGCGGTAGCCTTCCAGGCGGCCTTGGCGGGCGGGAAGGTCGACGGTCTGGACGGTCACGCCGATCCTGCGGTGCCCGTGGTGGATCAGCTCTCGCACCGCCGTGTAGCCGCCCTGCACCTCGTCGGGCACCACGAAGGGGACGGCAGGGTCTTCGGAGCGCGCGTCGAGCAAGACCGTGGGCGTCGCGCCCAGGCTCTCCGGTAGGCGCACGGTGCGGTGGTACATCGCCGCGTACAGCACGCCGTCCACCTGCCGCTGGAGCAGCATCTCGATGCTGGTGCGCTCCAGTTCGGCGTCCCCGCTGGTGTTGACCAGCAGCAGCAGCAGGCCCTCGGCGGCGGCGGCCTCCTGGGCCCCCAGGATCATCCGGCCGGCGTGGGGGGTGGTGGCGATCTCGTCGCTGACGAAGCCGATGGTCTGCGACCGCTGCAGCCTCAGACCGCGGGCGAGACCGTTCGGGGCGTACCCGAGTTCCTCCGCGGCCTGCCAGACGCGCTGCCGGGTCTTCTGACCGATCCGCTTGCCTTCGACCCGGTTCAGGACATGCGACACGGTCGCGGTCGACACACCTGCCGCCGCCGCCACGTCCTTGATCCCGATCCGACGCGCCATTACCTCTGTCCAAAGTAGGAGACACCGGGTTGGTTAATCGTTTAGCCAACCGTGCGGACACGAGAATGCCCATGGCCGGAGCTCCTGTCAACGGGTCGTCACAGACTCTTACGGGCCGGCCCGAAAATGACGTCTGAACGCCGGGCCGTCAGGCCGCCGGTTCAGGGTGCGCCAGCTGCTTGCGGCGGTCAGCAGTCGATTCCAGCGGGAGCGGTGAGAAGGCTGGGGACGGCCCCCCGTGACGTCCCCACCCGTGATCAGCTCAACGACCAGCCGGACCGCCGGTCTTGTCCGGCATGGGCTGGTGGATCCGGTCGTGCGGCGGCGGAAGCGGTCGGATCACAAGGACCGGTCTCGACTGGATCGACGCGCGACCGGGAACCGGCGGCAAGGCGGCGGATCGCCGGTCTCCCCGCCGACGACCACGCTGTGCGGCGGCTGAACGCGCTGACGGCAGGGGGCGCACTGCTTCACCTCGCCCTGCCCGACTCGTCTTCCCTCACCTCGTACTCCTCGGCCCCGCCCTCCTCGCCTTCGCCAGGAGCGCCGAAACCGGCACGGGGCATGGCGCCCCACACCCGGGGCGAGCGGCGCAGCGCGTCCCACATGCCACGCAACCGCCACCAGGCCGTCAGCTGGCGGTATCCGATGTTCTCGGCGACCACTCCGACGAGGGCGCCCCAGACGTCTCGCCACCGCGTGAACCGGTGGAAGGCGTACTCCTCCACCGCGACCGACAGCAGACTGACCACGATGGCGTAGGCGTAGGCGGCGAGGAGGAAACGCCACAGGTAGTCGGCGTTCACCGCGCCGATCAGCACACTCAGCGGCACCAGTACCATTCCCGCGAGTTCCACGACCGGGGCCAGCAGTTCGAAGAGCACGTAGAACGGCAGTGCCAGCAGGCCGATGCGGCCGTAGCGGGGATTGCCGATCATGCGGTGGTGCTTGAGCATGATCTCCGTCAGGCCGCGGTGCCAGCGCCGGCGCTGGCGGGCCAGGACCTTCCCGCTGGTGGGCGCCTCGCTCCAGGAGATCGGCTCGGTGACGAAGACGACGCGGTAGTCGCGGCCCTGCTCGCGCAGATGCCGGTGGAGGCGGATGACCAGTTCGGCGTCCTCACCGATGCAGTCCGGATCCATCCCGCCGGCCGCCACCACCACGTCCTTGCGGAAGAGCCCGAAGGCGCCCGAGATGATCAGTAGGCCGCCGAGCTTCGACCATCCGATACGGCCCAGGAAGAAGGCGCGCAGATACTCCACGACCTGGACGCGGCCGAGCGTGTCGCGGGGGACGTGCGGTTCGACCACCCGTCCGGCCACGACGGTGCATCCGTTGGCGAGGCCGATCACACCGCCGGAGGCGACCACTCGCATCGGGTCGTCGCTGAACGGCTTGACCACCGCGAGCAGCGCCTGCGAGTCGAGGACCGAGTCCGCATCCACCATGCACACCAGCGGATAGCGCGCCAGATTGATCCCCGCGTTGAGCGCGTCGGCCTTGCCGCCGTTCTCCTTGCGGGCCACCAGCAGGGGCACCGGGCCGCCCCTGGGCAGATGGACCGATGTGACCCTGCCGCGCACCCGCACGTCGTCGGGCATCACGTACTCCACCTCGGCGAGGTCGAACGCCTTCCGCAGGACGTCCAACGTGCCGTCGGTGGAACCGTCGTCGACGACGACGGCCTCGAAGGCCGGATAGTGCAGCAGCAGCATGGCCCGGACCGCTTCCACGATGCCGGCCGCCTCGTTGTGTGCGGGCATGATCACCGACACGGGCGGCGTGAACGGGCTGGCGGCGGCGTCGTCGTAGCCCGCGAAGGGAGCGCGGCCCGCCCTTTTGACGAACTCGCCCAGAGCGAGGAGGTTCAGCACCAGGTAGCAGGTGTTGATGGTCAGGAAATAGGCGATCACCAGGTGGTCGCACATGGTGATCAGGCTGTGCAGGCCGCCCTCGAGGGACGCCCACGGACCGGCTCCCGTTCCGCTCACAGCGCCACCTCCGCACGGACACCGTGGCGGGCGCCCCCGACCGCGACCTCGGCAAGCGCGGCCCTGGCTTGGGCGGAGGCCGGTCCGCCCGCGCGGTCGTCGGCCACCGCACGCAGCGCACCCTGTCCCGCCGGGCCGAGCCGCAGCAGCGCGCGAGCCGCGGTGGAAGCCACACGAGGGGTGGCATCGCCGAGCAACTCCACCAGCCGGTCCGTGGCGGCGACGGCTCCCAGGCTGCCGAGGGCCCCGACGCTCACGGTGCGCAGGGCGGTCGGCCGGTCGGGTCCGACCGCGGCCAGCAGCGGCTCCAGGCCGTCGGGCATGCCCAGTCTGCCGAGCGCGCGTGCCGCCTTGATCCGTACCTCGGTCTCGGGGTCCTCACGCAGTGCGCGGGCGATCTCGGACGTACGGGAGGCCGCGCCGATCGCACCGAGGACCTCGATCGCCACGGCCCTGACCAGAGGCTCCTGCCGGAGCCCGGCCGCGACCTGCCGCTGTGCCCCGGGGCCCAGCGAGACCAGCGACCTGATGACCGCACCGGGCGGCACGGACCGCGGCATGTGGAGGGACTCCAGCAGGTCCGGTACGGCCGCCGGGTCCCCGATCCGGCCCAGGGCCCGCGCGGCGGCCAGGCGCACCTCCGGGTCGCGATCGGCCAGCAGACGGCACAGCGGCGCCACCGCGGGACGGTGGGCGAGCTGACCGAGCACCTGTGCGGCCCGCCCGCGCCGGGACGCCCTGTGACTGTTCAGCGCGGCGACGGCGTCCCGGGCGGCTCCGCGCAGCTCGTACAGGCGGATCAGCGCGGTGCGGGCTCCTCCGGCGACCTTTCCCAGCAGTGTGGTGAGGGTCGGCTCCAGGGCGGTCCAGGTCCGCTTGTCGATCTCCGCCAGACGGTGCAGCAATGCGCTCTGGTCGTCCTCCTCCGCGCACAGCAGGCGCAGCAGGAGGGCGCGTACGGGTGCCGCGATCCGCTCGCGTCTGCGCTGCCGGTAGCGGCGCCCGCAGCGGATGCAGACGATCAGCAGGGTGAGTGCCAGGACGACGGCGGACAGACCCACCAGCGCGCCGCGGACGATACCGGTGGGAATCACCGCTCGACCCGGTTGAGCAGCGCGGTGACCCGGCTGGACAGCTCCCGCGGGCTGAACGGTTTGATGATGTAGTCGTCGGCGCCCGCCGCGAAGCCGACCTCGACGTCCCCCTCCTGGGAGCGGGCGGTGATCAGAATGACGGGGAGTGTCGCGGTCTCGGGCGCGGCACGCAGCTCCCGGCAGACGTCCAGGCCCGACATCCGAGGCATCCGTATGTCGAGCAGCGCCATGTCCACAGGCTGCTCACGCACCGTCTTGAGGGCGGCCATGCCGTCCTGTACGGCCGTGACCCGGTGACCGCCCTGGGCCAGCTTGAACGCCACCAGATCCCGTATGTCCGCGTCGTCGTCGGCTATCAGGACGTGAGCCATTGCACCTCCCTGCCCACGAAGGCAGATCATTTACACGATAAGAGCATGTGTCGCCTTTCTCCATATATGCCCCATCAGGTGTGGTCGAGCGCGGGGACTCGGGGAGCCGCTCAGGGACTCGCATGCCGCTGCGCGCAGACGTGGGTCAACCGTGGCAGGGCGAGGGCGACCGTCGAGGCGGCGAGCGCGGCCGCCACGCACGGCACCGCGTAGCCCGTCGAGGCCCCTGCGGCGTCGACCACCCACCCGGCCAGGGCGTAGCCCAGCGCCAACCCGACGGACAGGCCCGAGACGGTCCAGGTGATGCACTCGGTGAGCCGGGCGGCCGGCGCCAGGTGGCTCACCAGCTCCGTCGTGGTGATGAGGGTCGGCGCGAGGGACATGCCCGCCACGAACAGCATCACCCCCAGCACCGCGAGACCCGGGGCGAACAGCAGCGGTACCGAGGTCACCGCCATCGCACAGACGCTGACCAGCAACCGTGTCGTGATCGCCCCCCGCGGCCCGATCGCACCCAGGGCCGCGCCGGCCAGGCCCGAGCCGAGCGCGTACCCGCCCAGCAGCAGGCCGGAGAGCGCCTTGTCGTGGTGGGCGCCGGCGAACGCGACCGTCACGACGTCCACCGAACCGTAGGACGCGCCCACCGCCGTCTGCGTCAGCACCAGCAGGCCGAGTCCGGGGACGCGGGGCGCCCAGCCCCTGGCAGGGAAGGGCGCGAGGCGCACCGGCGGTTGCGTACGCCGCTGAGCAGCGAAGAGCAGGACGCCGGCGGCGAGCAGGAGCGCGGCTGCCAGTGGCCCGGCCTCGGGGCGGATCCTGGTCGACAGCGTGATCACCAGGACCGGGCCGAGGACGTAGACCACCTCGTCGAGCACCGACTCCAGCGAGTACGCGGCGTGCAGCAGCCGCGCCGAGGTGCGGTGGACCTCCGCCCAGCGGGCTCTGACGAACGCGCCCATGCTGGGCATGCATCCCGCTGCCGCCGCCGCGAGGTACAGCGTCCAGTCCGCAGTGCCGCGCCGGGCGCACAGGGCCAGCGCGCCGATGGCGGCGACCGTCGCGGTCATCGCCGGGAGGGCGACCGCGCGCTGACCGTGTCGGTCCGCCAGACGGGAGATCTGCGGGCCGATCGCGGAGGCCGCGAGCGCCTGCGTTGCGGAGACCGAGCCGGCGAGCCGGTACCCGGCGCCGAGCTGAGAGAGCATGGTGACGATGCCCACGCCCGTCATCGACTGCGGAAGCCGTGCGACGAAGCCCGCAGCGCAGAAGAGCAGAGTGCCTGGAGGAGAGAAGATCCGGCGGTAGTCGGAGAGCATGGGCGCTCCATGCTCCGTCAGGAGCCTGAGGTCGCTGGACGGGTCTCGAACAGGTTCGCGCGTCCCTCATTCTCGTGCACGGCGCGGAATCCGGCGACCGGGCCGGGTGTACCACGACCCGGAGCCGGCTCGGGGAATGGTCCTTCGACAGCCCGGTCTCGTGCTTTCGCCGTCGTCAGGTGTCGTTCGCCCTGCTCGGTCCGACCGATGAGTGGCCGTCCCCGCAGGTGAGTTGGGGTGAATGCGCGACTGCGGAGGCAAGTCGCGATGGACGCCGTCGGCACATGTGTCGTCGCGCCGGCGACGTTTGTCCGGGCCTTGGTGCTGATCCCGATGTCGCGTTCACCGAGAACCGCGTCGAGCGCGTCACGCGTCCGGGCCGGGCTGCGAGGATTCGAAGAACGCCGCTTGGTTCTTGCCCGCGGCCTTGGCCCGGTAGAGGGCGGTGTCGGCGTCCCGCAGCGCTTCGGTGGGCGTGGTCGGCTCGGTGATCCGCCGTGCTCCGATGCTTGTCGTCACGCACACCGACTGTCCCCGGGCGAGGGTGAACGGGTCTTTGAAGGAGTCGAGGATCCGCGCGGTGTAGTCGTGCAGCGTGCACGCGTCCACCCCTTCCACGACGAGCGCGAACTCGTCTCCGCCGAGCCTGGCCACCATGTCCTGTTCACGGACCCTGCTCATCAGCCGCTGTGCGACGTCGATCAGCAGTTTGTCGCCGACGGCATGCCCCAGCGTGTCGTTGACGTCCTTGAAACCGTCGATGTCGAGTATCAGCAGTCCGGCGGCGAAGAGGGCGGAGCACCTGCCGAGTGCGGACTCCAGACGTTCGCTCAGGAGCGCCCGGTTGGCCAGACCCGTCAGGGGGTCGTGGGTCGCCTGATGACTCAGCTGCTTCTGGAGTTCTGCCTGCTCACGCAGTGATGTCGCGAGGCGGTGAGCATGCGCATGTGCTTCGGCGGCCATGTTCTGGGCGTACTGCGCCAGCAGCGCGAGGCGCAGCACCAGCAGCAGCGAGAGGCCGGCCGTCATGGTGACGACCACCGCGACGTCCGTGGGGTGCTCCCTGATGCCACCGACATTGGCCAGCACGGCCGACGGCCCCATCAGAATCAGGGCGATCAGGACCGTCAGGCGACGCTTCCGCGGCCTTTCCTGGTCTTCCGCCGACCGCGTCGGCCAGGCGACGGACGGGTGCAGCGCCGACGCTCCCAGCAGCAGGGAGGAGGCCATCCATGCTATTTCGGACACGTTCTGCGCGATCGCGGTCCCGTTCGTCGCCATCGTCCCGTAGTAGAGGCCGTCGGCGGCGAGCAGGAGCAGCAGCCAGCCGACGCACAGGAGGAACGAGGGTGTGCGCGTGCCCGTGGTGAGCATCAGCCGCGCGGTCAGGGACAACAGCACCAGGTCGGTCACGGGATAGGCGAGGGACACCGCGAGCGGCCACGCGGACAACTCGCTGCGCAGGTAGGGCGCGACGACGAACGCCCACGTCAGCGTGGCGAACCCCAGTGTGACGATGCTCGCGTCCAGCAGCCCCGCCCAGTGCAGCCGCCCCGTTCGATGCCGGGCCAGCGCCACCAGGCCCGCGGCGAACATCAGGTAGCTGCCCAGGTAGAGGAGGTCGGCCACGCCGGGGAACGGCACCTCTTCGCCGCGTACCTGGTAGATGCCCCAGATCGTGTCCGCCGCCGCGAACGGTGCCATGGCCGCCGCGAGGAGGTACCACGGAAGGACCGACCGTGGCCGGTGTCTGGCCACTCCCACCGGGATCGCGAGGACGACCGAGCCGGAAATGAGTTCGGGCAGCAGATATCGCTTCGCGGAGGAAGTGACCACGTAGGTGACGATCACCGCGGTCCCTGCCGCCGCGTACGCCCAGACCAACGCGTCGCGACGGGAGTCCAACCGGACGTGCACCTTGCCCACGGGCTCTCCTTCCCTGGGCCGGTCCGCGCTTTCGGGGCCGGGTGCGCGGACCGGCCCCTATTCGTGGCCGGGAAGGGGGGAGCGCAGCGTCTCGAGGATGCGGCAGGTCCGGTCGAGTTCGTCCCGGAGACGGGGGGCGGTCTCGGCCAGTGAGGCCGGGTCTCCAGCCCTGGCGTGCTCCTCAAGCTCGTGGCAGCAGGCGGCGAGGCTGTGGGCCCCGATGTTGCCTGCGGCGCCTTTGATGCTGTGGGCCTGGTTCGCGATCCCCGGGGCGTCGTGGCGGTCGAGCGCGTGGACGAGCGCACGGGCCATCTCGGGGGCGCGGGCGAGGAAGTGGTCCACCAGCCGGTCCACCAGCGCCTGCTCGGCCGGCGTCCCATCGCCGCGCAACTCGTCGAGCCGCTGTTCGACGGAGCCGCGCAGGCCCTCGTCGTCCGCCTGAGGGCGGTCCGGGTGGACCCAGCGGTCGAGGGCTTGCTCCAGCTTCCGGGCGGTGACGGGTTTGGCGATGTAGTCGTCCATGCCCGCGGCCAGGCAGCGGTCCCGGTCTTCGGCGAGGGCGCCGGCGGTCATGGCGATCACCGGCAGGTGACGGCCGCCCTCCCGTTCCCGGCGGCGCAGTTCCCGGGTGGCGCTGTAGCCGTCCATTCGGGGCATCTGGCAGTCCATCAACACGGCCTGATAGCTGTGCTCCCCGGCCATGTCCAAGGCCTGAACGCCGTCGACGGCGGTGTCCGCGCTGTAACCGAGCCGGGTGAGCAGGCCCTGGGCGACCATCTGGTTGACCTCGTTGTCCTCGACCAGCAGGACATGGCCGCGGTGAGCGGTCGGGGACGGGGTGGGCGCCGCCGTTGCCGGGGTGGCTGTCTGCCCTGTCCGGCCGGTGAGTCCGACCAGTGCGTCCATGAGTTCGGATCCCTGGACGGGCTTGGACAGGCTGCGGGCGATCCCGGCCGCCTGGAGTTCGGCGGCGGACAGCGGGCTGCCGGACATGAGCAACAGCAGCCGGGTGGGGGCGAGACTGTGGTCGGTGGTGATACGGCGGGCGAGTTCCAGGCCGTCCATGTCGGGCATGGCCATGTCGAGGACGGCCAGCGGGAAGGGACGGCCGGCGGCCACCGCCTCGTGCAGGACCACCAGGGCCTGGGGGCCGCCGGCGACCGTGGTGGGCCGCATGCGCCATCTGCGCAGCTGGGAGTCGAGGATCAGCCGGTTGGTCTCGTTGTCGTCGACGACGAGGACCCGCTGCCCGCGCAGGACGTCGGGTTGCGGCGGGGCCGGCGGCGGCTCGGGGGTGCCGGGTGCGCGCACGGGCACGGTGAAGGAGAACGTGCTGCCCTCGCCGTACCGGCTGGTGACCTCGATGGAGCCGCCCATGGCCTCGGTGAGCCTGCGGCAGATGGCCAGCCCCAGACCGGTGCCTCCGTAGCGCCGGGTGGTGGAGGCGTCCGCCTGGGAGAAGGCGTCGAACATCCGCTCCTGATCGTCCTCGGCTATGCCGATGCCGGTGTCAGCCACCTCGAAGTGCAGCCACGGCACATGCTCCGCGGGCGGCCGGGAGGGGGCCGGGCGGGCGCGCAGCACCACCTCGCCGGATTCGGTGAACTTCACGGCGTTGGAGGCCAGGTTCAGCAGGATCTGCCGCAGCCGGCCGGCGTCCCCGAGCACCAGGGCGGGCAGTTCCGGATCGCAGTCACCGAGGAGTTCCAGGCCATGGGCCTGTGAGGTCTGTGCCACCAGCGCGATGACCTCCTCCACCAGCGCCTGCGGGCTGAAGGCGACCTCGTCGAGTTCGAGTCTGCCCGCCTCCAGCTTGGAGAAGTCCAGGATGTCGTTGATCAGCGACAGCAGTGCCGTGCCGGCCGCCTGGATGCCCTCCGCGTAGCGGCGCTGCTCCGCGTCCAGCGCGGTGCCCAGCAGCAGGTTGCTCAGTCCGATGACCCCGTTCATGGGGGTGCGGATCTCGTGGCTCACGGAGGCCACGAACCGCGATTTCGCCCGGCACGCGGCGATCGCCTGGTCGCGTGCCTCCGCCAGAGCGGCCTCGGTCTGCTTGCGCTCGCTGACGTCCCGGACGAAGGCGTTGAAGCACCGCGCCTTCGCCGACTTCAGTCGCCACACCGCCAGTTCGACCGGGATCTCGTGGCCGTCACGGTGCAGGGCGGTCAACTCGACCTGCCGGCCCAGCACGTGGGACTGCGCTCCCGCCAGCACCCGTTGCAGGCCGGCCTCGTGCGCGGCGCGGTACCGCTCGGGAATGATCGTCTCGGTCAGCGGACGGCCCATCGCCTCGTGGTGGGTGAACCCGAACAGCCGCTCGGCGCTCTGGTTCCAGTCGATCACCAGGCCGTCCTCGTCGATGGAGACGAAGGCGTCGCGCGCGGTGTCGATGACCGAGCGCGCCTGTTCCTGCAGCAATCGCAGGGCTTCCGCACGGCGCCGCTGGCCCTCCGCCTCCCGGATGAACCCCCGCACCTCCAGCGGCTCGCCCGCGGCGTCCCGCACCACCCAGGACGTCGTCTCCGTCCAGATCCAGTGCTGGTCGGCATGGCGCAGGCGCAGACACACCACCACGCGGCCGCCCCGGAACAGGTCCCGCTCGGCCCACTCGAACTCCTCCACGTCGCCCGGATGCACCCAGGAGCCCGCCGACGTCCCCACGATCCGCTCGGTCGGTCGCCCGAGCAATGTCTGCCCCGGGGCGGACACCTCCAGGTAGACGCCCTCGATCGTCCGGCGGTAGACCATGTCCGCGGAGTTCTTCAGCAGGAGACGGAAGCGCTCCTCGTCGTCTGACGCGTACTGCCGTGGCGTGGCCGTGGGTTCCAGTTCCATCGTGCGCCTCCGCATGCCGGGCACGACCACAGGGCGTGGTCGGGATCACCGGCGGATGCTCGTGACCACGAGGGCCGCACACTCACCCAGTGGTGCTGACGCCGGCACACCCACGGGCCAACAGTGGTCATGACGGAGATCGGGCGGCCTGCGAATCGGACATCTCCAGCGAAGAATGAACGACTGAAGATCGCAAATCGAGGTACTGAGGACAGGGCCACTTCAACCGCGGTGGCGTGCTGCACCGACACGTCCGGTTCGGCGCGCCACCGAACCGGACGAGGTCGTCATCGACCGGTCCGCCGCCCACGTGCGGGATGCGCCGTCCGCGGCCGCTCCGGCCCCGGTGGTCCCCCCCCCGAATGACCCCGGTCGGTGTGCCGGCGGCCCGGTGCGGGGCGACACTGGGCGCATGCCGGGATGCGCCGAGGACCATCCACGGGCCGCTGCCGGGCCCGCCGCTGTCCGCCACCCGCGTGTGCGCGTCGCCGGTGACCGTCGCGGTGGTGGTCGCGCACGGGAGGGGGAGCAGCCGTGCTGCCCGGATTCCTGATCAGGGTCATGGATGTGCTGCTCGGCCGGGAGGGCCGCTCACTGCACCTGAAGGCCGCGGGCGGTGCCACGGCAGTCCTGGCGATCACGATGCTGACCGGTTCGTGGGCGGTGGTGGCCGCCGAAGAGGGCGCGCGCAACGCGAATCTGACGACGTACCCGAGGGCGCTCTGGTGGTCTGTCGAGACGGCCACCACGGTGGGCTACGGGGATTTCTACCCGGTGACGCCATGGGGCCGGGTCATCGGCGCGGTCGTGATGGTCGTCGGCATCACCACGTACGGCATCGTCACCGCGGCCCTGGCGACCTGGTTCGTGGGCCGGGAGGACAGGCGGCGCAGGCGCATGGCCCGGAGCGTGGAGGAGGCCGTGCACAAGCTGTCCGACGAGACCGCGAACGCGCTGCACGAACGCTTCGACCGCGTCGAGCGGATGCTCAGTACGAAGGGAGAACCGGAGGCAGGCGCCGGATGAGTTACGGCCGCCCTGAAGGGGAAGGGTGAACCCGCAGGCCGGACGGCGTCCGCGGGGTGTCGGCGGGCGTGTCCGACCCGGTGACCGCCCGGCCCGGCTGCCCGCCGGCACCGCCGGGCGGGGCCGACGGTTCCCCGCAGAGACAACCGAAGCGTCGGTCGGGCGGGCAGCCGGATGCCCGGGTGAGGCCGTGCCCGATCACCACTGTCGGGCGCAGGGCTGTCGGTGGAACGCCGGTCGGGCGTAGAACGGGCTGGAGCGCAGGAGTTCGTCGTGGGTACCCGTCGAGCGGACGAGGCCGTCCTTTCGACCTCCGGGGAGAAGGAGCACAGGGCGGCCTCGGGGCGGCCGGGGAGTCAGCGCGCCGACCACGGTGGTGGGCCCGGTGAGGGCGATCCGGACGGTCATGGCTCGGTCCGGGTCCGCGGCTCCGCCCGCGTGGTCGCCGTGCGCGGCCGGTGTGAACGCCCCGCCGGCGATGCCGGTGTACAGGGCCGGCGCACGGAACAGGTGCTCGTGCAGAGGGTGAGGACCCGGGACAGGCGACCCACCCGGTGGAGGAAGCCGGCGAGAAGCAACATGCCCATGTCGGTGAATCGACCGGGACGGCCTGTTGACCGCTCCTGTCTCAGGCCCGTTCCGTCGGTTCGGCGAGCCGGCGGGCGGGCAGGGTGGCCGAGGGAATCGGGTGCCCGTCTTGCGCGGTGCCGTGCAACCGCCGCAGGTACTGCTCCCGGGGCACGAGAACACCGCCCAGAGCGCGCACGTGCGGGCTGTCGCGCTGCGCGTCGAGCAGCACCCCGCCGGCCTGTTCGAAGCGGACCGCGAGGTCCGCCACCGCGACCTTCGAGGCATCGGGGCGGTGGAAGAACATGGAGTCCATGCTGAACACGGACCCGATGCGTACGCCGAAGACACCACCGACCAGCTCACCGCCCTCCCACACCTCGACGCTGTGCGCGTGGCCCTGATCGTGCAGCCGCACCAGGCTCGCGACCAGTTCTTCGGTGAGCCACAGCGGGGTCCGGTCGGCGCGGCACGCACGGACGACCTCCTCGAACCGCCGGTCCAGGCTGGTCGACCACGGCAGTCGGTTGCGCAGCCGCCGTGCGAGGCTTCGGCTGATGTGCCTGGCCGTGACCGGTACCACCGGCCTGGGATCGGGCGACCACCAGGAGACGGCGTACGGATCGGCCGTATCGTCCCCCACGACCGCGATGGCACCCTCCTCGACCAGGTCCGCGAAAGCCACCTCGTTGAGGGCGTGCGCGTATTCGTCGGACACGGGGAACGGATAGACACCGGCTCGGTAGGCGGCCAGCAGGCTCGTGGGACCGAGGTCGGAGGAGAAGGCCACCGGGCCGTCGGGGGCCGCCGACGACACGTCCAGCGACTCCCAGCCGGGACACCGGCTCACCACCGTGGCGCTCCCTGCCCCTGGCTGTCCGCCGGCCGTACGAAGTCCGCCTCCTGCAGGTAGTCGAGGTGACGGTCCATCATCGCTGCGTCGACCGGGGGAACCTCGACGCCGGCGTTCTGCAGCGCCCGCTGCACATTGTCGCGCGTGAACTCCGGGAAGACGCCCTGGAAGTACATCTCGCTCACCGTGATGTCGGCGCGGTGGCACCGGTCGACGAAGAGCGGGACGAAGGGGGTGAGCGGGTCGGTGGGATGCCCGGCCGCGTACGTCACCAGCGAGTCGACCCACTCGGCGTAGGGGATCTCCTGCACCGGGTGGCCCCGGTGGCGCAGCCGTTCGGCGAGCGAGTGCAGCAGCGTGGGACGGGGATTGGTGAGATGGTAGACCTCGCCGCGAGCGGGCAGGTGGGTGGAGATGTGCCCGATGGCACGGGCCATCTGGTCGCCCGGCAGGAAGTCCAGCGGCAGCCGCACGTCGGGGCACAGCCCGGTCCGCGCGATGAAGCCGATGAGGGCGGCCATCTCGCTGCTGGTGTTCATCACGCCCGTTCCGCTGCCGCCCGTGATGTCCATCAGGCGGTAGACGGCGACCGGCAGGCCCGCGTCGGCCGCTTTCTTCAGCAGGGCCTCCGCGACCCACTTGGTCTCCACGTATCCCACCGAGAGATAGTCGGGGTGGCGCAGCGGAGTGCTCTCCGTCACCTCGCGCACCCCGGCCGGCCCGAACCCGGCGATCACCGCCATGCTGGAGGTGAAGTGGACGGGGACGCCCCGGCCGGCGGCCAGACGGATGATCTCGTAGGTTCCGTCGACATTGGCCGGGCGCAACTCATGGTACGGGTAGACGAAGTTGACCTGACCGCCGAAGTGGTAGACGGCGTCGACGGTGGATCCCAGCTCCTCGAACCGGCCGGGGGACAGCCCCAGATCCGGCTTGCTCAGATCGCCGACGACCACCTGGACGCGTTCGCTGGTCAGCGCGCTGTGGACGTAGCGCTGGTGGCTCGCCCGGATCCGGTCCAGGCCGTGCTGCTCGTCGGAGGCCCTGACCAGGCAGAGGATCCGTCCCGTCGTGCGGCGGAGCAGTTCGCCGATCATGTAGGCGCCGCAGAACCCCGTGGCTCCCGTGAGCAGGAGGTCACCGGGGCGGCCGGGGCCGGGAGCCGGCGCGACACGTGCGAGTGCCGGGAACGGCCGGTCGCCCTCGGCGGTGAAGTCCACGCCCACCCCGTCCGCACGGGCCAGTGTGCCGGCCCGCGCCCGGCGCACCGACTCCGCGAACGCGGCGAGCGTCGGATACCGCAGCAGGGAATGCGTCAGGTCGCGGATCTGTGAGACGCCGATACCGAACATGACCCGGGTCCGGGCGAGCATCTCCATGGCCAGTAGCGAGTTGCCGCCCAGCTCGAAGAAGTCGTCGTGCGGACGGACGTGGTCCACGTCCAGGATCTGGCCCCACAACCGGGCCATCCCCTGCGACACCGGACGGTCGTCGGCGGGTGCGGTCTTCGAGGTGGCCCTGGTCTGCGACACCGCCTTGCGGTCGAGCTTTCCACTGGGTGCGACGGGCAGCCGCTCCACCGCGTGGAAGGCCGCCGGGACCATGTACCCGGGCAGGGACTCGGCGAGCGCCGACCGCAGCCGTGCCCGCAGCTCCGTATCGTCGCCGGTCGGTGACGCGGCGGGCGTGTAGTACGCCACGAGGTCCCGTTCGCCGTTGTCGTGCACCCGGGGCACCACCATGGCCTGGCCGATCTCCGGGCGGGAGACGAGCGCCGCCTCGATCTCGGCCGGGTCGACCCGGAACCCGCGGATCTTCATCTGGTCGTCGATCCGGCCTAGGATCTCCAGGTTGCCGTCCGGGCGCAGACGACCCAGGTCCCCGGTGTGGTACATACGGTCGCCGGGAGCGAAACCGTACGGGTCCGGCAGGAACTGCTGTGCCGTCAGGACCGGCTCTTGCCGGATGCCGCGGGCCAGCGCACGGCCGCCGATGTAGATCTCGCCGCGCTCGCCCGGGGGCACCGGACGCAGTTCGCGGTCCAGCACATGGACGAGACTGCCTTCGAGGGGTCTGCCGACCGGGGCGACGGCCGTGTCCGTCGCGGCGAGCACCTGCTCGTCCAGGTCGCACAGGGTGGAGGTGATGGTGGTCTCGGTGAGGCCGTAGGCGTTGACCAGCCGCACGCCGGGGATCCGGTGCAGTATGGCGCGGCAGTCCTTCGCGGTGACGATCTCTCCGCCGACGACGGCGAGCCGCAGCGAGGCGAGGTTCCGGCCGCCGCCGGCGACGGAGATCATGCGGTGCCAGTAGGAGGGGGTCAGGTCGGCGACGGTGATCCCGTACTCCGGGAGGCGGTGCAGCAGATCGGTGGGCGCCCAGGTCCGGGCGCCCGCGAGGACGAGCGCCGCGCCGCTGATCAGGGGCGCGAAGATCTGTTCCAACGCGGTGTCGAAGCCGAGTGCGGCGGCGTTGAGCACCCGGTCGCCGGGCGCCAGCCGGTAGGCCCGGGCCGCCGCACTGAGGGAGTGGGCCAGCGACCGGTGGGTGACCAGCACGCCCTTGGGGGGCCCGGTGGATCCGGAGGTGTAGATCACGTAGGCGAGGTCGTCCGGCCGGGGGCCGTACTCCGGCAGCCGCGGCTTGCGCGGTGCCGTGCGGGGGGCGGGGCCACCGGCGTGGACGACGCGGGCCCGGCAGTCACCGAACAGCCGGGCGTGTTCGCGGCTCGAGACGATGAGGCGTGATCCGGTCTCCGTGACCAGCGCGGTCATCCGCTGTCGCGGCGTCGCCGGGTCGAGGAGGAGGAACGCCCCGCCGGAGTTCAGCACCGCCAGCAGCGTCACGACCAGTTCGGGAACGCGGTCGAGGCACACGGTGACGACGTCCTCCCCGCCGACGCCGGACTTTCGCAGGTCGTCGGCGAGCCGGTCGGCGCGGTCGGTGAGCTCGGAGTAGCTCAGGCGGCCCTCGTCCGAGAGCACCGCGAGAGCGGACGGAGCGCGCCTGGCCTGCTCGCGCACCAGCTCGGGGACGGCGTCCGGCCCGGGATCCACCACGGGCAGCCGCTCGTCGCGGGCGCTCGCCGGCCGCATGTCGGTCCATCGGCGGTCGACCAGGTTCGCGCACGAGGCAGCGGGCGCGGGCCCGCCGATCAGCTGCCACCCGGCCGGAACCCGTTGACCGGCGGGCCAGATCGCGTACTGGTCCTCGTCGTTGCGCAGCACGAGGCACAGCGCTGCGGGCTCCCGCGACGGCAGATCACGTTGCGTCACCTTGGGTCTCCTGCCTCGCGCGGCGCCCTGCGGAGCAGGGCGTGTGCCGGTCACGGAAGCGGGCTACCGTCACCGCTTCCTCTCCACGGGCGCCTCGGGCACGCCGGCCAGACGGCCGAGCGGCGGCGCGAGGACGAGCTGTCCCGCCTCCTCGGCGCTGACCGGTTCGGCGAACAGGTACCCCTGGCCGAACCGGCAGCCCATGGCGATCAGCGACTCCTGCTGCCTCACGTCCTCCACTCCTTCGGCGATCACCGTGAGACCGAGTGTGTCCGCGAGATGAGTGATGCCCTCGACCAGGGCGTACTGTTCGGGAGAGCGCCCGAGTTCGTCGATGAAGGACTTGTCGATCTTGAGTATCGAGATCGGGAACTCACGCAGATAGCTCAGCGACGAGTAACCCGTTCCGAAGTCGTCGATGGCGATCCGGACACCCAGTTCGGTGAGCGCACTCATCTCCGCCAGGATACGGTCGTCGTTGTACATCAACAAACTCTCGGTCAGTTCCAGTACGAGGGACGACGGTCTGATGTCGGAAAGGTCCAGGGCGCGGCGGACCACGTTGTAGAACTCGGTGTCCCGGAACTGACGCGGTGACACGTTGACGCTGACGTAGGGCGCGTGACGGTCGGCCGGCCCCCGGCGGCCGACGGTCTTACGCCACCGGACGGCCTCACCGGCGGCCTGATCGAGCACCCAGGCACCCAGCGGGACGATCTGCCCGCTCTCCTCGGCCAGCGTGATGAACTGCTCCGGCAGCACCATGCCGCGGGTGGAGTGCGGCCAGCGCACGAGCGCCTCGTAGCCGGCGATCCGGCCGCTGGTCAGCTCCACGATCGGCTGGTACAGCACCATGAAGGACGTCTCGATGGACGAATTGTCCAGGCCCTCCTGCAGCATGGCCCGCTCGGCCATGCCCCGCTGCAGGTCCGGGTGGTAGCGGCGCCACTGGCGTTTGCCCGCCGTCTTCGCCGCGTACAGCGCGAGATCGGCGTGCGAGAGCAGTTCGACCGCGTCGATGCTGTCCTCCGTCGTGGCGACGCCGACGCTGGCGTACGTGCTCACCGGCCCCACGCTCAGCCGGAACGGCTCGGCGAACACGCTCATCACGTGCTCGGTGAACCGTTCCACGCCCTCGGGCCCGATGGAGCCCTCCACCAGGAGGGCGAACTCGTCGCCGCCGATGCGCGCGGCGGTGTCGGAGGCGCGGACCGTGGTCTGCAGCCGCAGCGACAGCGCGACCAGGAGTTCGTCGCCCACGCTGTGGCCGTTCATGTCGTTGACGACCTTGAAGTCGTCCACGTCGACGAAGAGCACGCCGACCACCGTGCCGTCACGCTGGGCCTGTATCAGGGCGTGGTTGACCCGCTCCTGGAAGAGCACGCGGTTGGCCAGGCCGGTGAGTGAGTCGTGGAAGGCCTGGTGGGTGAGTTCGCGTTCCAGCTTGCGCTGCTCGGTCACGTCCCGCAGGGTCAGCACCACCCCGCCCACGGTCGCCTCCTCGCGCAGGTCGCTCCACCGCACCTCGACCTCGATGGACGTCCGGTCGACACGGAGCATGCGCCAGTGCTCGCGTCGGGCCTGGTACTCGTGGCTGCGGATCCGGCCGAGCGTCTCGACCACCGCGCGGCTGTCCTGCGGCGGCACCAGATCGACGAACTGGGTTCCCTCCAGGTCGGGAACGCCCAGCATCTGGTCGGCGGACGGGCTGGCGTAGTGGACGCGGTCGTGGTCGTCGAGGATCAGGATGACGTCGGAGGCGTTCTGGACGAGGGTGCGGAAGTAGGCCTCGCTGTTGCGCCGGTTGACCTCCTGGGCGAGGGCGACCCGGGTCACCGTGAGCGCCGTCTGCGCGGCCAGGGTCGCCAGGGCGTCGCGAAGCACCAGCAGGTTCCGTTCGGCGCCGGCCACCATCAGCGCCCCGATGAGCGGACCGGCCGAGGGGTGGTTCTGCGAGGTGAGCGGGCACACCATCACGGGGCCGGTGTGCGGCGGCCCGTCGTCCGGGCCCGCGAGACGGGCGGCGAGATCGGGTCCGACACCGTCGAGGGCCACCAGCCGGTTGTCACCGGACGCGGTGAGTTCCCGTACCGCCGCGGTCACCCGCACGGGCACGGCCTCGGGCGCGGCGTCGTGCACCCCGTTCACCCAGAGGGTGTCGTCCGGCATGGTGAGCAGCGCCGAGCGGGGCATGTTGTTCGGCATCAGCTTCGTCACCGTGGAGTGGACGACGCGGGCCACGTCCCGCAGGTCGCCCGCTCCGCCCAGCTGCGACACCGCTCTGCGCAGCACCTTCTCCCGGCCGAGTGCCTGGCGGTGGGTCGCCGCCACGCCCGCCAGCCGGTACAGCACAAGGACGAAGAGCACCGCTGAGAACACCCCGATGACACCGACGTTGTTGTGCGCACCGCGCACCGCGTCGGTGATCAGGATGGCCGGCGCGATCAGTGACGCCAGGGTGAGCAGGCTGAGTCTGCCCAAGCTGGTGTCCGTGTGCCATTCCGCCGCCGGCTGGGTGAGGGTCCGCATGGACGGATCCAGCGCGGCGGCAGCCCAGAAGCCGTAGAGGACGGCCCAGCCGAGTTCGACCGCGCTGCCCGGGCGCCAGGTCCCGTGCAGCTGGATCAGGCCGTAGAGCACGTCGGCGGTGAGCAGGCCGACGGTGCCCACGGTGAGCAGTACCAGCGCGCGGCTCTTTCGCCCGCGGCCGGCGAGCAGACGCAGCAGCATCGCCAGGACGAGGATGTCACCGAGCGGATAGGCGATGGAGAATGCCTTCTGGACCCAGGTGAGCCCCGGGGCCTGGGCGAACGGCACGATGAGAATGAGCCACGACAGCAGTGCCAACCCGGCGGTCAGCGTCAGCGCGTCCACGAGGCTCGCCCGGTCCCGCAGACCCGTGCGCCAGCGGACGAATCCCAGCAGGCCGGCCGCATAGAGCGGATATGCGGCGAGATAGAAACCGTCGGCGACCGACGGAAAGGGGGGCTGGTCCTCCATTTCGAGGAGAATGATCTGGGCCGCCTCGCCCGAGGCGAAGACGAGGTTTCCCAAGGCGAGCATCAGCCAGGGCAGCCGGTGCGAAGGTCGGTTGAGCCGGACACCCAGAAGAATTCCGACGACACCGGTCGCCCCGATGGCGACGAAGATCATCCGTTGTTCGGGATAGAGGTAGTAGAACCCGGTCAGTACGACGATGCACGCACTCACGACGGTCAACGCGGTGTGGCTGCGCTGTCGTGTGTCCAACCCGACTCACCTCCTGGGAGGGCCACGCGTAGGGTCCGACCGAGCGGGCGAACGGCACCGGACAACGGCGGAGAAACCCTTGGGATCGGGACTGAGATAAGGAGCTTCCTCGGACGCTGGGCTCCCGGCCCCGGGCCGGGGTGTACCAGCTCCTCGCCGAGGCGTCGACGTATCTTCATTCAGCTTACCCGGGTGGCCAATTACCGCACGCTCACAAGGACATCCCCCGGGGGGATGCGGCGCTTCGTGCGGCAATGAAGCACGCGGAACCCGGGAAATCGGCCGCCTTCGGCGCCGCTGGCCCCGCAGCCGTGGTCCAGCGGCCGTCACCGTGCCGTACGGTCGTGCGCGGTGAAACGGTCGAGCAGCGCGTCCAGACCTGCTGTCAGGCCCTCGGCCCCGCCGCGCTCGGCAAGGGCCGGGGCGGTTCGGCGCAGCCGTGGAAGTGCCTGCGGCGGAATGCGGTGCAGTCCGAGGCGGAACGCCGGGTCGGACTCCTCGGGGTTGTCCACCATGGGCTGCAGTTCCACGGACACGTACCCCAGGAGCCAGGCGGTGAAGGCCCGGAAGGCCGCGGAGGCGTCCGCCTCGTCGAACCCGGCCTCCGCCAGCAGGGCGAGCACGCGCTCGTGGTGCCTGAGGACGGCCGCCGGCCGGCGCGCCAGGGGAACGGCCAGCATGCGGGTGGCCAGCAGCGGCACCGCCTGAGGATGCGTGAGACAGACGTCGTACATCGTCCGCGCGACGCGGTGCAGGCCGCTGCGCCACGCGGGCGCCGCGTCCGCCGCAGGGCCACCCGGCTCGGCAGCCAGCCGTTCCTCCAGTTCGAGGTGGAGCGCCTCCACCAGGCCGTCCAGAAGGGCGTCCTTGCTCGACGCGTACCGGTAGAGTGCCATGGCCTCCACGCCGAGCTCGCCGCCCAGGCGGCGCATGCTCAGGGCGCCCAGGCCTTCCCGGTCCACCAGCTCGAGCGCACTGGCCAGTACGCGTTCGCGGCTCAGCTGGCCGTAGCGGCCGCGGTCGCTGGCGTGGCGCGTCGGCCCGGCGCCCAACGGTTCGTCCATCGCGCTGTCTCCTTGGCGCTGGATGAGTCGGCAGGACAGCGGATACAATGTAAATATACGCGTTCACCCCCCTCTTCGGCGCTCTCCGGCACGGAAGAGTACTCAGGACGCGAACAGCCCTGATCGGCTGGAATGCCCTTCTCGTCCGCCCGGGCTACGCTCCTTGCGTGGAGGCAGTCGCACCGGCCCGTGGGCCCGGACTGCGCGGGCCCCGGCCTCCGGCAGGCAGGAGAAGGCCGTGAACGCACCCGCTGTGCTCCTGACGGACACGTCCGCCGGGCCCATGCGCGTGACCACTCCGGCGCCCCGGGAGACCTGGTGGCGGTTCGTGGACCAGGACCCGGCGACCAAGGTCTCCCAGACCCCCGCCTGGCTCGACTGCGTCCGTGCCGGCGGGCCGTACGAGGACACCAGCCGCCTGTACGAGTTCGAGGGGGGCGACCGGATGGTGCTCCCGCTGGTGTCCCGGCGCCGGCGCCCGCGATGGCTGGAGACGGAGGAATCCTGGCCGGGTGAGTGGGGCGTGGGCGGTCCCGTGGCCCCGGGGAGCATCGGCCCGCAGCAGGCCCGGGCGGTGTTCGACGACCTGGCGCGGCGACCGGCCCTGCGCGTCGGCCTGCGGCTGCGCCCCGAGGACGCCGCGACGTGGGCACACGCCGTGCCGGCGGGCTTCCGGGAGGATCTGCACACGGTCCATGTTCTCGATCTGGACGGCGGGTTCGGCGCGGTCTGGGAGCGGCGCTTCCGCCAGAGGATGCGGCGCGCCGTCCGCCGGGCCGAGCGCTCGGACGTCGAGGTGGAAGTGGACCGCACCGGCCGTCTGGTCCCGGAGTTCTACACGCTGTTCGAGCAGTCGATCGAACGCTGGGCGGCCCGGCAGCACGAGCCGATGGCGCTCGCCCGGTGGCGCAGAACGCGCGCCTTCCCCAGGAAGCGCGTGGAGACGGTTGCCGACCGGCTGGGGGAGGCGTGCGCGATCTGGGTGGCCCGGCACGCCGGGGAGCCCGCCGCGGCGATCGTCGTCCTGCGCCACGGAACGCACGCCAAGCTGTGGCACGCGGCCATGAACAGGGATCTGGCCCATCCGGTCCGGGCCACCCCCCTGCTCCACGCGCTGGCGATCGAGGACGCGTGCGCGGCGGGCTGCCGGGAGTACGACCTGGGCGGGTCCCGCCAGGGTGCGTCCCTGGCCCGGTTCAAGGACGGCTTCGGAGCGGATGTCGTCGCATCTCCCCGCTACTACCGGGAACGGCTTCCCGTCTCCGCCGTCGACCGCGGCCTGCGGAAGGCCGTCAAGCGCGTGATCGGCTTCCAGGGCTGACCCGCGCCGGTGCGTCAGCTCCTCCTCCCGGCCCGGTGACGGGCGTCGAGGGCCTTGAGCGCGATCCGCCTCAGCGCCGGACTTCCCGCCACCACCGCCCGCATCCGCTGGGCCGACGCCGCCTGGGCGTGCCGGAGCTTGGCCGGCGCGGTGCCCGTGGACACCCACCCCTCACCCAGCGGCCGGTCGCCCGTCTTCATCTCCTGCTTGTACCGCTCGTCGCCCTTTCCGAGGTCGAGGTACTCGATGCCCTGGGCCGCCGCGGCCTCGGCCATCTTCAGCAGCAGCAGGATGCCGGGCGAGAAGCGCGCGGCCTCCGGGGCGTAGGCGGGGAACCAGTACTGCAGCACGTTGCGTGAGCGCAGCCCGAAATGGACGGCGACGGGCCGCTCGCCCGCGTACAGCGTCGACGGGATGCCCGAGCAGTCGGCGGACCGGGTCTGGTGCAGGTCCCGCAGCAGTGCCGCGACCGAGGGTGATGCGAACAGGTCCACCTGTCCCTTGGCCCGGTACTGGGCCGACTTCCACCGCATCAGCGTGTCGAGGGACGCGGGCGACGGGTCGTCGAACACCAGTCGAATCTCGCCCAGGGTGCGCCGAAGCCGCCGTTCCTTTGCCTGCAGTTGTTTCGTCCGTTCCCGGGACTTGGCACTCAGCCTCGCTGCGTACGCCTCGAAGCCCTGCGCCAGGTCGAGGACCGGCGACGTGGACCGGCGCACCACCCCGCTGTCGAAAGGCCCTTGGTCTGCGGTGAGATGGTCGTACCGCCACAGGTGCAGTCGGCAGGCTCGCAACAGCTCCTGCACGTCCCAGTCCAGCCCCGGGGCGTGGATGAGCCCCTGCGCATCACACAGGCCGCTGCCGATGGGCGTCCCGAGTCCCAGCCTGTGGCGCTCGAAGGGGAAGTAGCCCACCGGTCCGGATCCGTCCGAGAGCACCGCGACCCGGGCCGAGGGCCGCTGCCGTCCAACGGCTCGGGCGAACTGCGGGGACAGGAACGGGCTGGCCAGCGCCGGAGAGGACTGCTGCAGGGCACACCAGGCGGTGAGGTCTCTCGCGGTGAGACCGTCAGGGGTGTGCACGGTCACCGTCATGGTGTGGCTCCTCTCTGCAACCCTGCGATGAGCAGGGCGTAGTCCTCGATCGAGGACCCGGGAGTGCCGTCGTGGAGATTGTGGTCGAAGGCCCACATCAGTCCCTTGAGTCCGCAGGCCTTCAGTTGGCGCCCGGCCTCGTTCATGACGCCCGGGTAGTACGCGGCCACGTGGGGTCCTGCGCTCTCTCCGCTGACGGTGAAGCCCTCGTGGGCGGCGATCCGGGAGATCCACCGCACCGACGACCACGCCCGCACCCGGTCCTCCGGCCCGCGGCCCCGGGCCAGGGCGTCGAGGTCGACGGCGCGGTCCGAGGGCCGGCAGGCGTTGTTCCTCGGTGTGCCGGACCCGTCCACCAGGGCCGTGGAGACCAGTTGGACGCCGGGCCGGTGGTCGATGAGCCCGATCGTGCGGTAGAAGCCGGCGCCGCGGCTGAGGAGCCCGCCGGCGGCGGTGGCCCCCAGGTGTGCGCGCAGGGCGGTGGACAGGTCGCCCGGATAGAACCCGGCGCCGGGGACCAGCACCAGCAGACGTCCGGTGTAGCCCAGCGCCTCGTACTGCCGGATCTGCCAGTTCACCGCATCGGCCAGCGCGGTGAGGTACCAGTCGTACCACCGGGACACCTGCCCCGTGGTCATGGGCGCGCCCCGATACCCGGGCTGCCCCGGCCGCCACCCGGGAAAGGGATTCGGCGCGACGGTCGCGGGCCGGCCGGGATCCGCTCCGCTCGCCTGCGCGTGCCGGTCGAAGGCCCAGTACGATGCGTGGCCCGCGGTGCCCGGGGCCGGCCGCGGATAGGTGAACTCTCCGGTGTCGTTCACACCGATACGCAAGGCCCAGAAGCTGCGCAGGCCGATCTGCCGGTCCAGCTGTCGCAGATAGCCTGCCACCTCGTTGCGGACCTCCTGGCTGAACACCAGGTTCGGGGCCTCGGTGAAGCGTGCGCCGTCCTGGTCGGTGAAGGCGGCGTCCGGATACCTGTCGAAGAGCCAGGACGGCGGGCTGTTGAGGCCGAGGCCCGCCTCCACACGCAGGCCCGCGTCGTGGAAGACCCGCACCTTCTCCTTGATCGTGGCGACGTAGGCCTGGTCCACCTGCCCGGGAGCCGGTTCGAACCGGTTCCAGTGGACCGTCATATGGGCCACGCCGATCCCGTGTTCCGCGCTCACCCGTGCGGTGCGCGGGCTCGTCTGAAGCGTGCCGAAGAAGTACCTCTCGTGGTGGTCGTTGCCTTTGCCGAGCCGGCTGAAGGAGAGCACCGCGGCGACGACGGCGGCGACCGCGAGGTACACGACCCACCGGCGGGTGCGCAGGCGCCTCCCGGCGCCCCCGGACCGGTCCGTCATGGCAGCAACTCCTGGTACAGCCGGGTGTACTGCGACAGGAACCGAGCCTCACCGTAATGTTCCTCGACCGCCGCGCGGCCCCGTTCCGCCAGCTGCTGCCACCACCCGGGCCGTTGCCACAACTGCGACAGGAGGCGGCCGGTACCGAGGCAGTCGCCCGGCGTGGCCCGCACCACGGTGTCGTGCAGGGGCTCGAACTGCGGAAGCTCGCTCAGGATGACGGGGCGCCCGGTGGCCAGGGCCTGGAGCACGGTGAGCGGAATGTCCGCCTTGCCGCCGAGCACCCGCGGAACGTAGAGGAGGACGTCCGCGGCTGCCAGGAGACCATGCATGTCGTCGACGTGTCCCAACACCTCGGTCTCGGGCAGGCCCGCACGGGCCGCGCCGGCCCGCAGCGCCCGCTCCCGCGCACGTGTGTCCTGTCCCGGCCGGTCGCGCAGCGCAAGCACCAGCCGGAAGCGGGCTCCCGCACGCGAGGCGACCGCTGCCGAGGCAACGGCTTCCTCGGCACCGCCACCCTCATCGTGATGCCCGGTGACCAGCACGGTCGGCGGATCCGTGGACGGCCGGGGCCGCCGGGGCCACGCGTCGAGCGGGACGACGGGGGGGATCACCCGGACGTCCTCGAACCCGGCGGTGCGCAGGGCCTGCGCGGTGACCTCGGACAGCGCCACGGTGGGGCCGAGTGGGCGACACTGCGCGAGAAGAGCGGGATCCATGACGCCGGGGACGGTGTGCAGGACCGGCGTGCCACCGAGGAGCCTCGGCCAGACACGGGAGAACCGGGGGAACCCGCTGCCGATCGTCAGCACGGCATGCACGAGATCGGACCGCCGGGTGAGTACGGTCCCGACGGCCGCCGCCTGCATCCGCTCCGGCAGGCGGGGGACACCGTCCAGGGAGACGAGGGGCACCGGCGCCCCCGGGAGGTCCCGCACCCTCGCGTCAGGCCGGGGCCATTTCCGGAACCAGTGGTACCGCACGTCCGGGATGCCCCGCGCGAGGGCCATCGCGAGGTCGGTGTCTCCTCCCAGTCCCCCGTCCACCGGGCCGCTGGTGAGGAGCAGGACACGAGGACGGCAGCGGTCAGCGGCCATGACCGGTGCCCGTCCGCACGTCCCCGGCCGCCGAGGGCGCCGGGGCGCGCTCCGTGCCGGGCGGTAGTGGCAGCTTGTACAGCGCGAGGGTGCCGTAGGAACGCCCGGGGAAGGAGAACACCAGGCGCCCCTCGCCCGCGAGGCGCTGGGCCGTACCGGCGTCCATCCTGCCGTACCCCTGGTCGATCACCTTCCAGGGGACGACCAGATAGCGCGCGTGCGCGCGGGACCGGTCCTCGCGCGTGACCCAGTCGCCCACCTTGTACTTGTCCCGCAGCGCCCATGACGAGACTCCGCCGCTGGCCCCGCCGTCGGCTGCGATGACGGCGCTGCCCGCGGGCACGTGCTTGTCCATGTAGTCGCGCAGTTGGGCGTATCCGTCGTCGCGGCCGGTGCGCACCTTGGCGTAGGAGGTGCCGGAGAAGGCCAGGGCCGCGGTGACGAAGCCGGCGGTGGCCACCAGCAGGACGCGGCGCCGCACCGCTCGTCCGTCCCGCTGCCGGTACCACTGCATCCCGACGGAGAGAGCGGCACCCAGCGTCACCAGAGTCGGCACGATCAGCAGGTACAGCGCCTGTTCCTCCAGCGTCCCGTGGGCGAGCGCGAACAGCAGGGTGAGTCCGGCACACAGATGGAACAGCCCCAGCATCCTGAGCACGGGGTCCTTGCGGCGGAGCAGAACCACCAGAGCGATCGGTCCCACGAGCAGCAGCGCGTACGTGGAGGCGTACGTCGTCGCCTGGTCGGCGAGCCGACTGCTCAGCGACGGAGTGCCGGGCGCGTTGAACCCGGACTCCTGGACGACCCCGATCAGGCGGGCCGCTCCGTGGTACTTGGCGTGCCAGAACGGGACGATGTGGCCGCAGAGGGCCACCAGGCCCACGTACAGGCCGTACGGCAGCACGCTCGTTCCCAGCGTGGTGAGCATCAGCCGCCGCGGTGCACCCCAGCCCAGGGACAGCGCGATGAGCAGCGGAAGCAGGGTGATCAGCGCCGCGTGGTCCTTGGTCAGCAGCGCCAGTCCGAAGAGCAGGCCTGCCGCCGCGGCCCTGAGGCGGGGCCGACCGGGCAGCGGCTCGCGGGAGAGAGTGAGGAGCACCAGGTATCCGGCCAGTACGAACAGCATGGCCTGGGTGTCCAGCATCACCCGGTCGTTCTGCCGGATGATGTACGGGTCCAGCGCGAACAGCAGGGCGGCCACCACCCCGGTCGTGCGGGATCCGGCCATGGTGACCAGGAGCAGCACCAGGACAGCCGTGGCGGCGCCCAGAAGGACGTTCACCAGCCGGGCCTGGTACACACCGGTGACGAGGTCGGGGCCGAAGCCGACGAGTTTGCCCCAGCCCGCCTCCACGTAGAAGTAGCCCGGCGGGTGCAGGAAGAAGAGACCCTCCGAGGTACGGGGGAATCCGCCCTGCGCGGCGCTGACGCCCAGTTGCCGGTAGATCAGCTCGTCCACGAAGAGGTCGGCGGAGCGGCCCACGTTCACCAGGCGCAGGGCCAGGGCGAGCAGGAAGACGCCTCCCGCCAGGACCGGCGTCGGCACCCTCCGGGAGGTCTGCCGGGGCAGGGTACGCACGCGTGCTGCCGCCGCGACGGTCATGAGGAGTCTCCGGGGAAGAGGTAGAACTCGGGGACGAGCGGGACCTGTCCGCCGGGGAACATGGCCTGGGCCTGCGTGCGGTAACCGAGGACCGAGGCCGCCTTGGCCTGGAGCCCCAGAGTCCAGGCCACCGGCCGGCCGAGGCTGTTGCGCTGTACGAAGGCTGCGTCGGGGACGTCCCGCCGGTCGTAGGGGAAGTCGGCGTAGTAGACCACGCGGCGCCCGCTCAGCTCGGCTGCGGTCCTGACCAGCAGATGGTCGGCGTGCCCGCCGACTGCGAGCGGTGCCAGGATCAGCGGCCCGCTCCCGCCCGGGCTGCTGGGGGCGCCCAGCGTCCTGACGATGCGGGCGACGTCCCGCAGCAGGCCGTCGTCGTGCCGCGAGATGCGCCCGGCGGCGAGATGCGCCCGGTACGTGGGGTAGACGTGGTCCCTTTCGGGCAGCAGCCGACTCGCCCGGCGGCTGCCCGCCGTCTTGCGGCGGAAGAGCCCGTCGGTGAATCCCGCGTGCTGCCAGGTGACGCCCATGGCTTCGAGCACCTCCCGGTCCTCGGCGCGCCGTGCGGCGTACAGTTGCTCGGCGTCCTGCATCCCGGCCAGCCGCAGGCAGCGGCGTCCGGACAGGGTGTAGGGCGGCGGAGTGCCGTTCGTGAACAGGGTGAGGACGGTGACGGGCACCTGCTGCCGGGCGTGCGCCATCAGCGCCCCGCACGACAGCACCGCGTCGTCGGTGTGGGGCGACAGCACCACCACCGGAGCGCCTTGTCCGACCGTGTCGGCGACGGCATCAGGAGTCATCGCGGATCGCCTCCCGCCGTACGTGACCCGGGGCGGCAGGGGTGGACGCCAGCACGCCGCGCACCAGGTCCGCATAGTGCCCGGTCATGCTCTCCCAGGTGTACCGCTGCGACGCCGTATGCGCCTGCCGGCCGAGCGCACGGCGGACGTCCGGGTCCGAGGCGAGGCGGCCGATCTCCTTGGCCATCGCCTCGACGTCGAAGGGGGGAACACCGACGTTTCCCTTGCCGTCCATCCACCGCAGAGAGGGCAGGTCGAAGTGGATCACCGGCTTGCCGTGCGCCATGCTCTCGAGCGCCACGAGGCCGAAGGTCTCGCTGCGTGAGGGCATGACCATGAAGGCGCTGTCCGCCAGCAGCCGCTGTTTGGGTTCGCGGTCGACGTGGCCGAGCCACCGGGCGTCGCTGTTCGTCCGGGCGAGCATCGCCTTCACCGTGCGTTCCTGGGCCTGCGTGCCGTGTCCGGCGATGTACAGGGGCAGCTCCGGGGCGGCCGCCTCGTAGGCCTTGAGCAGCAGGTCCAGACCCTTCAGCCGCAGGTCCACCCGGCCGAGGAAGAGGATGTGCCCGCCGCTTCCGAAGGAGGTGCCGTCGACGTGCTGCTGGTCCACGCCGTTCTCGATGAGGTGCACCGCCGCCTTCGGGCTGTGTCTCCGGGCGTCCGCGGCGTCCGCCTGGTTGAGGACCACTATGTGCCGGTAGCGGCGAAGACCGAGGCGTTCGAGGCGGAGGGCGGGGATGTGGTACTTCAGCCAGGTGGCCTCCCCGCAGCGGCACTGGTTGATCCCGATGACGGGCCGCCGGGAGAGGAGGGGCAGAAGGCCGGTGGTGAAGGGCGGGGTGAAGTTCTCCAGCCACACATCGTGCCGGACCCTTCGTGCGATGAGCGGCAGCGCCGCCTGGAACAGCAGCTGGGCGGCCCGTGGGCCGGCCCAGCAGACGGGCACGAAGCGGTAGCGCAGCCCGTCGCGCACCTGCGTCCCGCCGTGTCGTGCCGCGGTGACCACGGTGACGTCGAACTCCTGTGCAAGCCGCCGGGCGACGTGTTCGACGACGACCGATCCGCCGCCGCGGTAGTCCGTGTTCCGGCTGTTGTCGAAGTTCGAGATGACCACATGCCTGCCCCGGGCAGGTGTGGTGCCGTCGTGGTCGGGCCGGTCCTGCGGCAGGCTGCCGCCGTGTGCCGTGACGAGCCGCACGGCGGTGTCCGCGGCGGCGGCCGGTGTGGCGGCGAGCGCGTCGAGTGGGGCGACACCGCCCGCGTCGGGCGCCCAACGGCGGTAGCGTTCCTGCCGGTGTCGGCCCGGCTCCGCGTCGTCCGGCTCGGCCCCATGGCTCTCCAGGAGCAGCGTCACGTCGTAGGCACCGGCGAGGCGGCGGAAGAGCGCGGCGGTCCGTGAGCCGTCCGGGGGGTCGAACTTCGCCAGGCAGTCGAGCGGTCCTCGGTCCGTGAGTATCACGCCCGGGCGGCCCGTCAGACCGTGCACCGCGGCCCGAAGCCGCGCCGCGCCCAGCCGCACGGCGATCTCGGACGCATCGATGCGGGCGTGGACGGCGTCGAACCAGGCCCCGACCGGGGACCGCGAGCCCGTCGGCTGCGTCGACCGGGGACGGCCGGGGAAGCGGCGGCACATCACGCAGCCGTAGCAGTAGGTCCTCGTGACCGTGCAGCCGCGCCGACGCAGCGTCGCCGCCATCTGGCGGACCAGGGTGGTCTTGCCGGAATCGTCGGGGCCGGACACCGCCACCAGGAGGCCGCTGGAGGACCGGAGACGGCTCCTCAGCCCGGTACGGACGCTCGGTCCGGGACGGCGGCGCGGCGTGCGGGAGCCGTGTCGGAGGCTCATGGGGTTCCCCTCTTCCGGGTCTTGGCGACGCACAGCGGCACCCTGAGCGCAGCCTCGCGTACGGCGCCCGCGAGGTGTTTCTCGCGCAGCAGACGGGGGGTGTGTTCCGCCGCCACGCGAAGCGAGACCGGGACGGGAAGCGGCACGGGCAGGGTTACGGTCTCCCCCCGGTCGAGCCGTCCGATGGCCGCGACGGCCGTCGACAGGGCCTGGCTGTGGGCGGTGCCCCAGCCCTCCCGGCCCGCTTCCCGGCGGGATTCGGCAACCACTTCGGGCCGCAGGAGCGGCCGGACGGCAAGCAGTTCGGACAGCTCGAAGGACAGGTTCTGGAAGAGCGCGTGGGCGAGCCAGATGCACAGGCGGTCGGCGGGACAGGGCTCCAGCCAGGGGTCCCCCTGCACGGCCCGGGCGCGCGCGAACAGCCGGGCGTTGGGCATGACAGGGACGCCGAACCATCCCACGGACGCGTGCAGGTGGGCGGCGGGCCCGCTCGCGGGCCACAGCAGCACCTTCGACGAGCGCTCCAGCCAGTACCGCTCGCGGCGCACGCACCAGCCGGACAGGGCCCTTTCCGCCACCGCCCACTGCCCGTCGGGGACCACCACGTCGAAGTCGCCGCCGAGGTGCTCGCCCGGTCCGTCGGCCTTGATGAGGACACTGGGGACGCCGGCGGTCAGCAGACGCTGCGTCGCCTCGCGCGCAGTGCTGCGAAACACCGCGTCGCGCGCTTCCACCTCGGTCACGGTCGCGGCCAGTTGCCGCGGGTAGGCCCGGGCGAGCAGGGCCTCCGTCCGGCAGGCCCGGGCGACCCGCAGTGCGTCGCGCAGCTCGTCGTCCCCCGCGGGCCGGACGTCGCGGCGCCACACGGCGTCGAGGAGGAGCCGGAGGGGTACGGTGTCGCCGTTCGGGTGCCCGTCACCTGGGTGGCCGCCACCGGGCCGGACGCCGACCGCGTCGGGTTCGTCCGCGGCACCCGTGGACGCCGTGGAGGCTCGTGCGGGCCGCCCCGGGGTGTCCTGTGCAGGCCCGGAGGCCTCCGACGGCCCCTGCGCGGAGGCCGTGGTGCGGTGGCGCAGGAAACGAACGGTCGCCAGGACCGCCACGGCTGTCGCGGCGATCAGCCACACGACGGGGACCGGGCGCAGCGCCACGAGCACGCCGATGACGACGATCGGTTCGACCAGCGGCAGCTGCGCGAAGACGTGGAAGCCCTGCTTGCGTACCAGCAGGTGTGCCACCAGCAGCAGCGCCGCCAACGCGCCGCAACAGCCACCGATCGCGAGCCCGAGCACTCCTGCGGCCTTCCAGCCGGCCAGCAGACCCGCGACGAAGAGCAGCACTCCGACGGCCTGGCGGTACTGGCAGGACTGGTCGTTGACCGCCTGGAAGAAGGTGGAGACGAGGTTGATGCCGCCGACGGCGAACCCCGAAACCGCGGTGAACACCACCAGCCGGCTGATCAGGCCGTAGTCCGACGGGAAGACCACGTCGAACACCTCGGGGGGTGTGGTCGCGTACACGGCCGTGAGAGGCAGGGCTACGATGAGGTACATCCGCATGGCACTCCCGGCCAGGGGAGTTCCCATGCGGCGCCGGGACAGCGCGGGGAAGAAGGCGACCGAGATGGCGCCGGCCAGGAAGAGGGGCGCCCGGCCCATCATCACGCTCGCCTGGTAGCTGGCCGTGGCCGGGCCGTCGGCCGGGAGCAGGGTGATCAGGACGAGGTCGACGGAGGCCATCAGGGCCACCAGGCTCTGCACCGTACCCAGTCCGAGCGCACGGCGCCACAGGTCGCGGTTGGCGCGTGCGTCCGCCCACCATCCGCCCCCGCGGGTCATCCGGTACGGCCACCAGATCAGCAGGGGGATCGCAGCGACCCCGAAAGCTGCCAGGGCGCCCGTGGCCCCGAATCCGAGGACCGAGACGAGGAACAGGCCGACCACGACCTTCAGGACCGCCTCACCGGTGAGGGCCCAGGCCAGGGTGCGCATCCGCTCGGTGCCCTGGAGCCAGCCGCCGCTGACCCGCGTGACGTAGATCAGGAGGGTGGCACCGCCTAGGGCGGCGACCGCGCCCGCGCCGGCGAACCGGGTGGCGACCAGGGCGACGGTCGCGCTCGCCAGAACGCCGCCGGTCACCGCGATCACCACGGAGAATCGCACGGCATCGCTGCGCTCGGCCTGCGAACGGGCGCGTGCCAGAGCCTGTGCCAGCACCCAGGGGATCGCGACGAGAGCCACGGTCGCGGCGCAGAGCACCAGCGCCTGCCCCGCGGCGAAGGTCGCGAAGTCGTCGACGTCCAGCAGCCGCGTCAGCAGCAGGGCGTAGCCGTAGTTGAGTGCTCCGATGGCGAGCCATGCGGCGGTGACCCAGCGCGCTCCCTGCACGGCGATGACGTCATCGCGCCGGGCGCTCGTGCGGGGGGCGGAGGCGTTGAGGGAGGTCATGGCGTGGTCCGGCCGTTGTCGCTGAGAGTGCCGCCGAGGCGGACGGAAAGCGGGCCTGCCGCCCCGGTCGGCCCCGGCACCGGGCGTCCGGCCGCCGGTTCCGGCCCTGCGGGAACGGCCGTTCCCACCAGGACGTCCTGGCGGCTCGCCAGAGAGAGTTCGCTGAGTTCACCGGGGTCGACCCCCAGGCGTCGCAGGGCCCGTACGGCGCGGACCTCGTCGCAGCCGTGCAGGAGCACCCGGAAGGTGTTCCCCTGCCGGTCCCAGGCGTCGGTCAGTCGCAGCGCGTTGCGGAGGAAGCGCTCCATCGCGTTGCCGTCCGCCACGAGGAAGGTGCCGATGACGGAGAGATCGCTCGGCCGGCGCCGGGAGTGCCGGTGCCGCCGGGTCCGCGCCATCTCCTCCAGGACAACGGCGGCCAGCCGCTCGGCGCTGCTGTCCCAGGAGAAGGTGGCCGCCCAGGACCGGCACCGGGCCGCCGTCCGCTCCCGCGCGCCGGGGGCGGCGAGCTCGCCCAGCGCGTCGGCGATCCCGTGGGCCAGATCCGATTCCGGCGGCAGGAGCCATCCGGTCCGGCCGGGCCGGACCGCGTCGCGCAGACCCGGCACGTCGTAGACGACGGCAGGGGTACCGACGGCGTTGGCTTCGATGACGGTCAGGCCCCAGCCCTCGGCCACGGACGGGGCGACCGTGAGCCATGCCCGGGCCAGCATCTCCCACTTGCGTGCCGCGCTCACCCGGCCGTGGAAGGTGACGGCGTGGCCGACCCCCTCGCGCACGGCGAGGGCCCGCAGGAGGGCGAGTTCGCTTCCGTCGCCGGCGATGTCGAGGCGTACGTCCGGCATCTTCTGCGTCAGCGTGGGCATCGCCCGCACCAGCAGTTCCAGCCGCTTCTGCGGGACCAGTCTGCTGACGACCGCGATGGCGGGTGTGCGGCTGCGCGGTACGCCGAGTGCGGCGCGTGGTCCGTCGCAGGCACCGTCGGGCGGGGTCCCGTTGGGCACGATGTAGGCGGGGTTGCGGAAGCCGAGTTCGCGCCGGATCCCCTCCAGGGTGGACGGCGAGACCACGACGACCGGCCGCCCGTGGTAGACGGCACGGCTGACCTGCTTCTCCAGGAGTCGGCCGACGACGTTCAGGGGCCGGGGCAGGAGCATGTCGAACTGGCTCTGGTGGACGTGGTGCACCACGCACAGGTCAGCGGTCCATCGTGGGCTGAACAGCGGTGAGAAGAAGGGAATGCCGTTCTGGCAGTCGATGACGGCGTCGTAGGCGTGCCGGTGGTTCAGCAGGTGCCGGGCCGCCGCGGCGTAGACACCGTAGGTGCCGCCGCCGCGGAGAACCCGTATGCCGTCGGACATCGAGCGGGGCGCGGCTCCCGGGTGGCGCGCCGTGAACACCGTGACGTGGGCGCCCGCCTCGCTGAAACGGCGGGCGGTCTCCCAGCAGTACGCCTCGGCGCCGCCGGCCTGCGGATGGGCGGGATCACGCCAGTTGAGGAAGAGGATGTCGGATCGAGCGAGATCGTTCAGCGCGGTCATGGCGGTCACCGGGCCGTCGAGATCCTGATCAGGTCGGCCATCGAACGCAGACCGTCCCGGCGCGCCGAGAACGTCGATCCGGGCACGTCGCACCAGGTGACCGGCACTTCGGTCACGCGGTGTCCCCGGCGTTCGAGGCGGGCGAGCATTTCCACGTCGAAGGCGAATCCGTCGATGCGGCAGTCACGGACGACCTCGCGGATGAGCGGGCCGTCGAAGAACTTGAAGCCGCACTGCGTGTCGGCGACGTCGGGGAGGGCCAGCCGGGCCAGTTGCCTGAAGACCCAGCCGCCGCAGCGGCGTAGCGAGGGCTGCTCGGTCTCGTAGCGGGCTCCGGGGGCGCGCCGGGAGGCAATCACCGCCGGGTGGCCCTGCTCGAGCAGAGCCATGACCTCGTCGAGCGTCGCGATGGGGGTGGCGCTGTCGGCGTCGGCGAAGCCCACGTACCGGGCCGACGAGGTGGCGATGCCCCGGCGGACGGCGGCTCCTTTGCCGTGATCGCTGCAGCCGATGGTGTGGACGGGGACCGGTGCGCGGGCGAAGCGCTCCACGACGTCGCGGGTGCGGTCGGCGCTGTCGTTGTCCACCACCACGACGGCGGAGGTCCAGGGCCGGGTGGAGAGGTGGTCGACGGTGATGCCGATGGTGGACGGCAGACGGCGTTCCTCGTTGAACGCCGGGAGGATCAGCTCCAGATCCACCTTCGGACGCACGAGCCCGAAAGCCATCACAGATCGCCGCCTTCCCGTGGACGTCGGGGGAGGGCGGCCCGGTGATGTTCTCCGGGTTCCGGATCGCCGCCCGGGGCGGTGTCCGAGCCGCCCGGGCGGCGACGCCCGGCCGTCCGCGGGGCGGCTCCGGGGGGCCGGTGGCGGCACATCGGCGACCAGCGCCTGGGCGCGTTGCAGACCCCGCTCGTCGTCGCCTTGGTGATCCTGTCGGACGCACGGCGGCACCGGACGTCGCCCGCCTGAGCGGCGGAGGAGCGGGAGGACGCGCGCCCCGGCCAGTCGGTCGCACGGCGCAGTGGGTGGGGAACGACAGCGGTCGGAGAGCGACCGGTCACAGTAGGAGACTTCATGAACGGCACCTAAAGGGATGATTACGACGTATATGTACACTTTCGTCTGATCCTTCCGTGAAGTCAAGGCGAGTCCCGCTGGGGGGTTCAGGGGTCGCGGTGGCTGCTCTCCGGCTCGTGTTGACTTGCCCGAATGGGGGGTGAAATTGTATGTATACGTCGTAAATATGCGTGTGTATCGCGCGCAGGCGCCGCGGCCGCACTGTCCGGACGTCCGGCCCTCCGCCTCTTCGGCCGACCGGTTGAGAGGACGGCGACCCGCTCATGAGTGCTCCCATCGAGGACTACGCCCTCCTCAGCGACCTGGAGACCGCCGCCATGGTCGGCCGGAACGGTTCCGTGGACTGGCTGTGTCTGCCCCGGTTCGACTCGGAGGCCTGCCTGGCCGCGCTGTTGGGCACGCAGGACAACGGCTTCTGGCGGGTCGCCCCGGCTGCCGCGGCCGGGGCCAGCTCCCGCCGCGCCTACCGGCCCGACACGCTGGTCCTGGACACCTGGTGGGAGACCGCCGAGGGAGTCGTCCGGGTCACGGACTTCATGCCGCCCCGTGCCGAGGCGCCGTGCGTCGTCCGCGTGGTCGAGGGGGTGTCGGGGGCCGTGCGTGTGCGCAGCGAGCTGTGCCTGCGCTTCCACCACGGCCGCGTGGTGCCCTGGGTCCGGGCCGGCGGCGAGGGCAGCGTCGCGGTCGCCGGGCCGGACGCGGTGTGGCTGGCCGCGGACGGTCCGGTGCGCGCGCTCGGCCGGGAGGGCTCCACCGTCTGGGACGTCACCGTCCCGGCCGGCCGGCGGCTCGCCCTGACCCTGGTGTGGGCGCCCTCGCATCACCCCGAGCCGCCCGCCGCGATGGGCGTCCCGGCGGAGACGCTGCTGAAGGAGACCGACGACTTCTGGCGCGACTGGGCGGGCCGGTGCCGGTACCAGGGGCCGTGGCGGGACGCCGTGGTGCGCTCGCTGATCACCCTGAAGGCGCTCACCTGCGCTCCCACCGGGGGCATCGTCGCCGCACCCACCACCTCGCTGCCCGGGTGCATCGGCGGCGATGCCAACTGGGACGACCGGTGCTGCTGGCTGCGCGACTCCACCCTCACTCTGTCGTGCCTGCTGCGCAGCGGGTACCGGGAGGAGGCACGCGCCTGGCTCGGGTGGCTCATGCGGGCGGTAGCGGGGGACCCGGCCGATCTGCAGACCGTGTACGGCCTGGGCGGCCAGCGGCTGCTGCCGGAGACCGAGGCGTACTGGCTGACCGGGTACGAGGGGTCCCGGCCGGTGAGGTTCGGGAACTCCGCGGCCGGCCACTTCCAGCTCGACGTGCACGGCGAGGTCCTGGACACGCTCCTGCTGTGCCTGAGGGCGGGGATCCCCATGCCCGCCCACGGGTGGGACGTGGTCGAAGCGCTGATCGGTTTCCTGCAGCGGCACTGGCGCGAGCCCGACCAGGGGCTGTGGCAGGAGCGGGGCCCGCGGCGGCAGTTCGTCCACTCCAAGGTCATGGTGTGGGTGGCCGCCGACCGGGCGCTGCGCATGGCGGAGCTGCTGGGACGCAACGGACCCTCGGCCGGGTGGCGGGTCCTGCGCGACGAGGTTCGCCAGCAGGTCCTGTGCCGGGGCTGGGACGCCGAGCGGCGGTCCTTCGTGCAGTCCTACGGTTCGGCCGGTCTGGACGCCTCCGCCCTGCTGATGCCCCGGCTCGGCTTCCTGCCCGGCCGGGACCCGAGGGTGCGGTGCACCGTCCGTGAGATGCGGCGACTGGAGCACGGCGGTTTCGTACGGCGGTACGCCCCCGACGACGGCGACGCGTCCGGCGCGGTCGGCCGTGAGGGCGCGTTTGTGACGTGCTCCCTCTGGTATGCCGACGCCCTCGCCGCGACCGGTCGCGCCGCACAGGCCCGCGAGGTCTTCGAGCGGGTTCTCGGCGTCCGCAACGACGTGGGGCTGCTGTCGGAGCAGTGGGACCCGGACGCCGGTCGCCAACTGGGCAACGCGCCCAAGGCGTCCAGCCACATCGCGCTGGTGGAGACGGCGTTCGCGCTGTTCGGCGGGCCCGGGACGGCAGTAGGGTAGGCCGCTCCTCAGGCGGCCCTCGGGGGCCCTTGCGCGAGGAGCGCCCGATCAGAGCACAGGGCACCCTCAGAGCTCCTCGGTCGGGCACGGCCACGCCCCGCTCCCCTCGGGCCGCCCGTCCCCGCCCCGCCGGCGCAGCACCTCCTCGCCCTGCTCCACCGTCATCGGCGTGGCGAACAGGTATCCCTGCCCGAACCGGCACCCGATGCCCGCCAGCAACTCCTGCTGCGCCGGCTCCTCGATGCCCTCGGCGATCACCTCGAGGCCCAGTGTGTCCGCCAGGTGGACGATTCCCTGGACGAGCGCCACCTGCCGGGTGTTGTACGCGATGTCGTCGACGAACGTCTTGTCGATCTTGAGTACGTCGACGGGGAACTCCCGGAGGTAGCGCAGCGACGAGAAGCCGCTGCCGAAGTCGTCGACCGCGATGCGCACCCCCAGGTCCTTCATCTCGCGGACGAGCCTGTCGAGCTCTCGGTCGCGCTGCATGAGCACCGACTCGGTGATCTCCAGCAACAGCGCCCCGGGGGCGAGGCCGGCGGCGTCGAGAGCGCCGCACACCTCGCCGAGGAACTCCGCGCCCCGCCACTGGTGGGCGGAGACGTTGACGCTGACGTACGGCGCCGCGGACGCTCGGGAGATGTGCCGCAGCCGGGCGATGTCGGCCGCGGCGTGGTGCAGCACCCAGGCGCCCAGCGGTGAGATCTGCCCGGTCTCCTCGGCGAGCGGGATGAACTGGTCCGGCGACACCAGGCCGTACCGGCTGTGCCGCCAGCGGACCAGGGCCTCGAACCCGGCGACGTCGCCCGTGGCGAGGTCCACCACCGGCTGGTAGCGCAGAGTGAACTGCCCCCTGCTCACCGCCTCGTTCAAGCGCGCCTGGAGTTCGTGCCGCTCCACCCTGCGGATGCGCTGCTGGGGCCGGAAGCGGCGCCACTGCCGTTTCCCGGCGGCCTTGGCCGCGTACAGGGCGAGATCGGCGAGGCCCAGCAATTCGTGCGCGTCCGTGCTGTCCCGGGCCGTTGCCACGCCGACGCTGGCGGAGACGTTCACCAGGTCGCCGGAGAGCTGGAAGGGCTGACTCAGGGTCTGGATCACCTGTGCGGCGAGGAGTTCGGCGTCGAGGGACTGCTTCACGTCCTCCATCAGGACCGCGAACTCGTCGCCGCCCAGCCGGGCGGCGGTGTCGCTGCGGCGCAGCATCCTCGACAGACGCTCACCCACGACGCACAGCAGCCGGTCACCGACCGAGTGGCCCAGCGTGTCGTTGACGTTCTTGAAGTCGTCCAGGTCGATGAAGAGCAGACAGGTGACGGCGGGATCCCGGCGGGCGCGCATCAGGGCGCGCTCGGCCCGCTCCAGCAGCAGGGTCCGGTTGGGAAGGCCGGTCAGGGGATCGTGGAAGGCCCGCTGGGTGAGTTCGTACTCCAGCCGGCGCTGTTCGGTGACGTCCCGGAGGGTGACGACCAGACCGGCCACCGTCGTGTCGTGCCGAAGGTCGCGGCATCTGACCTCGACCTCGATGTGCTCCACCCTCTCAGCGTCCTGCGGGGTCGGCGTGACCCACCAGTGATCGTGGACTTCCTGCCGCCCGTCTTCGTCGAGGGCCGCCAGGGTGCGGCCCACCTGACCCCGGTCCGGCGGGTCCACCAGTTCCCGCAGCCGCGTACCGGTCAGGTCGGCCCGCCCGAAGACGGCACGCGCCGACGGGCTGGCGTAGCGGACCGTCGTGTCCTCGTTGACGATGAGGATGACGTCCGAGGCGTTGTGCACCAGGGTGCGGAAGTAGGCTTCGTTCTCGTTGCGGATGATCTCGTTGCGCAGGGCGAGGCGTTCCGTCGCCAGGCCGGCGTGCGAGGCGAGGATCCCCAGCGAGTCGCGTATCTCGGTCAGCCGGCGCTCGGGCCCCGCCGCCACCAGCAAGTCCGGAAGCTCGCCGCCCGGCGGCTGCTCGGGCTGGACCAGGGGACACAGCAGGGCCATGGGCAGTCCCCCGAGCCGCTCGGCGAGGACCGGGCCGAGTGCCGGGACGGGGACCATCACGTCGAGGCACCGGGCAGGGCCGGCCGGCCCGTCCCCACGCGGTCCGGCGCTCTGCGCGCCACCCCGGTTCGCGGTGCCGGCTGGACGGAGCAGAGGGTGCAGCACGACGGAGTCCCGGGCCGGCAGCAGCACCGTCGCGTGCGGGACCTTCGGCCCGAGCAACGCACCGACCGCAGCGTCGCAGGCGCGTGCGATGTCCTGCGGCCAGGCCGCCGCCCTGAGGGCGGCGGACGCGGTGCGCAGTTCGCGTTCCCGAACGACGATCTCGCGGTGCGCCGTCACCATGGCGCCCAGCCGCAGGATCACCAGCAGGAAGAGCAGGGCGGAGAAGGCGGCCACCACCCGCACCTCGTGCACGTCGCCCTCGAGTGCCTCGTGGGCCAGGACCGCTGGTGCGATCAACGTGGCGCCGGCCGGCAGCAGCTGGCGCCAGGGCGGCGGCAGGGACGGGGACCGGGGCTCGGACGCGGTCAGCTCCACCATCGAGGGGTGCAGCGCGGCCAGCCCGTAGGCGGTGCAGAAGACGATCCCCCCGACGCCCAGCGGTGCGGCGGCCTCCCCGTGTCCGGCGATCCGGTGGGCCCCGTAGGCGACATCGAAGCAGAGCAGGGTGAGGGTGCCCAGCACGAGCAGGTGTACGGAGCGGTTGCGGCGTGAACCAGGGCGGGGGGCGAGCAGCCGGACCAGCAGCGCCAGCACCAGGACGTCGCCCAGCGCGTACAAGATCCTGACCGCTTCCTGCGGCCAGGTCAGGCCCTCCGGCCGGGCCAGGGGCTCCATCAGGTACACCCATGCCGGAAGGGCCAGCCCGACCGTGACGATCAGCGTGTCCAGCGTGCCGGGCAGGTCGTGGTCGGCCCAGCGGTAGCGGACCAGGCCGAAGAGGGCCGTGGCGAGGAGCGGGTAGACCGCGAGATGGCAGGCGTCCGACGGCGAGGGGAATGCATCCGGGCCGGGGGAGTACGTCAGTTGCGCGTTGTGGTAGGCGTCGCCCGCGGTGAGGGCCAGCAGTGCGGCCGCGAGCATCCCCCACGGCCAACGGTGCCCGGGCCGGTGGACGCGGACCCCGGTCAGGACGGCGACGACGGCTGTCAGGCCGGCGACGGCCCACAGCGGAGCACGCAGCTCCGAGAAGGTCGCGCCCAAGGCGGTCACCACACCGACCAGCGCGACACAGGTTGCCATCAGCCGATGGGGCAGCAGCAAGGCACATGCCTCCCCTGGGCGCAGGACACCGGGGCTGCGTCGGAACACCGACATCTTCTTCGCCCGTATCGAGCATAGGGACGACGCGCAGCCACTGCATCTCGGCAGGCCGCCCCGGCCGGGACGCGCGATCACCGACCGCTGCTCGCCTACGGGTCGTACCAACCCTTCCTCTCCGGCCGCCGTGCGGAGCCCGCGTAGCCGTGCGGGTTGAGCCGTTGGAAGTGCCAGGCGTCACGGCACATGTCGGCGAGGTCCCGCTCGGGACGCCAGCCCCAGGCCTTCTTGACGGTGGTCGCGTCGGCGACGAGTTCGGCGACGTCTCCGGGACGGCGGGGCACGATCTCGTACGGAACGGGCGTGCCGGATGCCCGGGAGAAGGCCGAGACCACGTCGAGGACGGAATGTCCCTTCCCGGTGCCGAGGTTGTACGTGCGCATGCCCGGTCCGTCGGCGAGATGGTCCAGCGCGACGCGGTGCGCCTCGACTGCGTCCATCACGTGGAGGTAGTCGCGGACCGGGGTGCCGTCGTGCGTGGGGTAGTCGTCACCGTGGACACTCAGGTGCCTGCGTCGGCCGGCGGCCACCTGAGCCACGGACGGCATCAGACTGGAGGGTGTGCCGAGGCGGTCCTCGCCGAGCAGCCCGCTGGAGTGGGCGCCGGCCGCGTTGAAGGAGCGCAGGCACAGCACGGTGTACTCCGGGCAGCGACGGCAGACGTCGGCGAGGATCTGCTCGCACATCCGCTTGGCGGCCGCGTAGGGGTTGGGGGGACGCGCGGGCGTGCTCTCCGGCAGCGGGCCGCCTCCGGCGTCGCCGTAGACGGAGCAGGAGGAGGAGTACACCAGCTGGTGCACCCCGTGGTCGTGCATGGTCCGCAGCAGGGTGGTTGTGCCGCCGACGACGGAGTCGTAGTACTCGACCGGCATCTGCGTCGACCTGTCCGTGGACGTGAGCGCGGCGAAGTGGACGACGGCGTCCACGGAGTGCCGGCCGAATGCGGCCGACAGGGAGTTCCGGTCACGGATGTCCAGCTCGTAGACCGCGCCGACGAAGCGGCCCGCGAGCCGTTCCACCCGGGAGAGCACTTGGGGAGTGCTGTTGGAGTAGTCGTCCACCACGATCACCTCGTAGCCGTGGTCCAGCAGTTCCACGCACGCGTGGCTGCCGACGAAGCCGGCGCCGCCGGTGACGAGGACCGTGGACGGCGGGGGCGCGGGCGTGCGCCCGGATGGGGCGCCGCCGGGGCCCGGGCCGGGCCGGGGCACTTCGTCGGCGGCGAACCGTACGAGTCGGCGCTCCCTGCCCGAGGGAGCCGAGAACTGTTCGCTGTGGGCCATGGCGAAGATGCTCTCGTGTGCTGGTTACGAGGTATGTTTACGTCGTATCCTCACTGTCCTCTTCCGGTTCCCCGCAGTCAAGGCCCCCGAGTGCGCGATGCCCTGTCCGGGGGCGGGCCGGGTGCGCCCGGTGATCTGCTGCCCGCACGCCGGCGGCTGAACGCCGAGCACCGCGCGCCGCTGGCGCTGTGCCGACTCGTGGACGGCCTTCCGAAGCGGGACGGGTCCCTCGATCAGCTCGCCGACGTGCGCGGGGCAGCCTCCGGACGGGGCGGGACGGAAACAGGCCGCACGGACCACGGCAGGAGAAACCGCGCGTGTGGACGATCTGCGCTGCGATGATCGGACCGACGCCGAGCAGTTCCAGCAGTACACGGGGCTTCGTGGACCGGCCTCGGTCGGCAGATGGAGGGCGGGGAACGTGCGCGGCGAAACGCGTGAAATCGATCCCGAGTCGCCAGGTGCCCGGCGTAATCGTGGGTACCTGGTGGGGACAGGCGAATTCGTCGTGCTCTCCGTACCGATGGAGGTGGGGAGTGGAGACCAGCAGCAAGGGCGTGATCCTGGCCGGGATCGACGACACACCGAACTCCTGGCTCGCCGCGGACTGGGCGGCCACTGAAGCGGAGCTGCGCGGCAGCGCGTTGAGGCTTGTCCATGCCGTCGGCCCGGGACCCGAGATCGGATACGACGAGACCGGGGCAGACCTCACGCGGCAGGTCTTCGAGACGGTCACCGGCATGCTGGACGAGAGCCGGGCCCGGATCGGGGCCTCCCACCCGAGTCTGAGCATCGACGCCTTCGTCGCCCATGACCGTCCTGCCGAAGCCATCCTGGACGCGGCTGAGGACGCCGACCTGATCGTGGTCGGCACCCGTGGGCGCGGCGGTTTCGCCGGACTGCTGCTCGGATCGGTGAGTCGGAGGGTCGCCGCGCACGCCGACCGCCCGGTCGTGGTTGTCCGGGAGCCGCGGAGGAACGCAGCGGACGACGGCATCGTGCTCGGCGTACGGGACGACCGCGACGAGGAGGCGGCGCGGTTCGCCTTCGCCATGGCGGCGCGTCGGCGGACGAGCGTGCGCCTGGTCCATGCGTGGTCGCCGGTCACCCAGGTCGAACTCGCCGTGCGACACGTGGACGCTCTCGACGAGCAGCAGCGCGCCCACCGAGCGGTGCTGAACCGCGTCGCCCGGCCCACCGCTGACTTTCCGCAGGTCCCCGTGGAGACCGAGTTGGTGAGGGACTCGCCGACCGCCGCACTGGTGGCGGCTTCGAAACGGGCTGCTCTCGTGGTCGTGCCCCGCCACCCGGCTGAGGGTCGGCTCGGGCTGCACCTGGGGACGGTGACCCACGCTGTGCTGCATCACGCGGAGTGTTCCGTCGCGATCGTTCCCACAGGGTAGGTCGGCCTATGACGGCGACGTGACCGCAGGCAGCCATGGCGGGAGGAAGCAGTCATGCAACTCCCGGGTGCGCGTCTCGCGCCTGCTGGGATCGGGCCGTCGATTCCCGACGTTCTGCCCGCAGAGGCAGTGGTACCCGCTGCTCAGGCCACCAGCACCTAGTGTCGCATCAGGCAACGTCCGCCCCGTCGCGACGCCCGGCACGCAACGTCGCTGCACCGGACGAAAGCCCGAGTGCATCCAGTACGAGGGCTTCCGGCCGGCACACCGAGAGCACGCACCGGACGCCGCTCCTTGACGGGCGAACGTTGCCTGCCGCGGCACTAGCTGCTCTGTCCTGGGAGGTTGCGGACGGGAGCCAGGTCTCGACTGAGGGATCTTTGCGGACGCACGCCTTGGCGTGCTTCTTGCTGATGTCCAGGCCGGCGCAGCGTTCGTGCAGCACGTCCATGGCCTTGCTCCCTCCCCCCACCGGACGGCCGAGCAGTACGCCGTTCCGGGAGGGCCACGGGGGAACAGGATGCTGACGCTCGTGCTCACAACAACACTCCACGCTTCCCGTGGACGGCCCCAGCACCATGCTGACCTGCGAGCTCACCGGCATCACAGAAGCCTCGGTTTCGGCCGGAACGAACCCCTCCAGCCTCCCGGACCGGCATCAACCCACGTCAGGGCGGACAGAAGCACCTGCGGCGCGCGCCACGGGATCTACCACGCCCCGGCGCACGCCGAAAGTGCGCTGCGTTGCTGACCTGCAACTTCACGATGCACACCGCTCAGTGGCCGGTGCCCTCCAGCGTCAGAGTTGCGAGGATCAGGCCACGCGTCCGCCGCCTTGCTCGGACTCTTCCTCTTCGTCGGGCAGATGGACATCGTGGACAGCGATGTTCACCTCCACGACTTCCAGGCCGGTCATGCTCTCCACCGCCCGGATGACGTTGGCGCGTACGTCCCCGGCGGTGTCGACGATGGAAGCGCCGTACTCGACGACGATGCCCAGGTCCACAGCCGCCTGACGTTCACCGACCTCCACGCTGACCCCTCGGGTGATGTCGTCGCCGCTGCCCGGTACGCGTTCTCTCACGGCACCGAACGCCCTGGCCATTCCTCCGCCGAGGTTGTGGACCTCGGGGATCTCGCGGGCCGCCATGCCCGCGATCTTGGCTACGACCTTGTCCGCGACCGTGGTGTCTCCGCGCGTCCCCGGAGGGGTGTCGGTACCCCTGCGGCCTTTGAGCGTCGTCCCCTTCTCGCCCCTCTCGTCGCGGGGACTCGTCCTTGCGTTGGCGCTGGTGCGGTCCGTGGTCTCCGCCATGGTGGTCACCTCGCACGGTGGGAGTGGGTTTGCGAGCGTTGTCATCCCTTCCAACGCTAGACCGGTCGGACTCAGCGGTAAAAAGATGGCCAGACGGGCGGTCAGTCATCGTCGGCGGGGAGGGCTTGCTGGTCGGCGAGGGCGTTCGCCAGGGCTCCGACGGCTGTCGGGTGCAGTGGGGCGCGGTCTGCCGGCCCTTGGACATGCCTTTGGGCGCTGCACAGCCGGTGCAGTAGTTGCGGCCCATCGCCGCGCGTTCGGGCAGGCTGGTGGTGGCCGCGGCGACCATGCCGCCGCCGTGGCTGGTCAGGCCGCGCGGCACGGCGTGGGCGCGTCGACTGTCAAGGTGGCGATGGTGTTCCTCAGCGGGGGCACCGCCTCGTGCCACGCCCGCTCGGTCGCCGCCCCGTGCCTGCTCGGCCCGGGGAAGTGGACGGTGAGCTGGGGAGGTGGAGCATTCCAGGACCAGGTCACGCTTCTCACCGGGGCTGAGCAGCAGGTCGACGGCCAAGCCCTCCGTTCGGCAGACTCGGCTCGCCGGGGAAGGCCGGCGCCTCTCGGCACTCGACAATCCCTTCGGTGGTGGCCCGGCGACTGCGCCAGATCAGCGTGCCCTCCTCGTAGCTGCCGCCGCCGTCTCACTCACCCCGGCCGCCTGCGCGACCGCCCGGATGCTGCCGCGTCCCAGCAGCCGGGCCTCCGCTCCCACCAGCAGGCGTCGCTGCCGCTCGTCGAGATGCGGGAGCAAGTCCTCCAACTTCAGGGCGAGTTGGGCACGAGTCTCGTCCGGGATGCGCATACCACACCAACGAGCTCCAGCACGGGAAGCAAACGTTGATGATCTGCAAGCTCCAAGGACTGTCCCGCAACTGTTGCCCGCGGCCGAGACGATCTCGCTGTCAGGTGCGATCAGAGCGTCGGAGCACGTCCCCGGAAAACTCCTGTGCACCGCCCGCGCACCTCTGCGATCATCCCTGAATGGCGCACAGTCTCGAATCGCTGGTCGTCCGGCACACTCACCGCCTTTCCTCTCCCAAGGGCTCCGCCGGGGAAGGAGCTGTCGCGGCACGACAGTTCGACGCGGCACTGACATCCGTGGGCTTCAAGCTCTCGGCGGAGCTGCTGGAGCGGCTGTCGGGGCTGTCCGAGGCCGCGGTCGTGCACACCGCCAGGCGGACACTGCGCACGGTGGGCGAGATGGTGGGCGACCACGTCCGGCACAACGCGTACTTCATCGACTTCCCGGCGAACGTGCCGGACACCGAAGAGTTCTGGATGCAGTGCGTGGCGAAGGCGCTCGGTGAGGAGAAGTCGCGCGAGAAGGTGCTGACGCAGCTGACGCACGGGGTGCTGGACCTGCTCAGCCTCCCCGCGTACGGCCGGTACCAGCACACCTACGAGGACATGCTCGCGGCGCAGGACGAACTGATCGCCTCGGCGGGCGACCGGGTCACCGTCCTGCATCTCGGCCGGGACCTGGACGACGAACTCACTGACCTCTACCTGGGACTGGCCGGCAGCACGACCCCACTGGGCGAGGACGACCTGCGCGACCTCAAGATCCTCGCCGAGCGGTGCGCGCCCGGCCCGCAGCCGGAGGCGATCCCGATCCGGGAGAACCGAGCGGTCATCAACGAGGCCCGGCTCGGCGTCGGGGCGGACCTCCTCCTCGACACCGTCACCGATGTGCTGAGGCTGGCCTGTGCGCTGTCGGGCGGCGACGTGACGCTGCAGGAGCCGACCCGGTTCCGGGCGCTGTCGCGACCGCTGCGCCGGAGACTGCTCGCGGGTCTCGAAGCCGTGGTCGCGGCGAACCCCGCGAAGCTCGCCGATGTGCACGCACACCGTGAGCCCTTCAAACGGCTCGGTGAACGTCTCCACCCGCACGAGTACCCGCGCTGGCCGCACGCCGCCGATGTGTTCGCGGTCGCGCGGGGCGAGAAGGAGGCACGCTCCTTCGACAGCCGGATCGAGCAGCTGCTCGACGCGTTCGACGTCCTTGGCGCGGTGAAGCTGCTGAAGTCGGCTCCCGGCAAGCTGTTCCGCGCCCTGGACCTCCTGCTGCGCATCGCCGCCTCCCAGGAGGAACGGGACGCGGTGGTGGCCGCCGCCGTGCAGGTGGCTCCCGACGTCTCGGGCCGGGTCGTGCTCTCGGTGCGCGAGCATCTTCACAACCGGGCACGTGAGAGCGGCGAACCCCGTATCTTCGTCAACCGCAGGGGCCGTGCCTGGGTGACCCCCGACTTCCGACCGCCGGTACCGGCCGCCGACCGCGATCGTCTGATCGCCGCCCTCGACGCCGAGATGCGCCGCCGGCTTCCGGCGCCGGGTCGGCTGCTGCTCGATGCCGATGTCCTCGACGTGGCGCTTCCGCTCAGCGGCCGGGCAACCGCGGCCGGGTTCGGCGTACTGCCGCGCGGGTCCATCTCCGCGGTCGACGGCGAACAGCTGCGCTTCTTCGTGTACTGGAAAGAGACCAAGGACCGTACCGACTACGACCTGTCGGCGCTGCTTCTCCACGCCGACTACAGCACCGATTCCTGGCTCTCCTACACATCCCTCAAGGCCGTCGGAGGCAGGCATTCGGGCGATGTCACCGAGGCACCCGACGGGGCTTCGGAGTTCATCAGCCTGTCCCTGGACCGGGTGCGCAGCACATTCATCGTTCCGCAGGTCAACATCTACGCCGGCGAAGGCTTCGAGGAGGTCGAGGAGTCGTTCTTCGGCTTCATGCTGCGCGACGGCGAGCACAAGGGCCGACCGTTCGAGCCGCGCACCGTGCGGATGAAGTCGGAGCTGCGCGGGGTGGGCCGGGTGGCGCTGCCGCTGGTGTTCCGGCGCGGGGACGACGGCCGGTGGCGCGCGAAGTGGCTGCATCTGTATCTGAAGGGCATCTCGTCGGCCAACCGGGTCGAGGAGAACCAGGCGTCCGTGTCGACGGTGGTGCGCGCCATCGTGGAGCGCGAGCAGTTGACGGTGGGATACCTGATCGGCCTGATGCCCGGCGACACCACGACCGTGGATCTGTGGGACGGCGAGCCGGTCCCGGACGAGCCCGTGATGTACATCGGCCTCGAACGTCCCGAGGGACTGCATCCGGACTCACGGATCATCACCCTCGAAAACCTGCGCGACTTGATCCCGGGCTGAGTGCTAGCGTTACCTACGGCGAGGCCATGAAGGGGCTTCCTTCTCAATTCCTTTCCTGAAACAAGTTCCTTCGCTTTCCTCGCCGTTGACTTCGACTGGGAGGCGCCCGCTCGGCGCCTCCCAGTTTTCGTATGCCGGTACCCCAATACCCGGGAGGACCCGGATGAAGGGGTACCGGGCGGACCGCTCCGCGTCCACAGTCCGCGCCTGGGTGAGGGCCAGGCGGTGGGACTCCGTGCAGATCTGGGTCAGGTTGCCGCCGAAGGTGAGCCGGTCGATGACGGCAGCGCAGAGTCGGGGATTTCTCCTGGTCCGACGGAGTCCTCCGGCTTCTGGCTGCCTCTTCCGCGTTGGGTCGTCCCTGCGTGTGTGGGGTAGACGTGAGTTGCCAGCCGGAGCCCGGTGGTGGGCGGAGCCGTCCCTGTCGATGTCCGAAGCCGTCTGCGTGGATGTCCGTAGTCCTCTGCACATGTGGCACCCGGGGTCCGTCCGGGCCGTGTTCGTGCCAGGGCTCGTGCGTTCTCTGGCGGCGAGACGTCCTGAACTGCCGGGTGAGGGTGGGTTGTCGGGGTGTGGGCAGGTGATCAACTGAAGCAAGCGGTTCGCGACGCTGCTGTCGGTCATGGGGGCCTTCGTCGAGTTCGAGCACGCCCTGATCCTGGAGAGCGTGAGGGCATCGCCGCGGCCGAGCCGCGTGGCGTCCACACCGGCCGCAGACCCGCACTCACCTCCGAACAGGACCGGCGGCTGCGCGAGCGCGCCGCCGCTGGCCAAGGAGTTCGGCATCAGCCGCGAAACCGTCCACAGCTACTTGCGCGCCGCCCGCCGCCGACTGAGCCAGCGCATCCTGTGGCGCCCCGGCGCGCACGGGACTCCGGCCCACTGTCCAGCGTGGTGCAGACGACTTCGTACGGCCCGGCGTATCCATGCTCCCCTGCACACAACGGCTGAAACCCGCAGCTCATCCACGCGGACGACTTCGAAATCTGACAACGGTGATCTTTGTGTCTCATGAACGATCGTCACCCGACGCCCTGCGGTCTTCTGCCGTCCGTTCCCGCCAGTAGGCGAGGGCGTCCCAGGCCTTGAGGGTGTCGGGGTGGTCGGGGCCGAGCACCCGTACCCGGTCGTCCAGCAACTCGGCGAAGGCAGCCGCCGCCCCCGCCGCATCCCCCGCCCGGCCGCGCGACCGGGCGAGCTCGTGCCGGGCATCGAGGGTGTAGAGGTGGTCGGGGCCGAGCGCCTGTTGGCAGTCGTCCAGCAGCTCGGTGAAGGCGGCTGCGGCCCCCGCCGCATCCCCCGCCTGGCCCCGCGACTGGGCGAGCTTGTCCCGGGCCTTGAGGGTGTCGGGGTGGTCGGGGCCGAGATGATGCCGGACGGTTTGAGTGAGGTGTTCGTAGTGGTCGCGGGCTGCGGTGACCTGGCCGGCTTCGCCGAGGCTGGTTCCTGTGCGGTACAGCACCGCATGTGCGCCGGGTCGGTACAGGGCGTCCCCAGCGCGCTTGACGAGGGCAGTGGTGTTGACGCGCAGGGCTTGGGCGAGGGCGGTGTCGCGTTCGACCTCGGGCCAGGCAGCGACCAGGGCGTCTGCGGCGACGAGGGCGGTCTGGTCGTGCTGGTGGGGGGTGAGGGCGTCGCGGGTGGCGCGCTGGATGAGCTGGTGGACGCGGACGGCCTGGCTTGGGGTGGTGGGGATGTGGTCGATGAGGCTGAGCCGGTGTAACGCCCGCAGGGCGTGTACTGCCTCCCGCGAGGTGACCGGGGCCGGTTCCTCGGCCGGGCCCGGGCTGGTGCGGTGTGCGGTGAGGTGGGCCAGGGCGGGCTGGCTGGTCAGGACGGAATCGGGGATGCCGTTGGCATCGAGGAGGGCGGTCAGTCGGAGCATGGGGCGGGCCAAGCCGGCCGGGCGCAGGGTGTCGGCGCGGTCGATGGACAGCGACCAAGCGGCGGCCAGGGGGAGGGCCTGGTCGTCGGGCAGGACGTCGGGGGCGATGACGGCGAGGGTGGTGGCGCGGTCGGCCAGTAGGTTGCGGTAGGTGGCCACCTCATCGCCGGAGTCGATGAGGTGGGCGGCGGCCTGGGCGAGAGCCAGGGGCAGACAACCGAGATCCCCTGCCAGGGCGGCCAGCTCATCGGCGGATTCGTCGCGGCCGTGGGCTGCCAGGGAGGCGGTGAGGTGGGTGAGGTATTCGTCCGTGGTGAACAGGCCGACCTCGACCGTGTGGCGGCCGTGGCCGGTGAGGGCGGCATCCCGGCGGCGGGTGGTGACCAGGGTGCGGCCGTGGGAGCTGTCGGGCGGCCACAGACCGCGCAGGTCAGCGGCGTCGGTGACGTCGTCCAGGACGATCAGCCACCGGCACGGCTTCGTTCCGGCCTTCGGGGTCAGCCAGGCCAGGAACGTCCGCGCTGCCTGTTCGGGGTCGTTGGGGTCGGCCCGGCACAGTTCGACGCCGGCCTGGGCGTATCCGGTCACGATGGGGGAGCGGGCGCTCGCGGTGACCCAGACCAGGATGTCCAGGCCGCCGGTTTCGCCGGCGTCGTCCCAGGCGGTGCGAGCGTAGTCGGCGGCGAGCTGGGTCTTGCCGACCCCGCCCATGCCGGTCAGTAGCTGGGTCAGTACGGCGGTGCCGCCGCCGTCGACCTTCGCCCGCAGGCGGACGGCCTCGGCGCGGTGCAGGAAGGACCGCGCCGCGGGCGGGATGACGCCGACCTGGTGCGGCCAGTCGGCCGGTTCCTGGGGTCCGTGCTGCTGCATGGTCAGCGCGCCGATGAAAGCGACACATAGCCCCGCCTTCGACAACCGTCGGCAACAACCGACCCTCAAACGCTGCCGACTCCGGGAAAGGAGCTCCGTCGTTCCGGGCGCCATACTCGATGCCAGCCGCGGGCAGGTCGTCACCCTGCCGCAGCATGCGGGTGGGTCGACCAACCAGCCCGATGCCTTCAGACCACAACATCAGTAAGGACATTCCATGCCGCTGTCCCGAGCTGCACTGGCCCTTGCGGCCGCCGCTTTGATACCGACACTGCTCGCCGCACCGGCCTTCGCCGCCGATTCCCCCGGGACGATCACCGGGGCCGCAGCGACGGCCGAGCCCGATCCGGGCGCTGGGGTGAACCAGCTGTCCGACGACGAGGTCCGCCTGGCCATCATGCGCATCCTTGCCGACCCTGAGACCGGCCCGGCAGTACGCGCCGCTGCCCAGGCCGCGATGGACGGCACGATCGTGGACCAGCGGTACTTCCTGGAGACAGGGCGCTGGGTGGCTCAGTTCGAGGACGACCGCGTGGCCGTCTCACGCATCCTCTACCTCGCCCAGCAGAACAACGACAGGACCGTGGTCAGGGAAGCCGGCAAAGCCCTTGAGACGGACACCCCCGAGGCACTGCGCACGTTCCTGGAGACCGGCTACCGTCTCGCCCAGGCCGAAGACGACCGCGTAGCCATCCTGCGTATCCTGGCCGACCCGACGATCGGCGACGAACTCCGCGCGGCAGCGCAGACGGCCCTGGACGACGGCTCCCCGGAAGCGCTGCGGTTCTTCCTGGAGCACGCAGAGATCTAGTAGATTGTTGCGGCTTATTTTTGCTGTGATGTTGGGTAGAGGTGGCGCAGTTTCACGCGTGCGTCGTCGGTGGTGAAGTGCCAGTCGACTTGGCGTTGGTCGCTGTTGGTCTGCTGCTGCCAG
>NZ_JAFFZS010000036.1 GCF_016921115.1 Streptomyces actuosus
TCGAGGGCACCGTCAACCAGGCCCTGGACATCACCGGGATCCGCCGGGCCCGCTACCGCGGCCTGGCCAAGGTCAGCCTCCAACACGCCTTCTCCGCCACCGCGATCAACATCATCCGGCTCGACGCCCACTGGACCGACACCCCCGCACGCCCCCGCGCCAGCCGCCTCGAACGCCTGGCCTACCGGCTCACTGCCTGACCGGCCACCAGGAATTGAGCAACGGAGTCCGCGCTCAGCACAAAGCTGCCCAGCAGGATCGGCACAGCCCCCTTCAGCCCGGCGAACGCCAGGAAGACCCGCTCCCCCGCCCGAAGGCGCAAGGGTGCGGTGAGCAGGCCCATCACCAGAGGCCTGGCCACAAACGCGAGGGCGGCCGCAAGGACCAGCCCGGCCCCCACGCGCCTTGCGAAGTGAAGCTGCCGAGCGGGGTGAGCCCCAGCACGATGAAGGCCACGACCTCCGCCAGGCTGCCCAATGCCGTGTGGAAACGTTCGATCTCCCGCTTGTATTGATCCGAAACGGTTTGGGTTCTGGGTCGTTGGTGGGGTGTGAGCAATCTGGTGGGGGACGCGCGTCATCTGTCGCCGTCGGCGCAGGAGGCCCTGCGGCTGCGGGCGGTGGCCGCCCTGGTGGCGGGGCGGGACCGTGAGGACGTGGCGGCCTTGTTCGGGGTGTCGCTGAAGGCGGTCGACATCTGGTGGGCGAAGTGGCAGGCCGGCGGCCGGGAAGCGCTGGTCATGCGCCCGCGGGGCAAGCCGGTCGGGCCGCACCAGGTGCTCGGGGAGGCCGAGCAGGCGGCCGTGCGGCAGGCAGTCCTTGATCACCGGCCCTGTGACGTGGGCTTGAGTGGGCAGTTGTGGACGCGACGGCTGGTGGGTGAGCTGATCGCGAAGCTGTACCGGGTGCGGCTGACCGAACCGGGGGTGGGCAAGTACCTCAGGCGGTGGGGGCTGTCCTTCCAGCGCCCGGACAAACGGGCCGTCGAGCAGGACCCGGAGGCCGTCCGGCGCTGGCACCAGGAGACCTGGCCGAAGATCCGCGCGAAGGTGAGGGCCGAGGGCGGTGAGATCCTCTTCGCCGACCAGGTCGGTATCCGTTCCGACCAGGTCACCGGTCGCACCTGGGGTGAGAAAGGTAAGACGCCCGTGGTGCGGCGGAGCGGGAACCGGTTCTCCGTGAACGCGATGTCGGCGATCAGCACCAAGGGCCGGATGCACTTCATGGTCTTCACCGAGAGCTTCACCGCCGAGGTGATGTGCCGCTTCCTGGACCGGCTGGCCGGCCACTTCGACCACAAGGTCCATCTCGTGGTCGACGGGCACTCCGCGCATCGCTCGAAGAAGGTCCGGGACTGGCTCGCTGCCCATCCCGACGATGTCGAGCTGCACTTCCTGCCGTCGTACTCGCCCGAGCTGAACCCTGACGAGCTGGTCAACGCCGACCTCAAGCACAGCCTGCCCCGGCAGCACCGAGCCCGGAACCAGGACGAACTCGCCACCGAGACCCAACGCTTCTTCCGCCGACGCCAGCGTCAGCCGCACGTCGTCCGCGGCTACTTCGGCGGCCCGCACGTCCGCTACGTCCTGGACGAGAACCCCATGAGTTTCTGATCAAATATCAGGACAGCATCAGAAGTTCTGTCGAGTCATGGCAGCATCGCATCAATCAGTGTGTGAAGGCCGTGAGTGACGCCGATGACGGCGTAGAGGTCGCGTTCAAGGCCGTCGTGATCGACTCCGACATCGCCGACGGCACAACGAACGGCTTCAACGGCGAGGCCGGCGGCGACATCGAGAAGTATGAGGCGGATGAAGCCAAGGACATCGCTACCCGCATCGACTCGGGTAAGGCGACGGCGGCCGACTACAAGGAACTGCAGCGGATGTTCCGTGACAACTCAGGCAACGAGGCATTCAGCCGGACCCTGCTGGACGAACTCGGCGCAGGCGGCATGCTGAGGCTCTCCAACAAGCTTGAGAGCCTGGGCCACTACGACGACAAGAAGCACGCTGGCCGGTACCGGGACCTCGAGCACGGCCTTGCGACGACCTTGGCCACTGCGACCCGCGACCCGCATTCCGCCTTCTACAAGCACTTCCGCGACGAGATGCGCAAGGCGGGGACCGCTCGATTCAAGGTCGACGGCCTCAGCCCCATCCCGGACGAGAAGGTCCGCGGCTACCAGAGCCTGGTCACGCTGATGCAGCAAGGCCACGGCTACTCCGGCCAGTTCCTCGAGGACACCGCGGACGACGTCCGGCACGCGGAGGAGTCCTACATGAGGAAGGGCAACACGGAGTCCATCTGGGCCCTCCGGGACAACTTCAGCGGCCCGAAACGTGGTTGGTTCGCCAACGATCCATACGACGGCGTCCTCGGCATCATGTCCGAAGACCCCAGGACCAGCACCCAATATCTCGACCCGGCCCACAACGACAACCTGAAATACCTGATCCACGAGAGGGACTGGGAAACCGTTGTCGACCACTACGCGACCCCACCTGGCGGTACCACGGTAGGCATGCGGGTGATGGCGGAGGACGGGGACGTCCGGGCGGGCTTCGGAGCAGCCCTTGAGGCCGCTACGACGGGAGAGAAGCCGGGTTCCTACCATCCGGTCGGACAGCACACCGAGCCCCAGGCCCGCATCTTGCAGCACACCATCAACACCCTCTTCTCGGACGGCCAGGCGCAGCAGCTGCCGAAGAACCTCTCCACGCCCTTGGCGCACGTCATGACGTCGTACACGCCTGACACACACAACGTCTACGCGGCATCGGACTCAAAGTACGACATCGACTGGGACAGCCCGGGCGAGGTCTGGGCCGACAAGGACGGGGCGCACATGGCCGTGGGCCATCAACGCCTCGCCGCCGTCATGCGCGGTATCGCCGACGACCCGCAGGCCTTCGGCCATCTCTACGGGGCTGAGCAACGGTATGCACATGACGTCCTGCAGCACATCCCTGCGGACGCCAGCGACAAGACCATTACGAACCGGATCGTCGAGTCCTCACGTGCCATGGGTGCCTACGACGGCGTCCGGTCGGATGTCATTTTCGACGAGCGGTTCCACAAGCAGCAGTGGGCCGCCGACTTCAACCATGGAATCAGCACCGCTTACAGCACAGCTCTGATGTTCAACCCCGTGGCCGATCTCTCCCCTGCGGGCGACCTCGGAGCGAAGGCCATCGACGTGTGGGCGTACGAGTCCAACAAGGAGCATGTGGCCGAAGCCAACGTCGAGGCCACTGAGAAGAACGCCAAGACCTACGATGCAGGCCTGCACGATGTGGAACACATGGTCAGGGCATGGGGCGACAGCCGCGGGCACGGCATCGACAGTGAGTGGACGAAGTCCTTCGTTCACTCGGGCCAGGACCAGTACGACTGGGGTCGCAACCACACACTCGACACCCTTCGGGCCGACCGCTGACTCCCGCAGGAATGGCACCCGGCAGAATGAGCGCGATGCAGACCAACTCCGGTAACCGATGGATCCGCGTCGGATGGACCGCGTCGGCGCTCCTTCTGGCCCTGGGAATCGTGGCCTTGGTGCTGTACGGCACCGGTGCGTTTGATTCCTGGCGGGACGCCCGGTCCCTGGACCGGGCGTGCGGCGGCGCGCTGGCGCAGAAGGGACTCGAAGCCGCGCTGGGCACCTCGGACCCTCGCGGTGAGTCGCACGATACCGAGCGCGGCCTCCTGGCTCAGTGCTCTGTGAAGACCGCTGGGTCCGGCACGGGCAAGGCACTCGACATCACGCTGCGCTGGAGCAATGAGACGCCGCCGTCCGGGAGCCTCGCTGCGTACAGCGAGGACTACAACGGCTTCAAAGGGCAGGCCGCACCGCTCGGCAACGGTTGGTCCGGGGTCGTGAGGCATGACGGCACCACCCAGATCATGGTTGCTCTCGACTGCCGGAACCAGAAGAGCAAGGCCCTTGTTGCCTATGGCGACCTGTACGGGGAGACGAACAGCGGCACGCTCGCGGGGCTCGGCCGGGTGACCGCCGAGACCGCGCAGAGGGCAGCACAGAAGCACGACTGCCAGGTGCAGGCCGGAGAGCCGCTGGTCAAGGTGTCCACCGCCAAACTCGGTGATCCGGATACCGCCGAACCGCTGAAGCAGGCGCAAGGATCCTGTGCTTCTTTGCGCGACTTGGCGCGGACGGCGGCGCAGAACGGCGTGCCGGAAGTCATGGAGTACCCTACGGACACGCACGCCCCGCAGACCAACTGCTACCTCGTGACATCACAGAAGAAGCCCGGATTCGGCTTGTACGCGTATTACGGAGCCTCCGCCAAGGACTTCCTGAGGAGTGAGGGCGACCAGCTCAAGCAAGGCACCGGCCCCATATACGGTGACAAGGACTACGCTTGGGCCACCGCCTCTTGCCCGCAGTCCACACAGCGCGCCGTGTTCGTGCTGTACCACCTCTACGACCGGGCCACTGACAGCCCCCCGATCACCCACTACTCCGCTGAGTTCGCCACATCGGCGCTGAAGGCTTTCGCCACCCACGAAGCCGAGACGCGCGGTTGCACCGATGTGCGGATGGCCTCCTAGGAATCCGACAGTCCCCGCAGGCCCCGCACAAGAGGGCGGCACCCCCGCACAGGGTGCCGCCCTCTCTTGACGTACCGGAGCCGCTGCCGATCGGTTGAGGGTCGGGTGACAGACAGCGGCTCCGGGGTTCGGTGGGCCGGGAGGCCCGGGAGGGCAGGCTGCGCAGGGCCCGGCCCTCCCGGCGCCCGAGTCGAGGTGGGGTGAGGACCACCGCGGATCGGCCGTTCCCGAAGGGGCGCGGGGAGCTGCGCGACCGGCCACGACGGAGCCGTGGACAGCCCACGGCGCATCGCGGGCCTCCCCGTGGAGCGCCTAGCGGTGGTCGCTGCCCTGCGACCGGGTCGCGGCGCGGCCGGCCTCCAGGCGGGCGACGGGGATGCGGAACGGGGAGCAGGAGACGTAGTCGAGGCCGACCTCGTGGAAGAAGTGGACGGACTCCGGGTCGCCGCCGTGCTCACCGCAGACGCCGAGCTTCAGGTCGGGGCGGGTGCGCCGGCCGGCCTCCGCCGCGGACCTCACCAGCGAGCCGACGCCGTCCCGGTCGATCGTCTCGAAGGGGGAGACGCCGAAGATGCCCTTTTCCAGGTAGGCGGTGAAGAACGACGCCTCGACGTCGTCGCGGCTGAAGCCCCATACCGTCTGGGTCAGGTCGTTGGTGCCGAAGGAGAAGAACTCGGCCGCCTCGGCGATCTGAGCGGCCGTCAGGGCGGCGCGCGGCAGCTCGATCATCGTGCCGATCGCCAGCTTCAGCCGTGTGCCGGTCGCCGCCTCGACCTCGGCGATGACCTTGTCGGCCTCGTCGCGGACGATCTCCAGCTCCTGCACGGTACCGACGAGCGGGATCATGATCTCGGCGCGCGGGTCGCCCTTGGCCGTCCTGCGCTCGGCCGCGGCCTCCGCGATCGCGCGGACCTGCATGGTGAACAGGCCCGGGATGACCAGGCCGAGCCGGACGCCCCGCAGGCCGAGCATCGGGTTCTGCTCGTGCAGCCGGTGCACCGCCTGGAGCAGGCGGAGTTCGTTCTCGTGCGGCTCCTGGCGGGACTCAGCCAGGGCGACGCGGACGGACAGCTCGGTGATGTCGGGGAGGAACTCGTGCAGCGGGGGGTCGAGGAGGCGGATGGTGACCGGGAGGCCGTCCATCGCCTCGAACAACTCGACGAAGTCCTTCTTCTGGAGCGGGAGGAGTTCCTTCAGGCTCTCCTCGCGCTCGGCCTGGGTGTCCGCCAGGATGAGGCGCTCCACGAGTTCACGCCGGTCGCCGAGGAACATGTGCTCGGTACGGCACAGGCCGATGCCCTGGGCGCCGAACCGGCGGGCCCGCAGCGCGTCCTCGGCGTTGTCCGCGTTCGCCCGGACGCGGAGCCGGCGCTTGCGGTCGGCGAAGGCCATCATCCGGTGGACCGCCTCGACGAGTTCGTCGGCGTCGTCGGCGCCCGGGTGCATGCGGCCCTCGAAGTACTCCACGACCGGGGAGGGGACCACGGGGACCTCGCCGAGGTAGACCTTGCCCGAGGAACCGTCGATGGAGATGACGTCGCCCTCTTCGACGACGTGTCCGCCCGGGACCGTCATCCGGCGGCGCTTGGTGTCGACCTCCAGGTCCTCCGCGCCGCACACGCAGGTCTTGCCCATGCCGCGGGCCACCACGGCCGCGTGCGAGGTCTTGCCGCCGCGGCTGGTGAGGATGCCCTCGGCCGCGATCATGCCGTCGAGGTCGTCGGGGTTGGTCTCGCGGCGGACCAGGATGACCTTCTCGCCGGAGCGGGACCACTTGACGGCCGTGTACGAGTCGAAGACGGCCTTGCCGACCGCGGCACCGGGCGATGCGGCGATGCCGCGCGCGACCTGGTCGACCCTCGCGTCCTCGTCGAAGCGGGGGAACATCAGCTGGGCGAGCTGGGCGCCCGTCACCCGCTGGAGGGCCTCGGCCTCGTCGATGAGGCCCTGGTCGACCAGCTGCGTGGCGATGCGGAAGGCGGCGCCGGCGGTGCGCTTGCCGACGCGCGTCTGGAGCATCCACAGCTGACCGCGCTCGATCGTGAACTCGATGTCGCAGAGGTCCTTGTAGTGGTTCTCCAGGGTCTCCATGATCTGCATCAGCTGGTCGTACGACTTCTTGTCGATCGTCTCCAGCTCCGCCAGCGGGACGGTGTTGCGGATGCCCGCGACGACGTCCTCGCCCTGGGCGTTCTGCAGGTAGTCGCCGTAGACGCCCTGGTGGCCGGAGGCGGGGTCGCGGGTGAAGGCGACACCGGTGCCGGAGTCCGGGCCCAGGTTGCCGAAGACCATCGAGCAGACGTTGACGGCCGTGCCGAGGTCGTGCGGGATGCGCTCCTGGCGGCGGTAGAGCTTGGCGCGGTCACCGTTCCAGGAGTCGAAGACGGCGCGGATGGCGAGGTCCATCTGCTCACGCGGGTTCTGCGGGAAGTCCCGGCCGGTCTCCTTCTTGACGATCTTCTTGAAGGTGGTGACCAGCTTCTTCAGGTCGGCTGCCGCCAGGTCGGTGTCGACGGTGGCCTTCTTGGCCTCCTTGGCGCTGTCGAGGGCCTCTTCGAAGAGGTCGCCGTCGACGCCGAGGACGGTCTTGCCGAACATCTGGATGAGGCGGCGGTAGGAGTCCCAGGCGAAGCGCTCGTCGCCTGCCTGGTCGGCGAGGCCCTTGACCGACTTGTCGGAGAGGCCGATGTTCAGGACGGTGTCCATCATGCCGGGCATGGAGAACTTGGCGCCGGAGCGGACCGAGACCAGGAGAGGGTTGTCGGGCTGGCCGAGCTTCTTGCCCATGCGGGTCTCCAGCGCGTCGAGGTGCGCACTCACCTCGTCACGCAGTGCCGCGGGCTCGGTGCCGCTCTCCAGGTAGACCTTGCAGGCCTCCGTGGTGATCGTGAAGCCGGGCGGGACCGGAAGGCCCAGGTTGGTCATCTCGGCGAGGTTCGCGCCCTTGCCGCCGAGGAGGTCCTTGAGGTCCTTGTTGCCCTCGGTGAAGTCGTAGACGAACTTCATGCCCTCAACGCTGCTGCCCTGCTCGGCTACCTGGAGATCTTTGTTTTCCGACACGGGTCTCGACTCCTCGAGGACGCGGTGGCTGCCCTGACGGCGAGGAACATACCCAGATCGAAGGCGCCTGGGTACGTCCACTTGTGCGTCATGTGCCTGTAACCAGGCGTCGGCCGGTAGATCGAAAGTCAAGGCTGGGCATGCCACCTGCCGATCTTGTGTTCACTTCTTGAAGGCATCAACCCCCGTAGACCCCACAAGGCGCTCACTTGAGCGGCAATCGGCACGTCTGATTTTGCTCGATGAACGATCAAAGGGTGGCACTCAGTGCCACCCCTTTCAGAAGTGCAGCCGCCCGCAAACCGCTCATCTGAGCGCGACCCCTATCAGGGGTGGCGAGAATCACGCTGCCACACCGGCCCGGATTTCACCATGCGGACGAGTACCCGGACCGAAACATCCTCTTCACAGAACCCGCGGCCAGAGGCCCGCCGACCGCCCGCCGGACGGGCCCCGCCCCCGCGGCCGCCCCCTTGGCCCGCGGGCACGAACGCGCCGGTCAGACGCCCAGCGCCCGCAGCCGCTCCTCGGCCCGCTCCGGCGCGTACAGGTACTCCACGACCATCGCCCCCGCCCCCACCAGGGCGGCCCGCTCCCCCAGCCGCGAGGTCACCACGTCCAGGTGGGCCGTCGAGCGCGGCAGCGCCCGCTGGTACAACAGCTCCCGTACCCCTGTCAGGAACGGTGTTCCGGCCAGATCCCCGGCGATCATGAGCACGCCCGGATTGAGCAGGGTCACCACCGTCGCCAGCACGTCCCCGACCCGGCGCCCGGCCTCCCGCGCGAGCCCGGTCGCCTCCGGGTGCCCGGACGCGAGCAGTTGCCGCACGTCGGAGCCGGAAGCTGCCGGGACCCCGGCCTCCACCAGCCGCCGGGCCACGGCGCCTCCGCTGGCGACCGCGGCCAGACACCCGTAGGACCCGCACCGGCACAGCGCGTCCGCGCCCTCCGGGACGCGGATGTGGCCGATGTCGCCGGCGCCGCCGTCGATGCCGCGGAAGACGGAGCCGTCGACCACGACGCCCGCGCCTATGCCGGTCGACACCTTGACCAGGACGAACGCCGAGCAACCCGGGTAGGACGTGCGCTGCTCGCCGTAGGCCATGAGGTTGGCGTCGTTGTCCACCAGGACCGGGACCGGGCCGGCGCCCGTGTGCTCGCCGAAGGCCCTGGCCAGCCGGCCCCGTATGTCGTAGCCGTCCCAGCCGGGCATGATCGGCGGCTGGACGACCCGGCCGGTCTCGCTGTCGACGGGCCCGGGGACGGCCAGGCCGATGCCGCACACCTCGCCCGCGCGGTGCCCGGCCTCGTGCAGCAGGTCGGCGAACCAGCGGCCCAGCTCACCGAGAACGGCGTCCGGACCCTGCTCGACGACCAGGGCGCCGGAGCGCTCGCCGAGGATCTCGCCGGTGAGGGTGAGGACGGCCGCGCGGGCATGCCGGGTGTCGAGGTCGGCGACGAGGACGACCGCATGCTCGTCGTCGAACTCCAGGGTGATCGAGGGGCGTCCGCCGAGCGGCGATCCGACCGGGCCGCCGGCTCCCTCGCGCAGCCAGCCCGCGCGGAAGAGCCGCTCCAGGCGCTGGCCGACCGTGGCCCGGGACAGCCCCGTCACCTGCTGGAGCGCGCCGCGGGTCGTCGCGCGTCCACTGCGGACGAGTTCGAGCAGATCGCCGGCGCTCGCCTGGCTTCCGCCTCGTCCGGTCCTGCCCGGCCGTCCGGTCATGCGCACCCCCTTGTGTTTCTCAAGCTTGCATTACATATTGGGTTTTGCGTGTTAAATAGACGTAACCCTACGGTGGCCACGGCCGAACCCGTCGGCCGGACGTCTTTCGGGGAGTCCCGAGTGGATCGCACTGCCCAGCTCACCACCCGCCGCGCCGAGCGCGACATTGCATACGATCCGCCGCCCACGGCGGATGCGCTGCACGTCAGGGCCGCACGGGTGCTCGAGGGCAACTGGACGGGCGCCTCCACGGTCCCTTCCCGCGGGCTGTACCCGCACCAGTGGTCGTGGGACTCGGCGTTCATCGCCGTCGGCCTGAGGCATCTGTCACCGTTACGGGCCCAGACGGAGCTGGAGACGCTGCTGGCCGCGCAATGGGGCGACGGACGCATCCCGCACATCGTCTTCAACCCCTCCGTCCCGCTGGACGCGTACTTCCCCAGCCCCGACTTCTGGCGCTCCTCCACCGCCGGGCGCACCGCGGGCGCCCCGCGCACCGTACAGACGTCGGGCATCGTGCAGCCACCGGTGCACGCGCTGGCGGCCTGGCTGGTGCACCGCGCCGACCCGGGGCTTTCCCGGGCGCGCGGCTTCCTGGAGCGGGTCCACCCGCGGCTGGCGGCCTGGCACCGGTACCTGCTGCACCGTCGCGACCTCGGCGGCGCCGGCCTGGCCTCCGTGGTGCACCCGTGGGAGCAGGGCATGGACAACAGCCCCTGCTGGGACGCGCCGCTCGCCCGTGTCGCCCCGGCACCCGCCCGTTCCTTCCGGCGTGCCGACCTCGACCACGGGGCCGCGCAGGACCGGCCGACGGATCTGGACTACGGGCGCTACGTACGGCTGGCCGCCGACTACCGGGACCGCCACTACGCCGACGGGAGAAGCGACTTCGCCGTCGAGGACCCCGCCTTCAACGCCCTGCTCATCGCCTCCGAGCACGCGCTCGCCCGGATCGCGCACGAACTGGGGGCGACGGGGACGGCCCGCCATGCGCGGGCGGAGAGGCTGACGGGTGCGCTCGTCGAGCGGCTGTGGGACCCGGCGGCGGGCATGTTCCTGTGCCGGGACCTGTGCGACGGGCGGCCGATCGGCGAGCGCAGCGTGTCCGGGCTGATCCCGCTGCTGCTGCCGGGGCTGCCCCGCGACATCACGACCGCGCTGGTCGGCACGCTCACCGGCCCGCACTTCGGGCTGGGCCGCTCCACCCGGCTGGTGCCCAGCTACGACCTGCTCGGCGAGGCCTTCGACCCGCACCGCTACTGGCGAGGGCCGGCCTGGTTCAACACCGCCTGGCTGGTGGAGCGGGGGCTGCGGGCGCACGGCGAGCGCGACCGGGCCGACGCCCTCGCCGAGGCGGTCCTCACCAGCGCCGCCGGCTCCGGCTTCGCCGAGTACGTCGACCCGTACACCGGCGCCGCCTGCGGGGCCACCGGCTTCAGCTGGACCGCGGCTCTCGCGCTCGACCTTCTGCACAGCACCACGCACCACGACAGCGCAGTCGACGACGATCGGACAGTCAGGGGAGGGGACCGGGGATGACGGAACGGCATCATCTGCTCGTGTACGGGGGGACGTTCGCCGCCGTGGGCGACGGCGGCGACATCAGCGGGGTACGGGGCGGCGGCCACGCCCCGGACGGACTGTTCGTACGGGACGCCCGGCATCTGAGCCGCTGGCAGCTGACCGTCGACGGCGCGGTGCCCGAGACGCTCGCGCCCGTCGCCGACGGCGACACCGCGCGCTGCGTGCTGGTCCCGCGCGGCGGCCGCAACGAACCGCCCGCCTGCACCCTCTTCCGCGAACAGGCCGTCGGGGACGCCTCGTTCGTGGAGTCGCTGCGGATCACCAGCAACCGTCCGGTGGCCACCCGGGTCCGGCTCGCCATCACCGCGGACGCCGACTTCGCCGACCAGTTCGAGCTGCGCTCCGACCACCGCACCTACGTCAAGACCGGCGCCATGCGCTCCCGTCAGGTCCTCGACCACGGGCTGGAGTTCGTCTACCGCCGCGGCGAGTGGCGGTCGTGCACGACGGTCGCGGCCGAGCCCGCCCCGGACGCCGTCGAGGAGACCGGCGCAGGCGCCCGCCGCCTGGTGTGGTCCCTGGACCTGGAGCCGCACGGCACCGCGGAGCTGACCCTGCGGGTGATGGCTCGCCCGCACGGGGAGAAGCGGGCGCTGCGGGTGCCCCGCTCCCCGGCCGCGGTGACCGAGCAACTGCTGGCGGCGGAGGGCGCGTTCGTGGAGGGCGTGGCCTTCCCGACCGGCTGGCCGGAGCTGGCCGCCGCCTGCGCGCGGGGCCTGGCCGACCTCGCCGCGCTGCAGGTCCCGGCGACCGGACCGGACGGGGAGGAGCTGCGGGTCCCGGCGGCCGGCGCTCCCTGGTTCCTGACCCTGCTGGGCCGCGACGCGCTGCTCACCTCCCTGTTCGCCCTCCCCTACCGACCCCAACTGGCCGCCGCGACGCTGCCCGCGCTCGCCGCGACACAGGCGACCGAGGCGGGTTCGGCGTCGGTGGCGCAGCCGGGCAAGATCGTGCACGAGGTGCGGCACGGCGAGCTGGCGCACTTCGGGCAGGTGCCGTTCGGCCGCTACTACGGCTCCGTCGACGCCACTCCGCTCTTCCTCGTGCTGCTCGGGGCGTACGTCGAGCGGACCGGCGACGCGGCCACGGCCCGCCGGCTGGAGCAGCACGCGCGGGCCGCGATCGGCTGGATGCTCGACCACGGCGGTCTCACCTCCCGCGGCTACCTGGTGTACCGGGCGGACCGCGGCGGCCTCGCCAACCAGAACTGGAAGGACTCCCCGGGCGCGATCTGCTCGGCCGACGGCACCCGGCCCACGGGGCCGGTGATGGCCGCGGGCGCCCAGGGCTACGCCTACGACGCACTGCGCCGCACGGCGTGGCTGGCGCGCACGGTGTGGGAGGACGAGGTGTACGCCGCCCTGCTCGAACAGGCGGCCGGTGATCTGCGGGACCGCTTCCAACGGGACTTCTGGATGCCGGAGCGCTCCTTCCCGGCGCTGGCGCTGGACGGCGACGGCCGCCCGGTCGACGCGCTGGCCTCGGACGCCGGGCATCTGCTGTGGTCGGGGCTGCTGGACAAGGAGTACGGCGAGATGGTGGGCCGGCGGCTGCTGGAGCCGGACTTCTTCTCCGGCTGGGGGGTGCGCACGCTGGCCGCGGGCCAGGAGGCGTACCACCCGCTGTCGTACCACCGGGGTTCGGTGTGGCCGCACGACAACGCGCTGATCACCCTGGGCCTGGCCCGCTACGGCCTGCACGACGAGGCCCGCACGGTCGCCCACGCCCTGGTCGACGCGGCGACGGCGGCCGGCCACCGGCTGCCGGAGGTGCTCGCCGGGTACGGACGGGACACGCACGCGGAGCCGGTGCCGTACCCCCACGCGTGCGTGCGGGAGTCGAGGTCGGCGGCGGCGCCACTGGCCCTGCTCACCGCGGTGGGCGGGGCGTAGGAGGGCGGCGGCCCGGACACGGACGCCGGGCGCCCGGACGGCGGGGCAGGGGGATGCGGCGTCCGGGCGTCCGGTCCGCAGGACGGGCGCGGGTGGGGCACCGTGACGGGCGCCGTGCGGGCGCGTTGCGGCGGACGGCGGAAGGGCTCGGCGGCCATCGTCGGACGGGTGTGCCGGGCGCCCTGCGGGCGTGATGCCGCGGTGGCCCGGCCGGCCGGTTGGCGCGGGGTTTGCCGCCTGTTTGCCGGACGCTGGGTGAACTGGCTGAACGCGGACTCCGGCCACCCCGTACGGGAGGGCGGCGGGCACCGCCTCCCCCAGCGTGGGCCCGCCACTCCGCCATGCCGCGCACGGAAGGACCCCGGGGTGCCCCAGGACACGAGCACACGCCAGGCAACGGAACCGGCCGAGACAGACAACGCCGACGCGGAGGTGCCGGCCGCGACGCGCGAGGACGCCGCCGGGGCACCCCGCACACCGACCGTCCCGTCACCCGGGGGCGAGGCCCGGCAGCCCGGGACCCGGGCAAAGGCGGCCCCGCCCCCGGACGACGCCGCCGCGTCACCCGAGGCCGTGGTGTCGTCCGACGCCACCACGGCCCACGACGCCGTCCCGGCTCCCGGCGCCGGGAGCGCCGTGCCCGCGGAGAACGCCGTCCCGGCTCCCGCCACGGACACCGCCCCGCCCTCCGAGGCCGACGGCCCGGCCCCCTCGGGTCCTCCGCTGGCCCTGGCCGCCTTCCGTGCCGTCACCCGGCCCGCCCGCCGCGCGCGCCGGGCCGTTCGGCGCTGGAGGTCCGGGCATCCCGTCCCCGCCCGGGTGCTGTCGCTGGCCGTCACCGTGCTGGCGTTCGCGCTCGTCCTCACCGGGCTGCTGATGCCGAACCGGAGCGAGCAGTTCGCGCCGGCGGCGTTCGCCCGGATCCCGGTGGAGGGACTGCTCGCGGCGGCCGTGCTGCTCGTGCTGCCGCGCAGGCCGCGGGCCGTGGCGGCGGCGCTCGCGGGGCTGGTGCTGGGTGTGGTGACGGTGCTGGACCTGCTGGACATGGGGTTCAACTCGTATCTGGGCCGCGGGTTCAACGTGATCCTGGACTGGCCGCTGCTGGGCGACGCCGAGTCCTACGTCGCCGACACGATCGGCGGCACGTCGGCCCGGCTCGCCACCGTCGCACTGGTCGTGCTCGTCGGCGTGCTGCTCGCGCTGATGGCACTGGCGGTCGTCCGCATCGGCGGCCTGATCGGCCGTCACCCGACGCGCTCGACACGCGTGCTGCTGCTGTGCAGCACGGTGTGGATGACCTGCTCGGCACTGGACGTGCAGATCTCCGGTGTCCCGGTCGCCTCCGATCACACCGTGGAGATGGTCCGCTCCCGCGAACAGGCGGTGCGCGCGACGATCCGCGACGAGCGGGCGTTCGCGAAGGAGGCCAAGGCCGACGTCTTCGGGGCCACCCCGCCCGAGCAGCTCGTGCCGGACCTGCGCGGCAAGGACATGATCTTCACGTTCATCGAGAGCTACGGCCGCAGCGCCATCGAGGACCCGGTGACGGCTCCGGGCGTCGACAGCACTCTCGATGCGAACACGCAGGCCCTGGCGGAGGCGGGCTTCCACGCCAAGAGCGGCTGGCTGACGTCGGCGACGTACGGCGGCAACAGCTGGCTGGGGCACTCGACGTTCCTGTCGGGTCTGTGGATCGACAACCAGAGCCGCTACCGCACCGTCACCGCGGGCGACCACCTGTCCCTGACGAAGGTGTTCGAGAAGACCGGCGCGTGGGACACCGTCGGCGTGATGCCGGGCGTGCAGAAGGGCTGGCCGGAGCAGAAGTTCTACGGCCTGCAGAAGGTGTACGACGCTTTCCACCTGGGCTACCGCGGCCCGAAGTTCAGCTGGTCGACGATGCCGGACCAGTACGCGCTGGAGCGGTTCCAGCAGGTGGAGCACGGGCGCAAGCGCGACAAGCCGCTGATGTCGGAGCTCATCCTGACCTCCAGCCATCAGCCGTGGGCGCCGATCCCGAAGCTGGTCGGCTGGGACGAGCTCGGCGACGGCCGGATCTTCGGCCCGATGGCGAAGGCGGGCAACGACCCCAAGGACATCATCACCGACTCGCAGCGCTCCAAGGAGGAGTACGGCAAGTCGATCGAGTACTCGGTGACCAGCCTGGTGCAGTGGCTCCAGCGCTACGGCACCGACGACACCGTGCTGGTCTTCCTGGGCGACCACCAGCCGATCGCGCGGGTCAGCGGCAACCACGCCAGCCGGGACGTACCGGTGTCGATCGTCGCCAAGGACCCGAAGGTGCTGGAGAAGATCGCCGGGTGGAACTGGACGGACGGTCTGCGTCCGGCCCACGACGCCCCGGTGTGGAAGATGAACGCCTTCCGCGACCGCTTCCTGACGGCGTACGGCTCCGTGCCGCACCCGTCCGGGAGCTGATCAGCCCCCCGAGGTGTCCAGCTCCGCGTCCTCCGTGACGCCCGCGCAGTCGTAGGGGTCCTTCAGCCAGCCGTCCGGCAGCACCACCCGGTTGTTGCCGGACGTCCGGCCGCGGGGCCCGTCGGCGCCGGTCGGCCAGGGCTGGTCGAGGTCGAGTTCGTCCAGGCCGGCCCGCAGCTCCTGGAGGCCGGAGGTGATCGCGAGCCGCTTGCGCATCTCGGAGCCGACGGCGAAGCCCTTGAGGTACCAGGCGACGTGCTTGCGGAAGTCGATGACGCCGCGGGACTCGTCGCCGATCCACTCGCCGAGCAGCGTGGCGTGCCGGACCATGACGTCGGCGACCTCGCGCAGGGTGGGCCGCGCGTACTCCCCGGTGCGGCCCTCGAAGGCGGCGACCAGGTCCGCGAACAGCCACGGCCGGCCCAGGCAGCCGCGGCCGACGACGACACCGTCGCAGCCGGTCTCGCGGACCATCCGGAGCGCGTCGTCGGCCGACCAGATGTCGCCGTTGCCGAGCACCGGGATCTCCGGCACGTGCTCCTTCAGCCGGGCGATGGCGTCCCAGTCGGCGGTGCCGCCGTAGTGCTGGGCGGTGGTGCGGCCGTGCAGGGCGACGGCGGTGACGCCCTCCTCGACGGCGATGCGGCCGGCGTCGAGGTAGGTGAGGTGGTCGTCGTCGATGCCCTTGCGCATCTTCATCGTCACCGGCAGGTCGCCGGCCCCGCCGACGGCCTCGCGCAGGATGGCCCGCAGCAGGTTGCGCTTGTACGGCAGGGCCGAGCCGCCGCCCTTGCGGGTCACCTTCGGCACCGGGCAGCCGAAGTTCAGGTCGATGTGGTCGGCGAGGTCCTCCTCGACGATCATGCGGACGGCCTTGCCGACGGTGGCCGGGTCGACGCCGTAGAGCTGGATCGAGCGCGGCTGCTCGGTGGCGTCGAACCTGATCAGCTGCATGGTCTTGTCGTTGCGTTCGACCAGGGCCCTGGTGGTGATCATCTCGCTGACGAAGAGGCCCTTGCCGCCGCCCGCGACGCGCCGCGACGCGCCTTTGCCGAATGATCCGCCTTCGGTGAATTCCCGGCACAGGGTACGGAAGGGCGCGTTGGTGATCCCCGCCATCGGCGCGAGCACGACGGGGGGCCGGACGGAGTGGGGGCCGATCTTCAGGGGCGAGGCGGTCGCGGGCATCCCCCCATTCTGGCCCATCGGCTCCGCAGCGCACGACCAGACCCGTGCATAACTCATTAGTTAGTCGCACTATTGAAAGCGTAGGATGGGCCCATGCCCGAGCCGAGCCCTCGCCGACGTCTGCTCGTGCTCGCGGTCTGCTGCACGAGCCTGCTGATCGTGAGCCTGGACGTCACCGCCCTGAACGTCGCCCTGCCGTCCGTCCAGCGCGAACTGCACGCCACGACGGCGGGGCTCCAGTGGACCGTCGACGCCTACACCCTGGTACTGGCCTCGCTGCTGATGCTCGCGGGATCCACCGCCGACCGCGTCGGCCGCAAGCGCGTCTTCATGGCCGGCCTGGTCGTGTTCACGGCCGGATCCCTGCTGTGCTCGCTGGCGCCGGACCTCTCGTCGCCGGTCGCCTTCCGGATGGTGCAGGCCGTCGGCGGCTCCATGCTGAACCCGGTCGCCATGTCGATCATCACCAACACCTTCACCGACCCGCGCGAACGCGCCCGCGCGATCGGCGTGTGGGGCGCCGTCGTCGGCCTCTCGATGGCGGCGGGCCCGCTGGTCGGCGGCCTGCTGGTGGAGAACGTCGGCTGGCGGTCGATCTTCTGGGTCAACCTGCCCGTCGGCCTCACCGCCCTTCTGCTCACCGCCGCCCTCGTCCCCGAGTCCCGGGCCCCCCGAGCCCGCAGGCCCGACCCGGTCGGCCAGGTGCTCGTCGTCGTCCTGTTCGGCACCCTGACGTACGCGATCATCCAGGCCCCGGAGTCCGGTGCCGTCGCGGTCCTGCCCTACGCGGCGCTCGCGGCGGCCGCGCTGCTCGGCCTGCTGCGGTACGAGCCCCGCCGCGCCGAGCCCCTCGTCGACCTGCGTTTCTTCCGCTCCGCGCCGTTCAGCGGGGCCACGGTCATCGCGGTCGGGGCGTTCGCGGCACTGGGCGGTTTCCTGTTCCTGTCCACGCTGTACCTGCAGAACGTGCGCGGCCTGAACGCCCTGCACGCGGCCCTGTGGATGCTGCCGATGGCCGTGCCGACGTTCCTGTGCGCCCCGCTGTCGGGGCGGCTCGTCGGCAGCCGGGGGCCGCGGCTGCCGCTGCTGGTCGCCGGGTCCGCGATGACCGCCAGTGCCGTGCTGTTCGCGGCGTTCGAGGCGGAGACGTCGAACGTCACCCTGTTCGCCGGCTACGTGCTGTTCGGCATCGGCTTCGGCTTCGTCAACGCGCCGATCACCAACACGGCGGTGTCGGGTATGCCCCGCACGCAGGCGGGTGTGGCGGCGGCCATCGCCTCCACGAGCCGTCAGCTGGGGCAGACGCTCGGCGTCGCGGTGGTCGGGGCGGTACTGGCGGCCGGCGTCGGCGCCTCGTCGTACCGGGACGCGTTCGTCTCGGCCGCCCGGCCCGGCTGGTGGGTGCTGGCCGGGTGCGGGCTCGTCGTGCTCGGCCTCGGGGCGTCGACCACCGGGCGGTGGGCCCGCCGGACCGCCGAGCGCGCGGCGGCGCGGCTGGACCCGGCGCGGGTGCCGCGGACGGCGGAGGCCGCGGACCGGGCCTGAGACGCCCTTCCGGGACACGGCCGCGCCGCTCGCGCGCGTCCGGCGGGGCGACCGGACCGGGTGTGCCGCCCCGCTCCCGGCGGGGCGGCACCGTCACGCCGCGTCGCGGTCCCCGGCGCCGGCCTCGCGCTCCAGCGCGATCGCGTGCAGCCTCTCCAGCCTGCGCCGTGACTCCTCGTCCGCGGGGACGTAGGTCACCATCCGCGCGCCCAGCTCGGGGTTGAGCCACAGGTCGGTGTGCTCGACGGTGATGCGCCCGACGTAGCGGTTGCGGAACTCCTTGAGCCGGGTGCGGTGGACGGCGATCTCGTGTCGGTCCCAGTACGCGCGGAAGTCGGGGGACTGCTCGCGCAGCCGCTTCAACAGCATCTTCCAGCCCGGTTCGCCGAGATGGCCCGCCATCGCGACACGGAAGCGGGCGGCCATCAGCCGCTGGGCCTCCTCCAGGTGCACCAGCGAGGAGCGCCAGTCGTCGTTGGTGTAGGAGAGGATCAGGCAGTTGCGGTCCTCCGGCGGCACCTCGTCCAGGTCGCACAGCAGCAGGCTGAAGGTGCGGTTGTAGGCGACGATGTCGTACCGGCTGTTCTGGACGGAGGCCGGCAGCGGCTCCAGTTGCTCCAGCACCGCGCGTACCGCCGGCGTCACCGACGGGCAGCTGTGTGCCGGGGTGGGGTCGACCGCCCCGGCCAGCTGGAAGAGGTGGGCGCGTTCACCGCCGTCGAGCATCAGGGCGCGGGCCAGGGCGTCCAGGACCTGGACCGAGACCTGGATGTCCCGGGCCTGTTCGAGCCAGGTGTACCAGGTGACGCCGACCGCGGAGAGCTGGGCGACCTCCTCGCGCCGCAGCCCGGGCGTGCGGCGGCGGCGCCCCCGAGGCAGACCGACCTGCTCGGGGGCGATCCGTTCACGGCGGCTGCGCAGGAAGGCGGCCAGCTCGTGACGGCGGATCTCGGTGCTGTGGGACGCCGTGCCGGCGGGCTGCGTCTCCTGGGCCAGGATCGTCATGTCTCCAGGGTGCCGCCCCCCGCATCCTGTTGCCAGGTACTGCTTGTACCAGGACAAGGACACTCTGGTACCCCCCTCGCCGGCGGAGCAGGCTCGGAGCCGTGACCGAAACTGCCACTTCACATGTCGTCCGCCCGCACCCGTCGCCCCCGCAACTGGGCGGCCCCGGACTGTTCACCGTGCTGCTCGGCGCGGCGCTCCCCCTCGTGGACTTCTTCATCGTCAATGTCGCCCTGCCCACCATCGGCCGGGACCTGGGGACCGGCGAGAGCGTCCTGGAACTCGTCGTCGCCGGGTACGGCGTCGCCTACGCCGTCCTGCTCGTCCTCGGCGGGCGCCTCGGCGACCTGTTCGGGCGGCGCCGGTTCTTCCTCGGCGGCATGGCCGCCTTCGGCCTGGCCTCGCTGGCCTGCGGGCTCGCCCCGAACGCCTGGGGCCTGGTGGCGGCGCGCGTCGCGCAGGGCGCCACGGCCGCCGCGATGCTGCCCCAGGTCCTCGCCACCATCCAGGCGGCGACGTCCGGGCAGCGCCGCGCCCGGGCCATGGGCCTGTACGGCGCGACGGCCGGCCTGTCCATGGTGGCGGGCCAGATCCTGGGCGGGCTGCTGGTCGCCGCCGACCTGTGGGGCACCGGCTGGCGGCTGGCGTTCCTGATCAACGTGCCGGTCGTGCTGCTCGGGCTGGTGCTCGCCGCCCGGACCGTTCCGGAGACCCGCTCGCAGGCGCCGGAGCCGGTCGACGGCCCCGGCACCGTGCTGCTGGCCGTGGCCCTGCTGGTCCTGCTGGCCCCGCTCACCGAGGGGCGGGCAGCGGGCTGGCCGCTGTGGACGTGGCTGTCGCTGGCCGCGTTCCCCCTGGCGGCGGGCGCGTTCTTCGCGGTGGAGCGCCGGGCCGACCGCGCCGGACGGACCCCGCTCGTGCCGCCGAGCCTGCTGACGCTGCTGACGCTGCGCCGCGGACTGGTGATGATCCTGCCGTTCTCGATCGGCTTCAGCGGCTTCATGTTCGTGATGGCCGTCGCGCTCCAGCGGGGCGCGGGCCTCGGCCCGGTCCGGGCCGGTCTCGCCCTCGCGCCCCTCGCCGTCGCGTTCTTCCTCGTCTCCCTGGCCGGGCCCCGCCTGGTCGCTCGCCACGGAACCCGGGTGATCACCGCGGGCGCGGTGCTGCAGGGCGCCGGCCTGGTCCTGATCGCGCTGGCCGCCCGGTGGTCCTGGCCGGACCTGGGGGTCGTCGCGCTACTGCCCGGCGGCGCCGTGGCGGGCGCCGGCCAGGCGCTCCAACTGCCCGTCCTGTACCGGGTCGTCCTGTCGGAGGTGCCGCCCGCCCGGGCCGGCGTCGGCAGCGGCGTGATGAGCACCACACAGCAGGCCGCGCTCGCTCTGGGCGTGGCGACCGTCGGCACCCTCTTCCTCTCCCTGACCCCGCACATCGGGATGCGGGACGCCCTGCTGACGGCCCTCTGCGTCCAACTGGCCGGGGTCGTCCTGACGGGTCTGCTCAGCCTGCGGCTGCCGCGCGCGGTCGGCTGACACGGGGCGCGGCCCGAACGGCGCCCGGGCGAACCGGGTCCGCCGGCGGTGGACTTGCTGCACACTCCTTGCTGCGCACGAGGACAGTTCCGCACACCGACGGCCGCGGGAGGCGTCATGCCGCAGATCGACACGAGCAAGGTCAGCCGCTGGGACGGCCACGGGCGGGAGCACGTGGTCCGGGTGCAGCGCACCGGAGTGCAGCGCACCATCAGATGCGACACGTGCGGCTGGCGCCGCGGTGCGCAGTTCCTGCCCTGGCTGAAGGCCCAGGAGCATCTGGCCGAGGCCCACCAGGCGACCGTGGACCCGACGGCCGCGTGACCGCCCGGCGCCCTCCGGGTGCGCCGGGCGGGGCGCACTCCGGAAGCTGCGGGCTCCGCAGCTGTGGCGTCCCGCGGTGCGCGGAGACCCGCGCGTTCGGCCACGACGGCGGCCCGGGCGGCTGAAGCGGCCGCGTCCGGTGCGGCGGCGCCGGCGCCCGAGGCGCAGTGCTCAGCGGGCCGCCAGACCTCGCAGCATCAGGTCGACGACCGCGGCGAAGTCGTCCTCGACGCCCGGCTTCTCCCACGCCCGCGCGTGGCAGGGGTCGTGGAAGCGTCCGCCGGCCTGGAAGACGGCCCGGGCGGTCCGGTCGGGGTCGGCGGCCGCGAAGGCACCTGTATCGACGCCCGCGCGGACGATCCGGGCCAGCTGGGCGATCAGGTCGCCGATGTGCTCGGCGACGGCCGTGCCGTTCTCGCCGGCCAGGACCATGTACGTGGCGAACAGCTCCGGATCGTCGCCGGCCTTGCGGCGCTTGGCCCGGAACAGGGCCTCCAGCCAGTCCCGCAGCCGCGCCTCGGGGACGCGGTCCTCGTCGGCGGCGATGCCCGACAGTTCCTCGGAGGTGCGGTCCAGCCACCGCTTGGTCACCGCCTCGCGCAGCGCCGCCTTGGTGCGGAAGTGCCGGTAGACGCTCCCGTGGCTGACGCCGAGCGCGCGGGCCACGTCCACCACGGTCGCCTTCGCGGGCCCGTGGCGGCGCAGCACCTCCTCGGTGGCTTCGAGGATGCGCTCGGCGGTCAGGGGCTCGCTGGTCGGTGCCATGGCCCAGACCGTACCCGGCGGCGGGGTCACCGCTCGCTGTCGAGGTGGGCCATCGCCGCCCGGGGGTAGCGGTCCCCGGCCGCCGCGTCTGCGGGCACCGCGTCCTCGATCGCCGCGAGGTCGGCCGCGTCCAGGGTCACGTCCAGTGCGCCCAGCGACTCGGTGAGCCGCTCACGGGTGCGCGCGCCGATCAACGGGACGATGTCCTCGCCGCGGCTCAGCACCCAGGCGATCGCGATCTGGGCGACCGAGACGCCCTTCTGCGCCGCGATCCCGCGCAGGGCGTCGACGAGGTCCAGGTTGTGCCGGAGGTTCTCGCCCTGGAACCGGGGCGAGAAGGCCCGGAAGTCGTTCGCGGGCAGTTGCCGGTCGCGGCCGAAGTGCCCGGAGATCAGCCCGCGGGACAGCACGCCGTACGCGGTGATGCCGATGCCCAGTTCGCGGGTGGTGGGCAGGATCTCCTTCTCGATGCCGCGGGTGATGAGCGCGTACTCGATCTGCAGGTCGGCGATCGGGGCGGTGGCGGCGGCACGGCGGACGGTGGCCGCGCCGAGCTCGCTGAGGCCGATGTGCCGGACGTGGCCCTGCTCGACCAGTTCCGCGATCGCGCCGACGGTCTCCTCGATCGGCACGTCCGGGTCGAGCCGGGCGATCCGGTACACGTCGATGTGGTCCACGCCGAGGCGCTGCAACGAGTAGGCGGCGAAGTTCCGCACCGCCTCCGGGCGGCCGTCGTAGCCGCTCCACTCGCCGCCGGGGCCGCGCAACGCCCCGAACTTGACGCTGACGAGGGCCTGTTCACGGCGGGGCGCGGGTGCGGTGCGCAGCGCCTCGCCGATGAGCAGCTCGTTGTGGCCCATGCCGTAGAAGTCGCCGGTGTCGAGCAGGGTGACCCCCGCCTCCAGGGCGGCGTGGATCGTCGCGATCGACTCGGTGCGGTCGGCTGCGCCGTAGAGCGCGGACATGCCCATGCAGCCGAGGCCGAGGGCAAAGACCCGGGGGCCGGTGGTTCCGAGGGTTCGGGTGCGCGTCGTCATGGCGCCACCCTCACACAGGGAATGACAGATTTCAACATCTGTCAGCTGTCACTTGTCATCGACCTCGCCGCGACTCCCGACGGCACCCCGGGACATCTGAAGACCGAAAAGGTTGTGCTCTCGCTCGTTGCACCTTCATCCCACTTCCGTACCGCTTCGTATGCCGAACGTAAATGCAATTGACATGTAAAGAACACTTGCGGGGATGATGGAACATCAGTGGATCTTGAGGGCCGGACACCTCCGGCCCTCGATCCGTTCTTCGAACGATCTGGAGACACACGTGGCCAAAAGCTCCGGCACGAACGTGCGTCAGACGCTGGCGCGCGTCACGGCTGCGGCGCTGACCGCCGCTCTCGCGGCGACCGCGACCAGCGCCTTCGCCGCCGACGGCACCGGGCCCTCCTTCAACCCCCTCGGCACCCAGGGCAAGACGTCCGGCCCCGAGCGGTTCAGCACGTCCACCACCGCGGCCACCGCCGAGGACGCCCAGGTCAACCCGCTGTACGGGGTCGACAACAACGGCGACATGTGGGGCTACGGCCTGGACGGCAAGGGCGGCCTCACGGCCCGCGAGAACGTGGGCTACGGCTGGAAGTACGCCCGCTTCATCACGCAGGTCGACCACGACAACGACGGCTTCGCCGACGGAATCTGGCACGTCACCAACGGCAACCTGTACAGCTGGCTCGACGCGGACACCGACGCCGTGCAGGTGGGCCACGGCTGGAACATCTACAACCGCCTGCTCTCGGCCGGCAACCTCGGCGGCGCCGCCGCGGACGACCTGATCGCCCGCGACGGCGACGGCGTGCTGTGGCTGTACCTCGGGTACGGCAACGGCAAGGTGACCAGCCGCTACCGGGTCGGCGGCGGCTGGAACATCTACAACCGCATCGCGGGCAAGGGCGACCTCACCGGCGACGGCAAGGACGACATCGTCGCCGAGGACACGTCCGGCGTGCTGTGGCTCTACAAGGGCACCGGCGACTACAAGGCGCCGTTCGAGTCCCGCACCCGCATCGGCGGTGGCTGGTGGATCTACAACGAGATCGTGTCGGTCGGTGACATCGACATCGACGGCATCACCGACCTCGTCGCCCGCGACAAGGACGGCGCGCTGTGGCTGTACAAGGGCACCGGCAACGCCGCGGCCCCGTTCCAGTCCCGCGTGAAGATCGGCAGCGGCGGCTGGAACACCTACCGCCTGCTGTTCTGATCCCCCGGACTCCGCCACCCGGAGAACACCGGGACGGGCCGCTCCCCTGCACAGGGGGGCGGCCCGTCCGCGTTCCGCAGGGGCGGCCCGGTCGCGTCGGCGCCATCTGGAGCGCGCGGGCCGGGGCAGCGCGCGCGGACGAGGGTGCGGGCCGCGGGACCGCCCCGGACACACCGCGGCCCTCGGTCCGGGATCACAGCGGATCCCGTAACGAGGGCCGACGGGCGGGCATGCGGCAGGTCGGGCGAGGTCCACCGCGGTTCGTCAGCGCCCCCAAGGGGCCCGGGAAACCGCGCGATCGGCCGCGACGGCGCCGCGGTCGACCGACGTCGTGCCGCGGCGCTTCCAGCGGAGCGCTCAGGCGCCGATCAGGCGCCCGGCCAGGTAGGCCTCGATCTGGTCCAGCGAGACCCGCTCCTGCTTCATCGAGTCGCGCTCACGCACGGTCACGGCGTTGTCGTCGAGGGTGTCGAAGTCGACGGTGACGCAGTACGGCGTGCCGATCTCGTCCTGGCGGCGGTAGCGGCGGCCGATGGCGCCGGCGTCGTCGAACTCGATGTTCCAGTGCTGGCGCAGCGCCTGCGCGAGGCCCTTGGCCTTCGGCGACAGCTCCGGGTTGCGGGACAGCGGCAGCACCGCGACCTTCACCGGGGCCAGGCGGTGGTCCAGGCGCAGCACGGTGCGCTTCTCCATCTTGCCCTTGGCGTTGGGCGCCTCGTCCTCGACGTAGGCGTCGAGGAGGAAGGCCAGCATGGTGCGGCCGACGCCCGCCGCGGGCTCGATGACGTACGGAGTCCAGCGCTCGCCGGCCTCCTGGTCGAAGTAGGACAGGTCCTGGCCGGAGGACTTGGCGTGGGAGGAGAGGTCGTAGTCGGTGCGGTTGGCGACACCCTCCAGCTCGCCCCACTCGCTGCCGCCGAACTGGAAGCGGTACTCGATGTCGGCGGTGCGCTTGGAGTAGTGGGAGAGCTTCTCCTTCGGGTGGTCGTACCACCGCATGTTCTCCGTGCGCAGGCCGAGGTCCGTGTACCAGTTCCAGCGCTGCTCCATCCAGTACTCGTGCCACGTCTCGTCCTCGCCGGGCTTGACGAAGAACTCCATCTCCATCTGCTCGAACTCGCGGGTCCGGAAGATGAAGTTGCCCGGCGTGATCTCGTTGCGGAACGACTTGCCCATCTGCGCGATGCCGAACGGCGGCTTGCGGCGCGAAGTGGTCTGCACCTGGGCGAAGTTGGTGAAGATGCCCTGCGCGGTCTCGGGCCGCAGGTAGGCGATGGAGCCGGAGTCCTGGGTCGGGCCGAGGTGGGTGGAGAGCAGGCCGGAGAACTGCTTGGGCTCGGTGAACTGGCCCTTGTTGCCGCAGTTGGGGCAGTTGATGTCGGCCAGGCCGTTCTCGGGGGCGCGACCCTTCTTCTCCTCGTAGGCCTCCTCCAGGTGGTCCGCGCGGAACCGCTTGTGGCAGGAGGTGCACTCGGTGAGGGGGTCGGTGAAGGTGGCGACATGGCCGGAGGCGACCCAGACCTCGGGGGCCAGAATGACGGACGAGTCGATACCGACGACGTCCTCGCGCGACGTCACCATGTAGCGCCACCACTGGCGCTTGATGTTCTCCTTGAGCTCGACACCCAGAGGCCCGTAGTCCCAGGCGGCACGCTGTCCGCCGTAGATCTCACTGCAGGGGAATACGAAGCCACGGCGCTTGCTCAGGCTGACGATGGTGTCGATCTTGTCGGCGGCCACGGTGCTCTCTTCATTACGACGACGGGCGTTGAAGCGAGACGCTTCAGAGCGAATGCTTCAGCGTACCGGCGCAGGCTCCCCCTCGACCAAATCGCCCCTGCGAAGCGGACCACCTCCGACGCTTGTTGACAACGGTTTCCAATTTCGTTGAAAATGAGTGTCATGAACGTACGACGACGCCTCATACCCGCGCTGGCCACCACCGCGGTCGCCGCCCTCGGCGCGACCACCCTCACCGGCTGCTCGACCGACAGCGCGGCAGCCGGCACCGCGGGCACGTTCGACGTCGTCGCGTCGTTCTACCCGATGGCCTACCTCGCCGAGCAGATCGGCGGCAGCCACGTGCACGTCACCAGCCTCACCGAACCCGGCCAGGAGCCGCACGACCTGGAGATCAGCGCCCGGCAGATCGTGCAGCTGGAGAAGGCCGACGCCGTCCTCTATCTGCGGGGCCTGCAGCCCGCCGTCGACAAGGCCGTCGCCCAGTCCGGCACCGGCACGAAGATCGACGCCACGACCCTGACGTCCCTGGAGCAGCACGGCAACGAGGTCGGCGGCCACGCCACCGCGCACGCCCACGAGCACGGCGGCGAAGAGGGCCGCGAGGACCCGCACATCTGGCTCGACCCGGTGAAGTACGCGGAGGTCGCCAAGGGCGTCGGCAGCGCCTTCGAGAAGGCCGACCCCGGCCACGCGGCCGACTACCGGAAGAACACCTCCCTGCTGCTGCGGAAGCTGGCCGACCTCGACACGAGCTTCCGGACCGGCCTGGCGAACACCCGCACCAAGGTCTTCGTCACCACCCACGCCGCCTTCGGCTACCTCGCCGAGCGCTACGGCCTCACCGAGGAGGCCATCTCCGGCCTCGACCCCGAGTCCGAGCCGAGTGCCGCGCGGGTGAAGGACCTGGAGCGCATGGCGAAGGCCGACGGTGTCTCCACCGTCTTCTACGAGACCCTCGTCAGCGACAAGACCGCCCGGACCCTCGCCGCGGACACGGACCTGAGGACCGACGTCCTCGACCCGATCGAAGGCATCACCGAGGCGTCCCGCGGCGACGACTACATCGCGGTCATGCGGGCCAACCTCAGGGCCCTGCGGACCGCCCTGGGCGCCGAGTGACCTTCGACGTGAGCACGGGGAGCGTGCGGAGCACAGGGATGACACACGACACCGACGACACGGAGGACCGCGTGAGCGAGCCCGTCATACGCCTGCACGGCGTCCGCGCCGAACTGGGCTCGCGCCCCGTGCTGCGCGGCATCGACCTCACCGTCGCCCGCGGCGAGGTCGTCGCGCTGCTCGGCGCGAACGGCTCCGGCAAGTCCACGGCCGTGCGCAGCATCATCGGCCAGGTGCCGGTGAGCGCCGGCGAGATCGACCTGTTCGGCACCCCGCGGCACCGCTTCCGCGACTGGTCGCGCGTGGGCTACGTCCCGCAGCGCACGACCGCGTCCGGCGGCGTCCCGGCGACGGTGACCGAGATCGTCTCCTCGGGCCGCCTGTCGCGCACGCGGTTCGGCCTGTTCCGCAGGGCCGACCAGGACGCGGTCCGGCGCGCCCTGGAACTGGTCGACATGACGGACCGGGCGAGGGATCCGGTCGACGCCCTGTCCGGCGGCCAGCACCAGCGCGTGCTCATCGCCCGCGCGCTCGCCGCCGAACCCGAACTGCTGATCATGGACGAGCCGATGGCCGGCGTCGACCTGGCCAGCCAGGAGGTGCTCGCCCGGACGCTGCGCGAGCAGGTCGACGCAGGCGCGACCGTCCTGCTCGTCCTGCACGAACTGGGCCCGCTGGAGCCGCTGATCGACCGCGCGGTGGTCCTGCGCGACGGCTGCGTCGTGCACGACGGCCCGCCGCCGAAGGCCGTCGGCCAGCACGCGCTGCCCGGCCACGACCATGTCCACCCGCACGCGCCGACCGGCGCCGAACCCCTCCGCACGGGACTGCTGAGCTGATGGAACTCCTCGACTACGCCTTCATGCAGCGGGCGCTGCTGGCCGCCGTCCTGGTCGGCGTGACCGCCCCCGCGATCGGCATCTACCTGGTGCAGCGCCGCCAGCCGCTCATGGGCGACGGCATCGGCCACGTCGCCATGACCGGCGTCGGCCTCGGCTTCCTGCTGAACACCTCGCCGGTGTGGATGGCGACCGCCGTCTCCGCGCTCGGCGCCGTCCTCATGGAGCTGATCCGCTGGTACGGCAGGACCCGCGGCGACATCGCCCTCGCCATGCTCTTCTACGGCGGCATGGCCGGCGGCGTGATGCTGGTCAACCTCACGCCGGGCGGGTCCAACGCCAACCTCAGTTCGTACCTGTTCGGCTCGCTGTCCACGGTCTCGCCCTCGGACGTGACGGCCATCTCGATCCTGGCCGCGTTCGTGATCGTGGTCACCCTGGGGCTGCGGCGGCAGCTGTTCGCGGTCAGCCAGGACGAGGAGTTCGCCCGGGTCACCGGTCTGCCGGTGCGGGCGCTGAACCTGCTCGTCGCGGTCACCGCGGCCGTCACCGTCACCGTGGCCATGCGGGTCGTCGGACTGATCCTGGTGTCCGCGCTGATGGTGGTCCCGGTCGCCGCGGCCCAGCAGCTCACACGCAGCTTCGCCGCGACCTTCGTCATCGCCGTGGCCCTCGGCGTCACGGTGACCATCGGCGGCACCGTCACCTCGTACTACCAGGACGTGCCGCCCGGCGCGACGATCGTGCTGCTGACGATCGCCGCGTTCATCGCCCTCACCGCACTCGCCGCCCCGCTGGCGCGCCGCCGCGCCCGGGCCGCATCCGCCGCACAGCCTGCGCGGGAACCGGCGGAGTGCGCGATTCCGGCCACCCGGAGCGCGGGCGACGAGGTCGGCGCCTGACCCGGCCCGAGCCGGACTGGCACAATGGCCCGGCAGGCGCAGACGTGTGAGGAGGCAACCGGTGACGACCGCTGGACCGCCCGTGAAGGGCCGCGCCACCCGGCAGCGTGCCGCCGTGGCGGCAGCCCTCGACGAGGTCGACGAGTTCCGCAGTGCGCAGGATCTCCACGACATGCTCAAGCACAAGGGCGACTCGGTCGGTCTGACGACGGTCTACCGCACGCTGCAGTCCCTCGCCGAGGCCGGCGAGGTCGACGTCCTGCGCACCTCCGAGGGCGAGTCCGTCTACCGCCGCTGCTCCACCGGCGAGCACCACCACCACCTGGTCTGCCGCGGCTGCGGCAAGGCCGTCGAGGTCGAGGGCCCGGCGGTGGAGAAGTGGGCGGAGGCCATCGCGGCGGAGCACGGGTACGTCAACGTGGCCCACACCGTGGAGATCTTCGGCACCTGCGCGGACTGCGCGAACTGCGCGGAGGCCCGCCGGGACTGAACCGCCGGACAACGGCGGACGCCCGGCGGGCCGAACCGCCGGGCCGCACTGCCGGCCCCGGCCGCGCGGCCGGAACCGCGCCGTCGGGCGAACGGCTCAGGTGCTGGGTCCGCCCTCCATCGCCAGCAGTTCCTCGTTGGGGATCGCCCCACCGAACCGCCGGTCCCGCGAGGCGAACTCCACGCACGCCCGCCACAGGTCGCGGCGGTCGAAGTCGGGCCACAGGACGTCCTGGAACACCATCTCGGCGTAGGCGCTCTGCCACAGCAGATAGTTGGAGGTGCGCTGCTCGCCGCTCGGCCGCAGGAACAGGTCGACGTCCGGCATGTCCGGGTAGTAGAGGTACTTCGCGAACGTCTTCTCGTTGACCTTGGAGGGGTCCAGGCGCCCGGCCTTCACGTCCTCCGCGAGCGCCTGTGCCGCGTCGGCGATCTCCGCGCGCCCGCCGTAGTTCATGCAGAAGTACAGCGTGAGCCGGTCGTTGCCCTTGGTCTGCTCCTGCGCGATCTGCAGTTCCTTGGCGACCGACTTCCACAGCTTGGGCATGCGGCCCACCCAGCGCACCCGGATGCCGAGCTGGTCGAGCTGGTCGCGGGTCTTGCGGATGAAGTCGCGGTTGAAGTTCATCAGGAAGCGCACCTCGTCCGGGGACCGCTTCCAGTTCTCGGTGGAGAAGGCGTAGAGCGAGATCGCGCCGACGCCGATCTCGATCGCGCCCTGCAGCACGTCCAGCACGCGCTCGGCGCCGACCTTGTGCCCCTCGGTGCGCGGCAGACCGCGCTCCTTGGCCCAGCGGCCGTTGCCGTCCATGACGATCGCCACGTGGTTCGGGACCAGCTCACCGGGGAGCTTCGGCGCCCGCGCACCGGACGGGTGCGGCTCCGGCGTCCTGTAGTCCCGGCGCTGCAGCCCCAGGAACTGGCGTACGACCATGTCGTTTCGTCTCCCTCGTCCCTTACTTCTCCACGTACCGAAGCGACCGCAGCCCGCGCTCCAGATGCCAGTGCAGGTACGCGGACACCAGTCCGCTCCCCTCCCTGACGTACCGCGACTCGCACGCGTCCGCGGTCTCCCAGTCACCCGTGAGCAGTGCGCCGAGCAGTTCGAGCGTCTGCGGTGACGGTACGACGCTACCGGGCACCCGGCAGTCCACGCACAGCGAGCCTCCCGAGGCCACCGAGAAGAACCGGTTGGGTCCGGGCATCCCGCACTTCGCGCAGCCGCTGAAGCTGGGCGCGTACCCGTTGACCGCCAGCGACCTCAGCAGGAACGCGTCGAGCACGAGGTGCGGCGCGTGCTCCCCGCGGGAGAGGGTGCGCAGACCGCCCACGAGCAGCAGGTACTGCTGGACCGCGGGCTCCCCCTCGTGGTCGGTGAACCGCTCGGCGGTCTCCAGCATGGCCGTCCCGGCGGTGTACCGCGCGTAGTCCGCCACGATCCCGCCACCGTAGGGAGCGATGGTCTCGCTCTGCGTGCACAGCGGCAGCCCGCGCCCGACCAACTCGCTGCCCCGCGCGAAGAACTGCACGTCGACGTGGGAGAACGGCTCCAGCCGCGCCCCGAACTTGGACTTGGTGCGCCGCACCCCCCGGGCCACGGCACGCACCCGCCCGTGCCCGCGTGTGAGCAGCGTGATGATCCGGTCCGCCTCACCCAGCTTCTGGGTGCGCAGCACGATGCCGTCGTCGCGGAACAGACTCATGACCCCATTCTCCCGTACCGCACCCCCTCCCCTGCCCGACCGGGCGAAAGGGGACGGTATGCAGGTTTCGTCCCCCACGGACGCCTTCCTCTCGGTGCGGGGTGCCGACCGGAGGTGTGCGGCGGATGCCCGCGCGCCGGTTCCCCAGGAGCGCCCCGGCGTGCCGGGGCGGGCCGCGGCACCGGCGCCTGCGCTTGCGCTTGCACCTGAGACGGAGGCGGCATCGCGTCGTGGGGCTCGCGCGGGTGGGCGCCGAGGACCGCGCGGTGGACCGCGCGCGTGGCCGTCTCCCGAGGGGTCTCGGGGCGTCCAGGGGATGTCTCGGGGTGTCTCCCGGGGCCGTCGGCCCGCACGCGGCTCGTCCGGAATCGGCCCGGCGACCCGGGCAACCGAATCGGCGCGACCGGTGGTCTGGAGGGCGAGGAGGGTTCTTGATGCAGGCCGAACTGGAGAATCGATTCCAGGAATTCGTCCGGGCGCGCTGGTCGCACCTGGTGCGGACCGCCTATCTGCTCACGGGGGACGCCCACCACGCCGAGGATCTCACGCAGACGGCGCTGGCGAAGGCGTACCGGTCGTGGCGGCGCGTGGCGCGCGCCGACAACCCGGAGGCGTACGTGCGCCGGATGCTGGTCAGCTGCAACAGCGACCGCTTCCGCAAGCGGCGGGTCCAGGAGTCACTGACCGCGGCCCCACCGGACAGGGCGGGGAGCGAGGAGGCGACCTCGTGGGCCGCCGAGCGCAGTGCGCTGATGACGGCACTGGCCGGGCTGCCGCCGAGGCAGCGGGCCGTGGTGGTGATGCGGTACTGGGAGGACCTGTCCGAGGCGGAGGTGGCCGGGGTGCTCGGCTGCTCGCCGGGGACGGTGAAGAGCCAGGCGTCGAAGGGGCTGGCGAAGTTGCGTACGTATCCGGGGCTCGTCCAGTTGGCCGGCGGGACCGTGGCGAGCGGGCAGGGAGGCACGAGGTGAGCGGGGAGCACGAGCGGGACATGGAGGAGCAGATGCGCGATCTGCTCGCCGAGGACGCCTACACGATCCAGCCGTCGCCGGTCCCGTATCCGGCGATCCGGCGGCAGGGCGCCTCCGAGCGCAGGCGTCGCGTGGCGATCGCGGGTGCGGCGATCGTCGCCCTCGGCGCGCTGCCGGTGGGGGCGTACGCGCTGGGCGGTACGGACCGGGGCGGCTCGGACACCGCCGCCCCCCGGCCCACGGCCGGCGCGCCGCAGGACACGGCGACCTCCGCGTCGCCGGCCACCTCCCCGGCGGCGTCCCCGTCGCCGACCGGGCCCGCGCGGCCCACCACCGACGGGCAGCTGCTGGACGGGATCGGCTTCGCGCAGGCCGCGCACGGGCTGCAGCAGTGCCTGGACTACGACGAGGAGTCCAAGAAGGACCTGCGCGAGGACAGCCCGGCCCGCAAGGACGGCGGCCTCGGCACGGCGTCCGACTACCGGATCATCCTGGCGATGCACAGCACCGGCGACTCCAACGCCCCGGGCGACGGCTTCTTCGTCGTCGCCGTGAAGGAGCAGCCGCGGCTGACCCGGCTGATCTGCAACATCCGGGACGGCCGGGCGCAGGGTCTGAACGCCAGTGTCGGCGGCACGCGCGACGACACCGGCCAGCCGGTCTCCGCCGACATCAACAGCGGCAAGCTCTACCAGCAGTCCGTGCTGGACAACGGGCATTGGAAGCTGCCGTTCCGCTGGGGGCTCATCGGCACGGTGCAACCGTCGGTGGCCAAGGTGACGGTCGACTACGGCGACAGCAGCAGCGAGGCCGCGCTCGACCACGGCTGGTTCGTGGCGTCCGGCACGCTCGGCCGGCAGGTCACCCGGGCCCCGCACGTCAAGGGCTTCGACGCGGCGGGCAAGCTCGTCTACGACTCCGACCTGGACAAGAGCTACGAGAAGACCCTCCCCTGACGGGCCGTCGGAGCAGGCCGATCACGGGCGCGTCGTCCCCACCCGACGGGGGTGGGTGGGGCGGGGCGCCCGGACCGGCGGTGACTGCCGGAGTCCCCCCACGGGCGGCCGGCGGACGGCTACGACGGGGTCCGCGCCGCTTCCAGCAGGCGGGGGACGTCGTCGGCGCGGATGGTGAGGGCGGTGCCGACGGTGGCGAGGACCTCGCGTTCGGCGGGGGTGTAGGGACCGTCGGCGAGGGCGATGCGGGCCCCCTGCAGCAGGATCGATTCGCGGCCGACGGGGGCGAGGTGCGGGGCGAGCGGGTCGAGGGCCTCGTGGAGCTCTATGGCCAGCCCGGCGCCGCAGGAGGATCCGAGGACCCGGCCGGTGTCCTCGGCCAGTGCCTCGACGAGCGCGGCCAGCTGCCGGCGGGTGCAGTCGCCGAAGCCGGCGGCGCGGACCGCGCTCGCGGCGGCCTCCAGGGCCGCGGGCGAGCAGGTGCCGCCCGCGGCGAGGACAGCGAGGGCGACGGTGTGGACGGCGTCGCGGAGCATGGCGGAGAAGCGGGTGGTGGTGGGGTGGTCCAGGGCGTCGGGCCTGAAGTGGCGGCAGCAGGAGGCGCACTCGACGACCGGGCCGGTCTCACCGCGCGGGAGTACGGGTACCCCCAGGAAGGTGAGGCGCCGGCGCCCGGTGAGCCGCTGGTAGTTGCGGTCGCCTCCGCAGCCCGGACAGAAGAACTCGCCGTCGCCCATGGGTGTCCATGCGGTACGGGTGCCCAGGATGCGCGAAAGCCCGGCGGCACGGCCGTTTCGTCCCCGTCCTGGCAGCACGTCGCACCTCCCGCGAAACGTGGCGGCAACATCGCCGCGCTTGCGTGATGTTAGCCACATCCACGAGGACGAGTCAGTACCCCGGACGAGACCTTTTCGTGACCTGTGGTGCCGACTGGCCGAGATACGGCGCTCCGGCCGGCGCCTCGGGGCGCCCCGAACGAGGGTGCCCCGGCCGCCGGAAACGGCGGCCGGGGCAGGAAGACGCCGGGTCGGCGCGGGTCAGCGGGCCGCGCGGTTGACGGCGGAGACGACCGCCTTCAGCGAGGCACGCGTGGTGTTGGCGTCGATGCCGATGCCCCACAGCACCTTGTCGTCGACGACGCACTCGATGTAGGAGGCGGCGAGCGCGGAGGCGCCCTCGCTCATCGTGTGCTCCTGGTAGTCCAGCAGCCGTACGTCGACGCCGATGGACTCCAGCGCGTCGAAGAAGGCCGAGATCGGTCCGTTGCCGGAGCCGGTCAGGACGGTGTCCTCGCCGTCGACGGTGGCCTCGACGGTGAGGGTGTCCACACCGTCGGTGTCGGTGGTGGACTGACCCGTCCTCACCTGGATGCGGCCCCACGGGTTGTCCGGGTTGGGCAGGTACTCGTCCTGGAAGACCGCCCAGATCTCCTTCGGCGTGATCTCGCCGCCCTCGGCGTCCGTCTTCGCCTGGATGATCCGGGAGAACTCGATCTGCATCCGGCGCGGCAGGTCCAGCTTGTGGTCGTTCTTCAGGACGTAGGAGATGCCGCCCTTGCCGGACTGGGAGTTGACGCGGATGACGGCCTCGTAGGAGCGGCCGACGTCCTTGGGGTCGATGGGCAGGTACGGGACGGCCCACTCGATGTCGTCGACGGTGACGCCCTTGGCCTTCGCCTCGGCCTCCATGGCGTCGAAGCCCTTCTTGATGGCGTCCTGGTGGGAGCCGGAGAAGGACGTGTAGACCAGGTCGCCCACGTACGGGTGGCGCGGGTGGACCTCCATCTGGTTGCAGTACTCCCACGTCCGGCGGATCTCGTCGATGTCGGAGAAGTCGATCTGCGGGTCGACGCCCTGCGAGAACAGGTTCATGCCCAGGGTGACCAGGTCGACGTTGCCGGTGCGCTCGCCCTGCCCGAACAGGCAGCCCTCGATGCGGTCGGCGCCGGCCATCAGCGCCAGCTCGGCGGCGGCGACGGCCGTCCCGCGGTCGTTGTGCGGGTGCACGGACAGGCAGACGTACTCGCGGCGGGAGAGGTTGCGGTGCATCCACTCGAAGCGGTCCGCGTGCGTGGACGGCGTCGAACGCTCCACGGTGGCGGGCAGGTTGAGGATGATCTCGCGGCCCGGACCGGGCTGGTAGACGTCCATGACCGCCTCGCAGACCTCCAGGGCGAAGTCCAGCTCGGTGTCGGTGAAGATCTCCGGCGAGTACTGGTAGCCGAACTCCGTTTCCGGTCCCAGCAGCTTCTCGGCGTACTCCATCACCAGGCGCGTGCCGTCGACGGCGATCTGCTTGATGTCGTCCTTGGAGCCGCGGAAGACCACCCGGCGGAAGACCGGCGCGGTGGCGTTGTACAGGTGGACGGTGGCGCGGCGGGCGCCCTTCAGGGACTCCACGGTCCGCTCGATCAGGTCCTCGCGGGCCTGGGTGAGGACGGAGATCGTCACGTCCTCGGGGATCGCGCCCTCCTCCTCGACGATGGAGCGCACGAAGTCGAAGTCGGTCTGGCCGGAGGCGGGGAAGCCGACCTCGATCTCCTTGTAGCCCATCTTGACCAGCTGGTCGAACATCCTGCGCTTGCGCTCGGGGGACATCGGGTCGATCAGCGCCTGGTTGCCGTCGCGCAGGTCGGTCGACAGCCAGCGGGGGGCTGCGGTGACCCGCCGGTTCGGCCAGGTGCGCTCGGGGATGTCGACCTGCTCGTAGCGACCGTACTTGTGGACCGGCATCGGGCTGGGCTGCTGGCGGTTCGCCATGGTGCGAAGGCTCCTCAGGTGTCCGGGTGGACGGCCGACGACGCAACGCCAAGCTCCGCGGGGAGGGAGTCGGCCTCGACTACAGGCCCTCGCCGCGGCAGCTAAGAAGAAGCAGCCCGAAACGCATGATGCTCCGCATGCTAGCCGAGCCGTCCCGGGCGCGGGGGGCTGTATCAGTATGCGGGACCGGCCGCCCATACCGGACAAAAGGTGCGCAATACCACACCATCACGGAGCGTGGCGCCCACTGTCCCGGTATTTCACCAATCATGGTGCCAGGTAGTGACAGCATCGTCACGCAGTGCAAAGGTTCCCGGCATGACGACTCACGGGGGCTTCGAGCCCGTCTTCTGCACCGTCGTCCCGCCGCATGTCCTCGACAGGCTGGCCCGGCACGACGACACCGCACTCTCCGGTCCCGCCCGGCGGACCCTGATGCGCGACAGCGAGCTGCGCGGCCGGCGTCGCGTCACCGCCGAGTTCACCCTCGCCGCCGCACCGGCCGCGAAGGCGCCGTCCGACCGTCCGCTGCGCACGGTCTACGACGCCGAGCACCGCACGGAGCTGCCCGGCACCAAGGTCCGTGGCGAGGGCGACGAGCCCGGCCGGGACGCCACGGTCAACCGGGCCTACGCCGGCCTCGGCGCCACGTTCGACCTCTTCCTCACGGCCTACGGCCGCCACTCCATCGACGGCGACGGGCTGCCCCTGGACGCCACGGTCCACTACGACGAGGGCTACGACAACGCCTTCTGGAACGGCGAGCAGATGGTCTTCGGCGACGGCGACGGCGAGATCTTCCTCGACTTCACCCTGCCGATCGACGTCATCGGCCACGAGCTGACCCACGGCGTCACCCAGTACACCGCCAACCTCACGTACTACGGCCAGCCGGGCGCGCTGAACGAGTCGATGTCCGACGTCTTCGGCTCGCTCATCAAGCAGTACGCGCTGGGCCAGACCGCCGCCGAGGCCGACTGGCTCATCGGCGCCGGCCTGCTCGCCCCGCGCGTCACCGGTAAGGCGCTGCGCTCGATGAAGGAGCCGGGCACGGCGTACGACGACGACGTCCTCGGCAAGGACCCGCAGCCCGCGACCATGGACGGCTATGTGCGCACCGGCCGCGACAACGGCGGCGTCCACATCAACTCCGGCATCCCCAACCACGCCTTCTACCTCGTCGCCTCGCAGCTCGGCGGCCGCGCCTGGGAACGAGCGGGCAGGATCTGGTACGACGTCCTCACCGGCGGCGAACTGCCCTCGCAGGCGATGTTCGCCGACTTCGCCACGCTCACCCTCAAGGCCGCGCGCGAGACCTACGGCGACGGCGGAGAGGAGCACGAGGCGGTGCGCAAGGCCTGGGAGCAGGTCGGGGTGCGCGCGCTGTAGGCGGGGTGCGCCGGACGCCGTTCGGTACTAGACAGGGACCCATGCGGATTCAGGTGAAGCGCACGGGCGGGTTCGCGGGCATCGAGCGGTACGCCGAGGTGGACACCTCCGGCCGCCCCGACGCCCCCGAGTGGCAGGCCCTGGCCGAGAAGGCTCTCGCCGACGGCCGGGGCACGCCGCCGACCGGGGTACCGGACGGCTTCGGCTACCAGATCACGGTGGACGGGCGGACGGTGTACGCCGCCGACCCGCACCTGACGGAGGAACAGCGCGCACTGATCTCCCGGGTGCTCCGGGAAGGGGCGTAGGCGGGCACCCGACGGGTGTTCACGCACGGGCGTTGACGCGGGTTACCGAGGGTACGGATGATCCGCGCATGGATCCGATGCCTCAGTTCCCGCCCGGCTTCCTGTGGGGCGTGTCGACCTCGGCCCACCAGATCGAAGGGGCCGCGGACCGACGCGCCCCGTCCGTGTGGGACGTCTTCACCGCCGTGCCGGGCCGGGTGAAGGACGGCTCGACGGCCGCCGTCGCCTGCGACCACTTCCACCGCTACAGCGAGGACGTCGCCCTGCTCACCGGCCTGGGCGTGAACGCCTACCGCTTCTCCGTCTCCTGGGCTCGGGCCGCCTCCCCAGGCGGCCTGGACTTCTACGACCGCCTGGTCGACGAGCTGTGCGCGGCGGGGGTCCGCCCGGTGCCGACGCTCTTCCACTGGGAGCTGCCCGCCGACCTGGACTGGCTGGAGCGGGACACCGCGTCCCGCTTCGCGGACCACGTGACCGCGGTGGCCGCCCGGCTCAACGACCGCGTACCGCAGTGGATCACCCTCAACGAGCCCGCCGAGCACACCCTGCTGGGCCATGCCCTCGGCGTGCACGCACCCGGGAGGCGCCTGCTGTTCGACGCCCTGCCGGTCGCCCACCACCAGCTGCTGGCCCACGGCCTGGCGGTACGGGCGCTGCGCGCCGCCGGAGCCGCGGACATCGGGATCGCCAACTCGCACGGGCCGACCTGGCCGGCGTCCGGCGAGAGGGCGGACGTCGAGGCGGCGGCCTTCTACGACGTCCTGCTCAACCGCCTGTTCGCCGAGCCGCTGATCCTCGGGGAGTACCCGGAGGGCATCGGCGACCTGATGCCCGGCGACGTGCGGGCGGACCTGGAGGTCGTCGCCGAGCCGATCGACTGGTACGGCATCAACTACTACGCACCGACACGGGTGGGCGCCCCGCAGGGCACCGAGACGGACTTCGGCGGGGTCCGGATGCCGGCCGAACTCCCCTTCACGGTCCGGGAGATCGAGGACATCCCGGTCACCGACTTCGGCTGGCCGGTGGTACCGGAGGCGCTGACCGAACTGCTCACCGGCCTCGCGGAGCGCTACGGCGACCGGCTGCCGCCCGTGGTGATCACCGAGAACGGTTGCAGCGGCGAGGGCATCGACGACCAGGACCGCATCGCCTACCTCGACGGGCACCTGCGCGCCCTGCACCGGGCGATGGCGGCGGGTGTCGAGGTGCGCGGCTACTTCGTCTGGTCCCTGCTGGACAACTTCGAGTGGGCGGAGGGATACGCGCGGCGCTTCGGGCTCGTGCACGTCGACCACGACACCCAGGAGCGCACCCCCAAGGCGTCGTACGCCTGGCTGCGGGAGGTGCTGCGGGCCCAGTCGTGAGGAGGTGCGGCCCGGGGCAGGCGGAGACCCGCGGGGCCGTGCCCCCGCCCCGGCCCCGCGGCGCGGGGGCGGGGGTGCGGCCCAGGGAGGCAGGCCCGCGCGCCGGACGGCCGCGGGCGCGGCCCGACGGTCAGAAGCCCAGCTTCCGCAGCTGCTTCGGGTCCCGCTGCCAGTCCTTGGCCACCTTCACATGGAGGTCCAGGAAGACGGGGGTGCCGAGCAGCGCCTCGATCTGGCGGCGGGACTTGATGCCGACGTCCTTCAGCCGCTTGCCCTTGGGGCCGATGATGATGCCCTTCTGGCTGGAGCGCTCGATGTAGACGTTGGCGTGGATGTCCAGGAGGGGCTTGTCCGCCGGGCGGTCCTCCCGCGGCAGCATCTCCTCGACGACCACCGCGATGGAGTGCGGCAGCTCGTCCCGCACCCCCTCCAGCGCCGCCTCCCGGATCAGCTCGGCCACCATGACCTGCTCGGGCTCGTCGGTCAGATCGCCCTCGGGGTACAGCGTCGGGCCCTCGGGCAGCAGCGGGACCAGCAGGTCGGCCAGCAGCTCCACCTGCTTGTCCCCGACCGCCGACACCGGGACGATCTCCGCCCACTCGACGCCCAGCTCCTTGCCGAGCTGGTCGATCGCGATGAGCTGCTCGGCGAGCGCCTTGGGGTCCACCAGGTCCGTCTTGGTGACGACGGCCACCTTCGGGGTCTTCTTGATCCCGGCGAGCTCCTTGGCGATGAACCGGTCGCCGGGCCCGATCTTCTGGTCGGCGGGCAGGCAGAAGCCGATCACGTCCACCTCGGCCCACGTGGTGCGCACGACGTCGTTGAGACGCTCGCCCAGCAGCGTCCGCGGCTTGTGCAGCCCCGGGGTGTCCACCAGGATCAGCTGCGCGTCCGGGCGGTGCACGATGCCCCGCACGGTGTGCCGGGTCGTCTGCGGCCGGTTGGAGGTGATCGCCACCTTCTGCCCGACCAGAGCGTTCGTGAGGGTGGACTTGCCCGCGTTGGGGCGACCGACGAAGCAGGCGAAGCCGGCGCGGTGCTCCCCCGCACCGTCGACGGCGCGGGAGGAGCCCCGGCCCTCGGCGGGCTGCTCGGATGACTGGGTACGAACGCTCATGCCGCCCATTCTCCCTGATCCCCGAGCCCGCGCCGCACCACGGACCGCGCCGCCCCCCCCGCTGTGAGGTTCCGGTAACCCGTCCGCAACGAAACGTCACGGAAACACAGCTGTACGCGGCCGGAAACGCCGGCCGGTGACGCTCTTGCGAGCCCCCGGACCGTTGGAGACGCACGTGCCCCTCACCGCCGCACTGCCCGAAACCCTCGTCCTCGCCCGAGAGGCGGGCGCCCCGGCCGCCGACACCGGCGACACCGCCTGGCTGCTGGCGGCCACCGCGCTGGTGCTTCTGATGACCCCGGGGCTCGCCCTGTTCTACGGCGGCATGGTCCGCACGAAGAGCGTCCTCAACATGCTGATGATGAGCTTCGTGTCGATCGCCCTGGTCACCGTGGTCTGGCTCACGGCCGGCTACTCCCTCGCCTTCGGCGACGACGCGGCGGCCGGGCTCATCGGCGGGCTCGACCACCTGGGCATGGCGGGCCTGGGCCCGGACAGCGTGCAGGGCAGCGTCCCCACCGTGCTCTTCGCCACGTTCCAGCTGACCTTCGCGATCATCACCGCGGCCCTGATCAGCGGTGCGATCGCGGATCGCGCGAAGTTCGGCGCCTGGGTCGTCTTCGTCCCCGTCTGGGCGCTGCTGGTATACGTTCCGGTGACCCACTGGGTGTGGGGGCCGGGCGGCTGGATCCTCGACTCCCTCGGTGCCCTGGACTTCGCCGGCGGCCTGCCCGTCGAGATCACCTCCGGCGCCTCCGGACTCGCCCTGTGCCTCGTCCTCGGCCCGCGCCTGGGCTTCAAGAAGGACGCGATGCGCCCGCACAACCTGCCGATGGTCGTACTGGGCGCGGGCCTGCTGTGGTTCGGCTGGTTCGGCTTCAACGCCGGCTCCGCCCTCGGCGCCAACGGCCTCGCGGCAGCCGCGTTCCTCAACACGCTGGCCGCCGGCTGCACCGGCCTGCTCGGCTGGCTGTTCGTCGAGCAGAAGCGGGACGGTCATCCGACCACCCTCGGCGCGGCGTCCGGCGCGGTCGCGGGCCTGGTGGCCATCACCCCGTCGTGCGGCTCGGTGTCCCTGCTCGGCGCGCTGGTCGTGGGCCTGGCCGCCGGCGTCGTCTGCTCGTACGCGGTGGGCTGGAAGTTCAGACTGAACTACGACGACTCCCTGGACGTCGTCGGCGTCCACCTGGTCGGCGGCGTCATCGGCACCCTGCTGATCGGCCTGTTCGCCGAGAGGGCGATGACCGGCCACGCCGCGGGCCTCTTCTACGGCGGCGGGCTCGCCCAGCTGGGCAAGCAGCTGGTGGCGGTGGCCGCGGTGGCGGTCCATGCCTTCGCCGTCACCTACTGCCTCGGCAGGCTCATCGACAAGCTGTGGGGCTTTCGCGCGAGCGAGGAGGAGGAGCGGACGGGCCTGGACCTTACGGTGCACGCCGAGACGGCATACGATCACGGCGTCCTGGGCCACGGCGCCCCGGTCAGCTCCTCCGCCCCCGCCTCCACGCAGAAGGCCCCCACCCGGAAGGTCGACACCCCGGCATGAAGCTCATCACCGCGATCGTCAAGCCGTACCGTCTCGACGAGGTGAAGACGGCGCTCCAGGAGCTCGGCGTGCACGGTCTGACCGTCACCGAGGCCAGCGGCTACGGCCGGCAGCGCGGTCACACCGAGGTGTATCGCGGCGCCGAGTACCGGGTGGACCTGGTGCCCAAGGTGCGCATCGAGGTCGTCGTGGAGGACGCGCAGGCCGACGACGTCGTCGACGCGGTCGTGAAGGCCGCGCAGACCGGCAAGATCGGCGACGGGAAGGTGTGGGTCCTCCCGGTCGAGACGGTCGTCCGGGTCCGGACGGGCGAGCGCGGCCCCGACGCCCTCTGAGGAGCCGCGCCCTTCGGGTCCGCCTCCCCGCGTTGTGCGGGACGGAGGATCAGCCGGCCGTGCGGGTCCGCCGCACCTCTCCGTCCGGCCCGGCCAGCAGCACCGGCGTCGCGGCCCCGCCCAGGTCCGCCACGGCCGCCAGGTCCTCCGCGGGAACCGACTCCGCCTCGGTCACGACGGCTGCCGCCTCCAGCGACTTCGCCCCGGACGCCACCGCCATGGCGACCGCCGTGCGGAGCGCGCTGAGCCGGAGCGAGTCCAGGGCGACGGTGCCGGCGACGTAGGTGCGGCCGGTGTCGTCGCGTACCGCCGCCCCCTCGGGCACTCCGTTGCGGGCGCGGGCCGAGCGGGCCAGGGTGACGATCTTGCGGTCCTCGGGGTCGAGCGCGTTGCTGTCGGTCATGATCCGAGCATACGGAGGCCGAGGGGAGCGCGGTGCGGCAGCCGTCGGCGGCGCAGCGGACCACGTCCCGGCCGCGGCGGGGCCGAGGGGGCCGAGGGTCGGCCCCGCTCCTCCGGGCGGCCGGCGGGGAGGCGCCGTCAGCGGTCGGCGAGCCATGTGCCGTACCAGGCCAGCGTGGCGTCCAGCGCCGCCCCCAGGGGGGTGGGGGTGATGCCGAAGGCGTGCTCGAAGGCGGAGGAGTCCACGATCTGCGGCTCCGTGTGCTGGTAGAACATCTCGGCGTACTCGGCCATGAAGCGCTCGTCGAACGGGCCGAAGGGGCGGGGCTCCGCGAGGACGACGATCTCCAGCGGCCGGGCCACGCGCTCCTCGATCATGCCGAAGATCTCGCGCGTGCTGACCGCCGGAGCGGTCGGCAGGTGCCACACGCGGCCGTCACCCTCCTCGCGCTCGCCCAGGGTGGCGAGGCCGGCCGCGACGTCGCCGATGTAGGTGTAGCTGTGCCGCAGGTCGATGTCGCCCAGGCCGAGCACCTGCCCGCCGGTCAGCGCGCCGGGGACGACCGCCGCTCCGAGGCTGGAGTTGAGCACGCCGGGGCCGACGAAGTCGGCGGAGCGGCCGAGGACGACCCGGGCCCGCCCCTCACGGTGGGCGGTCAGGTACCGCTCGTCGAGTTCGGCCCGCATCCGGCCCTTGGCGCTGGTGGCCTTCCACGGACTCTCCTCGGTCATCACCGCTCCCCCGGTCTCGCCGTAGGGGTAGAGGGTGTCGAGCACGACCAGGCGGGCGCCCGCGTCCGCGACCGCGCCGAGGACGGCCTCCTGGATGCGGGGCATCACCTCGACCTGGAGGTGGTAGCCGACGTTGACGCAGTGGTGGACGACGTCGGCCCCGGCTATGGCCCGGCGCGCCCCGTCCGCGGTGCTGACGTCGGCGGCACGGCGCTCGGCGCCCTCGATGTCCGGCCCGCCGGCGGTGCGGTCGACGAGGCGTACGGCGTGGCCGCGGCGCACGAGCTCACGGGCGAGCGCGGTTCCCGCCGGACCGGATCCGAGGACGGCGTGCAGGGCGCGGGGGTGTGCGGCGGCAGAGGACATGGCTGGACTCCCTGGGCAGATTCCCGCTCGCCCGCCACGGCGTGCCCCGCTGCGGCGAGTGAGGGTGATGATCAATCGCTTCTGTTAGAGACTATAACTAGAGGGATAGCGTGTAGCAACAGTGGGTGGTGCATCGTCCACTTAGGATGTGTCGCGCACAGGAGAGGGGAGACGCCCATGGCCGCCGGCGCATCCGGCCCGAGAGCCCGCTACCGGGAGCAGACGCGCGCGGAGATCAAGCAGATCGCGCTCGGACAGCTCGCCGAGGGAGGGACGGCGGCCGTGGCACTGACCCGGATCGCCAAGGAGGTCGGCCTGTCCGGCCCCGCCCTGTACCGCTACTTCGACAGCCGGGACGCCCTGCTGAGCGACCTGATCCGGGACGCCTACGCCGATCTCGGTGCCGCGGTCGACGCCGCGGCCCGCGCGTACCCCGCGGACGGGACGCGCCGGGCGCGTCTGCAGACCCTGGCGGCGGCGGTGCGCGCCTGGGCGGTGGCGGAGCCGCACCGCTACCTGCTGATCGAGGGCACACCGGTGCCGGGCTACACGGCTCCCCCCGACACCCTGGACGGTGCACGGGCGGTTCTCGGGCCGTTCCTGGCCTGCTTCGAGGGGGCGGAACCCGCGGCGGCGATGCGGCCGCTGGTGCAGCAGATGGCGCAGTGGGCGGCCGAGGACGCCGCGGTCGGCGCGTGGGCCCGCAGCGGAGTGGGCGCGGGCGGCGAGGGCACGGCCCTGGCCGGAGCCGTGCTCACCTGGACCCAGTTGCACGGGGCCGTGGGCCTGGAGGTCTCCGGGCAGTTCCGGGGCATGGGCCACGACGGAGGCACCCTGCTCACGGTCCAGATGGACGCACTCGCGGACAGCTTCGGCCTCGACCGGCCCTCGCAGCGTCCGCACCGTCCACCCGTGCTGTGACCGAACCCGCCGCGAGCGGCGTCCGCCCGCGGTCACGGCCGGTGCGGCGCCCGCCGGGTCAGGGGCGGTCCAAGCGGAGGCGGTCGGCGCGCGGCAGGCCGGCCACGACGAGGTCGTAGGAGTCCTCGACGAGCTCGCGGACCAGGAGATCCGGCAGGGCACCGTCGACGGTCACGGTGTTCCAGTGCCGCTTGTTCATGTGCCAGCCGGGGACGATCAGGTCCGGGTGCACCGAGCGCAGCCGGATCGCGTCCTCGGGATCGCACTTGAGGTTGACCTTCAGGGGCCGCACGCCCAGGTTCGTCAGGGCGAACATCCTGCCCTGCACCTTGAAGACCGAGGTCTCCGGGTTGAACGGGAAGTCCTCCACGGCGGTGTCGAAGGACAGGCACAGGGCGCGCAGCTCCGTGGGGGTCACTCGGCGATCGCCTCCTCGTGGGGGGTCCAGGCGGGGCCGACCGGCTCGGCCAGCACTGTCACGATCTTGTTCCGGCGGCCGGCCGCGGCCTCCGCGGTCAGCCGCAGCTCCCGGCCGTCGGGCAGCTCGACCACGGAGGACGCCCCGGCGATCGGTACCCGGCCCAGGTCCTTGGCGAGGAGTCCGCCGACGGTCTCCACGTCCTCGTCGTCGTAGGCCTCCAGGCCGTACAGTTCGCCGAGGTCGCCGATGTCGAGGCGGGCGGTGACCCGGTAGCGGTCGTCGCCGAGGCTCTCCACGGGCGGCAGTTCCCGGTCGTACTCGTCGGTGATCTCGCCGACGATCTCCTCCAGGATGTCCTCGATGGTGACGATGCCCGCGGTGCCGCCGTACTCGTCGATGACGACGGCGACGTGGTTGCGCTCCTTCTGCATCTCCCGCAGCAGGTCGCCCGCGTTCTTGGTGTCGGGCACGAAGAACGCCGGCCGCATGGCCGTGGACACCAGCTCGGACTCCGCGTCCCGGCTGATGTGCGTCTTGCGGGCCAGGTCCTTCAGGTACACGATGCCGACGATGTCGTCCTCGCTCTCACCGGCGACCGGTATGCGGGAGAAACCGGAGCGCAGGGCGAGGCTGAGAGCCTGTCGGATCGTCTTGTACCGCTCGATGACGACGAGGTCGGTGCGCGGGACCATCACCTCGCGCACCAGGGTGTCGCCCAGCTCGAACACCGAGTGCACCATGCGGCGCTCCTCGGCCTCGATCAGCGACTCCTTCTCGGCGAGGTCGACCAGGGCGCGCAGTTCCGCCTCGGAGGCGAAGGGGCCGCGGCGGAAGCCCTTGCCGGGGGTGAGCGCGTTGCCGATGAGGATCAGCAGCGGCGGGACGGGGCCCATCACGCGGGCCAGCGGCAGCAGCACGTACGCCGCCGCCGTCGCGGTGTTCAGCGGGTGCTGGCGGCCGATGGTGCGCGGGGAGACGCCGACGGCGACGTACGACACCAGCACCATGACGCCGATGGCGACCAGCAGAGCCTCGGTGGTGCCGGCGAACTCCTGCAGGCAGGCGTAGGTGACCAGCGCGGCGGCGGCCATCTCGCAGGCGACGCGGACCAGCAGCGCCACGTTGAGGTAGCGGGTGGGGTCGGCGGCGACCTGGGCGAGCTTGGCGCTGCCGCGGCGCCCCGAGCGCACCGCCTCCTCGGCACGGAAGCTGGAGACACGCGCCAGGCCCGCCTCCGCGCAGGCGGCGAGCCAGGCGACCACGACCAGTGCGATCGCGCCGAGAACGATCTGCGGGCTCATGACCGGCCTACGAGACGGTCGGCGCCGGCGACGGGCCGGTCAGGCCCCGCTCGGCGCGCCAGCCGTCCACGATGGCCGCCTGGAGGCCGAACATCTCGGCCTTCTCGTCCGGCTCCTCGTGGTCGTAGCCCAGCAGGTGCAGCACACCGTGGACGGTGAGCAGTTGCAGCTCCTCGTCCATGGTGTGCTGCGTGGGAGCGTCGGCGCCCTGCCTGGTGGCGACCTCCGGGCACAGCACGATGTCGCCGAGCAGGCCCTGCGGGGGCTCGTCGTCGTCCTTGGACGGCGGCCGGAGCTCGTCCATCGGGAAGGACATGACATCGGTCGGGCCGGGCAGGTCCATCCACTGCACGTGCAACTGCTCCATGGCGGCGGCGTCCACGACGATCACCGACAGCTCGGAGAGGGGGTGGATGCGCATGCGCGCGAGCGCGTAGCGGGCGATGTCGAGGATCGCCTGCTCGTCGACCTCGGTACCGGACTCGTTGTTGACGTCGATCGACATGGTGCTGTGCTTGTCTACTTCCCCTTGTGCCCGGACTTCCTCCGGCCGCCCTGGTGCGTGCCGTTCTCGGTGCCGTGCGTGTTGTCGTACTTCTCGTACGCGTCGACGATACGGCCGACCAGCTTGTGCCGTACGACATCGTGGGACGAGAGCCGGGAGAAGTGCACGTCCTCGACGCCTTCCAGGATCTCCTGCACCTGCCGCAGACCGGACCTGGTGCCGCCCGGCAGGTCGACCTGCGTCACGTCACCGGTGATCACGATCTTCGAGTCGAACCCGAGGCGGGTGAGGAACATCTTCATCTGCTCGGGGCTGGTGTTCTGGGCCTCGTCGAGGATGATGAAGGCGTCGTTCAGGGTACGTCCCCGCATGTAGGCCAGCGGTGCGACCTCGATGGTCCCCGCCGCCATCAGCCGCGGGATGGAGTCCGGGTCGATCATGTCGTGCAGGGCGTCGTACAGCGGGCGCAGGTACGGGTCGATCTTCTCGTAGAGCGTGCCGGGCAGGAAGCCGAGCCGCTCGCCGGCCTCGACCGCGGGGCGGGTCAGGATGATGCGGTTGACCTGCTTGGACTGCAGCGCCTGCACGGCCTTGGCCATCGCGAGGTAGGTCTTGCCCGTGCCGGCAGGACCGATACCGAAGACGATCGTGTGCTTGTCGATCGCGTCGACGTAGCGCTTCTGGTTGAGGGTCTTGGGGCGGATCGTACGGCCGCGCGAGGACAGGATGTTCTGCGTGAGCACCTCGGCCGGCGTCTCCGCGGAACCCTCCCCGTTCTCGCTCGCCTTGAGCATGGCGATCGAGCGTTCCACTGCGTCCTCCGTCATCGGCTGCCCGGTGCGGAGCACCAGCATCATCTCGTCGAACACGCGCTGGACGAGGGCGACTTCCGTGGGGTCGCCGACCGCGCTGATCTCGTTGCCCCGGACATGGATGTCGGCCCCCGGGAAGGCCTTCTCGATCACGCGCAGGAGCGAGTCGCCGGAACCCAGCACGGTGACCATGGGGTGCTGGGCGGGAACGGTGATCTGGGCTCGTGCCGGTCCCTGCGCGGGGGTGTGAGCTGTGGGTGTCTGAGTCATGGGCCGGCGCTGTAGGCCTGCGGGTCCTCCTCGTCACGGCCGCGTAGCTGAGAGCGGCCTCGCGCTGTCCAGGGTACGACGGGGGACCCGCATCCCCGTAGGACTTTTCGGTGAGGAGCGGGCTCAGGCCGAGTGCCGGAAGCCGATCGTCGGCACCGCCCTGCGCAGCGGCCAGGGCCGGGCCTGCTCCTGGGGGACCAGCGCCGACAGGAAGGCGTACCGGCGCAGGGCGGCGGGGTCCTGGCGGTCCAGGGACCGCACTTCGTGCCACCACGCCGCGATCTCCGACCAGCCGGGCGCGGACAGCGAACCGCCGAACTCCTGGACGGACAGGGCCGCGGTCAGGCCCGCGAACGCCAACCGGTCGGCCAGCGGCCAGCCCGCGAGGGTGCCGGCGACGAAGCCGGCGACGAACACGTCCCCCGCCCCCGTGGGGTCCAGTGCCTCGACCGCGATCGCCGGGACCTCGGCCGTGCAGCCGGTGCGCCGGTCCACCGCGTAGGCGCCGTCCGCGCCGAGGGTGACGACGGCGAGCGGCACGTGTTCGGCCAGGGCGTGGGCGGCGGCCCTCGGGCAGTCGGCCCCGGTGTACCGCATCGCCTCCTCGGCGTTGGGCAGGAACGCCTCGCAGTGTTCGAGGTCGGCGAGCCCGGCGAGGTCCCACGCCCCGGTGTCGTCCCAGCCGACGTCGGCGAAGATGCGGGTGCCCCGGGCGGCGGCCTGGGCGATCCAGGGGGCCCGCCGGCCCGGCACCAGCGAGGCGACGGCGGCGCGGGCGCGGGGCGGGCAGTCGGGGGCCGGTTCCTCGGGGGGCGGCTCGTGGCCGTGCGAGACCATCGTGCGCTCGCCCTCGTAGGCCATGGACACGGTGACCGGGGAGTGCCAGCCGGGGACCGTGCGGGACTGTGCCAGGTCGATGCCCTCGCCCTGTTCCAGCGCGTCCCAGCAGTAGTCGCCGTAGTGGTCGTCCCCGAAGGCCGCCGCCAGCGCCGTGCGCAGGCCGAGGCGGGCGAGCGCGGTGGCCATGTTGGCCACGCCGCCCGGGCTGGACCCCATGCCCCGCGCCCAGGACTCGGTCCCGCGCACCGGTGCGGAGTCGAGCCCGGTGAAGATGATGTCGAGGAAGACCGTGCCCGTCAGGTAGACGTCCCAGGGCGGGTCGGCGGGTGTGCGCAGGGCGGCGAGGGGATCGACCTCGGCCTGGCAGTGCGGGCCCTGGGTGATGGGCGAGGGGCCCTTTCCGATGGGCCCCCGGGCGGCGGGGCTCCTGGCCGTCCTGGGGGCGGGATCCGGTGCGGCGGGGTCCTCTCCGGTCCCCGGGGGCGAGGCGGACGCGGTCACGATGCGCTCCCTGGCGTGGTGCGGATGCAGTCAGTCTGCACCACCGGGGTGGCGGAGGCCGCCCGTACCGCGGGACCCGTGGCGTCCCACGGCTCCCGGCGCGACCGCCGGCGCCGGCCGGGGCGGGCCGACGCCGCGTGGCCGCGGTCGCGCGGCCGGCGGTCGTCGAGCCGGCGCGGGTGCGGCGACCGGCGCCGTGCGCGGCCGGGTTGGATGCCCGGGCCGGCACGGGCGGTGCGGCGACGGTGCCGTGCTCGATCACCGGGCGCCCGGCGGGCACGCCCCTCCGGCGGCCGGTGCGGCGGAACGCCGCCGGGTTCCGGCGCGACCTCCTGCGCGGTCTCCGCGCGCGGGGCGCCGTCGGGTTCCGGGCGCGGGGGTTGTGCCCGGGGGAAGGCCCCGGCGGGCGGGTCGGGGGGCCGCCTGCGCGGGCGGGGGACTGCGCCCGCGAGCCTGAGGGAGGGGCAGCCGTGCCGCTCGGTGCCGGGGCGGCGACCGGCGGCAACCGCCCCCTCGCCGACAGAGAGACGCGCAATACCCGGTCTGGTGATCTTCAAACCCGACAGTGCGCCAGATCACACTCTTCGCGCTTCTTCTGGCATCGCGCGCTTGATACAAATTCCCCGCGCGTTCCTGTCCGTCGACGGCCTGCGCCTCTCTCCCCCTTCCGAGCCGCTTCTTTCGCATGCCCCGGGAACGCCCGTGTTCGCCCCTCGTACCACTTCCTGGCCACTCGTCGCCCTTTTCACGGCCGGATACCTCGCCCCCTACCTGCTGCCGACGATCGTCGGCCGGCTGGACGCCGGACTGCCGCTGACGGCCACCCAGGCCGGCGCGGTGGGCAGCACGCTGCTGCTGGCGTCGGCGGCCGCCGGGTTCCTCCTGGCGTCCCGGACGGAGCGGATCGGCGCACGTGCCGCCGCCCGCGCCGGGCTCGCGCTCGTCGCGCTCGGCTACGGCGGGGCCGCGCTGGCCCACGCCGTGCCCGCCGTCGTCGCGGGCGCCCTGGCGGGCGGCTTCGGCTCCGGGACGGTCACCGCCGTCGCCGCCGCCGGGATCGCCGCCCAGCGCGACCCGCACCGGGCGTCCGCGCTCGGACTGCTGTCGGTCTCCGCCGTGGCCGGTGCCGTGTATCTGGCGGTGCCGCACCTGGGGCCCGGGCACGGTCAGCCCCTCGCCGCGCTCGCGCTGGCAGCGCTCGCCGTGTGGCCGTCGACCGGCCGCCTCCCGGTGGGCCGGAGCACTGCTCCCGCCCGCCGGGAGGCGCGCCCCAGGCTCCCCCACCGGCGCCTCGGGCTCGCCCTGGCCGCCGCCCTGCCGTGCTGGTCCCTCGCCCAGAACGCGCTGTGGGGGGTCAGCGGCCGCATCGGCCTGTACCAGGCGCATCTGAGCGAGGCCGCCGTCGGTGCCGTCTTCGCCGTCGCGCTCGGCGCCGGACTGCTGGGAGTGCTGGGCGCGGGCGCGCTCGGAACGCGGTGGGGCCGGGCGGTGCCGATCGGGGCCGGCACGGCCCTGATCGCGGGCTGCGTCGCGCTCAGCGCGTCCGCCGCCGGCCTGCCGGCCTTCGCCACCGGCCAGATCGCCTGGAACGTCCTCTACCCGGTCGTGCTGTCGTACCTGATCGGACTCGCCTCGTGCCTCGACCCGCGCGGCCGGTGGGCGGTGCTCACCGGATCGGCCTCGTCGCTGGGCACGGCGGCGGGGCCGCTCGCCGGCAGTGCTCTGGCCGCGCAGGCGGGCTTCCCGGCCATGGGGGCACTTCTCGCGGCCGGGCTGCTCGTGGTCGCCCTCCCGCTGACCGCCGTGGCCCTCCACGGCCCGGGCCGGGTGGCGGTGCCGCGCACGGCGGGGGCGTCCCGCTCCCGGCTCCTGGGGCCGCACCGCCGCGGAAACGTTTCGGCGGCGGTGGCCGGCTCCACCGGCAGCCCGGTGGTGGAGATCCCGGTGGAGACGCCCGCGCCCCGCGACTACGACACGGCCGCCGCCTGATCCCCGCCGGGCCCCGAGGGCCCCTCGGGGCCCGGCGGAGGCGGGACTCAGAACGTGTACGCCTCCACTTCGGCGAGATACCGGGCCCGCCGCTCCTCGTCGTCCTCCAGGAAGGAGGCGAGGAAGGAGTTGCGGGCCAGCTCGCGCAACCGGTCCTCGGTGAGGTGGAGGGTGTCGCGCACCGCGTCGAAGGTGTCACCGGCGTAGCCGCCGAAGTAGGCGGGGTCGTCGGAGTTGACCGTGCACAGCAGGCCCGCGTCGAGCAGGGTGGGCAGGGGATGGTCGGCGAGGGTGTCCACCGCGTGCAGGCGCACGTTGGACAGCGGGCACAACGTCAGCGGGACCCGCTCGCGCACCAGCCGCTCGACCAGCGCCGGGTCCTCCAGGCACCGCAGGCCGTGGTCCACGCGCTCGACCCCGAGGACGTCCAGGGCCTCGGTGATGTACGCGGGCGGGCCCTCCTCGCCGGCGTGCGCCACACGGCGCAGTCCGAGCGCGGCGGCCGCCTCGTACACCTCGCGGAACTTCGCCGGCGGATGCCCGGCCTCGGCCGAGTCCAGCCCGACCCCGGTGATGCGGTCCAGGTGGGGCCGGGCCGCGCGGAGGGTCTCCATCGCCGACTCTGCGGACTCGTCGCGCAGGAAGCACAGGATCAGCCGGGTGGACACGCCGTGGTTCCGCTCGCTGTCGCCCAGCGCCCGCCACAGCCCCTCGACGACGGTGCCGATCCCCACGCCGCGGCGGGCGTGCGCCTGCGGGTCGAAGAAGATCTCCGCGTGCCGCACCCCCTGCGCGGCGGCCCGCCCGAGGTAGGCCTCGGCGAGATCGGCGAAGTCCTGCTCGGTGCGCAGGACGGACATCAGCTCGTAGTACAGGTCCAGGAAGGACTGGAGGCCCTGGAACCGGTATGCCGCGCGGAGTTCCTCGGTGTCGGCGTACGGCAGGCTCACGCCGTTGCGGGCGGCCAGTTCGAAGGCCAGCTCCGGCTCCAGCGTGCCTTCGATATGGAGGTGAAGTTCAGCTTTCGGGAGGGGCATCAAAGAATCCTACGGGCGTTTCACCGACGTTTCGGAACCGGTATCCGCAGCAGATCGTGCGCCACGGTCACGTCGCCCTCGAAACCGGCGGCCCGGGCCTGCCGCTCGAACTCGTCCGGGTCCGTGTAGCGCTGGCTGAAGTGGGTGAGCACCAGGTGCCGCACGCCCGCCTCCCGTGCCGCTGCCGCCGCCTGCCCGGCGGTGAGGTGCCCGAACTCCTCGGCGAGTTCGGCGTCCTCGTCGAGGAACGTCGACTCGATGACGAGCATGTCGCAGCCCTCGGCCAGTTCGTGCACACCGTCGCACAGTCGGGTGTCCATGACGAACGCGAACCGCTGTCCGCGCCGGACCTCGCTGACCTCCTCCAACGTGACACCGTTCAGCCGGCCCTCGCGCTGGATGCGGCCGACGTCCGGTCCCGCGATGCCGTGCGCGGCGAGCCGGTCGGGCAGCATACGGCGCCCGTCGGGCTCGGTGAGCCGGTAGCCGTAGGACTCGACGGGGTGGGAGAGGCGGCTGGCCGTGAGGGTGTACGCGTCGGTCCGGGCGATCACGCCGTCCGCGGCGATCGGGGCCTCGTCGATCCGGACCGTCTCGCGGTAGGCGGTGGCGTACCGCAGCCGCTCGAAGAAGCGCCGTCCGGAGAGCGGGTAGTGGGCGGTGACCGGGTGCGGGACCTTGTCGAGGTTGATGCGCTGGACGACACCGGCAAGGCCGAGCGAGTGGTCGCCGTGGAAGTGCGTGACGCAGATCCGGTCGACGTCGTGGGCGGCGACCCCGGCCCGCAGCATCTGCCGCTGGGTACCCTCACCGGGGTCGAACAGGAAGCCCTCGCCGTCCCAGCGCAGCAGGTAGCCGTTGTGGTTGCGGTGCCGGGTCGGGACCTGGCTGGCGGTGCCGAGGACCACGAGCTCGCGTACGGACACGACGCCTACCCGGGAGGCCAGTTGAGGCCACGGCCGCCGAGGACGTGGGCGTGCGCGTGCCAGACGGTCTGCCCCGCGCCGCTGCCGGTGTTGAAGACGGTGCGGTAGCTGTCCAGCTTGTCCTCGTCGGCGACCGCCGCGCTCTCGCGCAGCACGTCCGCGGCGAGCTCGGGGGCGTGGGCGGCGAGCTCGGCGGCGTCGCGGTAGTGCGCCTTGGGGATCACCAGGACGTGGGTGGGTGCCTGGGGGTTGATGTCCCGGAAGGCGACCGTCGTCTCCGTCTCGCGCACGATCGTCGCGGGAATGGTGCCTGCGACGATCTTGCAGAACAGGCAGTCGTCCTGTGGCTCGCCCGCCATGCGGGTGCCTCCTCACGCGGGATGGATCTCTGACGGGTGCATCGTATCGGCCGCCGCCCGCCGGCCGGCCGAGCCGGTCACGGCAGCGCGGGCGGCACCTTCGCCGGGCGTTCCTCCAGCGCTGCCAGCGCCAGCCGCACGGCCTCGTCCAGTTGCGCGTCCCGCCCCGCGGCATAGTCCTGGGGCCGCTGGGCGACCTCCACATCGGGGTCCACTCCGTGGTTCTCCACGCCCCACTGGACGCCCTCCAGCCAGATGGCGTACTTGGGCTGGGTCACCAGCGTGCCGTCGACCAGCCGGTACCGGCTGTCGATGCCGATGACGCCGCCCCAGGTCCGCGTGCCGACGACCGGGCCCAGCCCGAGCGCCTTGATCGCCGCGTTGACGATGTCGCCGTCGGAGCCGGAGAACTCGTTGGCGACGGCGACGACCGGCCCGCGGGGCGCGTCCTGCGGATAGCTGAAGGGGCGCATGCCGCGCGGCACGTCCCAGCCGACGATCCGCCGGGCCAGCTTCTCGACGACGAGCTGCGAGGTGTGGCCGCCGCGGTTCTCGCGGACGTCGACGACCAGCCCCTCACGGGCCACCTCCACCCGCAGGTCGCGGTGGATCTGCGCCCACCCGGGCGCCTGCATGTCGGGGACGTGCAGATAGCCGAGCCGGCCGCCGGACGTCTCGTGCACATAGGCCCGGCGGTCGGCGACCCACGCGTGGTAGCGCAGCGGTTCCTCGTCGGCGACCGGCACGACCACGGCGTAGCGGACCTCGCCGCCACCGGACGGCGAGACGGTCAGCTCGATCGGCTTGCCCGCCGTGCCGACCAGCAGCGGCCCGGGCCCGGTCACCGGGTCGACGGGCCGACCGCCGACGGCGACGATCGCGTCGCCCGGCCGCACCGCGACGCCCGGCGCGGCGAGCGGGGAGCGGGCGTCGGGGTCGGAGGTCTCCGCGGGCAGGATCCGGTCGATGCGCCAGTGGCCGTCCTCGTGCCGGGAGATGTCGGCGCCGAGCAGCCCCTGCCGGGGTCCGTTGCCGGTGCTGCCGCGCGGGATGACGTAGGCGTGCGAGGTGCCGAGTTCGCCCTGCACCTCCCACAGCAGGTCGACGAGGTCGTCGTGGGTGGCGACGCGCGCCAGCACCGGCCGGTAGCGGTCGAGGACGCCGTTCCAGTCGACGCCGCCCATGTCGGCGCGCCAGAAGTTGTCCCGCATGATCCGGCCGGTCTCCTCGAACATCTGCCGCCACTCGGCGGCCGGGTCGAGGTGGTGGCGGACGCGGCCGAGGTCGACGGTGATGTTGGTGTCGCTGTCCTCGTCGCCGGAGGCCCGCCGGTCGCTGGGGACGACCTTCAGCCGGTCGTCGGCCCACAGCAGCAGCCGCTTGCCGTCGCCGCTGACCTCGAAGTGGTCCGCGTCGGCGGCGAGATGCTCGATGCGCTGCTGGAGGAGGTCGTAGCGCTCCAGCTCGGTCTTGGGGTCGGGGTCCTGCGGGGTGGCCCGGGAGGAGCCCAGCACGCCGCGCACCGGGTGCCGCAGCCACAGCACGCCGTCCTTGGCGGCCCGCAGGTTGGAGTAGCGGGCGGCCTCCACCGGGAACGGCACGATGCGGTCGGCGAGTTGCTCCAGGTCGATCCGGGTGGCCGGGGTGCCCTCGCCGTCCGCGTTCTCGTCCTTGTCGGGCGACTCGAAGGGCCGCCCGTGCCGCTGCGGACCGAACGGCGACGGGGTCGTCGCGGCGAGGGTGATCAGGTACGGCCGGGACGTCTCGACGAACGCCAGGTCGAAGACGTGCTCGTCGTAGACCGGGTCGAAGGACCGCGAGGACAGGAAGGCGAGGTGCTTGCCGTCGAGGGTGAACGCGGGCGCGTAGTCGTGGAACCGCAGTGGGGTCGCCTCGGTGACCGACAGGTCGGTGGTGTTGGCGAGCTTGAGCTGGCTGAGCGGACGCGGGCCCGGGTGCGCCCAGGCCAGCCACCCGGAGTCGGGCGAGAAGGTCAGCCCGGAGGCGTCGCCGTCCTCGCTGCGGTCGACCTCCCGCACTTCCCCGCTCTCCCGCTCGACGAGCAGGACGCGCCCGTCGTGGCTGGCGACGGCGGCCCGACTGCCGTCCGGTGCCATGGCCAGGTCGAGGACCCGCCCGAGCCGGCCGGCGGCGATCCGGCGGGGGGTGGCGCCGGGGCCGAGCCCGGCGGCGGGCGCGAACTCCAGCGCGTCGTCGCCCTCGGCGTCGGTCACCCACACCACCCACTCCTCGCCCTCGGCGCGGAAGGCGCGGGGCCGGCGGGCGCGTACGCCGGGCTGGGCGGCAAGCGCCCGGGCCGGTCCCGACCGGTGGGTGACCCAGTGGACGCCGCCGCGCACGCACACGGCGCTGCCGCGGGCGGTGTGGTCGGGCGACGCCGAGGAGAACCAGCGGGCGGCGGCGACCGGGTAGGGCTGCTGGTCGACGCGCGGCCCGCCCAGCCGGACGTCGAGGCGGCGCGGCTCGGCGCCGTCGAGGTCGTCGAGGATCCACAGCTCACCGGCGGACGCGTAGACGACACGGCTCCCGTCGCCGGAGGCCTGGCGGGCGTAGAAGCCGTCGAGCGGGGTGTGTCGCCGCAGGTCGGACCCGTCGGCCAGGGACGAGTACAGCGCTCCGGTGCCCTCGTGATCGGACAGGAAGGCGATCCGCTCGCCCACCCACACCGGGCATTCGAGGTTCCCGTCGAGTTCCTCGTGCAGGCGGGCGAACTCCCCCTCGCCCTCCCGGTCGATCCACAGCTTGCCCGCCGTGCCGCCCCGGTAGCGCTTCCAGTGGGCGGCCTCACGGCCGCCTGCGGACAGCAGGACGGTGTGCGGGCCGTGGGCGACGTCGCCCACGAGGCCGTACGGCAGCCGCTCGGCCGGTCCACCGTCCAGCGGCACGGCGTGCGCCCAGGTGCGGCGCAGACTGGTCTGGCCGTGGGTGGTGAGGGCGAGGACCCGGCCGTCCGGCGTCCAGCCGCGCACCTGGGTGCGCCAGCTGCCCCAGTGGGTCAGCCTCCTGGCGGGGCCGCCGTCGACCGGCGCGACGTGCACCTCGGGGGCGCCGTCGCGGGTGGACGTCCAGGCGAGGGTGGTGCCGTCGGGTGAGATGCGCGGCAGGGTCACGGCCACGTTGTCGGCACTGACCCGCCAGGCCCGTCCGCCGTCGACGGGCGCGAGCCAGACGTCGTCCTCGGCGGTGAAGGCGACCAACTCGCCGTGGAGATGGGGAAACCTGAGGTAGGACGCGGGCGACTGTGTCACACGATCACCCTATGCAGCGCGGACGGCCCTGCACAGGGGAACGGATCACTTCCCCTCCACGGGACGGCACTGCGGGTCCTGCTGGCACCAGACGGTCCGGGTGACGGTCACCGTCACCGTGGGCCGCCCCGGCTGCCCGCCGCCGGGCGGCGGACCGACCGGCGAGGGCGTCGTGTCGCACGTGCCGAGCCCGCCGACGTGGAACACCTGCTTGCCGCCGACCTTCGCGACGAGGTCCCCGCGCACGCAGGATCCGGAGACGGCCCGGGTGACCTTGCCGGTGACGGTGATGTCCCGGCCGTCGTCGGTCCTGCCCTCGCAGTCGACGGTGGCGACGGTGGCGGTGCCCGCCGAGGGCGTGGCGCCGTGGGAGCCGTAGCCGGCCGAGCAGTTCAGCCAGCGCACGCCGGTGTGCTGCCGCTCCAGCTCCGCCGTCGCGGTCCGATCGGTGGTGTACGCGACGGTCGCGGCGCTGACCGCGCCCGGATCGCACGCCGCGGCGCCGCCGAGGGCCACCACGGCGAACCCCGCCGCGGCGGCGGCCCGCGCGACGCGCCGCCGCCGAATGCGCCTGAATGCCGCCATGGAGGGCAGCCTGCCACCGACCGGGCCACCGGGGGTAGAGGGCGTACGGCCCTCCGCACAGGCCGCCCGCCGGGCCGACGCCCACCGCAACGGCCCTTGCCGTGGGGCTTCTTGAGGCGGCGTGGGTGGTGCCGTGGCGGGCGGAGGGCGACGTCAGCCGCGCAGCAGCAGCCACTGCTGCAGCTCGACCAGGTTGCCCTCGGGGTCCTTCAGGTGGGCGATCCGCATCCGGTCGGTCATGGGGGCCGGCCCGTGCAGCAGGACGGCCCCGCGGGCGGTGATCTCCGCACAGTACGCGTCCAGGTCGTCGACGCGCAGCACCACCAGTGAGCGGTGCCCGTTCGCCCGGTCGCCGAGCTCGCCGAGCACGGCGGCCATCATCGCCCGGTCCTGCAGGGCGATCCCGGCGGATCCCGTCGCGGGGCTGAACTTCTCGTACGGTCCCTCGCTCGCCCCGGACTGCGGTTTGAGGCCGAGCACCTCGGCGTAGAAGCGGTAACAGGCGGCGAAGTCGGTGACCAGCAGGCGGACTTGAGCGAGTTCCACGGTTGCCTTCCCCCGGTGTGTCAGTCCCAGCGGCCGGTACGGCCGAGGATCAGCGCGGCGGCGGCCGTACCGGCCGTCGACGTGCGCAACACGCTACGCCCCAGCCGGTACGGCAGCGCGCCGGCCTCCTCGAACAGCGCCAACTCCTCGGGGGCGACGCCCCCTTCCGGCCCGACGACGAGCACGATCGAGCCGTGCTCGGGCAGCGCCGCGGAGGCGAGCGGCCGGTCGCCGCTCTCGTGGAGGACGGCGGCGAAGTCCGCCTCGGCGAGCAGCGCGGCGACCTGCCGGGTGCCCGCCGCGTCCGCGACCTCGGGGAAGCGGACCCTGCGGGACTGCTTGCCCGCCTCGCGTGCGGTGGAGCGCCACTTGCCGAGCGCCTTGAGCCCGCGCTCGCCCTTCCACTGCGTGATGCAGCGGGCGGCGGCCCACGGCACGACCGCGTCGACGCCGACCTCGGTCATCGTCTCGACCGCCAGCTCGCCCCGGTCCCCCTTGGGCAGCGCCTGCACGACGGTGAGGCGGGGGGACGCCTGCGGCTCCTCGCGCACCGCGCCGAGATCGACGACGAGCCGGTCCTTGCCCTCGGCCGCGGTGACCTCGCCCTCGGCCCAGCGTCCCGCCCCGTCGGTCAGCACCACGACCTCCCCCGGCCGCAGCCGCTTCACGGAGACGGCGTGCCGGCCCTCGGGCCCGTCCAGCACGAACCCGCGACCGGCCCCGTCGGGCAGCCGGTCGGCGACGAACACCGGCGCGGTCATCTCAGACTCCCCTCGACAACGCTGTCCGGGCGGCGGCGAGTTCGTCCGCCAGGACGTCCACGAGCTGCCCGGCCGGCAGCTCCCGGGCCATGCGGTGGCCCTGTCCCGCCCACAGCGCCATGCCCTGCGCGTCGCGGGCCTTGGCGGCGGCCCTCCTGATCGGCGAGGTCAGGTGGTGGACCTCCGGGTAGGCGGCCGGCGCGTACGGGCCGTGCTCGCGCAGGAACCGGTTCACCAGTCCGCGGGCCGGGCGGCCGGAGAACGCCCGCGTCAACTCCGTGCGGACGAACAGCGGGTTGGTCAGCGCCTGCTTGTGCACGGCGGGCGCGCCGGACTCGGGCGTCACGAGGAACGCGGTGCCGAGCTGGGCGGCACTCGCGCCCGCGGCCAGCACGGCGGCGATCTGGCTGCCGCGCATGATGCCGCCGGTGGCGACGAGGGGGATGCTCACGGTCTCGCGGACCTGGGCGATCAGGGACAGCAGGCCGATACCGCCGGCGTCCGCCTCGGGGTCGTCGCGGTGGGCGCCCTGGGGACCGCCGGCCTCGACGCCCTGCACGATCACCGCGTCGGCCCCGGCCCGCTGCACGGCGAGGGCCTCCTCCGCCGTGGTGGCGGTGACGAGGGTGAAGGTGCCGGCCCGGCGCAGCGACTCCAGCGCTCCGGGGCTGGGGACGCCGAAGTGGAACGAGACGACCGGCACGGGGTTGTCCAGCAGCACCGCGAGTTTGGCGTCGTAGCCGTCGTCGCGTCCGGTCTCGGGGTCGCCGAGCTCGGTCTCGTACCAGCCGGCCTCACCGGCCAGCTGCTGGGCGTAGAGCTCGACCGTCCCGGACTCGGCGTACTCGGGCTGCGGCATGAACAGGTTCACGCCGAAGGGGCGGCCGGTCAGGCTCCGCAGCTGCTTGATCTCCTGGTACATGCCGTCGGCGGTCTTGTGGCCGGCGGCGAGGAAGCCGAGCCCGCCCGCCTCGCAGACCGCGGCGACGAGCTGAGGAACAGAGACGCCGCCCGCCATGGGGGCCTGCACGATCGGATGGGGGAAAAGATCGGTCAGTGCGGAGGACATGAGCGCATGGTGTCACGTGCGGCGAACAAGTCCGAAACCGGCCGTCCTTTGTCATAGGACACCGGAATGGGCCCCGTGACGGACAGGGGAACGGGCCGGGATCTCGGGCTGTGGAGCGGCCCGGGACCGGCGCCGAGGGGCGAGGGCGCGGGCACGGGAGCGGTGCCGAACCCGGGGGCGAGCGGCGAAACGGGCGCGGAACGGACCGGGGCACGGGCACCGGTGGCCGGTGCCCGTGCCCCTTCGTCCTCGTCACCGCGGGCGGCGGGCGCCCGCATCCGGGCCGGCGCCGCCCGCGTGCGGGTCAGCGCCCGTTGAACGCGTCCTTCAGCCGGGAGAACAGCCCCTGCTGACCTGGCTGGAACTGCCCCGTGGGCCGCTCCTCACCCCGCAGTTTCGCCAGCTCGCGCAGCAGCCGCTCCTGCTCCGGGTCGAGCTTGTTGGGGGTCTGCACCTCGACGTGGACGATCAGGTCGCCCCGGCCGCCGCCGCGCAGATGGGTCACACCCCGGTTGTGCAGCGGGATGGACTGACCCGACTGGGTGCCGGGCCGGATGTCGACCTCCTCCAGCCCGTCGAGCGTCTCCAGCGGCACCTTGGTGCCGAGCGACGCCGCGGTCATCGGGATCGTCACCGTGCAGTGCAGATCGTCGCCGCGGCGCTGGAACACCGCGTGCGGCAACTCGTGGATCTCGACGTACAGATCACCGGCGGGGCCGCCGCCCGGGCCCACCTCGCCCTCGCCCGCGAGCTGGATCCGCGTGCCGTTGTCGACACCGGCCGGGATCTTCACGGTCAGCGTCCGCCGCGACCGCACCCGTCCGTCGCCGGCGCACTCCGGGCACGGCGTGGGCACCACGGTGCCGAAGCCCTGGCACTGCGGGCACGGCCGCGAGGTCATGACCTGGCCCAGGAAGGACCGGGTGACCTGGGAGACCTCGCCTCGGCCGCGGCACATGTCGCAGGTCTGGGGGGAGGTGCCCGGTGCCGCGCCCTCCCCGCTGCAGGTCGAGCAGACGATCGCCGTGTCGACCTGAATGTCCTTGGTGGTGCCGAAGGCGGCCTCGTCCAGCTCGATCTCGATGCGGATCATCGCATCCTGGCCGCGCCGGGTCCGCGAGCGCGGGCCCCGCTGGGACGCCGTGCCGAAGAAGGCGTCCATGATGTCGGAGAAGTTGCCGAAGCCGCCGGCCCCGAAGCCGCCCGCACCGGCACCGCCGGCCTGCGAGAGCGGATCGCCGCCGAGGTCGTAGACCTGCTTCTTCTGCGGGTCCGACAACACCTCGTAGGCGGCGTTGATCTCCTTGAACCGCTCCTGGGTCTTCGGATCCGGATTGACGTCCGGGTGCAGCTCGCGCGCGAGCCGCCGGAAGGCCTTCTTGATCTCTTCCTGCGACGCATCGCGGCGCACGCCGAGTACGGCGTAGTAGTCCGTGGCCACTTACGACTCCGCCAGGATCTGTCCGACGTACCGTGCCACTGCGCGTACCGCTCCCATCGTTCCCGGGTAGTCCATGCGGGTCGGTCCGACCACGCCGAGCTTGGCAACCGCCTCGCCGCCCGAACCGTAACCGACCGACACGACGGACGTGGAGTTGAGTCCTTCGTGGGCGTTCTCGTGACCGATACGGACGGTCACGCCCGGATCCTGGGCCTCGCCGAGCAGCTTCAGGAGGACGACCTGCTCCTCCAGTGCCTCCAGCACGGGCCGGATCGTGAGGGGGAAGTCATGTGCGAAGCGGGTGAGATTGGCGGTGCCGCCGATCATCAACCGCTCCTCGTTCTCCTCGACGAGCGTCTCCAGCAGGGTGGAGAGCACTGTGCAAACCGTACCTCGGTCCTCGGCCTCGAAGCCGTCCGGCAGGTCCTCCACCAGTCTCGGCACGTCGGTGAACCTGCGGCCCGCGACCCTGCTGTTGAGCCGGGCTCTGAGGTCCGCCAGGGACGCCTCGCCGAACGGCACCGGGCAGTCGACCACCCGCTGCTCGACCCGCCCGGTGTCGGTGATCAGCACCAGCATCACCCGCGCGGGGGCGAGTGCCAGCAGTTCGACGTGCCGCACGGTCGACCGGGTCAGGGACGGGTACTGCACGACGGCGACCTGCCGGGTGAGCTGCGCGAGCAGCCGCACCGTGCGGGCCACGACGTCGTCGAGGTCGACGGCGCCCTCCAGGAAGTTCTGGATGGCGCGGCGCTCCGGCGGGCTCATCGGCTTGACGCCGGCGAGCTTGTCGACGAACAGCCGGTAGCCCTTGTCGGTGGGGATGCGCCCGGCACTTGTGTGCGGCTGGGCGATGAACCCCTCCTCCTCCAGGGCCGCCATGTCGTTGCGGACCGTGGCCGGAGAGACGCCGAGGCTGTGCCGCTCGGTCAGCGCCTTGGAGCCCACCGGCTCCTCGGTGCCCACGTAGTCCTGGACGATGGCGCGCAGCACCTGGAGCCTGCGTTCACTCAGCACCGCGCTCACCTCCACAAGTCCGTGTCCCGACGACATGTCCGCCACTGGGTCTGCCACCGCCTGGCACTCTGTGTGCCCGAGTGCCAGACTTCCCCGGCCCAGTGTACGGCGGTGGGGTGCACCGCGGGCAAGGTCGGTCCTCCCGCGCACGGTCGTGGGGCCCGGTCCGCGGAGAACCTTTCCGGTCACAGCACTAGCGTCGCGGTATGACGGTGACTTGGGAAGAGCTGGAGTGGGAGCGGCTGGCCACGGGGGTCGGCCGGTGCCGGCTGCCGGTGTGGGACTGCACGACGGGGCTGGTGGTGGGCGGCGGGACGGCGCTGCTGATCGACGCCGGGGCGAGCATCGCGGAGGGCGCCCGGCTGCGCGCGCAGGCGGAGAGGCTGGCCGGGCACCGTGTGACCCATCTCGCGCTCACCCACCCCCACTTCGATCACGTGTTCGGTGCGGCGGCGTTCGCGGGCGCCGAGGTCTACGGCGCGGTCGGTGCGGACACGCTGCTGGCCCGTGCCCGGAACCGCGAGGAGTTGCGCGCGGACGCCGTGCGCAACGGCCTGGACGCCCCCGCGGCGCAGGAGGCCGTGGACGCGCTGGCGCCGGTGGGGCACGTGGTCTCGGGCGAATGGACGCTCGACCTGGGCGGCGGCCGGCAGGTGCTGCTGGCCAACGTGGGCCCCGGACACACGGCGCACGATCTGGCCGTGCTCGTCCCCGGCGACCCGGAGGTGGTCTTCTGCGGCGACCTGGTCGAGGAATCGGGTGAGCCGCAGGCCGGCCCGGACGCGGTGCCGTCCCGCTGGCCCGACGCCCTGGACCGCCTTCTGTCGCTCGGCGGCGAGGACGCGGTGTACGTGCCCGGTCACGGCGCGGTGGTCGACGCCGTGTTCGTACGCGGGCAGCGGGACGCACTGGCGGCCCGCTTCGGCGTGTCGCGGTGATCGTGGCCGCCGCGGCCCGCCACTTCTCCTATCGTCGTGCGAATGCGCCAGTACTCCGCCGACCTGACCCCGCCGTGGAAGAAGCCGAAGCAGGTTGCCGAGGTCCCGGCGGAGCCCGGCCTGGTGGTGGAGGAGCCCGGCACCGGGTTCTGCGGCGCGGTGATCCGCTGCGAGGCGGGCACGGTCACCCTGGAGGACCGCTTCGGCAAGCACCGGGTGTTCCCGCTGCGGCCACGGGGCTTCCTGCTGGAGGGGCGGGTGGTCACACTCGTGCGGCCGTCGTCCGCCACACCGGCGCGCCCCTCCCGCACCGCTTCTGGGTCGGTCGCCGTGCCCGCCGCCCGGGCGCGCGTGGCCCGGGCGGGACGGATCTACGTGGAGGGGCGGCACGACGCCGAGCTGGTCGAGAAGGTGTGGGGCGACGACCTGCGCATCGAGGGCGTGGTGGTGGAGTACCTGGAGGGCGTCGACGACCTGCCGTCGGTCGTGGAGGCCTTCGCCCCCGGTCCGGACGCCCGTCTGGGCGTCCTGGTGGACCATCTCGTCCCCGGCACGAAGGAGTGGCGCATCGCCGAGTCGGTGACCGGTGAGCACGCCCTGGTCGTGGGGCACCCCTACGTCGACGTCTGGCAGGCCGTGAAGCCGTCGTCCCTGGGCATCCCGGCGTGGCCGGCGGTCCCGCACGGCCAGGACTGGAAGACGGGGGTGTGCCGGGCGCTGGGCTGGCCGGCGGAGAACACCGGGGCGGTGTGGCAGGCGATCCTGAAGCGGGTGGGGTCGTACAAGGACCTGGAGCCCGAGCTGCTGGGGTGCGTCGAGCGTCTCATCGACCACGTGACCGCGCCCTGAGGCCCGTCCTGTACCGGCGGGGGCCCGGAACCGGTGGACGGGCTCCCGCGGCGCGGAGCGGCCGTCCGGGGGGGGCGGGACCGGCTCCCCTCCGGCCGTCAGGACGGCTCCCGCGGGCCCGGAGAGGCCCACCGGCCGCCCCCTCGCTCTCGGGCCGGCCGGCCGTCCCCGTCCACGGGGGCGGGTGCTCAGTCCACCAGGTCCCTGACGACGGCGTCCGCCAGCAGCCGCCCGCGCAGGGTGAGCACGGCCCGCCCGTCCTGATAGGGGCCACCCTCCAGCAGGCCGTCCGCCAGCGCGCGCCGGGACGCCGCGAGGCCCGCCTCCCGCAGCAGCTCCAGCGGCACGCCCTCCCGCAGTCGCAGCTCCAGCAGGATGCGCTCGACCCGCCGGTCCTCGTCCGACAGGACCTCGCGCCCGGCGCCCGGTGAGCGGCCGGAGGCGAGGGCCGCCGCGTACGCCCCCGGGTGCTTGACGTTCCACCAGCGCACCCCCCCGACGTGGCTGTGCGCCCCCGGGCCCGCGCCCCACCAGTCGGCGCCGCGCCAGTACAGCTCGTTGTGCAGGCAGCGGCCGTCCGGGGAAGTGGCCCAGTTGGACACCTCGTACCAGGTGTAGCCCGCCGTCGACAGGGTGTCCTCGGCGATCAGGTAGCGGTCGGCGTGCGCGTCGTCGTCGGTGGCCGGGATCTCGCCGCGGCGGATGCGGCGGGCGAGCTGGGTGCCCTCCTCGACGATCAGGGCGTACGCGCTGACGTGGTCGGGCCCGGCGCCGATCGCGGCGTCGAGGGAGGCCCTCCAGTCGTCGTCGCTCTCCCCCGGCGTTCCGTAGATCAGGTCCAGGTTGACGTGCTCGAAGCCCGCCGCCCTCGCCTCCGCGACACAGGCCTCGGGGCGGCCCGGGGTGTGAGTGCGGTCCAGCACCTGCAGGACGTGGCGCCGGGCGCTCTGCATGCCGAAGGAGATCCGGTTGAAGCCGCCCTCGCGCAGGGCGGAGAGGTAGGCCGGGTCCACGGACTCCGGGTTGGCCTCCGTCGTGACCTCCGCGTCCGGGGCCAGCCCGAACTCGTCCCGGATCGCCCCGAGCATCCGCACGAGGTCGTCCGCGGCCAGCAGGGTGGGTGTGCCGCCGCCGACGAACACCGTGCGGACCGGCCGGGGGTCGTCGCCGAGCGTCCTGCGGGCCAGGCGGATCTCGTCGGTGAGGGTCGCCGCGTAGTTGTCGCGGGAAGCCAGCACGCCTCCGGTGCCGCGCAGCTCCGTCGCCGTGTAGGTGTTGAAGTCGCAGTAGCCGCAGCGGGTCGCGCAGTAGGGAACGTGCAGGTAGAAGCCGAGCGGGCGGTCCGCGGCCCCGGCGAGCGCGTGCGGGGGCAGCGCGCCGTCGTCGGGGACGGGCTCGCCGTCGGGGAGTGCGGAAGGCATGGTGCCCATTGTCCCGCAGGCCCGCTGCTACTCGGCCTGGAGCACGAGCAGCGCCAGGTCGTCCCCCGGCGGCTGCCCGCCGAACTCGTGCACCAGCCGCCGGATCCGCTCGGCGATCAGCTCGGCGCTGAGGCCGGCACATCCGGCGAGGGCGCCCGCCAGTCCGTCGCCGTCGTCGAACTGGCGGGAACCCGACCGGCGCTCGGTGACGCCGTCGGTGACGCACAGCAGGGTGTCGCCGGGGCGCAGCTCGACCGTCTCGCTGCGGTAGGTCTCGTCCTCGACGACGCCGAGCAGCGTCTGCGGTCGGGCGGCCGTGCGCACACCCCCGTCGGGGCCGAGGATCAGCGGCAGCGGATGCCCGGCGGAGGCCAGGGTGCAGCGGACGCCGCCGTCGAAGGGCGCCAGCTCGCCGTAGAGCAGGGAGAGGAATCGGTTCTGGGGCCCGTCACCTGGGTCGACAGGTCCGGTGAACGCGCGGGCGGCGGCGTCCGCGGCCTCGGTGGCGTCGTCCAGGAGGAGCTGGTTGAGCCGGTCCAGGACGTCGGCGACGCCGTAGCCCTCGCGGGCCAGCAGCCGCAGCCAGGGCCGGGCGAGTCCGATGACGACGGCAGCCTCGGGGCCCTTGCCCTGGACGTCGCCGACGGCGAAGCACCAGCGGCCGTCGCCGGCCGGGAAGAGGTCGTAGAAGTCACCGCTGGGCCCGCCGACGTCGCACGGCTCGTGGACCAGCGCGCTGCGCAGTCCCGGGATCTCGGCGACGGCCCCCGGGAGCAGCCCGCGCTGGAGCACGGCGCTGATGGTGGCCTGCCGGGCGTACTGGCGGGCGGCGCCGATGGCGAGCGCGACGCGGCGGCTGAGGTCCTCCACCAGCCCCGTGATCTCGTCGGGGAAGTGCAGCGCGTCCGTCCGTCCGATGACGAGCGTGCCCAGGGGCCGTCCCCCGGCGACGAGCCGGTAGGCGAGGGCCACGCCCGGGCCCTGCCGGTCCCGGGGCGCTGCGGCCCGACCGTCCGGTACCGCGCGAGCGGCACCGCGGCCGTCGCGGAAAGCGGGACCGTGTGACGCCGCGACGGCGGGGACGGTGCCCGGGCCGGGCCCGTCCGCAGCAGCCGGCCCCTGGCCGTCGGGCCACCCGGGTACGGCAGGGGCGCCGCCCAGGCCTGCGGCCCCGGCAGCATGACCGTTACGCCCCGCGCGAGCAGCGCCCCCGCCGTCCGGGCCTGCGGCACCGCCGACACGACCGTCGCGGTCCGCGGACTCGGGACACCGGTCGTCCCGGCCTGCGGGGCGCGCACCGTGATCGTCGGCAGGGGCGGGGACCGCGGCCCGCGTCGGACGAGCCGCCCCGTTGACCGCCTCCGGATGCCCGGCCCGGCCGGGGAGCAGGCGCGTCCCGTTGCCCCTCGGGACCAGGACGGCGGCCGGCCACGGGTAGGGGACGGGGCCGCAGCGCAGGACGTCGGGCGGGCAGGGCGGGTCCGCCGCCAGGACACGGCGCAGGTCCTCGACGAGGTTCTCGTCGGTGTGCCAGACACGGGCGAGCCGCGGCACGACACCGACGGAGCCGTCGCCCCACCGGCCGCGCCCGGTGACCTCGTCCTCCAGCCACACCGCGCACCAGTCGGCGAGCCTCGGCACGACGAGCTGGCCGGTGAGGGCGGCGACGAGGTCCTCGTCGAGCTGCCCGGCCAGCAGATCGGAGGCCTCGGCCAGAAAGGACAGCGCGCCGCGCCCCAGCCACTCCCGGTCCCTTTCCCCGGATCCGGGCTCGGGCGCGAGGACCCCGGCGACGTGCAGGGCGGTGTCGACGGCGGGCCCGACGGCGACGGGGTGAGGGGTGTCGTCCCGGCGGACGAGGGCCTCGGCGGTCAGCCGCGCCCAGACCGTCTTGGCATCGCGGCAGTAGGTGATGCCCCAGGAATCGGCGAGCGCGGAGACCAGGCGCAGCCCGCGCCCGTGCTCGGGGGGCTCGGGCGTGGCCCGGACGGCCTCGCCGTCGCGCGGGGCACGCGAGGGGTGCTGGTCGGAGACCTCGACGACGACGTGGCCGGACGGCTCCAGACGGCACAGCAGCCGCACGTCGGTGCCGGCATGGACGACGGCGTTGGTGACGAGTTCGCTGACGACGAGTATCGCGTCCTCGACGAGGCGGTCACTCAGGTGCCGTGCGCCGGGCGGACCGAGTTCGGCCCACTCGTGCAGCGCGGCGCGCACCAGGTCGCGCGCTGCGCCTGGCGCGAGGGAGCTCCCGGGCAGGGTGGCGTGCCTCCGCGCCCCCTCGGCCGGGCCGCCGGCAGGCGCACCTCCCGACCGGGCATCGGTCTCCCGCTGCGTCGGCACGGCCCCCATCGGCAACTCCCCGAACTGTTCGGACGGACGCTTTCGGTCGATGCCGCCAGGGTGACAGAACGAGCGGGGTCATAAGCGCCGAGTTACCGAACTGGGCCGCCATGGGTGACAACCGTGCTCCGCGCATGCTCGAAGCCGAACACATCAGGGGCCGAATTCGAGCATATGAACGTCGCGGGCGTACATGCGTCCGGGCGAGCAGCCGGCCCGCGAGGCAGGCGAGCAGGCGAACAGGCCGGGGTGGTGCGAGCAGGCGGGCGGAGCCGCGCCGTCCCGGGGCCGGGCGGCCGACGGGGGCTGCCGCGAGCGGGCGCGGGGCCGGCCGCCGGACTGACTCCGCGTCCGTCGGCCGGCCCCGGCGAGGGCGCGTCAGGCCTCGCGCGTCCCCGCGTACATCTCGTCGATCAGGTGGCGGTACTCCCGCTCCACCACCGGCCGCTTCAGCTTCAGGCTCGGCGTGATCTCCCCGTGCTCCACGTCGAGGTCCCGGGGGAGCAGCCGGAACTTCTTGATCGTCTGCCAGCGCTGCAGACCCTCGTTGAGCCGGTCGACGTGGCCCTGGACGAGAGCGACCGTCTCGGGCGCGGCGACGACCTCGGCGTACGACCTGCCCTCCAGCCCGTGCTCCTTCGCCCAGTCGAGGATCGCGACCTCGTCGAGCGCGATGAGCGCCGTGCAGAAGTTCCGGTCGGCGCCGTGGACGAGGATGTTGGAGACGTACGGGCACACCGCCTTGAACTGGCCCTCCACCTCGGCGGGCGCGATGTACTTGCCACCGGAGGTCTTGATGAGGTCCTTCTTGCGGTCGGTGATGCGCAGATAGCCGTCCGCGGACAGCTCGCCGATGTCGCCGGTGTGGAACCAGCCGTCGCTCTCCAGCACCTCGGCGGTCTTCTCGGGCAGCTGGTGGTAGCCCTGCATGATGCCGGGGCCGCGCAGCAGGATCTCGCCGTCGTCGGCGATGCGGACCTCCGTGCCGGGCAGCGGCTTGCCGACGGTGCCGGTGCGGTAGGCCTCGCCCGGGTTGACGAAGGACGCCGCCGACGACTCCGTCAGGCCGTAGCCCTCCAGGATGTGGATGCCGGCGCCGGAGAAGAAGTAGCCGATCTCGGGGGCGAGGGCGGCCGAGCCGGAGATGCAGGCGCGCAGGTTGCCGCCGAACGCCTCGCGGATCTTGGCGTAGACGAGCACGTCGGCGACCTTGTGCTGGGCGGCGAGGCCGAAGGGCGCCGTGCGGTTGCCGGTGCGGCGGAAGTTGTCCTGGGTGACCTTGGCGTACTCACGGGCGATGTCGGCGGCCCACTGGAAGATCTTGTACTTTGCGCCTCCTCCGGCCCTCGCCTTGGCGGCGACGCCGTTGTACACCTTCTCGAAGATGCGGGGCACGGCCGCCATGTAGGTCGGCTGGACGACGGGCAGGTTCTCGATGATCTTGTCGACGCGGCCGTCCACGGCCGTGACGTGGCCGACCTCGATCTGGCCGGAGGTGAGGACCTTGCCGAAGACGTGCGCGAGGGGCAGCCACAGATACTGCACGTCCTCGCCGCTGACCAGCCCGGTCGCGGCGATCGCCTTGGCCATGTACGACCAGTTGTCGTGCGGCAGGCGCACGCCCTTGGGGCGCCCGGTGGTGCCGGAGGTGTAGATGAGGGTCGCGAGCTGATCCCGGGTGATCTCGCCGACCCGCTCCCTGATCAGGTCGGGGTCCTTCTCCAGGCGGGCGGCGCCGCGCCGCTCCAGCTCGTCGAGGCCGATGACCCAGTCGCCGGTCTCGACCCCCGTCGCGTCGATGACGACGACGTGCGTGAGCCGGGGCAGTTCGTCGCGCTTCTCGACCGCCTTGGCGACCTGCGCGGCGTCCTCGGCGATCAGCACGTGGCTCTCGGAGTCGGAAAGGATGTACGCGGACTCCTCGGCGTTGGTCTGCGGGTAGATCGTCGTGGTGGCGGCACCCGCGCACATGATGCCGAGGTCGGCGAGGATCCACTCGATGCGGGTGGAGGAGGCGAGCGCCACGCGCTGCTCCGGCTGGACGCCCAGCTCGATCAGGCCGGCGGCGATGGCGTAGACCCGTTCGGCCGCCTCCGCCCAGCTCAGCGACTTCCACTCGTCTGGGCCCTCCCCGGCGGCCTGGGGCACCGGGTAGCGGTAGGCCTCGGCGTCCGGCGTGGCTGCCACGCGGTCCAGGAAGAGGCCCGCAACGGACGGCGGCCGGTTCTCGATCAGTGTCTGTGCGTCGGTCACGACATCCTCCGGGGCCCGCGGCAGTGCGGCTGGCTCAGTGCGGCTGGTTCCTACCCGCGAAACGTTGTTTAACTCACGAGTAACTATCGAGCAGGCATCAGGGTAAGGGGCAACCGGCCGGTGCGTAAGGGGCCGCGCCCCTTCACTTCGCGCGGCGGACCGCTCGGGTGAGCGCGGGGGCCCGTCGCGCAGACGCACGACGGGCCCCCGGCGCCGCTCCGACCGGGCGGCGGGATGTGTCCGGCGGCTACTTCTTGCCCTTGGCAGGTCCCGCGCTGTCGTCGCTGGAGAGCACGGCGATGAAGGCCTCCTGCGGGACCTCCACGGAACCGACCATCTTCATCCGCTTCTTGCCCTCCTTCTGCTTCTCCAGCAGCTTGCGCTTGCGGGAGATGTCGCCGCCGTAGCACTTGGCGAGGACGTCCTTGCGGATCGCGCGGATGGTCTCGCGGGCGATCACCCGTGAGCCGATGGCGGCCTGGACGGGCACCTCGAAGTTCTGCCGCGGGATGAGCTCCCTCAGCTTGGCCACGAGCCGCACGCCGTACGCGTACGCCTGGTCCTTGTGGGTGATCGCCGAGAAGGCGTCGACCTTGTCGCCGTGCAGCAGGATGTCGACCTTGACCAGGCTGGAGGACTGCTCGCCCGTGGGCTCGTAGTCCAGCGACGCGTATCCGCGGGTCTTGGACTTCAGCTGGTCGAAGAAGTCGAAGACGATCTCGGCGAGGGGCAGTGTGTAACGGATCTCGACACGGTCCTCGGAGAGGTAGTCCATGCCCAGCATGGTGCCGCGCCGGGTCTGGCACAGCTCCATGATCGCGCCGATGAACTCGGAGGGCGCGAGGACGGTCGCCCGGACCACCGGCTCGTACACCTCGTCGATCTTCCCCTCGGGGAACTCGCTCGGGTTGGTGACGGTGTGCTCGACGCCGTCCTCCATGATCACCCGGTAGACGACGTTCGGCGCCGTGGCGATGAGGTCGAGGCCGAACTCGCGCTCCAGCCGCTCACGGATCACGTCCAGGTGGAGCAGGCCGAGGAAACCGACGCGGAAGCCGAAGCCGAGCGCGGCGGAGGTCTCCGGCTCGTAGACCAGCGCGGCGTCGTTGAGCTGCAGCTTGTCGAGGGCGTCACGCAGCTCGGGGTAGTCGGAGCCGTCCAGCGGGTACAGGCCGGAGAAGACCATCGGCTTGGGGTCCTTGTAACCGCCGAGCGCCTCCTGCGCCCCCTTGGCCTGGCTGGTGATGGTGTCACCGACCTTGGACTGGCGGACGTCCTTCACGCCGGTGATCAGGTAACCCACCTCGCCGACGCCGAGGCCGTCCGCCGGGAGCATCTCCGGCGAGTTGACGCCGATCTCCAGCAGTTCGTGCGTGGCGCCGGTGGACATCATCCTGATGCGCTCGCGCTTGTTGAGCTTGCCGTCGACGACCCGGACGTAGGTCACGACACCGCGGTAGGAGTCGTAGACGGAGTCGAAGATCATCGCGCGGGCGGGGGCGTCGGCGACGCCGACGGGCGCCGGGATCTCCGCGACGGCCTTGTCGAGCAGCGCCTCGACACCGAGGCCCGTCTTGGCGGAGACCCTCAGGACGTCGTCCGGCTCGCAGCCGACCAGGTTGGCCAGCTCCTCGGCGAACTTCTCGGGCTGCGCCGCCGGCAGGTCGATCTTGTTCAGCACGGGGATGATCGTGAGGTCGTTCTCCATCGCCAGGTAGAGGTTGGCGAGGGTCTGCGCCTCGATGCCCTGGGCGGCGTCGACGAGGAGGATGGTCCCCTCGCACGCGGCGAGGGACCGGGAGACCTCATAGGTGAAGTCGACGTGCCCCGGGGTGTCGATCATGTTGAGGATGTGCGTGTTGCCGGGATCGTGGGTGGGGGCCCACGGCAGACGCACCGCCTGGGACTTGATCGTGATGCCGCGCTCGCGCTCGATGTCCATCCGGTCGAGGTACTGAGCACGCATCTGCCGCTGCTCGACCACTCCGGTCAGCTGGAGCATCCGGTCGGCGAGTGTGGACTTGCCGTGGTCGATGTGCGCGATGATGCAGAAATTGCGGATCAGAGCCGGGTCGGTACGGCTTGGCTCGGGCACGTGTTTCGGGGTCGCGGGCACGCAGGGTCCTGATTCTTGAGGTCTCCGCCGGGTGACGGTCTCGGGTCGGATCGATACGTAGCTTCCATGGTCCCACGGGCGGGGCGCGGCGACCGGTTTGGGCCACTCCGAGGGCCGCTGGTAGTGTAGGGGGCCGTGTCTCATGCCCTCTCAGCGCGAGGCACGTCTTCAAGAAATCACCTGGTACGGGTCCCCGACTCCGTTCGCGGAATCGCCCTGGAGCCGTGCCTGAACCTGAAAAGGCTCATTCGTGGCGAACATCAAGTCCCAGATCAAGCGGATCAAGACCAACGAGAAGGCTCGGCTGCGCAACAAGGCCGTCAAGTCCTCCCTGAAGACCGCGATCCGCAAGGCTCGCGAGGCCGCCGCCGCGGGTGACGTCGAGAAGGCCAACGAGCTGCAGCGCGTCGCCGCGCGTCAGCTGGACAAGGCCGTCTCCAAGGGCGTCATCCACAAGAACCAGGCCGCCAACAAGAAGTCGGCGCTGGCTCAGAAGGTCGCGTCCCTCAAGGGCTGACCCTTTGATGTGATCGCCGGAGGGAACCGAGCGGGCCCTCTCTCATCCGCTCCCGTCCGGCACTCCGAGTCCGTTCGCGGCCTGCGTTCGCCACGCGGGAACGGACTCAAAGGTTTCGACCGAAGGCCCCGGTCCCCCGCTCTTCCCCAGAGCGGGCACCGGGGCCTTCGGCCTGCCCGGCGAGGCGGCCCGGCTGCCCGGTCCCGTCCGACGGCTTCCGGCTTCCGGCTTCCGGCTTCCGGCTTCCGGCTTCCGGCTTCCGGCTTCCGGCTTCCGGCTTCCGGCTTCCGGCTTCCGGCTTCCGGCTTCCGGCTTCCGGCTTCCGGCTTCCGGCTTCC
>NZ_JAFFZS010000037.1 GCF_016921115.1 Streptomyces actuosus
ACAGGAACCCGTAGCCGGGATGGATGGCGTCCGCGCCGGACTCGCGGGCGGCCTTGAGTACTTTCTCGATGTCCAGGTAGCTGGTGGCCGGGGTGTCACCGCCCAGAGCGAACGCCTCATCCGCGGCACGGACATGCGACGCGTCCCGGTCCGGGTCGGCGTAGACGGCCACGCTCGCGATCCCGGCGTCCCGGCAGGCCCGGGCCACCCGGACAGCGATCTCACCACGGTTGGCGATGAGCACCCTGCGCATGTCAGGACGCCTGCCGGGCCGGTGCCGGGACCTCGCTCCGCCGCGCCGCCGCGTGCTCGGGGCCGGTGTGGCCGAAGAGTCCGGGGCCCGTCTGCAGCGGGCCCAGGGAGCCGTCGAAGAAGATCAACGGCTCTTGGCCGTGCTGGGGCACGCCCAGTTCCACGACCTCGCCGACGAGGATGTCGTGGTCGCCGGCACCGTGGATGTCGACGGTGGTGCAGGTGAGGTGGGCGAGTGCCTCGCTCAGCACCGGCAGGCCGTCGGCGGTGAAGTGGTGCGGGAGACCGTCGAACACGTCGGGCCGCCGCTCGGCGAAGTGCCGGGCCAGCGGCTGCTGCCGCGCGGACAGGAAGTTCACGGTGAAGCCGCCGCTCTCCTGGAGCAGGGAGTGCAGCCGTGACTGCTTGTGCAGGCAGAACAGCACGAGCGGGGGCTCCAGCGAGACCGAGGTGAAGGAGTTGACGGTCGTGCCGTCGGCGCGGCCGTCCGGCCCGGTGGTGATCACCGTGACCCCGGTCGTGAACAGGCCGCACACGCGGCGCAGGCTCAGTGGCTCGATGGGCTGGCGCTCATGGGTGCGGGTCAGCGACCGCGCTGCTGCGGACATTGCGGATCCCTTTCCTGGGAATTCAAGGGAGGTCGGCGGAATTCACGGGATGCCGAACTCGGGGCATTCGGAGAATGCGCGGGGTCAGAGGAGCTTGCGGACCTTGGCCCCGGCCTTGACGATTCCGAGCAGGAACTCCCGGCCGACGCTGTTCATCTCCGGCGGGGCCTCGACCGACGCCCAGTAGAGGAAACGGGCCATGGTCGACGTGGACGGGTAGATGAACCGCTTCTGCTCGTCCTTCCAGCCGAAGACCGGATTCACCACCGGCGAGTCCTGGAGCAGCTTGAAGACGATGTCGGCCGCCTCGTCACCGGTGAGGGCGCCTGCCTCGTACTTCTCGCAGGTCTCCGCGGTGGCCTCCAGCAGCCGCTTGAAGGAGTCGCTCTGCGGCCACCACAGGCCCGGGTGGGAGACGTTCTCCAACTCGTCGAAGTGCTCGGTGCGGCCGTCGCGGACGTGCTTGAGGCGGGCCCGGGTCAGGCGCATGGTGCCCGGCGTGATGAAGGAGCCCCACACCCGGAAGACCGCGTTCCACAGGCGGAAGTGGGAGAAGGCGATGAAGGAGCTGTTGACCAGCTCGTCGTTGTACTGGAGCAGGCCCTGTTCCAGGCGCTCGACGTACTCGAAGCGCTCGGCGGAGAAGTCGCCGTCCTTCAGGGCGGCCACCAGGCGGGAGGTCAGCGCGTCGACGACCTCCATGGTGTTGGACAGGCCGCGGGAGAAGAGCGGGTCCAGGAAGCCGGCCGCGTGCGACATCAGGCACCAGCGGTCGCCGATGGTCCTCTTGGAGGAGTACTGGAGCCGGTCGGTGGAGATCCACTCGCGCACCCGGGTGGCGCCGTCGAACTGCCGCTTGACCGCCGGGTACTTGTCGAGGAAGAGCTGGAACTCCTGCTCCGGGGTCAGGTCGGTGGGCTTGGGGTAGGTGCGCTCGTCCATGGTCAGGCCGACGCTGCACAGCGGGTTGCGCGACTTGGGGTGGTTGTCGAACGGGATGATCCAGAACCAGCCGCGCTCGATGAGGTGGTGCATGGTGCCGGTGTGCCAGTCGGCCGGCGGGCGCACGTCCTTGGCGTGCCCGCTGACGTCGTCGAACCGCTTGACGCCGACGTAGTGTGTGAACATCGACCGGGAGTGGTGCTTGAAGCGGGCCGGCTTGTCGCGCAGGTCGAACTTGTCGGCCAGCGGGGAGCGGAAACCGGAGGCGTCCACCAGGTACTTGCCCCGGTACAGCTCGGGCTGGGCGTTCGGGGCGGCGCTCCGGCCGAGGACGGTCACCCCGTCGTCGTCGAACTCCACCTCGCTCGCACGCCAGTTCTGCCGCGGAGTGCAGCCGTACTTGATCGCGACGTGGAACATGAAGGAGTCGCTGTCCTGGCGGAACATGTGGCTGTTCTGGTGGAAGATCTTCGGCAGGGCCAGCTGGGTGGCCTGTCGCGGGTCGGGCTCCTTGCCGACCTCGTGCTTCATGAAGCCGAAGTGCGCCTTGGTGCCGAACGTGGGGCCGATGTCCCGGGTGGAGGCCTCCACGCTGGCCAGGCTCTTCAGCTCCGGGATGTCGTGGCGCTCGGCGAGGATGTGGATCCACTCCACGAGTTGCGGGGTCATGGACTCGCCGATGGCGAAGCGCGGATGGGCCGCGGCGTCGACCAGCAGGACCTTCGCGCCGTGCTTGGCCAGGACGGCTCCGGTGACGGAGCCGGCCAGGCCGGAACCCAGGATGATGACGTCGAAGGTCATCTCCTCGGGTATGTGCGCCGTCTCGGGCGCTCCTTCGGTCTTCTTCGCGACCATGTGCTGTCTCCTTCGTCAGGGGCGGTGCACAGCAGGGAATTCAGGTCGAAAAAAAGGCCCCTCATTCGCCCCCGAGTGGCTTCGATTCGAAGCGAGGGGGCGGAATGAGGAGCCTTGAAAAGGGCGCGACGCAGCCGCTGGATTAAGCGTGACAGGATTTGGCCTGAGGGTCAACCCCGGGCCGGGACGGACGACTTGGCGCCCTCGGGAATTCCGGTCGTGGAGAACGTTTCCGGTTCGAGGAGTTTCCACAGCAGCGTGCGGAGTTCCTCCTCGCCGCCAGGACCGAGCAACTGTGCCACGTCGTCGGCGAGTTCCGTCACGGCGGCGGTGACCAGGACGAGCTTCTCCCGGCCGAGGTCGGTCACCTCCAAGGCGTACCGGCGCCGGTCGTGCGGGTCCCGGCCGCGGCGGACCAGGTCCTGCTTGACCAGTTCGTCCACCAGTTGCGAGACGGCGGGCCCGGTGATGGCGAGGAACTCCGCGAGCCGCTGCTGGGACCAGGGGCCGAAGGCGGCGAGGGCCGACAGCGGGCCGTAGTGCCGCACGCGCAGTCCGGTGCCGGCGAGCTTGTCGTCGCCCTGCCGGCGGAGCCGGTGGTGGGCCTGGGCCACCAGGTACTCGGTGCCCTGCACGAGGGTCTGCGCCTGCTCGGGCAGCAGCCGGGCGAGCAGCTCGTCGAGCCGGGCCGTCTCCGCGGGGGTGAGGGCCGCGGTGAGCTGCGCGTCCCGGTCGGCGACCGCGCGGCGCCGCTCCTCGAGGGCCCGGCGGCCCCGGTCGGTCAGCGAGAGCACGTACTGGCGCCGGTTGTCGGGGTTGCGGGTGCGCTGCACCTCGCCGCGGGCCTCCAGGCGGTCGATGACCGCGACCATGATGGTGCGGTTGATGCCGAGGCGCTCGGCGAGGTCGAGCTGGGACTCCCAGTCGCGGCCGGTGAGCGCGTCGAGGACGAGGAAGTCGCGGGAGTCGGTGCCGTCGGCGCCGTGGTCGGTCTGCGAGAACTGGGCGTACACCCGGCGCAGGAGGTAGCTGACGAAGTCCGTGAGTGACGCCGGGAGCGCACCGGCGACCTCGGCCGTCTCCTCGGTCCGCGTCACGGGTCCCTGGACTTCCTCGCGTTCACGCCGCACAACAGCACCTCCTGCCCGAGTATAGGCGCGGCGCCGGTACGGCCCGGGTCCGCGCCGGACGCACCGTCGCCGGAACCGCCGGCGCGCCGGTTCGTCCGCCGGCATCGACCTCGACGTGGATCGGCGCGGCGGCGGGCCGCCCGCGGATCCGGTGCCCCCGCGACCGTCGAAGAGCCGGCGGCCCCGCCGCGGGGGAAGGAGGCGGGGCCGCCGGAGCGGTTCACAGCGCGGCGGGGGTGTGCTCCGCGCCGGGCTGCTGCTGCGGTGCGGTACCGGGGAGGGTCAGGACGGCCGTCAGCAGGCCCAGCAGGTACAGGGCGCCGCCGAGCAGGAAACCGTAGGAGTATCCGGTGGTCAGTGCGTCGGGCAGCTTGCTGCCCGGCAGCTCGTGCTCGGTGACGACCGTCGCGGTCGCGGCGAGGGTGGCCAGGCCGATCGCGCCGCCGATCTGCTGGGCGGTGTTGACCAGGCCGGAGGCGGCGCCGGTGGCCTGCGGAGCGACGCCGCGGACGCTGATGACGGTGACGGCGACGAAGACCATGCCGAGGCCGAGGCCGGAGACCAGCTGGGCGGGCAGCAGGGCGACCATCGGGTTCTGGCCCGGGGCCAGGAGGCTGAACCAGACCATGCCCGCGGTGCCGACGACCAGGCCGAGGGAGATGACGGTGCGCTCGGGGAGACGGGCGAGCAGCTGCGGGCCGAGGCCGCCGGCCGCGATGCCCATGCCGAGCGCGAAGGGCAGGTAGGCCACGCCCGTGACCATCGGCTGGTAGCCCTTGACGATCTGCATGTACAGGGTCAGGAAGTAGAAGGTGGCGAGCATGCCGGCCCCGACCAGGAACATGATCAGGTTGGCGCCGACGCGGCTCTTGTCGGCCAGGACCCCGCGGGGGATCATCGGCGCGTTGCTGGAGCGCTGGATGGCGACGAAGACGGCGATCAGCACGAGGGCGACCGCCAGGCCGATCAGGGTGACGGCGTCGTCGAGGCCCTTGTCGCCGGCCCGGTTGATGCCGTAGACCAGCGCGCCGAAGCCGAACGTGGCGGCGAACGCGCCGGGCACGTCGACCTTGCCGCGCTCGCGCTCGCCCTCGATCAGGACGGTGGTGCCGAGCAGGACGGCCAGGGCGATCGGGATGTTGACGAACATCACCCAGCGCCAGCTCAGGTACTCGGTGAGCGCGCCGCCGAGCAGCAGGCCGACGACCGAGCCGAGGCCGCCCATCGCGCCGTACACGCCGAGCGCCTTGTTGCGGGCCTGTCCGGCGGGGAAGGTGGTGGCCAGCAGCGACAGGGCGGTGGGGGCGGCGATGGCCGCGCCCGCGCCCTGGATCATCCGGGCCGCGATGAGCAGCTCTCCGCTCTGGGCGAGACCGCCGAGCAGGGAGGCGCCGGTGAACAGGATCAGGCCCGTGCGGAAGACCCGGCGACGGCCGAAGAGGTCACCGGCCCGGCCGCCGGCCAGCAGCAGGCCGCCGAAGGCCAGGGCATAGGCGGTGACGATCCAGCCGAGGCTGGACTCGCTCAGCCCCAGCGCGCCCTGCATGCTCGGCAGGGCGACGGCGACGATGGTGTTGTCGAGGACGAGCATCAGCTGTGCTGCGGCGATGACCAGCAGCGCGAGGCCGAGCTTGCCGTCCTGCTGCGGCGGCGCCGCGGCCTGGGGGACGGCCTGGGTGCGGTCTTGCAGCGACATGAGCTCTCTCCGATGTCTCAAGGGTTGGGGGGTGCGGAGCGGAACGGCCGTGGGCAGGCGCGGGGGACGCGGCGCGGAGGTGCCCGTGCGGGTGCGAGCGGGCGGGCGCCTCCGAAGGGCCGCGGTCCCCTGGCCCGGCGGGGTGCGACGGACGGGCCGGGTGCGGGCCGGCGCCGGTTCAGCGGGCGGTGGAGCCGGCCCTGCTGCCCCAGATGTCCAGGTCCTCATAGGCGGCGCGCCACTCGGTCTCGTAGGCGTTGCGCAGCTGCTCGGGCATCTTGCCGAGGACCGCGGCGAGCTTGGCGGCGGCCATGTCGTCGAGCAGCCAGGGCAGGTAGCGGCGGGAGTCCTCGCCGACGCGGGTGCGCTGCTCGGCGCTGAACGCCGCCCACTGCTCCTGGGTCATCGTCAGGTCCATGAGGGCGAGCGCCTCTCGCTCCTCGTGGTCGAGGTGGTGGCTGAGGCTGGTGTACAGGGTGTCGGTGAGGCCGCCCAGGCGCTCCGGACCGGAGTCGCGGTCGGCGAGGGCGGCGTCGATGTCGGCGAGCAGCGGGTCGATGACCGCGTGCTCGGCCTCCATCGCGTCCAGCAGGGCCAGCTCGTCGGGCCTGCCCGCCAGGGCCTGCTGCATCACCGGCCACACCGTGACGTCCTCGCTGGTGTGGTGGATGGTGAGGAACTTCTTGAACAGCTCCCATCCGACCGCGGTGCTCAGCACGTGCCGGGGGTCCTCGTCGACCCGGGCGGTGATCCGCGCGATCCGCTCCAGTTCGCGGCGCAGCGCGTCGTGGATCGCGAACATCATCGTCATGTCCAGGTTCTTGAACTTCTCGACGTTCCAGACGTTCTGGCTCATCGTTCTCTCTCCCTCGTGCCTCGGTGCTCCGTCGCGCTCTGCGCTTGCCTGCTCTGCGAGACTATCGTCAACGTACTTATCTATCAACCTGCCAACTAGCAAAATGCCAATCATCAGCTGCCGAAGCAACTGTTTTCCGGTCACTCCACCGCACCGACCCGGCCATGAGAAACGCAGGTCAGAGACGTGCACCGGAAGACAGGGCGGGCTCCTCGCGCTCGTTTCCGGCCGTTCCGGTGACCTGGCCGGGATCGGTCTGACCCCTGCGGACGAGGGCGAGGGCCGGCGTGGTCGCGGCCGTGGTGACCAGCGCCATCAGCACGAGGATCGTGAACAGCTGCGGGCCGATGACCCCCAGCCCCAGACCGACGTCCAGCACCACCAGCTCGGTCAGGCCGCGGCAGTTCATCAGCGCGCCGAGCGTCATCGCGTCCCGCCAGCCCTGGCCGGACAACCGGGCCGCCAGTGAGCCCCCGCCCCACTTGCCGAGCACCGCCACCGCCAGTACCGCACCCGCCCACAGCCACTGCCGCGGATCCGCGGCCAGCAGGGAGACATCGGTCTTCAGACCGGTGCCGACGAAGAAGAGCGGCAGCAGCACCGGCAGCGCGAACGCACGCAGCCGGGTCGCGGTGACCTCCACCGCCCGGTTCCCGCGCGGCGCGACGACACCGAGGACGAACGCGCCGAACAGCGCGTGCACCCCGATCCCGTCGGTGGCGCAGGCGGCCAGGCACACGCCGCTGAACAGCACGACGAGGACGACCCCGTCGGCATGACGCCGCTCGGCGCGCGCGGCCCAGCGGGCCAGCAGCGGACGCACGACGATCACCATGACCGCGGCGAAGCCGACGGCGTACAGCGCCGTGATGACCGCCTCCAGGGGCGAACCGCTGCCGGTCACCGCCACCACGGCGGCCAGCAGGCACCAGGCGGTCACGTCGTCCACGGCCGCGCTGGCCATCGCCAGCGCCCCCACCCGGGAGCGGTACAGGCCCCGGTCGGTGAGGATGCGGGCCAGCACCGGAAAGGCGGTGATGCTCATCGACACCGCGATGAACAGCACGAACGACAGACGGTCGGCGCCGGCGGGCGCGAACGTGCCGTACATCCCGAGCGCGAGCAGGGTGCCCAGCGCCAGCGGCAGGGCGATGCCGGCCTGGGAGACCGCGACCGCGGTGCGGCTGTGGCCGCGCAGCGAGCCGAGGTCGAGCTCCAGCCCGACGAGGAACATGAAGGCGAGCAGTCCGACGTCGCCGAGCACACCGAGGTACGGCAGCACGGACTGCGGGAAGAGCCAGCCCTGGGCGCCGGGCCACAGCAGGCCCAGCAGCGAGGGTCCGAGCAGGATGCCGACGGCGATCTCACCGACCACCGGAGGCTGGCCGAGCCGTCTGACGAGCTGCGCACCGGCCCCGCACGCGAGGATCACCACGGGCAGGGCGACCAGCAGGTCGGGTAACGGATCGGAGGCAGCGGCCATCACGTACTCCAGACAGGGGGAGGGGCGGGAAAGCGCGCGGGTACCTGGATCGAACGGGGCGCGATGCTCTGCCGGACCACCGAGACGGCGTCAGGCGCCGTACGGGACAGCGGCCTTGGCCGCGCGCAGGGCGCGGGCCCACCACAGCAGCTGGTCGAGCATGAGCTTGGCGGCGGCTGCCGCGCCCTCGGGGTCGGCGGGGAACCGGCCCTCGTCGTCGTAGTGGTCGAGGATCCGGGGGAAGGTGACGATGTCCTTCATCCCCACGCAGTGGAACTCGGCGAAGATCTGCCGCAGGTGCTCGATCGCCCGCACCCCGCCGGCCGTGCCGAGCCCGTAGCCGACGAAGCCGACCGGCTTGGCCTCCCACTCCCGCTGGAAGCTGTCGATGAGCGTCTTCAGCGGTCCGGGGACGCTGCGGTTGTACTCGGGGACGACCACCACGTACGCCTCCGCCCGCGTCAGCCTCGGACGCAGCGCGGCGGCCAGCGGGTCGTCGGCGTCGAGGCTCGCGGGCAGCAGGTGGCCGGCGACGTCGACGGTGTCCAGGACGAGGTCGTCGCGGCGCCCGGCCACACCGGCGAACCAGCCGGCGACGTCCGGGGCGAGCCGCCCGTCGCGCGCCGAGCCGACCAGGAGGGCGACCCGCACCGGCCGCGTGTCCCCGGCCGGGCGCGCCGCGGAACCGGCGGAGGCGGTCATCGCCGGCCCGCCCGGTGCGACACGGGCACCGGCGTCAGCGCGATGAACTCGTGGGCCTCCACCCGGCTCAGGATGCGACGGGTCAGAGCGGGCATCTTCGTCGTGCCGTCGTCGGTGAAGACGACCGGGTCGGTGACCCTGATCCGGCGTCCGCGGGTGGTGATCTCGCACCCGCCCGCTGCCAGTACGTTCTTGACCCAGTCCGAGCCGGGCCCGTACGGCAGCGTGATGACGATGTCGTCGCCGCGCCGGAACAGCTTCACCGGCGTGCTGAACTCCCGCCCCGACTTGCGCCCGCGGTGGTGCACCTTCCCGAACCCGGGGAGCCTGCTGAAGAGCGGTCCCACGAAACGGTTGGCGAACTTGCGGTTGAAGCGCGCCACTTTCCTGTCGATCGGCATGTCTTCCCTCCTCTGCTCTGCCTGGTGATCCGCCTGTGCTGCAGGTGCCGCCCGCTGCACGGGCCGCACACATGCCCGTCTCTCCCCCGCCGCCGACAGCGGGGGCGAGGCGGGTGCCCGGCGCCGTGCGCCGGGACGGGTGCCCCGCCCCGGCGCACGGCGGTGAGGGGAGCGCGGTCAGGCGGAGGGCTTGCCCGCACCCGGGCCGCCGGCCGGGGTGATCGGGCCGGCCGGCTTGCCGCCGGACTGCAGGAACTTCTGGAGGGCGAAGTTGTCGACGATGCCCCAGCGCTCGGCGATCTTGTCGCCCTCGAAGCGGAACCAGATGATCGCCTGGTGCTGGACCTGCAGGCCGGTCGGCGCGATGCCGATGAACGGGCCGGTGTGCTTGCCGTGCATCACCCAGCGGATGGCTGCCTTGTCGCCCATCGAGATGAAGTCGAGGATCTCGTACTTGATGTCGGTGAACGCGGACTGCTGGATCTTGATGGTGTGCTTGAAGGCCTCCGGGCCGCGCAGCGAGTCGTCGTGGCTGCCGTTGTTGCGGAAGTCGGCGGTGAGGTAGCGGTCGGCGGCCGACAGGTCGCCCAGGTCCAGGCCCTCGTGGAAGACCTTCTCGATCAGTTCCTTCTGCTGCTCGGCGGTGAGCGTGGTGGCCATCGGTGCGTTCTCCTTCGCTGGGGTTGCGGGGGTGTTGCCGCGGGTGTCGAGGGTCTGCCGGTCGACGTGGGTGACGCCCTTGGGTACGGCGCCCGTGGTCCACACGATCCGCAGCTGCAGCCGCTCGAAGCGCCAGCCGCCCGGGGTGCGGCGGGCGATGCCCGTGAACCGGCCCCCGAGCTGGAAGTACTCGGAGGCGTCGGGCGGCAGGGGCGAGCCGTGGTGCACGTGCGAGGCGATCAGACTCCAGCTCACCTCGGCACGGTCTCCGTCGAGGCCGATGGAGCTGTCGGAGCCGTGGTGGTGCGTACGGCCCCAGCGCGCCATGATCTCGGCGGTGAAGGCGGCGACACCGGAGATGCCCCGGTGGCTGCCCACCGGGAAGGTCATCTCGATGCCGTCGGTGAACAGGGAGCCGGCCCAGGCCTCGTCGAAGACGCCCTCGTCGAGGCTGGCCAGATAGCGGTCGACGAGCTGTTTCAGCTCGGCGAGGTCGGCCAGGCGGGCGACCTCGGCCGCCAGGGCGTCACGGTCCGCGGCCTCGTGCCGGGTCATGACACCCGGCGCGCTTCGGTCTGCGCGCCGGTCGCGTAGATGACGACGTCGTCGGGGCCGTGCACGACGGCCTTGCCCTCGCCGGCGATCGTGTCGCCGTCGCGCCGCGCACTGATGTCGATCTGTATGTAGGCGGCACGGTGGCCGTTGGGGCTGATCTGCGTGATGTCGACGTTGAAGTCCTCGCGCAGGGAGAACTCCAGGGCGTCGTCACCGGTGACGGTCCAGGAGCCGGTGCCGGTGCTCTTCTTCGTGACGACCGTGAGCGACCCGTCCGGCTCGAAGGTGACCGTGTAGTCGTCCACCTCGCCGTCGTGCGTCACCGTACCCGTCCAGCGACCGACGGGCGTCCAGGTAGAAACAGGCATCGACCACACTTCCTTCAGTCGGGCGACAGGAAACAAAAAATCCGCATCCGGTCATGAGCAGACCTGGATACGGATTCGGAAAAGCGCCGCCCGGGAAAACCACCGGCCGAACGGCTGGTGCGTCAGGGCATGAGGGCGCTGGAAAAAGTGTGACACCCTGCCGCACGGCTCGTCAACTGCCCTTTGAATAAAGCGAGTTGACGCATCACCGGCTGATGAATCACAGGCATGCGCGCAGCGGCGGGAAAGGAGATGGGGAATGACGGACGGCGAGCGGCCCCCGCGGCCGAGGGGGGTCGGGCCGCGGGGGCTGCTGCTCTCCGGATCCCCGCACGGATCCGGGTCGTGCTCCGTGATGGTCTTCGGTCTCCGGTCAGCCGGCTGCCGGCAGCCGGGCGGTGCGCGTCACCCGGACTCGCCGGCCCGGGCGAGCGCGAACAGCTCGTCGAGGTCGTACTCGGCCCGCTGCGGCCCGCCGTAGCGGGTGATCTTCCCGCGGCTGGCCCACTTGCGGATCGTGGCCTGACTCACCCCCATCGCGAGGGCGGCCAGTTCCGTCGGCACGGTGCGCCGCTGCCCTCCGACCGACGCCGGCCCCCTCACGCCGCGTCCCGCCTCATCCGGTCGGCCAGCAGCAGCCAGCGCCGCGGCGGCAGCGCGTGGCCCGCGTCGCAGGAGACATGACTCGGCACCCGGTCGCCGGCGGCCGGCAGCACGCCGTGCAGGGTCCCGGCACAGTCGGGCTCCACGCAGGTGCCGAGCGGGAACCTGCGCACCGGCCCGGGGCCGAAGATCGCGCCGAACTCGGCCCGCAGTTCCATGAGTTCCTCGTCGAAGTCGACTCCCGCCGGATGTCCCGCCAGCCACGGCAGCTGCCGTCGCAGGAACGGGACGAGCGCCCCCACCCCACGCTCCACCGGACGGTGCCCCGACCCGTCGCGCTCGTCCACGACGAGCCGCGCCCACAGCCCCAGCACCTCCGACAGCCGGGCGCGCAGCGCCACGGTCCGTTCGTCGAGCACGATGCCCACGACACCGCGGCTGCCGCTGACCCGTTCGCGCAACCGCGGCGGAGCGGGCGCGAGGGCCAGATCGCTTTCCTCGTACAGGTCGAGCAGGGTGCGCAGTCCGCCGTCGATCCGTGCCACGCACTTGGCGCAGATCCGACCGCACAGCCGTGCGCAGTCCCTGCTTCCGTGCTCGTCGCCGAGCCGTCGATGCCCGTGCATTTCCATCCCCCTGGATCTCTGGGTTCGCCTGAGACTGCGTCCATCCTCAGGTGTGGCCGGAAGGGGCTTCAACGCTGTCCCGGGCATATTTCCGACAAGCATCTGCAGCTGTGTCAGCGGAGCGTCAACGGGGCGTCAAGTGGCTGGATCGACACGCTCCCGAGGGCCGGACGCGGGTGGCGGGAGGGACCGCCGGGGCTGCTGCCCTGCGGCCCGGCGGCCGGAACGGGCCGCGGCCGGGGCGAAGGCCGGACGGCGCGGAAGCACCTTGCCGACCGGTCGACTGGTTTGATAAACCTAGTAGAAGATACCATTCGACCAGTTTTTTTAGACGCAAGGGCCCGCTCCGCGGGCGGGCCACGGCTCTGGGAGACATCGGATGAGGACCGTTCTGATCGTCGACGACGACGACGGCATGGCCGAGGCTCTCGTGCAGACCCTGGCCGTGCACGGCTACACCCCGCTGCGCGCCAGGACCGGAGCCGAGGCCCTGGACCTGTTCGACGACGCCTCGCTCGTCGTGCTCGACCTCACCCTGCCCGACCTGGCGGGGCACGAGGTGTGCCGGCGCATCCGCGAGCGGTCCTGCGTGCCCGTCCTCGCCATGAGCGACCGGGCCGAGGAACTGGACCGGGTGATGGCCTTCCACATGGGCGCCGACGCCTTCGCGTCCAAGCCCGTGGGCGGCTACGAGTTGGTGGCCCGGATGCACGCGCTGTTCCGGCGGGCGGGCGCCTGCCCCCGGCACACATCGGACGAGCAGGCGCCGACGGAGCCGGCCGAGGCATCCGCCAGTCCCGATCCGCCCGCCCGGCCGGCCGGCCCCGATCTGCTCAGCGCCGGTCCGCTCAGCCTCGACCTGCGCACCCGCCGGGTGGTGCTGCGCGACGAGGAGGTGGCCGTCACCCGCAGGGAGTTCGACCTGCTCGCGCTCCTCATCGAGGAGCCCGGCACGGTGCGGCGACGGCAGGACATCATGGCGCGGGTCTGGGACGAGAACTGGTTCGGCTCCACGCGCACGTTGGACGTGCACGTGGGCTCCCTGCGCACCAAGCTGGGCAGCCGGGAGTGGATCGAGACGGTGCGCGGGATCGGCTACCGCCTGACGGTCCCCGCGGGACCGCCCCTGCCCGAGGCCACCCACGTCCCCGCGCCCACGGGCCGCTGAGCCCACCCGCCGACGCGGGCGGGACCGGTGGACCCGCGAAGGGGGGACACGGAGGCGGTGGGATCCGGGGGAACCCGGAGTCGGGGAAGCCCGGCAGTGGCCGTCGCAGGGCCGGGGAGCCGCGCAGGAGGCAGGGAGCCGCCCGAGCCACGCCGCGCCCGCACGGGCGGGGCCGGCCGTCGAAGGGGCGGGGAGCCGGGAGCCGTCGGAGCGAGCTGACGGCCGTCGCGGAGGAACGGGGCCGCCGCTCGGCACCGGCAGCCGTACGGATCGGCGGTCACGGCGGCGGGAGGACCTGCGTTCGCCGTCCGGCCCGATCCCGCCGCGGCGGGGTGAAACCCGCCCGGCGGCGACGGAGTGTCCACCGCTGCGGCCGACACCCGAGGGGCGGCACCTTCGCCCCACGGCACCTCCGCCCCACGGCAGCGCGCCGGTCGGCGGTGAGCGAAGGAGACTCTGCGAGAAGGACGATCCGGACCTGGCTCGCCGCCGCGGTGACCGCCCTCCCGGGTGCGGGTGACGTTCTCCTGAGCGGGCCGACCGCCTCCCGTACACCCGCCCCCTCCCGGCCGCGGCCGGAAGGCGGTCACCTGGTGGCGAGAGACGGCGTGTCCCCCGCCGCCCGGTGAGATCGACCGGCGCTGCCCGGCACCCGCGCCGGACGCCGTCGTGCGGCAGCGCCCGGTGGTCCGGGGCCGCCGCACGGGCCGCCGCGCCGCGTGGTCCGGCGCCCCGGCGCGCGTGGCGGGGTTTCGGCGAGTGGGCGAGGGCGCGCCGCCGTCGGCGGTCGTGCGTACCGCGGTGTCCCCTCCCAGCGGTACGCCTTCTCGCGGCGCCGCCCCCCGCCCGGACCGGGGGCCGGAGCTCCCCTACGGCCGTCCGCTGCCCGCGTCGAGCAGGGAGACACGGCAGCTGCCGGCCACCGCATCGCCCTGATGGAACGTCACCATCGCCTCACGGCGCCCCGGTTCAGCCCCGGGCGGGGAGGACGTGACCATCACCAGACACGGCGAGTCCAGCTCGATGTACCGGTGGAAGGCGGCGTCGCAGCCGACGAGCAGCCCGCGCGGCAGCCCGAGTGAGGCCAGGGCCGCCTGCCGGGCGGCCTCCAGGACGAGCATGCCCGGCACATGGTCCACCGGGTGGTCGAACAGCACGGGGTGTGTGGCGTCGACGCGCAGCAGATAGGCGTGGCTCTGTTCGTCCGCGGCCTCCCCGTCCGGGACGCCCAGCACCACGTCGAACTCCTGCATACGGCCGACCAGGTGCGGCGCGACCGCCTGGGTCGGCACGCAGGCGGGGTCGTCGACCGCCCGCCCGCCGCGCAGTCTGCGGTACACCGCCGGCGCGACGCAGTCCGTCGACCCGCTTCCGCGGGCGATCAGCGTGCCGCCGCGGTGCGCGGTGAAGTCGCACCCGAAGGAGGTGACGTGGCCGGCGCGGCAGCGGATGTCCCGCATGCTCGCGTCGATCACCACGTCCGCCGGGGTCCCGGCGAGCCGCATGCCCTCCTCCGTGGTCTCGAAGGTCATGGTCCGGGTCAGGAACTGGTGCCCCATCGGGATGCCCAGCGCCTGGTGGCCGAGCAGGAGCGCGGCCTGCCGAATCGATTCCGCGAACAGCATCGGATCGTGCCAGCTCCCGGCGACCGGCCCGTAGTAGCTGTGGCAGCGCGCCCATTGGGCGCCGATGCGGTACGCGTCCCGCCCACGGGGCCGCACCCCCGTGAGCAGCACTTCGGACACGGCCGCGCGATGGACCAGCCAGCGCGGCACCGTCCGTTCGAAGAGCTGGGCCTCCTCCTTCTCCTGTGTTAAAAAATCCAGCCGCTCGGCTTGCACAAGTGGACTCATCATTGCGCCTCCGGTGACACGAAAGGAACGCAGCCTTCCGCGAAAGGACCAGGACAGTGCGAGAGATGGGCCGCCGTCGCGCATGGGCACCACCGGGGCGATAGCGTACTAGCTGACTGGTTTTTTTTCTCTACCTCTTCATGGCAGTCTGATGTCCGAGAGGAGTCGAGGCAGGGGGCCGGCACCACCGGCCGGCTCTCGGCGCCGAGACGCACAGGGAGGTACCACGTGGCCAGGGCCAGGCAGGAACGGGCGGAGATCACCCGGCAGGCGATCCTCAACGGGGCGGCCGCCGCCTTCGACGCGACCGGCTACGGCAGCACGAGCCTGAGCGACGTCGCCAAGCACGCCGGCGTCACCAAGGGAGCGCTCTACTTCCACTTCTCGTCCAAGGAAGCCCTGGCCCAGGCTCTGGTGGAGGAGCAGCAGCAGTACGCCGAACTGCTCGCCGACGTACCGCGGCCCGGCGTACAGACACTCATCGACATGGGCCACCGGATGGCTCACGGACTGCGCCACGACGTACGCCTGCGGGCCGGGGTGCGGCTCGTGGTGGAGTTCGGCTCGTTCGGCTCGCCCGACCCGGCCCCCTACAGTGCCTGGATCAACGCCATCCGGGACTGCCTGGTCCACGCCCAGGCCCGCGGCGACGTCCAGACCGGCATCAACGTCACGGACCTGGCGAACGTGTTGTCCAGCGCGTTCACCGGACTTCAGCTCACCTCGCACGTCCTGACCGCGCGCAAGGACCTGGACGACCGCGTCACCGACCTGTGGCGGTTCCTGCTGCCCGGTGTCGTCCCGCCGCGGCGCGTCTCCCGCTTCGAACCGGCCGGCTCCCCGGAGTGCCGCGCGGAACTGGGCCTGCCGCCGCTCTCCGAGGGGGAGTCCGACAAGGCCTGACCGGCCCGAGGGCCGCGCGACCCGGTCCCGCGCCCGCGGCCGGTGCGGCAGGCAGGCGTCGCCGTACGGGCACCGCCCGCTGCCCGGGTGCCACGGGCACCGGCGAGCCGTCGTGCCCGGTGAGCCGATGCGCCCGGTGCGCGGGCGTGCCGTTCAGCCGTCGCCGTGGCCCGGCGGTGCGGTGCGCACTCCGCGCAGGCCGTCCCGGGACGCCAGGCCCGGGAGGGTGAGTTCCCACAGGTCGGCCAGCCAGGCGTCGCACTGCGCGGCCGGCACGCCCAGCCACGTCAGGGTCTCCAGTCCGGTGACGGCCGCCGTCACGGGCGTGCGCGCGGAAGCCTGCGGCACGGAGCGACCCAGCTCCCCGGCCCGGCGGGCCTGGTCGAGCAGTCCGCCCAGCCGTCCGAGCCACTGCCGGTAGAAATCGGGCGGGTCGTCACGGCGCACCTGCGGCCCGTCCTCGTCGCGCTCCCGCGCGATACGCACCGAGGCCCGCACGAACTCGTCCTCGCGCAGCAACCACCCCAGCACGTACGTCAGATCGACGATGATCTGGAGGTAGGGGCCGCCGGCCGCCTCCAGCCGCAGCGCCGCACGCTCCATCGTCTCCCGGGACCGTTCCAGCACGGCCGCGGCGATCTCGTCCTTGGTGGAGAAGTGGAAGAACAGGGCCCCCTTGGTCACCCCGGCGTGCCGGCTGATGTCGGCGAGCGTCGCCCGCGTGTACCCGTGTTGCGCGAACTCCTCGGCAGCCGCGACCACCAGCCGTTCCACGGTCTGCTCCGACCGCTTCTGCCTGCCCGCCATCCGACCGCCCCTCGCGGCACCACCGTACGGCGCCGTCCGTCCATACGTCCCTGGTCCCTTGATACGCCCCGGCACGACAGTGGAATGCAAGCTCCACGTCAGGCACGCGACAAGCCTCGGGAATCTTCACCGGCCCGTTCCGGCCGGCCTCCACAGCTGGGCACCGCGGGCCCGGCGCACCCCTCGCACGCCGGACCCGCGGCAGCTCACCGCACGGATCAGTGCTTCACCGCCACCGCGGCGAAGCCGGCCGTGTCCTCACGGTTGGTCTGGTAGTCGGCGTCGTCGGCCCGCTCCTGCTCCGTCTCCCACTCGTTGACGGAGACCACGCCCGGCGCCACGACGCTCCAGCCCTCCGTGGCGACGAACCGCTCGATCTCCCCCCGGGAACGGGAGGCGAGGTCGACGCGGAGGTTCGTGTACAGCTCGTCGACGGCCGCACGCACCGGCGCGGAGACGTAGTCGGGGCTGGAGTGCGTGAGGATCACCAGGCTGCCGGGCGCCAGCGCGCTCTTGTACCGCTCGACGACGGCGTAGGGGTCCTCGGCGTCGAGGACGAAGTGCAGGAGCGCACCGAAGATCACGGCGACGGGCTGGGAGAGGTCCAGCAGTTCCTTGGCCTCCGGTGCCGCGAGCGCCGCCTCGGGGTTGCGGAAGTCCTCGGCGACGAAGGCGGTCCGGCCGCCCGGTGCCCCGCCCAGCAGCCGCCGGGCGATGTCGCCGACGATCGGGTCGTTGTCGACGTAGACGACCCGGGCCTCGGGCGCGACCTCGTGGGTGGCCTGCTCCGCGGGGATGCCGCTGCCGACGTCGAGGAACTGGCGTATCCCCTGCCGGCTGGCGTACCGCACGGCACGGGCCAGGAAGCGGCGGTTGGCCCGGGCGCCGAGCGGACCGCCGGGCAGCAGCTTCACGATGCCGTCCGCCGCGGCGCGGTCGGCGGGGAGGTTCTCGTTCCCGCCGAGGAAGTAGTCGTAGATACGGGCGGGGTGCGGGAGCTGGTCGGGAGTGGGGGCGGGGGCGGTGTCGGGCATGTCCACACGTCCTTGGAGGTGGGGGATGGATACACATACGGTCAGGAGACGGCTCACCGCTCGGCGGGGCAGCAAAAAGGCGGCATCCCCGGCTCTCGCCGTGGATGCCGCCTTCGCATGCCCCTCGGGGCACAGGTCTCCGCGGAAAAGCGTGACAGGTACACGCGAAAGGTGTCAACGTGCCCTGTCCGGCTGGCCGGAACGCGCCGGAATCCGGCGTGAACGGCTCCACATCCGCATCGCCGGCCGCTCCACCAGCGTGTACAGCAGGTGGGCCAGGACCAGGGTGACCGCCCAGGCCAGCACGCACAGCCCGATCGCCTCGCCCGTGCCGAACGGCCGCCGGCTCGCGAGCCAGTCGGCCCCGCCGATCAGCACGCAGGCTTGGAGCAGGTAGAACGCGAACGACACCTCGCCGAGCCACTTCATCACCCGTCCCCGGAAGGGCGAGCGCCGCCCCGTGGCGTCGGCCACGGCGACGGCCGGGATCAGCAGGCCCAGCGGCACCACCCAGACCGCGGAGAGCGCGTACAGGTACGGCACCTCCAGCGCCACCGCGTACCCGGCCGCGCACACCACCAGCGCCGTCGGCATCCGGACCCCGATCCACCGGTCGGTGAGCACGATGCGCGCGAGCAGCATGCCGATGACGAACTCCAGCATCCGCACGGGCGGCAGCTGGTACACGAACCAGTTCTGCACCGCGCCGACCTGCCAGCCCGGGGCCCGTACCCCGCTGGGCAGCACCGCGTACGCGAAGGCGGGGACGGCGACCACGGCGGCGGTGAACCCGGCCGTCCACGCCCACAGGCGCCCGGGGTCGATGGCCGCGACGGCGCGGTGCAGGAGCGGGAAGCAGAGGTAGAAGAACAGCTCGCACCCCAGCGACCAGCTCGGCGCGTTCACGCTGAAGGAGACGGCAGGATCCCACGACCAGGTCTGCACCAGCAGCAGGTTGGGCAGCCACTGCCGGACCGCGGTGGTGGTCGCCCCGGCGTACACCAGCATCGCCAGGCCGAAGGTGACGAGGTGGTTGGGGAACAGTTTCACCACGCGCCGGCGCCAGAAACGTCGCGGAGTGTCCTCGGCGCGGGCGGACCAGGTCAGGATGAATCCGCTGAGGAGGAAGAAGAACGACACCCCTAGTCCGCCCCCGACCCCGAACAGCCGGCCGGCGACCTGCGCCGGCCGGCCGCCTAACGGGGTGAGTCCGGCGCTGGTGACGTGGTAGAGGAACACGGCGGTCGCCGCGAAGAACCGCAGACCGGTGAGCGAGGGCAGCCCGGACGACACGGGTGCACGGCGGGGCCGGGCGTCCAGGGTCCGGGCGGACCGGTAGGCAGGGATGGTCATGGAGCGCTCCTTAGGGGAGGAACGGCGCTGGAGAACGCGATCGCGCGGCGGGCACGGGGCCCGCCGCGCGATCGCGGCAGAACGGGTGACGACTGGGGAACCCGGCGGTTTCGGCACGGGAACCCGAGGGGCGGGGAACACGGCGCCCGGGGAACGACGGCGGGACGCGTCGCCGCCTTTTGGGCGCGCATCGACCGCCGGCACGAGCGTGACAGCCCCGCTCGGCCGGAGTCAACAGCGTCCCCGCCGACCGGTACGGAGGACGTGCGCACCGGCGGAACCCGCGTCAGCCGCAGGTCAGCGGGGCGACAGCAGCGGGACAGCGGCCGGCCAGGCGGGGGCCAGGGGCAGATCAGACGTAGCTCAGCCGCGGCTCAGGCGTGCTTCGGCCGCGCTGCGGGCGAGGGTTCGGACGGGATCGCGGACCGTGGGCGGGAGGGGAGCGCCGGCGGGAAACGGCGCCGTCAGCCACCAGGCGAGCGGGGCCCGCCCGCCGGGACGCCCGCGCGGACATGCGCGGCCCCGGATCCGCGATCTCGGTTCCGCAGCGTCGGTTCCACCGTCACGGAGCCGCGGTCACGGACCCGCTGCGCGGGCACCTCCCCACCGCGTCGGGCAGGGCTGCTGGAAAGGCCGCGACGCCCGTTCAGGAGGCTTGCTCCCTGTGCGGGAGGCCGCTGCCGGACAGCGCCGCCTGGGTCAGGGCGGCGCCGGGCGCAACGCGGTCCCGGACCCGTCGGACGTCGATCGCGTCCATCGGATCCGTCGGACGGGGATCGGATCCGTCAGACGTGGATCGGCTGGGACGTTCTGCCGGACGCGTCGTCGATCTCCCCATGTGCCTTGGTCAGCAACTCCATGGCCAACTCGTTCAGGGCCCGGGCACCCGCGATCTCCTCGCCGACCCGGGGCTGGTTGGAGTCGGTGTGGTGGCGGGTGGCGCGCCCGTGGGCCCGTACCTCCGTGCCGTCGGGCAGACGCACCAGCGCCACGGCGCGGGTGTGCTGGTCGTCCTCCATGAACTCCATCTCGACGTGCCATCCCACTGTGGTGTGCATCATGACGATCACCTCCGGAACACCTGCTTCCAGGGTGCTCCTCCCGGCCCGCCAGCGCATCCACGGCCGCCCGCACCGGCCGCTCCCGCACCGCGCCCCGCCCGGCACCACTCCTTGGCCGACGGCCTCACGCCGAGGCACCTGCTAGGCGCTCCAGTCGCGGCGATGTCACGCTCACCTCGCGCGTCATGGTGATCGGCACCGCCGGGCCCGGCCGCCAGTGGCTGATGGTCAGGGAACTCGTCGTGACGTCGAGGGCGCTGCTCCCGAGCCCGGCCGCGGAGAGGAGGCGCCGCAGACGGTCCCGGGGCTCGCTGACCGAGGTGCTGGATTCGAGCATCTGCTTTCCGGCTTCGGCCGTGAAGGCAGGCAGGACCACGAGGTCGGCCCGTGGGCCGGGGGGATCGACGCCTGAGGAGTCGTCCGATTCTTCGCCCATGGCGATGTCTCCTGGCGTCGTCGTGAACACCCGGCTGCCCGGACCGGACGCCGGATACCGACCGGGGAGCCGCACTGTTGCCGGAGGGCATGGCTCGGCTGCCGCTCACCGGTGATGTCCTCTCCCGTGCTCCGGCCGGGGCCGAGCACGGTCCGCTCGATCCGCAACCGGGCTCAGGCCAGGAAGGTGAACGGCTCCCGCGGCCGGAACTCGGCGGAGACCTCCCCGGCCAGCCCGTCCCGGGCCACGTCGACCGCCATCACCTCGGCTCCGGAAGCCAGATCCACCTTGTCCAGGTCCACCCACATCACCGACGGCTCGACCGTCGACTCGAAGTAGTAGCGCTTTGCGTCGTGATCGGCGATCGCGCGCCACAACGTGGCGGAGATGTTGGGGCGATCGGGGTCCTCCATGCCCAACGGCACGCCGATCGCCCGCATCTGGGAGAAGACCGACGCCACCGCCATCCTCCGGTCCTCGTACTCCGGAGAGCTCTTGAGGTTGTAGCTCAAGCGGACGAACCGGTCCGCGGCGCTGATCGTTCCCGGCAGCATGCGGTCCCCGCCGATCAGGTCCCAGTACGCGTTCAGGGCCAGTTGCTGGTCGTACACCGGCGAGTTCGTCATCACCCGGTACTCCGGACCGTGGTGGACGACCGGGCGACCGTCGAGGTACTCGATCACTGCGCAGTCGCCCGAGGGGTCCGACAGCGCCAGATGCACCGAGGCCGCCCGGCCGTTCGGAAGCACCGGAGCCACGATGCTGAACAGATCCTTGCGCGTCGCCTCCACGGCCTCCGCGACCGTCGCGAAACCGTCCAGGTAGTACTGCGCCCACGCCCCGACCGAGATCGTCGCCCTGCCCTCGCCGTCCGGTTCCCCGTACTCGGACTCCGCCAGATACAGGATGTTGGTCACCAGACCGGCGGTATTCATCCCGTCGGACGACGCCACCCCGTAGAACGACGCCACCACCGATCCGAACCTCGACGTCCAGCCGACCGGGCTGCTCCCCGCACCACCGTCGCGCTGCATCCCGGCCGGGAACGACCACAGCGCCGTCTCAGCCGACGGATCGTTCCAATCCATCCCGCGGCCCGTGATGAACGTGCCGGTGCCCGTGCGATACGTGATCTTGGAACACATGCCGTCCTCCGCTCATCCGCCCCGGAGCCCTGTGGCCGGTCAGGACGAAGACTCGGTCGTGGCACAGCCTCGCGGACCGCCCTGAGAGGTACGGCCGACGCGTCCGCCCCGGTACTCACGGTACGCCGCAGCAACCGCTCCAGCCTTCCGAAAGCCCAATGGTCGAAGGTGACCACAACGGCGCGGCCGCCAGGCACCCGGATTCACCCCGGAGCACACCTCATCGCCAACCCCCTGCATACCGAGCCCTCTCCTCGCAGCGGGTCCCTCGCTGCGCCGACCTCGTACCGGCTGGAGGGCAGTGAAAGGCCGGTGAGGGCGCCCCGTCCCCACGGAACCCTCACCGGCCGTCAGTGGCGGGAGCGGTACGTCAGGTCCGTACCAGCTCCCGGTCCTCCTCCGCGTCGGACTGCGTGCGCAGTCCCTCGCCCTCGACGTCGACGTTGGGCAGCGCGCGGTCCAGCCACTTCGGCAGCCACCAGGCCCGCTTGCCGAGCAGCGCCAGGACCGCCGGGACGATGGCCATGCGGACGACGAACGCGTCGAAGAAGACGGCGACCGCGAGTCCGAAGCCGATCATCTTGACCATCGACTCGGACGAGCCGATGAAGCCCGCGAAGACCGCCATCATGATCACGGCCGCGGCCGTGACGACCCTCGCGCCGTGCCGGAAACCGGTCACCACGGCCTGGCCGGGCTTCTCGCCGTGGACGAACGCCTCGCGCATCCGTGTCACGAGGAACACCTCGTAGTCCATCGCCAGGCCGAAGACCACGCCGACCATGAAGATCGGCATCATCGACATGACCGGACCGGTCTCCTCCACGCCCATCAGGTCGGCGAGCCAGCCCCACTGGAACACCGCGACGACCGCGCCCAGGGCCGCCATGACGCTGAGCAGGAAGCCCAGGGCCGCCTTCAGCGGGACCAGGATCGACCGGAACACCACGATCAGCAGCAGGAAGGCCAGGCCGACGACCAGGACCAGGTACGGGACGAGCGCGTCGTTCAGCTTCTGCGAGACGTCGATGTTCATCGCCGTCGAGCCGGTGACCAGGACCTGCGCGTCCGTCTTCGCCTCGATCCCGGCGCCCGCGTCACGGATGCCGTGCACCAGTTCCTCGGTCGTCGCCGAGGACGGCTTGGAGCCCGGGATCACGGTGATCGTCGCGGTGTCGCCGGCCTTGTTGAACGCCGCGGGCGTGACCGTGGTGACGTCCTTCAGACCCTTGATCTCCTCGGAGACGTCGGCGACGGCGGCCTTGGGGTCGTCGGCGTGCTGCGCGTCGACGACCACCAGCAGCGGGCCGTTGAAGCCGGGGCCGAAGCCCTCCGACAGCAGGTCGTAGGCGCGGCGCTGGGTGGTCGACGTCGGCTGGGAGCCGTCGTCGGGCAGGCCGAGTTCCAACGAGGCGGCCGGGACGGCCGCCGCGCCGAGGCCGACCACGCCCAGCAGCAGGACCGCGACGGGACGGCGCACCACGAAACTCGCCCAGCGCGTGCCCATGTTGGGCTTGCCCGCAGCCGTGGGGTCCTTCTTCCTGCCACCGCCGAACAGCTTGCTCTTCTGCCCGGCCGGCTTCACCTTCCGGCCGGCGAAGCCCAGCAGGGCGGGGATCATCGTCAGGGCGATGAGGACCGCGACGGCCACGGTGCCGGCCGCGGCGACGCCCATCTTCGTCAGCATCGGGATGTTGACGACCGACAGGCCGACCAGCGCGATCACGACGGTGAGGCCGGCGAAGACCACGGCGGAACCGGCGGTGCCGACGGCGCGGCCCGCGGCCTCCTCGCGGTCGCGGCCCTCGGCGAGTTCGGCACGGTAGCGGGAGACGATGAACAGGGCGTAGTCGATGCCGACGGCCAGACCGATCATCGTCGCCAGGGTGGAGGTGGTCGAGCCGAGGTCGAGGGGGTCGGCCAGGGCGCTGATCGCGGAGACCCCGATGCCGACGCCGATCAGCGCGGTCAGCAGCGGCAGGCCGGCGGCGAGCAGCGAACCGAAGGTGATGACGAGGACGACGGCCGCGATGGCGATGCCGATGACCTCGGTGGCGCCGGTCTCGGGAACGGCGCTGAGCGCGTCACCGCCGACCTCCACCGTCAGCCCGGCGTCCCGCGCGTGCTGCGCGGACTCCTTCAGGGCGTCCTTGGTCGCGTCCTCCAGCTCCATGCCGGAGACCTTGTACTTGACCGAGGCGTAGGCGATCGTGCCGTCCTTGCTGACGGCCTTGCCCGCGTAGGGGTCGGCGACCGAGGCGACCTCGGAGCCGTCGGAGAGCTCCTCGACCGTCTTCTCGACGGTCGCCTTGTTGTCCGGATCGGTCATCTTCTCGCCGCCGGGCGCCTTGAAGACGACACGGGCGGTGGCGCCGTCGGCACTCATGCCGGGGAAGCGCTGCTCCAGCAGGTCGAAGGCCTTCTGCGCCTCCGTGCCGGGAATGGAGAAGGAGGAATTGCCGGCGGCAGGGGCACTGGCCGCGCCGACCCCGGCGAGGGTCAGCAGCGCCACCCAGATCAGGGCGACGAAGTGCCGTCGCCGGAAGGCCAACCGGCCGAGTCTGTAGAGGAACGTGGCCACGAGTGCGTACTCCCGGTCAGGTCGTGGGGGTGTTCAGGGCAGGTGTGATCGGCCCGACGACGTGAGCGGTGGCGTCAGGTGGAAGGCTCGCTCGGGGACATGTCCGTGCGTGACGCGTCGGTGGCGACGACGTGCCGGTGCCGACGCGTCAGGGGTGACGTGTCAGGGGATGACGCGTCAGGGGATGACGCGTCAGGGGGTGGAGACGCCGAGGGCGGGGAGGACCACGGCGTCGATGTACGACAACAGGAACGCCTGGGTGGGCGGCTGCTCGTCGATCAGGGTGCGGGCGGCGAAGGCGCCGATCATCATGTGGACGATGTAACCCATCGCAGGGTTGTCCGCGCGCACCTCGCCCCGGTCGACGGCACGTTGCAGCATGCTGCGGAACTCCGCCATCTCCGGTTCGATCAGGTGCTCCCGGAAGGCCTGCAGCAGGTCCGGGTTGCTGTGGACAGCCATGGCCAGGGCCCGCAGCAGGGCGGAGTTCTGCTCCAACTCGCAGTCGTCCGACCTCAGGGTGAGCGCCTGCAGATCGCCGCGGATCGACCCGGTGTCGACCGCGGCAGCCGTGCCGCCCGGCTTGTTGTGCCGCACCGCCTTCGCGACCAGCTCGGCCTTGCCGCCCCACTGGCGGTAGAGCGTCGCCTTGCTGGACCTGGTGCGGGCGGCCACGGCGTCCATGGTGAGGGCGTCGTAGCCGACTTCCCGGAGCAGGTCGAGCACGGCCTCGTACAGCTCGGCCTGCCGCTCGGGTGTGATCCGGCTGCGACGCGCGGTCGCGATCTCGCTCATGCCACTCACCCTTTCCGCTCCGGTGGTGCCGCTTCGAACGACACGGTTTCGTACGGCACTGCGTACGCCATGAATGTACCGCAGCCCCCATTCGAAACGAAACGGTTTCGTACGTGTCCTGCGTCACGACCGTCGGATCCGCATGAACCCGCCACGCCCACCCGAGCCGGGCGCACCCCCCGCTCCGCACCGCGTCCGGCCCACCGCGGCTGCACCAGGGCAGCCGCAACGCCGCCGAGGAGCCACCGGAACGGCGAGGAACCGCCCGCGAACCCGCCGGGCCGGGCGCCGTCGGACCGGGCGCCGGGCCGGTGCGTGCCCGGGGCGGAAGGGTCCGGGCGGTCACGAGTTGCTGCCGCCCCTCCCCCGGAAAAGCATGGGGAGGTGAGCTATCTGCGCCTGCCCCACCTCCACGGTGATCTGCTGTGCTTCGTGGCCGAGGACGACCTCTGGCTGGCTCCCCTCGACGGTCCGGACCGTGCCTGGCGGCTCACCGTCGACCGGACCAAGACCGGCCACCCGCGCTTCTCGCCCGACGGCCGCAGCATCGCGTACACCTCGTGGCGCAGCCTGGCGCCCGAGATCCACCTGGTCGGAACGGACGGCGGGGAGAGCCTCCGGCTGACGAACTGGGGCAGCGCCGACACCCAGGTACGCGGCTGGACCCCGGACGGCGACATCCTCGCCGTCGCCTCGCACGGCGAGCCCTTCCCGCACTTCACGTGGGCCTACAAGATCGCCACCGAGGACGACCCGGGCCGCAAGCTGCCCTGGGGCCCGGTCTCCGACATCCAGGTGGCCGACCTCGACGGCGAGCGCAGGACCCTGCTGCTCACGGGCACCCCGCCGCACGAGCCGGCCGCCTGGAAGCGGTACCGGGGCGGGGCCACGGGACGCCTGTGGCTGCACGGCGAGCGACTGCTGCCGGAGCTCGGCGGCCACCTCCACTCCCCCATGTTCGTCGCCGGCCGGATCGCCTTCCTCTCCGACCACGAGGGCGTCGGCAACCTCTACTCCTGCGCCCACGACGGCTCCGACCTGCGCCGCCACACCGACCACGACGCCTTCTACGCCCGGCACGCCGCCGGCGACGGCACCCGTGTGGTGTACCAGTGCGCGGGCGACCTGTGGCTGGTGGACGACCTGTCACCGGACGCGCTGCCGCGCCGCCTGGACGTGCGACTGTCCGGGCCGCGCGCGGGGCGCCGCCACTACCAGGTCCCGGCGTCCCAGCACGTGGACGGCCTCTCCGTCGACGAGACGGGCCGGGCCAGCGCCGTCGTCGTCCGCGGCAGCCTGTACTGGCTCACCCATCGCGACGGCCCCGCCCGCACCCTCACCGACACCCCCGGGGTGCGGGTGCGGCTGCCGGAGATGCTGGGCTCGACCGGGCAGGTCGCCTACGTCACCGACGCCGACGGCGCGGACGCGATCGAGATCGCCTACCTGCCCCGCGCGACCGGCGACCGTGCGCCGCGCCGGCTGGCCTCCGGTGAACTGGGCCGCGTACTGGAGATGGTGTCCGACCCCACGGGCGAACGCGTCGCCGTCGCCGCGCACGACGGGCGGCTGCTCCTCCTGGACGTCACCGAGGACTCCAACGGCGAGGTCGCCGAGCTGATCCGGTCCGGCAACGGCCCCGTGCGCGACCTGTCCTTCGCCCCGGACGGCTCCTGGCTGACCTGGTCGCACCCGGGCGTCGGCCGGTCCCTGCGGCAGATCCGGCTGGCCCGGATGAAGGACCGCCTGATCGTCGACGTGACCAACGGCCGCTTCGAGGACGAGAACCCGGTCTTCACCCGCGACGGCCGCTATCTCGCCTTCCTGTCCTGGCGCGGCTTCGACCCCGTCTACGACGTCCACACCGGCGACCTGTCCTTCCCGCTGGGCTGCCGCCCCTACCTCGTCCCCCTGTCCTCCGCCACGCCCTCCCCGTTCGCGCTGAACCCCGAGGGGCGGCCGGCCGCCGGGGGCCTGGACCCGGTGGAGGACGAGGAGACCGGCGACAACAGCACGGTGACGGTGGAGGTGGCGGGCCTGGAGAGCAGGGTGACCCCGTTCCCGGTCGCGGCCTCCAAGTACTCGGGGCTGCGCCCGGTGGCGGGCGGCGGACTGGTCTGGCTGCGCTGGCCGATCTCCGGCGCGCTGGGCGAGACGTTCGCCAACCCCGGCGACCCCAGCGAGCGCCCGACGCTGGAGCACTTCAACCCCACCCGGGCGAAGAAGTCCGAACTCGTCGGCCACCTGGACTGGTTCGCCGTCAGCGGCGACGGCACCCGGCTGGTCGTCATGGACGAGGGCGACCTGAGGGCCGTGCCCGCCACCGAGTCCGGCGAGGGCGACACCACCACCTGGATCGACCTGCGCCGCATCCTCCACGAGGTCGACCCGCCCGCCGAGTGGCGCCAGTCCTACGAGGAGGCCGGCCGGCTCGTCCGCGCCTACTTCTGGGACCCGGGGATGAGCGGCGTCGACTGGGACGGCGTGCTCGCGCAGTACCGGCCGCTGGTCGAACGGGTCGCCTCCCCCGACGAGTTCGCCGACCTGCTGCGCGAGGTGCTCGGCGAACTGGGCACCTCCCACGCCTACGTCTCCGCCGCCCGCCGCAACGAGGGCCCGGCGCACTACCAGCGCTGGCAGGGCCTCCTCGGCGCCAACTTCGTCCGCCGGGAAGCCGGGTGGACGGTGAAGCGGATCCTGCCGGGCGACTCCTCCGACTCCAGGGCGCGCTCACCGCTGGCCGGCACGGGCATCCGCGAGGGCGCCGTCCTCACCCATGTCGACGGGCGCCCGGTGGACCGGGCGACCGGACCGTACCCGCTGCTGGCGGGCTCGGGGGGCACGACGGTGGAGCTGACGTTCACCCCGGCGGAAGGGGTCGCCGGCCGCGCCCGCCGCGTCGCGGTCGTCCCCCTCGTCGACGAACGCCCGCTGCGCTACCAGGACTGGGTCGCCAAACGCCGTGGCGTCGTGAGGCAGTTGAGCGACGGCCGGTGCGGCTACCTGCACATCCCCGACATGGGCGGCTCCGGCTGGGCGCAGTTCAACCGGGACCTGCGCATGGAGGTGTCCCGGCCCGCGCTCATCGTGGACGTGCGCGGCAACGCCGGCGGGCACATCAGCGAACTGGTCGTCGAGAAACTCACCCGCACGATCGTCGGCTGGGACCTGACGAGGAACGCCCAGCCCGTTTCGTACGCCTCCAACGCGCCGCGCGGCCCGGTCGTGGCCCTGTGCGACGAGTCGACGTCCTCCGACGGCGACATGATCATCGCCGCGTTCGAGCTGCTGGACCTGGGGCCCGTGGTCGGGCAGCGGACCTGGGGCGGCGTCGTCGGCATGACCGGCCGCCACCGCCTCGGCGACGGCACGGTGATCACGGTGCCGATGAACGCGGCCTGGTTCGACGCCTACGGCTGGTCGGTGGAGAACCAGGGCGTCAGTCCCGACGTCGAGGCCCTGCGCACCCCCCTCGACTGGGCCGAGGGCCGGCACGCCCAACTCGACGACGCGGTCCGACTCGCCCTGGAACTGCTGGAGTCCAACCCGCCGGCCACACCTCCGGACTACCGGGACGTACCCGACAGGTCCCGCCCCAAGCTGCCGCCGCGCAGCGGTTGACGCCTGCCGGGGAGGTTCCGCACGGGGCGAGCGCCGCGGACCGAGCCCGGCGGACGCCGGGGAGGAGCGGCAGCGAGCGAATCGGGGAACGGGGACGGGCGGCGTGGTGGGGCCGGAGCGGGAGCAGCCGGGGCGACAGGCCGGGTGACCGTGGGGCCGGAGCGAGCGTGCCGTCGGCGCCATGGGGCCGGAGCGGGAGCCGCGGAGGAATCGTGGCGTCGGGCACCCGGTGCCGCCGAGCCCTCGACCGGCACGAGGTGCACCCGACGGTCAGCGACGGTGAACGACCGTACGGGCGCGGGGCCCTCCGTTCTCCGCGGACGTCCGCAGAGAACGGAGGCAGCGCACCGGCGGCGCGGCCGGAACGCGGCGCGGGGCGCCCCCGAGGGAAGGGGGCGCCCCGCGTCGAGCGGAACAGGCCGAGCGGAGCGGCTACGCGTCGTAGTCCTGGTCGAACTGCTCCTGCATCTCCCGGTCCGTGTCCTCCATCTCCTGGCGGCCACGCTCGGGCTGCTGGCGCTGCGGGCTGCGCCGGCCGGACTTCTCGCGGCTCTCGCCGACCTTGTCCTTGGCCTGCTGCTGCCACTGCTCCGCCTGGTCCTGGAACTTGTCCTTCATGCCCATGTGGGTTCACTCCTGTGTGGGTGAGGGGACGGCCTCCGACCGGCCGGATCCGGCGGCGGTGGGGCCTCGACCAGACTCACACGGGCAGTCACGCGCCGCATGTCGATCACTCACGCTCCGTAGCGGCCCCCGTGGTGGAGGTCCGCTCCCGCTCGTCGGCGGCTCCGCCCGCGCCCACCAGCCCGGTCCGCATGCCCTCCAGCCGGTCCGCGAAGCGCCGCATCTCACGCTGCCCGACGGTGCCGATGAGCCCCGGCAGGTACCCGCGCACGCCCTGCATCCCCCGCAGCCACCACTGGCCGTAGACATGGCTGGACCGCCGCTCGATCCCGGCGACGATCCGGTCGACCGCGGGTCCCAGCGGGTACGTCTTGTTCGACGGCCAGGGCAGTCGCTGCCGGAGTTCCCGCATGACGTCGTCCTGGTCGGCCCCGCGCACCATGTCGGTGTCGGTCCACGACAGGTAGCCGACGCCGACCCGGACGCCCCTGTGGCCGACCTCGGCGCGCAGACTGTGGGCGTACGCCTCCACGCCCGACTTCGACGCGCAGTACGCGGTCATCATCGGCGCGGGCGTGATCGCGGCGAGGGAGGCGATCTGCAGCAGGTAGCCGCGGCTCTCCATCAGCACCGGCAGGAACGCGCGGGCCGTCACCGCCGACCCGATGAGGTTGACCTCGATCACCCGGCGCCAGGCCTGCGGGTCGGAGTCGACGAAGGGCCCGCCGCTGGCGACACCGGCGTTGGCGACGACGACGTCGACCTTCCCGAACCGCTCCTTCGCCTCCTGCGCCACCCGCGCCATGGCCTCGTGGTCGGTGACGTCCGCGTGCCAGTGGCCGCTCTCACCGTGCAGCCGCCCGGCGACCTCCTTGAGGGCGTCCGGCTCCAGGCCGACCAGGGCGACCTTCGCACCGCGCGCGGAGAGCTTGCGGGCGAGCAACTCGCCGACGCCCCGCGCCGCGCCGGTGACGACCGCGACCTGCCCCTCCAGGCTGACCCTGCTCATGCGCCCTCCTTGATCTGTGCGCCGGCGGCCTGCGCGCCGTCCGCACGCTGTCGTCCCTCCGCGCCCCGCGCGTGGGCGTTCTGCACCGCGTCCCGCACGTCCCCGTCAGCGGTGTCCGCGTTCCCGGCGTGCGGGCGCCCGGCATCCGCCTGCCCGGAGGTGTCCCGGACGTCCGTGGCCCGCGCGGCCACCAGGTGGGTCGCGACCAGCTCGCGGATCGCCTCGGTGACCACGTCCGGCGCCTCCACCGGCGTCATGTGGCCGAGCCCCGGCAGCTCCGTCAGTGAGGTGCACCGGGGCAGTGCAGCGGCCAGCGCCCGTGCGTGCACGGGCGGCGTGAGCCGGTCCGCGGTACCGACGACGACCGCCGCAGGCACCCGCAACTCCCGTACCCCGTGGTCGAGATCGAGCCGCGCCAGCACCTGCGACCAGGCATGGCGGACCGTGCGCGGGCAGGCGTGCACGATCCGCGCACACGCCTCCACCATGTGCGGGGCCGAACCGGGGCCCATCGTCCCGTACTTGAGGACACGCCGGGCGAGCGGCGTGACGGGCCCGAGGGGGGCGCGGGAGCCGAGGACGTGCCGAGTCAGCCAGGTCCGCAGCCGCCCGGCCCGCAGCGGCACGACGGTGGACCGCGCGACCAGACGCGAACTGCCGGTACTGCACAGCAGAACCGCCGCCGCGTGCTCGCGGAAGGCCTCGCGCGCCGAGGCAGCCATCACCGTCATGCCGCCCATGGAGTGCCCGGCGATCACCGCCTTCTCACCGGGCGCGAGCGTGGCCGCGAGCACGGCCTCCAGGTCGTCGGCGAGCGCCCGGGTGCTGCACGCCGGGCTCGCCGGGCTGCGTCCGTGGCCGCGCTGGTCGTAGGCGATGACCCGGTGGTCGGCCGCCAGCAGGCGTATCTGCGCCGCCCAGAACGCGGTCGAGCAGGTCCATCCGTGCGCGAGGACGACCGTGGGTGCGGCCGGGTCGTCGACGGGGCCGTGCATCTCGACGTGCAGCCGCGCGCCGTCGGCGGAGACGGCGGTCAGCTCGCGCGCGGGCGCGGGCGGGGCGTAGGGCCCGGAGACCACGTGGGTGAGACGGCTCATGCGGCAGTCCCCCGGGCCTCGCCGGAGGCCTGCTGCGCGGGTGCCGCGGAGGCCTCCCGCGCAGCTGCCCCCGAAGCCTTCTGCGCCGGCGCCTTCTGCGCGCGGGCCTTCCTCCGGGGGCCGTTCGCCTCGGGGGCCTTCCCGCCGGGGACGACGCCGTCGGGGACGATGCCGTCGGCCGCCTTCTCGCCGAGGGTCTTCCGCCCGGGGGTACGGTCGGCGGAGGGGCGCAGCACCTGGTACTCCGAGAGGTCCACGCCGCGTGTCGCCCGCCGGAACTCGCTCGTCGTCCCCGGCCAGACGGTGGTGTTGCGTCCGCTCGCGTCGAGGTACCAGCTGGTGCAGCCGCCCGTGTTCCACACCGTCCGCTTCATGCACTCCTGCACCCGGCGGTTCCAGGCGTGCACGGCGCTCGGGCGCGCGTCGAGGGCGGCACGGCCGCCGAGCACGTCCAACTGGCGCATGAAGTCGGCCAGATAGTTCAGCTGGGACTCGATCATGAGGATCATCGAGGAGTTCCCGAGGCCGGTGTTGGGCCCGATGATCGTCATCCAGTTCGGGAAGCCCGCGGCGGAGGCGCCGCGCAGGGCCTCCATGCCGTCGGTCCAGGTCTCGGCGAGCGTGCGGCCGTCGGCGCCGACGACCCGCTCGGCGATCGGCATGTCCGTGACGTGGAAGCCGGTACCGAAGATGATCACATCGGCCTCGGTCTCGGTGCCGTCGGCGGCGACGACGGTGGACCCGCGGACCTCGCTGAGCCCACTGGCGACGACGTCCACGTTGGGCTGCGCGAGCGCCGGGTAGTAGGTGCTCGACAGCAGGATCCGCTTGCAGCCGATGCGGTAGTCCGGAGTGAGCTTGGCGCGCAGCGCGGGGTCCTTGATGGCGCGTGCCATGTTGCGCTCGGCGAGCCGCTCGATGAAGCCGAGCTCGTTCGGGTGCTTGGTGAAGGCCTGGACCTGGAGCTCGCGCAGTCCCCACAGCAGCCCGCGGCGCAGCTGGGTGGTGAACGGCAGCTGCCGGTGCAGCCCGCGCTCGAACCCGCCGATGGCGCGGTCGACGCGGGGCATGACCCAGGCCGGGGTGCGCTGGAAGAGCGTCAGCCGTCCGACCTTCGGCTGGATCGACGGCACGATCTGGATCGCGGACGCGCCGGTGCCGATCACCGCGACGCGTTTGCCGGCGAGGTCGTGGTCGTGGTCCCAGCGGGCGGAGTGGAAGACCTTGCCGGGGAACGAGTCGAGGCCGGGGATGTCGGGGATCTTCGGGTCGGAGAGCGGGCCGGTGGCGGAGACGACGACGTCCGCCGTGAGGTTGCCGCCGGTGGTCTCGATGATCCAGCGCAGCTGCTCGCCGTCCCAGGCCATCCGCTTCACCTCGGAGTCGAAGCGGATGTGCGGGCGCAGCCCGAAGGTGTCCGTGACGCGCTCCAGGTAGGCGCGGATGTGCTCCTGCCCGGAGAAGGTGCGTGGCCAGTCGGGGTTGGGCGCGAAGGAGAAGGAGTACAGGTGGGACGGTACGTCGCAGGCGCAGCCGGGGTAGCTGTTGTCCCGCCAGGTGCCGCCGACGCTGCCCGCCCGCTCCAGGACGACGAAGTCGGTGATGCCCTCCCGTCGCAGCCGCACGGCGGCTCCGAGCCCGCCGAATCCGGACCCGATCACCGCCACCCGTACATGTTCGTGCTCAGCCATGCCGAAGCCCCTCCCACACCCGCTCCGCGACTCTGCCAGTGAACACTGGCACAATGGGGAGCGTAGAGGAGCGGCGTACTCATGGGTAGAGGGCGGGGCGAGGAAAGTTACCCGCGGTACAACATAGGGTTCCGGTGTGGCAGAGAAGCGTGAATACCGCATGGAGGAGCTGGCGGAGCTGGCCGGCATCACGGTGCGCACCCTGCGCTTCTACCGCGAGCGCAAACTGATCCCACCACCTCGCCGCGAGGGCCGCATCGCCTGGTACGACGACCATCACCTGGCCCGCCTGCGCACCATCGCGGCGCTGCTCGAACGCGGCCACACCCTCAGCGGCATCGCGGAACTCGCCGAGGCCTTCGACCACGGCCGGGACGTGGCCGACCTGCTCGGCGTCGGCACCCCCTCCGAGGAGGAGCCGGTCCGCCTCACCCCCGAGGAACTCGCCGCGCGTTTCGAGGGCGAGGTCACCCCGGAGAACCTGGCCGCCGCCATGGACCTCGGCTACCTCGGCACCGACGGCGACGAGATCGTCCACATCAGCCGCCGACTCCTCGACGTCTCCTCGGCCCTGGTCCGCGAGGGCATCCCGCTCGCCGAGGTCCTCTCGGCGGGCGCCCGCGTCCGCGAGCACGCCGACACCCTCGCCGAACTCTTCGCCGACCTGATCCTGCGGCACGGCCCGGAGGAGGACCTGCAGCGCCTGCGCCCGCTGGCCCGCAGCGTCGTGGACGCGGAACTCTCCCTCGCCCTGGACAGGCGGCTCAGCAAGCACCTCAGGGACGGACCCGGGCCGTCCCGACCGGGGCCGCCCGCAGCCGGCCCTGCCCGCACCCTGCCCGCCGACGGGCAGCCGACCCACCCGCGACCGGACGAGCCGGCCACCTGAGCGAGGGCGTGGCGTGGGGCCGGGTCCGCGGGGTGAAGGCCGCAGAAGCGTGGAGTGAGGGCCGAGCGTGCGGGGGAAAGGCCGGGCACGCGGGGCAGAGGCTCAGGCCGCAGGTCTCGCGGACCGGGGCCACGCCGGGGCAGGGAGGCGAGAGCCGGGGCTCAAGAGGCGAGCCGTGACCCAGGGGCCGACCCATGAGCCCGGGAAGCGGGCCCGTGATCCCGGAGGTGCGGACCCGTGATCCCGGAGGGGGCGAGCCGCGGCTCTGGCGGCGAGCCGGGACCTACGCCTCGTAGACGACCGTGACGGGCGCGTGGTCCGACCAGCGCTCGGCATGCGTCGCCGCCCGCTCCACGTACCCCTTGGCGGCCCTGCCCGCCAGCCCCGGGGTCGCGCAGTGGTAGTCGATCCGCCACCCCGAGTCGTTGTCGAAGGCCCGCCCCCGGTACGACCACCACGAGTACGGCCCCTCGACATCCGGGTGCAGCTCCCGCACGACGTCCACATAACCGCCGTCGGCCGGGTCGAGCACCCGGGTGAGCCAGGCGCGCTCCTCGGGCAGGAAACCGGAGTTCTTGGTGTTGCCGCGCCAGTTCTTCAGGTCGGCCTGCTGATGGGCGATGTTCCAGTCGCCGCACACCAGGACCTCGCGCCCGCCGGCGGCGGCCCGCTCGCGCAATCCCTTCAGATACGCCAGGAACTCGCCCATGAAGCGGACCTTCTCGTCCTGCCGCGCGGTGCCGACCTCGCCGGAGGGCAGATAGAGGGAGGCGACGGTCACACCCGGCAGGTCGGCCTCGACGTACCGCCCGCCGCCGTCGAACTCGGCCGAGCCGAACCCGACCCGGACGCGGTCCGGCTCGCGCCGGGTGTACAGGGAGACGCCCGCACGGCCCTTGGCGGCGGCCGGCGCGTGCACCACGTGCCAGCCCTCCGGGGCACGCACCTGCTCGGGCAGCTGGTGCGGCTCGGCGCGCACCTCCTGCAGACACAGCACATCGGCGTCCGTGCCGGCGAGCCACTCCACGAAGCCCTTCTTCGCGGCGGCGCGCAGCCCGTTCACGTTCACAGAGGTCACCGTCAGCACAACACTCTCCTCGACCTCATGGTCGACCCCATCGGCAGGACGCGTTGTCCGAGGTCGCCGTGAGCACGAGGGCACGATACCGGCACACTGGACGTCGTCCCGATGTCCGCCCGCAGCCCGCCCACCAGCTGCATACTCCTACGATTGAGTGCATGAATATTCGCCGGGTCGCCTTCGACCACCCCGACGCCGTCAAGCTCAACGACCAGGTCCAGGCCGAGTACCACGTCCGCTACGGCGACGGCGGTGACGCCACCCCCCTGGACCCCTCGGACTTCGCCCCGCCGAACGGCGCCTACCTCATCGCCTACGACGAGTCCGACCGGCCCGTAGCCACCGGCGGCTGGCGCAGCCAGGACGACAACGGCGAGGGCAACGAGAACGGCGACGCCGAACTCAAGCGCATGTACGTCGTCGACGACATGCGCGGACGGGGGATCGCCCGGCTGATCCTGGCCGCCCTGGAGGACGACGCACGCGACGCGGGCCGCATCCGCATGGTCCTGGAGACCGGCACCAAGCAGCCCGAGGCCATCGCCCTGTACGCCTCCAGCGGCTACGCGCCGTGCACCAAGTTCGGCTACTACCGGTTCCACGAAGCGAGCCGCTGCTACGCGAAGGCCCTGTGACGCCACCGGCACCGTGCCACCCCGGCCTCCGGCGCCGAGCCCGCCCCACCGCCTCCGGCACACCCGGCGCGAGCCGGCGCGGGGGCGGGTTCGACGGGCCGTTGCACGCAGGCCCGCCGGCAACCGGGCGTGGTGCCGACGGGCCTTCCGGGACCCCGCGACCGGGACCCGACCGCCGGAACCCCACCGCCCGGCCGGACCGCGGCGTCCGGGGCCCCGCGGGCAGGGTCAGTGCCAGTCACTGATCCGCACGTCGTGCGGATGCGGCGCACCGGCACCCGTCTCCACCATGGATTTCAGGCTCATCAGGAACATGGCCCACTTGGTGCTGCAGTGGTTCATGAACTCCACCGGCTCGCGCCAGCCCTCGTGCGCGAACAGGACGATCGTCCACTCTCCGTCCCGGGCCAGGTCGAAGGTGACCGTCGTCCCGATCCATTCGTCCGGACCCTCGACGACCTCCCACAGCACCCGTGTGTGCGGCTGCAGGTCGAGGACCTTCATGTCGAAGCCGCCGACGTCACCGAAGCGGAACTTCAGTACGCCGTCGCCGCTCCCGCTCGTGTCGGTCGTCCACCAACCGGCCAGGCCCTCGACGGTCGTGAGCGCCTCGTACACCTTCTCCGGCGGGGCCGTGATGCCCACCCGGTGCAGGATGTCCACCATCTCGCTCTCCTTTCACTTCTCCGTGTTCTTGGCTCGCTGGATCGCCTCGGCGATGCTCTTGACACGCTGCAGGCGGGCGTCCCACATCGCCCCGACGGAGTTCAGCTGGGCGACCGCACGGGCCAGTTGCGCCTCGTCCACGTGGTAGCGCTTCTCCCGCCCCTCCGACACGGACCGCACGAGGCCGGCCCGGTCGAGCACGACGAGATGCTTGGCCACGGCCTGCCGGGTCACCGGCAGATACGCGCTGAGGGTCGTCGCGGTGCCCTGCCCCTCCGCCAGCAGAAGGTCGATCACACGCCGCCGGGTCGGGTCCCCTATCGCCGACCAGAGGTCGTCGTCGATCGCGGTGCTCATCGCGCGGCCGCCAGTCGCCCCGCGGACGCGGCCAGACGCGGCAGGAAGAAGTCCCAGCCCTGGCGGTGGTCGTTGTAGTGCGCCTCGAGCACGGCGGCCTCCCAGCCCCGCTCGCGGAAACCGGTCTCCCGGAAGCGCACCGTGGTACCGGTGCCCGTCGGGACGAGTTCGAAGGTCACCAGCAGCGAATTGCCCGGCCCCGCCGTCTCCGCCTCGCCGTGCGTCCAGCGGAACGAGAACGTCCGGGGCGGGTCGGCCTCGACGACCGTGAACGGCGAGGAGTGACGCCGGCCGCTGTCCTCGTCCGTCCACATCAGGCTGCCCGTCGCGCCGGCGGCCGGTTCGAGGTCGGTCTCGGCACTCCACCAGTCCCGGATGTGTTCGGGACTGGTCAGCACCTCGAACACCACCTCGGGCGAGGCGTCGACGTGCAGCTCGCGCTCGATACTCCCGTACTCCATACCCGCCTCCACATTCGCAACCACCGGTTGCACATCAGGCTAGCCCACCCTCGGCGGCCACGCAACCAAACGTTGCACTAGAGGGCTCGGGGCCGGCGCGTGCCTGTGGGCGGGGCTGACGCGGGCATCGGACCGACGGGGGCGGGGGACACCTTCCGCGACACGGCTCAGCGTCTCGTCATCGGTGAGCATCTGCACCCTGAACAGTGCCTCTTGGGCGTTGGAGCGTAGGTCGTAGGCGCGGATCCGCACCGTGTCGGGGTCTTCCGGCGGTGACTGTTCGCGCTCGCAGAACCAGAGGTGAACCAGGCAGCGGCGGTAGTCGACCAACCCGCCGGCGTAGGCGGAGCAGGCATCGAGTCGTTCCTGCCCGAGTTTCCCGCGCCGGGTGAACCGGTGGCTTCGGTCGGCGGTGCGCTGCTGGAACGCCAGGGTGATCCCCGAACCAAGCAGCGTCCCCAGGACGGCTGTGCCGCTGGCGATGACGGTCTCCAGACTCCAAGCTGATCACGCATCGCCGTCATCCGTGACCCGATGCCCAACGGATGCCAACACGCTTTCCAACGGTGGTGGTGGGCGGCGGGCCATGTGGAGGGGCGTAGGGCGTTCACCTGCGTTCAAGCGAGACCGGCCGGTCGTCCGGCCTCGGCTCCGGGACCCCTGTGAACGACGGTGAACGGGGCTGAACGAGACGGAAAGCGAGACGGCGGAGCAGCGTCGGCAGGCAGGTCGAGCGATGTGCAGGACGGCCCCATGGGCTCGCGCTTGAGTACTACAGTCTCCCTGTGCCGTACGTCACATGTTGGCGCGGGTGGGGGTCAGGGTGGGGATAGCCGTGTGCCCGGAGCGCGGGATTTGGGGGGCTTGATGCGTGAGATGGTCAAAGGGTCGAACGTGGCGCTGGCGGCTCTGAGTGAGAATGCTGGTTCGGTGATCGCTGGTTTGAGCTGGGTCAGTCCGACCGGTGACGGCGATGCGGATGTGTCCGTCCTGCTGCTGGATGCGAACGGCAAGGTCCGCAGTGACGGGGACTTCTACTTCTACAACAACCCGGTGGCTGCCGACGGGAGCGTGCAACTGCTGGGCAAGACACCGTCGGAGAACGGCGACGAAGACAGGATCAGTTTCGACCTGACCGCTGTCTCTCCCGGCATCGACCGGATCGTCGTGGCCGCGAGCCGGTACGACGGCGCTGGTTTCGGGGAACTGGAAGATCTGAAGGTGACGTTGGCCGACGCGGGCGGCGACAACCTCCTCAGCTTCGCCATCGATGACGCCGGCACCGTGAGCGCGATCATCTTCGGCGAGTTGTACCGGCGCGGGGACGAGTGGAAGTTCCGTGCCGTCGGACAGGGTTACGACTGCGGGCTGGCCGGTCTGGCAACCGACTTCGGCGTCGACATCGAGGACGACGCGGCCGCAGAGGAAGCGCTGAGCGGCTCGGAAGGCAACGAACAGACCGATACCACAGCCCCGACTCCAGCTGCTGAGCCGCAACCGCGAGCCATCCTGAACTCGGTTCCAACTCCCCGCCCGGCTGCCGAAGAGGGTGGGCCGAGGAAGAAGTCGGCACGGCCTCGCACCGCGAAGAAGAAGGTCACCTTGCCCAAGGTGGCCCAGAAGTCTCTGGCGGACAACGATTCCTGGACACAGGCCAGGCTCTTTCCGGTGTCGGCGCTCAAGAGCGACCGGGACCGCGAAATGCGCGCCACGTCGGTACTGCTGTCGGTGATGGCCCAGGTTCCGGAGTTCGGCAGGCGCCTCACCGCGGCCTTCGGAGCACCGGCGGGCCGCATGGAGACATTCACCGAGGTCACCCTGCCGCACGGCGACACTCCAAGGCGCCCCGACGGAGTGATCCGCGTCGAGCGGGCCGGCAAGCTGTGGACGGCCCTGGTGGAGACCAAGACCAACGGCAACGACCTCAAGCCCGACCAGGTGCAGGCGTACATGGACATCGCCGCACGCCGTGGCTACGAGGCCGTGATCACGCTGTCCAACGACGTCGCCCTGGAGGGCAGCCCACTCGTCGATGTCAAGATCGACAGACGGCGCAAGCACAAGGTGGCGCTCTGGCACCTGTCGTGGGCCGAAGTCACCTACCAGGCGCAGATGCTGATCCGGCATGAAGGCGTCGCGGACAAGACACACGCCTGGCTGCTCCGGGAACTGCTGCACTACCTGCAGCACGACAACTCCGGCTGCCACGGCTTCCAGAACATGGGCTCGGCCTGGGTCCCCGTACGCAACGGAATCAACGACGAAACCCTGAGCCAGGGCGACCCGCGCGCCCTGGACGTCGTCGAGAGCTGGGAACGACTCATCCGTCAGATCTGCCTCAGCCTCGGCGGCGAACTCGGACAGAAGGTGCTGCCGGTCCAGCGCGCCAAGCGGGGAACGGATCCGAAAGCGCGCCGAGGGCGCCTTGCCGATCAGCTCTGCCTCGACGGCAGACTCCCGGCGGAGCTCCGGATCGAGGGCGCGCCCGGAACGCTGACGGTCAGCGCCGACCTGCGCACCAGCAAGCTCCGCACCTCCATCGAGATCCCCGCACCCGAGCAGGGCTACCCCCTGACCTGGGCCAAACGCCTCATCCGCCGCCTGACCGAGGCACCGGCAGACCTCCACATCGAAACCCTGGTCGAAGGAGAACCCGGCGGCCCACGAGGCACGCTGGAACGGCTCCGCCCGGAGCCGGCGGACCTGCTCCCCAGGAACAACGCCACCCAGATCACCGGCTTTCGCCTGTCCCTGTTCAAAGGCATGGGAAGCAGCCGCGGGAATGCCGAGTCCGGCTTCATCCGCAGCGTCGACGACGCCGTGCACCGCTTCTACACCACCGTGGTGGTCCACCTGGACCACCCGACGCCCCGGCGAGCGTCCTCGAAGGAACCCGCTGAGACACGATGAAGCCCGGCCTCGGGCAGTTGCACGCCATCGCCACTCACCTGCAACTACCCAAGGACCTGCCGCGCTCTCGGGCCTGAGACAGAGACGGAGAGAGTGACGCTGGGGGAGCCTGCTTCACTCCCCCCCCTGGTGGGATGAGGCGATCGGCGCGCTCAGCGTCGTCCACCGCGGCCACGCAGCGCGCCAGATGCCGGAAGGCCCTCACCCGGAGACCCGACACGTCCGTCCACAACCTCCCGAGACGGAACGACCAACGGGCAAAATGGCCTCATGGCAAAGCTGTCCGTACGATCAGTCCGTCGTACGCCCTCTGGTTCGGTGCTGTCGTTGTGGTCACAGAACTCCGTGTTGTCGATCGGCTCAGTGGGATCGGTGCTTTCCGTGGGTTCCGTCGGTTCTGCCTTGTCGGTCGGCTCGATCGGAAGTGCCCTGTCGGTCGGCTCGATCGGTTCCTCCCTGTCGTTGATCTCAACCGGGTCGTGGCTGAGTACAGGATCGTTGTTCTCCGCGCAGTCGCGGTGGTCGGTGCTGTCCTGGCGCTCCTCTCGCGGTTTCCTGGCCGCGGGAGCGGTCGGGGCAGCGACCGGAGGCGCCCTGCTGTTGGCCCACATGCTGCACAAGACCGACACCGGCACCCGATAACCCCGATGGGGTTGAGAGGTTGTTTCGCTCGGCGTTTCAGCCCGGAATGAGTGCTCGGTGTCGTTATGCGCGAGGTGCACACCGGGTGATGGTGATGCACATTCGAGACCGTCATGACCACGCCGGCCCTCCAGGCCGCGTGACCGCACCTGTCACCCGAACCTGCATCAGCCCCGAGGCCAAGGAAGGGCTGGTGGCTACGTCGGCGCCGGCCCTGACGCAGTACCTGGCTCGCCGGCTCCGGGAAGTGGTGGAACCCGACCTGAAGACCAAGACGGCCGAGACGTACGCCATGCACGTGCGGCTCTACATCGTGCCGGGCCTGCGGTCTGCGCGTACCAGCACGATGACGGAGGGACTGGTCTCGGCAAGCATCTCGGGAAGCAAGATCCGAAGTAGTTGCTGTACTTCGCTGCTGTGCGACACGCCAAAGCCCCGGTCGAGACAACCCGACCAGGGCTTTGAGCTGCGTGGACCTGAGGGGATTTGAACCCCTGGCCCCCTCGATGCGAACGAGGTGCGCTACCGGACTGCGCCACAGGCCCTTGCAACGAGTGAAACTCTAGCATCCCGATCGGCGTGCTTGGAAATCCGTTGCCGCTGCTGCCTGCGGGCGAGGATGCCAAGGTCGTTCCGCTTCTGCGCGCTCCGACCCCGGGTGCCCCGAGCGCCCGCTCGGGGGCTCCGAGGGCTCGGGGCGCGTCAGTGAGAGCTGGTCACTCGTTGGCCGCGCGCGGGCGCTGCCCGTCCTCGTACTGGTCGAAGAGCGGCGTACGTCCCCGCTCGCGCGCCCGGCGCGCGGAGGCCGCGCGGCGCGCGTCGGTGCGGGCGGGCGCCGTCGACTTGTCCTCCGCGCCGGGCTCCTCCTCCACGGCCTGCTCGGGTGCAGCGATCGGCTGCACGTCGTGCTCCGGCACCACGGCGCTGGAACGCGCCGAGCTCCAGGCGTCCGGCGCCCCCAGGTCCACCTCCGCCGTCGCACGTGGCGCCACCGGCGCGGTCACGTACGTCGGCAACGGCACCGGCACCGGGTCCCAGCTCTCCCCGTGACCCGGCCTGCGCTGCCGCTCCCGCTGCTGATCGACCCATTCGGCGTGGTCCGTCTGCTCGACGAGCGCGCGGCGGTCCGCGGCGAGTGCCGACATCCCGGGGTCGATCTCCGGCTCGGCCCCGCCGTCCGGGTCTTCGGCCTCGGCACGGTCGTCCGGGCCGACGGACGTGCGCCGGCGCGGTTGACGCTCCCGCAGGCGCTGCGCCGCGACCTCGGCCCGACGGCGGTCCATCTGGTACGCGAAGCGACGGCGCTCCTGCCGGCGCAGGTAGCCGATGTAGGAGCTGAGGAGTACCGCGGGTGCGGCCGGCGCCCAGAGGAAGCCGAGCCCTCCGACCGCCGCAACGATGGCGCCGCATGTGAAGGCGAGGAAGAGCATCACGGTGGTGCGCCGGCGGCGCGCGAGCACTTTGGAGCGCCGGGCACGCGCTGCTGCCGCCTGCGCGGAGGGAGTACGCCGAGGGTGCGGCACCCGCTTGCGCTCCGGCTCGACGTCGGGACCGGTCGCCGGCTCCACCGCGGGGGCGCGCTCCGGCTCGGCGCGATCCTGCGCCCGGGCGGGGTCCGAGGGTGTCTCCTGGGCGAAGGTCGGAGGCATGGCGAAGGACCGGACGTCCACCGAGTCGGTGGCGGCGTCCGATGCGCCGGCGTCGCACTCCCCCTCGTCGGCGGAGCGCGCCTGCAGGTCCTTGGCGTACCGGCGCTCCATGCCCGCTCGTCCGGACAGCAACCGGATGGCGGTGCTGAAGCGTTCCGTCGGACGGGCCTCGTTCAGCTCGTCCTGCCTACGGAGCCACATCGGCACCAAGTAGGCGGCCCAGGCCCCGACGATGACTGCGTAGATGAGGCCGCTGCTGCTCACGCCTCACACGGTAGAGGGGTTTGCGCGAGCCCATCCGCCAATTGGGCCGGTGTGTCGCACGATCTGGCTGATATTTCGAGCTTTTTTTGCGATCGATGCGATCACTAGCCCGTCGGAGGCGCTAATTCAACGCCCCGAGACGGTCATCAGGCGATTAAATTCGAACGTTTATTCAATTTCTAGGCCGGGCCCGGATTCCCCGGCGTGTTCTGCGGGTCCCGGGGCGCTCCGCGCTGGTTGCGCGGCGCGCTCTGCGCCCGCATGCGCCTCCAGCGGTTCATCAGCCCCTCGGGAACCTCCTCCGCGGTGAGCGCGAACACGAGGTGGTCCCGCCAGGCACCGTCGATGTGCAGATAGCGAGGGCGCAGGCCCTCCTCGCGGAATCCGAGTTTCTCCACGACCCGGCGGCTCGGCCGGTTCTCCGGGCGAATGCAGACCTCGATCCGGTGCAGGCCCACGGTGCGGAAGCAGTGGTCCATCACGAGCGCCACCGCCGTCGGCATCACTCCGCGACCGGCCACGCCCTCGTCCACCCAGTAGCCGATGTGCCCGGAGCACATGGAACCCCAGGTGATCCCGGCGACGGTCAGCTGCCCGACCAACTGCCCCTCGAACTCGATGACGAAGGGCAGCATCCGTCCCGCGTTCGCCTCGTGCCGCAGGTGGCGCACCATCTGGCGGTAGGTCGGCCGGTGCGTGATGGGCCCGCTCGGCGTGGGCGGAGGGATCGTGGCCTCCCAGGGCCTGAGCCAGTCGCGGTTGCGCCGGTTGACCTCGCGCCAAGCCCGCTGGTCGCGCATCCTTATCGGCCGCAGGACTACGTCGCCCTCGGCGAGCACCACCGGCCAGGAAGGGCTGTTCAGCTCGCACCCCCACCATGTCTGGAGCGATCCTCGCCACCGTGCGCGGGCTCCCCGGCCGGCCGCGGGTGGTCTCCGCCGCGGATCTGGTCCACGACGTGTACCAGCAACGGCTCCAGGACGGCCAGACCGTCCCGGACCCCACCCGTGGAACCCGGCAGGTTGACGATCAGCGTTCCGCCGGCCACCCCCGCCAGGCCGCGCGAGAGCACGGCCGTGGGTACCTTCTCCCGGCCGAAGGCCCGGATCGCCTCCGCGATGCCCGGCACCTCGAAGTCCAGCAGCTCCCGGGTGGCCTCCGGGGTGCGGTCGGTGGGCGAGACGCCGGTCCCGCCGGTGGTGACGATCACGTCGTACCCGGCCTCGACGCCGGTCCGCAGCGCGGCCCGGACCGGGTCGCCGTCCGGGACGACCCACGGGCCGTCCACAGCGAACCCGAAGCTCTCCAGTCCCGCCGCGACGAGCGGACCGCCCCTGTCCTCGTACACGCCCGCGGCGGCGCGGTTGGAGGCGGTCACGACCAAGGCGCCGTACACCGCGTGCAGAGCCCCGCCCGTGGGGGCGTCCCCGGTCACGTCCGGCTCCAGTCGCCCGACTTGCCGCCGGTCTTCTCCTCCACCCGCACGTCCGTGATGACCGCTCCCTTGTCGACCGCCTTGACCATGTCGATCACGGTGAGCGCGGCGACGGAGACGGCCGTGAGGGCCTCCATCTCGACGCCCGTGCGGTCCGTCGTCCTCACCGTGGCCAGGATCTCCACGGCGTCGTCCGCGACCGACAGGTCCAGTTTCACACCGGACACCGAGAGCGGATGGCACAGCGGGATCAGATCCGGGGTGCGCTTGGCGCCCATGATGCCCGCGATTCGCGCCGTGGCCAGGGCGTCGCCCTTGGGAAGACCTTCACCGCGCAGCAGCTCCACCACGCGGGGCGAGACGAGGACACGCCCGCTGGCACGCGCCGTGCGGGCGGTCACGTCCTTCTCCGATACGTCGACCATGCGGGCCGCGCCCGCCTCGTCGATGTGCGTCAGTCGGTCCTGCGTACTCATGATCGTGGGCGCTCCCGGTCCGGGCCCGGTGCGGTGCGGCGCGCGGGCCTGTTGTGCGCGACACGGTACCGCCATGCCGCGCGCGTGAGCGGCCCGGGACCCGCCGTCCCGGCATACGGGCACGCGCGCGTGCACTCAGCCGAGCAGAACCACCTCGACCTCGGCGCCGGGCTCGACGGACTCCACGTCCTCGGGGACGACGATCAGCGCGTCTGCGTGCGCCAGCGCGGCCACGAGATGCGAGCCGGCGCCGCCGACCGGGCTGACCACCCCGTCGTCGTAGGCCCCGCGAAGGAACTGCCTGCGACCCTTCGGCGAGCTCAGCGCCCTGTCCGCGGCCAGCGTGGCCGTGGTGCGCGGGCGGTGCACGTCCTGAAGTCCCATCAGGGTGCGGATCGCGGGGCGGGCGAACAGCTCGAAGGAGACGTACGAGGACACCGGGTTGCCGGGCAGCGCGAGCAGCGGTGTGTGGTCCGGGCCGATGGAGCCGAAGCCCTGGGGCTTGCCCGGCTGCATGGCCAGCTTGCGGAACTCGATGCCGCTGCCCGCCTCGTCCGCGTCACCGACGTGGGACAGCGCCTCCTTGACGACGTCGTACGCCCCCACGCTCACCCCGCCGGTGGTGACCAGCAGGTCCGCGCGGATGAGCTGGTCCTCGACGGTGGAGCGCAAGGTCTCGGCGTCGTCGGCGACGGCCCCCACGCGGTAGGCGAGGGCGCCGGCGTCCCGGGCCGCCGCGGTCAGCGCGAAGCTGTTGGAGTCGTAGATCTGGCCGCTGCCGAGTTCCTCGCCCGGCTGGACGAGTTCGCTGCCGGTGGACAGCACCACCACGCGCGGGCGCGGGCGCACCCGTACCGAGCCCCTGCCGATCGCCGCGAGCAGCGCGATCTGCGGCGGTCCGAGCACCGTGCCGGCCTCGAGGGCCCGCTCCCCCGCCTTCACGTCGCTGCCCTCGGCGCGCACGTGCGCACGCGCCTCGGCCGGCCGGTACACGCACACCTGACCGGCGGCACCCTCCGGCGCCAGACTGCGCGCGGTCATCCCCCTCACCGGTCCCTCGCCGAGCCCCCCGTCGGTCCACTCGACGGGGACGACGGTCTCGGCCCCGGGCGGCAGCGGGGCGCCGGTCATGATGCGGGCGGCCTGACCGGGGCCCACGTGGAGCAGGTCGGACTGGCCCGCCGCGACGTCCCCGACGACCTCCAGGACCGCCGGGAACTCCTCGCTCACGCCCGCGACATCCGCGACCCGCACCGCGTAGCCGTCCATGGAGCTGTTGTCGAACGGCGGCAGCGAGACCGGGACCGTGACGTCGTCGACCAGGACGCAGCCCTGGGCGTCGAGCAGTTGCAGCTCGATGGGGTCGAGGGGGCGGACGGTGGCGAGGATGTCCTCCAGGTGCTCGTCCACCGACCACAGGGGGTCCTGACCGGTGGTTCGGGGCGCGGCGCTGCTCAAGGTGGCTACATCTCCTCGGTGACGTAACTGCGAAGCCAGGTCCGGAAGTCCGGTCCCAGGTCCTCACGTTCGCACGCGAGTCTGACAATGGCCCGCAGATAGTCGCCGCGGTCGCCGGTGTCATAGCGGCGCCCCTTGAAGACGACGCCATGGACCGGGCCGCCGACCTTCTCGTCCTGCGCGAGCTGCTGGAGGGCGTCGGTGAGCTGGATCTCGCCGCCGCGGCCCGGCTCGGTGGTGCGCAGTATGTCGAAGATGTGCGGGTCGAGGACGTAACGGCCGATGATCGCGTAGTTCGAGGGGGCGTCGGCGGGGTCCGGCTTCTCGACGAGGCCGCTGACCTTGACGACGTCGCCGTCCTCGGTCTCCTCCACGGCGGCGCAACCGTAGAGGTGGATCTGCTCGGGGGCGACCTCCATGAGCGCGACGACGCTGCCGCCGGCTTGCTCCTGGACCTCGATCATCCGCTGCAGCAGAGGGTCGCGGGGGTCCATGAGGTCGTCGCCCAGCAGGACGGCGAAGGGCTCCTGTCCCACGTGCGGTGCCGCGCACAGCACGGCGTGGCCGAGGCCCCTGGGGTCGCCCTGGCGGACATAGTGCATGGTCGCGAGGTCGCTGGACTCCTGGACCTTGGCCAGTCGCTCCGAGTCGCCCTTCTTCTCCAGGGCGGACTCGAGCTCGTAGTTCCGGTCGAAGTGGTCCTCCAGCGGGCGCTTGTTGCGCCCCGTGATCATGAGGACGTCGTCGAGACCGGCGGACACGGCCTCTTCGACCACGTACTGGATCGCCGGCTTGTCCACGACCGGCAGCATCTCCTTGGGCGTCGCCTTCGTGGCGGGCAGGAACCGCGTGCCGAGGCCTGCTGCGGGGATGACAGCCTTGCTGATCCTGGGGTGGGACTGGGTCATGGCGTCACCATATCCGGTGCCCTTGGAGGGGATTGCGCCTCTCCGCAACCATGACGGCTCATATGAGCACACTGAAAACGGTACGGGAGCCACGAGTGAACAACAGCGGACCTGCGGCTGATCCTGGCAAGCGGATGTTGCGGCGGGAATTCCTCTCGATGAGGAACGGGTTGAGCGCCGCCGATCTGCAGGAAGCGGCCGGCGCCCTGGCCCGGCGCGCGCTGGAGCTGCCCGAGCTGGCGCGGGCGCGCACGGTGGCGGCGTACGTCTCGGTGGGGAGTGAACCGGGAACGCTCGCGCTCCTGGATGCGCTGCGCGAGCGGGGCGTGCGCATTCTGCTGCCGGCGCTGCTGCCCGACAACGACCTCGACTGGGGCGAGTACGCCGGGGAAGGCTCCCTCGCGCGCGTCCGGCACGGCGGGCGGATGGCCCTCTTCGAACCCGCAGGCGAACGCCTCGGCCCCGAGGCTGTGACCACGGCGGACGTCGTCCTGCTGCCGGGGGTCGCGGTCGACGCGCGCGGCATGCGCCTGGGGCGCGGCGGGGGCTCGTACGACCGCGTACTGGCCCGCCTGGAACGCGCGGGCGCACACCCTGCGCTGGTGGTGCTGCTGTACGACACCGAGGTCGTGACGAGCCTCCCCGAGGAGGCGCACGACCGACCGGTGCACGCCGTGGTGACCCCGACGAGGGTGCGCCGCTTCGGGGGCTGAGCGCGGCCCGCCGCGCGGACCCGGTGTGCGGACCCGGTGTGCGAAAGGGGCCTGCACGCTCGCGTGCAGGCCCCTGACTCACCGTCGGCTCACGGTTTCAGGACGAGGGCGTCACTGGTGCCGTCGTCGACCGCCTGCGGGGAGAACGACCAGGGAAGCAGTTCGCCCTTGGCCCACTTTCCGGTCTGGTCGGTGTAGTGGGCGCTGTAGGCGTGCCCGGAGGCCCCGCTGAGGTTGATCCACTTCGACTTGTCCATGTTGTCGAGGTTGACCACCATCCGCATCGACGGCACCCACACGACGCCGTAGCCGCCGGCGGCGTTCCAGCCGGTCGCGTCGACCGCGGCCTCACCGCCGCCGAGGTTCCACGGACCGCGGTTGAGCACGTACTGCAGGGCGCCGGGGCCCTCGGTGCCCAGGGTCTGGTTCTTCAGGAACAGCCGGTGCAACCGGCCCCAGCTCCAGGTGTCGATGTCCTTGCCGAGCCTGGCCGTGAGTTCCCAGCGGGCGTCGATCATCGCGCGCTTGAACAGTTCGTCCCGATTGTGCGCCGCGGGCCGGGTGCCCGACCTGGGCGCCGTCCACCAGTCGCTGTTCTCGTCGTCCATGAGGTTGCGCACCACCTCGAACCAGCGGTCGCCGCCGTCCGGCTGCGCCTGGTCGGCGTCGCGCTGACCGCACTCGCGCACCCTCTTGGTGTCGTCCACGGGCCCCGTGGTGTCGACCGGGTCCACCCACAGGCACTGGCCCTCGACCCGCAGCTCCTTGGGCAGCTTGTTGCCGAAGGCGAGCTTGAGGATGTTGCGCCAGACGGAGTTGAAGTAGGCGGCCGCGGCCGAGTCGGCGTCCTGGGTGTAGTCCCAGCCCTCCAGCAGCTTCTGCGCCTGTCGGACGTCCTTGTCCCCAATGTCGATCTTGAGCAGCGACGGCACGAGCAGCTTGGCGATCTCGCTGCTGTTGTCGAGCTGCATCTGCCGCATGTCCTCGGTCGAGATCTTGCCGTTGCCCTTGATCTTCTGCTCGATCAGGCCGTTGATCCGCTGGCTGCGTGCGCCGTAGCCCCAGTCGGTGGTGAGCGTGTAGGGGTAGTCCTTGCCGGTCACGGCCTGGTTGGCGGTGACGATGTAGCCGCGCTCGGGGTTGTACTCGTAGGGCAGCTCGTCGAAGTCCAGGTAGCCGGTCCAGCGGTACGTGGAGTCCCAGCCCGGCGCGGGCACCGAGCCGTCGTCGCCCTTCGCGCGCGTGGGGATCTTTCCGGGCAGCTGATAGCCGATGTTGTTGCGGGTGTCGGCGTAGATCAGGTTCTGCGAGGGGACGTCGAAGAGCTTGGCCGCGGCCCGGAAGCCCTCCCAGTCGGTGGCCCTGTCCATGGCGAAGACGGCGTCCATGGAGGTGCCGGGGTCCAGGGCGGTCCACCGCAGTGCGATGCCGTAGCCGTCACCGCGGTCGGGGGCGGCGGTGTCGACGGTCGCCTTCTTGCCGACCTTCACCAGTTCGTCACTGCGGTCGGACAGCAGCGGCATCCCGTCCTCGGTCTGGCGGATGACGATCTTCTTCGCGTCGCCGCCGGCGACCTTGATGGTCTCCTCGCGCGTCGTGAAGGGGAGGACCTTGCCGTCGTGGAGGTAGCCGTCGCCGGCGAGCTTCTCCAGGTAGAGGTCGGTGACGTCGACGCCGGAGTTCGTCATGCCCCAGGCGATGTCCTTGTTGTGGCCGATGACGACGCCGGGCATGCCGGCGAAGGTGTAGCCGGCGACGTCGAACCGGCAGGTGCTGGACACGCTGCGGCAGTGCAGGCCCATCTGGTACCACACGGACGGCAGGGAGGCCGACAGGTGCGGATCGTTGGCCAGGAGTGGCTTGCCCGTGATGGTGTGCCCCCCGGCGACGACCCAGGAGTTGGAGCCGATGCCGTTGCCGTTCACACCGACGGCCGTGGGGATGTCGTCCAGCACCTTGTAGAGGCCCGCCAGCTGGCCCTGCAGGGCCGAGGAGGCGGTGCCCGAGGAGGTACCGGCCGCGCTGCTCGTGGACGCGCCCGAGCCGCTGGAGGCGCCCTGCTGTTCGAACGTCTTGGAGAGCCCGTCGTACGTGCCCTCCCGGACGATCGGCCGGTTGCGGTCGTAGGGGTACTGCGGGTACAGGTCGGCGATCTGCTTGGGGCCGAGACGGCTGGTCATCAGGGCGCGGTCGATCTCGTCCTGCATGTTGCCGCGCAGGTCCCAGGCCATCGCCTTCAGCCAGGCGACCGAGTCGACCGGCGTCCACTTCCCCGGCTTGTAGTCGTTGGCGAAGCCGAGGGCGGCGTACTCCAGGGAGAGGTCCTTGCCGTTCTTGCCGTCGAGGTAGGCGTTGACGCCCTTGGCGTAGGCCTGGAGGTACTTCTTCGTGGCGGGGGACAGCTTGGTGTCGTACTCCTGCTTCGCGACCCGGTCCCAGCCGAGGGTGCGCAGGAAGGCGTCGTTGTCGACCTGACTCGCGCCGAACATCTCCGACAGTCGCCCGGACGTCAGGTGGCGGCGCACGTCCATCTCGTAGAACCGGTCCTGCGCCTGGACGTACCCCTGCGCCATGAACAGGTCCTCGTCGGAGGAGGCGTAGATCTGCGGAATGCCGTAGCCGTCACGCTTGACGTCCACGGGGCCGGACAGACCCTGGAGCGTGATCGTTCCCTTCGTCTGCGGGAACGAGGCGCGGACGGTGCTGATGGACCAGTACGCCCCGTACGCGACGCCCCCGATGACGGCCAGCACCAGGACGAGCACGATAAAACGGGCTTTGCGCCCCTTCTTCCTGCCGGACTTGCCGGGCTTGTCACCCGTTGTGGCGGTGGTGTTGGGGGGCATCGCTGTCCTTGCTGTCCTAACGCGAGCGGCAGGCGGTCCTGGAGTGCTGGAGCAACCATAGGCGCAGGGCCCGGTGGCACTTGACGCGGAGTCTGGAACCAGCACGGGCGGACGTTCGACCACTCTCGGGGGAACGTCAAGAAATCGTCAAGAGTTAGGTAAGGTAACGAAGTAGTTGCATGCGGGCGCGCACCACTTCGTGTCCGATATGTGTGTGCACCCGCGCGCGAGGCTCGTGCGCCAGGGAAGGGATCCGCCGCTGACCGTCCACCACCTCAACCAGCTCCTGCTCGTCTGCTCGCTCGTCCTTCTCGTCGCCGCGGCGGCAGTCCGGATCTCGTCGCGCAGCGGGCTCCCCAGCCTGCTCGTGTACCTGGGCATCGGCGTCCTCATGGGCCAGGACGGCGTCGGCAACATCCACTTCGACAACGCCGAACTGACCCAGGTCATCGGATACGCCGCCCTGGTCGTGATCCTCGCCGAGGGCGGGCTCGGCACGAAGTGGAAGGAGATCAAACCGGTCCTGCCGGCCGCCACCGCGCTGGCACTGGCCGGCGTCGCGGTGAGCGTCGGCGTCACGGCCGCGAGCGCGCACTACCTGACGGGGCTGGAGTGGCGGCAGGCCCTCATCATCGGCGCGGTGGTGTCCTCCACGGACGCGGCGGCCGTCTTCTCGGTGCTCCGGAAGATCCCGCTGCCCGCGCGCGTGACGGGCACCCTGGAAGCCGAGTCCGGCTTCAACGACGCCCCGGTCGTCATCATGGTCGTCGCGTTCTCCGCAGCGGGGCCGGTGGAGCACTGGTACGTCCTGCTCGGCGAGATAGCCCTGGAGCTGGCCATCGGCGCGGCCGTCGGTCTCTCGGTCGGCTGGCTGGGTTCCTGGGCCCTGCGGCACGTAGCGCTGCCCGCGTCCGGCCTGTATCCGATCGCCGTGATGGCGATCGCGGTCACGGCGTACGCAGCGGGCGCCCTGGCGCACGGCAGCGGCTTCCTCGGCGTCTACCTCGCCTCGATGGTGCTGGGCAACGCGAAGCTGCCGCACTGGCCCGCGACCCGCGGGTTCGCCGACGGACTCGGCTGGATCGCGCAGATCGGCATGTTCGTCCTGCTGGGCCTGCTGGTCACACCGCACGAGCTGGGCGACGACGTCGCACCCGCACTCGTCATCGGGCTGGTGCTCACCGTGATCGCGCGCCCCCTGAGCGTCGTCGCCTGCCTGGTGCCCTTCCGCGTGCCCTGGCAGGAGCAGACCCTCATGTCCTGGGCCGGGCTGCGCGGTGCCGTGCCCATCATCCTGGCGACCATTCCCATGGTGAACGGCGTCGACGGCAGCCGGCGCATCTTCAACATCGTCTTCGTCCTGGTCGTCGTCTACACCCTGGTCCAAGGGCCCACCCTTCCCTGGTTGGCCCGCAAGCTGCGTCTGGGCCAGGGGCCGGAGGCCGCCGACCTCGGCATCGAGTCGGCGCCGCTGGAGCGGCTGCGGGGCCATCTGCTGTCCGTCTCCATCCCCGAGGGGTCGAAGATGCACGGCGTCGAGATCAACGAGCTGCGGCTTCCGGCCGGCGCCGCGGTCACGCTCGTCGTACGCGACGGCACCTCGTTCGTCCCCATGCCGGCGACGGTGCTGCGGCGCGGGGACGAACTGCTCGTCGTGGCGACGGACCCCGTGCGCGACGCGGCCGAGCGACGCCTGCGCGCCGTCGGCAAGGGCGGCAAGCTGGCCGGATGGCTGGGCGCGGACAACGGGGGCGTGGGGAGCTGAGCCGAGCGCCCCCGGCGCGCGGCTGCCGCGTGGGGTGCGTCGAGTGCGCCCGGCCGGCGCCGAGAAGGCCGTGCGGTGCCCCCCACGCGCGGCGCGCGGGCGCCCCCGAAGGCGCTACGGCGCGGGGCTGTCCCGGACGACGGTCCGCCCTGGCGCCATTCCCAGGCGAACATCCTGATGGTGCTCGTTTTCACAGGCGCGCCATCCACTTTCCCCTGTACGATGAAGGCCGCACCCTGATCGAACCAACTCTGCCTGACGCAGAGCTGGCGCGACCGTATGGCGGCCGGGTCGCCCCCGCAATGGGCGTCGGCATCTACCGCAGTCCGCGCAAGAGGACAGCTCTCGGCGCTCGCGCCCCCTACAGGGGGCCGCGCTACCAGGCGGCAGAAAGGCACAGGCCGTGGCATCCACGGTCACCACCGGGCCCGAGAAGACGTCCGCCGCCCCGCGTCCGGGCTACGGGCGGCTGCTGCGCACACGCGGCGCCTGGACGTTCCTGCTCCCCGGCTTCGCGGCCCGTCAGCCGTTCGCGATGCTGACGATCTCCATCGTGCTGCTGGTCCAGCACACCACCGGCTCCTACGGCGCGGCGGGCGCCGCTGCTGCCGTCACCGGTGTCTCCATGGCGCTGTTCGCTCCCTACAGCGGACGGCTCGCGGACCGCTACGGGCAGCGCACCGTGCTGGTTCCCGGCGTCATCGTGCACACGCTGTCGGGGCTGACCCTGACGGCGCTCGCTCTCTCCCACGCGCCCCTGTGGGCACTGTTCGCGGCGGCCGTGCCGACGGGCGCCTCGGTGCCTCAGGTCGGCCCCATGGTGCGCGCCCGGTGGGGAGTGAAGCTGAAGGGCTCGCGCCTGATGACCACCGCGGCGGCCTTCGAGTCCGTCACGGACGAGCTGACCTTCGTCGTCGGCCCGCTGCTGGCCACCGCGCTGTGCACGGCCGTGAACCCGGCGGCGGGCCTGGTGGCGGAAGCCGCGCTGACCCTGGTCGGCGGCCTGCTGTTCGCCGCGCAGCGCAGCACCCAGCCCGCAGTGCGCATAGACGGTCACGCGCCGGTGGCGCACACCTCCGCCCTACGTGTGCCCGGCGTGCGCGTGCTGATCGTGACGTTCCTGGGCATCGGATCGGTCTTCGGCGGCATGCAGGTCTCGCTCGCCGCGTTCACCGAGTCGATCGGCGAGCCCGGGCTGAACGGCGTGCTGTACGGCGTCTTCGCGGCGGGCAACATGCTCTCCGGCATCGCGTGCGGCGCGATCGCCTGGCGGTCCACACCGCAGCAGCGCCTCCTGATGGGGTACGCGGCACTGGCGCTGACCGCGTCCGCGCTGTGGACGGCGCACTCGGCGCTCGTGCTCGCCGGCCTCGGACTACTGGTCGGCATGTGCATCGCGCCCGCTCTCATCACCGGCTACACGCTGGTGGAGTCACTCGTCCCGGCGGGGGCACGCACCGAGGCGTTCACATGGCTGACCGGCGCGGTGGCGCTCGGCCAGGCCGCGGCCGTCACAGTCGCCGGTCAGCTGGAGGACCGCTTCTGGGGCGGGGCTGGATTCCTGGTGCCGATGGGGGGCACACTGCTCGCCCTGACCACCCTGCTGGCACTGCGCTCGCGGCTGACGGCGCGGCCCGGCGGGCTCACCGTCGCACGTGGCGTCGGTCACCGCGTGCCGGTCACGGTGGACTGATCCGGCGGAATACGTCACTATGGAGCGTCGTTAGCACTCATCGAGTGAGAGTGCCAGGAGGAAGACAGTGCCCACCTACCAGTACCAGTGCACCGAGTGCGGCGAGGGCCTCGAGGCGGTGCAGAAGTTCACCGACGATGCCCTGACCGAGTGCCCCAACTGCGGTGGCCGCCTCAAGAAGGTGTTCTCCGCGGTCGGCATTGTCTTCAAGGGCTCCGGCTTCTACCGCAACGACAGCCGCGGCGCGTCGTCCAGCAGCTCGCCCGCGCCGTCGAAGCCGTCGACGTCCTCCTCGTCGTCGTCCTCCGGCTCCTCGTCCTCGGGTTCCTCGTCGTCGAGCTCGGGCACCTCGACCGGCACCACCGCCGCCTGAGACCGAGACACATCGCTTGCAGACCCTGCCGCCCCGGTCGGCGGGGTCTTCGGTGTCTTCGGAGCCCGACGCCGGGTGCCACGCGGGTCCGGCTACTGTGCACTTCATGGCGAACGCAGAGATCGGTGTAATCGGCGGTTCCGGGTTCTACTCGTTCCTCGAGGATGTGACCGAGGTCCAGGTGGACACCCCCTACGGGCCGCCCAGCGACTCCCTCTTCTTCGGCGAGATCGCCGGACGGCGGGTCGCGTTCCTGCCCCGGCACGGCCGGGGCCACCATCTCCCACCGCACCGGATCAACTACCGGGCCAACCTGTGGGCGCTGCGCTCCGTCGGCGTGCGCCAGGTCCTCGGTCCGTGCGCGGTCGGCGGCCTGCGCCCCGAGTACGGACCGGGCACGCTGCTCGTCCCCGACCAGATGGTCGACCGTACGAAGCACCGGACGGGAACGTATTTCGACGGGCTGCCGCTGCCCGACGGCACGATGCCGAACGTGGTGCACGTGTCACTGGCGGATCCCTACTGCCCCGCCGGGCGGGCGGCTGCGCTGAAGGCGGCCCGGGGCCGGGACTGGGAACCGGTCGACGGGGGCACGCTCGTGGTCGTCGAGGGACCGCGGTTCTCCACCCGTGCCGAATCGTTGTGGCACCAGGCGCAGGGGTGGTCCGTGGTGGGGATGACCGGTCATCCGGAGGCGGCGCTCGCCCGTGAGCTGGAACTCTGCTACACGTCCATGACACTGGTCACGGATCTGGACGCGGGAGCCGAGACCGGCGAGGGAGTCTCGCACGACGAGGTGCTGCGAGTGTTCGCCGCGAACGTCGACCGGCTGCGGGGCGTGCTGTTCGACGCGGTGGCCGCGCTGCCCGCGACGGAGCAGCGGGACTGCCTGTGCACGCATGCCCTCGGTGGGATGGATCCCGGTTTCGAACTGCCGTAGGTGGGACCGTGGCGGAACGGGCGGCAGGGGCTGCGACGGCAGCGGATCCTTCGTTCGAGTGAGCGGCTTTTCCACAACCCGCCAGTAGCCCACGGGCTCCGGCGAGCGAACGTGCGAGGCCCCATCGTGGCCTGGTCAGACGGTCTCGCGTCGCAGGTGGTGATCCCGCGTGTCCCTCCCTCCCTCTCCGTCCCTTCCGTCCCTCGCTCCGCTCTCGCCCCCTCCACAACCGCCCGGCACTGATGCTCCGCCCACATGCGAGGTGCCGCACTTCGCTCCCGTGCGCGTGGGCGGTGTGCGCCACCGGCTGCACCGGTTCCTGCGCCGTCGGCGACTCACGGTGGCGGTCGGCCTCGCTCTCACGGCCGCCGCCCTCGTGTCGGCGGGTCCGCGTGCCGACCGGGCCCGCGGGCATCCGGAGCGGGTCACACCGGCCCGTGCGCCCGCGGCGGTCGAGACCGGTGCGCGTGAGCAGCGCAGCACCGAGGCGCACGTGGCGGCGCCGGTTCGCATCGCGGACGCCGCCACGGTACGGCTGCTGAGGCCGGGCGACCGGGTCGACGTGATCGCCGCCGCGCAGACGGCACCTGGCGGCGGTGACGCCCGGGTGCTGGCACGAGCGGCGCTGGTGACCGAGTTGCCGGAGTCCGGGGACGACACAGCCGGCGCGGGAGCTCTGGTCGTTCTCTCGGTGCCGCGTGACACTGCGGCGCGCCTGGTCGCCGCGGGTGCGACGACTCGGTTGGCGGTGACGCTGTGCTGAGCCGCATCGTCCGCAGGCTGCGGATCTTGCTGTCAAGTCCTTCTTGGGAGCTACCCAATTGGACAGGGATGCCTCGACCTGGCGTAGGTTGCGGAGCGTTTCGTTCCACCACAGGTACGTACGAGAAAGGGCCCCGAGGTGAGGGAGAAGAAGGGACCGAGCGTCTTGCAGGGCTTCAAAGCCTTTCTGATGCGCGGCAACGTCGTCGATCTGGCAGTAGCGGTGGTCATCGGCGCCGCCTTCACGAACATCGTCAACTCGGTGGTGAAGGGGATCATCAATCCGCTGGTCGGAGCGATCGGCACGCAGAACCTCGACAACTACAGCACCTGTCTGAGGGCGCCGTGCAAGCAAGCGGCCGACGGCACGGTCACGAGCGGCATCCAGATCATGTGGGGCTCGGTGCTCGGCGCCACGCTCAGCTTCGTGATCACCGCGGCGGTGGTGTACTTCCTGATGGTCCTGCCGATGTCGAAGTACCTGGCGCGGCAGGCGAACCGGGAGGCCGCGCGCGCGGGCACGAAGGAAGTCGTCGAGGTGACCGAGCTCGAGGTGCTCAAGGAGATCCGCGACGTCATGGTCGCCCAGCGCAGCTCCGGCGACGACAGGTAGCCACAGTCGTACGCGCGACATTGCGGGCAGCGGCCCGCTGGGCCCGGAAGGCTCAGAGGTGGTGGGGCGGCTTCTCCTCCAAAAAGCGCTTCAGGTCGCCGACGGCGTCGCCGCCCGGCCGCTCGCCCCAGCCGCGGTCCGTGTCGTCCGACGACTGCTGGTCGAGCGGGTCGTCGAAGATCAGCGCGGCCTTCGGGTCGCGGGGCTCGGGTGCGGGTGCGGACGTCATGCCTCCAGGGTACGGCTCCGCCGGCGGCGCCCCTCGGGAGCGCACGAGCCCCGCGCCCGAGCGGCTGGGTCGGCGGGCCGTTCGAGCGGCGGGGTCACACGGCGTACAGGCCGTGTCCGGTGAAGACAGCCCGGGCCCGGGCAATCTGCTCGGGCGTCGGGCTGGGCGTGTCATGGAGCAGGAAGGGCCGTCCGAGCGCGTTCCATTTGGACTCGCCCAGTTTGTGGAAGGGCAGGACGTCGACCCGCGTGACGTTGCCGAGGCCGGCGGCGAAGGCTGCGACACCCTCGACGTTCGCCGCCTCGTCGGTGAGCCCGGGCACGAGGACGAAGCGGACGTGGACCTCCTTGCCCAGGACGGCGAGGCGGCGGGCGAAGTCGAGTGTCGGGTGCAGCGGACGTCCGGTGACCTTGCGGTAGGTGGCCTGGTTCCAGGACTTGATGTCGAGCAGGACGAGGTCCGTGTCGCGCAGCAGCGCGTCGGTGGCGCGTGCGCCGAGGAACCCCGAGGTGTCCAGGGCTGTGTGCAGGCCCAGTTCGTGCTTGAAGCGGTGCAGCAGTTCCCCGGTGAAGACGGGCTGCAGCAGCGGTTCTCCCCCGCTGATGGTGGCACCGCCTCCGGCAGTCGCGATGAAGCGCGCGTACTTGCGGGCCTCGGCGACGATCTCGTCGGCCGTGGTGCGCTTGCCGTCGCGCATCCGCCAGGTGTCGGGGTTGTGGCAGTACAGGCAGCTCAGGGGGCAGCCGGACAGGAAGGTCACAAAACGCGTGCCGGGACCGTCGACCCCGGTCGACAGGTCCCAGGAGTGGACCGAACCGACCGCGGGCCTGCGGCCCACCGCGGCGGCCGGCGTGACGGGGGCGGTGGGCCCCCTGGAAGGGGGCCCGGCCGGCGCCGGGGTGTCCGGCGCCGGCGGAGGAAACGAGGTCATCGTCCTGCTCCCTCACAGCGTTCCGTGGAAGGTGCGGTTGATGACGTCGAGTTGCTGCTCACGCGTGAGGCGGATGAAGTTGACCGCGTAACCGGAGACCCGGATGGTCAGCTGGGGGTACTTCTCGGGGTGCTCCATCGCGTCCTCGAGGGTCGCCCGGTCGAGCACGTTGACGTTCATGTGGAAGCCGCCGGCATCCGTGAAGCCGTCCAGCACACCGGAGAGATTGGCGATCCGGTCCTCGGAGGTGCGGCCCAGGGCCTCGGGTGTGATGGTGTTCGTCAGCGAGATGCCGTCCTCCGCGTCGTCGTAGGAGATCTTGGCGACGGACAGCGCGGAGGCGACGTAGCCGTGTTCGTCGCGGCCGTTCATGGGGTTCGCGCCGGGCGCGAAGGGGGTGCCGGCGCGGCGGCCGTCCGGTGTGTTGCCCGTCTTCTTGCCGTAGACGACGTTCGAGGTGATCGTCAGGACCGACTGGGTGTGCACCGCGTCGCGGTACGTCGGGTGGCGGCGGAGCTTCTCCATGAACTCGTGGACGATCCAGCGGGCGAGGTCGTCGGCCCGGTCGTCGTTGTTGCCGTACGCCGGGTAGTCGCCCTCGACGACGTAGTCGACGGCGAGGCCGGTGTCGTCGCGGATCACCTTCACGCGCGCGTGCCGGACGGCGGACAGCGAGTCGGCGGCGACGGACAGGCCGGCGATGCCGCAGGCCATGGTCCGCAGGATCTCGCGGTCGTGGAGAGCCATCTCCAGTCGCTCATAGGCGTACTTGTCGTGCATGTAGTGGATGACGTTCAGCGCGTGGACGTAGGTCTTGGCGAGCCAGTCGAGCATGGCACCGTAGGCGGCCAGAACGGTGTCGTAGTCGAGGTACTCGTCGGTGATCGGCTCGAAGCCCTCGACGACCGTCTTGCCGGAGATCTCGTCGCGACCGCCGTTGATCGCGTACAGCAGGGCCTTGGCAACGTTGACGCGGGCGCCGAAGAACTGCATCTGGCGGCCCGTTGCCATGGCGGAGACACAGCAGGCGATGGCGGTGTCGTCCCCGTACTTGGGCCGCATCAGCTCGTCGGACTCGAACTGCAGGGCGCTGGTGTCGACGGCGACCTGGGCGGCGTACTTCTTGAAGGGCTCGGGCAGGCGCGGGGACCAGAAGACGGTCAGGTTGGGTTCGGGGGCCGGGCCGAGGTTGTAGAGGGTGTGGAGCGCGCGGAAGGTGGTGCGGGTGACCAGGGGGCGCCCGTCCTCGCCGACGCCGGCCATCGACCAGGTGACCCAGGTGGGGTCGCCGGAGTACAGCTCGTTGTACTCCGGGGTGCGCAGGAAGCGCACGATGCGCAGCTTGATGACGAAGTCGTCGATGAGTTCCTGGGCCCGGGACTCGGTGAGCAGGCCGCGGTCGATGTCGCGCTGGAGGTAGATGTCGAGGAAGGCGTCGATGCGGCCGATGGACATGGCCGCGCCGTTCTGCTCCTTGACGGCCGCGAGGTAGGCGAAGTAGAGCCACTGGACGGCTTCGTGGCCGGTGCGGGCGGGGCCGGAGATGTCGTGCCCGTACGAGAGGGCCATGGCCCTGAGTTCTTCGAGGGCCCGGATCTGCTCCCGGGTTTCCTCGCGTTCCTTGATGACCTGCTCTGTGGGCCACTGGGCGTCGAGAGAAACCTTGACCGCCTCTTTGGCCGCTATGAGCCGGTCGACGCCGTACAGGGCGACGCGGCGGTAGTCGCCGATGATGCGTCCACGGCCGTAGGCGTCGGGCAGCCCGGTGATGATGCCGGAGGAGCGGCACGCGCGGATCTCGGACGTGTAGGCGTCGAAGACCCCGTCGTTGTGGGTCTTGCGGAGCTTGGTGTAGATCTCCCGGACCGCCGGGTCGGGCTCGTACCCGTACGCTCTGAGGGCGCTTTCGACCATGCGCCAACCGCCGTTGGGCATGATGGCCCGCTTGAGCGGCGCGTCGGTCTGGAGGCCGACGACGAGGTCGAGGTCGCGGTCGACGTAGCCGGGCGCGAAGGCGTCGATGCGGGAGGGCGTACTGACGTCGACGTCGTGGACGCCGTGCTCGATCTCGGCGGGGAACATTGCCAGGAGCTTGTTCCAGACCTCGGTGGTGCGCTCGGTGGGCCCGGCGAGGAAGGAGCCGTCCCCCTCGTACGGGGTGTAGTTGGCCTGGACGAAGTCGCGCACGTCGACGGTGTCCCGCCACAGCCCGCCGCGGAAGCCGGTCCAGGCGTCACCCGGCGCCGACGCCTTGTCAGCCGTCTGCTCGGCAGGAGTGACGGTCGTGGTTTCCGCAGGAGTGGCAGTCATGTCCGACACCTTCCGCATCGCTTCACCGGTACGGCCCCATTGCACTCCTGCGCCGAGCGGCACGGGCACCGCGTTGGTCCTCGATCAGGGTCCGAAGGTCCCGCCCGGCGCCGGCGAGAGGGCCCCACATGCCGCTTGACCTGGCCGTTTCGCACGATTGCCACCCCCTCCCCTACTTGTGAATCCGTTCACAAGAATTTTGGGCGGTTATCTGCTGTGCTAGGAGGCATGACGTCCGCTTCAAGTCAGTCGCCCGCGCCGTCCCGTCGGGCCGCACGCTCCGGCCCGTTGCGCAAGCTCACCGCGCGCGGCCGGGACGAGTCCCACCGGGTGGCCTCGCCCTTGGAGCTCTTCTTCGACCTCTGCTTCGTCGTCGCGATCGCGCAGGCCGGCGTCCAACTCGTGCACGCGCTCGCGGAGGGCCACGCGGGCGAAGGCATCCTCGACTACGCGATGGTCTTCTTCGCCATCTGGTGGGCCTGGATGAACTTCTCCTGGTTCGCCTCGGCGTACGACAACGACGACGCCCTGTACCGGGTCGTCACCCTCGTGCAGATCGCCGGCGTCCTGGTACTGGCGGCGGGGGTGTCACGGGCCTTCGACGAACACGACTTCCTGGTGGTCTGGCTCGGCTACGTGATCATGCGACTGGCGATGGCGGGCCAGTGGCTGCGCGTCGCGAGATCGGCCCGAGCCGCGGAGAGAGCCTTGGCCCTGCGCTACGCCGGCGGCGTGCTGCTCTGTCAGGTGGGCTGGCTGGGCCTGGTGCTACTGCCCGAACCCGCCCGCCCCTGGCTCTTCCTCGGGCTGGCGATCGCGGAACTGTGTGTGCCTCTGTACGCGGAGAAGGACTACTCCACCTCCTGGCATCCGCATCACATCGCCGAACGGTACGGCTTGTTCACCATCATCGTTCTCGGCGAGTCCGTCGCCGCAGCCACGATCGCCGTGAAGTCGGCCGTCGACGAGCACGATGCACTCGGGCAGCTCATGCCCATCGCGGCCGGCGGCCTGCTGATCGTGTTCTCCGCCTGGTGGATCTACTTCGTGGTTCCCATCCACGGTCACCTGCGCTCCAACAAGCAGGCATTCCTGTGGGGCTACGGCCACTACCTGGTCTTCGCCTCCGCAGCCGCGATCGGCGCAGGCCTGGAGGTCGCGGTCGAGCAGACGGTGGGCACGGCGCACATCTCGACGATGGCGGCTTCGGCCGCGGTGACCCTGCCGACAGCGCTCTACCTGATCAGCGTCTGGGCACTGCACGCACGCCACTTCAAGGTGGGCATCGCCCAGCAGATGGTGCTGCCGACGACGGCTCTGCTCGTCATCTGCTGCACCTTCCTGGGCGACTGGGCGGTTCTGGCAGCCGGCCTGGTCTCGGCGCTCGCCGTGGCGGTGGGGGTGGCGTTGACGGCGCACATGGCGGCCGGGGAGAGCGCGAGGCGGCAGACCGCTCCGGCCGCGTGACGCACCGCCACCACACACCGTCGCGCCCCTCGGCACGCCGTTCTCCGGGCGACACTTCGTCCATGACACTCAACGCTTTGACGGACGTCGCCGGAGTGCGGGTCGGGCACGCGACGCGGACCGGCAGCGGCTGGCTCACCGGGACCACCGTCGTACTCGCCCCGGAGGGCGGGGCCGTTGCCGCGGTGGACGTGCGCGGCGGCGGTCCGGGCACCAAGGAGACCGACGCCCTCGACCCGCGCAATGTCGTCCAGAAGGTCGAGGCGATCGTGCTGACGGGCGGCAGCGCCTACGGACTGGACGCGGCCTCGGGCGTCATGGAGTGGCTGGAGGAGCAGCAGCGGGGGGTGCGGGTGGGTACGGACCCGGCGCACGTCGTTCCGGTGGTTCCCGCCGCCTGCGTCTTCGACCTGGGTCGCGGCGGTGACTTCCGGGCCAGACCGGACGCGACCACCGGGCGCGCGGCAGTCGAGGCCGCAGCAGCGAGCACGCCCGGCTCAGCCGTGCCGGAAGGGTGCGTGGGTGCGGGGACGGGGGCCGTGGTCGGGGCGATGAAGGGCGGCGTCGGCACGGCCGGCAGCGTGCTCGACTCCGGCATCACCGTAGCCGCGCTGGTGGTGGCCAACGCGGCAGGAGCAGCAGCGGATCCGGAGACGGGCGTGCTGTACGGGGAGCTGTTCCAGGGACGGGTGGAGTACCCGGCGGCAGATGTCCACGAGGCGGCTCGACGGCGCCTGGCGGCGGTCGCCGAGAACAACGCGCCCCCTCCGCTCAACACCACACTGGCCGTGGTCGCCACGGACGCGGTTCTGTCGAAGGCACAGGCGCAGAAACTTGCGGGCACGGCGCACGACGGGATCGCCCGCGCCGTGCGGCCGGTGCACCTTCTCCACGACGGGGACACGGTGTTCGCGCTGGCGACGGGCGGGCGCCCGCTCGACGACGGCAGCCCACTGGCGCTGAACGACCTGCTGGCAGCCGGCGCGGACGTGGTCACGCGGGCCATCGTGCGCGCCGTGCGTGCCGCCGAGTCGGTGGACGGGCCGGGGGGAGCGTGGCCGTCCTATCGGGAGCTGTACGGAGCTTCGTCGGGGGGCGGGGACGTCACCAGGGCGCGGTAGCGCACTCAGGGGGCACCCCTGAGGCGCCCCATGCCGGGCGTGTGGACGCCGCCGGCGACTGCCTCACATGCAGCAGGGATGACGAGGGGCGTGCGCGCCACCCGCCCCTCCTCTCCCCCCTTCCCCCCTGCCCCGTCCTGCCTCGCCGTGGCGGGACGGAGCGCGGCATGGCATGGCGTGCAGCGGGGGCGCCGTGCGGTGAGATGACACGCGCTGCGCGTGGTGGCGCGGGGCGCACACGGCGACGGAGGCGAACCGGAAGCAACGCCGGTGGTCCGGCCACGCCTCCGGCGAGCGACCCGGCCGACCTCCGGCGCGTGATCCGGCAAGCTGCCCGGCCAACCTCCGGCGCATGACCGGGCGAGCGGTGGTCCGGGCAGCTCCCCGCGAGTGATCGGGCGGGTCGCTCCGGCCACGGTCCCGCGGGTGGCCCGGTTGTGGTGAAGCGGCATGCGATTGTCCCGGTTCTGTCACGTGACGTCGTGGCCGCCGGGTGGATGGAACCCCTCCGGCCGCTGTCCCCCTCCTTCAACACGAACCAGAGCAGGGAACGCATATCACACGAATATGGAGCAGCTTGTGACAACGCCGGGCATAGCAGTGCGGCGCGCGCTGGGGGCCTGCGCCGTCCTCGCGGTCGGTGCTCTGACCCTGACGGCTTGCGGGGGAAGCGCCACAGCCCAGGACGGCGACGCGAAGGGCGGCAGGAGCAGCACGAGCGCCGCCAAGACCTCCACAGCGAAGATCGCCATTTCGGCCGAGGACGGTTCGGCCGGAGCGTCGATCAACACGACCGGCGTGCAGGTGAGCGACGGCAGACTCACAGAGGTGAGGATGACGGTGGCCGAGACCGGGCAGGCAGTGGCCGGCTCGATGTCCGCGGACGGCCGCGCGTGGAAGCCGAAGGCGCAGTTGGAGCGGGGAACGAAGTACAGGATCTCCGCGACGGCGAAGGACGCCGAGGGGCACGCCACGGCCGCGAACTCCGTCTTCACGACGGTCACGGCGGAGCACAGCTTCATCGGGACCTACAGGCCGGACGGCGGCACGACGGTCGGGGTCGGGATGCCGGTGTCGTTCAAGTTCGACAAGGTCATCAGCGACAAGAAGGCCGTGCAGTCGCACATCACTGTGACCTCCAGCAGCGGGCAGAAGGTGGTGGGGCACTGGTTCGGCGCGCAGCGGCTCGACTTCCGGCCCGACAAGTACTGGAAAGCCGGCTCGAAGATCACCATGAAGATCGACCTGGACGGTGTCGAGGGCGCGAACGGCACCTTCGGGGTGCAGAAGAAGACGGTCACCTTCACGATCGGACGCTCGCAGGTGTCGACGGTCGACGCGAACACGCAGACCATGACGGTGGTACGCGACGGCCGGACCATCCGGACGATCCCTGTCTCGACGGGCAGCGCGCAGTTCACGACGTACAACGGGCAGATGGTGATCTCCGAGAAGTTCACCCAGACCGGCATGGACAGCCAGACCGTCGGTCTCGGCGACGCGTACAACATCTCGGACGTGCCGCACGCCATGCGCCTGACGAGGTCGGGCACGTTCATTCACGGCAACTACTGGTACAAGGCGGGCAACCCTCCCTTCGGCCGGTTCGGCAGCAGCCACGGCTGCGTCGGGCTGAAGGATGTGCGGGGCGCACGCGGCGACACCCCCGCGAAGTGGTTCTTCGACAACTCACTCATCGGCGACGTGGTGGTCGTCAGGAACTCCGCGGACCGCATCGTGGCCCCCGACAACGGCCTCAACGGGTGGAACATGCCGTGGAGCCAGTGGATCGCCGGAAGCGCCGCGTGATCCCTCCAAGTCGCCTCTGAGCAGCGGATTTTGCCGGTACGCCGGGCTGTGCGGGAACTTCCCTCACAGCCCCTGCGTTTTCCCGGCGCACGTTTTCTCGGTTCTTGGACATGATGTCCTGCCGAGGGGCTACGGTATGCACCCACTAGGTGACATGCAGCAACGCCGGGAGAAGCCTTGAGCGTTCCGTACGAGACCGCAGCGTACGAACCAGCCGAGTCGCCCGAGTCTCCGGAGGAGCACCTCGTGCGGCTGCTGGGCCGCGCCCTGAACTCCTTCGAGCTGCCCGACGAGACGATACGGCAGCTGGACAGGGCGCTCGCGCACGACAGTTCGCTGTACTCCGCGCACCACAGCGCCGGCCTGCACCGCGAGACCTACCGGCACACGTGGCTGCTCGCCGACGGCTCGGCGCTCACCCTGTGGGAGCTCGTCCACAACACGGCGCAGGGCGGAGAGCCCCAGCACGAGGTGTACGTGGACGAGGAGGAGCTCGGGGCGGCGACGGCGCGACTGCCGTTACCGCCGGACGCCTCCGACTTCGAGCTGCCGGTGGTGGTACAGCTGTCGCCGGTCCCCCGGCCACGACACGTGTACGCGCCGGACGACTCCCCCGACCATGCGCGCCGGCTTCTGCGCCGCGCCGAGAACGCGGACCGGCCGGGGGCGGACACGGCGGCGCTGCTCACCACTGCGGTCGCTCACCAGATCACACAGGCTTTCGGCCGCCCGTGCCGCGCGGGACGCGCCGGGCTGTGCTTCTCGCTCTACGAGCACGCTTTCCTGCTGCGGGACGGTCAGGAGGTCGCGTTCTGGGAGGTCGAGCACACGGTCACCCCGGACGGGCGGCACATGTGCGAGGTGTACCCCAGCGAGGACGAGGCCCGAGAGGCGATGGAGCGCCGGGCGTCACAGGTCTCCTGAGGCAGAAGCAGAGCACCGCGCCGCTTCCCGCGAAGCCTCGGCCTCGTCGAGCGGCCCTGGCCACGGACTTCGCGAGCGGGAAACCGTGCCGGCGACCACTGCCGCGGGTCACGCCCTCCACCCATCGCTCGGTCCGGCACGAGCGAGCGCGGCACGAGCGAGCGCGGCACGAGCGAGCGCGGCACGAGCGAGCGCGGCACGAGCGAGCGCGGCACGAGCGAGCGCGGCACGAGCGACCGCGGCACGAGCGACCGCGGCACGAGCGACCGCGGCACGAGCGACCGCGGCACGAGCGACCGCGGCACGAGCGACCGCGGCACGAGCGACCGCGGCACGAGCGACCGCGGCACCGGAGGGAGCGAAGGCCCCCGCGCCGTCAGAACGCGGGGCCTCCCTCTCCCGAGGACCTGGAGCACCGAGCCCGAGCGCCTCAGGGAACGAGCTCCGGACGCTTCCCCCCGGCCTCACCGGCCCGACCGGCCTCCGCGGCCCGACCGACGACGCGTTCGGCACTCTCCGCTCCGGTGTCACCACCGTCCCCGGTCCCCTCCAGGTGCTGTGCCGGGCGGCGCGGCAGCGCGAACATCAGCAGGAAGATGACTGCCATCACCACGGCGACCCAGATCAGGGCGTGCTGGAAGGCATGCACGAAGGCGGGCCCCACCTCCTCGGGCTGCAACCGGTCGCCGATCTCGCCGAAGAAGACCACGGACACCAGCCCGAGCCCGAGCGCGTTGCCCATCTGCTGGACGGTGTTGATGAGTCCGGACGCCGATCCGGAGTGCTCGCGCGGCACGTCCGACAGCACGGCGTCCGTCAGCGGGGCGACGATCAGGCCCATGCCGGCGCCCATCACCACCAGAGGCAGCGCCATCTGCCAGGAGGCGATGCCGAGGCCGTAGCGGTGGGCCTCCCAGATGTAGAGCAGCACGCCCGCTGCCATCACCAGGGCGCCCGCCTGCAGCACCCCGCGGCCGAAGCGCGGCACCAGCTTCTGCACCGACAGTCCCGCCGCCGTCGACACCGCGATGGAGAACGGCACGCCGGTCAGCCCGGCGCGCAGGGCGCTCCACCCGAGGCCCACCTGCATGTAGAGCGTCCAGACCAGGAAGAACACCCCGAGTGCGACGCCGAAGACGGTCTGGACGGCGATGCCGGCCGCGAAGCTCTTGACGTGGAACAGCGACAGTTCGACCAGCGGCGAGCCGTCCCGTGCGGCCTTGCGACGCTCGTACGCCACGAGTGCCCCGAACACGACGAACGCGCCGGCCATCGAGGCATACCCCCACAGCGGCCAGCCCAGCTCACGGCCGCGGGTCAGCGGATACAGCAGCATCAGCAGGCCCAGTGTCACCAGGGCGACGCCCACGAGGTCCAGCTTCAGGGCGCGTGGCGCCTTGGACTCGGTGATGAAGCGGCTGCCGAGGACGAGGCCCGCGATGCCGACGGGCAGGTTGATCAGGAAGATCGGCCGCCAGGCGAGGCCGAAGAGGTTCCACTCCGTGAGCAGGGCGCCCAGCAGCGGGCCGGACACCGCGCCCAGTCCGACGACCGCGCCGAACAACCCGAACACCTTGCCGCGTTCGTGCGCGGGGAAGGTGGCGTGCACGATCGACAGCACCTGGGGAACCATCATCGCCGCCATCGCTCCCTGGAGGATGCGGGAGGCGACCAGCATCTCGGGGTTGGCGGCGAAGCCGCACAGCGCGGAGGCGAGGGTGAAACCGCCGATGCCGAGGAGGAAGAGCCGCTTGCGGCCGTGGATGTCGCCGAGGCGTCCACCGGTGATGAGACCGGCGGCGAAGGCGAGCGCATAGCCCGCCGTGATCCACTGGATCTGGCTGAAGGAGGCTCCTGCCTCCCGCTGGATGGACGGGATGGCGATGTTGACGATCGTCACGTCGACGAGGTCCATGAACGCCGCGGTCATCACGATCGCGAGGGCGAACCAGCGGCGCCGGCCGCCCGCGGAGGGTGGGGCCGACGCGGCGTCCGATGCGCTGAGAGAGGTCTCGGTGGAGGTCATGTCCCCAAGCTAGGAGCCCAATAGGCCGGATCGTGTCCTAGTTCTACGGCATGCTCGGACGCATGACGACGGACACCCCGGCCCGGCTTCTTCAGCTCCTCTCCCTCCTCCAGACGCCCCGCGAATGGCCCGGCGGCGAGCTCGCCGACCGGCTCGGCGTCTCCCGGCGCACGGTCCGCCGGGACATCGACCGGCTGCGGGAGCTCGGCTACCCCGTGCAGGCGACGAAGGGCGCCGACGGCGGGTACCGGCTGGTCGCGGGCAAGGCGATGCCGCCACTCGTCCTGGACGACGAGGAGGCGGTGGCCATCGCGGTGGGGCTGCGGGCCGGGGCGGGGCATGCGGTGGCGGGCGTCGACGAGGCGTCCGTGCGGGCGCTGGCCAAGCTGGAGCAGGTCCTGCCGTCCCGGCTGCGGCACCGCGTGTCCACCCTCCAGGCCGCCACGACCCCGCTGACCAGCGGGGACGGTCCGAGCATCGCACCGGAGACACTCACCGTGATGGCCTCCGCGGTCGCCGGGCGGGAGCGGCTGCGGTTCGCCTACCGGGCGAAGGACGGAGTCGAGTCGCGGCGGGCGTGCGAGCCCTACCGGCTGGTGTCGACGGGGCAGCGCTGGTACCTCGTCGCGTACGACCTCGACCGGGCCGACTGGCGGACGTTCCGCGTGGACCGGGTGAGCGAGCCGTTCGCGACCGGGGCGCGGTTCGAGCCGAGGGAGTTGCCGACGGGGAGTGCGGCGGAGTTCCTGCGCCGTTCGATGCAGCGTCAGCAGGCTTCCTACGCCTTCGAGGTGACGCTCGCCGCATCCGCGGAGGTGGTGGCGACCCGGGTCCCGGGGTGGCTGGGCGTGCCGGAGCCGGAGGAGGGGGGCGGCTGCCGGCTGCGCGGGGTGGTGGCGGACCCTGTGGAGTGGCTGGCGGTGCGGTTGGCGATGCTCGGGTTCGAGTTCAGGGTGCAGGAGCCCGCGGCACTGGTGGACGCCGTGGGGGAGTTGGGCGGGCGGCTGAGCCGCGCCACGGGCGGCTGACCGACGACGGCCCGGCCCGGCACCGGACCGCGCAGAACTGCGCGGGGCCGGGACGAGCCACGACGGGCCGCAACCCCACCGGTTGCACAGCGACCCGGTGGACGCGCGGTCGAGCCCAGAAGGCGCACACCCGGACCCGGTGGACGCACATCGACCCGTGCCGGGCCGCACCGACCACCGACGGGCCCGGGGGCGAGTTCCGGCCGCCACCCCCAGAGCCTAGCCAGCGAGCCTCCGTCCCGGACCTCCCCGCCCGCTCCCTCTCTGTCAGCCTTGGGTGAGACGTCCCGCTTCGTCGGGTTAGCCTGAGAGGGCACGACAGGAGAACCACCCCCTCATGACCAGCACCACTCCCGCCGGATCCGACCCGGCGCCCCGGCCGAAA
>NZ_JAFFZS010000038.1 GCF_016921115.1 Streptomyces actuosus
CGCGTCCCGCTTGAACTCGGCCGTGTACCGCTTACCCATGTTGCTCTTGCTACTCACTACCTGTGACTGCTTCCTCCGGGACCATCCGTCCCAGTATCAAGCTGTCCGGCCGACAGGGGGAACCTCAGGCCGCCTTGGTGATATCCCAGGTGAACACCTGCGAGGGTGCGGTGGCGACCAGCTCGGGCACCGTCTTCGCCGGGTGGGTGGCCTGGCGGCGGCGTTCACCGGCCTGCCCCTTCTCGCGCAGGATCCGGTACATCGTGGAGACGGAGCAGTGGTAGCGCCCGGCATCCAGCTCGCGGGCCCAGATCTGCGCGGGCGGCAGCTCGGCGTACTCGCCCGAGTTCATCAGCTCCAGGACCGCCGCCCGCTCCTCGGGCGTGAGGGCCGAGGGCTGGACCTGCGGTTTCCTGGGCTTTCGCCCGGGCGGGGGCCGCAGCCGGCGGTAGTGGGTGGCCCGGGAGCGGCCGGTCAGCCGGCAGGCCGCCGTGACACCGAGCTTGCCCTCGACGCCGGTGAACGCGTCGTCGACCACCGGGTCGGCGGCAGCGTTCAGTCCGCGCCCTCGGAGATCATTTCCAAGAGCGCGGAAGCTTTTCCCATGACCTCCAGCGCGGCCTTGTTCCGGGCCAGTTCCTTCTGAAGCCGTTCCACCTGACGGCGCAGCTTCTCGTTCTCCGCCTCGGCAGCCGGCTTCTTCGGCCTCGCCGGGCTGGTGCGCTTGTCAACCAGCTTCTCCAGGGCCCCGGCATCCCGCGCGGCCCGCCATTCCTTGACGTGCGAGTGGTATAGGCGCTCGCGGCGCAGGACCGCGCCCTTCTCGTTCTTGGGCGCGGCGTCGTACTCGGCGACGATCCGCAGCTTGTACTCGGGACTGAACGTGCGGCGCTTCGGCCTGGGGGCCGGATCGGACTCGGCGGTGGTGCTGGTCATGAGGGGGTGATTCTCCTGTCGTGCCCTCTCAGGCTAACCCGACGAAGCGGAACGTCTCACCCAAGGCTGGCAGAGAGGGTCTGGACCGCGACCAGGTGGTGCCGACCGCCTGCGGCTTCGGCGGCCAGGGCACGCAGCTCCCCCACCGTGATCCCGCGCGGTGCTCGCTGCCCGGCCCCCGGGTGAGTGCTCGTCGTCGCGTCTCCTTCGCCGCCCCGGCCGGGGCGGTAGGGGCGCAGGAGCAGCGTGCAGCCGACCCCCTTGGACGCGGTCTGAACCGTGGCCGGTAGCGGACGTAGTCGAGTAGTCGAGGGGAATCTCGCCCCTCGTCCCTCACCTCGAGTGTGCAGGGGGCCGTGATCTTGGTGTGGGTGGCTCTACGCTGCTGCTTCCCAGGCGCGGACGACCGCCGCGATCTCCTACGGCGGGTTCTGCGTATCAGCGCTGGTCAGCGACCCACGGGAGCGACAGGAGAGCCCGCTTTCCCTCTCTGCCGGACACCCCGCAACCTCGTCACCTGAACCGACGCCGGGCGCGGGACCCATCCGTGCCCACGAACTGCTGAACTCAGGCGTCGTGGGCGCTCGCAAACGAAGCGGTCGGGACCACGAGTGATCCGACGGGCGGAATCCTCGCCCATTCGCCCCTGAGGCACCGTCACTTTCTTCATGTCGCGCCCATCATCGTGACCTGCGGCGATGCGAACAGAAGCGCCAGCCAGGAACCCAACCGGGCTAAATTCGCGCGCCCTTCTCACGTTGCGACGATCACACTCCGGGGTTTGCCTCGTACGAGGAGCGCAGCACAGGCACCGCGCAGACAAACCGTCAGGAAAGCTCCACCGAAGGAGAAGGAATGCGTCTCGCACACGTCGGTCCCCAGGTCGCCCTGATCACCGGCGCCCTCACTCTGTCCGCCCCCGCCGCCATGGCCGCCGCCTGGGAACCGGCCACCGGCGAGTCCACCGCCGACGTCAGCCTCAGCCCGCGGAAGGCATCTCCCGGCAGGACCGTCACCGTCACCACATCCGCCTGCGGCAAGGAGACCTACGGCAAGGGTGAGTCGGAGGCGGGCGGGAAGTTCCACCTCCTGGCGGGCGACCGGGAGGGTGTTCTGGTGGGCGAGTTCAAGGTGCCCGAGAATGCCACCCCCGGCACGGACACCGTGACCCTCAAGTGCCCGCCTCGCATCAAACAGACCGTCACGTACCAGATCGTCGATCGCCCCAAGGGCGGCGTCGACGCGGGACGCGGCTGGGCCGCCGGAGCCGGTGAACCGGACGACCGGAACTCCCGGCTCGCCCTGGGCGGGCTGCTGCTCGGCGGAGCCGTCGCCGGCGGAGTGGTCACATGGCGTCGACGCTCCACGGACACCCGGACAACTGCCTGAGCCTGTTATACAACCCTTGCGAGCTTTGACCTGGTATCAGGATCTTCGAGAACCATCGAGGCGGGCGGTTCGCCTGCTGAGCACGCGATGTGACGTCTCGCCGGCTCGTAGCGGTGTCGGGTGTGGGAAGCAGTGCAGGCATGGGCGCTGGTGATCATGTGGGTGTCAAATCCGTATGAGCACCGAGCGAGTCCATGCCTGCCCACCCGTCTTCCCCCATGCCCTCCCACCCTGGAACAGCTGGGGGACGTCTCTCGTCCCGTCGCGCTGGAAACCATCGCCGACCTGCGGACATACCTGAATGGCGTCCCCGATCGAGGCGCGCACCGTGGTGTCCATCGCCTTCCACGACTTCGACCCCGGCGCCCGGTAGGAGGTCGGCACCGCCGACAGCTTCGCCTGCACCCGGCCGTCCGACAACTGCCAGAACCGCGCGTTCGCCGTCCGCCGCCCCGGTCAGCACCTTGACCCGCTTCGCTGCCGGCTCCTCACGCCCCTTCGGCAGCTTCTGCCGGTCCGCGACAGCGAGCTCATCGTGCGACGGCGGCTTGCCGAGTATGTGGTCGTTGTCGTCGTCCGTGAACCATCCCTTGACGGTATCGACAATTCCCTTGCCGTCACCATCGCCGGATCCGGACGTCGCATACGCGACCTGAGGCAACGCGGTACGTGTCACCGCGGAAACCACCAGGCACACGATCAGCGTGGCAAACCTGTGCCTCACCGCAACCCTTTCCAACTCTCAGACATCATGAACGCGCCGCCCGAAAGACATCTGGCCTGCCGTCAGAGCAGGTCGGAGGAGAGCAGCGCCGCAGTTCCAATCACCCAGGCCACCACCTACCGCGCCGGGACGGATGATGAAGTGTCAATCCCCTCTTGCAGCGTGGAGACGATCTATACGGCCAGTCCCTCGGCGAGGGCGGCTCGGCAGTCACGTTCGTAGTCGATCGGGCTCTTGAACCCGCACACGCTGTGCAGCCGCCTGGCGTTGCAGAAGTCGGTGATCCAGGTGGCGATCCTGATCCGGGCCTCGGTGCGGGTGGCAAAGGTGCGCCGGTTGAGTGAGGCCACCAGCAGCTCGGCGTCGTGCCGGGCGCCCATCGCGTGGCCGAGCAGCCGACGGGAGAACAGATCGATCACTGTTGCCGAATAGTAGGACTCCGTTAGGTCAGTATTGATCTTGATGCTGCAGTTCTGGCAGGGAGAGGTTGGTGGCAGGTCGCGCAGGTGCCGGTCCAGCACCTCAGGATGTCCTGGATGGCGCCCAGGATCTGGTACAGGGTGAGCGCGGTCCAGGTGCTTTGGGGGCCAGACGCTGTTCGGGGAGGAAGGCGTGTGCGGCGTGACGAGGGCGACGTGGCGGTGCCAGCCGGGCCAGGAACAGCCTTCGAAGTGGTCCAGGCCCAGGCCGCGCTTGAGTTCGCGGTAGTCGTGCTCGATGCGCCAGCGGACCTCGGCCAGGCGGGCCAGGTCGGCGATCGGGGTGTCGGCGGGCAGGCTCGACAGCCAGCAGTCGGTGGGCGCCTCGGCGTGCTCGGGCCACTCGACCAGTAGCCAGCAGTCGGGCAGTACGCCGTCTCGTTCAGGGAGAGGCCGGTCGCCGGTGACAGGCCGGCAACCGGATGCGAGGTCCCAGCGCCAGAGCGAACTCTCAGCAGATATACACTCAGAGTGTATCTGCGGTGTATGGTCCTTGCATGAGTGTTCCTCTCACCCTGTTGGGGCTGCTGGAGCGGGAGCCGAGTCATGGCTACGACCTCAAGCGCGACTACGACGCTTTCTTCAATCGCGGCAAGCCGCTGCCGTACGGGCAGGTCTATACGACTCTGGGCCGGCTGGCGCGGGACGGAAAGGTCATCGCCGGCGAGGCGGAGCCCGGGGTCGGCCCCGAGCGCAAGCGCTACGTGATCACCGAGGCAGGGGCGACGGAGTTCGAGACGTGGCTCACCGAGCCGGTGGCCCCCGAACCCAATTTGCAGACCGTGCTGTTCACCAAAGTCGTGCTGGCCCTGATGCTCGGCCGGGACGCCCAGCAATATCTCGACACCCAGCGGGCCGCCCACCTGGAGCGGATGCACGAGCTGACGAAGCTGCGCCGCACCGGTCCGATCATCGACGCCCTGCTCGCCGACCATGGCCTGTTCCACCTTGAGGCCGACCTGCGATGGATCGAGCTGACCACGGCCCGGATGGATACGCTGGCAGCGGCGGTGCGCACATGAGCGCCCTCATCGAGGCCCGTGACCTCACCCTCTCCTTCGGCGAGACCCCCGCCCTGCGCGGCGCCAGCCTGGCCATCGAGGCCGGCGAGGTATTCGCCGTGATGGGCCCGAGCGGCTCAGGCAAGTCCACCCTGCTGCACTGCCTGGCCGGCATCCTCACCCCCGACTCGGGCGAGGTGCACTTCGACGGACGCCGCATCGACACCCTGAACGAGGCCGAGCGCAGCGCCCTGCGCCGCGACACCTTCGGCTTCGTCTTCCAGTTCGGCCAGCTCGTCCCCGAGTTGACCGCCGAGGAGAACGTCGCCCTGCCGCTGCTGTTCTCCGGCGTACGCCGGGCGGCCGCGCTCGCCGAGGCCCGGCCCTGGTTCACCCGGCTCGGGTTGGACGGCCTGGAGCGGCGCCGCTCAGGGGAGTTGTCGGGAGGGCAGGCGCAGCGGGTGGCGCTGGCCCGCGGTCTGGTGGCCCGGCCCAAGGTGCTGTTCGCTGACGAACCGACCGGGGCGCTGGACTCGCTGACCGGCGAGCAGGTGATGGACCTGATGGTGGACGCGGCCCACGAGGAGGGCACCACCGTCGTCCTGGTGACCCACGAGCCCCGGGTCGCCGCGCATGCCGACCGGGAGGCCATCGTCCGGGACGGCAGGGCCAGCCTGCTCACGACCGGACGGATCGCCTCGTGATCGCCTTCGCGCTCCGTCTCGCGGTCAGCGGCGGCCGGGAGGCGGTCGCCCGGCTGGCCATGATCGCCGCCGCGGTCGCCATCGGGGTCGGGCTGCTGCTGTCGACTTTCGCCAGCATGAACGCCGTCGAGCGGACGAACCAGCGACAGGTGTGGCTCGACACCGGCGCCGCGAGCCGTACCGAGCGGGCGGATGCTGATCCGGTGTGGTGGTGGCCGCACGGCGACTACTACGACGGCAAGTCCCTCACCGAGGTCGACGTCGCCGCAACCGGCCCGACCTCGCCCGTCCCACCCGGCCTCACGCACCTGCCGGCGCCCGGCGAGTACTACGCCTCTCCCGCACTGGCCAAGCTGATCCGCGACACCCCGGCCGACCAGTTGGGCGACCGCTTCCCCGGGCGGCTCACCGGCACGATCGGCGACGCCGCTCTGGCCTCCCCGGACTCGCTCATCGCCGTCATTGGCCGTACCCCCGCCGAACTCAAGGGCGCACCAGGGGCGAGAGTGGTCACCACCATCGCCAGTAGCCGGCCACCCATGTGCGACAACGAGTGCTGGGACAACGCCGTGCGCGGCGACGCGCTGACGCTCATCTCCTCCGTGGTGGCCGGGGCGCTGATCTTCCCTGTGCTGATCTTCATCGCCACGGCGACCCGCTTGTCCGCTGCCACGCGCGAGCAGCGGTACGCGGCGATGCGGCTGGCTGGGGCCGCTCCCCGGCAGGTGTCGGTGATCTCGGCGGTGGAGTCCGCACTGGCGGCGGTCGCCGGGACGGTGGTCGGCTTCGGGCTCTACGCCGCGCTGCGCCCGGTGGTCGCCACCATTCCGCTCACCGGGCAGCAGCGGTTCTTCCTCTCGGATCTGACGCTCAGCACCCCGCAGGCCCTCGGCGTCGCCGTCGGCGTGCCGGTGGCGGCGGCGATCGCGGCGCGCCTCGCACTGCGCCGCGTCACCATCTCCCCGCTCGGCGTGACCCGCCGGGTGACCCCGCGCCCGCCGCGCGCCTGGCGGCTGATCCCGCTGCTGGCGGGCCTGGCCGAGCTGGCGTACTTCGTCTTCGCCGGCCGCCGCCCGGCGACGGGGAACGGCCAGACGGCGGCCTACCTCCCGGGCTTCCTGGTGGTGATGCTGGGGCTGGTGATCGCCGGGCCGTGGCTGACCATGGTCGTCGCCCGGGCGGTGGCCCGGTACACCCGACGCCCGGCCGCCCTGATCGCGGTGCGCCGGCTCGCCGACGACCCGAAGGCCGGCTTCCGCGCGGTCAGCGGCCTCGTCCTGGCCCTGTTCGTGACCACCGCGACAGTCAGCATCATCGGCACTGTCAACGACTACCGCGGAACGCTGGGAGGCGACCGGCAGACCCGGACGGTGGTGGAGGTCGGCAGCGACGGCGAGGCGCCGCTGGCCGGGGCCGTCCCGGCACAGCTGCTCACCGAGGTGCGCGCGATCCAGGGCGTGCGGGGCGTGGCGGTCGTCCACGCCAACCCCGACGGCGTCGGCAAGGTGGTGCACCGGGGGGTCCACCCCGGTGATCCGCCCCTGGGCGCGCCGGCCCTGGTGACCTGCTCCGACCTGGCGCAGACTCCCATGGTGGGCCGCTGCCCGGCCGGGGCAAGTGTCGCGGCCGTCGACTTCTACACGTTCGTCAACCTGCAGTCGGACCCGAGCTTGCCGTGGCCCGCCGCCGAGATCAGCACCGCGGCCGTCGCGAAACTGCCCGTGCAACTGGTCTACGTGGCCACCGACGGGTCGACAGCCGCCATGGAACGCGTACGGACGGAGCTCACCACCGCCTACCCGCACCAGCAGGCCCGCACGGTGGGCGACTGGGGCACCAAATTGCAGCAACAGCTGGCCGGTTGGCGGCAACTGGCCAACGTGGTGCTGCTGACCACCCTGCCGATCGCAGGCTGCAGTCTGGCGGTGAGCGTGGTTGCGGGCCTGTCGGATCGCCGACGCCCGTTCGCGTTGCTGCGGCTCACCGGCGCGCCGCTGCGGTTGCTGCAGCGGGTCATCGGCCTGGAGAGCACACTGCCGCTGCTGGCAGTGGCCGCGATCTCGATCGGTACGGCCTTCGCCGCCTCGGCCCTGTTCCTGAAATCGCAGATGCACTACGACCTGGTGTCGCCGGACGTGGCGTACTTCGCGCTCGTCGCCCTCGGCCTCGTCGCCTCGCTGGGCATCATCGCCTCGACCCTCCCCCTGCTCAAACGCATCACCGGCCCAGACGCCGCCCGCAACGGCTGACACGCCAACTCGCCGCTACGGCCCCGGACATCCTTCCCATCGGCGTCCGGGGCTGATGGAGCTCTTCGCAACACGACAACGGTTGTCTCTGCACCCACAGCCAAGAGCCTTGACGATGTACAACGCTTCGGACCATCCGTCTCGGCGCCGGGAACCCCGGCCCGACCAAGGCAGTGTCCGGCGGTGAACATCCTCGAAGAGGTCTTCCTTCCGAGCGCCCGCCATGTTCAGGAGGAGCGACAGCGACTGGAGTGGATGCGCGACGACGAGGGCGAGGGCGACCCCTACCGCGGGCCGATCGACCTCGACAGCGGCATCGTCCGCATGAGGATCAGCCCGAAAACAGCCGCCCAGGCGAAGCGACGTCGAGGACCTGACGCGAGGCCATGGCGATGCCGCCCCACACCCAGTGCCACAGGCTGCGAGACCGCTTCCGGCCAAGAAACCCAGACTCGGGAGGATTCATGACCGTCACGGCGTCCAACAGCCGAACACCAATGACCCGCCGTCGCATGCTCGGGGCAGCGCTGACCGCTGGGATCGGGACTGCCGTGCCGCTCGGCGTCGCACCCCGCGCGTGGGCGGCTCCGACCGCCTCCGGTCCGGCGCAACTCACGCTGCCTCCGCCCACCGGGCCTCACCCGGTGGGCATGGTGCCGCTCCACCTCGTCGACACCTCACGTCCGGATCCCGTGGCCGGCCCGGGGCATCATCGCGAGTTGATGGCCAGCGTCTGGTATCCCGCCCGTAGGGCGGAGGGCCTGCCGCGTGCCCCCTGGATGACCGAGGGCGCGCTGCGGGCGTTCCTGACGGACGCCGGCTTCGTCCTCGACCCCGCCCTCGGCCCGCTCACCGCAGGGCACGTGGGCGCGCCCGTGCACCGCATGGGCCGTCGCCTGCCCGCCATCGTGTACTCGCACGGCGCGGGCAGCCACCGCGGCGACCACACCATCATGGTCCAGGAACTCGCCAGCCACGGCTACGCCGTGGTCACCGTCGACCACACCTACGACACATTCACCGAGTTCCCCGACGGCCGGGTGATCACCCCGGGCGACGTCCCGATGTTCCCGAAGGACTTCGCCACGGACCTCCGGTTCCTGCTCGACTGCGTGGAGGAGCTCGCCACCGGCCGCAACCCCGACGTCGACGGAACAACACTGCCTCAGGGCCTGCTCGGCGCCCTCGACCTGCGGTGCATCGGCGCCTTCGGATGGTCGAAGGGCGGCACCGCCACCGCGCTCACCCTGCTCGCCGACCGGCGCGTCCGAGCCGGGCTCAGCATCGACGGCCCGATGTAGCCGACCATCACCGCCGACCTGGACCGGCCGTTCATGATGATGACCGCCGTATTCACCCGGGCCGCCATGCCGGACGTCGCCGAGTTCTGGACGCACCTTCGCGGCTGGCGGCTCGACATCCAGGCCGATGGGGCCGTCCACAACTCATACGGCGACAACGCAACGCTGATCCCGCAGGCAGGCAAGATCCTCGGCATGACCGACCAGCAGATCCAGGACTGGATCGGCACCCTCGACCCGGCCCGGTCGGTACGGATCCAACAGGCCTACCCACTCGCCTTCTTCGACCTGCACCTACGACACCGCCGAGGGCATCTGCTCGACGGTCCGAGCGCGGCCTTCCCGGAGGTGAGGTTCCTTCCATGAAGCCGTGGACCGCGGCGCTCACGTCCCGCGCCGCGGTCCGTGCGCGCCGGTGGCGAAGAGCCGCGGTGAGAACCTTGCTGCCCCGTCGAGCAGAACGCCAGCCGGAAACCTTTCCAGCAGATCTCTCCGGTCAGCTCCGACAGCCCCAGCTCGGCACGTGGGCGCGGGGACTCGGCCCATACTCCTCCGTCCAGCAGCCGACCCGCGGCCTTTTTGCCCACACGCCGCATCTCGATACGGTGACCAGCGTCGTTCACCGGCTCGCCGGTCAGGACGGAACCTTGCTCGGGCCCGTTGAGAGCGGCGAGAGCGCCGGAAGGCGCCCACACACACCACTGCTGGAAAAGAGCCACACGTCAGCCGCGACACACTGATCACGCATGGACCGTGCCCATCGCGGATCCATGGGCCTGGCCCGGGGGCCGGACTCGCCGCCGACGATCACCCGGTCCGGGCCGCCGGCCGGCCACGGACGGATGTCCAGCGCACCCAGCAGAGGCTCGCAACCGGCAAAGCCCACCGCAGCCGGGGTCTCGGCCAGGAGCGGCAGGCGCACCTTCGCCCACCGCTGGCTCTCTGCCGGCACCCCCCAGCCACGCGTTCGGCAGCACAGCCGGCATACACGGTGCCTCAGGTACGTCCTCGTGATCGCACCGACCGCGCTCCGCCGCCGCCTCGATCCAGGCGACACACTGATCCCGATCGCCCCACCGGTGCACCCAACCACGCGTCCGGCCGGGACGCTTGGTGAGAATTTGGTAGGTGTGCAGCCCTGGAACCGGCCCCTCCACGATGCCTGCCGGCATCCACCCAATGTCCCGGCCGCCCATCCGACGACGTCCAGAACATCGTCGTCCACACTGCCGCGACGAACTCGTCAGGCACCGCGTCATGCCACAAGTCCGACCTGCTGTTGAGGAACACCCGCTTGGGCTTCCGCCAGCGCAGCGGCAGTCCCAGCCGGTCCGGCCACAGCGCAAGGTCGGGCTCTGCGCACGGGCGTCGGCGATGATTGGGGCCAGTTCCCCGTCGTGCCAGGCAGCCGCGCGCCGGACCACCTCGTCGTGCAGCAGCGGGAGGTGCGCGGTCAGGGCGGAGACGGCGTCGAAGACACCGTCGAGGGCGATGACGGCTGCGAGGCGCCGCTCATCGGCTGCCGCGCGAGGCGCCAGGTAGCCGCCGAGGCTGACGCCGAGCAGCGCGATGAGTGCCGGGTCGACGCCCGGGTACGGGGCGAGGAAGTCCAGGACGGGGCCGACCACGTTCTCCCGGTCCGGCCGAAAGATCAGCCCGTTCCGATGGATGGCCGCGGGCTGCCCGGGGCCGTCGAAGGTCAGGACGTGGCACCTGCGTTCCTGTCCACCGACGGCGCCGAAGAACTGCAGTGGTTCGGCAGCGCCGTCGAATCCGTTGTCCATCACCAGCGTCGGCTTCGGGCCCTCGCCTGCCGCCCGGTAGAAGTAGCCGTGCAATACGGCGTCCTCATAGGGCATCTCCACGGGAGTGATACCCCAGAGGTGGGCGACGGCATCACGGAAGCAGGCGACACCACGCTGGTAGGCGTGGCCGATGCGTCGGCCGTGGGGGTGCCATGGAGGAAGAACTCGGCCGCCCGGTAGTAGGTAGAAGCCCGCAGCAGCCCGTCCCGCGCGCTGACGGGGTGGCTTGCGCGAGCTTCGGGCTCCAGACGCTCGGCGGTGGGCAGCCAGGCGTCGTGCCGGCCGTCGTAGTAGCCGGAGGTGACCTGGGAGGCGGTTGCGACGATTTCACCGACGTCCGAGCCTCCGTGGACGGCCAGGCCGAGATTACGCAGGGTCTCGAACCAGAACTGCTGATCGTCCTGGAACATCAGCTGCTGCATCACATCTCCGTCTCAACGAGAGCCCGGAAGGTGCGCGGGGGTCGACCGGTGAGGCGCTGGACAGTGTCGGTGATGCGGTCCTCCGCCCCTTGGGCGATGGCACGGTCCATGTCGGCCAGTATTGCGGCGAACTCCACCGGCACCTGCGTCGTGAGGCGATCGCGCATCTGCTCGTAGGGCAGACGGCGGTGGACCACGGGCCGACCGGTGACCTCAGTGATGATCGCGGCGACGTCGTCGTAGCCGAGTGCCTCGGGTCCGGTGAGGACGAGATCGGTGTTGGGGGCTTGCTCGTCGGTCAGAGAACGCACGGCGACGGCCGCGATGTCCTCGGCGTCGACGAAGCCGACCTGGCCGCTCGCGGTGGCGGTCCAGATGATGCCCTCGTCGCGGATGCTGCGGGCGTGCACGTGCGTGCCGGTGAAGTTCTGCATGAACCACGAGGGCCGCAGTACCGCCCACTGTTCGAACAGATCGGGCAGGGCCTGGTGCACTGTTCCCACCGCCGGGCCGCCCTCGGGGATGGCCGAGGAACTCAGGAGCACCGCGCGGTGCACGCCGGCCATGCGGGCCTGCTCGAGGAAGGGCAGCATGGTCGCCGCGGGGTCGGAGTCGCCCAGGGGCGGTATGAGGTAGACGCGGTCGACGCCGTCGAGGGCGGCCGCGTGGGTGGCGGGATCGTACCAGTCGAAGGGGACCGGCTCGGCCCCGGCGACCGGGGTGGCCCGGCGGCTGGCGGCTTTGACGCGGTGCCCCGCGGCCATCAGCTGTGCGGCGGTGCGGCTTCCGGTGGTGCCGGTGGCACCGATGACCAGAGTGGTGCTGGCGGTGGTCATCGGCTGCTCCCGGAGAAGTCGGCGCCGGGCGCTTGGACGGCGAGGGGGTTCCAGTAGTCGCGGTAGGAGGACACGTGCCCGTCTCGAACGGTCACGACGGCGATGTAGGTCATGTCGAAGGGAGCGTCGCTCTCCACCAGGCGGCCGACGCCGCGCATCTCGACCACGATGGTCGCCGGATCGGTGGTCTGGTGGATCCGCAGGTCGGGGAAGTCGTGCAGGTCGATGTGGTCGGGGTAGTGGCGCATGTAGGTGGCGACGGCTTCCTTGCCCTCCAGACGCCGGGGCCAGCCGTCGGGGGCGAAGGGGAACTCCATGAGGCCGTCCTCGGCCCACAGGGCGACCCACGCGGGAATGTTCTTGTCGAGCAGGAGTCGCAGGCTGTGGCGGTACAGATCCGCCGGGGAGGTCGGTGCGGACATGGGTATCCTCCAGTCACAGAATCCGGACCCTGGGTCCGCTTCAACGATATGGACCACGGGTCCGTTTTGCAAAGGGAAGGAGCGGCATGCCCGAACGCCAGTCGTCTCGCAAGGACGCCATCCGCAACCGGGAGGCCGTGCTCGCGGCCGCCGATGCCCTCTTCACTCGCCGTGAGAGTCCCGAGGACGTCACCATGGCCGACGTCGCGGCTGCGGCCGGCGTCGGCAAGGGCACGCTCTTCCGGGCCTTCGGCGACCGCGCCGGGCTGCTCCGCGCGCTGTACGAGGCACGGCTCGAACCGATCAGGCAGGCCGTCGAGAGCGGCCCACCACCCCTGGGACCCGCGGCCCCACCGCACGATCGCGTACCCGCCCTGCTGGATGCCGTCCTGTGCTTCAAACTCGACAACCGGCGCCTCGCGCTGGCCCTGGAGGAAGGCGGGAGCAGCAGCCCGTACCGGGCGGAACACTACGAGCGGTGGCACAGCCTGCTCCGAGCCGTACTGGAGCAGATCCCCGGCCCGACCGACAGCGACTTCACCGCCCACGCCCTGCTCGCCGCCACACGAGCCGACCTCATCGAACACCTGGCCGAAGAGGAACGCATGCCACGCGAAAGTATGCGGGCACACTTGGCGAACTTCGCCACCAGAGTCCTGACCTCCGACCCACTGCAAGGACTGACCACCGAGGAGTGATCAACGATCGGACCAGCCCTTGATCAGCAGCGCCTCTCACAGACGGCTCTTTGCCCGAGCAAGGGATCTGTACGGTGAGTGGTGTGACTCCCGCACTGGAAGCGACAGTTGGCGGCTGACGTGACGAGTGACACCGAGGCCGGGAAGGCCGCTGTGAGTGGGACGGGCGCCGTGGATGACGTCCGGCAGCCCCCGCCGCGTTCACCCTTGACCGCCTTCCTGGGTACAGCTACCGCGCTTCGGCACAAAGGCAGCACATGCAGCTGCTCACCTTGGGCCGGGACTGCGACGCTGGCCGCCGAGCCCTGGGGGCCCTGTTTGTCCAGTCAGCAGGTCCTGCGGTAGGGGACGTCGGGGATGTGGGCTTTCCATTCCTGCTCGGTGAGGGAACCGCTCTTGGTACAGAGTTTCCGGATCAACTTCGCAGGCGTTGCGGCGTGTGTGAGGAATCTGCCGTCCTGGTCCACGCTGGTCAGCGTCGAACCGTCGGGTGCGAAGGTGACCGCGACGACCGAGCCGAAGGGGTCCCGGGTGCCCGTGAACGGAGGGCCGAGCTGACTGTGGGTGCGGCTGTCCCACACCATGATCTGTGCCTGCTCGCCCGGGTCCTTGTGCACCGTGGCGAACAAGCTGCCGTCGGGCGAGACGGCGACGGTATGGCCGAACTGGGTGGACACCGCCCCGGTGCGCAGGTCTTCCCCTGTGGGCAGCAGGGTTTGGGCGTCCAAGGTCCTGAGGTACGGCTGGAATCCCTGCGGATAGGAGTAGACCGTTGAGCCGTCGTCGCTGATGGCGTTCATCTGCAGGTTCCCGGCGCTCTTGGTTATGATGCGGCCGGACGGGAACGCGACCCGCCCGAAGTTGGGCGCGGCGATCACGGACGTGCCGCTGGGGTCGAAGAGGACAGCTGATCCGTTGCCGTCGTAACCGAGCTTCGCGCGTATGTCCCGGATCCGGTGCATTGTGGTCAGGTCCCAGAACCTGAGCGTGTTGGTCCCGTCGGGCATCACCACCTGCGCAGCGAACGACCGGTTGTCGGGTGAGAAGGCGAATTCCTGCATCGCCCCGCTGCGCTGTTTCCAGTCGAGGGGAGTGGAGAGAGTGCCGAGCTTTTTCTTCTCGGCCAAGTCCCAGATCTCGACTTCGGGGATGCTGCTCTGGACGGCGAGGAGGCGTCCGTCGGGGCTGAGGGTGGGGTTGCCCGCCGTCGGGCCTGGACTGGGGATGGTGGCCCGTTTGGTGTGTGTCAGTGGGGACCAGATCTCGATGTTGCTGCTGTTGAGGAGCGCAAGGGTGCGCCGGTCGGCGCTGACCGCGCCCTCCGTGTAGAACTTGCCTGTGCCCTTGGGCGCTTTGGTGACTGTGGTGATGTCGAGTGAACGGACGGCACCGTCGATTCCGACGCATCGCAGCTCGGAGTCGTCGGCTGTGAAGAGCGTGCCGTTGTCACTGAAGCACTCGCTGTCGGTGGTCGAGTAGTGCATGAGGGGCTTCGTCTGGCCCAGGAAGGCCGTTTCCCAGATGACACCGCCTTGGGCGAGGTACCGGCTGTCCCGGCTGAAGCGGAGGGGATACAGCGCGGGGTCGTCGCCCCCGGTGAGCTCTGTTTCCCAGAAGCCCTCTGCACGGTGGTACACGCGGACCTTCTCGCCCTTTACGCTCAGGGCGACCAGTTTGCCGTCCGGGCTGAAGACGACTGGGCCGGGAAAATCCTTGGTGCTCAGCTTGAGGTCGGGAACGGGGATCTTCTTCTTCGTCCGGGTGTCGTACCAAGTGAACGGCTGCCCCTTGCCGTTGGGGTAAGGGAGGGAGAGTGTGCGTTCGTCCGGTGAGAACGAGGTGTTCCAGACGGGAAAGCTGCCTCCGGTCGTGGTGATGATCTTCTTGGCCGTGCGGGTGTCCCAGATCGCCATGGTGGGCTCCGTGTCGGCGTCGACTCCCTCGGTCCGCAGATAGGTGCCGTGAGGGCTGAGCGCCACTCTCGGCTGGTGCACGTCTCTGCCGCTGGGGTAGGTGTGCGTGCCGAGGGGGCGCGCGTTGGTGGCATCGAGCAGGCGGGTCTTGCCGTCCTCGGTGCTCACGGCGGCCGTCCTGCCGTCGGCGGACAGCGTGACGTAGCGAACCTTGGACCGGGCGTTGTAGTGGCCGGTTTGTCGGCGGGTATCGACGTTCCAGATCCCGACGCGGGTGTCACCGGCGGCGATGAGGGTGTGCCCGGTCTCGTCGAGGGCGGAGGTCGACACGACGTAGCCGGGAAGCCTGAGGACCTCGTCTTCCTGCTGGTTGCTCAGAGTGAACAGTGCGGACAGCGACTCGGGGGTATCGCCGAGGCGGGCGGAGGCCACCGCCAGTCGGCGGGCGAGCTGGGGGTCGGTGCGGCGGAGCGACTCGGCGGTGCCGGCCACCTGCGCGGAGGCCGCGCGGTCGCGCTGACCGACGACGGTCTGTCGCTGTTGGAGGGCGACGCCGGCGGCGATCAGGGCGAGGGCCAGTGCAGCGGTGAGGAAGACGTTGATGCGTTTGGTGCGGCGCAACTGTGAGCGCTGATGCTGCCGGCTGGTCTCCAGCAGCACGGTGATTTCCTCCGGGAGCGGTCGCTGATCCGCCCATTCCTCTCCCTCCGCGAGGAGGGAGCCGTTCAGCAGGTCTCCGGGAAGCCCGCTCTGCGCATGGCTGGCCTGCTGGTCGGTGGCGCGCTGCAGCCAGACGTGGAACTGCCGGTCCTCGGCCACCCAGTCACGCAGGTCGGCCCAGCCGCGAATCAGCGCGTCGTGGATGAGTTCCGCCGCCGGCTCCCCGGGGGGCTCGCCGACGGCTGTGGTGGCACCATCGGTGGTGATGATGCGGTAGCGGGTGAGCGCCGCGATGGCCTCGTCGAAGGCGCCGTCGGTGTCGGAGCCGGGGCCTCTCGGGTCGGCGGCCAGGGCGCGCAAGCGTATGAAGGGGACTCGCCGGCGGGTGGCAGGGATGCCGCCGGCCTCGTCGGCGGGCCGCACCAGTGCGGTGAGGATCCGGCGGGCGGTGGGCTGTTGGTCCGCGGGCAGTTGACCGAGGGCGTGGTTGCACAAGTGCGAAAGGCTGCCCGGGACCTTGCCCATCTGCTCGTAGGCCTCGTGGGTGAGGCGGCCGTCGTTGTCGCGACGCAGCCACAGCTGACGCAAAGTCAGTTGCAGAGGTGGGAGCAGCGTGACCGGCGCCTGCCGTGCCACCGGGTCGATGTCCAGGATGTCGTCGACGATCCGGTCAGCGAGGTCGGGCGCGAGAGGCAGACCGACGGCGGCGGCAGGCCGCGTGATGATCTCTTGCAGGTCGCGGCGGTTCAGCGTCTCGGGGACGTTGCACAGTCCGGGCAGGGCAACATCCATCAGGTGGGGGGCGAGGGTGCTGAGGGGAGCGTAGAAGTCATTGCGCATGACCAGGAGCACGGTCACGGCGGTATGGGACCTGATCAGCTCCACGAGCTGGTCGATGGCTCGCAGACGCCGGCCCTCGGAGTGTGTCTGCGAAGAGCCGGCCGGCTGGGTGAGGAGTTCCTCGAACTGGTCTATGACCAGGAGCAGATGGTCGTGGTCCGGCTCGCCGTCGAGGCGGGCCCGCGCCGCGCTCGCCAGGCCATCGGCCACCGTGCCGGGCAGTCCGGAGTCCTCCAGCTCGGTGAGGAGGTCCTGGCCGGGGTGGGCACGCAGGGCCAGCCAGCGGTCGCTGCCTGGAATGTCCCCCTTGGCCAGGGCGGGCAGCACGCCCGCGTTGACCAGTGAGGACTTTCCCGCCCCTGAGGGGCCGAGCAGCATCAGCAGCCGGTTTCCCCTCAGCGTCGCAAGTACGCGCTCCACTGCGACCTCGCGGCCGTGGAACCAATCGGCCTGCTTGTCGGTGAACGGCTCCAGCCCCAGATACGGACATGCCGTGTCCTCGGTCAACTCGGGCCGGATGTCCCGCAGTACCCCGGCCGGGGTGGCGTAGGCGGTGCCGAGCCCTTTCAGATACTGGTCAGGGGAGGCGATGGAGGTGACCATGCCGATCGTCAGCCCGGTCAACTCGTCCACGACCGGTCCGCCGCTGAATCCGGTGGTGAGGTCGTTGGCCTTCGTCAGCTGGAGCAGCCGTCCCGTGGCACGGCCCCCGGGCAGCAGGCCGCCTGCCTCTCCGTACCCGAAGCGGCCGCCCGGCGGCGCCTGGGAGGGAAATCCGTACGAGAAGACCCGGTGTCCGCGGGAACCCGCGCTCGCGCCCACGGGCATGCCCTGGGCCCCGGACGGCACTGACTGGAGGCGGAGGACGGCGACGTCCTGTGCCTCCGGCGCCCGCCATTGCTCGGCGACCACCGCCGCCATGACCCGCGGTGTGTCCGGCAGGCGGGGAAAGAGCACCTCCACCTGCCCTCCGGGGTGCTGCCTCGCGGCATCGACGACATGCGCGCAGGTGAAGCCAGTCCTGTCCTCGGTCAGGAAGCCCGCCCCGGCGATGCCGCCGTCCGGCGCGAGAACCTGGAAGACACCGCTGTGGACGGCTGGTTCACCTGAGCCGGCAAGGCTGTTCACGTCCCCCCGGGAGGTCATCAGGCGGCCGCTTCGGCCCGGCGCCGAATCGCCCCCCGCTTCTTCACGGTGCATCCTGCCCGGAGTCACCGCGCTCCCACATCATGCGGACCTTGAGGTGGAGGGCCGCCTCCCCGGCCGTGATGACCGCACCGGCCTTCGCCGACAGGTTCACGCCGAACTCCACCTCCACCCCCCGGGGCCCCCGCCTGCCTCAGCGGGTCCTGCACTGCCCGTGCCGTCTCGCGTACGGGGACCAGCGACTCGTGCAGGGTCCGGGGCAGTTCGCGCACCGCGTCGCCGACTCGCCCCGCTACCACCGGTCCGTCGCACTGCGGTGCGCCTTCCACTTCTTCCAGCAGAATCGCCCCGCCGCCTTCCAGCGGCATCCGGGCAAGAGCGGGCACTGTCCTACCTCCTTGGGACCTCCACCTCGGATCTGATCCATTTAACCGGGAAACGTCTCCCGTCGGCCGCTCGTCTCTCTGCTTCCTCAGAGACCGCCACATTCGGATCAGGCGATTCCGTGACCTGGTTCGTGGGTCAGAAGGACGACCGCGGCCTGAAAGCAACGAGCGCATCGGCAAGCATCGCCGACCCGAACCCCGAACCAGCCGTCCCGCGCGTGGACGCCGACGACCCGCTCGCCCCGTACCGCAAGCGGTGCCGGCCGCCGATGGACGTCTACCGTTGTCACCGTCCGGTGCACGGCGGCGCCAGCCACCTGCGGCCCGACGGACCACGGGTCCTGGAGGAGTGGGACGCCTTCACCTACCAGGTGATCGGCACGGCACCGAGCCTCGCCGCCGCCCAGAACTGGGTTGCGCGACCCCGGCCACACCTCGGTCCACGTCACCTGATCGGCCCCGGAAGCGACCGCACCCGCGCCCAGGTACGCGACGACCACGCCCGGGGCGTGTGCCCCGCTCCCGTCGATCCCCCCGCCCGTGGGATCGGAATCGAGGCCTGAAGCGGAATCGGCTGGTCAAGGGCCCCAGGGAGAAACGGGGTTAGGAAGTCCAGGGGGGTGTCGGAGGCAGACCGCCGACGGTTTCGCCCGTATCCCCTGCGCCACCCACGCCTCCGCCCATGCCGCCCATGCGACCAACGCCGCCCGGTGCCGGGGCACCCAGTAGCACACGGCGCCGAGTGCTGGTCGGCGTCGCCGTAGGGACGGTCGTTGCCCTCCTGTCGACCCTTCTCACCGTCCTATGGCCCGGCGAAGCGCAGTCCAGCCTTCTCGACGGTCTACCCGCGTCGCTCGCGTATTTCCCGACGGCGCCGGAGTTCCAGTTCGACGGGCTCTTCGATGCGACGGTGTGCGTGTGGCGGGAGAAGGAGGCCAAGGCCTGGCAGTGCGGTCCGGTCGAGTTCGCCTCGGATGGCTCGGACGCGAGGTTCTCCTCGGCGAGGGTGTGCAGGGGCAGACAGTCGGGTGCGGTCGTCGTGCTGATCTCCTTACGAGACTTCGACACTTCGAAGATCAGCCGGTGGCCGTTCGTCTATGCGGGCACCATCCCGATGCCCGAGCAGACCCCCGGATCAGGTCGAACCATTACACCACTTCCCTGGACGCAGCCCCCGGACCTGAGGGAACCGCAGTGGGGGCGCCGGAATGGCGCCCCCACTGCAACGGCCGTGCGGCATTACCGGGTTCAGAGCAACCCGATAATGCCGTTGACGATGGCGGTCACGATTTCCGGGATCTGGCCGAGGATGGTCGACACCATTGCCATCACCTTTCCTCCCTGGACGACACACCCCGCAGGGTGATTTCACGAAACAGCGTACCCGTCACTTCGGCTGAATTACTGACCGCGCACTACATTCACTCCGGTGGGCCAATTCCAGTGGACAGGGGGAAAGGAATATGTTCTGAGGCGCCATTGACGGGGTGCACACCCCATTACAGGGTCGTGTCCCTCGTCGTGGTGTAAGCAATCAACTGGCGCGCTTCTGAGGTTTGCGTTTCGGGGTGACGTGGCTTCAGCGGACGAGCGTATTCCGGTGGCATGAGCTGTACCGATGGGGTGGCCCGACCGCGGTGGAGCGGGCCCGGGGCCGCCCGGGAGCAGTGACTGACCGTCTTCCGCCTGCCGGCCTACGCGCCGGACCTGAACCTGGCCGAAGGTGTGTGGGCGAACTTGAAGAACGACCTGGGCAGCCTTGCGGCCCGCACCGTCGACGCCCTGGCGGCCTTCACCCGCACCCGGCTGAAGAAGATGCAGTACCGGCCCGGCCTCTTCGACGGCTTCATCGCCGAGACCGGCCTCACCTGGACGCTGCCACGACGTCACCCCGAAGCGAAATCTCCAGTTGTTCGGGGTACTGGGTAGTGCGGGGGCGCTTTCGGGGGGGGGCTCGGCGTAGAGCTCGTCCATGCTGCCTTCGGGGATGGACATGACGGGAGGCGAACCCGCCCTCTTCATCGAGCTATTGATCGCCCACGGTCAGGAACTCGTCTACATCCCCGGCATCGCAGTGAACCGCGCCACCGACAGCTACCGCGGCGAGGGCAAGACCGACGCCCGGGATGCGAAGGTCATCGCCGACCAAGCCCGGATGCGCCGGGACCTGCAACCGATTCGCCCCGGTGACGAGGCAGCCATCGAACTGCGGTTGCTGACCGAGCGCCGTTCCGACCTGGTCGAAGACCGAACTCGCGCGCTCAACCGACTCAAGTCGCTGTTGAACAGCATGTTCCCGGCTCTGGAACGAGCCCTGGACTTGGGCAGAGTCGGCTCCTTGGTCCTACTGACGGAACATCAGAGCCCGGCAGGGATTCGCCGCACGGGCCAACGGCGCCTGACGACCTGGCTGCGCAACCGCAAGGTCTACCGCCCGGACGTCCTTGCGACCAAGGCCGTCGAGGCCGCAGAGCGCCAGCACACAGCCGTTGCCGGTGAGAAGGCGATCTCCGAGATGGTGCACACGCTGGCGCAGGATGTGCTGACCCTCAACGAGAAGATCACCGAGGTCGACAAGCTCATCGAGGCCCGGTTTCGCGAGCACGAGCTCGCCGAGGTGATCACCTCCATGCCCGGCATCGGCGCCATCCTGGGCGCCGAACTCCTCGCCGCCACCGGCGGCAGCATGGATGCGTTCCCCACCCCGGACCGGCTCGCCGCCTTCGCCGGAGTGGCGCCCGCGCCACGAGACTCCGGGCAGGTCAACGGTAACCTCCACCGCCCCAAGCGATACCACCGACGCATGCAACGCGCTTTCTACCAATCCGCGCTGGTCAGCATCCGCTGCGACCCCAACTCGCGTCGCTTCTACGACAGGAAGAGAGCCGAGGGCAAGCGCCACATCCAGGCTGTCCTCGCGCTGGCCCGTCGCCGTGTCAACGTCCTGTGGGCCTGATCCGTGACCGACGGTGCTACACCGTCACGCCACCAGTGACCTACACCGCTTGACTTCCAGATCGGGAAGCATCTCGACGAGCACGGCGGTGACCAGCCGCAGCGGGGCGTCGTCGTTGGGGAAGACCTGGACGACGCCGGTCCTGCGTTTGATCTCCCGGTTGATCCGCTCCAGCCGGTTCGTGGACTGGAACTTCTTCCAGTGCCGGGGCGGGAAGTCCGCGCACGCGGTCAGGTCCTCCTTCGCCTCCAGCAGCATTGTCTTGACCTTGGGGAACTGGGTGGCCGAGCATGTCGGCGACGGTGTCCAGCTGGGTGCGCGCGAGGCCGACGGTGGGCTGGGTGAAGACCGTGCGGATCGTCGCGGAGACCATCTCGCCGGAGTCCCGGTCGATCACGCTGAAGACGTTGCGCAGAAAATGGACGACAACGCCGCCAGACGGCGCCGAGCATGACCTTGCGGACCGCAGCGACCAGGCCCGAGTGCTGGTCGGTGACGACCAGGCGGACCCCGGACAGGCCGCGTTCACGCAGGGAGCGCAGGAACTCCTTCCAGAACGTCTCGCTCTCGCTGTCGCCGACCATCAGGCCCAGGACCTCGCAGTTGCCGTCCTCGGTGATGCCGGTGGCGACCACGACGGCCCGCGAGACGATCTGGTGGCTCACCCTCCCCGTGCAGTAGGTCGCGTCCAGATAGACGTAGGGGACGCGGAGGTGGTCCAGCGGGCGGGTGCGGAACGCGGCCAACGGCTCGTCCAAAGCCGCGCACATCTGTGAGACCTCCGACCTGGAGGTCCCGCTGTCCCCGCCGAGGGCTTCGACCAGGTCGTCCACGCTGCGGGTGGAGACACCGTGCACGTATGCCTCCATGATGACGGCGTAGAGGTATTGGTCGAGACGGCGTCGGCGTTCCAGCAGCGAGGGGAAGCAGTTGCCGGTGCGGACCTTGGGGATGGCCAGGTCCAGGTCGCCGGCCAGCGTGGTGAGCACCACCCGCAGACGCCCGTGCCCATGCGTCGACGCATTCCTGTGAGTGCTCAAGCAAGTACGGAGAGATCTGCACCAGCGCGAGGTCGGGACAGTCGGTCCCTCTGCCTCGTGGGCAAGGCGGGGGTGGGGAAGCGCACCTCCCAGCACGATTGCGGTGCCGGCCACGGTCCGGTCCTCGTGGATGTTGATCTGTTGGCCGGTTTCGACGTACGCCCGGTGAGTAGGGGTGAGGGGAATGGTGTTGCAGTCGACTACATATACCTTCAGGTCGGACGCCAATGGCCACCCGCCGATCTTCAGCCCGGTGGATCAGCCTCTTCGAAGCACCGCCTCGAGCATGGCCCGTCACTGACCTGGGACAGTGCCCAGCGGCACACGGGCGAGTACTCACCGTCCGCGCTCTCATCCAGCGCCACGAACCGTGCCGACTCGACAGGAAATGACGCGGGGAGGATGCGCGACCGGAGAGGGCGTAGAAAGGGCATATGGGTGCACGAGGTGTGTCGAAAGGCCGTCTGTCGGAGCAGCGCACGGGGCGTGGGCTGCTCGTGATCGCGCTCGCACTGATCGTGGTCATCACTGTGGCGGACATCGGTATCGGAACCAGTGTTCATCTGGGGCCGTTGCTGGTCATCGCGCCGGCGTTGACCGCCTCCTTCGCCGGACCGAGACTGACCGCGCTGGTCGGGGCTCTGGCGCAGGCTGCCCTGCTGTTCATCTCCATATTTCACGGTGGACTCACCACGACCAATCACGTGGCGCAGCTCATCGCCTTGGCCGTGCTGTCGGCTCTGGTGGTCTTCATCTGCTACGTGCGGGAGCGGCATGCCTCGCAGCTGAACCGGGTACGGTCGGTGGCCGAGACGGCACAGCGGACCCTGCTGCGGCCTCCACCCCGCAGGGTCGGACCCCTGCGGGTGGCTTGGCTGTATCTGGCCGCCGAGGACGAGGCCCAGATCGGGGGTGACCTGTTGGCGGTCGCCCGCACCGATCACGCCTGCACCCGGGTACTCATCGGAGACGTCCGAGGCCACGGGCTGGCCTCCATCGGCGAGGCATCGGTGGTGATGGGCGCGTTCCGTGAGGGCGCACCACGGTACGACTCCTTGCCCGAACTCGTCACCGCCGTCGAAGAGAGCGTCTGCCGGAACCTGGAGGATGGCGCCGATACCGCGCACGACGCCGGCGAGCATTTCATCACCGCCGTCATGCTCGACATTCACGACCAGGGCCTGCAGGCCGAGATGCTCAACTGCGGCCATCCGCCGCCCCTGTTGATCCGTGGCGGCCAGGTGACCGTCCTGAACTCCCTGCGTCCCGCACCCCCGCTGGGTCTGTGTGGCCTCTGGGTGCGGAACGACCGCTCCGACCACTTCACCCTGGAAGCGGGCGACATGCTACTGCTCTACACCGACGGCGTGATCGAAGCCCGCTCACCGACGGGGGCCTTCTACCCGCTCGTCGAGCGCCTCGCCGCCTTTCCCGCCTCGAGCCCTGACGCCCTGCTGCACCACATTCACCGCGACCTGCTCGAGCACACCAGCGAGCAACTCAGCGACGACGCCGCCTTCCTGGTCATCGAACGCACAGCCCCGCGCCATCTGCGCCGACCATCCCCCATCTCCCAACCGGCGAATCTGCCCCGTCTGCATCCGGCCGACCGTCACCGCCTGGCCCGCTGAGGACACTCCGCGCTCCCGCAGGTGGTCATTTCCAGTTCCGCTCCGACCGCGCCATCCGACGCCACCAGACCCTCGCAAGGGGGCTCGGCGGCCTGCCGCCCGGCCCGCCCGTCGTGCAGCATCTGTCCGTGCGCTGCCTCGCCGCCCCGCCCGGTGGACGAGATCCAGCGCATCACCCAGACGCGGCGCCGTCACCGATGCACCAGCACCCTGTTCTCCCCCGATGTCCCGGCCGGCACCTGGACACTGGTCCCGGCCACCGCGACGAGCGTGCAACTGCCCTGCGCCCTTGTCTCGCTGCTAGTCGAAGGCCGGGGCCCCGGCTGCCGCTCCGGAGGCGGTTGCGGATCGGGGCGGCCAGCTCGGGGATCGTGTGCGGGATGCCCCGTAGGCGGAGCCAGGTGCGACTCGCCTTCGAGCTGTCGCCCTCGTCACCGATGACGTAGACGTGCCCGGCGGCCGGCCGGGGCCGATGCGGGGCACCGGGATCGCCCCGCTCACTGTGAGGGGAACTGAGTGCAGTCGTCGGTGTCACTGCCGGTGACCACGGGTGTGAGGGGGCAGCCGACTGTGCGATGCCACCTTTCGGGCTCCGGTGACTTGGTGGATGGTGGGCCCGCACGATCGTGGAGTCGACCGACTCCAGCCAGTGGATGTCTCCCGCCGCGTCCGCCTGGGTCTGCGCCGTCTGGGGCATCCGCTTGAACATGCCGTTCTCGGCCCACCGGCGAAACGGGGGGTATGGAGCATGGCCCACGGTCCGTACCGCTCGGGTGCACATCCCGCCCAGGTCGCCCGGGTACGGACCTTCCGCTCGATCCCGTTGAGGACGTTCCGGTGGTCCAAGCTCTTACACACCCGCAACGGCTCGGGCAGCGGCGGCCGGACGAACTCCCACTCCGCATGGGACAGATCGTGGGGAACGTGTCACCCGACCGTGATCCACCACCGGCGATCACGGGACGACAGGTCCGCAGCGTCGCCGTACGCGGCTGCCGACAATCCCTGGGAACCTCGGGTCTGATGTGCTCGATCGTTCTCGACGTCGATCGAATGGGAAACGGGTTGTGACGCCCTAAGCTCTTTCGTAACGCCTCGCCTCCGTGACGAATGACTGGAGCCGCCCATGAGGGGACGGAAGCGTCAGGTCTGCGCCGCCCCGCTGCCGGATCGCGGCCGTGGCCGGACTCCCGTCTACTGCTCCGCGGCCTGCCGCCAACGCGCCTACCGCCACCGACGCACCGCAATCGACCAGCCGGCGGCCGACCTCCTCGCGGACATCGAGCAGCGTGTGAAGACCCTGGCTCTGCAGCCTCCGCATGCTTTCCGCTCGGACGCCGAGGCCCTGGCCGCGGCGGTACGCAAGCTGCGGCGGCTGGCCCACAACGTCACGCAGGTCGCCGTGACGAATACTGCGGAACGGCCGCCGGACTCCGACGACGAGGTCGACTTCGCCACACTCGTCGAACCCCACCGCACATGGTTGCACCTGCACTGCTACCGCATGGTGGGCTCCTACGACGACGCCGAGGACCTGGTGCAGGAGACCCTGCTCAAGCCTGGCGCGACCGATCCGGTTTCGAGGGCCGAGCAACGCCCCGGACCTGGTTGTACCGGATCGCCACCAACGCCTGCATCGACCACCTGCGCCGCACCGGCCGCCGTCCCCGGCGGTACGAGCCGGTGCCCGGCATCGAGTCCGGCATCGGCGAGCCGCCGGACCGCCTTCCCTGGTTGCAGCCCTATCCGGACCGGCTGCTCGACGAGTTGTCGGCCGACGGTGCGCAGCCGGAGACCGCCACCGAGTCGCGGGAGACCGTGGAACTGGTCTTCCTCGCCGCGCTCCAGCACCTCCCGCCCCGGCAGCGCGCGGTGTTGATCTTCCGTGACGTGCTGGGCCGCTCCGCGGAGGAGGTGGCGACGCTGATGGACATGAGTGTCGCCGCATCCAACAGCGCCTTGCAGCGGGCCCGGCAGACGCTGCGTGAGCGGCTGCCTCGACGGCGGATGGACTGGGCAGTCGGGAAACGCGGTCAACAGGAGCACGACATCGTGCGCCGCTACATGGTCGCGGCCGAACGCGCGGACGTGTCGATGATGGCCGACCTGCTCAGCGCCGACGTGGTGGTGACCATGCCACCCAATCCGGTGTGGTTCGCCGGCCGGGACGCACTGCTCCGGCATCTCGGACGGGTGTTCGACCCAACCTCGCCGGGGTACTACGGTCGCTGGCGGCACCTGCCGGTCTGTGCGAACCGGCAGCCGGCCGTCGCCGGCTACGTGCAACGGCCGGGGACCTCGGTGTACCGGGCGCAGATGGTCGACGTGCTGCGCATCGAGGCCGGACGCATCGTGGAGATCACCACGTTCGAGGCCCACCTGGTCGCCGCGCTCGGTCTACCGCTCAGGCTGCCGGTCGAACACGCCGCCGACGGGCACCGATGACAGACCCCTCCGGCCGACGTCCAACTCTTCGAAGTCGTCACCGATTCGGGAAAACAGGAGAGATCATGACCACGCAGAAGTTCCAGGTCGAGCGTACCTACGCCGCCTCACCAGAGAAGATCTGGGAGCTGTGGACCACCGAGGCCGGTATCGAGGCCTGGTGGGCGCCGGAGGGGTTCACCGTGCACGTCGACGCCCTGGACCTGCGCGTCGGCGGCACCTTGACCTACGCGATGACCGCGACCGGCCGCGAGCAGGTCGCGTTCATGGAGAGCGCGGGCCTGCCGCTGAGCTCGACTTCTCACAAGACCTTCACCGAAATCGAGCCCACCCGGCGTCTGGCCTACACCACGCTCGCCGACTTCATCCCCGGCGTCGAGCCGTACGAGTTCCTCACCGAAGTCGAGCTGCGTCCGACCGCCGACGGTGGAACGCATGTGACCATGACGGCCGACACCATGCACGACGAGGAATGGACCGGGCGGCTGGCCGCCGGTCGGGCGAACGAGATGGACAACCTCGCCAAGGTGGTCGGGTCCTGACCGATCGAGTCCGCGTGCCGTTCGCACTCGTCGGGAGCGAGGGTGCTACGGACGAGTTCGAGCAAACGCCCTGTGCCCAACGCGTAGCCACGTTGGGCACAGGGGTGTTCGACGTGGGGTTGCGTCCTGGGAAGCTCTACCGGGTTCACTCTTCGCAAGGTGCGAGTGTCCGCAGAGAGCCGCCTGTCAGCTCGGAACATCGTTCGGTGCCAGTGCTGCGCCGTCGGACTCCCGCGCCGCCGGGAGCTCCGCGACCCGATGCCGGCGGACCGAGCGGACGGCGGATACGGCCAGAACGAGCACTCCTGCTCCGAACACCACGTTGCCGACCAGGCCGACAGTGACCGGGACGCCCATGTCTGCCGCGTGGGTGAAGCCCACCCAGACGTAGGTCAGCAGTGCACCGATGGCCACCGCGGTGTTGTGCCCCGCTCCCCAGCCGCGGTTGCGCGACGAGCGGATGGCCAGGACCAGAGCCGTGGCGGCCAGCAGCAGCCAGATGAGGGCCGAGATCCAGTCCGGCACGCGGTCCCGCAGCAGCGCCTGGCTGACCCAATAGGCGCTGGTGAGGACGAAAGCCACACATCCCGCCCACCACAGGCCGGGAACGGCGGCCTGGGCCTGGGGCCGTGGGGTGTGGCCGGCGAGGCAGGCCGCCACCACAAGGACGACGATCAGGACCGTACCGGTGGTCCACTGCCCCGTCGAGGCCATGAACCTGTCGTTGTAGGCATACTGCAGGGCGGCCAGGGCCAGCGAGCCCACCACGAACACCAGTGTGGTCGTGCTCAGAGCGAGCCGTCCCAGCCATGGCCGCCGCGTGTCTCGGCTGAAAGCCTCGACGAGCGCGATCGGCACACAGATGCTCCAGATCATGTGCATCGAGATCACGTCCTGGAGGAGGGCCACGCTGGTGCCGAGCAGCGGCAGGTGGGCGCCCGCGTAGACGAGGCCGAAGTCGAGGCCGCCGTAGCGGGGGTTCCAGAGCATCTGGTCGACCGGCCCCTCCTCGAACAGCGTAGGCAGCGCCGAGCAGCAGCATCGTCGGCCAGCCGCGTCCGGTGCGCCGTGCGGTCTCTCGGATGAGCAGGGCTCCGCACCCGTACAGCGGAATGAACACGAAGAGTGCTTCCAGGTCGCTGATCGGCGTGTTGCCCAGGAGGAACTCGCCGATCAGCGGGGCCAGCATGATCAGGGTGAGGGCCGAGCGCCATCGGTGCGGGGTTTTGCGCACTTCGTTCATGCATTCGACGCTAGGTCCAGATCCTCGGCCGTCGCTTCTGCCGTCCGGCCAGAGGCGTTGGGCCACCTGGCCAGAGTGTCGGCTATTCGGTTTGCGCGTCGTGGGCGAGCAGGGCCAGCTGAAGGCGGCTGTCCAGGTCGAGTTTGGTCAGGGCGCTGGACAGGTGGGCCTTGACCGTGCCGGTGGACAGGTGAAGCCGCTGGCCGATCTCGGCATTGGACAGCCCCTCGGCCACCGCGTCGGCGATCTGACGTTCCCGCCCGGAGAGCACAGCGAGCCGGTGCCGCGCCTGTTCGGTGCGGATGTTGGCCCCCGCCGCTGCGTGTTCGATGAGCGCTCGTGCCGCCGCTGGGGAGAGCGCCGGCTCACCGAGGAGGCCCGGCGCACCGCCTCGACGATTTCCTCGGGCCGGGTGTGCTTGAGCAGGTAGCCCGCGGCTCCGGCGCGTATGGCTTCCAGGATGAGGCCGTCGGCGTCGAAGGTGGTCAGCATGATCACCTGAGGAGCGCGGCCTCGGTGGGTCACGGTGCGGGTCGCGGCGATCCCGTCCATGCCCGGCATTCGGATGTCCATGAGGACGACGTCGGGCGCATGCCGCCGCACGGCCTGGACCACGTCTGCGCCATCTTCGACCTCGCCGACGACCTCTATGTCGGGTGTGCCGCTCAGCATCAGGGCCAGCCCGGCCCTCACCAGCGGGTCGTCGTCGACCAGCAGGACACGGATCGTCTTCGTCATCTCACGGGCCAGAGTAGCTGGGCCTGCAGAGTGAAGGCTTGGCCGTCACTGCCGTATTCGAGCAGGCCGCCGTCCAGTCGCACCCGCTCGGCCAGTCCGGCCAGACCGGTTCCGGTGCCCGGGATCTCACGTCTGGGCCACGTCGCGGGCATCCGGTTGCTGATCTCCACAACCAGGCCCGAGCCCGGTTCACCGCTCAGCCGTACGCTCACCTTGGCCCTCGGGGCATGCTTGCGCGCGTTGGTCAGGCCCTCCTGGACCACCCGGTACACCGTGCGCTCGGACTGCGGGCGGGGCGGGTTGGCTTCATGACCGGCGAGCTCGTTGTGGAAGTCCACCTTCTGCCCTGCCGCTCGGGCCTCATCGACCAGCTTCGGCACGTCGGCCAGGGAGGGTTGCGGGGCCATCGGTTCGCCGACGCCGACCTCGGTGCGCAGCACCAGCAGTACGTCCTGCAACTCGTCCACGGCCTGGTGTGCGTTGTCGCGGATGATCTGTGAGCTCTGCAGGATCTCGGTGTCGCTCATGTGCCGTCCGGTTCCGGCGGCGGACTGCTCGGCCCGATAGGCCAGGGCGCCGGCATGGACCGACAGCAGCGAGATGCGGTGGGCCAGGACATCGTGCATCTCGCGGGCGATGGCCTCACGTTCGTCGCGGCGGATGTCGGCCAGCCGCTGGACATGCTCCTTGCGCTCCAGATCGGCTTCGCGCCGTACCGCCAGTGTCCACAGCCGTCGAGCCCGCAGGGTACTGCCCCACGCGAAGGAACCCAGGTAGTACCCGAGTGCGAAGGCCACCCCGGCCAGCCCGTCCGTCTCCCAACCTGCAAGGAGCAGTCCGCCGAGCGCACTCGCCACCAGATACAGACCGAGCACCGCCAGCGAGCGCCGCCACGGCAGCCTCAGCGCAAGGTTCACGGTGATCACGATGCCCGCGCCGAAGAAACTGCTGGATACGGCCACCGCCGGCAAGGCCAGTAGTGCCACAGTCAGCGGATGGCTCCGGCGCCACCACAGCGACAGGCAAGCCAGCATCCCCAGCAGCAGGTCCGCCGCCAGGAGCCAGTCCGAGGGGTGATCGTACTTCTGGACGAAGCCGCAGACCGCCAAGCCCAGCAGGGTAGCGCCGCCGAACGTAAGCGCGTCGACCATCCAGTCCCGCGTGGTCCTGCGGACCTGGCCCTGGTCTTCGCCGGCCAGGAACGCGCCGGGCAGCAGCCATTGCGGCACGGGCTGTTCTGCAGTGCCGTTGCGTCTCACGTTCCACACGATAGGTCCGCCGGCAACCGGCCGGGACGGAGGCGCGCGCTCTGAAGCCACCGGCAGTCACCTGGTCGCTCTCGGCATAGAACTCCGCGAGCCCTGTGCGCTTCCTGCGGCTGCGCGACGACCTCACCGTGCAGGAGGTTCCGCCCTTCGGGACGTGACCGCGTCCTAGCGCGAATCTCATCCGCGACCGGCTGCCTGCGTTCGGCGGCTGCGCGTGTGGCACGAGCCGAAATCCTCGCCCCGCGCCGGTACTTCGCTCCGGCGCGCAGGGGCGGGGCGCAGCCAGATGCGTGCGTCGAGGCCGGTGCCGGGGGCGGGGTGGAGGGTGATGGCGCCGCCGGAGGCGTCGACGAGGTGACGGACGATGGGCAGACCGAGGCCGGTGCCGTCGTGGTGGGAGTCCGAGGAGCGCCAGAACCGGTCGAAGGCGCGCCCACGGTCGGCGTCGCTCATGCCCGGGCCCTGGTCAACGACGTGGAGTTCGGTACCGGGAGCGCGGTGGAGGGTGATGGTGGTGCTGGGTGGGCAGACGCGCAGGGCGTTGGCGAGGAGGTTGTCGATGATCTGCTCGAGGGCGCCGGGGATCGCCCACACGTGGCCGGCAGGTGGGCCACTGGTGCCGAGGGCGACGTACTGCTCGGCGGCCAGCGGCTCCCACATCGCCACCCGGTCGGCAAGGACAGCGTCCAGATCGACGGGTTCGGGGGTGGTCGCGCTGTTTTCCAGGCGGGCCAGGGCGAGCAGGCCTTGCACCATGCGGCCGAGGCGTTCGACCTCGTGGACGGCTTCCTCCAGGCTGCCGTGGGCACGCGGGTCGAGGTAGGGCTCGAAGTTCTCCAGCCGCAGCCGTAGTGCGGTCAGTGGGGTTTTCAGCTGGTGGGAGGCCTCGGAGGCGAACGCCTGCTGGGCCTTGAGCAGATGCTGCAGCCGGGTCGCGGTGTGAGTGAACGACGTGGCCAGACTCCGCAGTTCGGGCGGTCCGGTGGTGGCGTCGGGTGGATGAGGCAGGTGCCCGTCGGCGAGCTGGGTGGTCGCGGCCTCCAGGGTGCGCAGAGGGCGGGTGATCCAGCGGGCCAGACTGAAGGCGACCAGCGCGACCGCGGTGAGGATGCAGGCTCCGGCCAGGGCCAGGGCGCCCCAGATGCGGTGCACCCGGGTACTGACCTGGTCCAGGGGATAGGTCAGGCGCAGGGCGCCGCGGATCGTGGTGCCCGAGGAGCCGGGCATGGTCGCGGACAGCACGTCACGGCCGTCGCCGTCGGCCGTGGTGGTGACGGTGGGCTGGTTGTTCAGGGCGCGGGCGATGTCCGGCTGGGCGGCGAGGCTGATACCGGTGCGGCCGTCGGGACCGGAGTCGGCCAGGACGATGCCCTGTTTGTCGGTGACGACGACGTGGCCGCCGGTGCGGGTGGCGTAGTCACCGACCACGTCCGGCAGCGCATCGAGCCGGCCCTTTTCGATGTTCTCCTCGGTGACCTCGGCGAGCATGGAGGCGTCGCGTTCCACGCTCTGGGCGGCGCGGGAAGTCTCGCCGCGTGCGTAGATGTAGCCGAGCGGGATCTCCAGTCCGGCCAGCACGAGAACGGCCAGGGCGAGGTAGCTGAGGAGGAGACGGCGGGTCATCCGGCCGCCTCGGAGACGGGGGGTTCGCCGGGGACGGTGAGGCGGAAGCCGACGCCGCGGGCAGTGGTGATCCATCCCGGGTCGCCCAGCTTGCGGCGCAGGGCGGCCACGTGAGCGTCGAGGGTCTTGGTGGGGCCGAAGAAGTGCGGGTCCCAGACCGTGTCCATGATCTGCTGCCGGGAGTGCACTGTCCCAGGATCGTCCGCGAGGAAGGCGAGCAGGTCGAACTCCCTGGGGGTCAGAGCGATGTGCCGGCCGTTCAGATGGACCTCGCGGGTGCGGCGGTTGAGGGCCAGCGGCCCCAACACCTGTGCTCCGGAGGCCGGCTGGTGTGGTTCGGGTGATTCCGCGGGCCCGGTCGGCGTGAAGGCGGGGGCTCCTGCGCGGCGGGCGACTGCGCGGATACGGGCGATCAGTTCCCGTACACCGAAGGGCTTGGCGAGGTAGTCGTCGGCGCCGAGCTCCAGGCCGACGATACGGTCGGCTTCCTCTCCCCGCGCGGTGATCATGATGATGGGGACGGCAGAGCGGGCCCTGAGGCTGCGGCAGACGTCCAGGCCGTCCATGTCGGGTAGACCGAGATCCAGCAGGACCAGGTCCGGCGCGGTTGTGGTGTCGGCGAGGCCGGCAGTGCCGGTGCGGACGTGGTCCACGGTGAACCCGTAGCGTCCCAGGCCCTCGGTGAGGGGGCCGGCGATTCGGTCGTCGTCTTCGATGAGCAGCAGCCGCATGGCGCCAGGTTCGCACAGCTGTGCCAGGGGAGTTGGGGGGTTCACGGGAAGCCACCAGGGACCGGAGAAGACGAACGGGACGATGCAGGACAGGATGTGCTGCCCGGCCGACGTGACCGGGAGGACGGCGTCGGCCGGACGGCGGCGGGACGGCGGTGGCGCCGATCAGGGGAGTCGGTCCTCGGCGTCGTCGCCGTCCTCGCGTCCTTGCTCCTGCCCCCGTGTTCCTCGCCGGGGCCCTGCTCAAGCCGGTAGCCGACGGCGAGCTCGTCTGCGTGGGCGCAGTGGCGGCACCTGCGCTGCCACTGGGCGACGTGGGGCTGGCCGTGGCGTCCGGCGCCGTCGCACTCGGCGCCGTGTCGACGATCGCTGTCTGTGCCGTGTCTGCGGGCGAGTCGGACGCGCCGGGGTTCGGATGGCCTCGGATTCTCCCTTCCAGCGGCTCAGGCCGTGGCCGTCAGCCGGCGTCGTCGGCCTCCTCGGTACCCTCCTTCTTGGTGTCGGTGACCTTGAAGGACTTGTCGATGTACACCTCGATCGTCGTGCCGTCCGACTGCTTCACCTCCACCGCGTACATGCCGGGCTTCTCCGCGTCCTCCTCGGACTTGACCACCGTGCCCGGGTACGCGGCGAGCGCGGCGGCCTCGGCCTTCTGCTTGATGTCACCGGTCAGCGGTGGCTCCGTCTTGTCGTCGGTGTCACCGCCGGTCGCCTCGGCGCCGCCCGTGCTCTGGGCCTGCCGCTGGGTGTCCGGGGTGTCCGCCGCCTTCGAGTCGGAGCCGCCGCAGGCGACCAGCGCGAACATCAACACAGCAGCGGGAGCGGCAAGCACGGCACGGCGGGGCAGAGCACGCATCGGGGGGCCTCCGGACACTGGGGAATCTTGCGGGTTCGAAGGCGGTGGAACCGGCCTTCGGGGGATGACAACGACCCTAGGAACCCGTTGTTGAGAGACAGCCCAGCAAACGGAGAGAGGCAGCCCAGCAGACCGCCAATTCTTCGCCACACCTGGCGCTGTTCACGATGGGCACGTGTTCAGCACCCGGGACGCCTCAGAGCGGCACCACAGGTGTCCGTGCTCGTGCCCAGCGCGCGCTGGAGCGAGGCCGTCGCGGAGGACCTGCCGTCTTCGGCCGCCGTCACGCGGTGCAGACGGACCGGACGGGCGGGTTCAGTCGTCTCCGGCGGCGTGCAGGAGCGTGCGGGCTGCGCGGGCGGCGACCTGCGGATCACGCATCCCCTGGTAGACGGGTGGGATCGGGCGGTCCACACCGAGCAGGGTGTACATCGCCAGCATCGCGGCGTGCACCGAGTACTCCACGGTGAAGACGACGTCGTCGGGCATCTCGACGAACTGGCCGGCGAATGCGAAGTTGCGGGCGCCGTCCGGCACGGCCTCGGGCCGGTCCCCCGGAGCCCGGCAGGCGAAGAGGGCGGAGGCGTAGGGCATCATGGCCGTGGTGATGTCGGTCGTCTCCAGCACGTGGTCGAGGAGATCGTCGAAGCCGAGTTGGCGGACGAGCTCCGTCAGGATCTCCCTGCCGGTCGACTGCGCCATGGGCTTGCGCACGTAGTCGCCTTCGCGGTCGATCTCGAAGCCGTACCCCCACAGGGTGTAGGTTTCCTCGGGCATGTCCGGAAAGTGCGGCTGGTAGGGGACCACGATGGACAGGTGCCAGCCCGACTCGATCCAGGTCATCAGCGCGCCCGTGCCCGGTTCGTTTCCGGTGTAGGCGGTGATGCGCTCGAGGAGCGCCTCGTCGTGCATGGTGAGGGTGAACGACTCCCACTTGTGCTCGTCCACGTTGCCGTAGAAGGACAGGGGACGCCCGAAGTCGTCGGCCTTGCGGGCGATTTCCTCCCACAGCGACCAGCCCTGGTCACGACGGTCCCGGATGAGTTCCGGCACCGTGTCGTTCCCGCCGTAGGTGGAGTCGGCGGTGATCGACCCCAGGGTGATCAGGGTGTAGTCGTCCGGCCCGAGTTCGAGACGCCGGCTGCCGTCGGCGTCCTGGATGTGCAGGCAGGTGGCGCGGCGGCCGGTCTCCGGGGTGCCGCTGAAGTCGACGTCCAGGACCCGGGTGCCGAGGCGTACGTCGACGCCCTGGGCCACCAGCCAGCGCCGGAGCGGCACGACCATCGAGTCGTACTGGTTGTAGACGGTCCTGCGCACGCCGGACAGGGTGTGGATGCGGGGGAACTCCTGGGCGAACCGCAGGAGGTAGCGGCGCAGTTCCGCTGCCGAGTGCCAGCGCTGGAAGGCGAAGGTGGTGCGCCACATCTGCCAGAAGTTGGTCGTGAAGAAGTGCGGGTCGAACATCTCGTCGATCCGTTTGCTGCCGAGCAGGAGTTCCGGTGTGGCTATGAGGCGGGAGAGTTCACTCCGGTCGCGGACGGAGAAGCCGAAATCGGAGGCGTCCAGGATGCGGTGGCGGCCGTCGATGAGGCGGGCCCGGGCATGGGTCCTGATCCGGTTGTTGAACGCGCGCGTCTCGTCCGTGACGCTGACGTCCGGATCCTCCAGTGAGGGGATGGTGCTGAACAGGTCCCACACGCACCGATACGCCTCCTCCTCCAGCATGCGTCCGCCGCGTGTCACGTACGCGTCGCGGTGGGCCGGGGACTTGGCGCCGTCGAGGGAACCACCTTCGACGTCCAGTTCCTCCAGGATGTGGATGTGTCTGCCGGACATGCCGGCGTCGCGGACGGCGAAGGCTGCCGCCGCCATACCGGCAATCCCGCCGCCGACGATCCACAGGTGCTTGTTGTCGTTGTTCATCGCCATGACCTCAATTCCGGACTGGACTCCGTTTCGAGCGTACTCAGTTGTTCCTCTCGATCTTCTATCCTGGACACATGAGGGACCTTTGACCCTGCCGCACTCCGGATCAGGGCCCTTCGGCCCCCGATGACGGCCGTTCTTCACGGAAAGGGCAGCCCATGCAGCCGACCCCTCCCCCGTCGCGGCCCGTAGCAGCGTCCGCCGCGCAGCCTGTCAGCCGCCGGGAGCGGAACAGACAGGACAAGATCCGCCGCATCCTCGGCGCGGCCACCGAACTGTTCGCCGAACGCGGCTACTCGGCTGTCGCCACGCAAGAGATCGCCGATGCGGCCGACATCGGTACCGGCACCCTCTTCCGCTATGCGGGGTCCAAAGCAGGCCTGCTCATGCTGGTGATGAACGAACAGTTGCGGCTCGGCGTCGAACGGGGCATCACGCTCAGCCGAAACGGCACCGCCCCCACCGAGGCGATCCTCGCGCTGGTGGCACCACTGGTCGAATCGGGCTGCCACCACCCCGAGAACACGGCCGCCTACCAACGGGAGACGCTGTTCGGAAGTGGCCCGGAGCGGGAGGCTGCCGCCGCCCATGTCGCCAGGATCGAGTGCGCGATCGAGGAAATCCTGCGCAGGTACGTCGCCACCCGAGGGATGCGCCCCGGACGCGACCTGGGGATGGCGGCCCACGTCATCTACTCGACCATGTACATGGACATCGTGCGGGTCTGCATGGGCCGGGCCCCGGCCGACAGCCTCACCAACCGCCTTCGCCGGTCGGTCGACTACCTGCTGGACACCCTGGTGCGGCCGCCCACCGACAGAGGCACCCCTCCTGGATGAACTCCGGGGGTGCGAAGAGATCGAGCAGGCCGCCGGCCGACCACCGGCGATGTGCCCTATCCGTATGGGCACGTCCCGGAGAGGTCCGCGCAGGACGCATCGTCGTCGCACAGAGGGCGCGGATACGACGAGCGGGGGGACGGGCCCTGTCCCCCGGCCCGATGTTCAGCCGATGGATACCTCCTTCACGTGGCTGTCCCCCTCAATGCCTGGCGCGACTTCGTGACGCGCACCGAGCGCTCCGGTTGGCCCGACCCGTCCACCAAGGCGCCCAGAGGCAGTGCCGGCCGGCACGGTCGGCGGAGGCAGGGCACCGCTCCGGCGTCCGGTCAGCCGGTGGCGCGGAACTCGAGCGTATCGATCACGCGGTTGGAGAAGCCCCACTCGTTGTCGTACCACGCGACCACCTTGACATGGCGGCCGTCGACGCGGGTGAGGGCCGAGTCGAAGATCGACGAGGCGGGATTGCCGACGATGTCGGACGACACGAGCGGATCGTCCGAGTACTCCAGGATGCCGGCGAGCGGCCCCTCCGCCGCGGCGCGGTACGCCGCCAGCACGTCGTCGCGCGTCACGTCGCGGGCGACGGTCGTGTTGAGTTCGACGACCGAGCCCACCGGCACGGGGACGCGGATCGAGTCACCCGACAGCTTGCCGTCCAGGTTCGGCAGTACCAGGCCGATCGCCTTGGCCGCGCCGGTCGTGGTCGGCACGATGTTGACGCCGGCGGCCCGGGCACGCCGGGCATCGCGGTGCGGACCGTCCTGCAGGTTCTGCTCCTGTGTGTAGGCATGCACCGTCGTCATGAACCCGTGCTCGATGCCGGCGAGTTCGTCGAGGACCTCGGCCAACGGCGCGAGCGCGTTGGTGGTGCAGGAGGCGTTCGAGACGATGGTGTGCACGGCCGGGTCGTAGGCGTCGGTGTTGACCCCGAACGCGAGCGTGACGTCGGCACCGTCCGACGGGGCGCTGACGAGTACCTTCCTCGCGCCCGCGTCGAGGTGGGCACGGGCGGCCTTGGCCGAGGTGAAGCGGCCGGTGGCTTCCAGGACGATGTCGACGCCGAGTTCGCGCCAGGGCAACTGCTCCGGTGCACGCTCGGCCAGCACCGTGATCCGACGGCCGTCGACGACAAGGGCGTCGCCGTCGACGCTCACCGGACGCCCGAGTCGGCCGGCCGTGCTGTCGTAGGCGAGCAGCCGGGCAAGAGCGACGGGCTCCGTCAGATCGTTGACGGCGACGATCTCCAGGGCGCTGTCGCGCTCCAGCACTGCGCGCAGCACGTTGCGTCCGATACGGCCGAATCCGTTGATGGCGATGCGAGTCATGAGTGATGTCCCTTCCCTTCCACACCAGGCTCACCCGCGGCTCGCGCCGCTGACAGTGGCGGGACCGCCATGGTTCACAAGGATCACGCCATCCGGTGACGGGCGGGTCCCGCGCCCCGGGTGAAGGTGCGCCGGTACTCGCTCGGCGTGGTGCCGAGGATGTGCTGGAAGTGCAGGCGCAGATTCGCGCCGGTGCCGAGCCCGACGTCGGCGGCGGCGATCTGCTCGACGCCGCGCTGCGAACGCTCGAGCAGTTCGCGGGCCAGGTCGATGCGGGCGCGCATCACCCAGTGCATCGGCGTGCAGGCGGTCTCCTCGGCGAAGCGCCCGGGAGAACGTGCCCGGCGAGGCCTCGCGTCGTGGACGGCGGTGAGATGATCGCCGGGCCGGTAGGTGTACCTGCGAGCGCGGATCCTGCGGCCCGGCCGTGCGATCAGGCTCTGCTGCATGAGCCGGCCCGTCGCGTCCCAGTCAGAGGTGAAACGAAGGTTCTCGCCCACGGTGCGTTCGGTCTCGCGGCCGAGGAGGTCGTGGCCGAAGGCCAGGGTGTGCCGGCCGTCGACGGTGAGGGCGGTGCGGTTGCCGACCTCGTCCCGGTCCAGGTCGGTCCGCGCGCCGGTGGGCGTGGTACGCGAGATCCGCCTGCCCGCCGGGGCGTAACCGAACGGGAGGGTGGTGCCGTCCACGGTCCGAGGCCTTTCTGCCGGCTTTCGGCTGCTGTCGGACGGGACGCGGCGTCGTAGGAGAACGTGGTGCGCGTTTTCCCAGCCGTCTTGGCGGCGAGCCGGCCGTTCTCGTCGAACTCGAACCCGATCTTCCGCCCGGCCGGGTCGGTGCCTGTGACCAGCCGAGTCGTACACGCAGCAGCTGGTACGACCGTCGAAACCGGTCTCGGCGAACACACTGCCCACGGGATCTGATGGAGCCCCGGGTGTGTCCGAGGGGGTGCAGCACGGTCAGCGGTGCGCCGTGCTCATCCAGGCTGGTGCCGTGCTCGAGCACGGTGTCCGGGGTGAACGCCGGGAAGGTCGGGCGTATGGTCCGGCGCAGCAGGTGCCCGAACGGACACAGCACGTCTGGAAGTCACTGCGGCCGTCCGCGGTCGACCCGACAAAGTCACTCCTCTGCCACGGGAGACGGCCGTCCGTCGTCCAGGATGCCCAACAGGCCGACGAAGCTGGCGTCGAGGAACACGCGGAGTTCGTCCCTCGCGCCTGCCTCGTCCACCGGCCAGTTCGTCGTCGCCTCTTCCGCGAAGGCCATCCATGCGCGCGTGGCGATGCGCAGTCGCGGCGTGTCGGGCGCCCCGAGGCGGAGCGCTCCGTCCATCACACGCCGGGCGACGGCCTCCCGGGTCTCATTCACGATGTCCTCGACCGCGGGATGGCTGCCTGCGGCCCCTCGGACCAGCGACAGGTACACCTGGCGGTGCTGAAGCACATACGCGACGAAGCCGGAGATGAATTCTCGTCGCCAGGCCTCCGGCTCCAGCATGCCGTCCGGTTCGACGGCCGTCATGAACCGTTCGCACTCCGTACGGACCACCGCGCGGTAGAAGTCCCGCTTGGAGTCGAAGTAGTGGAAGAGCAGTCCTCGGGAGATGCCGGCCCGACGTGCGACCTCGTCGGTGGACAGTTCGTCCAGGGAGCGTTCCACGAGCATCTCGAGCCCGATACCGACGAGCTGCTGTCTACGCAGTTCAGGGCTGAGGCGAGTGATGCGTTTGCCGGACATGCCCGCAGTCTACGAGCCGCGCGACCGGAGCGATCAGGGACATGCATCCGTCCCGCGCGGGCAGCGGCAGCAGCCCGGGCAGCTGTGTTCCAACACACCCTGGACCTCGTTGACAGTTGCTCAACACGGGTCGTAGAAAGTTATTGAGCATTACTCAACAACGTGCCCTTCCCATGCCCCGGGGCACCGAGGAGATCAGCGATGAACACCATGCGCGCCGCGCGCTTCGACCCGGCCACCCGTCGGCTCACCGTCCAGGACGTGCCGACACCCTCCCCCGCCCCGGGACAGGCCCTGGTGAAGGTGGCCGCCTGCGGCATCTGCCACTCCGACCTGAGCCTGCTGAACGGCGTCTTCCGTACCGAGCTGCCCAGGATCACTCCCGGTCACGAGGGTGCGGGCACCGTCGTGCGGTTGGGCGGCCCCACTCCGGGCTGGGAGGTGGGAGACCGTGTCGTGCTGCACGCCGGACGGGCTTGTGGGACCTGCGCCGCCTGCATCTCCGGAGCGGCGCTCGACGACTGCGAACGCATCGAGATCATGGCGTTCGACTTCGACGGCGCCTGGGCGGAGTACGTGCTGGTGCCGGTCGCCTCGATGGTCCGGGTGCCGGACACCATCCCGCTGGAGCGGGCGGCGGTGCTGGCCGACGCCGTGTCCACCCCCTATGCCGCGGTCGTCGACACCGCGGCCGTACGCCCCGCCGAGACCGTCGGCGTCTGGGGTCTCGGCGGCATCGGCACGCACGCCGTGCAGACCGCCCGGATGGTCGGCGCCGCCCCCGTGATCGCGCTGGACCCGCTCCCCGAGGCCCGGCAGCGCGCTCTGGAGCTGGGAGCCGACCACGCGGTCGACCCGACCGCCGTCGACGCCCTGGATCAGATCGCGCGGCTCACCGGCGGACGCGGTCTCGACGTGGCGATCGACGCCGTCGGCCGGGGGGTCAGCATCACCCAGGCAGGCCGTGCGCTCGGCCACCGCGGCCGCCTCGTCATGGTCGGCATGTCCCAGGACCGGATCGAACTGGGCCCGATCACTCCCTTCGCGCGCGGCAAACGCACCGCCATCGGTCACCTCGGCTACCGCAAAGAGCACATCGAGCAGCTCGTCGACTTGGTCTCCCTGGGCCGCATGGACATCAGCCGCTCGGTCAGTGCCCAGTTGCCGCTGGAGAACATCACGGAGGGCGTGCGGCGCCTGGAGCAGCACGAGGGCAACCCGATCCGCATCGTCATCCGACCCGACTCCACCGCTTGACCGCGGGCCACCGCTGCGGCGGTGCCACACCCCACTCACACCCACGCCACCGCATCCGCCAGAACGGTCTCCCTCCCCATGACCTTCCGAGGCCAGTCAGCACCGACACGCTCGGCTCCGCGCTCCCCCTCAACCGCCCCGCGTACGGCTACGGCCGACCCGCATGGACACAGACCGACATGCTCGCCTTCCGGTTCGTCACCGACAGGCGCACGGCCGCCGCCGTGCTCCCTGAGCACCTGGAGCCGGACGACCACCCGCGCGCGGCGCTGGTCTTCTGCAACTACGGGTATCAGCAGCGCCGGCCCGTACCGGGAGGCCACCCAGCAGATCGACGTGAGCCTGGACGGCCGCCGGGTCAACCGGATCCGGCACATCCACGCAACCAACGCCAACGCCCTCGTCGGCAGGCGAGAGCTGATCGGCAACCCTAAGTTGCCTGCCGCGATCGAGTTCGACCGCTCACGGGAGACCGCGAGCGGACCCTTCCAGGCCCCGCTGGAGCGCCCGGCCGGTGCCGCCGGCGTACGGGGTCTTCCAGCCGCAGGTCGTCGACGGCCCGGTCGAGGGCGTGCGCGAGACATGACTCGGGCAGCGCCGCATGCCCTGCCTGATGGGCGGTCCGGCTGCGCTGGACGAGTTCGTCCGCACCGAGGTCGAGGTCCGCGCCGAGGAGATGTGGCGCGGCACCGGTGCTCCGGCCTTCACCGGACACTCCGAGGTCGATCCCCTGCACCGGATCCCGGTCGTCGAGCCGGTCGAGACCGTTCTCGGCATCGACATGACGCTCACCCCGTTGAGCATGGAGCCCGTTTCCGTCCACTGCGAGAAACGACCACACGCGAGCCGCAACCACACCGTGGTGCCGCAAGCGGCGCCACCAGGGAGATCTCATGACCCACACCTACGGGGCCACGCCCCGCCACAGCGCTGACCAGGTCGACCGTGCGATGCGCGCCATGGAGGACCACACCGGCACCGTGCCGGGCCACCGTCGGGCGCATCCGCGCGGCATCGGTTTCCGCGGCACGTTCACCGCCACCCCCGAGGCCGCTGCGCTCACCATCGCCGAGCACTTCCAGGGCAGGGCCGTCGACACGGTCGTACGACTGTCGAACGCGACGGGCAGCCCGTACGCCCCGGACCGCGCCGCCGGCAGCCGCGGCGCCGTCCTCGGCCTCGCGGTCCGCTTTGCGCTGCCGTCCGGATCACACGCAACCTGGGGCGCGCCCAACATCTCCGCGTTCCCGGCGGGCACGGCCGAGGAGTTCATCGGCATCACGACGGCCCAACGCCGCGGCAGGCGCGGGCTACCCAACCCCGGTCGGCTGTTGGGGTACGTGGCGGGTCACCGACACGCCATTCCTGGGCTGAAGGCCATCGCCGGCCTGCCCGCCACCGAGAGCTTTGCGACCACGCCGTTCTACGGGCTCCACGCCTACCACCTCGTCGACGCGGAAGGGCGGCGGCGGGCGTTCCGCTACCGCTGGGTCCCGGAAGCCGGTGAGGCGACGATCCGATCCGAGGACGATCGGCTGCTGCCGCCGCAGTACCTCATCAGCGAAATCAAGCAGCGCGTCGAACGGGCGCCGGCCGTCTGGCGGCTGGTCTTCCAGATGGCGGCCCCCGGAGACCCGACCGACGACGTGACCCGCCAGTGGCCGGACGATCGCGAAACGGTGACAGCGGGCCGCCTCGTCGTCGACCGACTGCACGAGGACCAAGAACACGTCGAGGGGCTCGTCTTCGACCCCACCAACGTCCCACCGGGCATAGAACCGTCCAACGACCCCGTCCTGCACTTCCGTTCCCAGGTGTACGCGGAGTCCCACCGCCGCCGCAGCCAGGAGGACAAGCCGCGCCTCAAGCCGGAGTGACCGGCAGCCGGGCGACGCACGGCACGGACGGGAGCGTCAGAGCAACGGCGGATCTGCTGGTCGGGGAGGGGCACCACATGTGAGACGACGCGCTTTCCGCAGGTGGGCATGGTCACCGTGGGGGCGAGCAGGTGTTGTCGCCGGCGACGGTGTCCAGCCGGGGGCGATGACGGCCGACGGGCCCGTGGATCCGCATCGTCCTGAGCACCGGGATGAACTGCGGGCTGTCCGTGGCCTGGCCCGGGGGCTGGACGAACGTCGGTGGCGGCACTCCGGGGCAGCGGCCGGGTGCACCTCGCTGGTCGGCCCGCGCCTTGAGCGTCCCAGGAGGGCGGTCTTCAGGCGGAGTCCCGCCGCCGGAATGCGTCGCCGTTCTTCCCCCTCGAGATCATCCCCCCGGTATCCGGCCCGATTCGCAACCAGATCGGCGCGCGGGCGCCGCGAACGACCAGGAGCCCTGCCACGTCACAGCCCCCACCAGCCCACCGTCATCAGCCTCGAACCTCAGGATGAGAAGGATTCAGCGGCGATGAACCGATTCACGATCTCGGCGAGTTCGGAGCCTCGGTCCTCCTGCAGGAAGTGTCCGCCGTCCTTGATCGTGATGTGCTGCTGTCCCCGGGCACCGGGGACCCGCTCCCGGAAGATCCGGTCGAGACCTCCGGTGATCGGGTCCTGGTCGCTGAAGGCACACAGGAAAGGCTTGTCGAAGCGCTGCAGGGCCTGCCAGGCCTCACGGTTCGGCCCGCTGGCGGGATCGTCGGGCGAGATGGGAACGAGCATCGGGAACCGGCGCGCGCCCGCCTTGAAGGAATCGTCGGGAAACGGTGCGTCGTAGGCCGCTGTCACCGCGGGGGACAGGTCGCTGCGGCAGCCGGAGTTCACGATGTCCCCCACACGGAGATCGGGTGTGTTCTGACTGAATTCACGCCATTTGAGGAATGCCTTCGACGGCTCGCCGTCTCCTGCGGGCAGGAAGGTGTTGGCCACGACGACTCGGGCGAAACGGTCGGGGTGCTCCGCCACCAGGCGGAGGCCGATGAGCCCGCCCCAGTCCTGGCACACGAGGGTGATGTCACGCAGATCGAGGCGGTAGAAGAGAGCCTCGCGCATCCAGTCCACGTGGCGTTGGTAGGTGTAGTCGGAGCGGGCAGCCGGCTTGTCGGAGCGGCCGAAGCCGATGAGGTCGGGAGCGACGCACCGATGGCCCGCCTGGCCGAGCGCCGGGATCATGTGCCGGTAGAGGTACGACCAGGACGGCTGACCGTGCAGCAGCAGCACTGTCTCTCCCGAACTGCCGTCACCTTCGTCCACGTAATGCACACGCAGCGTCCTGCCGCTGCCGTCCCCGGCCGCCACATCCACGTAGGCGGGTGCGAAGGGGTAGCCGGGCAGGTCGTTGAACCGTTCATCGGGCGTACGCATGATCTGCATGGTCCGGGTGCCTCCTGTGCACTCTGGGTACGGCGACACTGCGTCGAGCGGCCGACCGGCCACGGGGTGTCGCGACCGGTCGGGCATCGCGGCAGCGCCTCGCCGTGCCGACCGTCGTTGTCGTCCGCTTCACTCCGGCAAGGCGCGGACACCTGCACCGTCGCGTCCCAGGAAAGGAGCCCACAACTCGGAACGACCGTTTCAAGATACAGGGAGTGCCGGTCGCGCGCCAGACCGCACCTGACCGACCACATCAAGCGGTTCGGCGAGTACGCGACCCGCGAGCTCGACATCACCCCCGACGCCTACGGCGCCCGCCTGGACGTCGACTTCAGCGTGATCGGCGACAACGACAAGGCGGCAGCAGCGTGACGGACAAGCCGAGGTTCAGGACAGGCTCACAGAACCTCCGCCGTCTTGAAGTGGCCGGCCAGCAAGGCGGCGTGACATCGTTTCGGAGTGCTCGTGCTCGTCGTGGGCGGCAGTCTGGGTGTAGATCGTCTGGAGGTGGTGGTTTTGCCGATGAGTTCACCGTCCTCGAACGGTCCATCCAGCGACACGACCGTTCTCCACAGGAGTGCCATGTCCACCATCCAGCCAGTGATCATTACTGCCGACCTTGACGTTCTGCTCGGCTTCTATACGAAGTTGTTCGGCGCTGAGGAGATCTTCCGGGTACCGGCGGAAGGCCCGGCCTTCTACCTCGGCTTGCGCGTCGGTGACACCGACCTCGGGCTGGTGTCCAAGGCGAACCCGGGGACCGGGGCGGCACCGCGGATCCTGCTCAGTATCGGTGTCAACGACGTCGACGAGACGCTCGCCCGGGTGACGGCGCTGGGCGGCTCGGTCCGTAGCCGCCCCAACGACATGCCGTGGGGACAGCGTGTCGCCCACATCCAGGACCCGGACGGCAACCCGGTGAACCTCACCCAGCCGATCCCCGGCCCGGTGTCGTAGTTCCGGGGCATGGGCTGATCGTGGGCTACCTGCGGTAGAGATCAAGCGCCTGTAGCGGCGAGGCGCGAGCGGGGGCAGTACGGGGCTTGGTGAGGATCCGCCAGTTCTTCAGATGGGCAAAGCCGCGTTCAACCGGGACACGCTTGCCGGCCCGGTGCCGGGACGCGTCGCTCCGGCCGGGCCGACAGATCAACACCCCGACCAGCCACTTCAAGATGGCGGAGCTTCACGGCACCAGCCGCCTCCCGGCGCGCATCTCGGCGGCGCGGAATGCGTCGGCGAGGCACACGTCAGTCCTCGCCGACCGGGCAGGGCTGTCGTCCAGCACGGTCGCGAAGCTCGGCGCGGCCGGCGAGTGGTCAACCCGTCAGTCGTCGAAGCGGTGACGGGACGCCTCGATGTGACCGAGGTACCGGTGGGTCCAGTCGCACAGTCCGCCGATCGTCACTCGCAGGGCCTGGCCCGGCTCGGTGAGGGTGTACTCGACCCGCGGCGGCACGACCGGGTGCACCGTCCGCTCGACCAGGCCGTTGCGCTCCAGCATGCGCAGGTTCTGGGTGAGCATCTTGTGGCTGATGCCCTCGATCTCGTCCCGCAGCTCACCGAAGCGCAGGGTGCCCTCCCCCAGCGTTTCGATGATCAGGAGGGCCCACTTGTTGGCGACGTCCGAGAAGACCTCCCGAGCCAGAGAGTCGGCGCGCCTCACGTCCGCTTCGTCGGGCGAGCCGCTGAGCTGTTTGGTCACCATGAGGTTCCCCAGTCACTGAAAAGTGCGTTCTTCCATGTCAGCGACCACTCTCCTACGGTTTCGAAGTATCTACAAGAGAGCAAGCGCGTCGCGAAGCGCCCTCATGACAAGGAGGCAGCAGCATGCCCATCACCCTGATGAACCCCAGCGGACTGCCAAAGATCGACGCCTACCAGCAGGTCTCGATCGCGACCGGCTCGAGGCTGCTCTTCATCGCAGGCCAGGTCGCCTGGGATGCCGACGGTGTCACGATCGGCGAAGGTGACCTCGCCGCCCAGGTCGAGCAGTGCTACCTCAACATCGGCACCGCCCTGGCCGAGGTCGGCGCCTCCCTCGACGACGTGGCGAAACTGACCGTCTACGTCGTGGACTGGACACCTGACAAGATGCCCCTGCTCATGGAAGGGATCACCCGGGCGGTCACGAAACTGGGCGTCACCCCGGCACCCCCTGCCACCCTACTGGGCGTTGCGGCGCTGGACGTACCCGAGCACCTGGTCGAGATCGAAGCCACCGCAATCATCGACTGAACAGGTTCTCCCGGGAATGTCGCCGCCTCGCGCTCACCCCTCGTCGCGGTGACATCGTGGGTTGTCGCAACGAGGGTGGCCCTGGACCACGATTGCGATCCGGGGCCACCTCCGCGCCCGCACAGCAACAGCCCGCCGCCCTGCAGGGCTCAGCGCTTGGCCACGAACACGTGCGCGGCAATCCGCACGGGGAGTTCAGCGGCCTCCCGGCCGCTGCCGACCATCACGCCACCGGGCAGCGACGTCACCCTCACGACCTCGCCGGGCCGCTCCCCGGCGTGCCGAAGGCCCTACATCGGCCGGCCGTCGGTCTGGATCGGCTCCGCGATGCGCCGTCGACCGCGCTCGCGCCGTCCGGCCCGGGCTCAAAAAAAGCCGTCGCCCGCCTCCAGCGCACCCACGTGGGCGTAGTTCGCCACCGCTTGCTGGAGTTCGGCGATCACGAGACCACCGTCAGCACGATCTTGCCTTGGAGGTGGCCCTGCGCGGCTCGCGTGTGTGCGCTGCCCGACTCGGGCAGGGGGTAGGTGCTGTCCACCCCGACCTGGAGCTTGCCCTCGTCGAACAGTCGCCCGATCTCGGCGAGTTGGGGGCCGTTGGAACGCACCTGAATGTTCGAGACCGTGATGCCCAGACTCGCCGTCTCCTCCGAGTCGTACTGGGCGAAGAACACCGGAAGCATGGTGCCGCCGCGCTTGAGCACGGCCAGGAAGCGTGAGCTGTCCGGGCCACCGACGGTGTCGATCACCAGGTCGACACCGCTGACCACGTCCGTGGCCCGCGTCCTGGTGTAGTCGATGAACTCATCGGCGCCGAGCTTGCGCAGGAACTGCTCGTGCCGGCCCGAGGCCACCGCGACGACGTGTGCCCCCTTCCATTTCGCCAGCTGCACCGCGAAGTGGCCCACCCCACCGGCGGCCCCGTTGACCAGCACGGTCATGCCTGGCGTGATCGGCACCGGCCGGTGCACCTGGCCGGTGAAAGGTGACGGCACGTCGTGGCCGAGATCAACCAGGTACTGCCATGCCGTCAGCACGGCCATGGGTGCCCCAGCCGCCCGCACGTGGTCGATACCGGCCGGCTTGTGAGCCAGGTCCGAAGCCGGCGCGGCCACGTACTCGGCGTACGTCCGGCCGTCGAATCCGGGGAACCGCAGCATGCCGAAAACCTCGTCACCGACGGCGAACCCCAGCACGTCCGGAGCGACCTCCTGGACCACACCCGACATGTCCGTTCCTGGGATCAGGGGGAACTCCAGCGCCGGCCTCATCTCGGCCGGCATGACCTTCATCCCCTCACGCAGGTACCAGTCCGGCGGGTTGACACCCGCCGCGTGCACCCGGACGAGCACCTCGCCCGGGCCGACCTCGGGAACCGGCACCTCGTCATACCGCAAAACCTCCGGCCCGCCCGCTTCGTGGAACTGGATCGCCTTCATCGCGCCTGTCGCTTTCTCGGGGAAACGTTGCTCCTTCAGTCAATGCCCAGGACGGCACGGCCGTCCAAGACCGGTTGGGCAACCTGATCATTCCGAAACGGCATGACGCATACCCTGGAAGGGTGAACGATCTCGGACAGGACCTGGAACTGCGACTGGTGCGCTACTTCACCGTGGTGGCGGCGCACCAGCACTTCGGCCGGGCCGCCGCCGAATTGCACGTGGCCCAGCCGGCGCTGAGCCGCCAGATCCAACGGCTCGAAAGACATCTCGGCGCACGGCTGCTGGACCGCGTACCCCAGGGCGCCCGGCTCACCCCGGCCGGCCAGAGGTTCCTCCCCCGGGCCCAAGCCCTGCTGCACGCCGCCCGCCAGGCCGAGCTGGCCGTGCGTGAACAAGCCGGGACCGAACGCATCGCCATCGGCTACGTCGAAGACCTGGTGATCACTGCCGCCGTACAAGAACTGCGCCACCGATACCCGGACGCCGAGATCGCCACCCGGTACCTGAGCTGCCGCGACGTCGGAGCGCTGTCCGACAGGCACGTCGACGCCCTGATCGCGCGGGCGCCCCTGCCGATCGCCGCCGCCGACGTGTCCACCACCTTGCTCTACGAAGAGCCCCGGATGCTCGCGGTCCCGCGCGGCCATCCCTTGGCCGACCGCGCGTCGGTGACCGCGGAAGAACTGGCCGGCGAGGAAGCGGCACCGTGCGCGTTCGCGACCACGGACTGGACCTCCTACCGGATCCTCGGGGCCGGCGTGCCGCCGCCCGAGAGCTACGAGGACAAGCTCGAACTCGTCGCGAGCGGCAGGGCGATCGCCGTGCTACCGGTCGGCGATCGCCGTAGCTCACTGCGTCCCAACCTCGTCACCGTCCCGATCCAGGGCGCTCCCCCCAGCCAGGTCGTCCTGGTCAGTCGCAAGGGCGACCCGAATCCGATGATCAGGAATCTCCGGCTGGCAGCCCAGGCCGCCCTCACCGCCCCGGCAACCTGACCGGAACCAACCGACCCACTCGGCACTGCCCGGCATCGTGGCGCAGCGCCCTCGCCTCTGTGGCCTTCGTGTGATCGCGATTCTGTGACGGAACGTCGCCTGATCACGCGAGGACCGTCCGTCTGCCAGGCGAATCCCCAGGTGAATGTCCACGTGCGACGCGATGTTCGATGCCGGACCTCGGCCCACAGGCTAGGGCTGCCCCGTGCGGCGGCGCAGAGTCCGGAAGGCGACCAGGGCGAACAGCGCCGCCACCGTGACCACGAGGGTGCTCTCGGCGAGCTGGTAGGGCCAGTAGTCGCCCGGCTGGAGGGAGTTGAGCACGTAGGAGTCTGTCGGCAGCAGGTCGTAGAACTGGAGACCGAGCACGCCGCCGCCGTGCATGCCGTGGACTTCGGAGTAGGCCGGGAAGTCGAGCAGCAGAGCGGCGCGCGAGCGCACCAGCACAGCGGCCACCAGCCAGGTCAGGGCGGGCGCGGCGACGAATGACGGCCACGTGCGGCGCAGGGCGGTGCCGGTCAGCGCGCCGGCCGCGACGCCGAGCAGCAGGTAGGCCACGGTGACCGGGCCGACGGTGAAGTACACGGTCTGCCGGTCGACGCCGTAGGTGAGCAGGTCGAGGTCGAATGCGTGCACGACGGTGAACCGGTACAGCATCACCAGGGGCAGCAGAAGTGCGGTGAAGAGCACCGCCAGGCCTGTCCAGCGAGCGGCGAACCATCGCCGTGCGGAGACCGTCTGCGCGAGGGTGAGAGCGAACCGACGTGTCCCCCACTCCCCGCCGGTCAGCAGGCCGGTGATCGCCGCGGCGCACAGGGCCGGCAGGAACGCGATGCGCTTCCCGTCGGCGAGCAGAGTCGCGGTTGTGTTGTGCGCGTCGTGCGGGTAACGCCCGAAGTGGTAGGCATGGTTGCCGACATGGTCACGCAGGGCTGCGGCGTCCGCCCATTGCTGGTAGTGGTGGACCAGCAGGGCGCCGAAGACCAGGGTGGCCAGGAAGAGGACGAGGGCGAGGGGTATCAGTTGCCGCACGACGATCCGTGCGAGCGGCCGGTGTTCACCGGTCGAGTGGCACGTCGGCGAGGTCGTGGTGTCGGAGGTAGCGCTCATGAGGCGGGTTCCTTGGCGTACGGCACGGGGGAGAGGACGAGGTCGCAGACTCCCGGAGCGGCGAGGCCGGCGAGGACCAGTTCCTCCAGGGACGGGCTGCGGACCTCCCAGCCGTCGGGCAGAGGAGCGGTGGCGCGGATCAGGGCACTGGTGCCGCGTCCGGCGGGGCGGGATTCGAGGACCGTGTGGCCGGCGAGCCGTTGGGCACCGCCGGAGAAGGTGACCACGGCGTGCTGGGCGAGGAGTTCCTCGATGTCGCCGCACAGGCGCGGGCGACCCTGGTCGAGCACCAGCAGGTGATCGCAGACGTCGGACAGCTCGGAGATGATGTGCGAGGACATGATCACGGTGCTGCCGGTGTCGGCGACATGGGCCATGAGCAGGCCCATCACCTCCTGACGGGAACGCACGTCCAGATCCGCCATCGGCTCGTCCAGAAGCAACAGGTCGGCGCGCTTGCCGAGGGCGAGGGCCAAGGCGACCCGGGTGCGCTGACCGCCGGACAGGTCCCCTATCCGCTCGCGCCGGTGGAATCTCGGCAGGTCGGCTGCTCGCTCGGCCAGTGCCGCATCCCAGTTGCCCTGGTTGGCCCGGGCGCCGTAGCGGAGCGTCTCCGCCACCGTGAGCCGGGGGAAGAGCGGGCGGTCCTGGGCGAGGTAGGCGACCCGCGGATGACCTGTCCTGACCGGTTCCCCGAACACCTCGACCGCCCCGGCGGTGGGCCGCTCCATACCGGCCGCCATCTCCAGCAGCGTGGACTTCCCGGCGCCGTTGGCCCCGACCAGGGCGCAGACCACGCCTGAGGGGATGCTGAAGGTGCAGTCGTCGAGGACGGCCCGGCCCCTGCGCCGGTATCTCTTGGTGACGCTCCGGGCGGCTAGGGCCACATCAGAGCTGCTGGTGCTGGGTGGCATCGGTTTCCTTCGGTGAGTAGAGATCTGCGAGTACGGCGGTGAACAGCGCCGCCAAGTCCTCGCGTTCGAGTCCGGCGGAGCGGGCGCGTGCGGCCACCTCCGCGAGTTCGGCTCGCCAGGGCGAGTCCGCGGAGGAGCTGCCGAGCGTGCCCACCACGAATGTCCCGTGCCTGCGTCGGGTCTCGACCAGGCCCTGGTGCTCGAGCTCGCGGTACGCCTTGAGCACGGTGTTGGGATTGAGCGCCGTCGCCTCCACCACCGCTCGCGCGGTGGGCAGGCGGTCGCCCGGCCCCAGCAGACCGAGGCGAAGGGCCTGCTGGACCTGATGGACGATCTGGAGGTAACTGGCAACCCCGCTCCGCCGGTCGATCCGGAAGGAGAACACCACTACCGACCCCCATTGCATCAATGAACTAGTGGAATGATGCATTGACGCCGCGGTCACGTCAACTGCCTGCCTTTCTGCCAAAGTGGTGTGAGGCAGGCATGCCGTACGCATCATTGACGCGAAGGCGGCGCTCGCCGCGCCGGCGGGGCGGCCGAAGGCGACCCGCGGGACAAGGAGATCGCCCGGCTGCAGGCCCAGGTCGCCCGGCTCGCACAGATTTGCGCAGCGACCAGCTTCACAACGCAGCTCGGGCACTCGGCCGGGCGGGGGGGGCCGCTGCCGGAACGGGGCGAGCGTGGCGCGCACGAGGTCGGCAGCGCCCCGGTCTGGATCGAACTGCGCGATCACGGCCAGGTGCTGGTGTAGCTGGAAGATGGGCATGTGTTCGCGCCGGCCGCGGTCGAGCCCGGTCAACTCGGCGTACAGGCCGAAGAACCCGTGCGCCTCGGGCGGCGACGCCGTCGTCCACAGGTGGGCCAGGTCGACCTCGGCCCTCGTGTACGACACAGCCGGGTCGATCAGCGCGGGCCGCCCGTCGAGGCGGCAGGGCACCGTGACCGTGCGGGGCCCGGCTTCGGCCGCCGCCCGAGCGCCCGTATCGCTTCCGGGACCTCAGACGGAGATCGGGGGCGGCTGGGTCCCTGGGGAGCAGCGGACCTCTGAGTCCCTACGCCGGCAGACCGAGTCGGTCGTCCAGCCAGTCGAAGACGCGCTGTTCGAACAGAGCGCGGCCCATCGGTTCGCAGTGCAGGTGGGCTCCTTCGGCCTCGGTGAATCGGACCAGGTGTTTCGGACCGGGCAGGGCGTCGTACAACTGCTGCGAGGCGCCCGGCCAGAACTGTTCGCCCTCCGGGTCGGTGATCAGCAGCGGGCTGGTGATCCGGTCGGTGACGGGCGTGAGGTCGTACCGGGACATCTCGGTGAGCAGGTCGAAGGGGGAGTCGATGCCGTACGGCTTGGTACGCCAGCGCCAGGTCGCGGCGATCGCCGGATTCTGGGCGAGAGCTTCCCGGATCACGTGGTCGAAGGTCTCCCGATCGCCCGACTCCCACAAGCTGTGCAGGTCGGCGCCTATGTTGTGCCACCAGCTGTCCGCCACGCGCATCACACCGGGGTCGGCGACCGCGGCGGCGATCCGGTGCTCGAAGGCGAGCGCGCGCGGGACCCAGTAGCCGGCCTGGCTGATGCCGGCCAGGACGATCCGCTCGGGGTCGACCTCGGGGCGGGAGAGGAGGAAGTCCACCACCGGTGTGATGACGTTCTCCCAGTCGGGCCGGAAGGTCGTTCCCCTCTCGAAGAGCATGGATTGCTGGCCGGGCCCGTCGAAGAGCAGTACGCGGTAGCCGCGAGCGACGGCGGGTGCGCCGAGCAGTGTCCAGGCCGTGCTGATCGGGCCGTCGCTGCCGTTGTTGGCGATCAGCACCGGCTGTGGGCCGGACGCGGTGGGTGGGCCGACCAGGTATCCGGGCAGGTTCGTGTCCTCGTACGGCACGCGAACCGCTTCGGCGGGCGGGGTCCAGGCCCGCATGAAGTGGTCGAAGCATGCTCGGTGTTCGGGGAACACCTCGTCCAGCCGTTTGGCGGGGTCGGCGACCGCGTCGACGCCCACCAGGGCGGCACCGAGATATCCGGCGGCGCGCAGCCAGGCGTCCCGAGCGCTGGCCGTGTGTCCCCGTGCCGCGCTGCGGTCGGCCTGTTCGCGGACGTTGCGTGCCAGGTCCACCCAGGCGCTGAACCATGCCTCCCCGTCGCCGTCCGACACGGTGGAGGCGGTCGCCAGAACCTCGCCGACGTCGGCGCCCTGCCGCCAGGCCGAGCCCAGGGCCAGACGGATCTCGTAGTCGAACTGCTGGTTGTCGTTGAAGTGGTAGGCCATAGCGGCTCCCGGGTTCGTCCTGACGCACCCCCTCTCGCAGGTCCGGACCCTGCTTCTCACCCTAGGAGCCTTTCGGGCAAGGTGCACCACGGGCCGCGTGCGGCCCGTGGTGCGTGAGGGTGTGGCCCGGTGTGGTCCTCGAACCCGGCTCGGACGCCCTCGGGGGTTGCGGTGGTCCGGCACCGCCGGCCCGGGTTCCATGGCACTGGCGGCGCCGGCCGGTCCGTCCCGTGCGGCGCGTGCTGCCGGAGCGGTCCCGCGGGGGTGCCGGGGACGCGGGTCCGAGCGGAGCGAGAGCCCCTTGCGGGCTTCGCGGACGCGGGGGGGCCGGCGCGGGTCCGGCGGCGCGCTCGGCCTCTCGCATCCGCCGGCCCGGAACGGGCTCGGCGGCCGGTCGGACGACGCCGTACCGTTGCGGGCCGGCTCAGCAGGTGGGTACTCCGGGCAGCCACTCCGGGCCCTTGATGTAGATGTTGGTCATCCACGAACCGTCGGTGAGCCGGGACCAGGCGTCGTTGGTGTAGCCGTCGGCGGTGACCTTCTGGGCGTGGGCCTGGCAGACCACGTTGACGGTGGTGGGCTGCGGAAAGTAGTCCACCACGGGGGCGTTCACGTCGGCCTCGGAGTGGGTGCGGACTGCGGTGCCCCAGGTCTGGAAGGCCTTGCTGCCACCGCTCGGCGGCGGGGTGGAGCTGCCGCCGCAGTCCGGGATGCCGGGCAGCGACGCTGGGCCCTTGATGTAGATGTTCGTCAGCCAGGAGCCGTTGGACAGCCGGGACCAGATGTCGTTGGTGTAGCCCTCGGCGGTGACCGTCTCGGCGTGCTTCTGGCACATGACCGACACCTGGGTGGGGCCGGGGAAGGTGTCCACGACGGACGCGTTGACGCTGGGCGAGGAGTGGGTGCGCACCCGGGTGCCCCAGGTCTCGAAGGTGGTGCCGCCGTTGGCCGGCGGGGGCGGCACCGTGCCGGAGCCGTCGATGCGGACGGCGCCCGCGTAGTCGCCGCCGGTACGGACCGGGGCCACCCGGATGTGGGTGCCCGACTCGTAGGCCTCCACCATCTGTCCGGCGCCGATGTAGAGGGCGACGTGGTGGATGTGGCCCCTGCCCCAGAACATCAGGTCGCCGGGGAGGAGGGGCGCCGAGCCCTGTGCGGCGGAGAACCTGGCCGCCGCGTGCGAGGTGTGGAACTGGTCGTCGGAGGTGCCGTTGAGCAGGTCGCGGCCGGTCGCCCGGGCGTAGGCGTAGCGGGTCAGGCCGGAGCAGTCGAAGCCTCTGCGCTCGTTGTCGTGGAGGCTGTCGGGGTCGGAGCCGTCGTAGTAGCCGTAGGTCGGGCCCGGGGTGGCGCCGTGGCCGCCGCCCCAGCTGTACCAGACGCCGATCTGGCCGCACGCGGCCCGGACGGCGGCCTCGGCGGTGCCCGACGCGCCCGGGGCGAGGACGCGGCAGGCGGCCTGCGTGGACGCGGGGGCGGCCGACGCGGCGTGCGCCGTCACGGGCAGAGCGGCGGAGAGGGCGAGCCCGGCGACAGCGGCCAGCGAGCGGCCGACGACGTGGCGCGTCCTGATGGTGGTGTTCACGGTGCACATCCTCCGTTGACGGTGTGTCATCCCGGGGACCGCAACGGGCGTGCGGCGATGTGCCCCACTTCGAGTGACGTACATCACATCGACTGGGGGGCTGGGCGCTCATATCCGCTCCGCCCTTCCGCCGTCTCCCGGATGCCCCCGCCATGCACGGCGCCGTCCGGTCGCGCCCCTCCAGCGGGCGGCTCCCTGCCCGACGACCGAGGGATGCGACATGATTTCTTCCGGGCCGCCGACGACCGCCCCGACCCGCCCCCACTCCGCCCTGCGCGGCCGGTTGGCCGCCTGCGCACCCGCCGCGGCGCCGGCCGGCTTCCTGCTCGCCGCCCCCACCGCCGCCGCGACACCTGTCACCCCTTCGACCCCTTCGGCCCCTTCGGCCCCTTCGGCCCCTTCGGCCCCTTCGGCCCTGTCCGCCCCGTCCGCCCCGTCCGTCCGCCCCGTCTGCCCCGTCCGCCCCGTCTGCCCCGTCCGCCCCGTCCGCCCCGTCCGCCCCGTCCGCCCCGTCCTCCGACGAGGTGTACGTCTGGGCGACGGGTGTGAATCTGCGGCCGTGCCCGCGGGTGGCTGAGGCCTGCCGGCCCACCGCCGTGCGCCTGGGGCGCGAGTGCGTCGCCGCCTGTTGCCAGGCCCTCGGCGACCGCGTCGTCGACGGGCCCTACGAGAACGCCTACTGGGTCGAGATCGCCGCGCACGGCCAGGTCGGCTGGATCAGCGCCGTGTATGTGCGCGGCGGCGCCGACAACCAGCCCGTTCCCGGTGTCCCGGGTCCCGCCAGTTGCGTCTGACCCGTCCCGTCCCGTCCACCACGTCAGGAGACCGCCGTGCCCCGCTTTCCGTCGCTCCGTCGCTCCGTCGCCGCGTCTGCCGGCATCGCCGTCGCCGCCTTCTCCCTCTCCGCCGCCCTGCCCGTGACGGCGCACGCCGCCCAGGCCGGCCGGTACTACCACACCTGGGCCACCGACGTGGCCGTCCGGGTCAGCGAGGTCGATCCGGACGCCTGCGGACGCCACCCGTCCGTCGCCGACTGCCCCGACGTGCGCGAACGACTGCAGCCGGGTACGCAGTTCTACGTCTACTGCCAGGGCCCCGGGCAGACCGTGGGCGGGAACCCGTACTGGCTGATGATCAACGGCAGTACGACCACGGGGTGGATGGCCAGTTACTACGTCGCCTACCCGGACGATCGACTGCCCGACGTCCCGGACTGCCCCGGCACGAGCGGCGTGAGCGGGGCCGGCGCACCGGTCGCCGCGAGGAGCGGGCGCGCGCTCGGGCCGTACAGTGTCACGGCGTACGAGACGGTCAACATCCGCAGCGCACCCAAGACTTCGTCCCGTGCCTTCGACAAGATCCGGGCCGGGGAGACGCGCACGGACGCTCTCTGCTGGACACACGGCGAGACTGTCCGGGACCACGGCTATACCAACGACGTATGGATCGGCTTCACCGAGGGATGGGCCAGCGCGGTCTACCTGAAGGGGAACGAGTACGCGGGGCTGCCGGCCGACGCGACGTGTTGAGACGGCGTACGGAGCAGGGGGGCGGGGCCGAGTGCCCCGCCCCCCGTTCCTGCTCCTACGCCCGGTCGCGGGGCCGGGTGTCGGCCAGCGCGGCCCGCATCTTGGCCAGGCCGCGCATCCGGTTGCGCTGCACGGTCCCCCGGTGTGCGCCCAACCGCTCCCCCGCCGCGTCGTGGCTGAGCCCCTCCAGGTCCACCAGGATCACCGCGGCGGCCTCCTTCGGCGACAGCAGGGCGAGCAGTGCCAGCGCCGCGCAACGGGCCTCGCAGCGCTCGACTCCGCCGTCCCAGCCGGGTTCGGGCAGCCGGTCGGTGGCCGACTCCCGGCGGGACGGCCGCTGCCATGAGTCCCGCAGCAGGTTGAGCGCGGTCGCCGAGACGTAGGCGTACGGATGCTGCTGGGAGGCGAGGGTGCGTCCCCTGGCCCGGCGGGAGAGCCGCACATAGGTGTCCTGGAGCAGGTCGTCCGCGTCGTGCGGATTTCCGGTCAGGGTCAGCAAGCGCCGGCGCAGCCGGGGCATGACCTCGGTGAAGACGGCATCGAACTCGTCCGAGTTCATGCCGTCGAGCGGTCGGTCGACGACGGTGTCGCAGGGCTCGGTGATGCTCATCGGAGTTCCCCCATGTGCCCGCGGTGCCGCTGGTCGGGTGGACGCGGGCTGGTGCTGTGTCCGGCTGGGGCCCGGGTGCGCCGGCCGGTCGTGACGACGTACTCGGTACGGGCGGAGCCGTAACGGAACGGTGCGAGAGAGACCGATCCGGTGTGGTGAGGATCGGTGTGGGTGGCTCGGGTCAGGCCGGTGGGGCGGAGTTCTCCGTCCCGTCCGGCAGTTCCACGGGGCCGTAGCGGGCGGCCCGCTGCCCGGACAGCAGGGCCCAGTACCGGTCCCCGTAGGACCAGTGCCACCACTCCGTGGGGTAGTTGACGAATCCGGCGGACGTCAGCGCCCTCCGCATGACCTCACGGTGGGCACGGGCGGTGGCGTCGATGTTCGGCGCGTTCGTGCGGCACGCGTTGTCGCTCTCCTCCGGGGTGGCGTTGACCTCGGTTCCCAGGGGCAGTTCGGTGCCGTCCTCGGCGCACAGGGTCAGGTCGATCGCGCCGCCGCTGACGTGCGGGGCGACCTCGGGCGGCGAGATGTAGGCGCTGGCCAGTTCGCGGATCCGGGCCAGGGAGGCCTCGGGGTGCGCGGCCCGCAGGGCCGCCGAGTACGCCTCGAAGTGCTCGCGTTGGAGCCCGGGCGGCCGGTAGGCCTCGACCACCAGGAACCGCGTCCCCGAGGGGAGCGCACGCTGTGCCCGGAGAAGCCTGTCGAGGACGCCGGACCGGGTCCGGGCATAGGCGCCGAAGCCGTCGGCCTTACGGCCGTCGAGCAGCAGCTGAGGTGTGTCCCGGATGTCGACGAGCGGTTCGGCGCAGTCGTCCAGCGGGACGGCCGCCACGCGCGGGTCGGAGAGAACGATGATGTCGGTCACGTACCGATGGTTCCTGGCGCCTCTGCAAAACCTCTGCAGATGCTCTGCAAGCGCCCAGCCGATCCCCGGCGGGGCTCGGCGTCGGGGATCGGCCAGGTTCGGCACGGTCGGACAGAGTTTCGCGCGGAGTTCCCTGCCCGGCGCCGTTCAGCCGTGTTCCTCCCACGCCTCCCTGCTGCCGAGGGCCCGGAAGGCCGCGTGTGCGTGGCGGCGGGCCTCCTCGGCAGCCGGGTGGTCGGCGTGCGCCGCGTGCACCTCGGCCAGGTCACGCAGGGTGCGGGCGCGCCAGAGCGGCAGGGCGAGCCGTTCCCACAGGGCGATCGCCTCCCGCAGCGGGGATTCCGCGCCGTCCGGGTCTCCCCCCGCGAGATGCCACTCGCCCCGGGTGCGCAGGACGAGAGCTTCGCCGAAGCGGTCCTGCCGTTCCCGGGCCACCTCCAGGCAGCGGACGAGCCGCTCGTCCGCCCGATCCAGCAGCCCCTGCCTCAACTCGACCTTTGCCAGGGCCTGCTCGGTGTACATGAGACCGAAGGAGTCGCCGAGAGAGGTGAAGACGCGCAGCGCCTCGGCGAGCAGTTCCGTGGCGTCGGACAGCGCGCCGCAGGCCCGGTCGCACAGGGCGATCGAGCGCAGGGTGAGGGCCTCGCCCTGCTGGTCGCCGACCCGCCGGAACAGTTCCAGGGACCGGGTCAGCGCCTCCCGGGCCTGGTCGCCGCGCCCCTGCTCGCGGTGGACGTAGCCGATCCCGTACAGGGTGCGGGCCAGGCCCGCGTCGTCGCGGAGCGTGCGGTACCGCTCCAGGGCGGCGGTGAGCGCTTCGGACGCCTCGCCGAACCGGGCCTGCTCGCGGCGGATGGTGCCGATGCCGACCAGGGCAGTGGCGCCGCCTCGCAGCGCGTCACGCGCGGCGTGGCCCGGCGGCCCCTCGGCGCCCCTCGGTGGCTCACCGGCATCGCCCGTGGTCGGCATCTGCTCGTCGAACAGCCGTCGCGCGCGCTCCATGCAGGCGTACGCCTCCTCGAACCTGTCCTGCTCGTAGCGGAGCTGGCCGAGGCCGACGAGGAGCCACGCCTCACCCCCGCCGTCCCCCTCGCGGCGCACCGCGTCCAGGGCGACGGTGTGGGTCTGCGCCCAGACGTCGAACTGGTTGTACAGGGCAGCGGAACTGGCTATCAGAGCACCCGCCAGTTCGCGGGCGGCTCGGGTCATGCCCTGGGTGGCACAGTGGTGGACGGCCGAGACCAGGCAGTTCTGTTCGGCGGCGAACCAGGCGGTGGGCCGGGTCAGCAGTCTCTCCTGGACCTCGGGGTCGAGTGGGCACTCCAGGTCGGGCTGCGGCATCAGCCAGGAGACCCCGCCGGGTCCCCGGGCGGCAGCGCGGTCGGAGAGGGTCAGCCAGCAGGCAACCAACCGCTTCACCGCGTCCTCGCGTTCGGCGGGGCTCTCCTCGGCCAGGCAGTGCTCGCGGGCGTGTTCCCTGACGAGGTCGTGGATCCGGTACCGGTTCTCGCCGGTGCCGTCGGTGCCGAGCACCTCGATGAGGTGGCAGTCGACGAGCCGTTCGACGGCCTCCTCAGCCTCCTCGGTGCCGATGTCGAGCAGTGGCGCGGCGATCCAGGCGGCGAAGTCGGGCAGGTCCATCAGCGCGAGGCGGCGCAGCGCCCGGCGTTCGGGCGGGTCCAGTTCGGCGTATCCCAGTTCGAGGCTGGTGCGCACCTCCAGGTCGCCGACCCGGAGTTCGTTGAGGCGGCGGCGTTCGTCGCGCAGCCGTCCGGCGAGCTGCCCGGGGCCCCAGTGCGGTCGCGCGGCGAGCCGGGCGCCCGCGATCCGCAGGGCGAGCGGGAGCTGGCCGCACAGGGCGACGATCTCGGCGAGGTCGTTCGGTCCGTCGGGGTGCGTGGTGGTGCGGCCCGCGACCGTGGTCAGCAGGTGCAGTGCCTCGCCGGGGTCGGGCACCGACAGGTCGAGGCGGACCGCGCCCTCCAGCGCGGTCAGCCGCCGCCGGCTGGTGATCAGCACGGCCGAGCCGGGTCCGGGCGGTAGCAGGGGCCGCACCCGGGCCTCGCTGGGAGCACTGTCCAGGATCAACAGGATGCGGCGGTCCGCGAGGTGGGTCCGGTAGAGGCCGATCACGTCGTCGGTTCCGGAGACGGGCTCGGGGTCGACGCCGAGCGCCCGCAACAGCCGGGCAAGGGCGTCGGCGGTGGTCAGCGGGGTGGTGTCGGAGGTGCGCAGGTCGAGGAAGAGGCAGCCGTCGGGGAAGAGATGCGCCGCACGGTGGGCGGCGTGGACGGCGAGCGCGGTCTTGCCCATGCCGGGGCGGCCGGAGATCACCGCGATGAGCGGGGCGGTCCGGGCGCCGTCGCGAGCCTGGTCGAGGAGTGCGGTGGTCCAAGCGACCTGGCGAGTCCGGCCGACGAAGTCGGCGACATCCGGCGGGAGATGGGAGGGCGGCCGGACCGTCCGGCCGGCAGTCGTGGACGCGCCGGGGTCGGCCGGGGCCGCCGGGGGCGCGGGCTGCGGGATGCCCGTACCGACGGGCGCGGGCACCTGCCGGTCGGAAGGCGCGCGGCCGGGTACGGGATCGGGCGCGCCGGACGTGGAAGCCGTGGGCCCCCCGGGCACGAGGGTTTCGGCCGCCCTGGGTGTGGAGGCTGCGGCCGCCCCGGGAGGGGCCGCGAGCTCGGGGTCGTTGCGCAGCACGGCAAGATGGAGTGCGCGCAGCTCGGGTCCGGGGTCGAGGCCGAGGTCGGCGCGGAGTATGTCGCGGCCCTCCTGGAAGACCCGCAGCGCGTCGGGGGCCCGGCCGGCCCGGAACAGGGCGGTCATCAGCTGGGCGCGCGGCCGTTCGCGCAGCGGATGGGCGGCGACGTGGGAGAGAAGCGGGGCGACGACCTCGCCGTCCTGGCCCATTTTCAGCCGCAGGGCGTAGAGGTGCTCCTGCGCGACGAGCCGCAGTTCCTTCAGCCGGGCCGCCTCGATCCGGGCGAAGGACTGGGTGACGCCTTCCAGGGCGTCCTGCCCGCGCCACAGGGAGAGGGCATCGGTGAGCAGGTCGAGCGCCTCGGTGTCGCGTCCCGCGTCCGCGGCGCGCCGTCCGGCCGACAGCAGCCGCTCGAAGCGGCGGGCGTCGACCCGGTCCGGGGGGAGGTCGGCGAGGTAGCCGGGGGCCCGGGTGCGGATCATGGAGGCGGCGCCGGCCGGCGACAGGGCGCGGCGGGCGGCGGCTACGTGCGAGGCGACCAGGGCGCCCGCGGTCGCGGGGGCGCGGTCCTCCCAGACGAGGTCCACCAGCCGTGCGGTGGACAGGACTTCACCCAGGTGCACGACGAGCGCGGACAGCAGCGCCACGGGTCTCGAGCCGCCCAGGGGCAGACTTCCGGTCGCGTCGTCCCTCACCTCGACCGGCCCCAGCAGCCGCACTTCGATCATCGTTCCCCGGCAAGCGTCGATCCGCGCATAAGGCCTGACAACGATATCCGCAGGCCGGGGGTGGGCGTCACCGATCGCCGGGCCGCTGTCCGGTTTCGAGCGGTCCGGTGGCTCGGGTCCCGGCCACGGCACGGGCGGGAGCGCTCCCGTCCTGCTCTCGACGTGAGCGGGTATTGGCCGGTTCCGACGGCGCCCCGGCCGGGGCGCGGTGCGGACATCTGGGGGACGCGCCGGACACCCCCCTCGTATGACCGCGTACGAGGGGTGCTCATACGAGAGGGAGGTGCGCCCCCGTCAGCCCTGTGACGAGGAGTCACCGAGTGAGGAGTCCGATCATGACGAACACCCTGCGCGCGGCGGCGCGTTCACTGCGGCGAGCGGTCCCCGCCTGTGCCGTCGCGACGGCCGCGGTGCTTCCCCTGCTGCTCCCCACGGCGGCCCAGGCGACCACGTCGGACGCCCAGTTGTACGTGTGGGCGACCGGTGTGAACGTACGGGACTGCCCGGAGGTCTCCGCGGCCTGCCCGCCGATCCAGGGCGCGCAGATCGGCAAGCGGTGGGTGACGGCGTTCTGCCAGCGCCAGGGCACCGAGGTGGTGGACGGCCCCTACCGCAACAACTGGTGGGTGCAGGTGAACGCGGGCGGCCCGATCGGCTGGATCAGCGCGGTGTACGTGCGCGGCGGAGACAACGACCGGCCGGTGCCGGGCCTGTCCACCGAGTCCTTCTGCCACTGACCCGGAGGACGGCGGCGCGGACGCTCATACGAGGGGTCCGTGGACGCCGTCTCCCGGACGACGCGTCACCCTCCGTCCAACGACACCGAGAGGGGCACCCGCTGTGTCCTCGAATTCCACGGCCCGCCTGTTCTCCTTGCGAGCCTTGTGCGCCACGCTGCTCGGCCTGTCCGCCGTGCTGGGTCTGATGTCGGCTCCCGCCCAGGCCGACATCACGACCTCACCCGTCCACATCTGGGCCAGCCAGGTGCGGGTGCGTCAGTGCGCGAGCACCACCTGCGGACTGGCCTCGCAGGAAGGGCTCACCAACGTCACCGTGCAGGCGTTCTGCCAGCGGTGGGGCGACCGCGTCGCCGACGGCCCCTACTACAACCACTACTGGGTCGAGATCATCACACCGCAGGGCTGGCTGGGCTGGGTGAGCGCCGTGTACGTCAGCGGCGGCTCCAACGACGGCCCGGTGCCCGGCGTGCGGGTCGAGACCGACTCCGGCCCCGTGTACTGCGAGTACCCGTAGACCGCGTGGTACGGACCGGCAACCGCACCACAGGAAAGGGAAGATCATGAATGTGCAGGACCCGACGTCCGGACGGCGGCTGCGCAGGGCCGTCGTCGTCCTCGCCTCCGCCGCCTGTCTGAGCACTGGCCTCGCCGGCGTCGCCAGCGCCGGCGATGTGTGGCCCGGCCGGAGCCGGGTCGCCCCGGTGAGCCCCGCTTCGGCGGCGGCGGTCGAGCACTACGGCAACATGGCGACCGGCGGCTGCCTCGACGACAGCTTCCCGTACGGCTTCCGGGGATTCGGCTGCAATGGCAGCGACTTCCAGAACTGGAGCGTACGGGTCTGGCAGGAGGACGGCACCCGCCAGTTCCGCAACGTCTCCACCGGCCGCTGCATCAACGGCGGTGTCGGCGCCGGTGCCCACCCGGACACCCGGTCCTGCGACTCGTCCAAGCAGCAGAGCTGGTGGGTGCACAAGCGGGGTGACCAGGTCAGCTTGGAGAACCAGGCCACAGGTCTCTGCCTCGACGACAGCGAGTACGGCCTGCGCATGCTGGCCTGCTCCTACAACCGCAACCAGACCTGGCGCTGACCACACGCCGTGCGCCGCGCCGGCGGGGTCACAGGGGTGCCCCTCCGGCGCACGTCCGCCGGCTGTCGAGTCCCGGCCGCCCTGGCGACGCAGCCGTGCGGGCACACGTCCCCTTCGTCGTGCGCCGGCCGGGGATGGCTCGCCCACCTCACACCGGGCGAGTCGGAACCACGCCCGCTCGCGTCGGTACGCCGTCACTCACTGAATGCACCGGTCCCGCGGCCCGCGACCGGGACGGCTGGGAACTCGCCCTGATGGACGCCGCGCTGGAGTCGGGGGCGCCGCTGCTCGGCATCTTCCGGGGCATGCAGCTGCTGAACGTGGCCCTCGGCGGCACCCTAGTCCAGCACCTCGACGGGCCTGCGAAGGCCATCGGGGTCTTCGGGGAGCACACGGTGACCCCCGTGCCGGGGACGCTGTACGCCTCCCTGGTGCCGGAGGAGTCGTCCGTGCCGACGTACCACCGCCAGGCCGTCCACCGTCTCGGCGAGAGGCTCGTGGCGTCGGCACACGCCGGGGACACGACGGTGGAGGCCGTCGAACTCCCCGGCACCCAACTGTGCTGGGCGTCCAGTGGCACCCCGAGATGGGCGAGGACCTCCGGGTCATGGCCGGCCTGGTGCGCGCGGCGTCCTGTCCGGTGGCCGGCCCGCCCCGCCGACGACCCCGGCGGGGCGGGCCGGGACCCGCCTTCGGGCCCCGGCTCCCGGAAACAGCGGTCAGGCGGTGGAGCGCATCAGCGACAGCAGGTCGCACGCCGGGCCCGTCGGGCGCCGGCCATAGGGCCACACCGCGCATTCACTGCCCCTGTCAGTGTGCATGATCATGCCGCGGACGTCGCCGCCGCGGGTGGCCGCGGCCATGCTGAGTGAGGCCGCCACCAGTTCGCCGTCGTGCCGGGCACCCATCGCGTAACCGAACAGTCGACGGTAGAACAGGTCGATCACCGCTGCCAGGCAGAGCCTGCCCTCACCGGTGTCGATCTCGGTCATGCCGCCTGCCCACACGAGGTCCCATGCTCCGGCAGCGAAGTCCCGGCGGACGAAGTCCGCGGCGGCCCGCCACCTGCCCGGCCCGGCCAGCGACCGGCGGCGCTTGACCTTCCGCCCCGCCGGCCCGAGCTCGGCCATCACTTCGCAATCGTGTTCGCCGACATCCGCCAGCCCCGGCGCACCAGCTCGATGAACACCTTCAGCCAGCCGTAGGTTCCCCGGGCCACTGGACGATCCCCTCGAACTCCTCCACCAGATGCTGCCGACGGATCTCCCACCCGATCGCCGGCCGGGCCCACCACCTGCAGCACCACGACCCCGACACACCCAGAACCCGGCAGACGACGCGATGCGGCATGTCCTCCTCTGCCCTGCAGCTGCTGATCACCCGACCACCACGGCCCGGTGCGCCCTCAGCTGCCTCACCCACAAGACCACGAATCGCTTGCACACATCGCGCTCCATCTCCCGCCTGCGGAAACGCTCGTCCCTCGCCCTGGCCTCCACCCACAGCCACTCCAGCTCGGCCCGCTCGCCCTCCCGCAGCCGGCCACCAGACAGCTCGCCCACCGGCCGGTCCGACGAAGGCGACCCGTCGCACCGCGCCCGCGAGACCCAGCCGTGCAGTGCCCCGGGACGGATGGGATCGTCGGCCACCTCCGGGACCGGCTTCCCGATCTCCGTCACGATCCGTACCGCCCCCTCACGGCACTCGGCGTCGCAGATGCGCTTCGTGGATGCCTTGCCCCCCAACGATCCCTCCGGCCACGGACTCCACAGTGGGAGGGGAGATGCAGGGGCTCTGGCGCTCGGCATGGTAGAACGATGAACGCTCGTCGCAACTTGCCGACTTCGGGGGACAGTTGTTGACCGATACAAACCAACGTGGCCTCGGCAGCCCAGCAGATCTTCCTGGCACAAACGTGGCCACCGCCCCGACAAGGCGGGACTACGGACTCCGCGACGGAGGCCGAGAGGTTCCGGAGCCGCCTTCGGCCGTACCAGACCTGTTGACGGTACCGCAGTGACGACCAGTGCGGCCGGGCCCGGGGAGGTGCCCCTCCCGGCGCCCTTCGACGAGGCCACCAGCAAACGGCTGCGGCAGTGGGCGTTGGACCGCAACCGGGTCGCGGAGCCTGCCAGCGAACAGTGGGAAGCCCGGGGACGGACGGGCGCGGTGCTGAGTACGATCATCATGCGGCCGCTGACCGAAAATCAGGGAGGTCCGGAGAAGCTGCTCGTCAAGATCTGCCCGCCGGACTCGCCGGCCAACGAGGCCCAGCGCCACCGGGCGGCCTGGGAGGGCTCCCCGGAGGGCTTCCGCGAGCGGCACTTGGCGCGTCTGGCCGCCGATCCGCTCAGGTTGGAGGATGGCCGTTCGCTGATCATCCAGCGCATCAGCCGGGATCTGCGGAGAAGTCCGACGCTGAGTTCACTGCCCCCCAGCCAACGTCCCGATGCCTGCGCCGAACTGGCCGATCTGGTGCTCACCGGATGGAATCCGGAGAAACTCCAGCTCCGGACGGGCGTCCGGGCCGGGGACTTCCTCAGGGCCGAGGTCGGCGACTGCCTCGCGGAAGGACGGTCCGCCATGGTCTGGTTGTCCTCCTTGGGCCTGGACTCGGAGGTGGCGCTGCACACCGCACCGCACATACCCAGCGGAGGACCGCTCGCCCCCAATCCGCATCATCTGCTCCGCGAGGGCTCGGCGCTGGATCGTCATCGCATCGACCACCTCCACGGCCGGACCCATGGAGATCTCCACCTGGGCAACGCCCTTGTTCCCCTCGGCCCGTCGGGCGTTCCCCTGTGGGACGAGATCCTCCTGTACGACCTGGGAGGCTTCGATGCCACCGGGCCCATGAACCGGGACCTGGTGAGCATGGGCCTGGCGACCGTGACGGACACGGTGGGCGGCCTCTCCGACGCCGCAGCCCACGCTCTGCTGGAATTCTTCTTGTCGCCGAACGACCACGACGCTCCACAGGACCAGTTCATGCGGCCGGTGTGGGAGATCCACCGACGGGGCACAGCCAAAGCGGGTCCGGAGTGGAGCATGGAATGGCATGCCGAGTACCTGCTCACCCTCGCGGCGCGCGCTCTGGTCCACACCTCGTACGACGACGCGGGCCAGCGCGGGAAACTGTGGTTCCTACGGCTGGCGGCACGGGCGCTTCAACTGTTCATGAATCGTCCGGAACAGGTGACCGCGGCCCCGTCGGGCTGGCGCCGGCCGGACGCCGTACCGGCCGGGGAGAATGCCGTGACCGGGCCCGTTCGTGTTCCCGTGTCCTCCCCCACCCCGACGGCGCACCAGATTCGGGAGGCCTCGGCGAACCAGCGCCGTTTGCTGGATGCCCGTGAGGTCGACGGCTCGGTGCACCGGAGCCAGGTGGTCCGGGCGGTGTTGGAGGCCCTGCGATGGCCAGTGGCTGCTTCTGGTGACGTACCCCGAGGATCCGGACCGCCGACCGAATGGGAGGGGCACCGGGTCGTACCGGTCAGGGGCGCCCCCGGAGCGGGGAAGACCGTCGTGGCCGGCCAGGTCTACGATGCTCTGGCGGCCATGCCTGGAACGTCGGTTCTCGTCATTCCCTGTGAACAGATCACGCTCTCCCCCCGAGAACCGGGTGAACTCGACGCCGAAATGGGGCGATTGCTTGGCCGGGACGGATTGCTGGGCGCGATCGGTGACCTTACCGACTCTCCGGGTGATCGGCGGGTAGTGATCCTGGACACTCTCGACTCTCTGCTCGACGAGCACACGCGGGATCCGATCATCCGCCTGTGCGAAGCCGTTCTCATGGCGGGTGCCGACCTCGTGCTCACCTGTCGGCGTCATGACTTCAACGTACTGCTGCATGGGGCCAGGGCAGGCCTTGGCCGGTTGGGGGCGTACGTCTGCGATCCGGTCGATGTCCCCGGGCTCACCCCCGAAGAGGTACGTGGCGTCGTCAAGAGTTATCTCCGCCGCCGTGGTATCACTCCGCAGGGCGGCCCTGAGTCCTTCGCGAACCAGGTGCTGGAACTGACAGCGGACCGGCGACCGCTTCGAGAGATCACCTTCAACCCGCTGTTGCTGGTGATGCTGTGCCAACTGTTCGCCGACACCCGCTCCGTGCCCCGTGATCTGACCACCACCAGGCTGTGCGCGAAGTACTGTGCGGAACGCATCCCGCAGAGTCGCAAGTATCCCGGCGACCGCGCGCTGGCCGGCGCGAAACTCGCCCTGTGGCACAAGGCGGCAGGCCTACTGTGGTCCGACTCCACCGACCGCCTCGCCTCGAACGTGGCGGAGAGTGCCCTGGTCGGCGGGGAGACCTCCTGGGCGGCCTTCGACGACCTGCGCAGCGAAGGCGTACTTGTTCCTCGCACTCTGGACGGGCTCAGATACGGCTTCCTCCACCAGGTCATCACCGAATACAGCATCGCCATCCATCTGCGGGACGTCAGACCGAAGGAACTGCGCGGTCTGCTCGACGGGCTGCATCAGGACTCATCGCATCGCTGGTTCGCCTGGCAGATCGTCCGTCATCTTGTGGCGCTTGCAGGGGAGGACGACGTCTGGGAGCTGCTCGACCAGCTCGACCTCCGCCAGGTTCCGGCCTACCGAGCCGCGGTGCAGGGAGCCTCGGCCGAGTGGCGCCCTGGCCTTCTGGAACGCTTGGCAGAATGTCCCGCGAGCGTCGCCGATCTGTGTGAGGCGGTAGCCGCCGTGCCGGACGAGGCACTGGCCGAGGTGGTCGAAGCCCTGGCCGGACTCGGTCGGCGCGCGCCCGGCCAGTTGTCCGGACTCTGCGACACGGCGGGCTCGCTGGCAGCACGCGCGCCGCAGGACGTGGAAGCGGCACTGTGCACCTGGCTGGAGCTGATCGCCGAGTTCCAGAAGCCCTCGTCACGACCGCCCGAGGTGGCGCGGAGCCTCCCGGACCATCTGCTGGAACTGTTGCTGCTGCCGATCGTCTCCAGGGGCGGCGTCCTGAGCGAGAAGGTGCTCAGGAAAGCGCGTGCCTGTGTCCCGCGCGCGGGGCTGATCGGTGTCCGCGCTGTCATCCAGGTCCACCTAGACACGCCGAACGCCGAATATGGCCGTGCGCAGCTACTTTCCCTCGTTCTCGCATACCCGGAAGGCGCGAACAAGATCGGCACTCCGGCACGGAACCTCGTCGACACGGTACGGCCCTGGGCCTGTTGTCCTGGAGGCGCGGAGAGCCATGAAGCCGTGCTGGCGTTCCTGGAAGAAGGGCCCGATCAGGCCGGGACGCTGCGGGCCCGCGCGGTCGGACAGGCAGTGAACCGCAATCCGGCGCTGCGTTCGGGGGTGCTTTCCGCCTTCCTCCAGGACGAGCCCCGGAGCCGACGGGTTCTGATCAGTCTTCAAGATGCGGTCGCGCAGGGCGGATCGGGCTGGCTGGCCGATAAACTCATCCACTCCGCGCTCCCTGAGGCTCCAGTTCCGCTGGGTCGGTTGTGCGGGTTGCTCAAGAACTTCACAGGGGCTCCGGCAGTTGAGCGCCGCAAGCTCGCCGACTGGTTCGCTCCCTGTCTGCACGGTCATGGAACGGCACCCGCCGACGCCTATCTCAGGTTGGTCCACGATGACCTCGACGGTCTCAGGGCCGTACTGACCGCGTTCTGTCGGCGACGGGTGAATCCTGGTTCTGGATCACTTTCCGTGCAGCGTTGACGGACGGTCACGGGCCCGCCCCCGCCGCACGGTCACCCGGCCAGCAGGACGCGCTTGCGGAGCAGGGCCAAGCCC
>NZ_JAFFZS010000039.1 GCF_016921115.1 Streptomyces actuosus
GCGTCCCGCTTGAACTCGGCCGTGTACCGCTTACCCATGTTGCTCTTGCTACTCACTACCTGTGACTGCTTCCTCCGGGACCATCCGTCCCAGTATCAAGCTGTCCGGCCGACAGGGGGAACCTCAGACCCCATCACCAGTGCAGCCGCGAGGGCGGCCCTTCGCATGGCGAAACCCATTGTCCTTCCTCCCGTTTGGCATGTCGGCCTCATGCGGCGGAACAACCCCGTGAGGAAACCATGGAACGCACCGACAACGACACTGACTAGAGGGTAGCTTGAGCTGGGCAGGACCAAATTGGCCAGGCCGATAACTGCTGAATGAATCGTGCAAGGTTGCACGGAACTACCGCCTCCGGCGCCATGATTCGGGCGGTGAGGCCATTGGGTCACGCTCGCAGGAAGACAGCAGCATGCCGGTTGGCTCGGAACCTTCCGTCAGAGTGCGTCCGAAAAGCGCCAGTGGGCAACGAGGGGCACACTGAGCGTTTTCAGCGTTGCTTCTCCAGCCTGAGGACGCCGGCGATCGACGTGAGACGTGTCGAGCTGCCGCGAGCTCGTCCGAAGATTCGCCAGGATCTCAGGCGGGCGACTCCGCGTTCGACGGGCCCGCGGGTAGCGGACAGGGCTCAGTCGACCGTCCGCTCGGTTGGGGGTGAGCTCACCGTTCGGCGAGCTGATTTCGGGATGGTGACCCAGTCGTCGGCGCCGATGTAGGCCATGTCGGCGAGGATCGGCATGCCCTGGCGTTCACAGATCCGGATGATCTTGTGCCTGCGGGCGGCTGTGAGGTCGTAGGTACGGCCGGGCAAGGCGGGCGAGAGTCACAGGATTCTCCCGGCTGGATGCAGCTCGTCGCCAACGGCCAAGGGGTGTCTCGCCCCCGCAGCCCGGCGGGGACTGGCCCACCTCGCCCGTCTCGCCGGCGACTTCCCCACCGCGTGCCACGTCGCGCAGACCCTCAGCTGGGACGGCCGCCAGCACCGTGTCGAAGGCGACATCCTCTAGCCCAGGCCTTGGTCCTGGCCTTCACCGACCCCACTGCCGCCGACGCGTTCCACCTGGCCGAGTAGCTTCTGACGGGACTCGACCTGCGGGCCACCACCCTCCCCACGAGGATCGCCGCCCTCGTACGAGACGCCGGCGCCACCGGCAGCCTTGAGCCCGTGCGCCTGCTGCGCGCCGACATTCAGCAACGCCGGCCTGACAGCCGCAGAAGCCGCGCTGGAACTGGCTGCCTGTTTCCATCACGCCGTCCAGGACGACCATGACAAGATCAGCGCGGCGGCCTCCCGACTGCGCGACGTTACTCGCGGCGGCGACTACGCCTACCTATCGCAGCTCCTCAACCGTGGCGCTCACCGTGACCGTCACGTCTTCGAGGTGTGATGCACCGATGTCCGTCACATCAACCTGCGTCGGCCATGTTGTACGCGGGAACACGTTGCCCGCCTCGACCCGTGCCGTGACCGAGCGGTCTGTCCTCTCGCGTTTCACGCTCACCGTCACTTTGTAGGTTGTGCGCCTGGTGCCCTGGTTCTCGATGGTCACCGGAACCACGACCCGGCCGTTTTCCATGCGTGGCCGGTAGGCGATCACCCGGCCGTGCAGGGCCTTCGCCGCGCCGGGACCGTACCCGTATTCCTCGGGACGGGGTATGTGGGTGTTCCCAGCTCCGACCGGGTCGCCGCTCGGAGCGCTGCGCGCCCGCTCTTCCCCCTCCTTCCGCTGCGCCTCGGCAATCGCTTCCCGAGAGTCCGTGGAGTGCGGGGAAGCAGCGAGAGGTGTGCCGGGGGTGTCTCCCGGAGCGGGCGGCGACGGCTCTCCCGGGGTACTGCGGGTAGGGGTGGCGGTCACGCCGGTCGGGGACGCGCCGCTGGTGGCGTGTCCGGCCCCGCAACCGGTGGCGAACACGATCGCGCTCAGCAGGCCACCAGCCCACGCTGTTCTACGACTCGACAAGGGGTCCCCGCTTCCAACAGCTCCCGAAGCGCAAGGCGCACGGCACAAGATGCCCGCACTATAACCAGGACCGTCGAAAGTGAACCGATAGTGGCCCCGACGCTTGGCGCAAATCCGCCTACCCGCGACGTCTGAGCCGCATCATCCCAGGCATCCCCGCAGTGGCGCTCAGGCTGCGCTGGCCTGGCACTACGCGGACAAGCGTGAAACCCCCGAATCAACATGCAAGTTGACCAGATCCATGGGGCGCGGCGATTTCGGCGGGGGCTTGTCGATTTCCAGCCGATGCCGACAACTGTGGAAGGATTGCATCCGGTTCCGCTTCGCGGAAGGCACTTACCCGATGCACAGAAGCCCTGCGATCGCCTGCCCTCAAGGAGTATTCCGGATCTGGTTGCGTTTCAGTCAACCATGATCGTCGCGCCTCATATCGAGTTTCACGGGTAACTGGTACGGGCCCTACGCTGACCGAGCTCGAACATTCACCCGGAGCCCCCGGCGGGCTGAAATTCCCGTGACTTCTTGGAGAGCGGTTCGGGCGCAGCGGGAACGCGCGCCGGTGGTTCATGCCATCAGGAGGAAGCCGCCCCATGCGAAACGCCATACGCGCCGTCGCCGTCGGCGCGTCCCTCATGGCCGCCGGTCTGCTCGCCCCGCAGGCGGTCGCACAGGACGCCCCGAACGCCAACCAGCGCATCACAGGTACCAGCGTCCTTCTGTCCGAAAAGGGAGCCAAGGACCCCCAGACCCGCGCCATCGCGCGGGCCGACCCGGCAGCGGTCCGCGCCACAGCCACGCTGTGCGGCAGCGGCTATCAGCTGGAGTACGCCGAGCGGCTGCCGGACTCACGTCGCTACGGCACCCTCTTCACGTACGAGAAGTTCGGCTCGGTCGGCGGGGTCTGCGTCCTGTTCGACAACAACACCAGCAGCAAGAAGCACATGAAGCTCAAGCTGTGCCCCAACAAGACCGGCGCGAAGTGCAAGGTCGATGAGGGCTACTTCAGCCAGTACGCGGGACCCGTGAGGTACGAGAGCGAGAACGGCAACTACGTCGAGTGCTCCATGGTCACAGCACTCATGTGGGACTCCAGCGGCAAGGCCATCATCGACCGGGTCACCAGCGCAACGCTCTGCGACTGAGCCGCACCTCGCGCTGCCGCTGACCCCGCCCCCCCACGGTGGGCAGGTCTCACTACTTCCTGCGTCACCGCGCGGCCCCTGTTCGGGCCGTGCGGTGACGCGTCCTGCCGTGCGAACGGGCGGGAGCGCACCGAGATCGAGGTAGCCAATACCCACGAGCAGGATGCGACGTACCCGGTCCAGGCCGGCATCGCCGACGGTGGGGGCTCTGGAACCGCGGGGGCAGCGGCAACCGTACGACGACACACCCAAAGCAAAGAGTCCCCCTACAGAACCTATTCAAGGTCAACTCTGAAGCAGCGATGGAAAGCAGGAGATTTCGGTTGTGAAACCCGGACGAAGAATTCACAGACCTTCGATGGTCATAGCGGCGTGCACCGCGTTGTGCGGTGGTCTGCTGAGCGCGGCCCCCGCGTTCGGCACGCCGGGTGGCGACTCCGACTCGAATTCCAGGTCCGGCCACAACTTATGGTCGGACGCGTCCCCGGCCAAGGGCTCCGCGTCCTTGTCCTCGACCCGGATCAAGGACCCGGGCATGACGCTCGGCAAGGGATGGAACACGTCGCAGGACCGGGCGGTGACGGCCGCCGCGGACGCGGACGGCCTGCACATCCTGGTCGCCGACTCGAAACAGGCGTACGCGTGGAAGACCGCAGCGATCCTTGCCGAGCCCCGCATGCCGGCCGATTCCTGGATCGGCAATCAGTGTCTGATGGACCATGACCACACCGCCGTCGTCTACGCGCCACGTACGTTCACCAACAAGCCCGACCTGTTCCAGGGCGGAGCGTTCACGGCGATCGTCAACACCTCCACAGGAACGGTGACCAAACTCGGCTTCACCGCGTCGCTCGCGTACTTCGATCCGACCTGCAACTCCTCCGCGCGCACGGCGGCGTTCACTGCGTACCGGGACATGAACGACCCGGCGAAGACGAAGACACGCGTGGTGACCGTGAACACGGCGGGCAGGCAACTGACCGAGGCGTCGGTGAAGGGCGAGGTCACCTCGGCGGCACCAGTCACCGGCGGCGCCGTCGGCGCGTGGGGTCGCGACCTGGTCCGGCTGACGGACACAGGCAAGAGCAAGACGGGCAGGACCAAGACGCTGACGTCCGCGGACGCGGTCGCCTTCGACATCCGTCCGCTGGACACGGGCGGCAAGAAGATCGCCTTCATCGAGCGCGGCACCAAGGAGCACACGGCGAAAGTCTGGCGCGGCCACGGCAAGGCGGCCACGGTGGCCTCCGGCAAGCCCGGGGCGCTCGGCCTGGCCACCGGCGGCCCCGGCAAGGCGTACCTGACGGGCAAGACGTCCGGTGCCGTGCACACCAAGGGCACGGGTATCACACAGATCGACGTGGCCGCCGACGTCGACGTGTCCACTCAGGGGCGCCTCGCCGTCGACCCGGTACTCACCCCCGGCATGAAGGCCGGTCTGAAGCGCATCCAGAAGGCCGGACGCGACTTCACCAAGTCGGAGCAGGCCAAGGCGGTGCCCGAGTCCGACGGGCAGGCCGTGTCGCCGAAGGCACTGGCGAAGACAGAGCCCACCACCATCACCTCCACCGCCACCACCACGGGCATCGAGGTGACCCAGAAGGTGACGCCCCAGGCGGCCGCGGGCACGGAGAAGTCCTCGCCGGCGCTGGGCAAGAGCAGCAAGCCGGTCACCGAGGAGGCCCCGGCCGGGCTGGACGAGCAGATGGAGCGCACGACGCCGGCCACCTCCGCCGCGGCAGCCGCCTCGGCGCACGACCCCACAGACCCGGACCGCTGGTGTTCGGTCTCACGCAACGACGTGAACGCGCAGGCGCTGCAGCCGACGCCGAACCAGGTCGAGTGGGCCGTGGACATGGCCGTACGCGGTGACCTGACCTCCGGCTACATACGGCAGGGCGACTACCGTGCCCAGGCCGGCCTGGGCACCGTCGACCCGCAGGGCCTCTTCCCCCGCCCGACGCTGAACGGTGACGCGGGCGCCCGCATCCCGGCCAACGTCCTGCTCGGCATCCTGGCCCAGGAGTCGAATCTGTGGCAGGCCGAGTCCGGCGCCGTTCCAGGCCAGATGGGCAGCCCGCTCGCCGCGGTGGACGGCTACTACGGCCATCAGGCCGGCGGCGCCGTCGCCGACTACTGGAAGATCCACTGGGACAAGTCCGACTGCGGCTACGGCGTGGGCCAGGTCACCGACGGTATGCGGACGGCCGGCCACGAGAAGACGGGCGAGACGTCGTTGTCCCCGGCGAAGCAGAAGATCGTCGCCGTCGACTACGCGAGCAACATCGCCGCATCGATGAAGATCCTCGCCGACAAGTGGAACGAGGTGCACACCGACGGGCAGATGGTCACCGTCAACAACGACGACCCGTCAAGGGTGGAGAACTGGTTCACCGCCGCCTGGAACTACAACCTCGGCTTCAACGCCCCTGGTGCCCCCAACAGCCCGTGGGGCCTGGGCTGGTACAACAACCCGGCCAACCCGGTCTACAAGAACGACAACCCGTTCATGGACACCGTGGCCGACCCGGACGCCAACCACGACGCCGCGCACCCACAGGACTGGCCGTACGAGGAGAAGGTGATGGGTTGGGCAGCCTGGTCGATCGACACCGGCTTCTCCTACGGCACCTCCGGCCGCCAGGACTGGAAAGGCGAGTCCGGCTTCTCCTCGGCGGGCTTCCGCCCCGCCTGGTGGGTCACCGACCTTCAGCGCTCCTACGTCCAACCTCCCAAGAGCACATTCTGCAACGAGCACAACGGCTGTGACCCGCTGGACCCGCCGCACTGCCCGGACGCCGCCTGCTACACCCAGTACTGGTGGAACCAGTCGAACGCCACCTGGAAGGACGACTGCGACCGCTCCTGCGGCCACGAGAACATCAAGTACCAGACACTGATCCGCGAGCCCGGCCGTGGCTACCGTCTCAAGAACGGCACCCCCGTGTGCAGCGGAGCCCCGTCGGGCGCCACGGTCGTGGCCTCCGTCCCGAACGGAACCCCCACCTGGAGCGACTGCGGCGCGATCAAATCCGACGGAACATTCCGCTTCACTTTCTACCCCGACAGTGACGGGCGATTCGAGGCCAAGGCGGACCTGCACCAGATCGGCGGTGGCTACGGCGGTCACTTCTGGTACACGCACACGCGCAACCAGGACCATCTGGGCGGCACGACGTCCGGCGCGATGACGGTCCGCGGCTCGTGGATCCCCAACGGAACCTTCGACCTCGCCAAGGTCTACGTACACGTCCCTGACACCGGAGCGCAGACGAAGCAGGCCCACTACACCGTCTCCGGCGTGGCCGGCGGCGCCCGTGAGGTGATGGTCGATCAGGACGGCAACAACAACAAATGGGTCCCGCTCGGTGCGTACAAGTTCACCGGCACACCCAGCGTGACACTGTCGAACTACACCGACGGCGGTACGGCGGACACCGACATCGCCTACGGCGCCGTCGCCTTCCAGCCGGTGCATGGCACGTACGTCTCGGACACCCTGGAGGCGGACGCGTTCTTCGACGAGGACCAGAACATCGACGTCCGGCCCGAGTCGGGCATCTTCGACACCCCGATGAAGTCGCGTCAGGCCCTGCATGACTGGGCGCTCGACGTCTCCGGGAAGATCACCGCCCTGCCGACCTGTATCGACACGGTGGGCTCCCCCGCCTGCGTCAAGCCGGAGACCAAGGCCTCCGCCGAGCGCTGGCGCCACGAGGTGACGACGGCGGGCACGAGCACCACCGACCACCCCGACGGGCACAGCATCCCCGTGTGGATGCACTATGCCAACCCGTACACCAAGCGGCCCACCTCCGACAGCAGGCCGGACTGGTTCGGCAGCGACGACGGCGCGTACAAGCTGTACAACAAGGCCACCGTCTCGTACGTGAAGACGACCGACGGGAAGATCGTCCAGGGCAGCGAGAGCGTGTCCTACGACGACCGCACCGCCGACACGCACATCCCGGACTTCGTACGGGAGTTCTTCGCCGCGCTCCAGAAGGACTACGGCACCACGCCGCCGGACCTGAACTACACGACGACGAACCTGAATGTGCACGACGGAAGGACGACCACCACCACGACCAACAGCGACGGCATCCTGCCCGGACGCGCGTACAAGTCGATCGGCGTGAAGCCAGTGATCACCGACAGCAACGACAACCTGGTCACGGACGCCACCGGTACCTGTGTCGCGGTGATGCACACATCGGGCGGTTCGATCGGCTACCGCAGCGCCCTGGCGAACCGGAGCCTCACCGACAGCGTGCAGGACTGGGTGAACCGGGTCTCAAGGGACACCGGCTCGTCCGACAATCCCATGGCGCTGATGTCCCAGGAGATCCGCAACATGTTCTTCAAGCCGGGCCTCACCGGGTCGATCTTCGGCCAGGCCCCGCCGATCTGGCAGGAGCTGGACTTCAAGAGCTGCGCCGACGGCACCGTCAAGCGGGTCAGCGGCGCCCCGATCCTGCGCTCCAGCTACATGCCGAGCCAGTACCTGTACCGCAACGGCAAGGCCATCGACCTCAGCGGTGCCTCCACCGGCTCCAGCGCGCCGATCACGACGGGCGACTTCTACCACTTCAGTGGTCCAGCCTCCCCGCCGACCACAGACGACCCGTACGCGAACTGCACCATGACCGGCGGCCATTCGGGCAACCCGTGGGACATCGCGGTCTACGCGCCCGACCCGAAACCAGGCATCGACCCGGACACGGCGCATTTCTGCAACGCGCCGGACAAGACACCCGATGCCCAGTACACGCGGTAGTCGCGTGTCAGCCCGGCAGCCTGGTTGCAGACGCACACGGCGACCACGCATAGGCCCGATAGAGTGAAGGTGGCCCCCGAGACCGGGGGCCACCCCTTCGTTTGTGAGATGAAGAGCGAGGTCCGTCATGGCCGCCGCAGCACTGCTCATAGGCTTCGCCATGTTCTTCTTCGCCCCGGTGGTCCCATGGCTGCTGTTCCCGATGCGCCGCCGGGCAGGGGCCGCGGCTGCGGCGGTGTGGGGGGTGGCGCTCCTCGTCCTCAGCATCTTCCTCTGGGACGGGGCGTTCCTCGCGTCGGTGCTCCTCACCGCCTTCTCGTGCTGCGTCCGCCTCGTGGTCGAGGCCACCGGCGCCCTGGAGGATGCGCGGGCACGGCGCCGCGCCCGCCACTCCTGACGCCAAGAGGTCGATCAAGGGCGGTCTCACGGAGACCGCCCTTGATCGAAGTCCAGCCACACTCCCGCCACCCGGCGAAAGCCCGGTTCAGACACCAAGGTCCTGCTGGGTTGCTAGGCCCTCTTGGGCTCGGCCTGCTGCACCACCTCGAAGGACCACAGCGTCGAACCCGCGGCGGCGGGCCTCGGCTTGTCGCCGCCCTCCCCACCGCCCTGGTGCGCGGCCTTCATCGGCCCCTCCATCCACGCCTGGAAGGACTCCTCGTCCCGCCACCGCGTGTACACCAGGTACTGGTCGGTGCCCTCGACGGGGCGCAGCAGCTCGAACCACTCGAAGCCGTCGGAGCTCTCCACGGTGTGGGCCCGCGAGGCGAACCGCTTCTCCAGCACCTCCCGCTGCTCGGCGGGGACGGCCAGTACGTTGATCTTGACTACGCTCATGGCCCCATCCTGTCGTACGAGCCATCAGGAGCGCGTCAGTGACCTGCTGGCGCACGGCCGCGGCACCCCCGGGCAGGGGCGGCGGAACTCGGGGCGGGGCGAGCCAACCCACCGCACCGGCCGCTCCGTTGGGCGCCCGTCGCGCCCTGTCGGGGTCAGGCTCCGGATCCACGCGAAGGAGCGCACCCGCAGCGCGGCTACGGCGACGAAGCCGCCCACGGCGCGGAGCGGCTCCCGGGCTCCCGCGCGCCGCCCGTCGGCTGGGCCCACCTCCGCACCGTCGCACCCCCGGCAGCCACGGCACCTCGCACCACCGGGTCCGGTCGGGGGGGCGCGATGCCGGGCCCCCGTCCGGCGCCGGTCGGGCACCACCCCCGCCCGGCCGCCCGGCTCACGCGGACGAGCCCCCACCGGTGCCCCTCGCCCGCCCCACCCACCGTCCCCCTGCCCCAGTCGGCCCCCGGCCCTGTCACCACGTGCCGAATGCGGGCATGATGACCCGGTCGTTGCCCAGGAGACCGGCGAGGTGAGCGGTGCGCGTGCCAAGAGGCGTGGCGAGTACGGCGGTTCTGTGCGGCACGCTCCTGATCGCCGCCTGCGCACCGACCCTTCACGACGACGTCGCCACGGCCTCCGCGTCCCCGCGCGCCGCGAAGGCACCGGCGGCGCTGCCCGTCCCCCGCGGCACGGGCAGCGAGGTCCCCGACGACTTCAACGGGGACGGCCACCGCGACCTGGTCCTCGACGACCTGGTGAAGTCCCAGGCCCACACCGACGACGCGGGCATCGGCATCGTCTACGGCAGCGCACGCGGCCTGGTCCCCGGCGTCCGGCAGCTCCTCAGCCCGCAGCGGCAGGCCGCCCGGGTCGCCGGACGGGCTCCGGCGCTCTTCGACGCCGAGGAGTCCTGCGACCTCGACGGTGACGGCTTCACCGACCTGATCGTCTCGACGGACCCGCCGTACGACGGCCAGGGCCGGCCACCGGTGCCGTTGCAGGTGCTGTTCGGCTCACCGCGGGGCCTGACCGGCACCGGGGTCGTCCTCGACATCCCCGACGGGGCCCGCTACGGCGACGACTGGCCGGACCAGCCGGTGTGCGGCGACTTCGACGGTGACGGCGCGCAGGACCTGGTCGTCCACGCCTCGCAGGGCCGGCTGAGCTTCCTGCGCGGCCCGTTCAGCCGCCGGGGCAGGCCCCGCGCGGCGGCGGCGCCGCTCGCCTCCCCGGGCAACGTCCCGACGGGCCCGTCCGCCGACGTCGACCGCGACGGGTACGACGACCTCCTCGTCCGCGCCGCGCAGGGCACGGGTCCCGCGTGGGTGCTGCTCGGCGGCCCGGACGGCCCGGACCGCACGGGCACGGCCCTCCCGGACGGCATCGACGTCGCGCTCGGCGACTTCGGTCGCGGCAAAGCTCTGGATGCGGCCGTCGGCAGCATGGATGAAACGTCTCTGCGCCTTGACCTGCCGACCCCCGCGCCCGCCGCTCTCGCCTCTCCCGGCTCCCTGCTCGACGCGGGCGACTTCGACGGCGACGGCCGCAGCGAACTGGTCTCCTCCGGCTCCCGACTGAAGATCTTCCGGGGCCGTGCGACAGGCCCCGCCCCGGACGACATGCTGATCGTCCGCCCGCCGGACACTGGCACCACCCGCGTGGTGGCCGTCGGCGACTTCGACGGCGACGGCCGCGCCGACCTGGTCGTCCGGACGTACCGGGGCGAGACGAAGGACACGGTGGCCGTCTACCCGGGCTCGCGGACCACGCTGGTGGCCCCCACACCCTCGGTCACCTTCTCCACGGCCCGGTTCCTGGACGGTTGACGGCCTGGGCACGGCAGGCGGGGCCCGGCGGACGGCACGGAGAGCACGGGGCGACGGGGAGCGCGGTACGAGGACGCTTCGGGGAGGTACGGGGACGCTTCGGGGAGCGGCGCGGGGGCCGACGGGAGAAACGGCGCGAAGCCGCCGCGGGTGCCGCCCGGACGCCGGGCCGCCGGACGCTGGGGCGTCGGGGGGGGCCGGGGGCCGGGCCGGCCGCCACCCCGGCCGCGTTCCAAGGAAACCGGTGGGTAGGGTGTGCGGGCTCATACAGGGGAGGGGACGAACACACGATGATGAATCGAGTCACCAGAGCCATGGCCACGCTCGCCGGCCTCATGCTCGCCGGCGCCGGGCTGACCGTCACGACCGCCGCTCCGGCGGCGGCCGGCGTGGAGGACTGCCCCGAGGGCTACTTCTGCGGCTGGTCGAACAACACCGTCACCGGCCCGATGTGGAAGACGAACAAGGACGTCGCGTACATGGGCGGCTGGGACAACAGCATCCATGCCTACGTCAACCGCACGAACGCGGTCGCCTGTCTCTATGACGCCGCCGGATACGACACGTCGAAGGGCTCGGACTGGCTGGAACCCGCCAGCGCCGAGGGATACCCGTACTACGAGAACATGAACGGCACGATCAGCTCGATCAGGTTCGTCCAGGACAGGCACGAGTGCGACGTTCCCGACTACCCGAGCTGGATGTCCTCGACGCACAGCCCCGGCCCGCGGGACTTCGGCGACATGGACGGCAACGGGCAGGCCGACGTGATCAGCCGCGACCGGGCCGGGCGGCTCTGGTTCACCCCCGGTGACAGCACCGGCCGGCTCATCGGCACCGGCGGCTGGAACGCCATGAACGCCCTGACCCGGCACGGTGACTTCACCGGCGACGGCCACGAGGACCTCATCGCCCGCGAGGCCTCCACCGGCAGGCTCTGGCTCTACCCCGGCACCGGCACCGGCACCGGCGGCCTCGGCAGCCGCACGCTGATCGGCACGGGAGGCTGGAACGGCATGCGGAACGTCACCGCGTACGGCGACCTGACCGGCGACGGCCGCCCCGACCTGATCGCCTCCGAGAAGTCCACCGGCCGGCTGTACCTGTACCCGGGCACCGCCACGGGCGGCCTCGGCACCCGCAAGCTCATCGGCACCGGCGGCTGGAACGCCATGAACGCCCTCGCCGGCATGGGCGACACCGACGGCGACGGGCACCCCGACCTCTACGCCCGCGAGGCCTCCACCGGCAGGCTCTGGCTCTACCCCGGCACCCGCACCGGCGGCCTCGGCAGCCGCACGCTGATCGGCACGGGAGGCTGGAACACCATGGGCCACCTCCTCGCCGTCGGTGACTTCACGGGCGACACAACCCCCGACCTCGCCGCCGTCACCGACGACACCTACATGATCGACGGGTGGCTGGAAGGACCCGGCCTGCTGTTCGCCTACACGGGCCGCGGCGACGGACGCCTCGAAAGCGGTCGGCGCGTCGACGACAGCTGGTGGGGCTTCACCGACGTCTGCTGACGGTCGCTCCCGAGGGCTCGCCCCGAGGCGCTCCCGATGCCTCTCCCGAGGGCTCCCGCCCCGCCGCTCACGCGGCCGGCGGGAGCCCTCGCGCATCACCCGCCACCGTACGCCCTTGCGGGAAACGCCCCCACCAGGGCATGTCACAGGTCCGCAGCAAAGCCGTCCCCGGAAGCCACGGCCCGTCACATCACGCTCCGGAAACAGGTACGTTCGAGAGCGTGGCAGGATTCAGGATCGGACGCGGCGGTCGGGACGACCGCGCCGCACAAGCGCGACCGCAGCACCCCCCGTACGGGCAGCAGGCGCCGCAGGGACCGTCGTACGGCTACCCGCAGGCGCCGCAGCACCCGCACCCGCAGGGTCGGCAGCGCCCGCAGTACGGCGGCGCCGCCCAGGGGGGCTACCCCGGCGGTCCCGGCTACGGCGGCAACGGCGGCAGCGGATACGGCGGCGGGCAGGACGAGCCGGAGTACTTCGGGGGCGACCCCGGATACGGACCCGGCCCGGCCGGCACCCCCGACCCGTACGCGGCGAACACCCCGGGCCACACCCAGGCGTTCTCGATCGACGACCGGGCCCAGTACGACGACGGCGGCTACGACGACGGCTACACCCAGGGCGGCACCTACCAGGCGGGGGCGGCCGCCCCGACCGGCCCGACCGGCCCGCGCCTGCACTGGAAGGAACTGCTGAAGGGGATCGTCCTCTCCCCCGACCGGACGTTCCTGCGCATGCGCGACTACACGATGTGGGGCCCGGCCCTGATCGTGACCTTCCTCTACGGCCTGCTCGCGGTCTTCGGCTTCGACGGCGCCCGCTCGGACGCCATCAACGCCACCCTCTCCAACGCGATCCCGATCGTCCTGACGACGGCCGTCGCGATGGTGGTCTCGGCGTTCGTCCTGGGCGTCGTCACCCACACCCTGGCCCGCCAGTTGGGCGGCGACGGCGCCTGGCAGCCCACGGTGGGCCTGTCCATGCTGATCACGTCGCTCACGGACGCTCCCCGCCTGGTCGTCGCGATGTTCGCGGGCGGCGACGCGACCTTCGTCCAGGTCCTCGGGTGGGTGACGTGGGTCGCGGCGGGCGCCCTGCTCACCCTGATGGTCAGCCGCTCCCACGACCTGCCCTGGCCCAAGGCGCTGGGCGCCGGTGCGATCCAGCTGATCGCCCTGCTGTCGATCGTGAAGCTCGGCACGTTCTGACCCGGCCCCACCGCACGCCACGGAAGAGGCCCCCGGCCGCGCCCTCGCCCCGCGAGACCCGCATGCCGGGGGCCTCCCCGTTCCCCGCCCCGTCCCCCATCTGCAGAAGAAGACGAACGGGGACCGGCCCGCGCCCGCGTGCCCGCCCCCGGAGCCCCCTCCGGGCCCTTCTCTCCCTGGTCAGAGGAGGTGACGTACGCGGTGGACCACCAAGCGCTCCCCCTGCCGCCGAGGGGAACATGTCAGCGCCGACCGGTGGAGGAGAAGCTTCCGGCGGCCGCTTGAGCCAGACCCGAGCGTCGCCATGGCGGCCGAGGACAAGCACCGTAGGCACGGCGGTCGCCGCTCGACGTCGTCCCTGTCGGAGTGGGGCGGCAGAGACCATGACGCCGGCGACCAGCCGCACGACGCTCCGCTCCTCACGCCCGCGTCATCGGCGCATCAGAGCGCTTCCTTGTTCTCCCTGGGCGCCTCACCCGACTTGTGCACCGGAGGCAAGACACTCCACGGGAAGTGGATCCACTCGTCGGTCCGCTTCCACACGTACTCGCACTTCACGAGGGACTGCGACTTCTCGTAGATGACGGCGGAGCGGACCTCGGCGACATGGTCGAGGCAGAAGTCGTGGACGAGCTTGAGCGTCTTGCCGGTGTCGGCGACATCGTCCGCGATCAGCACCTTCTTGTCGGTGAAATCGATGGCGTTGGGCACGGGCGCGAGCATGACCGGCATTTCGAGGGTGGTCCCCACACCGGTGTAGAACTCGACGTTGACCAGGTGGATGTTCTTGCAGTCGAGGGCGTAGGCGAGCCCGCCGGCCACGAAGACGCCGCCCCGGGCGATGCTGAGCACGACGTCGGGCTGGTAGCCGTCGTCGGCGATGGTCTGGGCGAGTTCGCGGACGGCCGCGCCGAAACGCTCGTAGGTCAGGTTCTCTCGTACGGCGTTCAAGGGGCTGCTCACACCTGGGTCCGATGGAAGTTGATGTAGGAGCGGGACGCGGTCGGGCCGCGCTGCCCCTGGTAGCGGGAGCCGTACCGCTCGCTGCCGTACGGGGACTCGGCGGGTGAGGTGAGCCGGAACATGCACAGCTGGCCGATCTTCATACCGGGCCAGAGCTTGATGGGGAGCGTGGCGAGATTGCTCAGCTCCAGAGTGACGTGGCCGGAGAAGCCGGGGTCGATGAACCCTGCGGTGGAGTGCGTGACCAGGCCCAGCCTGCCGAGGGAGCTCTTGCCCTCCAACCGGGACGCGAGGTCGTCGGGCAGCGTGATCACCTCGTACGTCGAGGCGAGCACGAACTCCCCGGGATGCAGGATGAACGGCTCGTCGCCCTCGGGCTCGACCATCCGCGTGAGGTCGGCCTGCTCGACGGAGGGGTCGATGTGGGGGTAGCGGTGGTTCTCGAACACGCGGAAATAACGGTCGAGACGCACGTCGATGCTCGACGGCTGCACCATGGATTCGTCGTAGGGGTCGATCCGAACCCGCCCGGCGTCGATCTCGGCCCGGATGTCCTTGTCTGAGAGAAGCACGCCCCGAGGATACGCAAGGCGTGCGGAGCCCCCACAATCGCGACGGCTCCGCACGCCGTTGATCTTGTCTGCGCCGCTGCCGCAGGCCGGTGCCGGCGGCGTCCGGCCTGCGGCGGCGGCGCCTGCCGCCGCTACCGCTTCTCGAACGTCACCGGCACCGCACTACGGAGCCGGGCGCAACGAGGACACCGCACGAGCCGACCGGGCCCGAGTCGCTCGGCCTGCTGCATCGGGAACGAAGCGGTGGTGAACACGTGCCCATCGGCACAACGGACGACGGTGCGCTCCATCAAGTCCTAGAGTCCCTTCCCCATGAACCGCGTCACGTCTGGCTGGGATGCCGTGACGACGATCGCCACATTACGGGATGAAAGGGACGGCTCTCCAGGCGGCACTCCGACCCGGCCGACCCCTCTCGAAGGCCTCCACCGTACGCCCCAACTCCGGCCCCCCGCACCCGGATCCCACCCCTCCCAACACACCGGCCCCCGGGGGGCGAACACCGGGGGCCGGGGATGAGGTACAGTGGGCGACGGTTCCGACACCGAGCCGAATCGGCGCAGGTCGGGAACGTACGCGGGTGTAGTTTAATGGTAGAACATCAGCTTCCCAAGCTGAGAGCGCGAGTTCGATTCTCGTCACCCGCTCCACGACAAACCCCCAGGTCAATGACCCGGGGGTTGTTTGTTGTCTGGACCAATGCAGGGTGCGCGCACCACGGCCGGTCGCTCACGACATCGTCGTCAGCCTTCGGAGGAATCGGCATGAACGGCTGCCAGGACGGCGTGTCGGTATTCCGCTTCGGCCTGTGCGCTCGTGAAGCCCGTGCATGCGGTGACCTGCCGGGTGTTGGTGAATTCAGGGGAGAACCAGTCGGTGACGTTGTCGTCGACGGCCTGAGTGATCGCCGGTGACCCGGTTTTCAGGCGGAATCCGACCTGGTGGCAGACGTGGCTCTCGGGGCGGACGAGGTGCCATACGACGGCCGCGTCGAAAACGGGCTTGGCCGGGAAGCCGTTCGCCGCCAATTCGTCCACAAGCGGTCGTGAAGACCGCCCGAAGTAACGCGCGAGCGGGTCCGGATCGGTGGCCATCTCGCGCAGCCGGTCGAGCGGGATCGGGGCGAGGGACGACAGCTCGAAGTTGATGGCGGTGAACGGGATCGAGGTTTGTTCGAGTACGATCGCTTCCGCGCGTGGGTCCATGATGTAGTTGAAGTCCACTGCCGGATGACCGAACAGTTCCAGCGGCGTTGTCGGCTTGCTGCCGACCAAGGCGACGACCCGTTTGATGTGTGCAGCTTCCGCGGGGTAGTTCATGGCGAGGCAGGCCACGTCGGTCAGTGGTCCGATGGCGAGGATGGTCAGCCCCCGCGTTCGGTGCAGTTGGTCGGCCATGAACCGGACGCCGTCGTTGACACAAGTGTCGGTGAGGTCCGCCCCACCGGTTTCTTCTTGGCGAAGGACCGGCAGCCAGACGTCCGCCCCCTGGACCACGGGCACCCGGGAACGGAGCGCCTTCCTGGTGGCTCGCGCGGTGACCATCGAGGGTTCGACCAGCGAGTTCCCCATCGTCACGACTACGCCCCGAAGGTCGACACGCTGTGCGACGGCAAGGGCGAATGCGTACGCGTCGTCGATGTCGGGAACCGAGGTGGCGATTCCGTTGCGATTGCCCGTAGTCAATCCCATCGCCAGATCGGTGGACAGGATGACCGGCTCCCTCCGGTTGCCGGAGGGGAAGGAGTCCTCCTTCCCCTGGACGAAGGAATCGACGGCATCCGGTGGCGCATGCACGGGAGAGTGCGCAGCCGCTTGAGCCGCGCTCACGTTGCTGCACAGCACCACGGGCACGAGTAGCCCGACGCTCATCGCGATGAGTTTCCTCACCGCAGTCCAGTAGTGTCGTCTCACTATGGCTCATTTCGCTGATCAGGGGATTCGGGTAGCTTTCCTTGATCCGGATCGTCGCTGCAACAGCCGAGCTGGCAGCGACACCGTAAAGGACGTCCTCAATGACCCGCCGAGCCGACACGATAAACATCGTGATGTTCACCCTGAGCCGACATACGGGCTTGTCAACGGCTCTCCACGGTGAACTTCCACCCCATTGCTGAACCAGAAGCAATCCAGCACCGATTCAGTTTCTCCAGGGAGCAGTCGCCGCGCGGAGCCCCGCCGTCTGCGCTCCCGCCTCAACCTCGCCGAGAGTCGAACAGCTTCACGAACCATCTCCCTTCTCGGGCTTTTGGTTGTTGCTGGGTCACGCAGTGGATGCCACCGCCACCTTCGACGACGGCGTGGATCTCCCATGGGACGATCTCGCGGTCGGGGCAGGGGTCACCGATGACGGCGGCGGCTTGCTGCCTGGTGCGCGTCGCCGCCCCTTTCGCGGTCGACGGCCGAGACGGGTTCGCCCCGGCGCCGCACCACACAGCAGCTCGGCCGGTCCCTCCAGGCCAGTCGATGGGGCCGCCGGCCTTCCAGCCGGAGGCGGTGGCTCTCTTGTCCGGTAGGTCAGAACGGGCCGCTGAGGGTGCCGAGTCGGTCGGTCAGACGCAGGTTCTCGGAATAGTCGACGGGGCAGGCGATCACGGAGACGCCTTCGTCGTCGAGGGCGCGGCGCAGTGCGGGCAGCAGTTGGTCGGCGGACTCGACCCGGTAGCCGCGTGCGCCGAAGCTCTCGGCGTAGGCGACCAGGTCCGGGTTGGTGAACCGGGTGTGGCTGTGACGGCCGAGTTCGAGTTCCATCTTCCAGGTGATCAGGCCGTATTCCTCGTCCACGAGGACGAGGACGACCAGGGGGATGTGTTCGCGGACGGCCGTCTCCAGTTCCTGGGAGTTCATCAGGAAGGAGCCGTCGCCCATCATGGCCAGGACGTGTCGGTCCGGCCGGGCCAGTTTGGCGGCGATGGCGCCCGGCAACGCGAAGCCCATGGTGGACAGTCCGTTGGAGACGAGGCAGGTGTTGGGTTCGTAGGTCGGGTAGAGGCGGGACATCCACATCTTCCCGGCGCCGGTGTCGGCGAGCACGATGTCGTGGCGGTCCAGCGCCGTGCGGACATCCGCCACCACACGCTGCGGCACCAGGGGGAATGCCTGGTTGTCGCGTCCGTACCGGAGTTCTTCGTCGAGCAGCGTGCGGATCTTCGTGCTGCTCTGCGAGTCGTAGGTGAGGCCGTCGGGCAGTGCTGCCGCGAGTGCGTCGAGCGCCTGCGAGGGATCACCTTCGACGCCGACCGCGACCGGGTAATGGGCGTCCACCTCGGCGGGGAAGCGGTGCACGTGCACGATGCGCTTGTCGCCGTTCGGGTTGATCTTGGCGGGGTCGAACTCCTGGATCTCGTAGCCGACGCAGAGCAGCACGTCGGCCGTGTCGAAGCCGAAGTTGCCGTAGTCGTGGCGCATGAAGCCGACCGCGCCGAGGGCGTTGGGGTGGTCGTCGGGGAAGACGCCCTTGCCGTGGAAGGTGGTCGCGACCGGGATGTCCAGTCGCTCGGCGAACCGCAGCAGAGCGGCTGAGGCCCCGGCCCTCGTGGCGCCGTGGCCGGCCAGCACGACGGGATTCCGTGCCGTGGTGAGCACCTCGACCGCCCATGCGATCTGCGAGAGCGACGGCGCATCGGCGTGCACCGTATCGATCTCCAGGGGGCTCAGGGTCTCGATGGGGCTCTCCGCCTCGATGTCCTCCGGCACCGCCAGGAACACGGCCCCGGGACGCTCGCTCTGAGCGGTCTTGAACGCCTTGCGCGTCATCTCCGGCACCGCGTCCGGACACTCGATGCGGGCCGACCACCGGGTGACCGGAGCGAACATCGACACGAGGTCGATGACCTGGTGCGACTCCTTGTGGATGCGGCGCAGGGAGCCCTGGGCGGCCAGGGCCACCATCGGAGCGCTGTTGGTCATGGCGTCCGCGGCGCCGAGGAGCAGGTTGATCGCGCCGGGTCCCAGGGTCGCCGAACACACGCCGGCCCGGCCGGTCAGCCGTCCGTAGATCTCCGCCATGAACGAGGCTGCCTGCTCGTGGCGCACCAGGATGTACCGGATACCGGAGTCGTTCAGCGCGTCGACGAAGCGGATGTTCTCCTCACCCGGGATCCCGAAGACGTACTCCACGCCCTCGGCCTGCAGACAGCGCACCAGGAGATGCGCGACGTCCTGCGCTGCTGGCGTCTTCCGCGACTCGGTCGCGCTCGTGGTGCCCATGGGGCGAACGTAGGCACGCCCTTCTGCCACGGCCACTCTTCGGCCGCCGACCGGGGCACGGACCAACTTCGATCTCGTGCACCGAATCGCGCGCACCGGGCGCGGCTGCACTCGGCCCTCCGCGTCCGTCGCGCGGCTGCGGACGCGGTGCGGCCCCGCGGACAGCCGGTGGGTGAGGGAGAATCTCTGCCATACGGGGTGCGGACCTTGGGCCTCCAGCCGTGCGCGGCACCACTCGCCGTCGTCCACCGCGACCTCGAAGGTGTCCGGCACGGTGGGGTCCGGGTGGGAGGCGCTCCCGTCCGTGCCGGGAACTCTGCCCTCGGCCGGTCGTCCCTGACTCCGGGCCCCGCCCGGCTGCTGCCCGCGACGACCGACGCGTGCTCCAGCAGACCGAGATCGGGCGCGCAGAGGGTACGCGCGCCGTGAGGGGACGCTCCCGTCAGGGCGCGGCGTCCGGGCCGCGGGACCTCCGGCGCACATCTACGCGCCGTAGACCACCGACCACGGGCGGGGGGAGTCGTCCGGACGGTGCGGGACGCCCGCGCGTCCTGAGGTTGCCGCGTGGTCGCGGGCCAGGACGTCCGCCGCGAGTTCCGCGAAGCGGCGGGCGGCCGGGTGGGCTCCGCGACCGACGGGCCAGGCGCCGCTGATGCGCAGGGTGAGGGGGCGGGCGGCCAGTGGGCGCCAGGCGACGCGGGGTTCCTTGCGGGCCACCGGCCCCTGGTCGAAGGCGACTCCGCGGCCCGCGGTCACGAGAGCGAGCAGGAACTCGGGGTTGGCGGCATGCCGAACGCGGCCGGGTACGAAACCCTCGGTGCGGCACACGTCGAGGATCCGGTCGTACCAGCCGGGTGCCTGGGCCCGTGGGAAGAGCACCAGGTCGTGGCCCGACAACTCGCCGAGGGCCACTTCGGGCAGCCGGGCCAGCGGCGAGGTACGCGGCAGGACGACGCCCAGGTCCCGTGGGACCTCGGGGCCCAGACGCAGTTCGGTGGCGTCGACGGGGTGGTGCACGAGCCCGACGTCGAGCCCGCCGGAGGAGAGCAGCCGCACCTGTTCCTCGGTGGTGACCTCCTGCAGGTCCACGGAGAGCCCCGGAGCGTGCTCCGCGCAGGCGGTGAGCAGCGCGGACAGCACGGCGGCCGTGGTGTCGGGCGGTACGCCCGCGCGGAGCGTGCCGAGGCCGCCGTCGCCGGCACGGCGGGCCAGCGCGCGCAGCCTCTCCTCCCGGGCGAGGAGTTCGCGGGTCTCCTCCAGCAGTGCCGCCCCGGCGGCGCTCAGCCGCACGCCGCGCGGCGAGCGGTCGAACAGCTCTGCGCCGAGCTCCGTCTCCAGTCGGCGGATCGCCTGGCTGAGCGGCGGCTGCGCCATGCCGAGCCGCTCGGCGGCCCGGCTGAAGTGCAGTTCGTCGGCCACGGTGACGAAGAGGCGGAGGTGGCGTAGGAGATCCACGGTCAGGATCGTACGTGAGTACGCTGCGGAGGGGCTCCGTAGTGATCTTGCTGCCCGGGCACGTGGCTGTCCCGTGCCCCGAGACGTTGCCGCAGACGTGGGAGGCGCGGTCCGACCCATGCCGAGTGGGCTCCCGTACGTCCCGGTGGTCACCCGGCCGGTCGTCGTCCGGTGGCCGGAGCGAATCGACGGCGAAGGGGTAGGCAGTGATCGAGGAACGGATCCGGGAGGTCTTCGCCGGTGCGGGCGCCGAGGGGCAGTTGCACGTCCTCCCGCTGAACGTACGGGCCGGGGCCGCCGAGGAGGCCGCCGGGGGGCCGGGGCGGCCCCGTGAGGTCGCCGTGGGCGCCGACGCCCCTGTGGTGATCGCATCGATCTTCAAGGTGCTCCTGGCGCTGGAGTTCGCCCGGCAGGTGGTCGCCGGCCAGCTCGACCCACGGGAACGGGTGCGGGTGACCGCGGCCGACCGGCTCGGTGGCTGGGGCACCGCCGGCTGTCTGGACGACGTCGAACTGTCGCTGCGCGACCTGGCCCACTTCGCGATGTCGGTCAGCGACAACACGGCGGCCGACCTGTTGCTGGCCCGCGTCGGCCTGGACACCGTACGGCTCCTCGCGAAGGAGCTCGGGCTGGAGCGGACCCGGATCGTGGGCGGCCCGAGAGACCTGCTGGAGTCGATGCTCGCGGAGGTCGGAGCGCGCGACGAGCGCGAGTTCGCCGCCCGCTACCCCACCCTGCCGGACGACCGCAAGAGACGGCTGGCCGTACTGGACCCCCGCCGCACCACGGCGAGCACACCGCGCGAGATCACCCGGCTGCTGCGGCTCGTCTGGAGCGACGCCGCCGGCCCGCCGGAAGCCTGCGCGCTCGTACGGCACCTGATGGGGCGCCAGGTCTTCCGGCACCGCCTGGTGTCGGGCTTCCCGGACGACGTCACCGTGGCCGCCAAGACCGGAACCCTGCCGGGGCTCCACATGGAGGCGGGCGTCGCCCGCTACCCCGACGGCGAGCGCTACGCGATCGCCGTCTTCGCCCGCACCCACGACCTGGCCGCATCCCGTCCCACGGTGGACACCGCGATGGGCAGAGCCGCGGAAATCGCGGTCGGCCACCTCCGGGACGGCAGCACCGGCCACTGACCGGCACACATATGCCTTCGCGTATCACACGAGCCGAATTCTGGTCTTGGACAGGGCAGTTCAGGCGCTGATCTGCTGACGCCATGAACCAGGACACTCGTGTCACGGACGGATCGGACGTGCCCTCCCGCCGCGGGCTCGACCGTCGTACGGTGCTGCGCGGTGCCGCGCTCGGTGCGGCCTCCCCACTGATCCCGGCCACGACCGCCGCCGCCTCGGCCGAGGACGGCGGCCGGCGCGGCGGCCCAGCCGCCGGTTCGGCGTCGTTCCGCTGGCTCGGCACCGCCGGCTGGCGTATCGACGTGGGCGACCGGACCGTCCTCTTCGACCCGTACCTCACCCGCTTCCCCACAGGCCTGTTCGACGGCGCCTTCGACCCGCGGACCCCCCTGCGGACCCGGCCGGAGATCGTCGACGCGCACATCGGCCGCCCCGAACTCGTCCTGGTCAGCCACTCCCACTGGGACCACCTCGCCGACGTGCCGCACATCGCCAGGACCACCGGCGCCCGCGTGATCGGCACCGAGACCACGTACCACCTGCTGGTCTCCCTGGGGGTGGACGCGGGGCAGATCTCCGTGGTGAAGGGCGGCGAGGTGCTGGACCTCGGGGGGATCACCGTCGAGGCCGTGCCCAGCCTCCACAGCCGCAACAAGAAGTTCTCCTACTTCGCCCCGGGCACGCTGAACGCCCCACCCGCCACCGTCCCGAGCACCATCGCGGACCTGCCCGAGGGCGACACCCTCGCCTTCCAGGTGACCGCCGGGACCGGCGGCCCGTCGGCATTCCTCACGGGGGCCAGCGACTTCTCCGAGCGTGCCGTGCGTGGCCTGCGCCCCGACCTCGCGATGATCGCCGTGCCCTCCAGCACGGCCACCCTCCGCTACGTGCCCCGGCTGCTGCGCGCGCTGGACACCCCCGGCGTCGTCGTACCCGTCCACTGGGACAACTTCGAAGTGCCGCTGAACGGTTCACCCGTACCGGACCCGGCGATGGATCTGGACACGTTCCTCGCCCAGGTCGCGAAGGTGTCCCCGGCAGCGCGCGTCGTCGTCCCGGACTACCGGACCGTGTACGACGGCGACATGCGCCCCGCAAGGGAATAGCGTGCCCGGGGAGACGGTCTGTCGGCGCCACGGCTTCCGCCCGCTGAGAGTCCCACGGCATTCGTGCCGCCGCCGCGTTCGGAGTTCTGGAAGTGCTCTTCGACGTCACCCGCAGCGATCTCGTCGACGTCTTCGGCGAGAACCGGATCGCGACCGTGCCCGCCTCCGCCTACCCACCCGCCGCGGCGGACACCGAGGGCGCCCCGCCTGCCGCAGACCGTCGGCGTCCCCACCGGGACGCTCCTGCTCCGTCAGCCCGACGAGGACGACGGCCTGCGGCTCCTCGTCCAGGACGTCGTCCACGTCGAGGACTCTGTCTCGGGGGGTGTGCGGCCCTCGAACGCACGAGGATCGGGCAGGCGGAGGGCGCGAACATCGGCTTCGACCGCCCCTTCCATCGTTCGGGGCGGGGGTGCCTTGACCGACCGGGACGGGCGTGACAGCGGCCACGAGATCGCGGTCGAGCGGGCCGAACGCAGCGCGGGGGTGTCGCCCGCCGTGTCGAGGGCGGCCGGCGTCGGGGGTCTGGCACTCGCCGCCCTGGCGAGTTGGAGCAGCCTCCTGCTCGTCGTGCAGGGGCGGGTGATCCCCGGCTGGGGCGTGAGCGCGGTTCTCCTCGCCCTGTCGCTCGCTCTCCGACGGGCCCTCACCCGGGCACACCGCCCGACGGATGCTTCGAGGCTCCGGCAGAAGCCGACCACGTGGGTCCGGGCGGGCAACCGCCTGCTGATCGTGACGGCTGTGCTCGGCACCGCGTGGGGAGCCGTCGACGACCTGGTCTCGGACGCGGAGTACCTCGTGCTGCGCCCGGCGGGGCCGGGGGGCTGCACGGCCGTGGTGCGGGAGACGTCCTTCCTCGTGATCGGCCAGGGCGAGGTGTACGCGGTGGGACGCACCGGACTGGCCCTGGGCAGGTCGGGGTCCTGGACGATCGACGATGGTCACCGGCCCGTTCGGGCCGGCACCTACACGTTGGGCTGGGGCCGGGACGGCGGTCGCCTGCGGATCATCGGGACGGGCACCGATCCGGTGGTCCAGGGGGGATCAGCCGACATCGACTGCGGGTGAGGCCCGGCCCGGCAAGCACGGCTGCCCGTCCCGGCCCGGACACCCGAGTCGGGACGGGGCCCCTCATGGCGGCGCCTCGGGCGGGCCGCCGGCGCCCCGGTCGCGGTGCTGCCGACTCCGCGGAGCTCCTCGCTGTCCCGTGGCCGGTCCTCGATCCCGTCGGTGTCAGGCCTCGCCGTCGGCCGCGGCCCGCATGAGCGGCCTCGCGGCCTGCTCGGTGGTGTCTGGGGGGACGACCACCAGATCCCGGCGTCCCTGGCCGGGGGCGAGCAGGACGACGGTGTCCGCGGCGGACGCCTTCGTGGTTCTGCGCAGTCGTACGACCTGGTTGCAGACGAGCATCCGGCCGGGCGTCGGGGACCACTTCGAGCCGTTGACGGTGACGCTGGCGATGTGCCCCCAGTCGGGCGGCAATCCGGCCAGGAGCAGGGGTAGTTCGGCAAGGAGGTCGTAGGAGCGTGGCCACCAGGCGCCGTCGATGGGCCGGGGCATCGCGCCTTGGGGTGACAGGCTCAGGCGCAGGAAGGGGTGGGAGGGAGGCGGGGGCTGCAGTGTGGTGGTCATGTCTGCTCCTGCCGGCTGCCGTGGGACCGGGTTCGAGCCCGGCGGGCGGCGGTCGGTGGTGGTGGTGGTGGTGGTCGGGCCCGGCGGGCCGAGCCGGGCGGACCGGCGGCCGACAGACGTCAGGGAAACTTCCTGGGGGAGGCGGCGATGCGCCTGTCGGGGGCATGGGGACGGCGGCTCGCGGACAGTCGGGCGGCGATCAGGACCGGCGTCATGGTGCCGACGATGGCTGCGCGACGTCGCGGGGGCGAGGGTCGGGCACGGCGCGGACCCGGTCTCCGGGCGCGTCCCCGGCGGCCCGGCGTAGTCGATCACCGGGAACGGCACCCGCGAGAGAGGCGGTGCTCGGAGAACTCCCGGCGGTCTCAGCCTACTCCACCCGGCACGCGAGAAGCGCTGCCCGCCGAGCACTCGCCGGAACCCTGGCGGTCCACGCGGGGGCAGGGGGCACACGGTCCGTTCGGTCGCGCCGGTGCCGCCCGCGGCTCGGGAGGCGCGGCCCACGGGGCGTCCGCGCGGGGGCCCGGCTCCGCCGTCGGCGCCCCGCGGGATCGGGCCCCGGCTCCGGCGACGGCACCGCCCGCGGGGTGAAGGCCGAGGCCGGAGGGCCGGCCGGTGTCCGGGACGCCCGGCCGCGGAGCGGCGTCGCGTGAGGTGGCGCCGGCCTCGGCGGACCGCGCGTGGGCGTGCGAAGCGGTTGTCTCCGCGCGACCATGGGGACACCGGAGTGCCTCGCCGCCGGGGCCGGGCCCCGGCCGGCGCAGTGGCCCGTGGCGGGAAGGGCGGCATGGTGGAGGACATGAGGCCCCGGGAAGGACGGGAGCGGTGGCTGTCGGCGGCGGAGCCCGATCTGTGGCAGCAGGTCGTCGATGAACTCGGCACCGCCGTGACCGTGATCGATCCGGCGGGGCGGGTCGTCGCGCTCAATCCGGCCGCCGGGCGGCTGATGGGACGTCCGGCTGCGGCGGTGTACGGGCAGGACCTGCACGACCTGTGCCACCGGGATCCGGGAGGCGCCCGGGTCCCGCGGGAGTACTGCCCGCTCCTGCAGGCACTGGCCGAGGGACGTTCGGCGCTCGGGGAGGACGACCGGTGCCTGCGAGGTGACGGTCGGCTGGTCCCGGTCTCCTGGTCGGCCTCACCGGTGACGGAGAGCGGCGTGCTGCGGGGGATGGTCCTCCTCGTGGTGGAGGCCGAGGCGGTCCACCGTGTCCGCCAGGAACGCGCCGAACGGGCGGAGCGGGTCGAACAGGCCGAACGGGCCGCTCGCACGAGCGCCCTGGAGGACCTCGCGGAGCGGTTGACCCTCGTCGCGGAGATCACCGACGTGCTCGGCCAGACCCTGGACGTGGACGAAGCCCTCGCCCGGCTGAGCCGGCTGCTGGTCCCCCGCCTCGCCGACTGGGCGGCGGTGGACCTCCGGATCGGCTCCCACCAGGTGCACCGCGTGGCGGTGACCGGCCCCGAGGGCCGCGACGCCCGGCAGGAGGACTGGCAGAGCCAACTGCCGGAACCGGCCACGGAGCCGGCGCCTTCGCCGCTGGTCCGGGTGCTCAACGGAGGCGGTCCCGTCGTGCAGGGTCCTGCGGACGTGGACGCGGCGCCCGACTCCCCGCTGGCGGCCGTCCACAGCGCCTTCCTCAGAGCAGTCGGCGCGGCATCGGTCGTCACGGTCCCGCTGGGCGCCGGACACCCGGTCACCGGCGCCCTCACCCTGGTGCGCACCGATCCGGCGCGCCCCTTCGACAGCGGTGACGTGGACCTGACGGGCGACATCGGCCGCCGGGTCGGCCTCGTCATCGACAACGCCCGCCGGTTCGGCCGGCAGCGCGAGATCGCCGAGGCCATGCAGCGCAACCTCCTCCCCCCGCTGCCCGAACACGGCCGGATCCAGCTGGCCGCCCGGTATCAACCGGCTCCGGCCGGCTCGCAGGTCGGGGGCGACTGGTACGACGCGTTCACGCTGCGGGACGGCACGCTCGCCCTGGTCATCGGCGACGTCGTGGGCCACGACCTGGCCGCCGCGGCCGGCATGGCGCAGGTGCACGGCATCCTGCGTTCCCTCGCCTGGGACCGCACCGGGCCGACCGGAGCCGTCGTGGACCGCCTCGACGACGCGCTGCACGCCATCACCAACGTGACGATGGCCACCCTCGTCCTCGCCCGGCTGGAAGGCCCGGACGCCGGCCCCTGGACGCTGCACTGGACCAGTGCCGGGCACCCGCCGCCCCTGCTGCTGGTACCCGGCGGGAACGCGCTGTACCTGGAGGCCGGGCAGGGGCTTCTTCTCGGGGCCCCCTTCGGCGGCGGTGACCGGCCGAGCGCGGCCCACGCCCTGCCGCCGGGGTCCACGCTGCTGCTCTACACCGACGGCCTGATCGAGGTTCCCGGAAGTGACCTGGACACCGGGCTCGGCCGGCTGCGCCGCCATGCCCTCGCTCTCGCGCACGAACCGCTGGAGATCCTGTGCGACGAGTTGTCGGCCCGGATGTCCCTCGGCAGCACCGACGACATCGCCCTGCTCGCGCTGCGCCTGCCCGCGGCCTGACCCGGGAGGCGGCGGGGGCGGCACGCGCGTCGGCGGGGTCGGCACGCACCGGGACGCGGGGCGGGCCGGGCGGCGGAGACGCGGGGCGCGTCGCCGACGCTCCGCCGCCCGGCCCGCGCCCGCGAGACCTCGGCGCAGCCCCGTCCTCCTGGGGGCACTGTGCGGGGAAGGGCGGATCGTGGGCGATTCCGGGTTGGAAAGCCGCGCGTGTGGCACCCGGTCCGCGAGAGGGCCGGACACGCGAACCGCCTCCCGTACGGGTCACCGGTTCGGACATGAGCCGCACGCCGCACGAGGCCGGTACGGCCCGCTCTGCCCGGTTGTCGCCGCCAGGCTGTCCGGCGACAACCGGTGCGGCCTTCCCCGAACCGCGCCCGCGGCGCTCCGCTCGTGCGCGCAGCCGGCCGCCGGGCGGGCATACTCGGGGTCGGCCGGCCGCGAGTCGGCAGGGGGTCGGGGGCACCGCGAACCGGCCCCACCGGCGTCGCCGCGGCCTCCGTATGCGGTGACATCAGTTGTCGCGTGTCGGATCGATGCCGGAATGTCCATGGTCCGGATCCTCGGGGTCGGCGCGATCGTCGAGGGCTTCCCGAAGCAGCGGGACGATCTGGCCCGCAGCCACGAAGTACCTGGCCGTCGTACGGTTCTTCACCTGGGCGAAGGCGGCCTCCGAGCTGTAGGGCGTGTCGGCCAGATCGTTCGCCCAGGGCCACGGCGCCACCCCGGGCAGGGTCGCCATGGGCCGTCCGTCCTCGGTGCGGGCATCGGTGAGCGTCTGCCGCAGTCGGTTCAGCGTGTGCCTGGCTTCCCTGGGCTCGGTGCCGTACAGCTCGACGTAGCGGCTGGCGATGTCCGACGTGGACCAGCCGTCCGCGCGAGGTGGACGAACGTCCGGGACCAGAGGCCAGGACAAGGCGACCGCCATGGGCAGCAGACGGTTGCCGGACACTCTGAGCACGGGGACGAAAGTGGTGCCGCTCGGCCTGGCGGGAGGGCTCGGGCCCGTCACACGGTCCGTGTTCAGGGCCAGCTCGAGGATCTGAGGAGCGCCCGCCGGGTCGACGACGATCTCGTGGTCGGGCCCCGGCAGCCAGAGACCGTCGGGCGTCAGGAGCCGTCCGTCGACGGTCACGTCGGCGAGCGGGGACACCGGCCTCAGATGAACCCTGTCCCGGTGCACCGTGAGCTCGATCAGGTTGACCGGAACCGTACGGCGGGTGCCCCTGGGAAGGGCCAGGTGGCGTTCCACGTCGGCGGCCCGGTGCCGCCGGTCCGCCCGGCCGACGACGTACCGGCCGCCCTCCCACAGCTCCACGGCCGCCGGGGGCCGCGCGGACAGTGGTCGCCCAGAGGGCTGGGCACCGTGGAGGACACCGGCGGGTCCCGCGGCTGGGCCGGTCACGATCTGTCCCTGCGAACGACTTGGATCATGACTTCGATGCCGAGGGTGTTCTGGCCGGGGAAGCAGAACTCGCCGTCGACATCGACCATCTTGAACTGCTGCCGGTACACGCCGGGCCAGCCAGGTGCCCGGACCGGTATCTCCATGACGGCCACCTCTCCGGGACCGGTGGGCGGCACCGGGAACCGGGCGCCGCGCAGCGGCACGGTCTCCGTGCCGGTCACCGGGGCGACGGGCCGCAGGAACCGGTCCTGCCACGGCACCCTGCCGCTGTTGCGGATGTGCAGCGGGAAGACCGACTTCTCCCACGGCTCCAGTTCCTTCACGGTCGGCGTGTCCTCGTGCTGCTCGCTCCGATCTCCCGGCAGGGGGTACTTCCTGCCGGTGGGACGCTCGGTGAGGCCGAGGACGTCACCTCCCCGGGCGCACGCATGGAGATAACGCAGGTAGCCGTTGGCCTCGGTGATGTGGTCGATGACGCTCACGATGTCGTACGGCGGCCGAAGCCAGCCCATCTCGTACGCCAGCAGGCGTGCCGCCCCCAGCTTGCCGAGCAGTTCACGCTGATGGACCAACTGCCTGGCCGTCATACGCGCCTGGCCGTGCCGCCGGTGCGACCTCATCTGGGCACCCAGCTCGTGCCAGGTCGTGGGACCGGCCTTGCGCGGGTTGATCCGCCCGCGCTGCAGGCGCGTCGTGAGGGGCGCGGCCAGCGCCTCCTCCACGGCCGCGAGCAACTCGCGGGTGTCGGCGGTGGGCCGGATCGCCGCACCGGGGGTCGGGGCGACGTGGAGGGGCCAGCGCAATGCCGGCTCACGGCGCCAGCAGTCGACCAGGATCTCCCACAGCGGCACCGCCCGCTCCTGCAGCGCCCGGGTGAAGGGCTCACGGTCGGGCAGTGCCCGGGGATCGCGTATCCGGGTCTGAGCGTCGGCGGGCTCTGTGCCGAACGGGGGTCGACCGGTGACCAGGAAGTAGACCGTCGAGGCCCACGAGAAGACGTCGGAAGGGGTGTACGCGGTCTTCCCCTCCAGTTGCTCGGGCGAGGCGAACAGCATGCTGTACCCGGTCAGTGCCGTGTGGGTGACATCCGCCACCCGTGCGATGCCGAAGTCGATGAGCACCGGTCGCAGACCGTCGGGCCCGTTGTCCAGGATGACGTTCGCGGGTTTGACGTCGAGATGAGCCACGGGCGCGGCGTGCACCTCGACGAGTGCTCTGAGCACGCCCGTGACGACCTCGCGTGCCGTGGGACCGCTCAGCGGGCCCTGCCGCCGGACCAGGTCCTCCAGGGACGGCCCGTCGATGTACTCGAACGCCAGGAACGGCCGGTCCCCCTCCACCTGGGCGTCGAGCAGCGCGACCACTCCGGGATGGTCGATGCCGGCGACGAGGTCGGCCTCCCGCCGTATGCGGGACCGTGTGCCGTCCGGGTCCGCCCCCAGCGATTGCCAGATCTTCAGGGCGACGTGTCCGCCGTCGGGTGCGGCGGCCTCCCAGACCTGGGCGGCGCCGCCCGGTCCGAGTTCCCTCAACAGCCGGTACGCGCCGAGAGGCGTGGTCACCGTGATCCGCTCCCCGCGGCCCGGCGGAGCAACGGTACGCGGTCGCCCGAGCCGGGATGGACGGACGTTGATTCCCGTTGCGTGGATCGGCTGGAAGCCTCTTCTGTGCCGGGACGGAATCCCGGAGGCGCCGCCCGACGGCGCTCGGTCGGCCCCGGCCACGGGGCCTCTGCACCGGAGGTTGCTTGCCGTGTCAATGGGTTCCCTCCTGTTGGGGGTTGTCTGTGTGACGGTCGTCCTGGTCGTCGCCGTCATCGTGGGTGTGGGCGCCGGATGGCTGGCCCGCCTGGACCAGGCAACCTGGCCTGCGGCGGCCACCCGCGCCGCCGTGGCCTTCGCCGCGACCGTGACACTGTTCGGTGTGGCCGTCACGGCCGTGACCGGGATCCTCACCGTCGTTCTCGAGTGAACCGGGGCGCACGTCGCGCCAGCGTCGTGCCGGGGAGTCCGTGCCCCCGGGGAGCCCTGATGCCCCCGCCGTCAGCGGCGGAACCGCGATCGGCGGTCGAGGAGGGTCAGCGCCTCGTCCTGATCGGCGGTCAGCCAGTCCCGCACGTGCGGAGCCCGCGCGGTGTCCGAGGTCCAGCCCACGACGGTGTCGTACCGGGGATGCCCCCCTGTCTGCTCGTCCGCCAGCCAGCCGAGGCAGGCGCTCACCAGGGATCGGTGATTGGTGCGGCTCGCGTTGTCCGACTTCAGGTGCCTGCCGTAGCCCGGTCCCTGCTCGCGGGCCAGCGCCACCCACGGGTCGAGCACCCGCAGTGCGATGTCCGGACCGCCGCTGCGCAGGGCTCCGACGACGAGGGCAGAACGGTACGGGCCTTCCGTGAAGTGCGGGCTCTCGCGCGTCGCCACGCGCAGCTTCGCATCTGCGTCGTCGAGGGCCACCAGGGCGTCACGCCGGTAACCGCTCATCAAGTGGTCCTCGAACGTCCAGGTCAGCAGGTGGCAGCGGACGAGGAGGGCGAGGTGGGCATCGTCCTCCCGCTCCGCCCGGTACAGCAGGGCGTCGAGTTCCGCCCGTCGCTCACCGTGCTGCCACGGCCAGGCGTGCCGGGGGTACGTACCGCTCCCGCACACCTCGCAGCGACGCGGGATGCCGGGGCGGGGAGCGGCGAAGTACCCGGTCTCCCCGCACTCCGAGTTGCCGCACTGCCAGCCGGCGGCCAGGGCGTCCGAGGGGGCCTGGTAGCCGTCCTTGGTGGGTGGCAGGCGTCTGGGCGCCAGCAGCCTCTGCAGGATCTGCATCGGTTCATCCTCTTTCCGTTCTTCGGCTCACACCCCCGGAAGCAGTCCCGGGTCTCGTCTCAGCCGACCTTGACGTGCTGCTCGTCGGTGGAGTTCGGTCGGACGTGGCCGGAGTTGCGGCAAGGCCTGCACGTCGTCGGGGAGCCGGCGCTTCCCCGTCACTTCGGGCAACAAGGCGCCCGAAACGTCCTGCGGCTTCGGCGATCGCCGCAGCAGACGTCGTCGTCTCTCGTGCAGCCCGGGCCGGACTCCGTTCTCGTGGCGGGTGAGGTGCCCTGCCCGTTCGGGTGCCGGCCCGGTGGCAGCCGGCTCACCCTTCGGGGATCCGGCTGTGCTCAGCGGCCTGCATCGCCCGGTCGCGTGCGGCGCGTTCGGCCGGAGTGAGCCGGGTGATCCGGCCCGAACGGCTACCGGGCCGCACACCCCACGGCGAGGAGGGCTTCCCTCTCGCCAGCCATACGACGAGTGTGATCTCCCAGCCGATCGCCTTGCCGGCGCTGACCATGAACCATTCGGGGCTGATCAGCAGCAGGCTCGGTGGGACGCCGTGCCAGAACGAGCCTCCCGCTCGGGCGTTGAAGGTCCACAGTGCGATCGCCACCCCGAGCACGTGCCCGAGGGCCAGAACCGTTGCCATCGGCCCCCCTCTGAAGCTTCCTCAAGTCCTTGTTCCCCACAGGTCGGTTCCACGTTGGTATCGCGTGGGCGGAGGTCGCGCCCCGGTGCGTTGCCAACCTCCTCGGGTGTTGCAAGGCCGGTCTTCGGGCCGAAGAAATCCGGGTATGACAGTGAGTTTTGTCTTCCTTGCCACGGCAATGTCCGACTTCCGCCACACTGGTCGTATGAACGCACATGCGGCGGTCGGCGAGGATGCCGCACCGGGACGGCGCGCCCGCATCGCCTGGCTGTTACGGGTCAACCGGTTGCTGGCCGAGGAGAGACCGCTGAGGTCGCTGTCGGCCTTCGCGGCCGCCTTCCACGGCGGGGCGTACGACCGCGACGTCAGCGCCAGCACCGTCTCGCGCTGGGAAACGGGACGAAAGCCCGTTCCCTGGCCGGCTGTTCGCCGCTACGAGGAACTGCTCGGACTTCCGCGCAACCTGCTCACCGCCACCGCGCGCACGGTGTGGCGCTACTGGGCACCCGGCCCCGTCCTGGACGTCGATCCGGGCGGTGTCCCGGCACGGCCCGTCGAGGATCTGCTGGAGCAGGCGGTGTCGGACGACGTGATGACCGGTGACGACTGGGACCAACTCGTGGACGGACTGTGTGCGCGTCCCGACGTGGTGCTGATGCCGTCCGGCACCTGGTCCCGGCTCGCGGAACGGCTCGTCGAGGAGATGGTGATCGCCGACGATCTGCCGTGGATGCTCCGCTTCGAGTCGCTCAACCGTCTGCTGAACCACCGACGAGGCGGCCGTACGGTCATCGCCGTGTGCGGAGCGATGGCCGCCGAACGGGCACGGCTGACGGCCACCGAGATCGTCTGCGCCCTCGACAACTGCGGTCACCCCGACGCGGCCGACCTGGTATTGGGCGAACTCACCCAGCCCAGTGGGCTGTTGGCCCACCGCGGCGCGGTCATGGCCTGCTTCCGCAAGGTGAACTACCGACACTTCGACGAGATGCAGCTGAGGACTCTCGTGCGGGTGGTGCGGGATTCCACCGGCGCCGGCCCGCTCGGCGACCAGATCGAGCCGCTGCGCCGGCATCTGTCCACGGTGCACCCCGAGTACGCCCACATGGTGCTCGGCCGCAGCGGCAGGGCGACGCTTCCCGGGAGATCGGCCGTGCGGCACACCGACGTGTTCGCCCAGGATGCCCGTGCACCCATGGCGGTGGCCGTGTGCAGGGTGGCGGCGTGTCTGGGCGCCGTCGAGTCCGATCGGGTGTGCCATCCCCCGGTACCGACCGCTCTGATCAACGAGGCTCTGACCAGTCCGCTCTTCGACGTCCGGCTCTACGCCGCTTTTCTGCTCGCAGCCACGCCGTACCGCCCGGTGCTCGCGGACGCGCTGGCGGCGGAGCTGATACGCCCCATGGCCGTCCGGCAGGAAGAGCTCGCGATTCCGCTGCTGGAGGCGCTGCGCGTGCTCGGCGACCACCGGCACCGTGGGTTGCTGCAGCGGCTGGCTGTGTCGCCGGGCGTACCGCGGGTCGTCGCGTACGCCGCGGTACGCGGTCTGGGCCACGTGGCGGCCGACCATGCCGCCGGCGCTTTCCTGCGGGACGCCGTCGCCCACCATCACGCCGCGTGGCTGAGCGACCGGGACCCGACGACCGCTGCCACGCTGGAGAGCCTGGTCTACGCGCTCGGTATGGCGTCACGCGACGATCTGCTCACCGCCATTGCGGCGGAGCCCGGTTCCCTTCCGGCGGCACGCACGGCCGCGGCTTGGTGGCTGAGCATCCCCGGCCATCGACGCGCCAGCGCCTTGTTGTAGCACTTGGACACCGGTGAACGGTGGCCCACGGGCGGATGTGCCAGGCCCAGGCTCCGGGACCGAGGTGTACGGGACAAGCAGGCCGGCGGCCGACGGGTGCCGGTGGTCACGGGTGCCGGTGGTCACGGGTGCCGGTGGTCACGGGTGCCGGTGGTCACGGGTGCCGGTGGTCACGGGTGCCGGTGGTCACGGGTGCCGGTGGTCACGGGTGCCGGTGGTCACGGGTGCCGGCGATCCCGGCGCCACACCGGCCCGGTCTCGGCCTCGTCGACGACGGGCGCGACCGGCTGGTCCGGTCGGCGCCGCGCCGGTACGCCACCGGCACGGCCCGGGGGGGGCGCCCGGGGTGCGGTCGGCACGGCGGCCCGCTCGTCCTGAGGAGCGGGGCCGGCGCCGTGCCGCTGTCGCGGCCGCGTGGCCCGCACGTAGGAGAGCCAGGGCCGTACGTCGCCCTGTCCGCCGACGTCGAAGCCGGCCCCTGCGACGAGTCCGCCCAGCAGATCCACGCGGTTGTGCGCCGTGGCGTGGGCGCTCGCGCCGTGCACGAGGTGCCGGGCGCTCCCGTTCTCGGGTGGCCGGAACCTGACGGGCGGGGCGGCCCTGGAAGTCCGTACGCCCGGGCCCTCGTCCGGGGACGGCCGCCCGCCCCGCCCCTCACGCGTTCGAACACGCCGTGCGTATGCCGCTCTCCCGACCGAGAGAACTGTGGATTAATGGTCGTCCGGAGCGAACACCCATGCCCCGGAACGAACCTGACGAGAGCGAGTGCACGAGCATGAGACGTCCCCTGAAGCCGGCTGTCGGACTCACCTGCCTGGTGGCACTGGCCTGCGGGGGCTGCTCCTCGGGCGGGAACGGCTCCACGACGGCCGCCGGGGCCCCCGCAGCCGGCGCGTCCGCTCCGTCGTCGGGAACGTCGTCGACGCCCTTCCATCCGTACGTCAGCGCCACGACCGCCACGGACACCGACGCGACCGGCTCCCCGTCGACGTACAACCTGGAATTCGTGCTCTCCGACGGCAGCGGCTGCGCCCCGAAGTGGAGCGGCACCTACCCCGTGGGCAACTCCGCGGTGAAGTCGCGGATCTCGGCGCTGAAGGAGTCCGGCGCCGGGGTGCGCGTCTCCTTCGGCGGAGCGGCCGGGACGGACCTGTCCCAGACCTGCGACAGCGCCGCCGCGCTGGCCGAGGCGTACGGCAAGGCCCTCGACGCGGCGGACGCGACCCAGGCCGACTTCGACATCGAGGGCAAGGCGCTGACCGACTCCGCCTCGATCGCCCTGCGCTCCCGGGCGATCGCGATCCTCCAGAAGGAACGCGCCGACCTGAAGGTCTCCTTCACGCTCCCCGTCACGCCCTCCGGGCTGACGGACGACGGCCTCGCCGTCCTCGGCTCCGCCGACGACAACGACGTGAAGGTCTCCACCGTCAACATCATGGCGATGAACTACGGCACGTCGTACTCCGGCGACATGGGTGACTACGCGATCTCCGCGGCGAAGGCCGCCCACGGGCAACTGAAGGACGTCTTCGCGTCGACCGACGACGACGCCTGGCACGGCCTCGCGCTCACGGCGATGATCGGCGTGAACGACGTCCCGGGCGAAACGTTCACCCTGTCCGACGCGGCCGACGTGCGGTCGTTCGCCGAGGACAAGGGCCTGGCCTGGGTGTCGATGTGGGCGACCTTCCGGGACCGGCCGTGCGACGGCGGGACCTCGTCGGGCGGCGCACGGCCCGACTGCAGCGGGGTGGATCAGGAGAAGGGGGCGTTCGCGAAGGCCCTGGCGGGCTGAGGCACCGCTCACCCCGGCAAGCGGCGGTCACCGACGAGGGCACCGCCTTCCGCGCGCGCCCTCGTCGCCCGCCCCGGGAGCCGCGCACCCGTCCCGCCTGTCGCAGCGTGCAGCCCGCCCGTGCGCGGATCACGGTCGATGCACGGACGCGGGGGGCCGAGCAGGCCCGGACGTCCACGGGACCGGCGTGCCACAGGTGCCGTCCCGAACGCGGTGATCGAGCCGGTGACCGGGCACGGGACAGGCGCCGTCACGGCGGACGCCGTCGTCACGCGTGCGGGAGTGGGCAGCCGGGGCTCCGACGGCGAAGGGCCACGCAGCAGGGCGCGATCACCGCGGTCGCCGAGACGCCGGTCGACGGGCCGGCCGACCGTCCCGGACCCGGGTGATGTCCGCGGGGAAGCCCGCGGGCCCGGAGGAGCCCGGGGACCTGGAATCCGCCCGGGCGGTGACCGCCGGGGCTCCCGCGTCCGGGGCGGCACGGCCGACGGCAGGGCTCACGTCCCCGGAGCCAGGACCAGAAGGCGGAGCGGGCCGGGCGGCAGAGCCGGATGGGGGTCGTCCCCGGCGCTCCGCCACCCCCAGGACCGCAGGGTCTCGACGGCCGTGTCGTCCCGGGGGTCCACCAGCGTGACGCCGAGCGTGGCCCGGTGGTCGGCGAGCAGCCGCCGCTGCATGCGCCGGGCGAGGTTCCAGGGGCGGTCCTGGTGCTCCAGGCGCACCCGGGACGGAACGACGATCCCGGAGACGACGAAGAGCTCACCGGCCGCCTCCCGGGGGAGCAGCCCGCGGGGAAGGTGCCCGTCGAAGCCCTCCCACCACGAACCCGCGCCGCCCGCGGAGAACCCGTAGGCGCATCCGGTCAGGCCGGTGGTCTCCGAGATCAGCAGGGCGAACCCCGGTCGCCGCGCATCGGCCGCGAGATGCCTCAGAAAGGCGGCACGCTCCTGGTTCCACGCCCAAGGGCCGCCACCGGAGGTCTCCGCGTACAGAGCACCCAACTCCTCCAGGCGGTCCTCGACCTGACGACGGGTCAGAGCACGGAGGCGCTCCCCCTCGCGGGGCGAGGATCCCCGCTCCCGGCTCGTCCTGCCCGGAGCACGCCGACACGGGCCGCCCGGTGCGGACCTGGGCGCGGGGACGTTCGGGTTCGTCGGGGCCGTCGGAAGGAACACCTGCGCGATCATGGGGCGAGCCCTGCCCCGGCGCGGACCGAGACCGCCCCGGTGTCGTCGATCGCCGAGAGCGGCACCGGTGTCGGCGCCGGTGCGCGGCGTGCCCTCGGTACCTCCACCGTACTCCCGGCCGGACCGCCCGAAGGGTGTGCCGGGCACGCTCCCCTCACCCGGCACGCCCTTCGAGGGCGGGCCGCCGTGGAAACGCGCCGCAGCGCCGACACCGCACGCGGCGCCCCGGCCGCGACCGCGTGCGCGGTACGGGTCCGGCACCTGCCAGGAGGTCCCCGTGGAACACGAGTCCACGGCCCGGCCGGGGCGGCTGCACCTCGTCGTGGACCTCAGCGAGGTGACCTTCACCGACGGCAGCATCCTGGCGCCCCTGTGCGAGGCGTGGTCCGACTGCCATGCGCGTGACGGCCGGGTACGCGTCGTCCACGACACCCACACGACCGACCTGGTCTTCCGGTACAGCGGCCTCCTGCGCCATTTCCCCGCCTACGCCGGCGCGCAGGACGCCTGGGAGGGCCGGACGGCCGGCGACGGCGCACCGGGGCCGGTCGGGCGGCGCCGGTGACCGCACCCGGCCGGGCCGACACGCCCGTCAGATGAGGCACACCGTCCGGCAGCGGGCCGGGCGTGCGTCCGGCGCGCCGCCCGGGGCCACGCGGGAGGGCACCTCAGGGCTGCTCCCTCCGGTGCCGGGCCCGAACGCGAGCCGCGCCCTTCCGCGCCGAACGGGCAGCGCGGAAAATCTGTCATGGCGAGCCCACATCTCCTCGCCTGCCGGAGTTAGGGTTGCCGCACGACACGACACGGATGGCGCCGATTCCCTCGGAAGCGGCACCAGGCCCGCCCGGGCCCCCTCGCCGCGTCCCCGAACGAAGGTGCCATGCCAGCCGAGAAAGCCCGCGTCGCCGGCAACCTCGACGACGACGACTACCCCGCCTACACCATGGGGCGGGCCGCTGCCGCGCTCGGCACCACGCCCGCCTTCCTGCGCGCTGTGGGCGGTGCCGGACTCGTCACGCCGCTGCGCTCGGAGGGCGGCCACCGCCGGTACTCCCGGAGCCAGTTGCGGATCGTCGGCCGGGTCCGGGAACTGGTCGACCAGGGCACCCCCATCGAGGCCGCGTGCCGCATCGTCTCCCTGGAGGACCAGCTCGACGACGCCCTGCGCCTGAACCGGGAAATGCGCCGGAGACTGGACGAGCGCGGCACGGATACCTAGTCCCGCCGATGCAGAAATACGGATGCCGACGTGGTCGGAACTCCGGACGCCCCCCAATACGCATGGCCGTTTCCGTCGGACCTGTGTTAGCGTGGTTTCAGTTGCAGTTTTGGTTGCCAGAGAATTTTTTTCTTTGCAGAGCTTTCCGGATCTTTCCGGAGGGGTGATCATCGCGGCGACTCGGACCCGTAAAGTGCGGAGTTCGGCACTGCCCCCCAAAGGGAGATTCAAGTATGGCATCTGGCACCGTGAAGTGGTTCAACTCGGAAAAGGGCTTCGGCTTCATCGAGCAGGACGGTGGCGGCGCTGACGTGTTCGCCCACTACTCGAACATCGCCACCTCCGGCTTCCGTGAGCTTCAGGAAGGCCAGAAGGTGACCTTCGACGTGACGCAGGGCCACAAGGGCCCGCAGGCCGAGAACATCGTTCCCGCCTGACGCTGACGCATAACATTGCGAGCCAGGCTCGCGCAACATGTGGCTGGGGCCCGCGCTCATGGGTGCGGGCCCCAGCCCATTGTGTTTCCCCTCTTTCTTTCCGGGCATCCGGCCGTCCCGGCTTCGTCGTACGAGGCCCGGCGATTCTTTTTTCTTCGGCTCATTCTTGCGAATCCTCGCGCGGCCATCGCCGCCGGACGGAATTCCTCGATGCGCCGCATCGAGGAAGGTTCCTCCATGAACCGCACCAGCCGCACCGGTCGCGCCGGCGGTGACTCCCGTACTTCCGGTGGCTCCGGTGGCTTCCGAGCGGACAGAAGGTCCGCGGGCTCGTCCGGCTCCGCTCCGGGCGGCCGCTCCCGCAACCAGCGGTCGGGCGGGCAGGACCCCCGCCGGGGCGGCGGGCGAAAGAGCGGCCAGGGCGCACGCTCCGCCCCGCGCCCTCAGGAGTTCGCCCTGCCGGTCACCCGCACCGAACCACTGCCGGCGGTCGAGACCTTCGGCGAACTGGACATGCCGCCGAGGCTGCTGACCACGCTCGGCGCCGGCGGCCTGACCGCGCCGTTCCCGATCCAGGCGGCGACCCTGCCGAACGCCCTGGCCGGCCGGGACGTCCTGGGCCGGGGCCGTACGGGCTCGGGCAAGACGCTCGCCTTCGGCCTCCCGGTCCTCGCCCGCCTGGACGGGCAGCGGGCCCAGCCCCGGCAACCGCTCGCCCTCGTCCTCGTCCCCACCCGGGAACTGGCCCAGCAGGTCACCGACGCGCTCACGCCCTACGCGCGCGCCCTGCAGCTGCGGATCGCCACCGTCGTGGGCGGCCTGTCGATCGGCCGTCAGGCGACGGCGCTGCGCGGCGGCGCCGAGGTCGTCGTCGCCACGCCCGGCCGGCTGAAGGACCTGATCGAGCGGGGGGACTGCCGGCTGGACCAGGTCGCCGTCACCGTGCTGGACGAGGCCGACCAGATGGCCGACATGGGCTTCATGCCCCAGGTGACCGCGCTGCTCGACCAGGTCCCGTCCGGCGGGCAGCGGTTGCTGTTCTCCGCCACCCTGGACCGCAACATCGACCTCCTGGTGCGCCGCTACCTCCACGATCCCGTCGTGCAGTCGGTCGACCCGCCCGCCGGGGCGGTCACCACCATGGAGCACCACCTCCTCCACGTGCACGAGGACCACAAGCACACGGCCGCGACCGAGATCGCCGCGCGCGACGGACGCGTGCTGATGTTCCTGGACACCAAGCACGCGGTGGACCGGCTCACCAAGCACCTGCTGTCCGTCGGGGTGCGCGCCTCGGCCCTGCACGGCGGCAAGTCCCAGGCGCAGCGCAACCGGACGCTCGCCCAGTTCAAGGACGGCCACGTCACGGTCCTGGTGGCGACCAACGTCGCCGCCCGCGGCATCCACGTCGCGGGCCTCGACCTGGTGGTGAACGTCGACCCTCCCGGCGACCACAAGGACTACCTCCACCGCGGCGGCCGTACCGCCCGCGCCGGCGAGTCCGGCACCGTCGTCACCCTCGTCCTGCCGCACCAGCGGCGCGCGGTGGACCGGCTGATGACCGACGCCGGCATCACCGCGCGCACCGCCCGGATCCGTCCCGGTGAGGCCGAACTGCATCGCATCACGGGCGCCCTGACGCCCTCCGGTGTTCCCGTCACCCTGACCGCACCGGCCGGCGGACGCCGTGAGAACGACGGATCCACCGCCCGGAACCGCAGGGGCCGGAGCGCCGCCCGGACGCGTCGCTCCGCCCGGAGGAACGACGCATAGCCCGGGCACGGGGGACACGCTTCCGGCGGCCGGGCGGGGCCGACCACCGACCGACCGCCCCGACGAAGAGGAGGAGCCCTTGGCTCCGTATCCACCCCGGACCTCGCGCGGCGGCGGCGCCGGCACCGGTCCGACCGCCTGCGACGCCATGCACGCTCCCGGTCCGCAGGTCGACGAGCACATGACGGTCGACGTGGCCCGGTCCGTGCTCATCGGTGCCCGCGTCCCACACCTGCTCCTGCGGGACGAGGACGGGCGGTGCACGGGACGGGTCACCCGGGCCCGGCTCGCCGCTCACCGCGGCGGCTCCTGGTACAGCGACCGGATCCGGCTGCGGGACATCCCGCTCGACCGCGGGCCGTTCACCGCGTCCGCCGCCGTGCTCGGCGACGCGGAAGCCGCGATGCGGGACCGGACGCTGGACGCGTCCCCGGTGATCGACGAACACGGCTACGCCCTGGGCGTCCTCGCCCTCACCCCCTGACCGCCCGGCCGGCCGACGCCGGTCGTCCCCCGAGGCGTTCTTCCTCATCCCGTGGAGGCATCCATGCGCTGTGTCATCGCCCACTACCCCTTCGACCTGACCAAGAGTGAAGTCGAGCAATCGATGGACGGCATCACGCCCGAGACCGTCACCGGCGTGTCCGTGACCATCAGCCGCCGCGTCTACCCGGTGATGCAGGTCGGGGAGGCGGTCACCCGGTTGAGCCGCCGGGACTTCACCACGGGTGAGATGCGCCGGGCGCTGACCCGCCTCGGCTTCACCTGCCACGACGCGCAGCCGGCGCCGCCGGCCGCGGATCCGCGTGCCGGGAGGAACCCGCTCGGCTGGTGACGCTCCCCGCACCCGCCGGCCCATGACGTGCCGTCCACGGACAGGACGCCGAGGTGGCGGAGCCGGCCGGGGCGCCCGACGGCGCCCCGCGCCCGGGAGCGCGACGGGCGCGCCGGCCGTCGCGCTCCGCCGAGCGGTCCGGGAATGGCGCCTGACAGATCGACATCGGCATGGTTACGATGACGGCGATGAAGAACAACTCCTCGCTCGGATTGGGGGAATCGTTCGCTCAGGGTGAGTGCTGATGGCACATCACTCCGCGAACGGGATTCCGGCCCACCTGTCGATGTGGCAGCGCGTGCGCGCGTACGCCGTGCCACCGTCCATGATCGAGAACGCGACCGCTCGGCGTGCGGTCGGTGACTGGGCAGGCGCCTGCGCCGCCGCCCGGATCGACGTCGACCTCGATCTGCGCGCCGTGCGCAACCGGCACGGCTCCGACCTCGCCACCCGCCTCCGTACGGATCTGCGCCTCCTCGCGCCGGACCTGCTCCGCTGGCACATGCCCCGGATCGCCCCGGACGGGCGGCTCCGCCCCGGCCTCACCCTCTCCCTGGCCCGCCACCGCGGTTCCGGCGGCGCACCCCTGCACCTGGTGGTGCGGACGCCGCCGGCCTGGGCGGACGCGGGACAGCGCATGTCCCTGGCCCTGTGGGAGGGGCACGGGAGCGGTTCCCCGGGACAGCATCCGCATCCGCATCCGCATCCCGACCGGCGTTTCCGGCTCGACCTGCACCGGCACCTGTGGGACGGACGGCGGAGCGGCGAGCTGGGGCGGCGGAGCGGCGCGGGCGGACACCCGTCCACGGCGCCATCGCCGAACGTGCCCTCCGCCTCCGTACGGCCGCATCTGCCGGAACCTCCGGCCGGCCGCGATGCGTCGGCGTGGGCGGTGGCCGGCTGGGCCGCCGAGGCGGAGGTGCTGCTGCGGGCCGAGGGACGCCCGCCCAGGGGGGCCTTCACCGTACGGCTCGGCGCACGGAGCCGCGCCGTCCTCGAACTCGTCGCGCCCGACGACAGCCACACCCCGACGTTCCGGCCGCTGCGGGAGGCGCTGCCGCCGCAGGAGGTCGCGGCGCTCCCCCTGCTCCCGGAGGCGGCGGCCCGGGTCCTCCCGGACCTGGAACTGCTGCGGGCCGGGCTGATCACGGCCGAGCGGCTGCATCCGCTCGTCGCCGCGGCACTCACGCCGTCCGGCGCGGAGACGTCGGCCGTCCCGGCGCCGATCCCCGGTGCCGTTGCCGGGGCCGGGGATCCGCACCGGGTGACGTGCCGCGGCGAGGTGCACCGCATCGCGCTGCGGGACGGCGTCCTCACGGCGGTCGACCACGATCCGGCGCAACTGCGGCGCGAGGAACTGCTGGTGGCGCTCGGTGGGCCGGCGCTGCCGTGCCTGCGGGCCATCGACGCCGTGCACCGCAGCCCCGAGGCACTGCCGGCGGTCCGGGAACGGATCGCCCACGGTGACGCCGCCGGGGCCCTCGACGTGGTCGAGGGGCTGCTCGGCCCCGCCGCGGTGCTGCGCGACGGTCCGCTCCGGGAGGAACTGGAGTCGGCCCTGGCCCGCCGTGTCGACCACGGGCTGTTCCGATCGGGGCTGGTCGACGAACACCCCGCCGCCGGTGCGGTCGACGCGGGCGCCCCGGGCGCACGGCACGCCGAGGTGAGCCACCGCCCCCGGCTCGACCGAGCCGTCCCCCACGACATGCGCCGCAAGCGCTCCAGCCGTGCCCGGCCCCGGACCGGGCTGACCCGCTGACCCGCTGACCCGCTGACCGTCCGGCGCTTTCCGCGGGCGGCGCCGCTTTCCCACACCGCCGTACCGCGGCACCGCGCGCTCCGCGCCACGCACCCCGACGACATCCGGGACGGGCCGCCCCGTCCCCTCGACACACTCCTGGTGATGCCATGACGACCCCCAGCACACTCCTGCCCGCCCCCGCCGCGACGACTCCGGCCGCCGACCCCGCCGACCTCGCCGACGGCCGACTCGCCGTCGCCGACGGGCTCCTGGCCCTGCTGCGGACCACCGGTACCGAGCCGCGCCCCGACGAGCAACTCGAAGCACTCACCCTGGCCGTCGCCGCCGACCTGCCCGTGCTGCTCTGGGGTGAGCCCGGCATCGGCAAGACGGCGGCCCTGACACAGCTCGCGGCCTCCCTCGACCTGCCGCTGACCACGGTGATCGCCAGCGTCCACGAACCGTCCGACTTCTCCGGGCTGCCCGTCGTGGGCGACGACCCCGCGGTGCAGGGGGTACCGATGGCTCCCCCGCAGTGGGCCGTCGAGCTCGTACGGGCCGGGCGCGGGCTGCTCTTCCTGGACGAACTCTCCACCGCCACCCCGGCCGTCCAGGCGGCGCTCCTCCGCGTCGTCCTGGAACGGAGGGTCGGGGCGCTGCAACTCCCGCCGGGGGTACGGATCGTGGCCGCCGCCAATCCGCGCGCGTCGGCTGCGGACGGATGGGAGCTGAGTCCTCCGCTGGCCAACCGGTTCGTGCACCTGTCCTGGGTGCACGACCGGGACGTGGTGGTGCGCGGGCTGGGTGGGGTCTGGCCCCGGGCCGAGCTGCCCCGGCTGGTTCCGGAGCGGCTGCCGGAGGCGGTGGCCTTCGCCCGGCGCGCGGTCTGCGGCTTCCTGGAGGCCCGGCCGACGCTGATCCACCGCCTGCCGACCACCGAGACGCGGCGCGGAGGTGCCTGGCCCTCGCCGCGGAGCTGGGAGGCGGCCTTGACCCTGCTGGCCTTCGGCACGGCGGCCTCCGTGTCCCGGGAGGTGCTGGCGCTGCTGGTGCGGGGCGCGGTGGGGGACGGGCCGGGGCTGGAACTCCTCGCGCATCTGGACCGCATGGAGCTGCCGGACCCGGAGACGCTGCTGGCCGATCCGGCCTGTGCGGAGCTGCCGGTGCGGGGCGATCTGCGGCAGGCGACGCTGGAGGCGGTGGTGGCCGCCGTCGGGGCGCGACCGGAACGGGAACGGTGGGAGGCGGGCTGGGCGGTGCTGGTCCGCGCCCTGGAGACCGGCGCCCCGGACCTGCTGGTCGCACCGGCGACCACGCTGGCCGCGCTGCGGCGCGACGACTGGGAGGTACCGGAGTCGGTGGAGCGACTGGCCGGAGTGATCGGTCTCGCCCGGCGGGCGGACCGGTCGGTGGGGCGGGCCACGGCCGCCACCGGGCGGGCCGAGAGGGGGTCCCGATGACGGGGGCGGCGAAGCGTGCGGCACCTCGTCCGCTGCCGCGCCCGATGCCCCGGCCCGCGCCGCCGCGCCCGGTGCGGGCCGCCGCGCCGGGGCCGCCGGCCGGGACCCGCGCGCCGGGCGGCTCCGGTGCGCCGGCCGCCCGGCCCGGACTTTCCCTGGACCGGGAGAAGTTGCTGGCCGCCCGCCTGCACGCGGTGAAGGTCCGCCCCTATCTGGCCTCCGCGCTCTTCGCGCTGCACGTGGTGGAGGACCCGTCGGTGCCGACGATGGCGGTGGACGCGCACTGGCGCTGCTACGTGTCCCCCGGCTTCGTCGCACGTACCCCGGTGGAGGAACTGGCGGGGGTCTGGGTGCACGAGGTCTCCCACCTGCTGCGGGACCACCACGCGCGCGGCGAGCGGTATGCGCGGGAGCACGAGGCGCACGGGCCGGGCGGGCGCGGCGGGACGGGGGTCCACCCGGCCGAGGGCCGGGAGAGGCTGCGGCGGAACATCGCCGCCGACTTCGAGATCAACGACGACATCTACGGTGACGGGCTGCCTCTGCCCACCGGGGCGGTGCTGCCCGGGCTGCTGGGGCTGGCCGACGGGCTGCTGATGGAGGAGTACCTGCGGTCGGCGTCGTTGTCCGGGCTGGTCGCGGACCTGGCCTGGCTGGACTGCGGCAGCGGTGCCGACGGGCAGGCCAGGCCGTGGGAGCTGGGGCCCGACGGGGCGCACGGGCTGAGCAGGCAGCAGCGGGACGCGGTCCGCTTCCGCGTCGCGGAGGGCATCAGGGGCCGGCCGGGCGATGCTCCCGAGGGGTGGCGCCGGTGGGCGGACGAGGCGTTCCACCCTCCGCAGCCCTGGCGGCGGTTGCTGGGGGCGGCGGTCCGCTCGGCGGCGGGCTCGCCCGGTGTGGGCGAGAACCACAGCTACCGGCGGCCGTCCCGGCGTTCGGCCGGTGTCCCCGGGGTGCTGCTGCCGAGTCTGCGCCGCACGCCGCCCCGGGTCTGCGTCGTGATCGACACCTCCGGGTCGGTGAGCGACGCCGAGCTGGGCAGCGCGCTGCTGGAGGTGGCGGCGATCTCCCGGGCGGTGGGCGGGCGCCGCGACCTGGTCTCGGTGATCTCCTGCGACGCGGCGGCCGGGGTCGCCGTCCCGCTCTGCCGCGCGGAGAACATCGCTCTCGTCGGCGGCGGGGGAACGGACCTGCGCTCCGGTTTCGCCCGGGCACTGCGCTCCGGCCCGCGCCCGGACGTGATCGTCGCCCTGACGGACGGCCAGACACCCTGGCCCTCCGCACCGCCGCCGTGCCGCACCGTGGTCGGCCTGTTCCCCCGCCCCGCCGGCGCCGTGGACGAGACGGACCCCGACTACGTCCCGGACACGCCGCCGTCCTGGGCCCAGGTCGTCACGATCGGCTGAGCGGGCGCGGTGCGCGGTGGTCCGACCCGGGGGGAGGGTGCCCTCGGTGGCGGCCGGTCGGCCCCTCCCGGGGGTGCGGGGGCGCGCCGAGGTGAGGCATGCGGGCATCGTGATCGTGCCCGGCCGGGCGGATGTCGACGTGGCCCCGCCCGCCGGGCTGAGATCGACGCCGTCGCGGCGGCCACCGGCAGGGGCACCGCCGGGAGCCTGCGCTTCAACCGCACCGTCGGCGTGCCTCCGGACGCCCACCACCGCCCGTTCCGCTCACGCCCCGCACCGACCGGCCGCCGCCGGGGTGATCTGCCGCGCGTCACGGCCCTACTCGACCGCCTCCGCGGCGAGCACCTCGGCGGGGATGACCTGTTCCGTCCAGATGGTCTTGCCGGTCGGTGTGTAGCGGGTGCCCCAGCGCTGGGCGAGCTGGGCCACGATCAGCAGGCCCCGCCCTCCCTCGTCGGTGGTGCGGGCGTGGCGCAGACGCGGAGAGGTGTTGCTGGCGTCGGAGACCTCGCAGATCAGACCGCGGTCCCGGATCAGGCGGAGCCGGACCGGTCCGGAGGCATGGCGGATGGCGTTGGTCACCAGTTCGCTGACGATGAGCTCCGTGGTGAACGTCAGCTCGTCCATGCCCCACTCGGTCAGCCGGCGGACGGCGAGAGTGCGGGCCTCGGCCACGGCGGCCGGGTCGCTCGGCAGGTCCCAGGAGGTGACCCGGTCCGGGGCCAGGGCGTGGGTCCGGGCGAGGAGCAGGGCCGCGTCGTCGGACGGGGGGCCCGTCACCAGGGTGTCGACGGCCTTGCCGCCGATGTCCTCCAGCGTCGGTCCGGGCGCGGTCAGGGCGTCGCCGAGGCGGGAGAGCCCCACGTCGATGTCGCGGTCGACGCTCTCGACGAGGCCGTCGGTGTACAGGGCGACGAGGCTGCCCTCCGGCAGTTCCAGCTCGACGGAGTCGAAGGGCAGGTACCCGAGGCCGAGGGGCGGCCCTGCGGGCAGGTCGAGAACCTCCGCCGAACCGCCGTCCGGGCCGATGATCACAGGCGGGAGGTGTCCGGCGCGGGCCAGCGTGCACCGCCTGCTGACCGGGTCGTAGACGGCGTACAGGCAGGTGGCGCCCATGAACGCGGCACCCACGGTCTCGGCCCCGTCCTCCGCCGGTTCGCTGCCGTCGGGAGACCCGATGAGGCCGATGACCAGGTCGTCCAGGTGGGCGAGCAGTTCGTCGGGGGGAAGGTCCAGGTTGGCGAGCGTGCGGACCGCGGTGCGCAGGCGCCCCATGGTGGTCGCCGCGTTCATGCCGTGGCCGACGACGTCCCCGACGACCAGGGCGACGCGGGCTCCGGAGAGCGGGATGACGTCGAACCAGTCGCCGCCCACGCCGCTCGGCGCGTCCGCCGGGAGGTACCAGGACGCCACCTCCAGGGCGGACCCGCCGGTCAGCTTCTGCGGGAGCAGCGAGCTCTGCATGGAACGGGCCGCGGTGCGCTCGCGGGTGAAGCGGCGCGCGTTGTCGATGCTCACCGCGGCGCGGGAGACGATCTCCTCCGCGAGGCGTACGTCGTCGTCCTCGAACGGAGCCCCCGGCCGGGACCGGGCGAACGTCGCCACCCCCAGGGTGACGCCCCGTGCCCGGACGGGGACGACCATCAGCGAGCGGAAGCCGAAGCCGCGGATGGCGGCGCCCAGGGAGTGGTCCTCGGTCACCCAGGCGCTGGTGTCCGGGTCCAGGGTCCGTTCCACCAGGGTCCTGCTCTCCAGCAGGCAGCGGGTCACGGGGGACGAGGGGGCGCGCCGTACCGTCTCCCCCACGGCCAGGGTCGCCTCCGGGGAGCCGTGGCGTACCGACCGCTGGCCCGCGCGGCGGATGACGGGTGTCATGTCGACGGGTCCGGGCGCGGGCTCCTCGCCCCGGATCACGGCGTCCAGCACGTCCACGGCGACGAAGTCGGCGAGGGCCGGCACGGCCTCGTCGGCCAGTTCCTGCGCGGTCCGCGTCACGTCCAGCGTGCTGCCGATCCGGGCACCGGCGTCGTTCAGCAGGGCGAGGCGCTCCTGTGCCCGCCAGCGCTCGGTGACATCGATGATCATGTACCAGATGCCCACCTGCCGGCCCTGGCGGTCCGTCATGGCGAAGAAGGACGCGGAGTACGCCCGCTCCCGGGAGGGGTCGGCGCGGCTGGCGCCGCGGAACTCGTGGTCCATCACCGGCTCCCCGGTCCGCAGGACCGACCGCATCCGCTCCTCGAAGGCCTGCGCGTCCTGCCCGGGCAGCACCTCCCCCACCTCCCGCCCGAGCCGCTTCTCCAGCGGGATCATGCGGTCCAGCGGCTTGTTCACCCAGACGTAGCGCAGGTCCAGGTCCAGGACGGCGATGCCGACCGGGGCCTGGGCGAGGAACGGGGTGAGCATGAGCTGGTTCACCCCGCCGCCCGGCATCCGCCAGAAGGCCCGTTTCGGCGGCCGGCCGACGAACCTGCCGAAGACCAGGGCCGCGAGGGTGGCGATCAGCACGCCGGGGACCATCTCGTAGATGCCCGACTCGAACGGCCCGAGCACCGGGTTGACCCGCTTCCACAGCAGCACGGTGGCCGCCCCCGACACGATCCCGGCCATGGCCCCCGCCCAGGTCATGCGCGGCCAGTACAGCGAGAGCAGGACGACCGGGCCGAAGGCGGCCCCGAAGCCCGCCCAGGCGTAGGCGACGATGCTCAGCAGGCCGTCGGCTCTGAGCGCGATCACGAAGGCGACCACGATGACCACGACGACGGCGCCCCGGCCGACCCACACCAGTGCCTTGTCCGAGGCACGCCGGTTGAACAGGGCGCGGTAGAAGTCCTCGGTGAGGGCCACGGACGACACCAGGAGCTGGCTGTCCGCGGTCGACATGATCGCGGCCAGTACGGCGATCAGCATCACCCCGGCGATCCAGGGGTTCAGCAGGGTCCGGCTCAGGACGATGTACACCGTGTCCGGGTTGGCCAGCGGTGCGTCGAGGCGCGCGATCCCGACGAGACCGACGAGGGTGGCGCCGCCGAGCACGACGACGACCCAGCCGGTGCCGATGCGGCGGGCCGCGGGGATGGAGCGGATGCTGCGGATGCCCATGAAGCGGGCCAGGATGTGCGGCTGCCCGAAGTAGCCGAGGCCCCAGGCGAGCAGGGAGACGATCGCGACGACGCCGAGCGGCCCGCCCGGCGACCACTGGCCGCCGGAGTAGTGGACCTCGGTGCCCATGTCCAGCAGTCCGGGCGCCTTGGCGTCGAGGGCGTCCCCCAGGTCGCCGAAGCCGCCGAGGGCGGCGATGCCGGTCAGCGGGAGCACGAGCAGGGCCAGGAACATCAGGGAGCCCTGCATGACGTGCGTCAGGCTCACGGCGAGGAATCCGCCCAGGCAGGAGTAGATGACGATCACCAGGGCGGTGAGGGTCACCCCGAGTCCGAAGCGGATGTCGAAGACGTTCTTGAACAGCAGTCCGCCGGCCACGAGCCCGCTGGCGACGTAGACGGTGAAGAACACCAGGGTGACCGCGGCCGAGGCCATCCTGAGCACCCGGGTGCGGTCCTCGAACCGCTGCTCCAGGTACGCGGACAGACTCACGGCGTTTCCGGCGCGCTCGGTGTAGGTGCGCAGCCTCGGGGCGACGAACAACCAGTTCAGGTAGGTGCCGACGATCAGTCCGACGGCGATCCAGCTGGCGCCGACGCCGGCGGCGTACACCGCTCCGGGCAGGGCGAGGAACAGCCAGCCGGACATGTCGGACGCGCCCGCGGACAGGGCGGCGACGAAGGCGTTGAGCCGGCGGCCTCCCAGGGCGAAGTCGGCGAATGTGTGCGTGCGGGTGTACGCCCAGACACCCGTTCCGATCACAGCGGCCACATACACCAGGAATGTGGTCACGATCGGCGCGCTCAAGTCGAACATATGTCCTCGCCTGCGAGGCTCATGCGTGCCGGCGCGGCCGTCGGCGCGCCGGGCAGCGGTGTGCCCGGCGGTACAAATCTACAGAACGAGGTCGTCGGGGGGCGACTCGTCGGACCGACCGCGCGGAAGCGGCACCCCCACGAGGCGCGGGACGCACGCGGCGGGAGGCGGGAGACGGCGTTCGGGGGACCGCTCAGAGGCCCGCGCGGTCCAGGGCGCTCTGCAGCGACTGCCGGTAGCCCGCACTGGTGTACGTGGCGCCGGACACCGTGTCGATCTGCGCACTCTGCGCCCGGAGGGTCTCCTGGTCGAGCTTGGGGACGGCCATGGAGGAGATGTCCCTGCTGCGCGCCGCGTCGTCGGGGTACTGGACGGCGGTCGACCCGGTGATCCTGCTGCCGCTGAGGGTGATCCGCACCTGGACCGGGCCGTACTTGGTCTGGACCGTGGCGCCGGTGACCGAACGCGTGACGGGCGCCGCCGTCGTGGTCTTCGGGGCGGAGGGGGCGCTGCTCGTCCGCGCCGGGGCGGCCGGTGCGCTGGACGCGGACGCCGTCGCCGTGGACGAGGGCCCGGCGGAGTCCTTCCCGGGCGTGTCGCTCGGCGAGGCCGACCCGGACGGAGCGGCGGACGGAGAGGCGGTGGCGGAGGCCGACGGGGTGGCGGGCGCGGAGGCCGCGGCCGTGATCCCGATCTGCGCCCGTCCGGCCTGGGCCAGCGAGGGGTCCGTGGTGGGCTTCAGCGCGAGCAGCAGCACCAGGCCGGACACCGTGCCGACGGTGGCGAGCAGGGCGTGGCGGAAGGGATGTTTCTTTCTCATGGGGTTTCCAGCGCATCGGGGGCGGCGGCTGTCACGGGCGGCCCGCCTCAGAACTCGAAGGACTCGTGGTGGATGCGGCGGTGCGGGACGCCGGCCTCGCGCAGCGCGGCGTACGACTCCTCGGCCAGTCCCGGCGGCCCGCACAGGTACACGTCGTGACGGGCGATGTCCGGCAGGATCCTGCGCAGCGCCTTCGCGGTGACGGTGGGGCGCCGCCCCTCCGGGCTGTTGACCGCGTACAGCAGCCGGGCTCCCCGGGCGTCCGCGATCTCCTCCAGTTCGTCCCGCAGCGCCAGCTCGTCGGCGGTGCGGGCCCGGTAGAGCAGGGTCAGGTCCCCCGGGGCTCCGGGCAGTGTCTCGAACAGCGCCCGCAGCGGTGTGATGCCCGCGCCGCCGGCGATCAGCAGCACCTTGCCGCGCCTGCGGCGGGCCGCGGTCATCGCGCCGTAGGGCCCTTCCGCCCACACGCGCGTGCCCGGCCGCACCCCGGCGAGCGCCGCACTGTGCCCGCCGACGGCCTTGACGGTGATCCGCAGCAGGTCGGGGCGGGGCGGGGCCGAGAGCGAGTAGGGGTTGGCGCTCCAGCGCAGCCCCGGGGCGAGGAAGCGCCAGCGGAAGAAGTGGCCGGCCTCCGCTCCGAGGCGGTGCAGCCGCCGGCCCCGGATGAGGACGGAGACCACACCCGGTGCCTCCTGCACGACCGAGTCGACCCGCATGCGGTGCCGGAGGTTGAGCCGTACCGGGGTGAGCACCCGGTACCACAGGACCAGGGCGCCGACCGTGAGGTACAGGGCGTACCAGGCGGTGCGGGCGGCGGCGTCGGCGACGAACTCGTCGCCCGTCGCGAGCTGGTGCCAGAAGGCGAGGTACACCGCGGCATAGGTGAGCAGATGCAGGTGGTACCAGAGCTCGTAGCGCATGCGACGGCGCACGGCACCGACGGACACGAGACCGACGAGGAAGAGGATCAGTGTGCCCGCGGTCGCTTCGAGCATCCTCGGGTAGCCGGTGACGACGGAGACGGTCTGCTCGCGGATGCCGGTGTCCGACTGCAGCGCGTACCCGTACAGGGTCAGCACCACGTGCACGAGGGTCAGGCACAGTGCGTAGCGGCCGGTGCGCGCGTGCCAGCGGACCGCGCGGTCGGAACCGACCCGGCGTTCGAGGGCCGGGATGCGTGCCATCTGGGCGATCACGAGGGCGATCGCCCAGCCGGCGAGCAGTCCGGTGATCCGGCCCGCGTTGACCATCCGGTCGGCGGCGGTCGCGGCGACGGCGGGAGTGTTGTGCCACCACAGCCACAGCACGGCGGCCGGGCCCGTCCAGAAGATCGCGAGCAGGGGGGCCGTGGGTGTGCGCCGGGGGCGGATCCGGCGCATGGCCTGCCGTCGTCCCGCCCGGCTGTGCTGGATCGTCGTCAAGGCTGATCTTCCTCTTCCGGCCTTGCAGTCCCGGCACCGTACATCGGCCAGTGGCTGAAAATCGTCGGTTGTGGTGAAGGGCACCGTTCCGGTCGGCCCCGGGGCGGGCGGCGGGGGCAGCACCTGCCTCCCGCGGCCACCTCTCCCAGCGGACGGGCGGAGCCGGGCGTCACCGGCCGCCGCAGGCACCGCCGGACGGAACCACCGCCGGACGGGACGGTCGCGCCCCGACTTCCGCGGGCAGTTCCCCCTGCCCGGGGCCGGCGCCGGCCCCGGGCTCCGAGCGGGCCTGCCGCTCGCGTGCTCCGGCTGCGTGGTCCGCGCCGTCGCCCCGGGGCGCGGTGAGCGCCATGGCCGGGACGCGGGGAGCGCCGGACGAGCCCGACGACCGGGTGGCCGGCCCGACCCACTGCCGCGGACGGGGCAACGCCCCTGTGGCGGTGGGTCGTCCATGGCCGTGCGGGGAACAGTCCCGGTACGGCCGAGGTGGTCCGCGCGACGCGGGCCCGCGTCGCGAGGGGGAAGCGGCATGAGCGAGGAGAGTGTTACGGAGCCCCGCGCCGGGGGGACCGGCGCTGCAGGATCCGGGGAGGGCGAGTCCGGGACGGGCAAGTACGGGGAGCCCGCGAGGATCACGGACGGCGAGACCGCCGGCAGCGCGGAGGACGGACCCGGGAAGAGCGAGGCGCCGCTGCGTTTCGAGTGGATCAGGGAACTGGACAACGGCATTTCGGCGTGGGTGCTGAAGAAGCTGACCGACTCCTTCGACTTCGACGTGAACAACGCCCGGAAGGTGGCGAGGGCCGTCTCCTTCGGCATCCTCGTCCTCGCGGCGCTGCTCGTCTGCACGGCGATCGCGTCGCTCGTCTTCTATCTGGAGACGCACAAGGAGAGCGCCGGCACGGGCGATCTGTCCCGCGAGAGTCTGATCTTCGCCCTCTTCATCTACCTGGCGGTCATCCTCGGCCTCTTCACCGTCGCCCTGCTGATCTTCAAGTCCCTCTCGCGCGCGGACGAGCGTCTGCGCGCCGAGGTGAAGGGCGAGCTGGAACAGGCGGCGGAGCGGCTGCGCGAGAAGATGGAACTGCCGAGCCTGCTGGAGTACAACCGGGCGCGGCTGAACCAGTATCACGAGACCACGACGCAGCAGGCCAGGCGAGCCTTCCGGAACAGCCTGATCGCCATCGCCGTCGGACTGGCCGTGCTGGCGCTGTGCACTCTCACCACCGTCGTGGCCACCGGCCGGGCGGACCGTGTCGTCGTCGGCAGCATCGCCGTCCTCGGCACGGTCTTCTCCGGATATCTGGGGCGCACCTACGTCATCGTCTACTACCGCACCCTGTCCCAGATGAACCGATACTTCAGCCAGCCCGTCATCGAGGGCTACCTCCTCACCGCCGAGCGCGTCGCGGAGCGGATCCAGGACAGCGGGCTGCGGGAGGAGAACTTCGGGAAGATCGTCGACGCGGTCCTGGAATCGGGGCGGGAGAACCAGCGGGCCGTGCACGGGGAGCCCGACTCCCGTTCCACCGGAAGGCCCGGGAGGCGCTCCCGCGGGTCGTCGCGGCGCGGACGGCGCAGTTCCTGACGCCGCACCGGTCCCGCCGGCCCGCGTCGCCCCGAGCGGGTCGGTGCGGCGGACGTGTCGCGCCCGTCCCGGCGCTGCCGCTCGTGCTTACGTGAGGGCATGCTCAGCGCAGTGCGTGCCCTTGTTCTGCCGGATTCCCAGCGCCGTTCGCTGGACGATCTGGCGCAGGACCTGGACCTGTCGTCCGGGGACACCAGGTCCAAGCGCTCGGCCTTCTGGACGATGCTGACGCTGTCGTCGGTCATCGCGGTCGGAGGGGTGCTCACGGACTCCACGGCCACCGTGATCGGCGCGATGATCATCGCGCCGCTGTCGACACCGATCATGGGCATCGCCCTGGCGTCGGTGCAGCGGCGGCGGATCGGGGCGGTCGCCGTCGTGCTGTCCGCGTGCACCCTGGTGATCGCGGTCGGGCTGGTGTTCTCGCTGGTGCTGCCCAGCGACTACGACCTGCTCGCCAACAGCCAGATCTCCTCGCGCACGTCACCGGGGCTGATGGACCTGATCGCCGCGCTGGCCACCGGCTTCGCCGGTGCGGTGGCCCTGGCCCGGCGCGACGTCGCCGCCGTGCTGCCGGGCGTCGCGATCGCGATCTCCCTCGTGCCGCCGCTCGTGGTGGTGGGGGTCTGCCTGGGGCGTCTGGCTGGGGTCCTCGCGCTGGGCGCCCTGGTGCTGTTCGTGTCGAACCTGTTCGCCCTGGTCTTCGGCGGCATGGTGGTCTTCGCCGCTCTCGCCTACCGCGCCAGCACCGAGCAGGTGGCCGGGCGGCCCGCCCGGCGGGCCTTGGCCGGCATGGCCCTGCTCTTCATCGTCGTGTTCGTGCCGCTGGCGGCCAACACCACCCTCACGTTCCTGATCAACACCTGGACCAGCCGGGCCAAGACCGCCGCGGAGGAGTGGCTCGCCGACTCGCCGGGGGCGGAGGTCACGAGTGTCGACGCGAAGTCGCAGACGCTGTACATCCACGTCCGCGTCCCCGGGGAGCTTCCGCCGGTGCAGACGCTGCTCGACGATCTCCAGGGACAGATCCCCAACGGCATCCCGGTCGTGGTGGACGCCACGCGCGGCCGGCGCGTCGAGGCCGGAACGGTCGGGGGCTGAGCGCTGCGCCGGAATCGTCGCGGTACGACGTCCACCGGCCGCTGCGCCGTCGTGGCCGGTCGCGCGGTTCCCCGCGCGTTCTCGGGCGCTGCCGGACCGCTGCGGACTTCGCCCGGCCTGCTGAGAGCCGTCGGGGGGCCGGGCCGTCGACCGGGCGGTCGGGGACCGGGCAGGGGGCCGGCCGGTCGGCGCACGAGCAGCGGGGCGGGCCGTCCCCGGGAGGCGCCGGGAAGCCTTCGGGGGCCGAGGGAGGCGATCCGGGAACCCGGTCGACGGGGCGCCGAGGGACCGGGACCCGTAAGTCCCGCCGCCGGCACGGGCCGCACGGGCCGCGCGGAACGGCGGATGCTACGACGGGTCCGCCGCGACCGGACGGCCGTGGCAGCGGGCCCACTTGCGTCCGCCGCCGCACGTGCAGGGCGCGTTGTGCGGCCGGTCGGCGTCCGCGGTCGCGTACTGGCGCATGATCAGCGCGGGGGCCAGCCCCTGCCGCAGCAGCTGCGCCATCGTGCGCATCGGGGCGTCGACGTGCCGGAAGAACTCCTGGAAGCCGGCGCACAGGTGGTTGAGGCCCGGCTCGCCGTCCGGGGTGGTGTCGAAACGGTCCTTGGGGCAGCCGCCGTGGCAGGCGAAGCGGACGTCGCAGTCGAGGCAGTACCGGGGCAGCGTGTCGTGCTTGTCCTGGCCGAACGTCCGCTGCCGCGGCGAGTCGACCAGTTCCAGCAGGTGCCGCTCGCCGATGTTGCCCAGCAGGTGATCGGGCTCGACGAAGTGGTCGCAGGAGTACACGTCGCCGTTGTGCTCCAGGGCGAGGGCGCTGCCGCAGGTTCGGGAGTGGACGCACAGCGAGGGCTGCTCCCCGTACCAGTTGGCCAGCGCCACGTCGAACATCTGGACGTGGACCCGGCCGACGTCGGTGCGTACCCAGTCCTCGAAGACGTCGATCAGGAACCGGCCGTACTGCCGCGCGGTCACCGACCGCTCGGTGACCCGGTCGCCCTGCTGCCGGTAGAGGGGCCGGTCCTCGGCCCGGGCGCCCCAGCCGTCGTTCGCGAGGGGCAGGGCGTCGGCGGTGGTGCGCTCCACGATCGGGATGAACTGCATGTGGGCGGCACCGCAGTCGTCCCGGAGAAAGGAGTACACCTCGCGGCCGTGCCCGGCGTTGGCGTCGTGCAGGGTGGTCAGCGCGTTCCACTGCACTCCGTGCTCGCGCAGGTGGTCCAGCCCCCGCATGACGCGGTCGAAGGTGGGCCTGCCGCCCTTGTCGACCCGGTGGGCGTCGTGCAGTTCGCGGGGGCCGTCGACGGAGAGGCCGACCAGGAAGTCGTTGTCCCGGAAGAAGCGGGCCCACTCGGCGTCGATGAGCGTGCCGTTGGTCTGGATGGTGTTGACGATCCGCTGGCCGGGCCGGGCGTGGCGGTGCTCGTACTCCAGGGACCTGCGGAAGAAGTCCAGGCCCATCAGCGTCGGCTCACCCCCCTGCCAGGCCACCGTGACCTCGGGTGCCGGGCCGTGCGCCTCGATGAGCTGCCGGATGTAGGCGTCGAGCAGATCGTCCGCCATGCGGAATCTGCTGCCCTCGTACAGCAGTTCCTTGGACAGGAAGAAGCAGTAGGTGCAGTCCAGGTTGCAGATCGCCCCGGCAGGCTTGGCCAGCAGATGGAACGGCCGGCGCCGCACGGTCGGGGCGGGCAGGTCCACGGTGCTCATCGCCCCAGGATGGGGGCCGGGCGGGCGTCCGGCGTCACCCGCCACGGGTGACGCCGGAAGGTTCCCCCGGCCGGCACGGTCGTCCCGGGCCGGCCGGGGGAACCCGGGTCGTTCGGGTCACGGTTCCCGCGGTACGACGCACAGGGCCCAGATGACGAAGGCGTAGAACGCGATGAGGGTGAGCGACCAGAAGGGGTAGTACGGGATCGACAGGAAGTTGGCGATGATCAGTAGTCCGGCGATCCCGACGCCGACGACCCTGGCCCACGTGGAGCGCTGGAAGAGCCCCACGCTCACGATGACGGCGATGACGCCGAGGACCAGCTGGATCCAGCCCCAGCTGGTCAGGTCGAACTTGAAGATGTAGTTCGGGGTCGACACGTAGATGTCGTCGTCGGCGATCGCCATGATGCCCCGGAGAAGGTCCAGGATGCCGGCGATGAACAGCAGGGCGGCGGCGAACATCACCAGTCCGCCGGCAGCCGCCTCAGCCGTGTCCGAACGGCGGTGGGGGGTCATGCTCGTGGTCATGGTGGAACCTCGCTTCATCGGCGGGCGGCGACGCCCGGCTCTGCGTCCTCCAGCATGAGCGGTCGGCGCGGACCGGTGATCACCCGTGGCGGGTGATGTCCGCGGGACGGCCCGCTGGTGCCCTTGAGCGCAGGAAGCAAGCGGGGCGAGGGCCGGGCCGGGTGCGCGGGACCCGGGAGGCTCGGGAGGCTTCGGAGATGAGCGGTGAGGCCTGGACCGGGGTGGCGGTGGCGGGAGTCACCGCCGCCTACGCGCTGTGCTCGCGCCGCCTCGCGTCGACGCCGGTGTCGTCGGCGATGGTGTTCACCGGCTGCGGGGTGCTCCTGGGGCCCGCCGTGCTCGGCGTCGTCGAGACGCAGGGCCGCACCGGGCCGATCCTGACCCTGCTGGAGTCGGCGCTGGCCCTGGTGCTGTTCACCGACGCGATGGCGGTGCGCCGGCGCGACCTGCGCAGCGGCGGCTTCCTGCCGGGCCGGCTGCTCGGCATCGGGCTGCCGCTGACCATCGGGGCCGGGTGGTTGCTGGCGTGGCCGCTGCTGCCGGGGCTGACCGTGTGGGAGCTGGCGCTGGTGGGCGCCGTCCTCGCGCCGACGGACGCGGCGCTCGGCAAGACCGCCATGTCCAGCCCCCGGCTCCCTCCGCTGGTGCGGCAGGGGCTCAACGTGGAGAGCGGACTCAACGACGGCATGGTGCTGCCGTTCTTCCTGCTCTTCCTGGCCGGCATCCCGGGCACGTCCGCCGCCGAGGAGGGGGTGTCGGGTGTCTTCTGGCGCGCGCTGGTGCTCAGCACGGTGCTGGGGCTGCTGGCCGGGGCGGGTGGCGGCCGGCTGCTGTGCGCCGCACGGGCCCGGGGGTGGGTCACCCCGGAGTGGGCGCAGCTGTTCGTCCCGGCCGTCGCGATGGCGGCGTACTGCCTGGCCGTCGTGACGGACGGCAGCGGCTTCATCGCGGCCTGGGCCGCCGGCTTCGCCTTCGGCCACGCGCTGCGCCACAGCGCTCCGCGGCCGGCCACCGCCACCGCCTCCGGCGCGGGGCCGGCCGGCGGGCGGCCCGAGGACGACGCCCGCCCGGCCGACTTCGCCGAGCATCTCGGCGGCCTCCTGACCTCGGTCAGCCTGCTGGTCTTCGGGGCGGTCGTGCTGGGTCCGACGCTGGAGGACCTGAGCTGGCGGGTCGTGGGCTACGCGGTGCTGAGCCTCACCGTCGTCCGGATGCTGCCCGTGGCCCTGGCGCTCGCCGGCAGCGGGCTGCGGCCGCCCACGGTGGCGTACATCGGCTGGTTCGGGCCACGGGGCCTGGCGTCCGTCGTGCTGGGTCTGCTGGTCGTGGAGGAGCAGGTCCGCGGCACGGACCTGCTGGGCCGGGTGGTGGCGGCGACCGTCGGCCTCAGCGTGCTGCTGCACGGTGTGTCGGCCGTCGCCCTCGCCGACCGCTACGGCCGCTGGCACGAGGAGGCCGCGGCCACGGGCCGGAGGCTGCGCGAGGCCACACCCGTGCCGGAGGCCGCGCCCCGCCGGATCGTCGCCCGGTGAGGCCGCGCGGCGATCCGGCGTGCCGGGTACCGGGCGCTGCGGGGCCGAGAAGCGATGGGGCCGTGGGGAGGCAGGGTCGGGCGGGTCACCCGTGCCGGGTGAGGCGGACGGGGCCGGCCGGCGCGACCGTGGAGGGGTGACCGGCCCGTGCCGACCGGAGACGCACGGGGCTCTCCGTCCTTCTCGGGGACTCGCAGGCACTCACGAGGACTCACGGGGACACTTCGGCGGGACGTCCGCGTCCGGCTCCGCAGCAGGCGTGCAGAGGGGAATCGTCATGGCCAGGCCCTTCAAGGGAAAGATCGCCCTAGATATCCGTGACTCGCAGCCGGACTGGGAGCCGTACCTCGCGCCGAGAGCGTCCGAGAACGCCCCGAACGTGCTGGTGATCGCCTGGGACGACGTCGGCTACGGGACGATGGACTGCTTCGGCGGTCCGGTGCGGACCCGGGCGATGTCGCGGATCGCCGACATGGGGGTGCGCTACTCCAACTTCCACACCACGGCCCTGTGCTCGCCGACCAGGGCGTCGCTGATGACCGGCCGGAACGCCACCTCGAACGGGATGGCGACCGTCGCCGAGTTCAGCGCCGGGTTCCCCGGGATCTCGACCCGCATCCCCTTCGAGAACGGGTTCGTCTCGGAGGTCCTCGCCGAACACGGCTACAACACCTACTGCGTCGGCAAGTGGCACCTCACCCCCGGTGCGGAGACCAACATGGCCGCGTACAAGGGGCGCTGGCCCCTGGGGCGCGGCTTCGAGCGGTTCTACGGCTTCCTGGGCGGGGAGTCGAGCTGCTGGTACCCGGACCTGATCCACGACAACCACCCGGTGGCGCCGCCGGCCACGCCCGAGCAGGGCTACCACATCGCCAAGGACTTCTCCGACAAGGCGATCCAGTTCATCCGGGACGCCCGGTCCGTCGACCCGGACAAGCCGTTCTTCATGTACCTCTCCCTGGACGCGGCCCACGCGCCGCACCACGTCTTCAAGGAGTGGGCGGACCGCTACAAGGGCGTCTTCGACGAGGGGTACGAGGCGATCAGGCCCGGGATCCTGCGCCGTCAGAAGGAGCTCGGCCTGCTGCCGGAGAACACCGAGCTCTCCCCGATCAATCCGCACGGCGAGCCCGCGGTGACCGGGCCGGACGGCCAGCCCTGGCCCTTGATCGACACCGTCCGGCCGTGGAACGAACTGAGCGCCGACGAGCGGCGGTTGTTCATCCGGATGGCGGAGGTCTTCGCCGGATACGTCTCCTACAGCGACGACCAGCTGGGCCGCGTGCTCGACTTCCTGGAGGCCACCGGCGAACTCGACGACACGATCATCGTGGCTGTCTCCGACAACGGGGCGAGCGGCGAGGGCGGACCGGACGGGACGTTCAACGAGTGGCGGTTCTTCAACGGCCTGAACACGCCGACCGAGTTGTCGCTCCCGCACCTGGACGAGCTCGGCGGCCCGTCGTCGTACAACCACTACAACACCGGGTGGGCCTGGGCGTTCGACACGCCCTTCCCGTACTGGAAGCGTTGGGCGGGCTACGAGGGCGGTGTCGCCGACATGTGCCTGGTCGCCTGGCCCGCCGGGATCGCGGCCCGCGGAGAGGTCCGCCAGCAGTACATCCACGCGGTGGACGTCGTCCCGACCCTGTACGACCTGCTCGGCATCGAACCGCCCGAGACGCTCAAGGGCTATCCGCAGAGTCCGATGGAGGGCGAGAGCTTCCGGGCCTCGCTGACCGATCCCGAGGCGCCGGGGCGGCAGACCCAGTTCTACGCGATGCTGGGGCAGCGGTCGCTGTACCACGAGGGATGGCTGGCCTGCACGGTCCACCCGCCGCTGAGCGGCTGGGGCGACTTCACCCACGACGTGTGGGAGCTGTACGACCTCAGCACGGACCGCGCCCAGTCGCACGACCTGGCCGCGCGGGAGCCGGCCCGGCTGGAGACGCTCAAGAGCCTCTGGTACTACTACGCCGGCGTCCACAACGGGCTGCCGCTGGACGACCGCACCGCCCTGGAGCAGGTGACGGCCGACCGCCCGAGCGGTGCGCCCGAGCGCGACCGGTACGTGTACTACCCCGACTCCGCGGCGGTGCCCGAGCAGTCCGGTGTGGTGACCAGCGGCCGGTCGTACACGATCGCCGCCGGCGTCGACGTCGACTCGGCCGACGCCGAGGGCGTGCTGTACGCGCACGGCGGGGTGGCGGGCGGCCACAGCCTCTACGTCAAGGACCACCGCCTGCACTACGCGTACAACTGGGTCGGTACCGACCTCCAGGTGGTGGACGGGGACCGGGAGATACCGCCGGGCAAGCACCTGCTCGCCGCCGAGTTCGAGGCCTCGGGCCGCAGCTCCGACCCGGCGATGCCCGGTGCGACCGGCACGCTCACCCTCTTCGTGGACGACCAGGAGGTCGGCAGCCACGACATCGTCACCCAGCCCGGCAGCTTCTGCGTCGTCGGGGACGGGATCTGCGTGGGCCGCGACGACTCCTCACCGGTGACGCCCGACTACGAGGGCTCCTTCCCGTTCACCGGGGGCACCATCGACAAGGTCGTCGTCGACGTCTCGGGCGAACGCTACGTCGATCACGAGGCGCAGGTGCGCGGCTGGTTCATGATCGACTGAGCCGAGGACCGAACCTCCGAGCAGCTGACCGGCCGGCTGACGGGCTGTCGGCCGGTCAGCCCTGATCCCCAGCCCGCGCGGACGAGGAGTCGGACGATGGCCGAGGACACGACCGGACCGGGCGCCGCGGACGCCGCCGGCACGACGAGCAGCCCCGTGTTCGACACACTCGTGCAGATGACGCTGGACGTCTTCGAACGCTCCGGCCTGGACCCCGAGACGTACCTGCTCACCCGTGTCGCGGCCCTGGTGGCCCTGGGCGCCTCGCCCACCTCGTACCTGGTCAACGTCGGCACGGCGGGCGAGATCGGAGTGCCGCTGGAGAAGATCCAGGGCACCCTCGTCGCCGTCGCCCCCGTGGTCGGCACCGCCCGCGTGGTCTCCGCGGCCCGCGGCATCGACGAGGCCTTCGGGACGGCCCTGCTGCCGGAGGGGGGCGAGGAGGCCGGGCCGGCGCTGTGACGCACCCGGTGGTGCGGCCCGGGTGCTCCGCCGGAAGGGCGGCAGCCCGGACGTACCGTGCGGTGCCGTCGGTCGGCCACGGCGCCGCCGTGGCCGACCGCGCACGTCCCCGCGCCCCCGGCGTCCCCGCGCCTCCTCGCCCCCCCGTCCGCCTCGACGGGCGGGCCGCCCCGCCCGTCACCCGGCGGCGTCCACCCGCGCGGCCGGCTCCGTGACCGTGGGGTGGTCGAAGACGGCGCTCAGCGAAGCCTGGGAGACGCCCAGGCGGCGTCGGATCCGGGAGACCATGCGGCTCGCCTGGAGGGACTGGCCGCCGAGGGCGAGGAAGTCGTCGTCGCGGGTGACCCGGGGCAGGCGGAGGATCTCCGCCCAGATGGCCGCCAGGGCCTGCTCGGTGCCGGACAGCGCGTCGTCCGGGTCACCCTCGCCGGACGCGGAGCCGGCGACGCCGGTCTCCGGTGCGGCGGCGTCGGCGACGGCGACGGCGGCCAGGGCACGCCGGTCGACCTTGCCGTTCGGCGTCAGGGGCAGCGTCTCCACCGCCACCGTCCGGTCGGGCAGGAGGTGGTCCGGCAGGTGGCGGCCGAGGCGTTCGCGGACGGCGGCGAGCCGGGCGGCGGGGCCGTCGCCGGGTGCCGGACGCGCCGCCGCGTGTGGGGCGCCGGCGTGGTCACCTCCAGCCGCGCCCTGTCCGATCTGGTCGGCCGCAGCCGCGCCCAGCTCCTCGAAGTCGTCAGCCAGCCGCTGAGCACCACGGAACTCGCCCGAGGCCTCGGCCTCAGCGCGGGGGCGATCAGCCAGCACCTCGGCATCCTGCACCGCGCCGGACTGCTCGACCGGGCCCGGGACGGGCACACGATGCTGTATTCGCGCACACCGCTCGGCGACCAACTGGTGGACTGATCCACCCTTGATCACTTGTGGGGGCCACGGATCGTCGGATACCAATGTCCCGTGATACGAGGCGAGAAGATCGGGCTGCGGGCCCGGCACGAAGACGACCTCGCCGTCCTGCAGTCCGAACTGTACGACGACGTCAGGACTCAGGCGCTGGCCGATTCCGCGCCGTGGCGGCCGGTCCCCCAGGGATCTCCGCACTCCCCGTACTCCGTGGGCGAACCCTCCGATGACATCGTCTATTTCTCCGTGGTGGAACTGACGTCGGGGAAACTCGCCGGAGAAGCCCTGCTGTGGGGAATCGACACCTACAACCGCCGTGCCCACCTCGGGCTTTCGCTGCTGCCCGCCTTTCGGGGCCTGGGGCTGGGCACGGATATCGTGCGAGCCCTGTGCACGTACGGATTCGCGGTGCGGGGCCTGCACCGGCTCCAGATCGAGACCGCCGCGGGCAACAACCCGATGATTCGCGCCGCGGAAAGGGCGGGATTCACGGTGGAGGGAACGCTGCGCGGATCCGCCTGGGGGTACGGCGAGTTCTCCGACGAGACCGTTCTCGGAATGCTGGACGGCGAATGGCGTGAGCGGTCCGGCGCAGCCGGGAGCTGACCGGACCCGTCGGCCGGCCCCGGCCGACGGGACTCACCTGCCGGCATCCTCGGCGAGCGTGTGCGCCACCAGCGCGTTGGCGTGGCCGTGCCCGAGGCCGTGCTCGCTCTTGAGCCAGGTGACGAGTTCGCCGTGCCGGGTCGGCGACGCGGCACGGATCAGTTCCTTCCACTCGGCGATCGGACGGCCGTACTTCTTCTCGATGGCGGGGAAGTAGCTGGCGGGCCCCTTCACAGGTGCGGTCATCTCTCTACGTCCTTTCCGACGATCGGCCGGCCCGGCGCCGGTGCCGATGCAGGGGTGGACCGCGGGGCCGCCGGGAACCGACCGGCCCGACGACGTGACATGCCTCACACCCGACCTGGTGCCCGGCGCCACGGACCGGTCAGGGGCGGCAGTCGTAGGAGAGGTCGGCCGTGACCGTACGGCTGTCCGGGGAGACGAGGTGCAGTTCCGCCCGTGCCGTGTGGCTGCCCGGGCCCTGGAAGGTCCACAGCAGGTGGAGGCGCGCCTGTTCCTGACCCCGGGTCACCACCTCTTTCAGCACGTCGGAGGTGGTGCCGTCGCTTCGGACCCAGCGGTAGGAGATGGTGCCGGGGCGGCCGTCGGTGGTGACGAGGCCGACGACGTCCGCGGTGTCGTCGCACCCCAGGACCGCCGGATGCGCCGTCACCGACACCGCCCGCACGGCGACGGACGGCCCGAGGCGCTGCCAGGCGAGGAACGCGAGGACCAGCAGCAGCACCAGGGCCGGCAACGCGTGTCGGCGCAGCCGCCGGCGGGAGGGCTCCGGGGTCGGCTGGACGGCGGGGAGCGTCCCGTGGGTGCGGTGCACGTCCGCAGCGGTCACGCCGGGTCCGAAGCGCAGCACGGTGCCGTCGGTGCGGTCGGGCGTGATCGGCGGCCGGGTCTCGCCGAAAACCCCTTCCCCGGGGGGCTGTTCGAGCGTCTTCTCCGGCTCGGGGCGCTGGATCCAGTGGCTGGCGAGCACGGTGGCGCTGTACTCGGCGTCCTCGGCCCCGGAGGACGGGCCCGCGGGCACCCCGTCCCCGGCGCCTCGCTCTCCACCGGGAACGGTGTCGTCACCGGCGGGCCGCTGCCCGGCGGGGGTGGGTGCGTCGACGACGGGCGCGTCGGCGACCGCGGCGGGGGCGAGCACCCGGGTGGCCTCGTCGACGTCCGCGGGCACCGGGGCGCCGCCCTCGGCCGTGGCCGGCACGTGGGTCGGCTCGTCGCCATCGGCCGGGGCGAACACCTCCGTCACCTCTGCCTCCCCGACCGGAGCGAACACCTGGGTGGCCTCCGCCTCCCCGACCGGAGCGAACACCTGGGTGGCGTCCGCCTCCCCGGCCGGAGCAAGCACCTGCGTCGACTCGCTGCCGCCGCCGGGAGTGAACACCCGAGTGGCTTCACCGGCGTCGACGGGAGCCGACACCTCCGTCGGCCCACCGCCATCGGCCGGGGCGAACACCTCCGTCACCTCCACCTCCCCGGCCGGAGCGAACACCTGCGTCGACTCACTGCCCCCGCCTGCAGGGAACACCTCAGTAGCGTCCGCCTCCCCGGCAGGAGCAAGCACCTGCGTCGACTCGCTGCCGCCGCCGGGAGTGAACACCCGGGTCGGCTCGGGGGCGTCGGCGGGAGCGGGCACGCGGTCGTCCTGACGCGTCATCGGATATCACACTGCCTGGTCAGAAGCTGCTGCGAGGCTCCGCCGTCGGCGGACGCCGGGGTGGTCGTGGCCCGCACCGCCCAGTAGCAGCCCTTGCCCTGGAAGGTGTGGTCGACGGTGATCGTGTACTGGGTGGCACCGCTGCGCTTGAAGGTCTGGGACGCACCGTCCGGGGAGCCGAGCTGCCCCCCGAGGTTGCCCGTGAACCAGGAGAGGGTGACGGAGATCGGTCCGGTGCCGTCGGTGCTGATGGTGATGGCTGCGGTGGCGGTCGCCGGGCCCGTCTGGCGGAAGCCCGACACCGTCACCTTCTTGACGGCGGGAGGGGCGGGCGGGGCCGGCGGCGTGGAGGGGGGCGTCGTCGTGGTGGGGGGCGTGCCGGGCGTCGTGGTCCCGCCCGTGGGCGTCGGGGTGGCCGGGGGCGCGACGGTGGGACCGGGCGTCGCCGGGCCCGTCGGCGACGGGTCGGCCGACAGGGTCGGGGACGGCGACGCGGACGAGGACGAGGGGGACGGCGAGGCGGACGCGGAGGGGGACGGCGACGGGGACGAGGTCGCCGTGGCGGTGGGTGCCGCGGGGGAGGCGCCGGGTCCGGCGCTGGTGGTGGCCAGGGCCTGCGCCGTCCGCTGCGCGTCGACGCCCGGGGTGCGGGGCAGCCCGTAGGTCAGGAGGACGCCGAGGAGGACGACCGCGGCCGACACGAGCAGCCCGGTCCGGCCGGGCAGCCAGGTCTGCAGCCCGCCGTGTCCCGGCTTGGGGCCGCCGGGTGCTGGCTCGCTTCCGAAGACCGTGCGTGCGGTGTCCGTGGTGGTCCGGGAGCCGAAGCGGGCCGAGGGCAGCAGCAGCGGCAGCAGCGCCGCGAGCGCGGCGAGCCGGCCCCGGCCGCGTTCCTCCCAGTCCGGTCCGTAGGCGGCGCCGGCGACCGTCTCCAGCTCTGTGACGAACAGTTCGGCCTGCGCGGGCCGCTCCGCCGGGTCCTTGGCCAGTCCGCGGCGCAACAGCTCCCGCACCGGCTCGGGGGCCTCCGCCACGGGGATGGGCGCGTCGACGTGCTGCAGCGCGAGTTCGGCGATGTTGGCGCCCGCGTAGGGCTTGTGGCCGGTGAGGCACTCGAAGAAGGTGGCCGTGGCCGCGTACACGTCGGCGGCGGGTGAGGCGGGTGCGCCGGTCCACTGCTCGGGGGCCATGTAGGACGGGGTCCCCGCCACACCGGCGGTCGTGCCCGCGTCCACGGCGATCCCGAAGTCGACGAGCTTGGACGACCCGTCCGGCAGGACGAGGACGTTCTCCGGCTTGTAGTCGCGGTGGACGACGCCGAGGCGGTGGGCGTCGGCGAGACCGAGCAGGGACCCCTTGAGGATGACGAGGGCGGCCTCGGGGTCGAGGGGGCCCCGGCCGGTCAGCAGGGTGCGCAGCGAGACACCGTCGACCAGTTCCATCACGATGGCGGCGCCGTCGGGGCTCTCCACGTACTCGTACAGCCCGGTGACGTGGGGGCTCTGGAGTCCGCCGAGCAGTCGTGCCTCCGCGCGGAACTCGTGCACGAAGCCCGGCCGGGTGCGCAGTGAGTCACTGAGGTACTTCACCGCGACCGGGACGCCGGTCTCCTCGTGCACGGCCAGCACGACCCGCCCGCTGGCCCCGGAACCCAGTTCCAGGGACTCGGTGTATCCGGGCACCGCCCATGTCGTCATCCCAACCCCCAAAGCCGCTGCCGTCGGAGCCGCACTGTCTCCCGGGCGTCCGGGCCACGCGTGAGGAGACACATTTTCGGTCACGGCGGTTGCGGCACGGTACCCACGGGCGGGAACGGTGCGAAAGCGTTGCATTCCGCGGCGTCGTCCGGCGCCCGACCTCCGGTCGCCGTGTCAGGGCCGTCCCCTCCCGCGCTCCGCACGGACCTGCCGGACCGCGCGGAGCGCGAGGGGCGCTGGGTCGGCGGCATTTCGCGGTGGCCCCGTGTCTCCGGGAGGCCGTCTCGCCCGGAGGCCCGGTCAGGGGTGTTCGAACAGCTGGAGGAGTCCCGCGGCGGAGAAGCACAGGGCGCCGGTGAAGGTGCCCCAGTTGGCGATGTCGGCGTTGAGCGGACTGCCGGTGGCCGGGCGGGTGAAGGCGGCGAGCGCCGAGCTCATGAACAGGACGGAGCCGAGCTGGTTGACGGCCACGATCCACCAGCCGTGGCGGTGCGGGCGCAGGCAGGGCTGCCCGTGGCAGATCTCGGCGAAGCCGAGGTGCCCGGAGACCAGGAAGAGCACGCAACCGACCACGTCCGGCACCCAGATCAGCCGGTTGACCTGCTGGACGGTCAGGCCCTCGAGGAACGAGTTCAGCAGGTTGACGGCGAAGACGAGCGTGCCCGCGAAGAGCAGGAACGCGCTCAGCCAGTCCACCCGCATCGGCTCGTAGCTCCACCACTGCCAGGGGCGGGTGACGAGCCGGGCCTCGTGGCCGCCGGGACGGCGGGGAGCGTTGATCACCTGGAGGAGTGCGACGTAGCCGCCGGTGTTGAAGAACAGGCCGCCCACGAAGTAGATCGAGGCGGACGTGGCGGCGTCGCCCGAGCCGAGCTGGGCGACGGCCGCACCGGCCGCGAAGAGGCCCCCTCCGAGGACGAAGGCGATCGACGCGACGGCGTTGAGCCGGCGGAGCCGGGCCAGGGCCGCGGGCTCCGCGGGGACGTGCCGGCCGGCCGGCGCACCGGGTGCGCGGACGGAGAGGACTCCGCGCCGCCGGGCGAGCCGGGACTCCCACACGGCGGTGCCACCACCCGGCAGCCGCCAGGAGCGCCGGGTGGTGAACGGTCCCACGGTGCCCTCGGCGCGCTGCTCGGGCTGCGTCACAGGGCGAGCGTAGACCGGGCGGACCGCTCCGGGCGGCGAGCGAAACGCCGGTGCGGGTGGGCCCGCGCCCGGCCGGCGCGGGGGCGCCTAGTAGTGCTTGGTCAGGTTGGTGTGTGGGTGGGTATGTCGCGGTGGCAGGTGGGGCAGGCGCCGGTCCAGGTCGCGAGGAGTGTCTGCAGCTCGCGGACGACGTGGTAGAGGCTCAGGCCGGCGC
>NZ_JAFFZS010000004.1 GCF_016921115.1 Streptomyces actuosus
TGCGCGCGAACGGCTCGAACACCTCCGCCGCGAAGGTCTCCAACTCACCACGCACCACAGCAATCTCGTCCGGAGTCACGCAGACTCAACGCCACGCCGGGCCCACAGGACACGCACCGCCACAACCAACCTGACCAAGCACTACTAGACGACCGCGCCCCGCCCCGGATCGTCGCCGTCCTCGTCGTCCGTGCGCATCCGCATCACCAGGGTGGCGAAGCCGCCGAGGAAGCCGCCGATGCAGAGCGTCGTCAGCCACCAGGTCATGTCCCAGCCGAGCAGCACGGCCAGCAGCAGCAGGACCGGACCGCCGATCACGCCCAGCCACGCGAACCGCGCGGTCGTGTCCGACTCGGGCAGCGGTGGCGGCTCCGGCGGCTCGAAGTGGCCCTCGTCGTCCTCGTCCAGATCGTCGTCGGACGTCTCGGGGAGCGAGTAGTCGCGCGGGCCGACGCCCGGGGCGAAGGAGACCGAGCCGCCCAGCGGGGTCACGGGCCTGCCGCCCTTGCCGTCGGGCTGCTTCTCCGGTTCGTCCGCCTCCGGCTCCGGCTCCGGCAGCGCCAGGTCCTCCACGGACCGGAACGGCTTGGAGCCCGGCGGGTCCGGGGGCTCCTTGCCGTACCCGGCGACGATGGCCGCCCAGGCCGCCGCCTCGTCGAAGGGCACGCTCTGCTCCTCCGGCTCGTCGAGCCCGTCCCCGCGGTCCGCGTCGTGCTCAGCCACCTGCCGTTGTTCCTTCCTTGCCGACACTCGGAGCCAGCCGGCCGATGAAGGCGAGGCTCTCGTCGAAGATCCGCTCCGCATCGTGGTCCAACGTCGCCACGTGGTAACTCTGTTCCAGCAGGACCTCCGTGACGTCAACGGACGAGACCCGCCCGAGGATCCGGGCCGAGTCCGCCGGCGGCACCACATGGTCCTGCGGGCTGCGCAGCAGCAGCAGCGGCTGGGTGACCTGCGGCAGTTCGCCGTCCACCAGCCGCAGGAAGGTACGCAGGGAGTGGGCCGCGTGCAGCGGCACCCGGTCGTAGCCCAGTTCCGCGCCGTCCCCCCGGGCGATGTCGCTGGCGATGCCCTTCGTCGTCCGCACCAGGTGCCGGGCCACGGGGAGGGCGTACGCGGACAGGCCGTGCACCTTGTTCGCCGGGTTCACCACGACGACGCCGCTGATCGCGTCGCCGTGCAGGGCCGCGAGGCGCAGGGCCAGCGCGCCGCCCATGGACAGCCCCGCCACGAACACGCGGGTGCAGCGCTCGCGCAGGGCGCGCAGCTCCCGGTCCACTTCCGCGTACCAGTCCTGCCAGCCGGTGACCTGGAGGTCCTCCCAGCGCGTGCCGTGCCCGGGCAGCAGGGGCAGCGACACGGTCAGCCCGTGACCGGCGAGGTGCTCCGCCCAGGGGCGCAGCGACTGGGGGGAACCGGTGAAGCCGTGACAGAGGAGGACGCCGACCTCCCCGCCCTCATGGCGGTACGGCTCGGCTCCAGGAAGGACCGTCACCTTCGGTCTCCTGTTCATGAGAAAGGCATGAGCAACGTCCAGGTGAGGTTCACCGTACGCGACCGCACTGACACCGACCAGGGCCGTCGGGCTGTTGGCCGCCGGTGGGGTTAAGGTCTGATCGACACACATCAGGAGGCACTCGGTTGTTGTACGGCGCGATGAAGGTTTCCGTCGGGGGGCCGTTGAAGATCGTCTTCCGGCCCTGGGTGGAGGGCCTGGAGAACATTCCCGCCGAGGGCCCGGCGATCCTGGCGAGCAACCACCTCTCCTTCTCCGACTCGTTCTTCCTGCCCGCGGTGCTCGACCGCAAGGTCACCTTCATCGCGAAGGCCGAGTACTTCACCACGCCCGGGGTGAAGGGCCGGCTCACCGCCGCGTTCTTCAAGGGCGTCGGCCAGCTCCCGGTCGACCGCTCGGGCGCGCGGGGCGCGGGTGAGGCGGCGATCAGGAGCGGCATAGAGGTGCTGGAGCGCGGCGAGTTGTTCGGGATCTACCCGGAGGGCACCCGCTCGCCCGACGGCCGCCTCTACCGCGGCAAGCCCGGCGGCCTCGCGCGCGTGGCGCTCGCCACGGGCGCACCCGTGATCCCGGTGGCGATGATCGACACCGAGAAGATCCAGCCGCCGGGGAAGGTCGTCCCGAAGGTGATGCGGCCCGGCATCCGGATCGGCCGGCCGCTGGACTTCTCCCGGTACCAGGGCATGGAGCACGACCGCTTCGTGCTGCGGGCGGTGACCGACGAGGTCATGTACGAGATCATGAAGCTCTCCGGCCAGGAGTACGTGGACATGTACGCGACCGCCGCCAAGCGGCAGATCGCGGAGGCCGCCAAGGCGGAGAAGGAGGCCAGGGCGGCACTGGCGAAGGCGGAGAAGGACCAGGCGAGGAAAGAGAAGCAGGAGAGCTAGTGCCGTGACCGACGGGTCCGCCGGCCGTCGCGAGCCGGTGGACCCGTCGGTCACGGCACCGGCGACGCCCGGCCGGCCGGGCGGGTGACGGGGCCGGGGGCGGTCCGGGACTCGGGGTGGGGACATGCCCAAGCGGGCGAAGGTCGTGAGGATGTCGGTCGAGCTGCCGCTGTGGCGCGCCCTGGCCGCCTACCGGGTGCTGACGATGCTGTACGCGGTCGGGCTGTTCGCCACCGCCTACGGCCGCTTCCCCCGCCCCGGCGTCGCGATCGCGTACTACGGCGTGCTGTGCGTGTGGACGCTGACCACGCTGCCCAGGGTCGCGAGCGAGGCGGCCTGCACCCGCCGGTTCCTCGCCGCCGACCTCACGATCGCCCTCTGCGGGATCCTGCTCACCCCCGTCGCCGACACACACCAGCGGATCGTCGAGGGCGGCCCCACCCTGCCGTCGATCTGGACCGCAGGCTCGGTGCTGGCCTTCGCGATCAAGGGCGGCTGGCGCTGGGCGGCCCTGGCCTCCACCGCCGTCGCCGTCGCCAACCTGGTCGAACGCGGCGCCCCGGCCCGGGACACCGTGCACAACGTGGTCCTGGTGTGGGTCGCCTCCATCGCCATCGGCTATGTCGTCGAGGTCGCCCGTGCCTCCGAGCGCACCCTCGCCCGCGCCCTGGAGATCGAGGCCGCGACCCGGGAGCGTGAGCGACTGGCCCGGGACATCCACGACGGGGTGCTCCAGGTCCTGGCCATGGTCAAGCGCCGCGGGACCGCGCTCGGCGGCGAGGCGGCCGAGCTGGGCCGTCTCGCGGGGGACCAGGAGGTGGCCCTGCGCACCCTGGTCTCCGGGGGCCTCGGCCCCATCCCCCGCATCCCGCAGGACGCCGAACGCGGCGCCGTCGTCCGCGTGGTGGAGGACGAGCCGCACGACGGTGCCCCCCTGGACCTGCGCTGCCTGCTCGCCCCGCACGCCGGCGCCCGCGTCAGCCTCGCCGAGCCGGGCGCCCCGGTGCGGCTGCCCCCGGGCGCGGCGCGGGAAGTGGCCGCCGCCGTCGGCGCGGCGCTGGACAACGTCCGGCAGCACGCCGGCCCCGGCGCGCACGCCTGGATACTCGTCGAGGACGAGCCCGAGGCGGTGATCGTGACCGTGCGGGACGACGGGCCCGGCATCCCCGAGGGGCGGCTGGCGCGGGCGGAGAGCGAGGGCCGGCTCGGCGCGGCCCAGTCGATCCGAGGGCGCCTGCGCGACCTCGGCGGCACCGCCGAGTGGGTCTCGATCCCGGGGCAGGGCACGGAGGTCGAGCTGACGGTACCCAGGGACGGAACGCGGACACGGGGGAAGGCGGAGCGGTGATGAGCGAGCAGCAGGGCCCGATCAAGGTCATGGTGGTCGACGACCACCCCATGTGGCGCGACGCGGTCGCCCGCGACCTGGCCGAGTCCGGTTTCGAGGTGGTCGCCACCGCCGGCGACGGCGCGCAGGCCGTGCGGCGCGCCCGGGCCGCCGTGCCGGACGTGCTGGTCCTGGACCTGAACCTGCCCGGCAAGCCCGGCGTACAGGTCTGCAAGGAGGTCGTCTCCGCCCATCCGCAGCTGCGCGTGCTGGTGCTGTCGGCCAGCGGTGAGCACGCCGACGTGCTGGAGGCGGTCAAGTCCGGCGCGACGGGCTACCTGGTGAAGTCGGCGTCCACCGAGGAACTGCGCGACGCGGTCCGCCGCACCGCCGCCGGCGACCCGGTGTTCACGCCGGGCCTGGCCGGTCTGGTCCTCGGCGAGTACCGCCGGCTCGCCTCCGAGCCCGGGCCGCCCGCCGGGACGGTCGGCGACGAGCCGGGGACGCCCCGGCTCACCGACCGGGAGACGGAAGTGCTGCGCCTGGTCGCCAAGGGGCTCAGCTACAAGCAGATCGCCGAACGCCTCGTCATCTCCCATCGCACGGTGCAGAACCACGTCCAGAACACCCTCGGCAAGCTCCAACTGCACAACCGCGTCGAGCTGGTGCGCTACGCCATCGAGCGGGGCCTGGACGACGAGTGAGCAGGGCGGCCCGCGCCGCCCGGCCCGCGCTGTCGGCCAACCGGCCGGGAATTCACCGGATTTGCCCGTTGCGGTCCTGCCGAAGTGACCTGCGTCACCATTAGCGTGCGGGGAGAGCCTTTTCGGCTCGCACGCGCCGCACGCACGCGGCGACCGCGGCGAAGGGACCCATTCCATGCGGATCGGAGTACTGACCGGCGGCGGAGACTGCCCCGGCCTCAACGCCGTCATCCGGGCCGTCGTCCGCAAGGGCGTCCAGGAGTACGGCCACGGCTTCATCGGCTTCCGCGACGGCTGGCGGGGCCCCCTCGAAGGGGACACCGTCCGCCTCGACATCCCCGCCGTGCGCGGCATTCTGCCGCGCGGCGGCACCATCCTCGGCTCCTCGCGCACCCATCCGCTCCGGCACGACAACGCCGTCCGGCGCATCAAGGCGAACCTAGCCAAGCACGACGTCGAGGCGCTCATCACGATCGGCGGCGAGGACACCCTCGGGGTCGCCGCCCGCCTGTCCGACGACTACGGTGTGCCCTGCGTCGGCGTGCCGAAGACGATAGACAACGACCTGTCCGCCACGGACTACACCTTCGGTTTCGACACCGCCGTCGGCATCGCCACCGAAGCCATCGACCGCCTGCACACCACCGCCGAGTCCCACATGCGGGTCCTCGTCGTGGAGGTGATGGGCCGCCACACCGGCTGGATCGCGCTGCACTCGGGGCTCGCCGGCGGCGCCAACGTCATCCTCATCCCCGAGCAGCGCTTCGACATCGACCAGGTGTGCGCCTGGGTGACGTCGCGCTTCAGGGCGTCGTACGCACCGATCGTCGTCGTCGCCGAGGGGGCCGTGCCCCGGGACGGCTCCATGGTGCTCAAGGACGGCTCGCAGGACCCCTTCGGGCACGTCCGGCTCTCCGGCATCGGCGAATGGCTCGCCAGGGAGATCGAGCGGCGCACCGGCAAGGAGGCCCGCACCACCGTCCTCGGCCATGTGCAGCGCGGAGGCACGCCCAGTGCCTTCGACCGCTGGCTCGCCACCCGCTTCGGCCTGCACGCCGTCGACGCGGTGCACGAACGGGACTTCGGCACGATGGTGTCCCTGCGCGGCACGGACATCGTCCGCGTCCCGATGGCCGAGGCCACGGCGAAGCTGAAGACGGTGGATGTGAAGCTGTACGAAGAGGCCGGAGTGTTCTTCGGCTGACGGGGTGCCCGACCGGCCCGAGGCCGGTCGGACGCCGTACGCTCGGCCCATGCCGACCTGAGACGGGAGAGTCGATGGAGATCCTGGCCTTCGGAGTGCAGGCCGACGAGAAGCCGCTGATGGAGCGGGCCTTCGCCGGTCACCACGAGGTCCGCTGCCTGGATGTGTTCCTCAACGAGGACACCGCTCCGATCGCGACCGGCTACGAGGTGATCTCCAGCAGCGTCAACGCCGACCTGAACGGCCGCGTGCTGGAGATCCTCTCGGCCGGCGGCACCCGGATGATCGCCCAGCGGTCCACCGGATTCAACAACGTCGACCTGACCGTCGCCGAGCGGCTCGGCATCACGGTCGCCCGGGTGTCGTACTACTCGCCCCACTCCGTCGCCGAGTTCGCCTGGACCCTCGCCATGGCGGTCAACCGGCGGATCGTGCGGGCCTCCACCCGCACCCGCGACTTCGACTTCCGGCTCGACGGGCTGATGGGCCGCGACATGCACGGCCGCACGGCCGGCGTGCTCGGCACCGGCAGGATCGGCGAGGCGTTCGCCCGGATCGCCCACGGCTTCGGCATGCGGCTGCTGGGCTGGGACGTCGCCGAGAACCCCGCCTGCCTGGACCTCGGCATGAAGTACGTCTCCAAGGAGGAGCTGCTCACCGAGTCCGACCTGGTCAGCCTGCACGTCCCGCTGATGCCGCAGACGCAGCACCTCATCGACGGCGCCGCGCTGAGGGCCATGAAGGACGACGCCGTCCTGGTCAACTCCAGCCGCGGCGGCCTGATCGACACCGTGGCCCTCGTCGACGAGCTGCGCGCCGGCCGGTTCACCGGCGTCGGCCTGGACGTCTACGAGGCGGAGGCGGGCCTGTTCTTCCTCGACAAGTCCCTCCAGGCCATCGAGGACGACACGCTGGCCCGCCTGCTCACCTTCCCGAACGTCCTGGTCACCTCCCACCAGGCGTACTACACCGTGGAGGCGGTCGGCCAGATCGTCGAGACCACGGTGAGCAACGTCCTCGACTACCGGGCCGGCCGCCGCTCGGAGAACGTGCTGGTGCCCCGCAGCTGATCCAGCAGCCGCCCGACGACGGCGGCGCCGTTCAGGGTCAGCACCGACTCGGGGTGGAACTGCACGCCGGCGATCGCGTTCGACGGCGCGCCCGCGGCGGGATCCGGCCCGCGCAGCGCGTGCACCTCGTGCGCCCCGTTCCGGCTGACCTCGATGCCGCGCGCGGCCAGCCTCCGCGCGGCCTCGTCGTCGCAGCGGGCGACGTAGCTGTTGTAGAAGCCGACCGTCTCCTGGCGCCCGAACAGGTCGATCACCGTCTGCGCCCCCTGGTACGGCACCTCCTTCCGCACGATCTCCAGGCCCAGCTCGGCCGCGATCAGCTCGTGGCCGAGGCACACGCCCAGGACGCCGTGGCGGTGCTCCCGCAGGACCGCCGCGGTCAGCCCGCGCAGGAACCGCATCCGGGGGTCGGCCAGGTCGGAGGGGTCACCGGGGCCGGGGCCCAGGACCAGCGGGCCCTCGTGCGCCAGGACCGCGTCGCCGAGACCGGGCTCGTCGTACCGCCGGACGGTGACGGTCGTCCCGTTCGACCGCAGCACGTGCGCCAGCATCGCGGTGAAGGTGTCCTCGGCGTCGACGACCAGGGCGTGCCCGGCCGGCTCCCGCGACGGCTGCTGCATCCGCAGCCAGAACGGCGCCAGCGAGGCCCGCCGCCCGTCCAGCGCCGCGCGCACCCGGGGGTCGTCGGCCAGCCGCGGCCGCGCCCGCTCCGCACGGGGCCGGGACGGCCGCACCCCCAGGGCCGCGAGCACTCCCGCCGCCTTGGCGTGGGTCTCGGCGACCTCGCCCGCCGGATCGGAGCCGCGCACCAGAGTGGCGCCGACCGGCACGCGCAACCGCCCGGAGGCGGAGATCTCGGCGGTGCGGATGAGGATGGGGGAGTCGAGGGTCTGGGCGCCGCCGGCGTCCCGGCCGAGCAGGGCCAGGGCGCCCGCGTAGTAGCCGCGCCCGCCGGTCTCGTGCCGTTCGATCACCCGGCATGCGTTCTGCACCGGCGACCCGGTGACGGTGGCCGCGAACATGGTCTCCCGCAGCACCTCGCGCACGTCCAGCGAGGACTTCCCGCGCAGTTCGTACTCGGTGTGCGCGAGGTGCGCCATCTCCTTCAGCCGCGGCCCGACGACGACCCCGCCCATGTCGCCGACGGTGCACATCATCTTCAGCTCCTCGTCCACGACCATGGACAGCTCCTCGATCTCCTTGCCGTCGGCCAGGAACCGGAGCAGGTGCTCGGGGGTGGGGCCCTCGGCGGGGTACCGGTAGGTCCCGCTGATCGGGTTCATCACGACCGTGCCCGCCCCCGCCCCGCCGTCGCCGGGTCGCGCCCCGGACATCCGCACGTGCACCTCGGGGCTCGCGCCGACGAGCGTCCGCTCCCCGGTGTGCACGACGAACGTCCAGTAGGCGCCCCGCTCGCCCTCCAGCAGCCGCCGGAACAGGGCCAGCGCGTCGCCCCGGGTGAAGCCCGGGATCCGGCCCTCGTAGGTCCGCCGGATCACGAAGTTGGCGCCCTCGCCCCGCCCGATCTCCTCGCGCAGCACGCGGGAGACGGTCTCGGCGTACTCCTCGTCGGGCACGTCGAAGCCCCCGCCGTCGACGCGGACGCGGTGCCCGGGCAACTGGGCGAGGGCCTGCTCCAGGGTGAGGGCGCGGGTCTCCTCGGGGACGAGGACGGCCAGCGGCGTGCCGTCGTCGCGGACGTCGAAGCCGCGCTCGCGGATCTGCCGGAAGGGGACGAGCGCGAGGCCCTCGTCGGGCAGGCCGGCGAGGCGGTCGCAGGTGGCGACCTGGCCGAGGAGCACCTCGACGGTGTTCTCGTCGTGGCCCGGCGTGCGGCGGCGCAGCAGGGCGAACGGGCGGGGATCGTCGAGGAGGTCGAGCAGCGTCATGGGTCCGTTTCCTTCTCGCTGGGAGGAACGGCCCGGGCCGGGAAACGCCGAAGGCCGCCCTCGGGGCGGCCTTCGCGTCGTCTGGTGTACGCGCGGTCAGTGGGCCGCCGGATGAGCGGTCCACCACCAGTTCTGGTTCGTCGGCGCGTACATGCGACGCACCCTAACGCATACGGGTGGTCGGTGTCAGACGATCATGTCGTAGATGCTCCAGCCTCCGCCGATCCGGCTCCGCGAGGCGAACGGCGCGGAGGCGTCACCCGTGCCCTGGTAGAACCAGAGCACGCCGTCCTTGTCGCGGGCGATCAGGTCCGTCCTGCCGTCCCGGTTCAGGTCGCTGGGGCCGTTCAGCATGTCGTAGACGTACCAGCCGCCGCCGACCCGGGTGCGCGCCGCGAAGGGCGCGGAAGCGTCGCCGGTGCCCTGGTAGAACCAGAGCACGCCGCTGCTGTCGCGGGCGACCAGGTCGGCCTTGCCGTCGCCGTCGAGGTCGCCGGTGCTGACCATCGTGTTGTAGACGTACCAGCCGCCGCCGATCCGGCTGCGGGCCGCGAACGGGGCGCCGGTGTCGCCGGTGCCCTTGTACAGCCAGAGCACGCCGCTGCTGTCGCGGGCGATCAGGTCGGGCTTGCCGTCGCCGGTGAGGTCCCGGACACCGAGGATGGTGTTGTAGACGTACCAGCCCCCGCCGACGCGGGTGCGCGAGGCGAACGGCGCGGAGGGATCGCCGGTGCCCTTGTAGTACCAGAGCACGCCGTCCTTGTCGCGGGCCACCATGTCACCGGTGCCGTCCGCGCGCAGCGCCGTCAGCGCCGTCACCGTGTTGTAGGTGTTCCAGCCGCCGCCGACGCGGTAGCGGCCGAAGAACGGGGAGCCCGCGTCGCCGGTGCCCTGGTACTGCCACAGCGTGCCGTACTTGTCGCGCCCGAGGATGTCGTAGCGGTTGGTGCCGGGGTCGGGAGCGGTGCTGTTCACCACGTCGACGTCCGAGGTGCGCACCCAGGCGACCCGGTGGTTGAAGCGGATCGGGTAGAAGGTGTTGGTGCTGCCCACGACCACCGTGCGCGAACCCGTGCCGGACCCGTCGTAGGTGCCGCTGTTGTAGTACGAGCCGGTCACGGCCGAGCCGCCCAGCGTGTACTTCTGCCCGGCGGGGACGCTGTACTTGGTCAGCGACGCGGTGTTGCTGCCCTGGACCGGCACTCCGGTCCCGCTGTACGCCGCGTCCTCGGGGTAGGTGCGCCCGTAGACCGGGACGGAGCTCTTGCCCGCCTTGGGCGTGATCACGCTCTGCGTGCCGACGGCCGCGGCGAACTGACCGCCCCGGTTGTAGAACCAGGCCTTCTTGCCGCCGTACCAGATGGCGGTCCAGTCCTGCTGCGCCTCGGCGACCACGTACTCGCCGCCGGCGACGGCCTTGTCGGCCCAGTTCGCGCCGTCGGTCGGGTTCACGCTGCCGAGGTAGGCGTCGGTGATCTTGGCCGAGGAGGTGGACGGTGACGTGTACAGGTACACGAAGTTCGCCGGCTGCTCGGCGACCGCCGTGCCGCCGTTGGTGAGCGTCGGCTGGTTGGCCGCGGTGAACGGCGGCGCGATCCGGATCAGCTGGCCGGCCTTGTACAGGCCGCCGGCGCCGCCCGCCCCGGTCGGGGCGCCCAGCAGCTGCATGTAGTGGTTCCAGTCCCAGAAGGGACCCGGGTCCCAGTGCTGGGAGCGGACGTTGTTGTCCAGCGGGCCGGGGACCTCGTCGTGGCCGATGATGTGCTCACGGTCCAGCGGGACGTCGTACTCGGCCGCCAGGTACTTCACCAGGGCCGCGGAGGACTCGTACTGCGGCTCGGTGTACCAGCTGCCGTCCTTGATCGCGTAGCCCTCGTGCTCGATGCCGATCGAGTGCATGTTCATGCTCTTGTTGCCGGCATGCCACGCCTCGTTCTTGTTCTCGACCATCTGGGTGACGAGACCGTCGGAGGCGCGGATCAGGTAATGGGCACTGGCGTACGTGTTGGAGTTCTGGAACACCGCGAGGGATCCGTCGTAGCTGCCCTCGGTGTCGTGCAGCAGGATGTAGCGGATCTCGTGACCGGTCTTGGGGCGGTCGGCGACGCCGTAGTTGCCCCAGTCGGTGTTGTCGGAGCTGTTCTGCTTGTACGCGGCGGGGCGGAAGTCGCAGTTCAGGCCGGACGGGCAGTCGGCCGTGGCGGTGGTGCCCGCCACGGCCCCGGCGAGTTCCAGCTCGGACGACGTGTCGGGCTTCACCGACGGGTCGGCCGGCAGGGTCAGGGTCTGGCCGTCGGTGGTGACCCGCCGCTCGCCGGTCTTGATCGACTCGTACACGCGCTTGGCGAAGAGGTCCGCGCCCTTGCGGTCGGTGGCCTGGCTCGCGCGAGCCACGGCCGGGTACCAGGCGCCCGGGTCCTCGGGCAGCGAGCCGGTCGCGTCCTTCTGGTACTTGGCCAGGAGTGCGGCACCCGCCCGGATGCTCTGCTGCGTGTCGTTCCGGACCTTCGTCGTGGAGACGTCGATGAGGTCGGCGGCCTCGTCCAGGGTGTGCAGGCGCGGATCGCTGGTGTCGACGGGCTTCTTGCGCAGGCTCCGGAGCGCCTTGTCCGCGTCGAAGTGCTTCTCGATGGCCGGGTCGCCACTGAGGTTCATGTGGTCGAGCTGGTTCTTGCGCTCGTCGGCCTCGCCGTCGTGGCCGTCCCCGAGATCGTCCTTGTCGACGTCCGTGAGACCCATCACGTTGTAGGCGCCGGTGGTGCTCGGCAGGCCGTCGTGGTCCTCCCAGCGCGTCTGCCGGTACGACACCGCCATCAGCACGTTCTGCGGGACGTCGAACTCCTCGGCGGCCTGTTCGAACTGGGTCTGCAGCGACGGCGGCGGCCCCTGTTCGCCGTCCGAACCCAAGAGCCCCGGCGAGGCCAGGGCCAGCGTTCCTGCGGTGGTCGCGGCGGCCACCACCGAGGCGACGCCGTAGACGAGCATGCGTTTCTTCTTGCGGTCCCTGCGATGACCCGCGGTCAAGTCCCCCACCCCTGTGGATACGAAGATTGGATGTATGTAAACCAGCGTTGAAGAAGTGGCTGATGTTACCGGGGAGCGAACAACCGGGGTCGAGCGGCCCCGTCTCGGCTGTCTCACCTGTCGAGCCACGCGAAAATCGGTCGACACGACCCCGTAATGTGGAGGGCGTGACCGTGAACGCGAAGACCAGCCTCAGCGCTGGCAACTCCTGGCGAGACCTGCCCGCGGCGCAGCAGCCCGAGTACCCCGACACCGAGGCTCTGCGCGCAGTGATCGCGGACCTCGAGTCGTATCCGCCGCTCGTCTTCGCGGGCGAGTGCGACCAGCTGCGCGCCCGGCTGGCGGCCGTCGCCAAGGGTGAGGCGTTCCTCCTCCAGGGCGGCGACTGCGCCGAGGCCTTCGACGCGGTGTCCGCCGACCACATCCGCAACAAGCTCAAGACGCTGCTCCAGATGGGCGCCGTCCTCACCTATGCGGCCTCCGTGCCGGTGGTGAAGGTCGGCCGTATCGCCGGGCAGTACTCCAAGCCGCGCTCCAAGCCGACCGAGACGCGCGACGGCGTGACCCTTCCGGTGTACCGGGGCGATTCCGTCAACGGCTTCGAGTTCACCGAGGCCGAGCGCATCCCGGACCCGGAGCGGCTGAAGCGGATGTACCACGCCTCCGCCTCCACGCTGAACCTGGTGCGCGCCTTCACCACCGGCGGCTACGCCGACCTGCGCCAGGTGCACGCCTGGAACCAGGACTTCGTGAAGTCGTCCCCGTCCGGGCAGCGCTACGAGCAGCTGGCGCGGGAGATCGACAACGCGCTGAACTTCATGCACGCCTGCGGGGCGGACCCGGAGGAGTTCAAGACCGTCGAGTTCTACGCCTCCCACGAGGCGCTGCTCCTCGACTACGAGACGGCGCTCACCCGCGTCGACTCGCGGACCGGGCAGCTGTACGACGTCTCGGGCCACATGGTGTGGATCGGTGAGCGCACCCGGCAGCTGGACCACGCGCACATCGAGTTCGCCTCCCGGATCCGCAACCCGATCGGGATCAAGCTCGGACCGACCACGACGGCCGAGGAGGCGCTGCAGTACATCGAGCGCCTCGACCCCGAGCGCGAGCCGGGCCGGCTCACCTTCGTCGTCCGCATGGGTGCCGACAAGATCAGGGACAAGCTCCCCGAGCTGGTGGAGAAGGTCACGGCGTCCGGCGCGGTCGTGGCCTGGGTGGCCGACCCGATGCACGGCAACACCTTCGAGGCGGCCTCCGGCCACAAGACCCGCCGCTTCGACGACGTGCTCGACGAGGTCAAGGGCTTCTTCGAGGTGCACAAGGCGCTCGGCACGCATCCGGGCGGCATCCATGTGGAGCTCACCGGCGACGACGTCACCGAGTGCGTGGGCGGCGGCGACGAGATCTTCGTCGACGACCTGCACCAGCGCTACGAGACGGCGTGCGATCCGCGGCTCAACCGCAGCCAGTCGCTCGACCTGGCGTTCCTGGTCGCCGAGATGTACCGGGACCAGTGACGGCTTCGTCCGGCACCACCCGTTTCCGGGTGTGAAGCGAAGTGGGGCGCGGATCACATGCGATCCGCGCCCCACAGCACTTTCGCGGCCCCGACGCGATGGGTAAGGTTAGGTTAGCCTCACTGATCAAGGGGGGCGTCGGTGAAGGATCCCGGTGGGAGGTGAACCGCGTGTACGTCTGCTCCTGCTTCGGCGTCACCGAGCAGCAGGTCAAGCAGCACGTCGAGAACGGTGCCTGCACCCCCCGCCAGGTGGCGTCCGCCTGCAAGGCCGGCACGGACTGCGGTTCCTGCGTTCGCCGCATCCAGGCGCTGCTGGGTCGGGGAGCCGTCCCGCGCCGCGAACCCGCCGTCCAGAAGGGGCCGGTCCTGGCCGCCGCCCTGGACGAGGCCGCCTGAGCGCACCGCTTCGAGCCCGGCGCCCGGCCGCCGGTCGCCCGCGGTGCCGTCGCGGCCGGCCGTGACGGCCACCGCGCCCCGTTCGGGGCGGCCGATCCGCGGCGGGCCTCACCCGGCCGGCTCAGCTCTCCGGCTGCTCGATCAGCTGGGCGAGGTAGAGCGCCTCGCCGAGCTTCTCCAGCAGCTCCAGCTGTGTGTCGAGGTAGTCGATGTGGTGCTCTTCGTCGGCCAGGATGTCCTCGAAGATGTTCGCGGACGTGATGTCGCCCTTTTCCCGCATCACCTTGATGCCGCGCCGCAGCCGGTCGATCGCCTCCACCTCGATCTGCCGGTCGGCCTCGAACATCTCCTTGACGGTCTGCCCCACCCGGACGTGGAACAGTCGCTGGTAGTTCGGCAGCCCGTCCAGGAAGAGGATCCGGTCGGTGAGCACCTCGGCATGCTTCATCTCGTCGAACGACTCGTGCCGGGTGTACTTCGCGAGCTTCGTCCAGCCGAAGTTCTCCTGCATCTTGGCGTGCAGGAAGTACTGGTTGATCGCGGTCAGCTCACCGGTCAGCTGCTCGTTGAGGAATTCGATGACCTCGGGGTCGCCCTGCATCGCGCCAGGCTCCTTCCGCGTGCGGAACTGTGGAGGGGTTGCGGCGGCATGATTTCACCGCCCGGGAAGATCGTCCAGTAAGTGTTGACTTAGTAAGTACATGCATGCTTGGTACTGCTTGTCCGGTTCGGCGGGGTGCCTCGTCCTGTGCACCGCTCCGTGTCTGTCAGGATGGAGTCATGGGTCATCCGGTGGAGCAGGAATCTGGAGATGCAGCACGGTCCGAGCTTCCGCCGGGGCAGCGACTGCAGAAGGGCTGGCCGGTCACGCACTACGGGCCGGTCCCCAAGTTCCGGCCCGAGCGCTGGGAGTTCAGGGTCTTCGGTGCCACCGCCGACGGGGCGAAGCACTGCTGGAACCACGAGGAGTTCACGGCCCTGCCGTATGCCACCGTGGTCGCCGATCTGCACTGCGTGACGAAGTACAGCATGCTCGGCGCGGAATGGGGCGGCATTCCCGCCCGGACGATCCTGGACATCGCGCCGCCCGCACCCGAGGCCACCCATGTGATGGTGTGGGCGGAATACGGCTTCAGCTCCAACCTGCGCCTGTCCGACTTCACCGCCGACCGCACCCTCTTCGCCACCCACAAGGACGGTGAGCTGCTGACGGCCGAGCACGGCTTCCCGCTGAGGCTGATCGTCCCGCACCTGTACGCGTGGAAGGGGCCCAAGTGGGTCCGCGGCGTGGAGTACATGACGACCGATCGCCGTGGTTTCTGGGAGGAGCGCGGCTACCACAACATCGGCGACCCGTGGAAGGAGCAGCGGTACTCCTACCAGGAAGAGCCCGGGGACGGCCCCGAGCTCTGACTCCCGTCGGCCGAGCGCTCTGCCGGGGGCGCGGCGTCGGCCGACCGCGGCGCCGCCGTGCGCGGTCGCGCAGTTCCCCGCGCCCCTTCGGGGTGCCGCCGAACCGCAGTGGACTTCGCCCGACCGTCTCGGGGAGCGCTCCTGACGCCTCCGGGGGAGTCAGTGGTGGTACCGGTGCACCACCGCATGGCCCTTGCCGCGTCCGATCATCCACTTGTTGACCGGGGTGGTGGCCAGGAACGCCAGGACCAGGGAGACGCCCAGCGAACCCCAGAACAGGGCCTCGTCCAGCCGTGCCTCCATCGCCTCGGGCCACAGGGCGATCACGCCGTTGTCGATCAGCTCCATCACCGCGATCGACAGGGTGTCCGCGGCCAGGGCCACCCGGACGGCCGCCCCGAGGCCGACGCCGGCCCTGAGGACGCCGCGCAGGGTGAGCGAGTAGCCGAAGAGGAAGGCGAGCAGGATCGCCGTGACCATCGTCGGCCCGTTGCCCCAGCCGAGCCGGGTGCCGATCACCATGCCGAGCACCTCGCCGATGGCGCATCCGGTGAGGCAGTGCAGCGTGGCCTGCGCCGCCATGGCCCAGCTCGCGCCGGCCGGGGCGTGGTGCCCGTGCTCGTGGTGGTCCTGTGGGTGGTGCCCCTGGTGGTGATCGTCTGCGGTGTGCGCCGCGTGCTGCATGTGTGCCCCCGAGGTCCGGTGACGGTTCCTGTACCGCACCGGAACCGTATACCCCCCTGGGGTATTCCTCAACGGGTTATCCGTCGCGCAGTTTCTTCAGCCGCTCCACATCGGCCGCGTGCCCCTGCTTGCCGCCGGGAGTCTCGATCACCAGCGGTACGCCCTGTGTCGCCGGGTGGGTCATCAGTGCCCGGAACGGATCCTCACCGATGTGACCTGCACCGATGTTCTCGTGTCGGTCCTTGTGCGCGCCGGTCACGTCCTTGGAGTCGTTGGCGTGGATCAGCTTCAGCCGGCCCTCGCCGACCGTGTCCACCAGCAGATCGAGTGTCTCGTGCATGCCGCTCGGGCCGGTCAGGTCGTGCCCGGCCGCGAAGATGTGGCAGGTGTCCAGACACACGCCCAGCCTGGGATGCGCGTCGAGCGCCTCGAAGTACGGGCCGAAGTCCCAGGTCCGCGAACACAGGGACGCGCCCTGCCCGGCGGTGGACTCCAGCAGCAGGAACGGGTCGTCGTCGTGGGTCAGCTCCTCCAGCAGCGGCAGCATGTGCTCCCGAACCTGCCGCAGTGCCACCGACCGCTCCCGCCCGCCGGTCGCGCTGCCCGTGTGCACGACGACACCGAGCGCGCCGATCTCCCGCCCGCGCCGCAGCGAGTGCCGCAGCGACTCCACCGACCGCTCGACCGTGGCCTCGGTGTGCGAGCCGAAGTTGATCAGGTACGGGGCGTGCACGTACACCGGCAGCGACTCGGCCGCGCACGCCACGCGGAACGCCTCGTCCTGCCGCGGGTTCCCGGTGGGTGTGGCCCAGCCGCGCGGGTTGGCCACGAAGACCTGCAGGGCCTCCGCCGCCAGGTCGCGGGCGTAGGGCAGGCCGACCGCGTGCAACCCGCCGGCGACGGGGACGTGGGCACCGACAGGGTTGCGCAAGGGGGCTTTCGCCTGCTGACTTCTCACCCGTTCAGCCTGCCATGCGCTCCGGTGCGCCCCGGCGCCGGACGGGTCCGGCCACCGGTGGCGTACGTCACCGGATGGTGATCGTGATCGTCGAGCCCTTCGGAGCCGTGTCGCCGCCCTTCACGGACTGCTTCTTCACCTTGTCGCCGAACAGCCCGAGCAGCCCGCGGTCCTCCTTGACCTTGAAGCCCGCCGCCTTCAGCTCCTGCTTCGCGTCGTCGACGCTCCGGCCCACCACATCAGGGACCTCGACCATCTCCGGCCCCTTGGACAGGGTCAGCGTCACGGTGTCGCCCTCGGCGGCCTCGCTTCCGCTGTCCGGGGTCTGCGCGGCCACCTGCCCGGCGTCGAACTCGGAGTGGACCCGCTCGGTGGAGACCTCCACCGTCAGCCCGGCGCCCTCCAGATCGGCCTTCGCCTCGTCCAGGTCCTCGCCGGTGACGTCCGGCACCTCGACCGGGCTGCCCTGGCTCACGGTGAGCGCGATCGCGGAACCCGCGTGCCGCTCGGTGCCGGCCGCCGGGGCCGAGCCGATCACGAAGCCCTTGGGCACGTCGTCGCTGAACTCCCGGGTGACCATGCCCGGTTCCAGGCCACTGTCCTTCAGCACCGACTTCGCCTTGTCCAGCCGGTACCCCTGCAGGTCCGGGACCTTCACCGTCTCAGGGCCCCGCGAGATCCGCAGCGTCACCGAGCCGTTGCCCCGGATCCGGGCGCCCGCGGCCGGGTCGGTCCCGATGACCGTCCCGCGCTCGACGGTGTCGCTGTAGTCCCGCTCGACGCTGACCCCCAGCCCGGCGTCCTTCAGCTCCTGCCGGGCCTGCGCCTCGGTCTTGGCGAGGAGTGGCGGGACCTCGGTGAACTGGCCGGAGTTGATGTACCACACACCCGCGCCGACGCCGAGCACCACCAGCAGGGCGGCGACGACGGCGACGAGCCGCTGCCGTCCGCGCGCCGGGCGGCGCCGCGGCGGCGCGGCCGGCGGGCTCTCCAGGCGGCTCGTGCGGTGCAGGACCTGCTCGTCCCCCGCGTCCTCGTTCACCGGCAGCGGGCGCGGGACGGCGAGCGCGCGCGGGATGACGCTCGTGCGGTCCTGCGCGTTGTCGTGCTCCTGGGCACGCGCCTGCGGCGGTACGGCGTCCAATTGCTCCTCGGAGAGCCCGGCCCGTGCCTCACGGGCCTGCGCCAGCAGCGCCACCGCGTCGTTCGGCCGCACCTCCGGGGTGCGCGCGGTGGCCGACATCACCAGCTCGTCCAGGGCGTACGGCAGCCCCGGCACGGCCGCGGACGGCGGCGGCACGTCCTCGTGGAGGTGCTTGTAGAGCACCTGGGCAGGGGACTCGCCCTCGTGCGGCTTCTGCCCGGTCAGCATCTCGTGCAGCACGACACCGCACGCGTACACATCGGCCCGCGGGTCGGCGACACCGTGCTCGATCTGCTCCGGAGCCAGATAGGAGACGGTGCCGAGCACCGCGCCGGTGGTGTTGGTGACGGTGTCCACCGCCCGCACCAGCCCGAAGTCGGCGACCTTGACCCGGCCGTCGTCCCCGATCAGCACGTTCTCCGGCTTCATGTCCCGGTGCACGAACCCGGCGCGGTGCGCCGCGCCCAGAGCGGCCAGCACCGGCTCCAGGATGTCCAGGGCGGCGCGCGGCTGCAGTGCCCCGCGCTCGCGCAGCACGTCACGCAGGGTGCACCCGGCGACGTACTCCATGGCGAGGTAGACGTACGAGCCGTCCGTGCCCTGGTCGAAGACCTGCACCACGTTCGGGTGGGCGAGCCGTGCGACGGACTTCGCCTCCCGGATGAACCGCTCGACGAACGTGCCGTCGGCGGCGAGCGTGGGGTGCATCACCTTCAGCGCGAGCACGCGGTCGAGGCGGGTGTCCACGGCCCGGTACACCGTGGCCATGCCGCCGACCGCGATCCGCGCGTCCACGCGGTAACGACCGTCGAGCACCTGCCCGACGAGAGGGTCCTGAAGGGTCGCATCCACGCAGGCGAGTCTACGAGCCGGGACCGACAGCCCCCGCCCGGCCACGGGATCGGGGCGGGACTGCAGCCGAGCTGTGACGTGCGTACGGGGGTCGTGATGGCGGCGCCCCGGCCTTCGGTGACCTGCGTCTCCACGTCCGCACGCCCGCAGCCGCCCCCCCGGTTCCGCGGGTGGTGCCGGGCGCCGCGGGGCGGAACTCAGAAGGCCGGCCGCTCGGGGTCGAGGCGGGCCACACCGTCCTCCGGGGACGACGCCCGCGCGAAGTGCCGGCGCGGGATCCGCCCCGCCCGGCGGGCCAGCCGCCCCGCCTCCACGGCGTTGCGCATGGCGGCGGCCATCAGCACCGGCTCCTGCGCCCGCGTGACCGCCGAGGCCAGCATCACCCCAGCGCACCCCAGCTCCATCGCCAGCGCCGCGTCCGACGCCGTGCCCGCCCCCGCGTCCAGGACGACCGGCACCCCCGCGTTCTCCACGATCAGCTGGAAGTTGTGCGGGTTGCGGATGCCGAGCCCGGAGCCGATCGGCGAACCGAGCGGCATGATCGCCGCGCAGCCGGCGTCCTCCAGCTTCCGGGCGAGGACCGGGTCGTCGTTGGTGTACGGGAGCACCGTGAACCCCTCGTCGACCAGTGTCTCGGCGGCGTCCAGCAGCTCGATCGGGTCGGGCAGCAGGGTGCGCTCGTCGGCGATGACCTCCAGCTTGATCAGGTCGCTGCCCAGCGCCTCCCGGGCCAGCCGCGCCGTCAGCACGGCCTCCCCCGCGGTGAAGCAGCCCGCCGTGTTCGGCAGCACCCGGATGCCCAGCCTCTCCAGCACCGACAGCACGGACCCGTGCACGCCGGGGTCGACGCGCCGCATCGCGACCGTCGTCAGCTCCGTGCCGGAGGCGACCAGCGCGTGCTCCAGCACCTCCAGGCTGGGCGCGCCGCCCGTACCCATGATCAGGCGGGACGAGAAGGACGTGCCGCCGAGGACGAAGGGGTCGTCAGCCATGGTTCAGCCTCCTTGGACAGCGGTCAGGACCTCGACGCGGTCGCCCTCGGAGAGTTCGGTCGCGGGCCACTCGGCGCGCGGGACGACGGTCTCGTTGAGCGCGGCGGCCACCCCGGAGGGCGCGGCGGTCAGGGACTTCACGACGGTGTCGAGGACCGTGCCGGGGTCGATGTCCCGCGGCCGGCCGTTGACGGAGATGTTCATGCGGGCTGCTCCGTGGGCGCGACGCGTGCCCCGAAGCGCGTCGGGGTGAAGGGCAGGGCGACGTCGGGGAGTTCACCGGCCGTCAGGACGTGCGCCATGACGTCCCCGGTGACCGGTGTGAGCAGGACGCCGTTGCGGTGGTGCCCGGTGGCCAGCAGCAGCCCGTCCAGTCCGGTCGGTCCGAGCAGCGGGGCGTTGTCGGGGGAGCCCGGACGGAGCCCGGCCAGGGTCTCCGTCAGTGGCAGTTCGGTCAGTCCGGGCACCAGTTCGTGCGCGTCCCGCAGCAGTTCGTAGACCCCGCCGGCGGTGACCGTCGTGTCCCAGCCGAGTTCCTCGCTCGTCGCGCCGATCACCAGCTCGCCGTTCTCCCGGGGCACCAGGTACACCTGGCCGCCGCGCACCACCGCCCGCACCGTGCGGCTGAGGAAGGGGCCGTGCCGCTCGGGCACGGTCAGCCGCAGGACCTGTCCCTTGACCGGCCGCACCGGCGGCACCACGCCGTCCGGGAGGCCGGCCAGCCGACCGCTGAGGCTGCCGGCCGCGAGCACCACCTGGCCCGCGCCCAGCGCGGCCCCGCCGCGGGTGACGATCCCGGCGGCGCGCCCTCCGGCCAGTTCCAGGCGCTCGGCCCACTCCCGGTGGAACACCACGCCCGCCCGCTCGCACGCGGTGACCAGCGCCGCCGCGAGCCGCCTGGGGTCGATCTGGTGGTCGCCGTCGACCCGCAGCCCGCCGCGCACCCCGGGTGCGAGCATCGGCTCCAGTCGACGGCACTCCCGCCCCGACAGCCACTCCGATTCCAGCCCCGACCTGTGCTGCAGGGCGTGCAGTTCGCGCAGGTGGGCGCGGTCGTCGGCGTCCAGGGCCACGGCGAGCGTGCCGCAGCGGCGGTAGCCGAGGTCGTGCCCGGTGAGGTCGGTCAGCTCGGCCACGAAACCGGGGTAGCGGTGCGCCGAGGCCAGGTTCAGCCCGAGCAGCGTCTGCTCGCCGTGGTGCAGCTCCGTGACGGCGGCCAGCATCCCGGCCGCCACGTGTGCGGCGCCGCCGCCGGGCGAGGGATCGACGACGGCGGTGGCGAACCCGCGTTGCGCGGCCCGCCAGGCCGTCACCAGCCCGATGATCCCGCCCCCCACGACGAGGACGTCTGACGTACGCGTAGGCGACATGGGCGTCCAGCCCCTCCCTTCGCCGGCATGACCCGGATCAGGTTCGTACGGTCGGAGGCCGCCAGCCTCCCTCTCAGCCCGGTGCGTCCGGGCTCCCGCGAGTGCTTTACGTTGGCCACCCTAGCTGTTGCTTCCACGCCTCTGTAAGGGAGCCTTCTGCCATGGCCCGCTCTCTCGACGGCCTCGTTCTCGCCCCCGTGGCCGACCAGGCCCCAGGCCAGGTGGGCACGCGCACCCGGTTCGCCTACCACGAGAAGGACGGTGAGATCTGGGCGGAGTACGCGGGCGGCGACGTGGTGCGCGGGCATTTGGTGGGTACCCGGGACGGCGACCGGCTGGACTTCCGGTACGTGCAGCTCCGGACCGACGGCACGACCTCCTCGGGGCACTGCGTGTCCACGGTCGTGGAGCTGCCCGACGGGCGGGTGCGGCTGGAGGAGTCGTGGCGGTGGGAGTCCCGGGCGGGCAGCGGGACCAGTGTTGTGGAGCAGGTCACTGAGCACGGGCCCTGACTGACGCAACGTCAGTTGTCTATGGTGATCCAGTGAGCGAGCAGACGCGGGAACAGGGCACGGGACAGCCGCGGCGCGTGGTCGTCGTCGGTGCGGGCATGGCCGGGGTGCAGACCGCCGTGGCTCTGCGGGAGCAGGGCTTCACCGGCCCCGTGACACTCATCGGCGCCGAACCGCACCAGCCCTACGACCGGCCGCCGCTGTCCAAGGCCGTCCTGCTCGGCACCGCCGAGGGCTCCGCACTCGACGTGGACTTCGAGGGCCTCGGCATCGAACTGCTGCTCGGGCGCGAGGTGACCGGCCTGCGTCCCGCCGACCGCGAGCTGGACACCGAGGCCGGCCCGGTCCCGTACGACGTGCTGGTCCTGGCCACCGGCGCCGAACCGGTTCGGCTGCCCGGTGCCGAGGGGGTGCCGGGTGTCCACCTGCTGCGCACCCTCGACGACGCCGAACGGCTGCGGCCGGTGCTCGCCCGCCAGCACGAGATCGTGGTCGTCGGCGCCGGGTGGATCGGCGCCGAGTTCGCCACCGCGGCGCGCGAGGCGGGCTGCGCGGTCACCGTCGTCGAGGCCGCCGACCGCCCGCTCGCCGGGGCGCTGCCCGCCGAGGCGGCCGCCCCGATGACCGCCTGGTACGCCGACAGCGGTGTCGAGCTGCGCACCCACGCGCGTGTGGAGCGCGTCGAACCCGGTGCGGTACTGCTCGACGACGGCACGCGCGTGCCCGCGGACGCGGTCGTCGTCGGGATCGGCGCCCGCCCGGCCACCCGCTGGCTGGCCGGCTCCGGCGTGGAGCTGGGTGCGCACGGCGAGGTCGTCGCCGACGCCCACCTGAGCACCTCCGTCCCCGGCGTCCACGCCGTCGGCGACTGCGCCTCCTTCCCCTCCGGCCGCTACGGCGAGCGCCTGCTGGTGCACCACTGGGACAACGCCCTCCAGGGCCCGCGCACCGTCGCGGCGAACATCATCGGGGCGGCGACCGGCGAGCCGCCCGTGGTCTACGACCCGGTCCCGTACTTCTGGTCCGAGCAGTTCGGCCGCTTCGTCCAGTACGCCGGGCACCATGCGGCGGCCGACCGCGCCGTCTGGCGCGGCGATCCCGCCGGGCCCGCCTGGACGGTGTGCTGGCTGCGCGGGGACCGGCTGGTGGCGATCCTCGCGGTGGGCCGCCCACGGGACCTGGCGCAGGGGCGGCGGCTGATCGAGGCGGGCACGCCGATGGACGCCGAGCTGCTGGCGGATCCCGCCCGGCCCCTGAAGAAGGCCGTCGGGTAGGCCGGGCGCGGGAGCGTCCCCCCGGGTGGACCGGGTCGGCTTCCGACTGTCGGTGGCAGATGGCAGGCTTGGACCCGTGACCGAGATTGACGCAAAGATCGATGCTCTCGTCCCCGCCTGGCTCACCCTCCCCGACATCGCCGAACAGTTCGGCGTCGAGGTGACGCGTGTGCGGCAGCTGGTCAAGGAGGGCCAGCTCATCGCCGTACGCCGAGGTGAGAACCGCGCGCTGCACGTCCCCGCCGCCTTCATCGACGGGGACAAGGTCGTCAAGGGCCTGTCCGGCACCCTGACGCTGCTGCGGGACGACGGCTTCACGGTCGAAGAGATGATCGAGTGGCTCTTCACCCCCGACCCGACCCTGCCCGGCACCCCCGCGCAGGCCCTGAGCGAGAATCGCGGTACGGAGGTGAAGCGCCGCGCCCAGGCGCTCGCCGTCTGAGCCGAATCCGCTGCATCACCGAAAAACCGTCGACACCGTCCGGCGTACGGGCCGCGGCCCGCGTGAGCGCGGGCCGCGGCCGGGTCTACCACGGCCCGGGCGGGCCGCGCCCTCGCGCCCGGCCGCCGCCCGTACACCACCGACACGGCACCCACCCGGGGGGACCACGCATGCTGCACACCGACGCCCGCGCCCGGCTCGCCGACGCCCGGCTGTACCTCTGCACCGACGCGCGGCGGCGGCAGGGCGACCTCGCCGAGTTCCTGGACGCCGCCCTGGCGGGTGGTGTGGACATCGTGCAGCTGCGCGACAAGGGCATGGAGGCCGCCGAAGAGCTCCGGCACCTGGAGATCCTCGCCGACGCCTGCGCCCGGCACGGCAGGCTCCTCGCGGTGAACGACCGCGCGGACGTCGCCCACGCCGCCGGCGCCGACGTCCTCCACCTGGGCCAGGGCGACCTCCCGGTCCCCGCGGCCCGCGCGATCCTCGGCGGCGACGTCCTCGTCGGCCGCTCCACACACTCCGCGGCCGAGGCGGAGGCCGCCGCCGTCCAGGAGGGTGTGGACTACTTCTGCACCGGCCCGTGCTGGCCGACCCCCACCAAGCCCGGCCGCCACGCCCCCGGGCTGGACCTCGTCCGCCACACGGCCACCCTCGGCACCGACCGCCCCTGGTTCGCCATCGGCGGCATCGACCACGGCAACCTCGACCGGGTGCTCGACGCCGGCGCCCGCCGGGTGGTCGTGGTCCGGGCGATCACGGAGGCGGACGACCCCGGCGCCGCGGCGGCCGAACTGGCGAAGCGGCTCCGGGCAGCCGACTGAGGGGCGCTTTGCGCGGTCAGCGTCCAAGGGGTGGACAACATCCCGGCAATTCGGGCAAATCTCCGGCATTCGGTTGGGTGACCGGCGCCCCCTGGCTAACCTGCCCGTATGGCCCTCGGAACCCCCTCCACCAGGACTGATCGCGCGCGCACCGTGCGCGAGATCCTCGCTGCCGGCAAGACGACGTACTCGTTCGAGTTCTACGCGCCGAAGACGCCGGCCGGCGAGCGGAACCTGTGGACCGCGCTGCGCAGGGTCGAGGCCGTGGCCCCCGACTTCGTCTCCGTGACCTACGGCGCGGGCGGGTCCACACGCGCCACGACCGTCAGGGAGACCCAGCAGATCGTCGTGGACACCACGCTCACGCCGGTCGCCCACCTGACCGCGGTCGACCACTCCGTCGCCGAGCTGCGCAACATCATCGGCCAGTACGCCGACGCCGGCATCCGGAACATGCTCGCGGTCCGCGGCGACCCGCCCGGCGACCCCATGGGCGCGTGGGTTCCGCATCCCCAGGGGCTGACGTACGCCGCCGAACTCGTGCGTCTCATCAAGGAGTCGGGCGACTTCTGTGTCGGCGTCGCCGCCTTCCCCGAGATGCATCCGCGCTCCTGCGACTGGGACAGGGATGTCGCGCACTTCGTCGACAAGTGCCGGGCCGGCGCCGACTACGCCATCACGCAGATGTTCTTCCACCCGGAGCCGTACCTCCGGCTGCGCGACAAGGTCGCCGCGGCGGGCTGCGACACCCCGGTCATCCCGGAGATCCTCCCGGTGACCAGCATCAGGATGCTGGAGCGGCTGCCGAAGCTGAGTACGGCCGCCTTCCCCGACAGCCTGAAAGAACGGATCCTCACAGCGAAAGACGATCCGGCCGCTGTACGCTCCATTGGCATCGAGTTCGCCACGGAGTTCTGCGCACGGCTGCTGGCCGAGGGAGTGCCGGGTCTGCACTTCATCACGCTCAACAGCTCCACGGCGACCCTGGAAATCTACGAGAACCTGGGCCTGCACCATCCCCCGCAGGCCTAGACCGGTCGCACAGCCATACGACACACTGCGTAGCGGCCACTGGGAGAGGGGCGTACATGGGCTGGACGGTCCTCTACATCGCGTTCGGTGTCGTCGCACTGTGGCTGCTCGGTGAGGTGCTGCTGCAGTACAAGGCGCGGCTTCGCTGGCGTCTCCTCGCGTTCGGCGGCTTCCTCGGCGTCGTCCTCGGTGTGCTGATCGCGTCGGTCGTCGTCATCGCGCTCGGCGCCGCCGCCTTCGCCGTCGGCCAGACCTACGTCACCCTGTCGTTCCGCCGCGGCTTCGCCTCCGGCTGGGCGGTCAGGGGGCCCGCCGCCGAGACCGGCCGGGGCCGCCGCGGTGCGGCGCGCAAGGACGCGAATCCGGAGGTTTCCGACCTCCGGACGTCCGACGACGGCCACGCCGACGACGACGCGCCGGACACCCAAGACCAGGACGGTGTCCCCTACGGCGGCGACGCCTACGGAGCCGACGGCTACGGCCACGACTACGACCGCGACGACTACGACCAGGACGACGTCTTCACGCCGGCGCGCCCGGCGGGCGCCGACACTGCCGACGCCGACGCGGTCTACCAGCCGCAGCCCATGCCCGAGGACACCGGCTCCTACGGCGTCTACGGCGACCCGGCCCACGCCACCGCGGCCCAGCCCCAGGGCGAGTACGCGACCGCTGCCCAGAGCACCGACCAGGCCTACGGCTACGACGGCTACTCCGGCTACGGCCAGTACGGCTACGACACCTCGGGCCAGCAGCAGTACGCCGCCTACTCCGACCCGTACATCGGCACCCAGACGTACGGCGGTGCCTCCTACGACACCTCTTACGGCGGCCAGGGCTACGACCAGCAGGGCTACACGCAGGACCCGTACGCGACCGGCGGCTACGCCCAGACCCCGCCCGGCGGCACCTGGGTCCCGCAGCAGCGCACCGACGAGTCCTACGACGGCGAGCCGCCGACCGAGCAGCCCTACCCGTACCAGCAGGGCGACGGGCAGGGCAACGGCACCGGCTACGGCGAGCAGTACCGTTTCTGATCCCCCCGCGGGTCCACCGCCGTGCGTGCTCCCGGGGCCGTCACTGCGAGCCCCGGAACTCCGGCCCTTCGACGATCAGCCCGGCGACCAGCGCCCCCGACATGCCGGTGTGGGGGAGACCGCCGCCGGGGTGCGACCAGCCTCCGACGCGGTACAGGCCGGGCAGTCGTGTGGTGTTGGCGGGGTGCAGGAAGCGGCCGTCCGCCGCGGCGAGGGCAGGAGCGGACACGGCGCCGTGGGGGGAACCCGTCTCCTCCGCGGCGTGCCCGGGGGTGTGCGCCACATGCCACAGCAGGCGCTCCTCGAGGTCCGGTAGCGCGGGCCGGACCGCCTGCAGGAGGAGGTCCGTCCAGCGGCGGACCCGCTCCTCGTCCTCCCACGCGCCGTCCGCCGGTGCCACGGCGGACACCACCGCTGACTCGTGCGCGTCGTCCGGGCGCAGAGCCGGGTCGTCGGGGCGCAGCACGGTGACGGTGGGACGGGCGGCCCCCTCGTCGCCGGGGGGCGCCGCAAACGCCGGCTCGGCCCCGCGGTCCGGCGCGTGGACGACCGTGCGGTGCGCGGCGTGCGGCTCCCGGCCGCCGCGCAGGGCCAGCAGGAGCGTGAACCGCCCGGTCTCCGCCGGGGCCGCGGGGACGTCGCCGTCCCCGTCAGGCGGACGCCCGGTCAGGGACCGCAGCCGCACCGGGTCCACGCCGGCCACGACATGGTCGGCCTCGGCCACCGTCCCGTCGGCCAGTTCCACGCCCGCCGCCCGGCCGTCCTTCTCCACGACCCCGGTGACCTCGGAGCCGAAGACGAACTCGACCCCGCGGGCCACGCACCGCTCGTACACGGCACGCGCCAGCTCCCGCACACCGCCCCGCACGTACCACGTGCCGAAGGCGTGCTCCAGGTACGGCAGCACCGCCGCGCTCGCCGGAGCGGTCCGCGGATCGAGGCCGTGGTCCAGGGCGAAGCTCTCCAGCAGGCCGGCCAGGCGCTCGTCCCGCAGCTCCCACGCGCCGATCTCGCGCAGCGTGCCCGCGCGGCGCGTGCGCAGCAGCCGCTTGTGCGGCACCGCCGGATACGGCTCCCGTTCTGCCAGCACCTGCCAGTTCGGCCACAGCGGCTCCTCCAGCAGGGGGCGGCGGGTGCGGTCCCAGGCCTCGCGCGCCCGGACCAGGAAGTCGCCCCAGCGCCGGCCCGCGCCCGCTCCCAGCGCCTCGTCCAGAGCGGTGACCACACCGGCACGTGAGGCGTTCGGCAGCGAGACCCGGGTGCCGTCGGCGAAGACGTGGCACGACGACGGGTCGACCTGCACGAGGTCGACGCACGCTTCGAGGGGCTCCTTGCCGGTCTTGACGAACAGATCCCGCCAGACCGCGGGCAGCGGCAGCAGACCGGGCCCGGTGTCGAAGCCGAAGCCGTCCCGCTCGTAGCGGCGCACCGCACCGCCGTACGTCTCCGTCCGCTCGTGGACCACCACCCGGTGGCCTGCGACGGCCAGCCGGGCGGCCGCCGCCAGGGCGCCCGTCCCGGCGCCGATCACCGCAATCCGTGCCATGCCTGCGACCCTATCCGCCGCCACCCGACACCCGGGCACGACCGTCCCGGGGGCGGCGGGGCGAAGCGGGCCTGGGTCCGAGCACCCAGGACTGAGTATCCGTACCTAGGGGGTGAGATGAGTACCCACGCGGATGGGGCCGGACCCGCGCGGACGAGAAGGTGGAGACACGGAGACAGGGCACGGCTCCGGCACCGGCGACACGGGGCGCCGGAACGGAGCGGCCCTCGATCCGCTCCTTCCGCCGGCCCGGCCGGCGGGAGCGAGACACGGGGGAGCCCACAGGAACGACCGCCACGGGGGTTCCACGGGGGAACGCACAAGGCGCCGGTCCGACGGCCCGCGGGGGACGCGGCCGTCGGACCGGCGCTCTCGCACGCCCGTCAGGGGCGTCCGCTCACCCGGCCCTGGAGCAGCCGGGACAGGGCGGCGTGGACGTCGTCCAGGGAGCGTTCCGGCTGGAAGGACTTCCAGTCCAGGGCGGCCACCAGGACCATGCCGACCAGCGCGGCGGCGGTCAGCTGGATGTCGATCTCGTCGCTGAACTCGCCGTTCTCCACCCCCTCGCGCAGCACCCCTTCGACGACCGCGACCGCCTCCTGGCGCACCACCATGAGCGTGGACTGCCAGGCCCGGTTGGTGCGCCACAGCTCTGCCACGTACAGCTGGGTGAAGGCCGGGTACCGGTCGATGAAGACGAGCCCCGCGCGAACCATCGCGTCCAGCGCGTCCACCGAGGAGCCGCCCTCGCGGGCCGTGTGCTCCGCCGCCTCCCGCAAGGAGGCGGTCAGGAGCCCCACGCCGTGCCGCAGCAGCTCCTCGAAGAGGACCGACTTGCTCGCGAAGTTGTAGTAGACGGTGCCTTTGGCCACTCCGGCCCGCTCGGCGATCTCGTCCACCGTGGTGGCGGAGAAGCCCTGCTCGGCGATGAGTGTGACGGCGGCCTCGTAGAGCTTCTGCCGGGTGGCCTCGCGGCGCGTGCTGCCGCCCGACGTCGTGCTGCGTTCCATGGCCCTGATTGTCACAGGAACGCCCGCGCGTGTGGTCACAGGCTCAGCTCCGGGTGGAGTCGGTCGAGCGTCCACACCTGGCGGCGACGCGCCGACAGGGCGGTGAGCGCGAGGGCGCCCGCGGTGAAGACGGCCAGCACCGCGCACGCCGTCCACACCGGTCCCAGTCCGCCACCGGTGACGAGTCGGCGCAAGGCCTGGACGACGTAGCTCATCGGCAGGAAGGGATGGATGGCGTTGAAGAAGTCCGGGGACGTCTGCACGGGGTAGGTTCCGCCCGCCGAGGTCAGCTGCAGCATCAGCAGGGCGAGGACGAGGATCCGGCCCGCCGCGCCGAAGCGCGCGTTCAGCCACTGCACGATCGCCGCGAAGCAGGCCGTCACCAGGAACAGGAACGCCACCGTCCCGGCAGCCCGGGCCGGCTGCAGCCCGATCGCCCAGTGCAGCACCGCCATCAGGGCCGCCGTCTGCAGCACCCCGATCGCCGCCACCGGGAGCCAGCCGGCCAGCGCGATCCGCCAGGCGGGGGCGCCCGCGGCGAGCGCGCGCCGGTTCATCGGCGCGATCAGCATGTAGGCCACCATGGCGCCCACCCAGAGCGACAGCGGGATGAAGTACGGGGCGAAGCCCGTGCCGTAGTTGGGTGCCTTGTGCAGGTCCTGAGCGGCGAGCCGGACCGGGTCGGCCATGACGCCGGTGCGCCGCTCGCGCTCCGGCCCGTCGTAGTCGGGGATCCGCTCGGCGCCGTCGTGCAGTCCGCCGGCCAGCTTGCCGGAGCCGTCGACCAGCTTGTACATGCCGCCGTTGAGCGTCTCGGCGCCCGTCTTCAGCCGGCCGACCCCGTCGTCCAGGTCGGACGCGCCCTTCTTCGCCGTGCCCAGGCCGGTGTGCAGGGCTTTCGCGCCCTTGGCGACCTCGGTGGCGCCGCTGTCGAGGGCGTTGATCTTCTCGACGGCGTCGTCGAGGTCCTCCGACAGGTGCGGGGCGCGCTCGGCGAGTGCGTCGGCCTGCTTCTCGAGCGTGGCCAGGTCGGCGTCGAGCTTCTTCAGGTCGCCGTCCTCGTCGGCGATCAGTGTGTTGAGGTCGTCGGCGATCGTCGCCACGTCCGCGGCGCCCTGCGCGGCCTTCTTCAGGTCCGCGCAGGCCGGGTCGGGCAGCACGGCCTCCTCGCAGCGCCGCCGGTGGACGGCGCTCAGCCCGTCGGCGGCCAGATGGGCGCCCTTGGCGGCGACCGGGGCCCGCTCGACCAGGGTGTCGAGGTTGTGCCGGATCCCGGCGGCCGAGTCGGCCACCAGCCGGGCCGTGTCCCCGATGGTCTTCTCGTTGTCCTTCAGGAACGGGCCCACCCGGTCCGCGGTCCCGTTGACCCGTCCGGCGAGCGTGTGCGTGCCGGCGGCGACCCGCGCCGCGCCGTCCTCCAGGTCGCCCGCGCCCCGGTGGAGATTCTTCAGGCCCCCGGACAGCTTGCCGCTGCCGTCCTCGGCGTCCTTCAGGCCGTCGGCGAGGTCCTTGGAGCCCTTCTCCGCCTTCCCGATGCCGCTGCTGAGCCGGTCGGCGCCGTCGGCCGCCTCGACGGTGGCGCCGTGGATGTCGGAGAAGGAGATGAAGATCCGGTCCAGGAAGGACCGGGCCGTCCTGGTGGACGCGGCCGTGCGCACCTCGCTGAAGACCGTCCGGGAGATCTGCCCGACGATGTAGTTGTTCGCGTCGTTGGTGCGCACCCGGAGGGCGCCCGACTCGGGCGAGGCGCCCGAGCTGGAGGCGATCCGCGCGCTGAAGTCGGACGGCATCGTCAGCGACAGGTAGTACGTGCCGTCCTCGACGCCCTTGCGCGCCTGCTCGGCGTCGACCTCGTGCCACTCGAAGGTCCGCGACTCCAGCAGCCGGCCGGTGATGTCGTCACCCGCGGTGATCCGCTTTCCGTCCACGGTCGCGCCCCGGTCGGCGTTGACGAGCGCCACGGGCACGCGGTCCAGGCGGCCGTACGGGTCCCAGAAGGACCACAGGTACAGCGCGCCGTACAGCAGGGGCAGCAGCAGGAGGGCGACGAGCGCGGCGCGCGGGAGCCGCCCGCGGCCGAAGCGCCGCAGCTCAAGTGCGGCCAGTCGGGGCGAGCGCATGCGCCGTCTCCTTCCCCTCGGTGGTGCTCCCGGCCGCGGTGGAGACCGCGACGGCGCCCTCGGGCGCCTCACTGCACACCGCGACGACCGTCGTGCCCGCCTCGGCGACCGAGCGGAGCAGCGACCAGGCCTCGGTCCGCTCCGCGTCCGACAGCTTCAGGTCCGCGTCGTCGACCCCGAGCAGCCGCGGGCGGCCGATCAGCGCGAGGGCCACGGACAGCCGCAGCGCCTCGATCCGCTCCAGGTCGCGTACGGCGGTGCGGGAGCCCTTGGGCAGGGCCTCACGGTCGAGCCCGGCGGCACCCAGCGCTGTGTCGATGCGCCGCCGCGTCTCGGTCGCGCGCTCGGCGCGCGGGCGCAGCAGCCCCCGCAGGGAGTCGCCGAAGCGGCTCTGGAGCAGCGCCCGCTCGTGCAGGTGCTCCCCGACGGTCAGCGCCGGGTCGAGATCGCTGACGCCCGGCACATGCGCCAGCCCGCTGATCCGGCGGACGGCGGCCATCTGCCGCGGCAGCTTCAGGCCGTCCACGGCGGCCGTGCCCTCGGTGGGCCGCATCCGCCCGGTGAGTGCGAGCAGCAGGCAGGTGCGCCCGGACCCGGACGGTCCCGCCACCGCGATCAGCGAGCCGGGCTCCGCGGCGAGATCGACGCCGCGGAAAGCCCAGCCGCGGGGACCCGAGAGCCCGAGGTTGTCGGCGACGACGCCGGCTCCGGCCACAGTCCCACCCCCGTTTCTGGAACTATTTTTGAACTGACTGGTCAGTGCAAAAGCTAGCCCGAACTTGCTGTCGAGGCAAAACCGCTGGTCAGAGCGGATTGTCAGTGCCATACCCGACGATGGGTGCCTACGGCACTCCGTAGCGGGAGCGCCGTCACCCAGACGACAGGAGGTTCGTCATGGCCAGCCACTCCGCAGCTGCCGCCCACCGGCGCCGCGCCACCGGCCCTGCCCCCTCACCGACCGGCCCCGCGAGCGACGTGCACCCCGTCCTGCGCCGGACCACGGCCCCGCCGGCCGCGTTGGACCTGCTCGCCCAGGCCCGCGCCGGACTCGACGAGGCGACCGTCCTCGACACACCCAACGAGCGCTACGCCACCGCCCACCTCGCCGCCCTGCGCACCGCCGCCGCGGTGCTCGCCGCCCGCGGCCGGCCGGAGACCACACCACGCAAGCGGGCCAGGATCCGGAGCGCCTGGGAAGTGCTCCCGGAGATCGCGCCCGAGCTCACCGAGTGGAGCGCGCTGTTCGCCTCCGGTGCCCGCCGCCGCGCCCTGGCCGAGGCGGGCATCCGGGGCGCGGCCGGCCGCCGGGACGCCGACGACCTGATCCGGGACGTGGGTATGTTCATCCGCCTCGTCGAGCGGATGCTGGTGCTCCAGCCGGTCCTTCCGCAGCCCCGCCGGGACACCGGCGAGCCGGACCCCGGCCGTCCCCGGCCCGACGGCCCGACCGCCCTGTCCAAGGGCATGCCGGACGCCGGCTGACCCGCCCGCCCCGAGGCCGTCCACGGTGATGACCAGGTGGGGCCCCGAAGGCAATAGGGTGGAGAGCGCCTGAAGCCTGCCCACCCGCACCCCGGGCCGGGGAGGCACCCCGTTCGCGCCGCCGGGCAAGAGGCGGTGCCGCGCCGAGGAGTCAACTGCCGTGCCGGACCCGATGCGCCCGCCCGTCGACCATCACCACGCGCCGACGACGTCGCCGCGCACCGACCCCTCCCGGCCGCGGGCCGCGCTCCGCACCGCCGTGGTCTGGGAGGTCCTCCAGGACGCCCTCGACCGCTTGGTCAAGGCCACGGGGCGGGAGTCGCTCGACGTCCTCGACACCGGTGGCGGCAGCGGCAACTTCGCCGTGCCCGTCGCCCGGCTCGGCCACCGTGTCACCGTCGTGGACCCCAGTCCCAACGCCCTGTTCGCCCTGGAGCGCCGCACGGCGGAGGCGGGTGTCGCCGACCGGGTCCGGGGCGTGCAGGGCGATGCCCACGGCCTGTTCGACGTCGTCGAGCGCGGCGGCTACGACGCGGTCCTGTGCCACGGCGTCCTGGAGTACGTGGACGACCCCGCCGAGGGCATCCGCAACGCGGTGGCCGCCTTGCGCCCCGAGGGCGTTCTCAGCGTCCTGGCCGCAGGGCTCGGCGGCGCCGTGCTCGCCCGCGCCCTCGCCGGGCACTTCACGGAGGCCAGACAGGCGCTCGACGACCCGAACGGCCGCTGGGGGGCCGGCGACCCCGTGCCGCGGCGCTTCACCGCCGAGCAGCTCACCGCCCTGGTCGAGGGCGCCGGCCTGCGCGTCGGAGCCGTGCACGGCGTGCGGGTCTTCGCCGACCTGGTCCCCGGTGTCCTGGTGGACACCGAACCCGGGGCGCTGGAGGCGCTGCTGAAGCTGGAGGAGGCCGCAGCCGAGTTGCCCGCCTTCCACTCCGTGGCCACCCAGCTCCATGTGCTGGGTGAGACACAAGGGGCCGCAGAGGCCTGAGCCGACCTCTGCGGCGTGTGGGACCGAGCGGCTGATCAGCGCGTCGGCGGCGCATGGAGTGCGCCACAGGCCCTCCGCTCGGGGGCTCGGAGCCGTATGATCGAGGGTGACCGCCCGGCATGACGGGTCGGCCGCCGGGGAATGCAAGCCTCAGCGAGCCGGGACGACCATGACGGTTCCCGGTTGGTCAATTGGCGTAGAGGGGCGGGTTTCACGGGGGCGATTCCCTGCCTATCCTGAAGAGACCCCCCCGGTCGCCCCGGCGACTGCACGATGAGGAGGACTCCGTGCCGCTCTCGGAGCACGAGCAGCGCATGCTCGAGCAGATGGAGCGAGCGCTGTACGCCGAAGATCCCAAGTTCGCGTCGGCGCTTGAGGGAAGCGGGCTGCGTACGTACACCCGGCGGCGGGTCTACCAGGCGGTCGCGGGCTTCCTCGTTGGTATTGCGCTCCTCATGGCCGGAATGGTCGCCAAGCAGGTCTGGCTCAGCGTGGTGGGCTTCCTCGTCATGCTGGGATGCGCGGTGCTGGCCGTGACCGGCTGGCGCAAGGCGCCCAAGCCCGGTGAGCAGGCCGGTTCCCAGGCGCACGGCCGGCGCCAGCACCGGCCCCGGCGCTCCATGATGGACCGCATCGAGGAGCGCTGGCAGCGGCGCCGCGACGAGCAGCAAGGTCATTGACCGCCGAACGGCATCAAGGACATCCCGAGGGGCGATCACCCGTGTGGTGGTCGCCCCCTCGCGCATACCCGGAGGGCGGGCGTCCCGTGGCCCCCGGGGGAGGTGTACGTATCCGGAGGCGCCTTCGCGCACGTACGCCGGAGCACCCGGATGCGCCGGACGGCCGGCCGGATGCCGCACGGCGCGACAGGCGGGGTGTCGGTTCCGACGGTCCGCCGGAGGCATGCCGGCGGCGGAGCTTGCTGTGGGCCCCCTGCCCGCGCCGGAGCCGCGGTGGAGCGGAACGCCCTCCAGGAGTCGGTTGAGCGGGGGTGGGCGTCCTGGTGGTCGACGCCCACCCCCGTGTCAGCCGATCAGCCGTTCTGGCCGCTCGGACGGCGCAGCAGTGCCGTCCAGCGGGCCGTCCACCGTGCCCGGGCCGCCCGCCAGCGGTCCGTGACGTCCCAGACCGCCCGGATCGCGGAACGGGGCGCGACGACGGCCCGCAGCCGGGTCGTTCTGCTCGCGCCCTTCCGCAGTGCCACGCGCACCCTGCGGACGTCGTCGGCGAGCCCCGGCCGGGCCTGGGGACGCGGAGCGAACAGCACCTGCTCCACCGCGCCCGCCACCCGGCGCGCCGCGCCCGCCGCCTGCTCGTCCAGCTGCCCCAGCCGCACGATCCGTTCCGCCGCCCCGCGCGGGGTCAGCGCGTCGTCCGGCGCGATGCCGTAGTCCCAGGCCGTGTCGGTCAGCTCGCGCCACACCGCCAGGACGTGAGCGGCCGACTGCGGAGCGGCCGTCCCCTCCGGCCCGGCCGCCGTCTGCTGCCCGCCCGCGGACTCCGCCCCGTCGCGGCCCGACTCGGGCACCCGGGCCGCCGCGCCGGCGGCGTCCGGCGCGTGCTGCGCCGAGGCCAGCAGCACGGTTCGCCGCCTGAACCGCCACAGCATCGGCAGCAGCGGGACCCCGACCAGGGCGAGCCCCAGGAGCGTCCAGCCGAGGAAGCCCCACCAGGGCACACCGCTGCCGCCCTTGTCGGACGGGTTCAGCGGGAGGGCGCCGGCGCAGAGGTCGAGATGCTTGTCCCGGGCGTCGCAGCTCGCGCTCCCGGTCGCCGAGGGCGCCGCGTCCACGCCCGCCGACCGCGTCGGCCGCGGCAGCTCGGGATCGCTGTTGCCCGGCGCCTGGGGCACCGTGTAGGACGGCGTCGTGCCCCGGTTGGGCGTCGGCTCGAAGCGGGTCCAGCCCACGCCCGCGAAGTACAGCTCCGGCCAGGCGTGCGCGTCCTTCAGGCTCACCGCCACGGTGCCGTCCGCCTGCGGGGAGCCGGGCGCGAAGCCCACCGCGACCCGGGCCGGGATGCCCAGGGTGCGGGCCATCGCGGCCATCGCGAAGGAGAAGTGGACGCAGAAGCCCTGCTTGTCCCGCAGGAACGTGGCGATCGCGTCGGTGCCGCTGCCGACTTCGACGTCGGTGTCGTACTGGAAGCCGCCGTTGATCGCGAAGTAGTCCTGGAGCTTCACGGCCCGTTCGTAGTCGCTCGCCGCGCCCGAGGTGACCACGCGGGCGGTGCTCGCGACCACCGGCGGCAGCGACCCGGGCACCTTGGTGTACTCACGCAGCAGACCCGCGGGCGGCTTCGGCGCGTCGGCCAGCTGCTCCGCCGTCGGCTGCACGTCGAGGCTCGTCACCTCGTACGTGGCACCGCGGGTGGTCTGACCGTGGTCGCCGACGAGCGTCATGCCCACCGGTTCGTAGCGCCAGTTGCCGCCGACCTGCACGGCGCTCGGCGGGTACGGCATGGGGAGCCAGTCCTGCGCGTACCAGTCGGCCGCCGAGACACGGGTGCGCACCGTGGCGCGCAGGACGTCGGCGGACAGGCCGGGCGGCGTCGGAAGGGTGTCCGGCACTGCGGTGATGCGCCGCTTGGCGGGCTTCCACGTGGTGCCGTCGAACTCGTCGAGGGAGACGATCCGCAGATACAGGTTCGACAGGTTCGCCGACGTGGTGCGCAGGGTCAGGACCGTGCGGTCCTCGTCCTGCTTCAGGCTGTCGCGCAGCGACACCAGAGGATTGACCGCCGAGATCGTGCCCCCGCCGCCGGTGCCCGTGCCCACGCCGGTGCGGGCACCGTCCAGCAGGCCGCCCTGTATCGCGGGCAGCGGCAGCATCGGCACCGCCAGGGCGATGCCGAGGGCGACCGCGCCGATCCGCCGCCCGGTGCGCACCGGGGCGAGCGGCCCGGGCGGCCCACCCGGAACGCGTGGCGCCGCGCCGAAGACCCGGCCCCACTGCGACAGCCGCTCGCGCCCCTCGGCGAGGAGCAGCATGAGGTATCCCGCAGCGGCGATCAGGAACCACGCCCAGCCGCCGGAGCCGTCGGACAGGCCCGCCGCGATCGAGTACAGCGCGAGCAGCGGCAGACCTGCCGGGGCGGCGCTGCGGAAGGTGACGGCGAGTGTGTCCACCAGGAGACCGATCAGCAGCACGCCGCCGAGGACCATCAGCCGGATGCCGTCGGACTCCATCGGCGCCGGCACGGCGTACCGCGCGATGTCGTCGGAGCCCTGCCGCAGGAGATCGGCGAAGTGCTGGAACGCCTGAGGGCCGGGCAGCACCCCGCCGAGGGCCTGCCGCCGGGCGAACAGCAGGGTGAGCAGCATCAGCGCGACCAGTGCCTGCGCGGCCACGGTGACGGGGCGGGCCAACGGCACCCGCCGTGTCGCCACCCCCACGCACGACTGGATGCCCAGCAGCGCGGCCGCCTCCACGATCCAGGTCGCGGGGTCGACCAGCGGCAACAGCGCGCACGCCGCCATCAGCGTGGCCGCCCAGGCGCACAGGGCCAGTCGGGCCCGGCTGCTCAGCACCGTGCCTCCCGGTGGCTCGTCCCGGCCGTCACCGCGCCTCCCCGTTGCCCGTTCCGCCGAGCGCCATGGCGCCCGAGCGTTCGTGGTCCGCCTGCTGCCACAGGCCGGCCAGCGGGGTGCCCCGCGGCACCTCCACGGCCGTCCACCCCGCCTCGCGCAGCATCCGCAGCCGCTCCTGTGTCCTGTTCATCGCTGCGGGCACGTCGTCCGGTTCACGCGCCCAGACGTCGCTGTCGAGTACGAAGGCGATCGCGGCTCCGCTGCGCTGCCGCATCCGCCCGGCCACCGCGGTCTGCTCCTCGTCGAGATCGCCGAAGAAGGCCACGAGCAGCCCCTCGTTCCCGCCGCGCAGCACGTCGTACGCCCGGGACAGGCCCGTGCCCGCGGAGTGGTCGATCACCGCGAGGGTGTCCATCATCAGCCCGGCCGCCTCCGCGGACCCCTGGCCGCCCGCCCCGAAGCCGTCCGCGCCCTCGCCCGGCACCGAGTCGCCCGTGTCCGTCAGCAGCCGGACCGAGAAGCCCCGCTCCAGCATGTGCACCAGCACCGACGCCGTGCCCGCAACGGCCCACTCGAAGGCCGAGTCCGGGCCCGCGCCGGCGTAGGCGGCGCCCCGGGTGTCCAGCAGCACCGTGCAGCGCGAGCGCTGCGGCTGCTCCTCGCGGCGCACCATCAGCTCGCCGTGGCGCGCGGTGGAGCGCCAGTGCACGCGGCGCAGGTCGTCGCCGTAGCGGTAGCCGCGCGGGATGACGTCGTCCTCGCCGGCCAGCGCCAGCGAGCGCTGCCGGCCGTCGCCGTACCCCTTCGCCTCGCCGGTCAGCCGGACCGGTGGCAGGGCCTCCACGCGCGGGATCACCGTCAGGGTGTCGTGCGTGGAGAAGGAGCGGGTCAGCTCGCACATGCCGAACGGGTCGGACAGGCGCAGCTGGAGCGGGCCCAGCGGGTAGCGGCCCCGCAGGTCGGAGCGGACCCGGTAGGACACCTCGCGCCGACCGCCCGCCTCGACCCGGTCCAGGACGAAGCGGGGGCGCGGGCCGAGCACGTAGGGCACCCGGTCCTGGAGCATCAGCAGGCCGGTGGGCAGCCGGGAGACGTTGTCCATCCGCAGATGGACGCGTGCCTCGCTGCCCGCGGGAACGCGGGCGGGGGAGAGGCGGCGGCTGCCGGCGACCCGGTATCGGGTGCGGTACAGCACCGTCGCGCACACCAGCGGCAGTACCGCCAGCAGCAGGCCCACCCGCAGCAGGTCCGCCTGCCCGAGGGCGTAGGCGCAGACGGCGGCGGCGAGGCCGGCGGCCAGGAAGGAGCGGCCACGCGTGGTCAGACCGGCCAGGGCGGTCCGGATGCCGCCCTTCTCCCCGCGGCCGGCCTCCGGGCGCCCGGTCCCCCCGGCGCTCATCACAGCCTCCGCGGGGGCTGCGCGGGGTAGGCGGGGGCCGCGCCGCCCAGGCCGTAGCCGTGCTGCTGGGGTGCCTGGGGCACCGGGGTCTGCTGCAGGATCTCCTGCACGACCTGCTCGGCGGTGCGGCGGTTGAGCTGGGCCTGTGCGGTGGGCAGCAGCCGGTGGGCCAGGACGGCCACGGCGAGGTCCTGGACGTCGTCGGGCAGGGCGTACTCCCTGCCGCTGAGGGCGGCGGACGCCTTGGCCGCGCGCAGCAGGTGCAGCGTCGCACGCGGGGAGGCGCCGAGTCTGAGGTCGGGGTGGGTCCGCGTGGCGGCGACCAGGTCGACCGCGTAGCGCCGGACCGTGTCGGCGACGTGGACGCCGCGGACGGCCTCGATCAGCTTCACGATGTCGTGGGCGTGCGCCACCGGCTGGAGGTCCTCCAGCGGGGACACGCCGCCGTGCACGTCGAGCATCTCCAGCTCGGCCTCCACGCTGGGGTAGCCCACCGACACGCGGGCCATGAAGCGGTCGCGCTGGGCCTCGGGCAGCGGGTAGGTGCCCTCCATCTCGACCGGGTTCTGCGTGGCCACCACCATGAACGGGCTGGGCAGCTCGTAGGTCTGCCCGTCGATGGTGACCTGGCGCTCCTCCATCGACTCCAGCAGCGCGGACTGGGTCTTGGGCGAGGCGCGGTTGATCTCGTCGCCGATGACGATCTGCGCGAAGATCGCTCCCGGTTTGAACTCGAAGTCCCGGCGCTGCTGGTCCCAGATGGACACCCCGGTGATGTCCGAGGGCAGCAGGTCGGGCGTGAACTGGATGCGGCGCACCGAGCAGTCGATGGACCGTGCCAGCGTCTTCGCCAGCATCGTCTTGCCGACGCCGGGAACATCCTCGATCAGAAGATGCCCCTCGGCGAGCAAAACGGTCAGCGTGAGCCGTACGACCTCGGGCTTGCCCTCGATCACTCCTTCCACCGAATCGCGCACACGCTCCGCGGTGGTGGTCAGATCCGTGAGGCTCGCTCGCTCGTCATAGGTCGTCACCCGGCCCTCCTCGGCCCGTTCTTTCTTTTGGGCCGACGCTCTGTGACGCGAAACCGGCCCACCCCGAACACGGACACCACACAGAAGTGGTTCCGTGTGACGTCACACCCCGCATTCTTGCTGCCGTTACCGATTCGTGTCACTCGCCTGTGGACAACTGGCAGCGATATGTCGGATCATATGACTTTTGGTGCTCGGTGGGCGAAGCGGAGGAGTTCGGGCGGGGCCGGAGTCGCCACGCCGGGCCCTCGTGCCGGGCCCTTCGTGCCGGGCGGACCGCGCGGGACGGCGGGCCGGTCAGGCCGGGTCGATCTCGCGCAGCAGGCCGGTCTTCACGTCGAAGACGAAGCCGCGCACGTCGTCCGTGTGCACCAGGAACGGCGAGGTGCGCACGCGCTGCATCGACTGCCGCACGTCCTGTTCGACGTCCCGGAAGGCCTCCACGGCCCACGACGGGCGCTGGCCCACCTCCATCTCCAGCTCGTGGCGGAACTCCTCGGTGAGGGACTCCAGGCCGCAGTTGGTGTGGTGGATCAGGACCACGCTGCTCGTGCCGAGCGCCCGCTGGCTGATGGTCAGGGAACGGATGACGTCGTCGGTGACCACGCCGCCCGCGTTGCGGATGGTGTGGCAGTCGCCGAGCTCCAGGCCGAGCGCCGCGTGCAGGTCGAGACGGGCGTCCATGCACGCCACGACCGCGACGCGCAGGACCGGACGGGCGTCCATGCCCGGGTCGGTGAAACGGTCGGCGTACTGCCCGTTCGCCTCCACGAGGCGATCCGTCACGGAACCCTGTATGGCGTCCTCGGAACCGGTGGGAACAGATGCAGAAGTCGTCATACCCATGACGTTACTGGTCACCGGCGATCCAGTCGCGCTGTGAGGTCGGGAGAAGAGCGTCATCACGTCCTTCCTGTGAGCTAACCCACACAGGTGGGCGAGGTGCGGCCGTGCGGGTGGTCTTCCCGGATTCCCCGGTTCGCAGTCCTGCCGGTCCACGACGCGCAGGCCGGTTGATTGACCGCGAGACAGCGTGGACTAAAGTGACGCGAAGCGGGAGGGGAGGCCCTCCCCGCTGGACGGATCTCCCGAGTGAGAACCCCGAAGAACCCGCAAGACCCGGCGCGCTGTCCGGAGATCTTCCACGTGCGCGGCGCGTACGTACGGCCCGGCCTCCTCCCGCTCCCGGTCGGCCGGCGCCCTGGGCACCGGTCGGCCTTCCCCTTCTCGGAGCGGGCGGGGACCCGGCGGTGCGTCGCGCCGCGCCGGACCTGAGAGGGCCCCTTGAGCCAGAGACACGTCCCGGTGATGCTCCAGCGGTGCCTGGACCTGCTGGCGCCCGCCCTCCGGCGGCCCGGAGCGGTGGTGGCCGACTGCACCCTGGGCCTCGGCGGCCACAGCGAGGCCCTGCTCGACCGCTTCCCCGAGGCACGCCTGATCGGCCTGGACCGCGACAAGGAGGCCCTGCGCCTGTCCGGTGAACGCCTCGCCCCCTACGGCGAGCGCGCCACCCTCGTGCACGCGGTCTACGACGAGCTTCCCGAGGTGCTCGACCGGCTCGGCATCGCGCGTGTGCAGGGCGTCCTGTTCGACCTCGGGGTCTCCTCCATGCAACTGGACGAGGCCGACCGCGGCTTCGCCTACGCGCAGGACGCGCCCCTGGACATGCGCATGGACCAGACGACCGGGATCGGGGCCGCCGAGGTCCTCAACACCTACCCGGCGGGCGAGCTCGTGCGGATCCTGCGGGCGTACGGCGAGGAGAAGCAGGCCAAGCGGATCGTGGCCGCCATCGTGCGCGAGCGCGAGAAGGAGCCGTTCACCACCAGCGCGCGGCTGGTCGACCTGATCCGCGACGCGCTGCCGCAGGCGGCCAAGCGCACCGGCGGCAACCCGGCCAAGCGCACCTTCCAGGCGCTGCGGATCGAGGTCAACGGCGAGCTGTCCGTCCTGGAACGGGCGATCCCGGCCGCCGTCAAGGTCCTCGACGTGGGCGGCCGGATCGCCGTGCTGTCGTACCAGTCGCTGGAGGACCGGCTGGTCAAGCAGGTCCTCGCGGCCGGCGCCGCCTCCACCGCACCCCCCGGCCTGCCCGTCGTCCCCGAGCGCTACCAGCCCCGGCTCAAGCTGCTGACGCGCGGTGCCGAACTTCCCACCGAGGAAGAGATCGCGGACAACCGCCGAGCGGCCCCGGCCCGCCTGCGCGGCGCCGAGCGCATCAGGGAGGACGTGGAGTGACCCACCCGGTCGCGCACACCCGTGGCCCGGTCCCCGGCAGCGACGGACCCCGCGGTGGCGTCCCGGCCGTGCCGGCGCCCGCGGGGACGGACCCGGGGGAGGGCGAGTGAGTAGGAAACCCGAACTGAAGGGACGGGCGGCCCGGCTCGCCCGGCTCCTCCCGGTCACCCCGGCGGCGGGACGGGCGGCCCGCGCCCCCTTCGTCCTGCTCGTGGTCCTGCTCCTCGGCGGCGGCCTCATCGGGCTCCTCGTGCTGAACTCGGCCCTGAGCGAGGGCGCGTTCCAGCTGGACGACCTGCAGAGGGACACCAAGGCGCTCACCGACGAGGAGCAGGCGCTCCAGCGGGACGTCGACGCCTACTCCGCACCCCGGGCCCTTCAGCAGCGTGCCCGCGAACTCGGCATGGTCCCCGGCGGCGACCCGGCGTTCCTCGATCCCGACGGCACGGTCCGCGGCGTACCCTCCCCGGCCTCCGCCGGGCCCGCCGCGTCCCGCCGGCCCCTGGTCCTCGCCCCCGAGGCGATGACCGCCGAGCCGGTTCCCACCGAGTCCGCCACCACCACGGCGCCCGGCGCCCCCGACCCCTCCGACACCGAGGACGCCTCCGGCGGCGCCGAGGAGTCCGGGGCCGCCCCCTCCCCGTCCGCGACGACGCCCCCCGGCAGGTGACGGAAGTGGTCGACAGTTCCGGCAGGCAGCCGCCTCGCCGCCGCGTCCCCGGGCCCGCCCGGCCCGCCCGGCCCGCAGGCTCGCGAGGCTCCGGCAGGCCGCAGCGCCCCGGCCCCGGGGCCCGCTCGGCCCGGCGCCCCGCCCCGCCCCGGTCGGCCGCGCCGCCCCGCCCGCTCCGGCTGGGCCGTCCACGCCCCCGTCTGCGCATGGTCGGCCTCGCGCTGACCCTCGTCATGCTCGCCTTCGTCCTGCGGCTGCTCCAGGTGCAGGCCGTCGACGCGAGCACGTACGCCGCCAAGGCCGAGCAGAACCGGTACGTGGTGCACACCCTGGCCGCCGAGCGCGGCGGGATCACCGACCGCAACGGCGTGGCCCTGGCCACCAGCGTGGACGCGTACGACATCACCGCCGACCCCACGATGTTCACCCGCGAGCAGCTGAAGATCGACGACGGGCCGGAGCAGGCCGCCGCCCTGCTCGCGCCCATCCTGGGCCGGAGCCAGCCGGACATCGTCGCGAAGCTCCGGCCCAAGGACAGGAACCTGCGCTACGTCCGGCTCGCCCTGAGCCGCACCCCGCAGGTGTGGACGCAGATCAAGGACCTGAAGCGGGCGCTCGCCAAGAAGGCCGAGACCGACCGGTCCACGGTGAACGTCCTCGCCGGTGTCTTCGCCGACCCCAGCAGCAAGCGGGTCTACCCCAACGGCGACCTCGCCGCCGGGATACTGGGCTGGGTCAACGCCGAGGGCGTGGGCGGCGGCGGCATCGAGCAGCAACTGGACAAGACGCTCGCCGGCAAGGACGGCAAGATCCGCTACGCCCAGTCCGGCGGCCGGCAGGTGCCCACCGCCGGCTCGACCGAGACGCCCGCGGTGCCCGGGAGCGACATCGAGCTCACCATCGACCGCGACATCCAGTGGGCGGCCCAGAACGCCATCAGCGAGCAGGTGGGGAAGTCCGCGGCGGACCGCGGGTACGTGATCGTGCAGGACACCCGCACCGGCGAGATCCTGGCCATGGCCAACGCGCCCGGCTTCGACCCGAACGACCTCGCCCACGCCGACCCCGCGACGCTGGGCAACCCCGCCCTCCAGGACGCCTACGAACCCGGTTCCACCGCCAAGGTCATGTCGATGGCCGCCGTGCTGGAGGAGAACGCCGCCACGCCGCTGACCCACCTCACGGTACCCAACCGGCTGCACCGGGGCGACCGGCTCTTCCAGGACGACATCGACCACTCGACCTGGTACCTCACCCTCAACGGCGTGCTCGCCAAGTCCTCGAACATCGGCACCATCATGGCGACCGGCGAACTCGGCAGGACCCAGAGCCAGGCGAACCGGATGCTCTACTCCTACCTGCGCAAGTTCGGCATCGGCGGCGCCTCCGGCCTGCGCTTCCCGGGCGAGACCCGAGGCATCCTCGCGGCGCCCGACAAGTGGTCCACCTCGCAGCAGTTCACGATTCCTTTCGGCCAGGGCTTCTCCATCAACGCACTCCAGGCGGCGTCCGTGTACTCGACGATCGCCAACGGCGGCGTCCGCGTCGACCCGACGCTGGTGCGCGGTACCAAGGGGCCCGACGGCCGCTTCACCCCCGCCCCCGCCCCGAAGAAGAACCGCGTGGTCAGCACCGCGACCGCCCGGTCCCTCGCCCAGATGCTGGAGTCGGTCGTCGACGACGAGGAGGGCACCGGCAACAAGGCGCGCATCCCCGGCTACCGGGTCGCCGGCAAGACCGGCACGGCCAACCGCGTGGATCCGGCCACCGGCAAGTACCACGGCTACACGTCGTCGTTCGCCGGGTTCGCGCCCGCCGACAACCCCCGCATCACCGTCTACTGCGCCATCCAGAACGCCACCAAGGGAAGCTACTTCGGTGGTCAGATCTGTGGACCCATCTACAAACAGGTGATGGAGTTCGCGCTGAAGACTCTTCAGGTCCCGCCGACCGGCGCCAAGGCCGCGAACCTGCCCGTCACCTTCGAACCCTGACCGCCCCCGACCCGACCCCGTCGTCACCATCCCTGATCAGCGCGACCAGCCAGGAACGACCCGTGACCATGACCACTCCCCAGCCCGGGAACCAGGACGCCTCCGGCCCCTCACTTCGCCCGCAGGCGGGTGCGCCCGGTACGCTCACCGCCGTGCCACACGCTGATCAGTCCCAAACCACCCAGAAGGGCCAGCCCGTGAACCATCCGGGACCGCCCCGACCGGCGCAGGTCTCCGCCGCACCCCTCGCGGACCTCGCCGCCGAGCTGGGTGTCACCGCGCCGGAGAGCACCGCCGAGGTCACGGGCATCACCCACGACTCGCGCGCCGTCCGCCCCGGCGACCTGTACGCCGCCCTCCCCGGCGCCCGGGCGCACGGCGCCGACTTCGTCACCCAGGCCGCCGGCCTGGGCGCGGTCGCCGTGCTCACCGATCCGTCGGGCGCCGAACGCGCGGCGGCCACCGGCCTGCCGGTGCTCGTCGTGGACGACCCGCGCGGACGGATGGGCGAACTGGCGGCCACGATCTACGGCAACCCCGGCCGCGATCTGCTCCAGATCGGCATCACGGGCACCTCCGGCAAGACCACCACCGCCTACCTCGTCGAGGGCGGGCTGAGGACCGCGCACAGCACCGGACTCATCGGCACCGTCGAGATGCGCATCGGCGACACGCGCATCAAGTCCGAGCGCACCACCCCCGAAGCCACCGATCTGCAGGCCCTGTTCGCCGTCATGCGCGAACGCGGCGTCGACGCGGTCGCCATGGAGGTCTCCAGCCACGCCCTGGTGCTCGGACGCGTGGACGGCTGCGTCTTCGACGTCGCCGTCTTCACCAACCTCAGCCCGGAGCACATGGAGTTCCACTCCGACATGGAGGACTACTTCCGGGCCAAGGCGCAGCTGTTCACACCGGAGCGCAGCAGGCGCGGCGTGGTCAACCTCGACGACGAGTACGGCCGCCGGCTCGTGCACGAGGCGACCGTCCCCGTGGTCACCTACTCCGCCGAGGGCCACCCCGACGCCGACTGGCGCGCCGAGGACGTCGAGGTCGGTCCGCTGGACTCGACGTTCACCGTCGTCGGGCCCGCAGGACAGCGCATCGCCGCCCGGTCCCCGCTCGCGGGCCCCTTCAACGTGGCGAACACCCTCGCCGCCGTCGTCGCCCTCGCCGTCGCCGGCCTCGACCCGCAGGCGGCCGCCGACGGCATCGCCGCCGTGCCCGGTGTACCGGGCCGCCTGGAGCGCGTGGACGCCGGGCAGCCGTATCTCGCGGTCGTCGACTACGCGCACAAGACGGACGCCGTCGAGTCGGTGCTCAGGGCCCTGCGCAAGGTCACCAAGGGCCGGCTGCACATCGTGCTCGGCTGCGGCGGTGACCGCGACACCACCAAGCGCGGCCCGATGGGCGCCGCCGCGGCACGGTTCGCCGACACCGCCGTACTGACCTCCGACAACCCTCGCTCGGAGGATCCGCTCGCGATCCTCGCCGCGATGCTCCAGGGCGCCGCCTCCGTGCCCGCGCACGAGCGCGGCGAGGTCGCCCTCTTCGAGGACCGGGCCGCGGCGATCGCCGCCGCCGTCGCCCGCGCGCACCCCGGGGACACCGTGCTGGTCGCGGGCAAGGGCCACGAGCAGGGCCAGGACATCGCCGGGGTGGTGCGTCCCTTCGACGACCGCCAGGTGCTTCGCGAAGCTATCCAGAAGACCCAGGGATGAATTTGTGATCGCCCTCTCCCTCGCCGAGATCGCCGAAGTCGTCGGCGGGCAGACGTACGACATACCGGATACGTCGGTGCAGGTCACCGGGCCGGTCGTCCGGGACTCCCGCGAGGCGGGGCCCGGCACCCTGTTCGTCGCCTTCCGCGGCGAGCGCGTGGACGGCCACGACTTCGCGCCGGCGGTCGTGGCGGCGGGCGCGGTGGCCGTGCTGGCCTCGCGCCCGGTCGGCGTCCCCGCGGTCGTCGTCGAGGACGTCCAGGCCGCCCTCGGCGCGCTCGCCCGGCACGTCGTACGGCGGCTCGGCGCCACCCTCGTCGCCCTGACCGGCTCGGCGGGCAAGACCGGCACCAAGGACCTCATCGCCCAGGTGCTCCGCCGCAAGGCGCCGACGGTGTTCACGCCCGGCTCCCTCAACAACGAGATCGGGCTGCCGCTGACGGCGCTGTCCGCCACCGAGGACACGAGGTTCCTCGTCCTGGAGATGGGCGCGCGCGGCATCGGTCACATCCGCTACCTCGCCGGTCTGACGCCGCCGAGGATCGGCGTGGTGCTGAACGTCGGCAGCGCCCACATCGGGGAGTTCGGCGGCCGGGAGCAGATCGCGCAGGCCAAGGGCGAACTCGTCGAGGCGCTTCCGGAGGACGGGGCCGCGATCCTCAACGCGGACGACCCCTACGTGCGGGCCATGGCCACCCGGACCAAGGCGAAGGTGGTCCTCTTCGGCGAGAGCGACGAAGCGGACGTACGTGCCGAGAACGTGCGACTCACGGACAGCGGACAGCCCTCGTTCAGGCTTCTCACACCCTCCGGTGCAAGCGATGTGACCATGCGCCTGTACGGTGAGCACCACGTGTCGAACGCGCTCGCCGCGGCGTCCGTCGCCCATGAGCTGGGCATGTCCGCGGAAGAGATCGCCACCGCGCTCTCCGAGGCGGGCTCCCTCTCCCGCTGGCGCATGGAGGTCACCGAGCGCCCGGACGGCGTGACGATCGTCAACGACGCCTACAACGCGAACCCCGAGTCCATGCGGGCCGCCCTGCGCGCACTGGTGGCCATGGGTGAGGCCTCACGGGCACGAGGGGGGCGCACGTGGGCGGTGCTCGGCCAGATGGCCGAGCTGGGGGACGAGGCGCTCGCCGAGCACGACGCGGTCGGACGGCTCGCCGTCCGGCTCAACGTCAGCAAGCTCGTCGCGGTCGGTGGCAGGGAAGCCGCCTGGCTGCAACTGGGCGCATATAACGAGGGTTCGTGGGGTGAGGAGTCGGTGCACGTGTCCGACGCACAGGCGGCGGTCGACCTGTTGCGCAGCGAGTTGCGCCCGGGGGACGTCGTACTCGTGAAGGCGTCCCGGGCGGTCGGTCTGGAGAGCGTGGCGCAGGCGCTGCTGGAGACCGGTGCCGAGGGTGAGGTTTCCGCCCGATGATGAAGCAGATCCTGTTCGCAGGAGTCATTGGTCTGTTCCTGACCCTGGTCGGCACCCCGCTGCTGATCAAGTTGCTGGCCCGCAAGGGGTACGGCCAGTACATCCGCGACGACGGCCCGCGCGAGCACGCCAGCAAGCGCGGTACGCCGACGATGGGCGGCATCGCCTTCATCCTGGCGACGGTCGCCGCGTACTTCCTGTCGAAGGTGATCACGACCTGGACCACCGACCGGGCAGCCACGCCGACCTTCTCCGGTGTGCTCGTCCTCGGCCTGATGGTCGGCATGGGCCTGGTCGGCTTCCTCGACGACTACATCAAGATCGTCAAGCGGCGTTCGCTGGGCCTGCGCGCCAAGGCCAAGATGGCCGGCCAGCTCATCGTCGGCATCTCCTTCGCGGTGCTCGCGCTCCAGTTCCAGGACGCCCGCGGCAACACCCCTGCCTCCACGAAGCTGTCGTTCATCACCGACTTCGGCTGGACGATCGGCCCGGTGCTGTTCGTCGTCTGGGCGCTGTTCATGATCCTTGCGATGTCGAACGGCGTGAACCTGACCGACGGTCTGGACGGTCTGGCCACCGGCGCCTCCGTGCTCGTCTTCGGCGCCTACACCTTCATCGGCGTCTGGCAGTTCCAGGAGTCCTGCGCCAACGCGCTGACCCTCACCAACCCCAACGCCTGCTACGAGGTGCGCGACCCGCTGGACCTGGCGGTCGTCGCCTCCGCTCTGATGGGCGCCTGCCTGGGCTTCCTGTGGTGGAACACCTCGCCGGCGAAGATCTTCATGGGCGACACCGGCTCCCTCGCCCTCGGCGGTGTCCTCACGGGCCTGGCCATCTGCTCCCGCACGGAGCTGCTGGTGGCCATCATGGGCGGCCTGTTCGTGCTGATCACCATGTCGGTGGTCATCCAGGTCGGCTCCTTCCGCCTCACCGGCAAGCGCGTCTTCCGCATGGCGCCGCTCCAGCACCACTTCGAACTCAAGGGCTGGTCCGAGGTCCTGGTCGTGGTCCGCTTCTGGATCATCCAGGGCATCTGTGTGATCGTCGGACTGGGCCTCTTCTATGCAGGATGGGCAGCGGACAAGTGACCTCCTCGGTGTCCTCGCAGCGCGACGGCTCGCCGTCGTTCCACGGCAGGCACGTCACCGTCGCCGGGCTCGGCGTCTCCGGCATCCCGGCGGCCAAGGTGCTGCACGGCCTCGGCGCGAAGGTGACCGTCGTCAACGACGGCGACGACGCACGCGCGCGTGAGCAGGCCGCACAGCTTCAGGCGCTCGGTGTGACCGTGCGCCTGGGCGACGGCGCGACCCTGCCCGAGGGCACCGACCTCATCGTCACCGCGCCCGGCTGGAAGCCGGACAAACCCCTGTTCGTCGCCGCCGCGAAGGCGGGCGTCCCCGTCTGGGGCGACGTCGAGCTGGCCTGGCGGCTGCGCGGCCCCGACGCCGCGCCCTGGCTGTGCGTGACCGGGACCAACGGCAAGACGACGACCGTGCAGATGCTCGCCTCGATCCTCACGGCCGCCGGTCTGCGCACCGCCGCCGTCGGCAACATCGGCGTCTCACTGCTGGACGCGGTGCTCGGCGACGAGCCGTACGACGTCCTCGCCGTGGAGCTGTCCAGCTACCAGCTGCACTGGGCGCCCTCCCTGCGCGCCCACTCCGCCGCCGTGCTCAACCTGGCCCCCGACCACCTCGACTGGCACGGCTCCATGGAGGCCTACGCCGCCGACAAGGGCCGTATCTACGAGGGCAACCGCGTCGCCTGCGTCTACAACGTCGCCGACGGGGCCACCGAGGACCTGGTGCGCGAGGCCGACGTCGAGGAGGGCTGCCGGGCCGTCGGCTTCACCCTCGGACCGCCCGCGCCGTCCCAACTCGGCGTCGTGGAGGGCCTCCTCGTCGACCGCGCATTCGTCGAGAACCGGCAGAGGAACGCCCAGGAACTCGCCGAGGTCTCCGACGTCCGGCCGTCCGCCCCGCACAACATCGCCAACGCCCTTGCGGCCGCCGCCCTCGCCCGCGCTTTCGGGGTGGCTCCGGCGGCGGTGCGCGAAGGGCTGCGCGCCTTCCGGCCCGACGCCCACCGCATCGCGCACGTCGCCGACGTCGGCGGGGTGGCGTACGTCGACGACTCCAAGGCGACCAACACCCACGCCGCACAGGCCTCGTTGGCGGCCTACGAGTCGATCGTGTGGATCGCGGGCGGTCTGGCGAAGGGCGCGGTCTTCGACGAGCTGGTCGCCGGGTCGGCGAAGCACCTGCGCGGGGCCGTGCTGATGGGCGCCGACCGTGCCCTGATCCGGGAAGCCCTGGCGCGACACGCCCCGGAGGTACCCGTGGTCGACCTCGACCGGACCGACACTGGGGCGATGCTCCAGGCGGTGACGGAAGCCCAGCGGCTCGCGCAGCCCGGGGACACGGTGCTGCTGGCCCCGGCCTGCGCCTCCATGGACATGTTCACCAATTACAACCAGCGCGGTGACGCGTTCGCGGCGGCGGTCCGCGAGCTCGAAGCCTGACCCCGGCCGCCCGCCGGGCGGATCTTGGGAGGGACGCGTGGGACGGCCGACGTTCGATGGAGGCGCCGATGCCCAGTAGCCGTACCGGCCGGCCGCCCGTGCAGCGGGCCCCCCGGCGTCCCGCCCCCGTCCGCCCGGTCCGCGAGAACCCCGTTCGGCGGCTGCTCGACCGGGCCCGCAAGGCCTGGGACCGGCCGCTGACCGCGTACTACCTGATCCTCGGCGGCAGCCTGCTGATCACCGTGCTCGGTCTGGTGATGGTGTACTCGGCATCCCAGATCACCGCGCTGCAGATGTCGCTGCCCGGCTCCTACTTCTTCCGCAAGCAGCTGCTGGCCGCCGCCATCGGCGGCATCCTGCTGTACGCCGCCTCGCGGATGCCGGTCAAGCTGCACCGGGCGCTGGCCTACCCCATCCTGGCCGGCGCCGTGTTCCTGATGATCCTGGTGCAGGTGCCGGGGATAGGGCATGCCGTCAACGGGAACCAGAACTGGCTCTCCGTCGGGGGCCCCTTCCAGCTCCAGCCGAGCGAGTTCGGCAAGCTCGCCCTCGTGCTGTGGGGCGCCGACCTGCTGGCCCGCAAGCAGGACAAGAAGCTGCTGACCCAGTGGAAGCACATGCTGGTCCCGCTGGTCCCGGTCGGCTTCCTGCTGCTCGGGCTGATCATGCTCGGCGGCGACATGGGCACCGCGATCATCCTGACGGCGATCCTGTTCGGCCTGCTGTGGCTCGCGGGCGCGCCCACCCGGCTCTTCGTCGGCGTCCTCTCCGTCGCCGGCGCCATCGGCGCGATCCTGATCAGGACCAGCCCCAACCGCATGGCCCGGCTCGCCTGCATCGGCGCCACCGAGCCCCGCTCCGGCGCCGCCGACTGCTGGCAGGCCGTGCACGGCATCTACGCCCTCGCGTCCGGCGGGATCTTCGGCTCCGGACTCGGTGCGAGTGTGGAAAAATGGGGCCAACTCCCCGAAGCGCACACCGACTTCATCTTCGCGGTCACCGGTGAGGAACTGGGACTGGCGGGGACGCTGTCGGTACTCGCCCTGTTCGCGGCTCTAGGCTATGCGGGTATCCGCGTGGCCGGACGCACGGAGGACCCCTTCGTCAGGTATGCCGCGGGAGGAGTGACCACCTGGATCACCGCCCAGGCGGTGGTCAACATCGGTGCGGTGCTCGGTCTGCTGCCGATCGCCGGTGTCCCCCTCCCGCTGTTCTCCTACGGAGGTTCCGCCCTCCTGCCGACCATGTTCGCCGTCGGACTGCTGATCGCCTTCGCGCGTGAGGAGCCCGGTGCGCGGGCGGCGCTTGCGGTGCGGCAACCTCGCTTTGGTAGAAAGCGGGGGGCCGGGGGTCCCGCGGGACCCAGGAGATGGAACACGATGCGACGGCGTGCCACGGTGGCGCGCTCGTCCGGAGAGCGGTGAATTTCGGTGCATGTCGTACTCGCCGGCGGGGGTACCGCGGGCCACATCGAGCCCGCGCTCGCCCTCGCGGACGCCCTGCGCAGGCAGGACCCGACCGTGGGGATCACGGCTCTGGGCACGGAGCGCGGCCTGGAGACCCAACTGGTCCCGCAGCGGGGCTACGAGCTGGCGCTGATCCCGGCCGTCCCGCTGCCGCGCAAGCCCACGCCCGAGCTGATCACCGTCCCGGGCCGGCTGCGCGGCACCATCAAGGCCGCCGAGCAGATCCTGGAGCGCACCAAGGCCGACGCCGTCGTCGGCTTCGGCGGCTACGTCGCCCTGCCCGGCTACCTCGCCGCCAAGCGTCTGGGCGTGCCGATCGTCATCCACGAGGCGAACGCCCGCCCCGGTCTCGCCAACAAGATCGGCTCCCGGTACGCCGCCCAGGTCGCCGTCGCGACCCCCGACAGCAAGCTGCGGGGCGCGCGCTACATCGGGATCCCGCTGCGGCACTCCATCGCGACCCTGGACCGGGCCGCCGCCCGCCCCGAGGCCCGGGCGATGTTCGGGCTCGACCCCAACCTGCCGACGCTGCTCGTCTCCGGCGGCTCGCAGGGTGCGCGCCGCCTCAACGAGGTCGTCCAGCAGGTCGCGCCCTGGCTCCAGCAGGCCGGTATCCAGATCCTGCACGCGGTCGGCCCGAAGAACGAACTGCCGCAGGTCCACCAGATGCCGGGAATGCCGCCCTACATCCCGGTAAGTTACCTGGACCGGATGGACCTCGCGTACGCCGCGGCCGACATGATGCTGTGCCGCGCGGGTGCGATGACCGTCGCCGAACTCTCCGCCGTCGGGCTTCCGGCCGCCTACGTCCCCCTGCCGATCGGCAACGGCGAGCAGCGGCTGAACGCTCAGCCGGTGGTGAAGGCGGGCGGCGGACTCCTCGTCGACGACGCGGACCTGACGCCGGAGTGGGTGCAGCAGAACGTCCTTCCCGTGCTCGCCGACCCCCACCGGCTCTACCAGATGTCCCGCTCCGCCGCCGAGTTCGGCCGCCGGGACGCCGACGACCTGCTCGTCGGCATGGTGCACGAGGCGATCGCCGCCGCGCACCGCTAGGCACGTGTGACGAAAGGGCAGGAGCGTGGCCGGACCCACCACCGCCGAGCGCGGTCGGCGCCAGCAGGAGACGTCCGGCCCGCCCCTCGTCCGGAGGCTCCGGAGGCTGGGGCCGCGCCGGCTTCGTAGGATCATCATCCTGGCGTTGGCCGTCGTCCTCCTCGGGGCGGGCGGTGTCTGGACGTTGTACGGCTCGCCGTGGCTGCGCGTGGAGCGCGTCCCGGTCTCCGGCACCCGCGTCCTCACACCCGCACAGGTGCGCGAGGCGGCCCGGGTTCCGGTCGGGGCGCCTCTGGCGTCCGTCGACACCGAGGCGATCGCGGCACGACTGCGGCGGGAACTGCCCCGGATCGACACGGTGGACGTGGTCCGTTCCTGGCCTCATGCGATCGGGCTGAAAGTGGTCGAGCGCACCCCGGTGCTTCTGGTCCCCAAGGGCGGAAAATATGTGGAAGTGGACGACGGGGGAGTCCGGTACGCCACGGTTTCCGACGCCCCGAAAGGCGTGCCGCTGCTCGACCTCTCGGTCTCCCGCTCGGGTTCGGGCGCGGCCGGCCTGCGCCGCTTCGGAACGGACCGGCTGCTGCGGGAGGCAGTCGAGGTCGCCGGCTCCCTTCCGGCCGCCGTCGCCCGCGAGACCAGGGTCGTCAAGCTGCGCTCCTTCGACGACATCTCACTGGACTTGACCGGCGACCGGACGGTCGCCTGGGGCAGCGCCGAGAAGGGGCACGCCAAGGCCCGAACCCTCGCCGCGTTGATGAAAGCGGCACCCGATGCGCGGCACTTCGACGTGAGTGTCCCCACCGCCCCTGCGTCATCGGGGAGTTGACGCACATCTGCGCAGGCCAGCACCCTGGTTGGGCAGCGCTACGGCTGATCACATAGGGTGAAAAGAAAAACGGGAGGTTCGGCGTGTTCGTTGAACGTGCGCCACTTGTCGACTTAGTGTCCTGTTCAGAAGACTCCAGCGAACAGACACACTGGTAACCCTAAACTTCAGCGTTAGGGTTCGGGTCGGCGATTCGGACCGTCCCATTCGGCATCAGTCGGCGGAGCGCGACGCAACGCGAGACGGCGACACGTAACTCGAGGCGAGAGGCCTTCGACGTGGCAGCACCGCAGAACTACCTCGCAGTCATCAAAGTCATCGGTGTCGGCGGCGGTGGTGTCAATGCCATCAACCGGATGATCGAGGTCGGTCTCAAGGGCGTCGAGTTCATCGCCATCAACACCGACGCGCAGGCGCTGTTGATGAGCGACGCCGACGTCAAGCTCGACGTCGGCCGCGAACTCACCCGCGGACTCGGCGCCGGGGCGAACCCGGCCGTCGGCCGCAAAGCCGCCGAGGACCACCGCGAGGAGATCGAGGAGGTCCTCAAGGGGGCCGACATGGTCTTCGTGACGGCCGGTGAAGGCGGCGGCACCGGCACCGGCGGCGCGCCCGTCGTCGCCAACATCGCCCGCTCCCTGGGCGCCCTCACCATCGGCGTGGTCACCCGCCCGTTCACCTTCGAGGGGCGGCGGCGCGCCAACCAGGCCGAGGACGGCATCGCCGAACTGCGCGAAGAGGTCGACACCCTCATCGTCATCCCCAACGACCGGCTGCTGTCCATCTCGGACCGTCAGGTCTCCGTCCTGGACGCCTTCAAGTCGGCCGACCAGGTCCTGCTCTCCGGCGTCCAGGGCATCACCGACCTGATCACCACGCCCGGCCTGATCAACCTCGACTTCGCCGACGTGAAGTCGGTGATGTCCGAGGCCGGTTCGGCCCTGATGGGCATCGGCTCGGCCCGCGGCGACGACCGCGCGGTGGCCGCCGCCGAGATGGCGATCTCCTCGCCGCTGCTGGAGGCATCCATCGACGGCGCCCGCGGCGTGCTGCTCTCCATCTCCGGCGGCAGCGACCTCGGGCTCTTCGAGATCAACGAGGCCGCCCAGCTGGTCAGCGAGGCGGCCCACCCCGAGGCCAACATCATCTTCGGCGCGGTGATCGACGACGCCCTGGGCGACGAGGTCCGGGTCACCGTGATCGCGGCCGGCTTCGACGGCGGCCAGCCCCCGGCCCGCCGGGAGAACGGCCTCGGCTCGGCCTCCTCCTCTTCTTCCGCGTCGCCCTCCTCCGGGCCTCGCCGCGAGGAGGACGCGCCGGCGCGTCCGGCGGAGAGCCGTCCGTCCTTCGGCTCGCTCGGCAGCGTGACGCCGAAGGAGGCGCCGGAGCCCGCCCCCGCGCCGGAGCCCGCGGCGGAGATCCCGGTCTCCCCGCCGATCCCGCCGTCGCGGTACGCGGACAGCGCGGCAGAGGAACTGGACGTACCGGACTTCCTCAAGTGATCCTTCTGACGTGATAGGACAGCGCGACATCGCGAACGGCGCGCACTTCGCCTTCACCGACCGGTGGGGCGGGGTGAGCGCCGTTCCGTACGAGGAGCTCAACCTCGGCGGCGCGGTCGGTGACGACCCCGGCGCCGTACGGACCAACCGGGAGCGGGCGGCCGGCTCGCTGGGCCTGGACCCGGCCCGGGTGGTCTGGATGAATCAGGTGCACGGCAACGAGGTGGCGGTCGTCGACGGCCCGTGGGGTACCGCGGACGTCCCCGCCGTGGACGCCGTGGTCACCGTCCGGCGGGGGCTCGCCCTGGCCGTGCTCACCGCCGACTGCACACCGGTCCTGCTCGCCGACCCCGTCGCCGGCGTCGCCGCCGCGGCCCACGCGGGCCGGCCCGGGATGATCGCCGGGGTGGTCCCCGCGGCCGTGCGCGCGATGACCGAGCTCGGCGCCGAACCGTCCCGGATCCTCGCCCGCACCGGGCCCGCCGTCTGCGGTCGGTGCTACGAGGTGCCCGAGCGGATGCGCGCCGAGGTGGCCGCCGTCGAACCGGCGGCGCATTCCGAGACGAGCTGGGGCACTCCGGCGGTCGACGTGACCGCCGGAGTGCACGCACAGCTGGCACGGCTGGGGGTGCACGACCGGGCGCAGTCGCCGGTGTGCACGCTGGAGTCGGCTGACCACTTCTCGTACCGCCGCGACCGCACCACGGGTCGGCTCGCGGGCTACGTCTGGCTGGACTGATGGGGCATGACGGACCGTAAGGACGAACTCGCCGCGAACCTGGCGAAGGTGGAGCGCCGCATCGCCGCGGCATGCGCGGCCGCGGGGCGGGAGCGCGACGAGGTGACCCTGATCGTGGTCACCAAGACGTATCCGGCGAGCGACGTGCGGATGCTGTCGGAGCTCGGCGTGCGCCATGTGGCCGAGAACCGCGACCAGGACGCGGCCCCCAAGGCCGCCGCCTGCTCGGATCTGCCACTCACCTGGCACTTCGTGGGCCAGCTGCAGACCAACAAAGTCCGATCCGTGGTCGGTTATGCCGATGTCGTGCAGTCCGTGGACCGGTCCCGGCTGGTGACCGCCCTGTCCCGGGAGGCCGTGCGGGCCGGACGCGAGATCGGCTGCCTCCTCCAGGTCGCGCTCGACGCGGAGGAGAGCGGACGGGAGCCGGGGGGAGCGGGGGTCTCCCCGGGCGGACGCGGTGGGGTGGTGCCCGCGGGCATCGGTGAGTTGGCCGGCCTCGTCGCCGACTCGCCGGGGCTGCGGCTCGACGGACTGATGACCGTCGCCCCGCTCACCGGGCGGTTCGCGGGACGGCAACGGGCGGCGTTCGAGCGGTTGATGGATTTGTCGACTGACCTGCGCCGTGCCCATCCGGCTGCGAACATGGTCTCCGCAGGGATGAGTGCGGACCTCGAGGAGGCCGTGGCGGCCGGGGCGACACATGTGCGCGTCGGCACTGCGGTACTCGGAGTCCGCCCCAGGCTCGGGTAACGTCGCCAGGAAGTCGGACCACAGCAGAAAATATGGTCATTACCGCCGAAGGCGGGCACAAGGACCACGTGGATCGCGGGCACTTGGCAGTCGTCAGCCGATCCACCACAGAGCGGAGGACTCAGAGCATGGCCGGCGCGATGCGCAAGATGGCGGTCTACCTCGGCCTCGTGGAGGACGATGGGTACGACGGCCGCGGATTCGACCCCGACGACGACTTCGAGCCCGAGCTGGACCCGGAGCCCGAGCGGGACCACCGTCGACACGAGGTGTCCCACCCGTCGCACGGCGCACATCAGTCCCAAAGGGACGAAGAGGTGCGAGTCGTGCAGCCTCCCGCGCCGCGCGAGCCCGTGGCCCGGTCTGCTTCGCTGCCCGCGGAATCCGGGCGCCCGGCGCGTATCGCGCCCGTGGCGTCCATCACACAAGAACGTCAGTCCCTGGAGAAGAACGCACCGGTGATCATGCCCAAAGTCGTGTCGGAACGAGAGCCGTACCGGATCACCACGCTTCACCCGCGGACGTACAACGAGGCCCGTACCATCGGGGAACACTTCCGTGAGGGCACCCCGGTGATCATGAATCTGACTGAGATGGATGACACAGACGCGAAGCGACTTGTCGACTTTGCGGCTGGTTTGGTGTTTGGTCTTCACGGCAGCATCGAGCGGGTGACGCAGAAGGTGTTCCTGTTGTCGCCTGCTAACGTCGATGTCACGGCGGAGGACAAGGCCCGCATCGCAGAAGGCGGGTTCTTCAACCAGAGCTGAGACGCACGACCGGAAAACGCAGGAACAGGGGAGAGGGAAGCACAGGCCATGAGCGTGTTCGCGCAGGTGATCTACATCGCGCTGATGGTTTTCCTCATCGTGTTGATCTTCCGGTTGGTCATGGACTACGTCTTCCAGTTCGCCCGCTCGTGGCAACCCGGCAAGGCGATGGTGGTCGTCCTTGAGGCCACCTACACTGTCACCGATCCACCGTTGAAGCTTCTGCGGCGGTTCATTCCGCCGCTGCGTCTCGGGGGCGTGGCGCTCGACCTGTCCTTCTTCGTACTGATGATCATCGTCTATGTTCTCCTCTCCATCGTGCAGAGGTTCGTGTGATGAATGTGGACGATACGGTCTTGCCGACTGCCGATGACTACGTTGAGGTGAAGAGATGCCGTTGACCCCCGAGGACGTGCGGAACAAGCAGTTCACGACCGTCCGCCTCCGAGAAGGCTATGACGAGGACGAGGTCGATGCCTTCCTCGACGAGGTCGAAGCCGAACTGACCCGCCTGCTCCGCGAGAACGAGGACCTGCGCGCCAAGCTGGCCGCGGCCACCCGCGCTGCTGCCCAGAACCAGCAGAACATGCGCAAACCCCCCGAGCCTCAGGATCAGCAGCAACAGGGGATGCGAGGCCCCGGCGCCCCGGTGCCCGCCGGCATATCGGGCCCGCCGCAGCAGCAGATGGGCGGCCCCATGGGCGGCCCGCCCCAGCTGCCGAGCGGTGCCCCGCAGCTGCCCGCCGGTCCCGGCGGTCAGGGCCCGCAGGGCCCCGGCCCGATGGGTCAGGGTCCCGGCCCCATGGGCCAGCCCCCCATGCAGCAGCAGATGGGCGGCCCGATGGGCGGCCCCATGGGTGGCCCGATGGGCGGCCCCGGTCAGGGCCCTGGTGGCGACAGCGCCGCCCGTGTCCTCTCGCTGGCCCAGCAGACCGCCGACCAGGCGATCGCCGAGGCCCGCTCCGAGGCCAACAAGATCGTCGGTGAGGCGCGTTCGCGTGCCGAGGGCCTGGAGCGGGACGCCCGTGCCAAGGCCGACGCGCTGGAGCGGGACGCGCAGGAGAAGCACCGTGTCGCCATGGGCTCCCTGGAGTCCGCGCGCGCCACGCTGGAGCGCAAGGTCGAGGACCTGCGCGGCTTCGAGCGCGAGTACCGGACGCGTCTGAAGTCCTACCTGGAGTCGCAGCTGCGCCAGCTGGAGACCCAGGCCGACGACTCCCTGGCTCCGCCGCGGACCCCCGCCACGGCCTCCCTCCCGCCGTCCCCGGCGCCCTCCATGGCTCCGGCCGGTGCGAGCGGTCCGTCCTACGGTGGCAACCAGACCATGGGTGGTTCTCCGGCGCCTTCTGCCCCGTCCTACGGCGGTCAGCAGCAGATGTCGCCCGCGATGACCCAGCCGATGGCGCCGGTCCGGCCGCAGGGCCCGTCCCCGATGGGCCAGGCTCCGTCACCGATGCGCGGCTTCCTCATCGACGAGGACGACAACTGAGCACCGGTCACGGCGAGTAGTACGCCTCAGGCGTCGGCAGCGTTCAGGGCGGGACCCCGGATTCACCATCCGGGGTCCCGCCCTTTTTACGCGGGTTGAAGCACGTCCTCCGGCATGGCCGACCCGCGGGTGAGGTGCGGCGGCGCCGCCCCGGCCCGCGCCTGTCCGGGCCCGGCCTCCCGGGGCCGGCGTGCGGGTCCGTGCGCCGGGCACCGTCCTGCGCCGCCCGCCGCCCGCCGCCCGCCGCCCGCCGCCCGCCGGACGACGGGGCGCCGCCGGCGGAGACGGACCCGGTGGCGCCGTCCGCCCCGGGTGCCGTAGCCCCGGTCGCCGGAGGGACGATGGGACTCACAGGACGGTCCGCGCCAGGGTCCGGAACCCGCCGGGGCGCGTGGCGCCTCGACGGCCGCCCCCGGTGCCGCGTCCGATGCCGGGCCCGGCGTGGCCGCCGGTCGAGCGCGGCGGCGTCCGACGCGTCCTCCGGCTCGGCGCACGGCCCGATACCCCGAACGGGGCTGCTCGGCGGTGCGTTCGGAGCGGCGCGCCGCAGCGGGGCCGACCTCGCCTGCCGCGGCGCGTGAGGACGTCGGCCGGTCCCCCCGCCTCACCTGCCCCACCGCTCTCCCGGCGAGAGCCGTCGCCCCTCCCCGGCACGGCAGGCCCGGTCCCCCGCACGGGGGACCGGGCCTGCATACCACCGGCTGCCGGCTACGCCTTCTGCAGGCGGAACGTCAGGGCCAGGCCCTCGTCCGTGAACGGGGCACCGTAGGCGTCGTCCGCCTCGCCCTGGGCGAAGTCGGTCGCCAGGACCTCCTCGGCGATCAGCTGCGCGTGTTCGCTCAGGGCCGCGATCGTGGCCGGGTCGGTGGCCGTCCAGCGCAGCGCGATCCGGTCGGCGACGTCGAGGCCGCTGTTCTTGCGGGCCTCCTGGATCAGGCGGATCGCGTCACGGGCGAGCCCGGCGAGCCGCAGCTCCTCGGTGATCTCCAGGTCCAGGGCGACCGTGGCGCCGGAGTCGGAGGCGACGGACCAGCCCTCGCGCGGCGTCTCCGTGATGATCACTTCGTCCGGGGCCAGTTCGACCGTCTCGCCGTCGATCTCGACCGAAGCCGTGCCCTCGCGCAGCGCGAGCGACAGCGCGGCGGCGTCCGCGCCCGCGATCGCCTTCGCCACGTCCTGGACGCGCTTGCCGAACCGCTTGCCGAGCGCCCGGAAGTTCGCCTTCGCGGTGGTGTCGACCAGGCTGCCGCCGACCTCGCTGAGTGACGCCAGCGACTCGACGTTCAGCTCCTCCGTGATCTGCGCGTGCAGTTCGGGCGAGAGGGAGGAGAAGCCCGTCGCCGCGATCAGCGCCCGCTGCAGCGGCTGCCGCGTCTTGACGCCCGACTCCGCGCGTGTGGCCCGGCCCAGCTCCACCAGGCGGCGGACCAGGACCATCTGCTCCGACAACTCGGGGTCGACGGCCGCGAGGTCCGCCTCCGGCCACGAGGCCAGGTGGACCGACTCGGGCGCGCCCGGGTCCACCGGGACGACCAGGTCCTGCCACACCCGCTCGGTGATGAACGGGGTGATCGGCGCCATCAGCCGGGTGACGGTCTCCAGCACCTCGTGCAGCGTGCGCAGCGCCGCCTTGTCGCCCTGCCAGAACCGGCGCCGCGAGCGGCGGACGTACCAGTTCGACAGGTCGTCGACGAACGAGGACAGCAGCTTGCCGGCCCGCTGGGTGTCGTAGCTCTCCAGCGACCGGGTCACCTGGTCGGTCAGGGCGTGCAGTTCGCTCAGCAGCCAGCGGTCCAGCAGCGGACGGTCGGCCGGGGCCGGGTCCGCAGCCGAGGGCGCCCACTCGGACGTGCGGGCGTACAGGGCCTGGAAGGCGACGGTGTTCCAGTAGGTCAGGAGCGTCTTGCGGACGACCTCCTGGATGGTCCCGTGGCCCACGCGGCGCGCCGCCCAGGGGGAACCGCCGGCCGCCATGAACCAGCGGACCGCGTCAGCGCCGTGCTGGTCCATCAGCGGGATCGGCTGGAGGATGTTGCCCAGGTGCTTGGACATCTTCCGGCCGTCCTCGGCGAGGATGTGGCCGAGGCACACGACGTTCTCGTACGACGACCGGTCGAAGACGAGGGTGCCGACGGCCATCAGCGTGTAGAACCAGCCGCGGGTCTGGTCGATGGCCTCGGAGATGAACTGCGCCGGGTACCGGCTCTCGAACAGCCCCTTGTTCTTGTACGGGTAGCCCCACTGCGCGAACGGCATCGAGCCCGAGTCGTACCAGGCGTCGATGACCTCCGGTACGCGTGTGGCGGTCCGCCCGCAGCCCTCGTGCGGGCAGGCGAAGGTGACGTCGTCGATGTAGGGGCGGTGCGGGTCCAGCTCCGACTGGTCGGTGCCGGACAGCTCGGTCAGCTCCGCGCGGGAGCCGACGCAGGTGAGGTGGTCGTCCTCGCAGCGCCAGATCGGCAGCGGGGTGCCCCAGTAGCGGTTGCGGGACAGCGCCCAGTCGATGTTGTTCTGCAGCCAGTCGCCGAACCGTCCGTGCTTGACGTTCTCCGGGAACCAGTTGGTCTTCTCGTTCTCCTGGAGCAGACGGTCCTTGACCGCCGTGGTGCGGATGTACCAGGACGGCTGCGCGTAGTACAGGAGCGCGGTGTGGCAGCGCCAGCAGTGCGGGTAGCTGTGCTCGTACGGCAGGTGCTCGAAGAGCAGGCCCCGCTCACCGAGGTCCTCGGTCAGCTTCTCGTCGGCCTTCTTGAAGAAGACGCCGCCGACCATGGGGACGTCCTCGTCGAAGGTGCCGTCCGGGCGGACCGGGTTCACCACCGGCAGGTCGTAGGCGCGGCAGACCTTGAGGTCGTCCTCGCCGAAGGCGGGGGACTGGTGGACGAGGCCCGTGCCGTCCTCGGTGGTGACGTAGTCGGCGTTGACGACGAAATGCGCCGGAGCGGGGAACTCCACCAGCTCGAACGGACGTTGGTAGGTCCAGCGCTCCATCTCGGCGCCGGTGAAGGTCTCACCGGTGGTCTCCCAGCCCTCCCCGAGGGCCTTGGCGACGAGCGGCTCGGCGACGACGAGCTGCTCCCGGCCGTCGGTCGCGACGACGTAGGTGACCTCGGGGTGCGCGGCGACGGCCGTGTTGGACACCAGGGTCCACGGGGTGGTCGTCCACACCAGGAGGGCGGCCCGGCCGGCGAGCGGACCGGAGGTGAGCGGGAAACGGACGTACACGGACGGGTCGACGACCGTCTCGTAGCCCTGGGCCAGCTCGTGGTCGGACAGGCCGGTGCCGCAGCGCGGGCACCAGGGGGCGACGCGGTGGTCCTGGACCAGTAGGCCCTTGCCGAAGATCTCCTTCAGCGACCACCAGACCGACTCCACGTACTCGGGGTCCATGGTCCGGTAGGCGTCGTCGAGGTCGACCCAGTAGCCCATGCGGGTCGTCAGCTCGGCGAAGGCGTCGGTGTGCCGGGTCACCGACTCGCGGCACTTGGCGTTGAACTCGGCGATGCCGTACGCCTCGATGTCCTGCTTGCCGCTGAAGCCGAGCTCCTTCTCCACCGCCAGCTCCACCGGCAGGCCGTGGCAGTCCCAGCCGGCCTTTCGGGCCACGTGGTGGCCGCGCATGGTGCGGAAGCGGGGGAAGACGTCCTTGAAGACGCGGGCCTCGATGTGGTGGGCGCCGGGCATGCCGTTGGCGGTGGGCGGGCCCTCGTAGAACACCCACTCGGGGCGGCCCTCGGACTGCTCCAGGCTCTTGGCGAAGATCTTCTGCTCGCGCCAGAAGTCGAGCACCGCGTGCTCGAGCGCGGGCAGGTCGACCTGGGCGGGCACCTGGCGGTACGTCGGCGCTGTTGTCATCAGCGATCTTCCTCCGGCGGACGTTCTGCCTTCCGTCGGAGGGACGAGAGCCTGCTGTCGGCCTGCGCCGCTGTCGGCGCGCTCCCGCGGTACCACCCTCCTTGGCCCCCGGCGTGCCGCACACGTCGGTGAGCCCCCTCATTGGGGTCGCGATGCCGGTTCTACCGGCCGCGCCCCGATGCTTGCGCTGCGGGTGGCGGCTTTCCTCCGGCGGCTCCGGGGTGATCTTCACGTCGCGCTCGCCCCCGGGCTCACACCGTCCCCGGGTCGCTCTGGGCTGCGTACGCCGCTACTCGTCCCCATCCACGCTTTTCGCTCCGCCCAGTGTACGGCTCCTCGCGGACCGCGGCCGACCGGGTTTCCGCGCAGGCGGAGTCGTACCGGCACGGTGTGCGCGATGACCCGAATGGTCAGGTACGGGTGGTCGGATCCGAGGATGCCCGATTTTGCGGAATACCTGGCGGGGAGCTGGGCACAACGCATGCAGGCTCGGCGCACGTCGTGCGCGAGGCGGGCGAATCGGGCGGTGTGCCCCGTTGCCGTGGGGCTCAGGCCGATTTATCGTCCCAGCACGATTTCGCGTGCAAGATCACAATATGTGAAGGGGCCGCGGCCATGGTGGCGAAGAAGACCGCCGCACAGCAGTCGGCGTCCGACAGGTCCGCAGGTGCCTCCGGCCGCGGTGCGGCCAGGGACACGGACGCCGAGAAGAGCACCCGGGCGCGGGCCGCGGCGGGGGCTTCGAAGCCGGTGAAGCGGGCGCGGACGGCGGGCCAGGCCGACGGTGCCGCCCGGACGTCCGCCGGGGACGAGCCCTCGACCTCGGGAAAGCCGGCGGTGGAGGGGACGGCGGCCGGGGTGACGGAAGCCGGTGCGACGGCCGGGAAGAAGGCGGCGGCCGGGAAGACAGCGGCGAAGAAGGCCCCGGCGAAGAAGGCCGCGGCGAAAAGGGCTCCGGCGAAGAAGCGCGCGGCGAAGAAGGCCGCGCGCCCCGGGGGGAAGGCCGCGGCGGGTGAGGCACCGGCCGAGAAGGGGTTGGCCGCGGAGGGCGGCGCCGGCCGGTCCACGGCCGCGGGCCACGCCCCGAAGAAGGCTTCCGCACGGAAGGCTCCCGCGAGGAGGCACGCCACCGAGGAGGCCGCGCCGGCGCCGGGCGGCGTCGGGAAACGGCCGGGTGGGAAGGCATCCGCGGAGAAGAGCGGCGCCGCGAGGGGCGCCGGCGCGAAGGGCACGGTCAAGAAGGCGGGCGCGGCGCAGGCCGCGGAGCAGACGGGAGCCACGACAGTGGTTGCGAAGAAGACTCCTGGCACGGCCACGACGGCGGAGACCGCCGTCCCCAAGGCGCGCCTCGCCGCGGCGGAGCCCGGCGAACTGGCGGTCCGCCCCGGTGAGGACCCCTGGACCCCGGAGGAGGTCGAGGAGGCCCGGGCCGAACTGCTGGCCGAGGCGACGCGGCTGCGGGACGAGATCGCCTCGTCCGAGGCGTCCCTCGTGGGGCTGATGCGGGACTCCGGCGACGGCGCGGGCGACGACCAGGCGGACACCGGCACCAAGAACATCACGCGGGAGCACGAGATGGCGCTCGCCGCCAACGCGCGCGAGATGCTCATCCAGACCGAGCGCGCCCTGGAGCGGCTGGACGCCGGCACCTACGGCCTGTGCGAGAACTGCGGCAACCCGATCGGCAAGGCCCGCATGCAGGCCTTCCCCCGGGCCACCCTGTGCGTGGAGTGCAAGCAGAAGCAGGAACGACGGTACTGATCCGCCGCCCCACCCATCCTGAGCACGTGGGTCCCGCAGGGTGTGCCGTACCCTCGTCCTCAGTCAGGCACCTAGGTTGAGGGACTCACGTGGCAGAGGCGGAGCGCATCATCGGTACGCCGGACACCCCTGGTGACAGCGGCGACACGGCGGCCGGAGCGGATGGCCGGGACGTGGTGACCGAGCGGCCCCGGGGCAGGCGGCGGATCGCCGTGCTGTTCGCGGTGGCCGCCTTCGCCTTCGCGCTCGACCTGATCAGCAAGATGCTCGTGGTCGCCCGGCTCGAGCACCATGCACCGATCGAGATCGTCGGTGACTGGCTGGAGCTCAACGCGATCCGCAACCCGGGTGCGGCCTTCGGCTTCGGACAGGCCTTCACGATCATCTTCACGGTGATCGCGGCGGCTGTGATCGTGGTGATCGTCCGCCTGGCGCGCAAGCTCTACAGCCTCCCCTGGGCGATCGCACTCGGCCTGCTGCTGGGCGGCGCGCTCGGCAACCTCACGGACCGGATCTTCCGCTCACCGGGGATCTTCAAGGGCGAGGTGGTCGACTTCATCGCGCCCAAGCATTTCGCCGTGTTCAACCTCGCGGACTCGGCGATCGTCTGCGGCGGCATCCTGATCGTCCTGCTGTCGTTCCGCGGCCTGGACCCCGACGGGACCGTCCACAAGGACTGAACGGGCCGGGCCGGACGGGCGCGCTGTCGGGACCGTCTCCCCCGTCCGGCATACTCGACGGGTGAGCACGATTCCCGAGATCCGTACCCTGCCCGTGCCCGACGGCCTGGAGGGCGAGCGCGTCGACGCCGCCATCTCCCGCATGTTCGGCTTCTCCCGCACCAAGGCCGCAGAGCTGGCCGCGGCGGGCAAGGTGCTGGTCGACGGCACGGTGGTCGGCAAGTCCGAGCGCGTCCGCGGCGGAGCCTGGCTGGAGGTGGAGATGCCGCAGGCGCCCGCGCCGGTGCAGGTCGTCGCCGAGCCGGTCGAGGGCATGGAGATCGTGCACGACGACGACGACATCGTCGTGATCGTCAAGCCGGTCGGCGTCGCCGCCCACCCCAGCCCCGGCTGGAGCGGACCCACGGTCATCGGCGGTCTGGCCGCCGCCGGCTACCGGATCTCCACCTCCGGCGCCGCCGAGCGGCAGGGCATCGTCCACCGCCTCGACGTCGGCACCTCCGGTCTGATGGTGGTCGCCAAGTCGGAGTACGCGTACACGTCGTTGAAGCGCCAGTTCAAGGAGCGCACGGTCGACAAGCGCTACCACACGCTCGTACAGGGCCATCCGGACCCCACCAGCGGCACCATCGACGCCCCCATCGGCCGCCACCCGAACCACGACTACAAGTGGGCGGTCACCGCGGACGGCAAGCCGTCCGTCACCCACTACGACCTCATCGAGGCCTTCCGCGCCGCCTCCCTGCTCGACGTGAAGCTGGAGACCGGCCGCACCCACCAGATCCGCGTCCACATGGCCGCCCACCGCCACCCCTGCGTCGGCGACCTCACCTACGGCGCCGACCCGACCCTCGCCAGGCGACTGCGCCTGTCCCGCCAGTGGCTGCACGCCGTGCGCCTGGGCTTCGAACACCCGGGGGACGGCCGGTGGGTGGAGTTCGCCAGCGACTACCCCGACGACCTCCAGCAGGCGCTGGACCAGGTCCGCGAGGAGACCTACGGATGAGCGCGTCCCTCTGCGCGGTGCGTGTCGCCGAGGACCCCGCCGACCGCGAGGCCTGCTTCGCCCTGCGCAAGGAGGTCTTCGTCGGCGAGCAGGGCGTGCCGGAGGACATCGAGTACGACGCGCACGACCCCGGTGCGGTCCATGTGCTGGCCGTCCGGGAGGACGGGGTGCCGCTCGGCACCGGCCGGCTGCTGCACGGCGCGGCGGCCCTCGCCCAGGGCACCGGCGACGCGTCCGTGGGCTCCCTCGGCCGGCTCGCCGTGGCCCGCGAGGCGCGCGGCCTGGGGGTCGGCGCGGCCCTGGTGCGGGCCGTCGAGGACGCGGCGCGCGCCCTCGGTCTGACCGCGGTGGACCTGCACGCGCAGACGCACGCCCTGGGCTTCTACGAGCGGCTCGGCTACGTCCCCTACGGCCCGGAGTACCAGGAGGCGGGCATCGCGCACCGGGCGATGCGTCGCGTGCTGTAGCCGACGGCGTCAGAAAGCGCTGGTGGGAGGGGGGCCGTGGCAGGCTGGAGGTCTGCCGTCGGACCGTCGACCCCTCCGGAGCGCTGACCCGTGGACCAGCTGGCCCTGCTGTTCGTGCTGCTGCTCGGGGCCGTGGTGAGCGTACCGGTCGGGGACCGGCTGCGGTTGCCCGCGCCGGTGCTGATGACGCTGCTCGGCATCGTGCTCGCCGTGCTGGAGTTCGTGCCGAACGTCGCCGTCCCCCCGGACCTGATCCTGCCGCTGCTGCTGCCCCCGCTGCTCTACGCGGCGGTGCGGCGCACCTCCTGGCGGCAGTTCGCGTCCAACGTCCGGCCGATCCTGCTGCTGGCGGTCGCGCTGGTGCTGGTCACCACCGCATGCGTGGCCGCGGTCGCGCACACGATCGTGCCCGGGTTGAGCATCGGCGCCGCCGTCGTTCTCGGGGCGCTGGTCGCACCGCCCGACCCGGTCGCGGCGACGGCGGTAGCCGGGCAACTCGGGCTGCCGCGCCGACTGGTCTCCATCCTGGAGGGCGAGGGCCTCTTCAACGACGTCACGGCCATCGTCCTGTACAACGTGGCGGTCGCGGCCGTCGTCAGCGGCACCTTCTCGCCCTGGGGTGCGGGCCTGGACCTGGTGCTGTCCGCGGTGGTCGCGCTGGGCGTCGGGCTCGCACTCGGCTGGGGCGCGAACAGACTGCTCGGCCTGCTCGGGGAACCCACCCTGCAGATCGGCCTGACCCTGCTGGTGCCGTACGCCTCCTATCTGCTCAGCGAGGAGATGCACGGCTCCGGCGTGCTCGCGGTGCTGGTGACCGCGCTGTTCCTGGCCGAGTACGCCACCGACGCCGACGACGTCATGGCGCGGTTCGCCGGGCACACGTTCTGGGACGTCGTCGACACCCTCGTCACCGGGGTCGCCTTCGGGCTGATCGGCCTGGAACTGCACAACGCGATCCGTACGGCGCAGGGGCGGTGGGCCGACATGCTCGGCTGGGCCGGCACGGTCGTCGGCGTCGTGATCGCCGTACGGCTGGTGTGGCTGCTGCCGGCGACATGGCTGACCAAGCGGCTGCACGCCCGCCGGGACTACGACGAGGAGATCCCGATGAGCTGGCGGGAGACCGTGATCATGTGGTGGTCCGGGATGCGGGGTGTGGCCTCCGTGGCGCTGGCCCTGGCCGTCCCGCTCGGCGTGGACGGCGGCGCGCCGTTCCCCGACCGCGACGAGATCGTGTTCATCGCCTTCGGCGTGATCATGGCGACGCTGGTGGTGCAGGGACTGACCCTCCCGACGCTGGTCCGCCTGCTCGGCGTGCAGTCCGACAGCGCCCGGGAGAAGGCGTTCGAGAAGCAGCTGGCCGTCCGCGCGGCGAAGGCGGCCAAGCGGCGGCTGCGGGAGATCGAGCAGGTCGAGGAACTGCCGGAGGAGCTGTCCGAGCAGATGCTGCGCAGAGCCTTCGAGATCGGGGTGCGGATCAGTCCCGACCTGGGGGAGGAGGAGCGGCGGGAAGCCCACGAGCAGCGGGTGCGCCGGCTCAAGCGGGTGCGGCGGATCCAGGGCGAGATGCTCAGCGCCGCCCGCCACGAGGTGCTGGCGGCCCGCAGCGAGCCGGGGACGGACCCGGAGGTGGTGGACCGGGTCCTGCGCCATCTGGACGTGCGGAGCCTGCGCTGACACGACCCCGGCGGCACCGGACGCTCGTAGGATCGGATCATGGCTCGCAATGTGGTGATCAGTGGCGGTGGTACCGGAATCGGGCTTGCGGCGGCGCAGGCCTTCGCCGCGGACGGGGACCGGGTGCTGCTGCTCGGCCGCCGCGCCGAGGTGCTGGAGAGGGCCGGGGTGCCCGGGGCCCTCACGCACGCCGCGGACCTCAGCGACCCCGCCGGGGTGCGCGGGGCGGCCCGGCTCGTCGCGGAGGAGTTCGGCGCGGTGGACGTCCTGATCCACAGCGCGGGGGGTGCAGGCTATCTGGAGCCGCCGAGCGACAGCGACGACCCGCTCGACACGGTCGCCTACGACTGGACCCTCAACTTCCGCCTCAACACCCTCACCGCGGTACTGCTCACCGAGGCGCTGAAGGACCGGCTCGCCGAGCCCGGCGGGCGCGTGCTGTTCATCGGCTCCATCGCCGCCTACCGGGGGTCCGGCAGCGGGGCGTACGCCGCGGCCAAGGCCGCACTGCACCCGTACACCCACCATCTGGCCCGGCAGCTGGGACCGCGCGGCGTCACCGTCAACGTGGTCGCGCCGGGGTACGTCGAGGACACCGGGTTCTTCGGCGGGGGCATGACCGAGGAGCGGCGTGCGCAGCGCATCGCCGAGACCTCGACCGGCCGGGCGGGCACGCCCGGGGACGTGGCCGCCACCCTGCACTGGCTGGCCTCTCCGGGAGCCGGGCACATCACCTCCCAGATCATCCAGGTCAACGGCGGCGCCGAGCGCGGCCACTGACCGGGCCGGGCACTACCCCCGGCCGGTGCGCGGCGTCTCGTGGGCGCGGCGCACCACGCCGTCCCGGGGCTTGTGGACGGTCGGCGGGCCGGTGGGCGCGCCGGGCGGCAGTACGGCGTCCGCGGTGTTGACCCGGGGCAGCGCGTACGGGTGCTTCTCCGACAGCCAGCGGATCATCTGCTCGCGCACGGTGACCCGCACCGTCCAGATGTCGTCGGCGTCCTTCGCGGTCATCAGGGCCCGGACCTGAAGGGTGTTCGGCGTGGAGTCGGTGACCGCGACCCCGTAGTTGCGGCCGTCCCAGGCCGGGCACTCGCGCAGGATGTCGCGGAGCCTGTCGCGCATCTCCTCGATCGGGGCCGAGTGGTCGAGGTGCCAGAAGACCGTGCCGGTCATCTGCGGGGTGCCGCGCGACCAGTTCTCGAACGGCTTGGACGTGAAGTACGACACCGGCATGGTGATCCGGCGTTCGTCCCAGGTCCGCACGGTCAGGAAGGTCAGCGTGATCTCCTCGACGGTGCCCCACTCGCCGTCCACCACCACGGTGTCCCCGATGCGCACCATGTCGCCGAAGGCGATCTGCAGCCCGGCGAACAGGTTGCCCAGGGTGGACTGGGCGGCCACGCCGGCGACGATGCCGACGATGCCGGCCGAGGCGAGCAGGGAGGCGCCGGCCGCCCGCATCTCGGGGAAGGTCAGCAGCATCGAGGCGATCGCGAGGACGCCGACGGTGGCCGACACCACCCGCATGATCAGCGTCACCTGAGTGCGCACCCGCCGGACCCGGGCCGGGTCGCGGTCCCGGTGGGCAGTGGCGTACCGGCTGTACGACGTCTCGACGACGGCGGAGGCGATCCGGATCACCAGCCAGGCCGTCGCTCCGATCAGCACCAGGGTCAGGATCTGCCCGACACCCGCCCGGTGCTCGGGGAGCAGTCGCGCCTGGTCGTAGGACCCTCTGAGCACGGCCGCGCACAGCACCAGCTGGTAGGGGATGCGTCCGCGGCGCAGCAGCCCCCACAACGGGGTCTCGCCGTGCCGGCGGTCGGCCTTCTGCAGCAGCCGGTCGGTGGCCCAGCCGATGGCCAGGGTGAGGAAGACCGAGCCGCCGATCACGATCAACGGGCGGAGTACGTTCTCCATGCCTGAGAACGTAACCGCATCCGGCAGGTCGCGAACATGGGCCCCCGTCGGGCGGTGCCGCGGGCGCCGCCGGTTCCGGCTGGCACCATGGGCTCATGAACATCATGCTCTTTCACTCGACCTACGGCCTGCGCCCCGCGGTGCGCGCCGCCGCCGACCGGCTGCGGGAGGCCGGGCACGAGGTGTGGACGCCGGACCTGTTCGAGGGGCGGACGTTCGACTCGGTCGAGGAGGGCTCGGCGTACAGGGCGGAGGTCGGCAAGGACGAGCTGCTCAAGCGCGCCGTGCTGGCCGCCGCTCCCTACTCGGAGCGGGGGCTGGTGTACGCCGGGTTCTCGCTCGGTGCCTCGATCGCGCAGACGCTCGGCCTCGGCGACGAGCGGGCGCGTGGCCTGCTGCTCCTGCACGGCACGTCGGACCTCGCGCCGGATACGCGGGTGGACGAGCTGCCGGTGCAGCTGCACGTGGCCGAGCCGGACCCGTTCGAGACGGACGACTGGCTGAGCGCCTGGTATCTGCAGATGGGCCGTGCGGGCGCCGATGTGGAGGTCTACCGCTACGCCGGGGCCGGCCACCTCTACACCGACCCCGACCTGCCCGACCACGACGCGGAGGCCGCCGAGGCCACCTGGCGGGTGGCGCTCGGCTTCCTCGGCTCGCTCGGGTAGCGTCAGCCGGCCGCCCGGTAGGCCGCCCAGCTCTGCTGCATGCGCGTCACCTGACCAGCGGTGAACTGGTACATGCAGGAGTCGTACGTGTAGTCCATGAAGTTGTGGATCGGGTCGGTGCCGGACGTGCGGGTGCAGGAGTCGCGGCCCTCGGGGCACTGGTACGCGGCGCTCTTCTCGGCCGGGGTGTCGTCGACGTAGTCGCCCTTGCCGTTGCAGCTGCCCTGGAAGGTGTGGTAGAGGCCCATCCAGTGGCCGACCTCGTGCGTGGCGGTGTCGCCCTCGTCGTAGTGGGTGGCCGATCCGCCGGGCAGCGAGGCGTCCAGGACGACGACGCCGTCCATGGAGGGGCTGGACCTGTAGGAGCTGGGGAAGGTGGCCCAGCCGAGCAGGCCGTCGCCGAGGTCGGCGGTGTAGACGTTGAGTGCGTCGGCGCCGCCCCTGCGCAGGGCGGTCTTCATCGCCTTCTCCTCCTGCGAGCCGTAACCGACGTTGTACCAGGACGCGTTGTCCGTGTAGTCGGTCCCGGCCAGTGTGAACCGGAAGCCGGAGTCGTTGTTGCCGCTGCCCTGGCCGGCGTAGGCGGCGTTCAGCACGTTCATCTGGGCGTCGATGTCGGAGGAGCCGAGCCGGCCCTTCGAACCGTCGTGGATGACGTGGAAGTAGACCGGGATGCTGGTCGAGGCCGCCAGCGCGGCGATGCTCCGGCCGTCGGCGCGCAGGCTGTCGACCTTCTTGTGCAGGTCTGCGTCCATCGCCTGGGCGCGGGCTTCGCTGACCTCGTTGGGCTCGGCGATGTGCCCGCCGGGGGCGGGGCGCATCTCGCGGGCGGCGGTGGGGGCGCCGCTCCCGCAGGTGGTGTCGGCTGCGCCGGCCGCGGCGGCGCCCACGGGCGCCGACAGCGGGGTGAGCATCAGAGTTCCGGCCACGACGGCGGTGCCGAGGAGGCGTCTGCGCATCGGGGGAGATATCCGGGCAAGCGCACGCATGCTGACTCCTGGTGGAGGCGGTGGGGAGAGCGGCGCAGGGGTCTTCCTGGCCGCCGCCCCAAAAAATTACGTGTACATGCCTAGTCGGGAAGAGGGGCGATCTGGCCCATTCGAATTCCTGGCAAACAGGGGTGATCGGGGAGCGGAACGGCCCGGCCTACCGGAGGGCGAGATCCCGCCGTAACGCGCGCGGCGGCACGAGCGGGTGGTGTGTCCGCATTCGGGATGCGGGCCCCACCACCCGCCGCCGGCTGCGTGATCTCCGGTTAACAGAGCCGGATGGCGCGCTCATCGGCCGAGAATGAACTTGCTTTCACAGGCGTCACACGGGCCGCCAGGTCCGCTCCATCTTCTGCGTGCCGCTGCGGGTCCGGTACGAGCGCTCCCAGGACGACGTGGCGCGCGGGTCCGTGCGGTCGGAGACGGTGTAGTAGTCCATCTGCGCCCGGTCGGTCGTGATGTCGAGGACGCCGTAGCCGTGCCGGTCGGTGTCGACCCAGTGGACGTGCCGGTTCGCGGCCCGTATCAGCGGCGAGAGGAGCGCCGAGATGGTGCCCTCGTGGGCGTTCACGTAGTCGTTGAGGTTGTCGGAGGTCATCGAGGTGATCACGAACTCCGTGGCCGCCGAGGGCGACAGCGGGTACGTCCCGGCGTCCACCGGCACGTCGTTCGCCCAGGACATGTGGATGTCGCCGGTGAGGAACACGGTGTTGCGGATGGCGTGGGAACGCAGGTGCGCCAGCAGTTCGCGGCGGTCGTCGGTGTAGCCGTCCCACTGGTCGGTGTTGAGCGCGATGCCCTCCTTGGGCAGCCCGAGCAGCTCGGCGAGCGGCCTGAACAGGTCGGCGGAGAGTGAGCCGATCGCGAAGGGGGAGATCATCACGGAGTTGCCGACCAGCCGCCAGGTGGTGTCCGACGCCGCCAGTCCGGCCTTCAGCCAGTCGAGCTGGGCCCGCCCGGTGATCGTCCGGTCCGGGTCGTCGACCGAACCGCTGCCGGTGGCGGCCTGCTGGGAGCGGAAGGAGCGCAGGTCCAGCAGAGAGAGGTCGGCGAGCCTGCCGAACCGCAGCCGGCGGTAGGTCGTGCCCGCGATCGCCGGGCGCACCGGCATCCACTCGAAGTAGGCCTGCTTGGCGGCGGCCTGACGGGCGGTCCAGGCGCCCTCGGCGCCCTCGGTGTGGTTGACCGCGCCGCCGGACCAGGCGTTGTCGGCGAACTCGTGGTCGTCCCAGATCGCCACGACCGGCGCCGTGGCGTGCAGCGCCTGCAGGTCGGCGTCGGTCTTGTACGTGCCGTGCCGGATCCGGTAGTCGGCCAGGGTGAGGATCTCGTGTGCGGGGGCGTGCCGGCGTACGACGGTCTTGCCGGCCGCGTAGTCGCCCGACGCGTACTCGTAGATGTAGTCGCCGAGGTGCAGCCAGGCGTCCAGGTCGCCGCGGGCGGCGAGATGGCGGTACGGCGCGAAGTAGCCGGCCTCCCAGTTGGCGCAGGAGACCACGCCGAAGCGCAGGTTGGCCACCGAGGCGTCCGCCGCCGGCGCGGTGCGGGTGCGCGCCACCGGGGAGTCGGTCCCGCCGGCAGAGAAGCGGAACCAGTAGTCGGTGGCCGGCGCGAGGCCGCGCACGTCCGCCTTGACGGTGTGGTCGGAGGCGGCGGTCGCGGTGACGGAGCCCTGGGCGACGATGTGCGTCATGGCCCGGTCCCGGGCGACGGCCCACTCGACCTCGGTGTCCGGGCCGGCACCCGAGCCGGGGGTCGCCTCCGGCGTCGGAGTCACCCGGGTCCACAGCAGGATGCCGTCGGGCAGCGGGTCGCCGGAGGCGACGCCGTGCAGGAACGCCGGCCCGCTCTCCGCTGCCCGGGCGGGCAGCGCCGCGGCGAGCGGAGCGGCGAGAGCGGCAGTGGCCGCCGCGGCCTTGACGACCGTACGGCGGCGCGGAGCATGCGAGTTGATGCCTTGTGAGGCTCTGTATCGACTGGTCACGACCGATCAGGTTACTGATCGGTACGAACGAGAGTGGGCGAACCGTTGAAAGTTCGCCCACTCTTCTTGCTCCAGTGGTCCGGCGTACGCCGAGCCCTCCGGCGGGAGCGGGAGGGCTACGCCACGCCCCGCTTGATCGCGCAGTACTTCGGCGTGCCCTTGGCTCCGTCCTTCACGCAGATCTCCACGGTCACGGTCTTGCCCTCCGGGATCTCCAGGTCGAGCCGCGCGCAGGAGTTGTTCGCCCCGTTGGCGTCCTCGAGCGGCACCCAGTGCGAAGCCTTGGAGTCGAGCCACCCGATGTGGCCGCTGGCCCGCATGCCGTCCGCCCGGTTGTCGCAGACGGTGAAGATCTCGCCGTATGCGTGGAAACCGGCCGCGGCGGAGTTCCACGGATCGGTCGTGTCGACGTAGACGTCCGTACCCGCCGCAGCGGGTCCGGCGGCGAGGATGACGGCCGCCGCGCCTGCGGCGAGTGCGCCGCCCAGTGCCTTCGCTCCGAACGTCACGGTTCCCCCTCGATCATGCAATGGTCAGTTGCATGTCATGTATATGCCGCTTGATCGAGAGGGTGCAAGATCATTTCAGGACGGGGTGTGGCCGGCGAACGCGCCGGTGACCACACCCTGTGCCGGACTGCTAGCCCTTCAGCGCCGCGTCGACCACCGTGTTGAACTCGTCGACCGTCATGGGCTGGTTGCCGGCCTCGGTGACCAGCTTCTTGCCGTCCATGACGAAGCTCGGGGTGCCGGTCACGTCGTCCTTGTTGGTGTCGAAGGCCTTCGACATGGCCAGCGCCCAGGCGTCGTACGTGCCGTTCTTCACGGCCGTCTGGAACGTGGTGTTGTTCTTGAGCTCGTCGACCGTGTCGGCGACCTTGATCAGGTAGTCGTCGCTCTTGAACTTGTCGTCGGTCTCCTCGGGGTGCCACTTCTCCGAGTACAGGGCCGACTTGTACTTCAGGAACGCCTCCGGGCTGACGTTCAGCGCGGCGCCGAGGGCGCTCACGGCGTTCTTGGAGCCCTCGCCCCGGGAGCCTATGTCTCCCTTGCTGAGGCGGTCGCCGTCGATGAACGTGCCACTGACGAACTGGATCTTGTACTTGCCGGCCTCGACGTCCTTCTCGACGGTGCTGCCGACGGCCTGCTCGAACGAGGCGCAGATCGGGCAGCGCGGGTCCTCGTAGATCTTGAGGGTCTTCTTCGCGCTGTCCTTGCCGATGACCACGGTCGTGCCGTCGGTGCCCGTCGTGTTCGCCGGGACGACGACCTTGTCCCCCTTCACGGCATCCCAGTGGCCGGGCTTGTTGGCCTGGACGACGGCGTAGCCGATGCCGCCCGCCGCGGCCAGCACGCCCGCGACCGAGAGGGCGACGACGACCTGCCGCTTGACCTTGGCCCGCTTGGCCTCGCGCTCGCGCTCTGCGCGCAGGCGCTCGCGCGCAGCCGTCTTCGCCGCCTGACTGTTCCGCTTGCTCATGGTGGTGTGTTCTCCCTGGGGGTCGTGCAGGTGTCTGCACGGGTGCGTCGTCGGTTTCGATGTGTCACGCGGGCGCGGGACGGTGACCGTGTCTCCGGCTCCGGGTGGTCGGCGGATGCCCGTGACCACAGGGGGCCGTCGCCGGATCCCGCCCTCGCCCTGGCCGCGGGCATGCGGGGACGCGTGCCGGGCCTCAGGCCGGGAGTGGTGCCGGTGGCCCTCGGCGTGCCTGGGTGTGGGCCAGGTGCCGGGTGCGGGGCGTGCGCGGCCGGTGCGCGGAGCGGGGCAGACGCGCGGAGAGCGTGCGGGCCGGGCGGACCGTCACCGCGGCCACCGCGAACAGCAGCGGGCGGAACGTCGTCGCGGCCGCGGTCCGGAGCAGTTGGGCCAGGGCCCGCTCACCCTTGCGGAGCCAGGCCGCCGCGATCAGGCCGACCGCGACGTGGGCGCCCAGGAGCAGCCAGGCCGCCACCGGGTCGGCGTGGCTGAAGAAGACGGTCGCCCGGTCGGTGTCCGCACCGGTGAGCTGGGCCAGCGGGGTGCCCACCCGGGTGCCGTCACCGCACAGGACGTCCCAGCCGACCGAGCGCAGAGGGCCCGCGAGCGGGCCGCCCGCGGCGCCGTAGCAGACGTGCTGGCCAGTGGTGAAGATCGTGTCGGCTGCCAGCTCCAGCGGGATCAGCAGGGCGGCGATCCGCCCGAAGCCGCGTTCGCGGCCCGCCATCGCGTACGCCAGCGCGAACACGGCTGCCGCGACGGCGGCCACCGTGTTCGCCGGCAGCGGGGACCGGGACAGCAGCACGTGCGACGCGGTGCTCAGCGTCACGACCAATGCCGTGAAGAGCGCCGCGCGCAGTGCCCTGAGAGGGGTCCCGGATATGTCCATAGCGAGGGAGAGTGTGTCATGCGCCGCCGTAAGGGACCCCTAAAGGGTCCCTGTGAGGCTGCCGGACGTCACAGACCCGGGATCCGTCCGTTGCGGAAGAGGTCCACGAAGATCTGGTGGTCGGCACGTGCGCGGGCGCCGTAGGCGTGTGCGAAGTCCACCAGCACGGGAGCGAAGCCCTCCTCGTCGGCCGCTATGGCGGCGTCGATGGCCCGCTCGGTGGAGAAGGGCACCAGCGACTCGCCCGAGGTGTCGTCCGCGGCGGCGTGCATCGTCGCCGTGGCCCGGCCCAGGTCGGCGACGACCTGGGCGATCTCCTCCAGGTCGTCGATGTCGTCCCAGCCCAGGTCCACCGCGTAAGGGGAGACCTCGGCGACCAGCTGGCCCGCGCCGTCCAGCTCGGTCCAGCCCAGCCACGGGTCGGCGTGCGCCTGCAGGGCGCGCTGGGAGATGACCGTGCGGTGGCCCTCGTGCAGGAAGTAGTCACGGATCGCCCGGTCGGTGATGTGCCGGGAGACGGCCGGGGTCTGGGCCTGCTTGATGTAGATCACGACGTCGTTCTCCAGGGCGTCGCTGTTGCCCTCCAGCAGGATGTTGTACGAGGGCAGCCCGGCGGACCCGATGCCGACGCCGCGGCGGCCGACGACGTCCTTCACGCGGTAGGAGTCGGGGCGTGCCAGGGACGCCTCCGGCAGGGTCTCCAGGTAGCCGTCGAAGGCGTCGAGCACCTTGTAGCGGGTGGCCGCGTCCAGCTCCACGGAGCCGCCGCCCGGCGCGAAGCGGCGCTCGAAGTCCCGGATCTCGGTCATCGAGTCCAGCAGCCCGAAGCGGGTCAGCGAGCGGGCGTCCCGCAGCGCGTCCAGCAGGGGGCCCTGGGCGGTGTCCAGGGTGAAGGGCGGCACTTCGTCGCTCTTGGCCCCGGTGGCCAGCGCGTGGATCCGCTCGCGGTACGCGCCCGCGTAGACGCGCACCAGCTCGGTGATCTGGTCGTCGCTGAGGGCCTTGGCGTACCCGATCAGGGCCAGCGAGGCGGCGAAGCGCTTCAGGTCCCAGGTGAAGGGGCCGACGTAGGCCTCGTCGAAGTCGTTGACGTTGAAGACCAGGCGGCCGTTGGAGTCCATGTACGTGCCGAAGTTCTCGGCGTGCAGGTCTCCGTGGATCCACACCCGGCAGGTGCGCTCGTCCAGGTACGGCCCGCGGCTCGTCCCGCTCTCGCCGCGCGCGGCGGACCCCGCCTCGACGTCGTGGTAGAAGAGGCACGCCGTACCCCGGTAGAACGCGAAGGCCGAGGCCGCCATCTTGCGGAACTTCACCCGGAACGCGGCCGGGTCGGCGGCCAGGAGCTCGCCGAAGGCGGTGTCGAAGACGGCGAGGATCTCCTCGCCGCGCTGCTCGCCGTTGAGCTGGGGAAGCGACATCCCGGGGTGCCTCCTGGTGCAGGTGGTGCGATCCGTGTACGACGGCCTCTCTGCCGTCTCCAACGCACGACGGTACGCGTGAGTGCCCGTCCGGTGTCAGTCCCGAGGCATAGACTTCGACGCTGACCCCGGAACTGTCCGCCTTCCCGTCGCCGAGTGTTTCCCCTGGAGGACTCACCGTGTCAAAGCCGCCGTTCACGCACTTGCACGTCCACACCCAGTACTCGCTGCTGGACGGTGCCGCGCGGCTGAAGGACATGTTCAACGCCTGCAACGAGATGGGCATGACGCACATCGCCATGTCCGACCACGGCAACCTGCACGGCGCGTACGACTTCTTCCACACCGCGAAGAAGGCCGGAGTCACCCCGATCATCGGGATCGAGGCCTACGTCGCCCCCGAGTCCCGGCGCAACAAGCGAAAGATCCAGTGGGGGCAGCCGCACCAGAAGCGGGACGACGTCTCCGGTTCCGGTGGTTACACCCACAAGACGATGTGGGCCGTGAACAAGACGGGCCTGCACAACATCTTCCGCCTCTCCTCGGACGCCTACGCCGAGGGCTGGCTGCAGAAGTGGCCCCGGATGGACAAGGAGACGATCTCCCAGTGGTCCGAGGGCATCGTGGCCTCCACCGGCTGCCCCTCGGGTGAGCTCCAGACCCGGCTGCGGCTCGGCCAGTACGACGAGGCCCTCAAAGCCGCAGCCGACTACCAGGACATCTTCGGCAAGGACCGCTACTTCCTGGAGCTGATGGACCACGGCATCGAGATCGAGCGCCGGGTCCGCGACGGCCTGCTGGAGATCGGCAAGAAGCTCGGCATCCCCCCCCTGGTCACCAACGACTCCCACTACACCTACGCGCACGAGGCGACCGCCCACGACGCCCTGCTGTGCATCCAGACCGGCAAGAACCTCTCCGACCCCGACCGCTTCAAGTTCGACGGCACCGGGTACTACCTGAAGTCCACGGACGAGATGTACGCCGTGGACTCCTCGGACGCCTGGCAGGAGGGCTGCGCCAACACGCTCCTCGTGGCCGAGATGGTCGACACGACCGGCATGTTCGAGAAGCGCGACCTGATGCCGAAGTTCGACATCCCGGAGGGCTACACCGAGGTCACCTGGTTCCAGGAGGAGGTCCGCCGCGGCATGGAGCGCCGCTTCCCGGGCGGCGTCCCCGAGGACCGCCAGAAGCAGGCCGAGTACGAGATGGACGTCATCATCTCGATGGGCTTCCCCGGTTACTTCCTCGTGGTCGCCGACTTCATCATGTGGGCCAAGAAGCAGGGCATCGCCGTCGGCCCCGGCCGAGGCTCCGCGGCGGGCTCGATCGTCGCCTACGCCATGGGCATCACCGACCTCGACCCCATCCCGCACGGCCTGATCTTCGAGCGGTTCCTCAACCCCGAGCGCATCTCGATGCCCGATGTCGACATCGACTTCGACGAGCGCCGGCGCGTCGAGGTGATCCGGTACGTGACGGAGAAGTACGGCGCGGACAAGGTCGCCATGATCGGCACCTACGGCACGATCAAGGCCAAGAACGCCATCAAGGACTCCGCCCGCGTCCTGGGCTATCCGTACGCGATGGGCGACCGCATCACCAAGGCCATGCCCGCCGACGTCCTCGGCAAGGGCATCCCGCTGTCCGGCATCACCGACCCCGAGCATCCCCGCTACTCGGAGGCGGGCGAGGTCCGGGGGATGTACGAGAACGAGCCGGACGTGAAGAAGGTCATCGACACCGCGCGCGGTGTGGAGGGCCTGGTGCGGCAGATGGGCGTGCACGCCGCCGGCGTGATCATGTCCAGCGAGACCATCACCGAGCACGTCCCGGTCTGGGTCAGGCACACCGACGGAGTGACCATCACCCAGTGGGACTACCCGAGCTGTGAGTCGCTCGGCCTGCTGAAGATGGACTTCCTGGGCCTGCGCAACCTCACGATCATGGACGACGCCGTCAAGATGGTGAAGGCCAACAAGGGGATCGACATCGACCTCCTGGCCCTCCCGCTGGACGACCCCACGACCTTCGAACTGCTCCAGCGCGGCGACACCCTCGGCGTCTTCCAGTTCGACGGCGGCCCCATGCGCTCGCTGCTGCGGCTGATGAAGCCCGACAACTTCGAGGACATCTCCGCCGTCTCGGCCCTGTACCGCCCCGGCCCGATGGGCATGAACTCCCACACCAACTACGCCCTGCGCAAGAACGGGCAGCAGGAGATCACGCCGATCCACCCCGAGCTGGAGGCCCCGCTCAAGGAGGTCCTGGACGTCACCTACGGCCTGATCGTCTACCAGGAGCAGGTGCAGAAGGCCGCCCAGATCATCGCGGGCTACTCGCTCGGCGAGGCCGACATCCTCCGCCGCGTGATGGGCAAGAAGAAGCCGGAGGAACTGGAGAAGAACTTCGTCATCTTCCAGGCCGGCGCCCGCAAGAACGACTTCAGCGACGAGGCGATCCAGGCCCTGTGGGACGTACTGGTCCCCTTCGCCGGCTACGCCTTCAACAAGGCGCACTCCGCCGCGTACGGCCTGGTGTCGTACTGGACGGCCTACCTCAAGGCGAACCATCCGGCCGAGTACATGGCCGCACTGCTGACGTCCGTCAAGGACGACAAGGACAAGTCGGCGGTCTACCTCAACGAGTGCCGCCGCATGGGCATCCGGGTGCTCCCGCCCAACGTCAACGAGTCCGAGGCGAACTTCGCCGCCCAGGGCGACGACGTGATCCTCTTCGGGCTGTCCGCCGTGCGCAACGTCGGCACCAACGTCGTCGAGGCGATCATCAAGGGCCGCAAGGCCAAGGGCAAGTACGCCTCCTTCCCCGACTACCTCGACAAGGTCGAGGCGGTGGTCTGCAACAAGCGCACCACCGAGTCGCTGATCAAGGCCGGCGCCTTCGACACCATGGGCCACACCCGCAAGGGCCTCACGGCGCAGTACGAGCCGATGATCGACAATGTGGTCGCGGTCAAGCGCAAGGAGGCCGAGGGGCAGTTCGACCTCTTCGGCGGCATGGGGGAGGACAGCGGCGACGAGCCGGGCTTCGGGCTCGACGTGCAGTTCACCGAGGAGGAGTGGGACAAGACCTATCTGCTCGCCCAGGAGCGCGAGATGCTCGGCCTGTACGTCTCGGACCACCCGCTGTTCGGTCTGGAGCACGTGCTGTCCGACAAGGCCGACGCGGGCATCGCCCAGCTCACCGGGGGCGAGCACGCCGACGGCGCGGTGGTGACCATCGGCGGCATCATCTCCGGTCTGCAGCGCAAGATGACCAAGCAGGGCAACGCCTGGGCGATCGCCACGGTGGAGGATCTGGCCGGCTCCATCGAGTGCATGTTCTTCCCCGCGACCTACCAGCTGGTCTCCACCCAACTCGTGGAGGACGCCGTCGTGTTCGTCAAGGGCCGCCTCGACAAGCGCGAGGACGTGCCCCGGCTGGTCGCCATGGAGCTGATGGTCCCGGACCTGTCGGCCGCGGGCGCCAACGCGCCCGTCGTGCTCACCATCCCGGCGGTGAAGGTGACCCCGCCGATGGTGAGCCGGCTCGGTGAGATCCTCAGTCATCACAAGGGCGACAGCGAGGTCCGGATCAAGCTCCAGGGCCCGACCCGGACCACCGTCCTGCGCCTGGACCGGCACCGGGTCAAGCCGGACCCGGCCCTCTTCGGCGACCTGAAGGTGCTGCTCGGCCCGTCCTGCCTGGCGGGCTGACCGGAACGCCGGGGCGCCGGAACGCCGACCGGTGCGAAGGGCGCGACCAGCGCCCACGGGCCGAAAGCCGGACAAGGGCGAGCGGCTGGATCGTGGACGCGAGGGGCGCACCCGGGTTCGGGTGCGCCCCTCGTGTGTGCCTGGGCCGCAACGGCCCGTCAGGCAGATGTCAGTTGTGGCCGAAGCGCTTCTGCCGGCCCTTGCGGGCCACGTCGCCGGGCGTCACCGGGGAGGCGCCGTGCTCGGCGGGCGGCTCCATCACCGCCTGCTCGGCTGCGTGCTGCCCACGTGTGGACTGCGGCTGCTTGCGGTCACGGTTCTTGTTCTTGGCCATGGGGATCTGCCTCCTGCGGGGGACTCGGGGCCAGGGCCGCGACCAGATTCACACAAGCCGACAAAGAGTGCATGTCGGATAATTACCGTGTGTGACAGGGGTGATCGGCGGCAGCTGAATCGAAACGCCACGCCGAAGATCGAGTTCCGGCCGTTAACCTCCGCGCGGTCGGGCAGACTCGAAGCAAGCCCGAAGCAAACCTCCCGGAAAGAGGGTGGATCGCGTGGACCGCTGCATCGTCCTGGTGGACGCCGGGTATCTGCTGGGGGCCGCCGCCAGTCTCCTCGCCGGGGAGCCGTCGCGCTCCCGCATCACCGTCGACCATTCCGCCCTCATCCAGGGTCTGCGTGAACGCGCAGAGTCCGACACGCAGCAGCCCCTGCTGCGCATCTACTGGTTCGACGGCGCCCCCGACCGCGTCCCGCAGCCCGAGCACCGCCGGCTGCGCGTCATGCCCCGGGTCACCGTCCGGCTGGGTGCCCTGACCCGCAGCGACGGCCGCTGGGCCCAGAAGGGCGTCGACGCCGCCATGCACGCCGAGCTCACCGAGCTCGCCCGCAACCGGGCCTGCTCCGACATCGTCCTCGTCACCGGCGACGGCGACCTGCTGCCCGGCATGATGGCCGCCAAGGAGCACGGCGTCGCCGTCCACCTGTGGGCCGTCCAGGCCGCCGACGGCGACTACAACCAGTCCGAGGACCTGGTCGCCGAGGCCGACGAGCGGCGCGTGCTGGACCGCACCTGGATCACCAGGGCCGTCCGCGCCAGGGAACTCGGCGGAGTGTGCGCTCCGCCGCCCGCGCCCCGCCCCGAGATCGCCGCGATCCTCTCCGCGCCGCTGCCGGAGTCCGCGATCCCCGCGACCGCGCCCGAGCGGCCCGCCGAGGAGCCGCAGCATCCGGCGCCGACCGCCGCCCAGAACGGCTCACAGGAGCGCCTCCCCGCGCCGAAGGGCGTCCCCACCCCCAAGGACCTCGCCGAGCTGCGGGCCGGTGCGCACCCCGCGCAGCCGCCCGCCACCGCCACCCTGCGCTGGTCCTCAGACAAGGGCTGGGTCGACCGGCCCGGCGGTGCCGCTGAGCCGCCCGAGGTGGCCGCCATGCCGACGCTCGCCCAGCTGACCACCGCCGAGCAGCGCTGGGCGGACCGGGAGGAGGACATCACCACCGTCGGCGGAGACCCGTACGAGGTCGGGCAGGTCTTCGCCCGCCGCTGGATCTCCCGCCTCGGCGACCAGGGCCAGCTGCAGAGGCTGTCCGGCATGTACCCGCGTGTCCCGCACCGCATCGACGGTGAGCTGCTGCGCTACGCCGCCCGCTTCGGCCTGCTCACCCACAAGGACGACCAGATCGACGAGCACGACCGCTACGCCATCCGGGCCGGATTCTGGCGCGAGATCGATGTGCGGACCGCCGCGGAGCACGCGCCCGCGGGCGAGTGAGCGGCTGCGGCAGCCCGCCCCGGACGCGTGCGGAGGCGCCCGACCCCGTAGGCTCGTTCCTTGTGAGTACGCGCGCCGCACCGGTCATCGGGGACAGAGACGATGTCGTGTGCGCCGTGCGCGGACTGACCAAGACCTACCCGGCGGTGCGCGCCCGCCGCAACGCCCCCGGCACCCCCGCCGTGCGGGCCACCGACGACGTACGGCTGGACGTCCGCAGGGGTGAGGTCTTCGGCCTGCTCGGGCCGAACGGGGCCGGCAAGTCCACCCTGGTCCGCCAGCTGACCGGCCTGATGCGGCCCGACACCGGCAGCGTGGAGATCCTCGGCCACGACATCGTGCGCCACCCCGAGCGCGCCGCCCGCATCCTCGCCTACCTCGGCCAGGACTCCACCGCGCTCGACGAGCTGACCGTCTCCCTCGCCGCCGAGACCACCGGCCGGCTCCGCGGTCTGGACGTCCGCCGGGCCCGCGCCGAGCGGGACGCCGTGCTCGACGAACTCGGCCTCGCCGTGATCGCCGGGCGCCCGCTGAAGAAGCTGTCCGGCGGGCAGCGGCGGCTGGCCTGCTTCGCCGCCGCCCTGGTGGGGGAGAGGCCCCTGCTCGTGCTGGACGAGCCCACCACGGGCATGGACCCGGTGGCGCGCCGGGCGGTGTGGTCGGCCGTCGACCGGCGGCGTGCCGAGAACGGCACGACCGTCCTGCTGGTCACCCACAACGTCATCGAGGCCGAAACCGTCCTCGACCGGGTCGCCGTGCTGGACCAGGGCCGGATCATCGCCTGCGACACGCCCGCCGGCCTCAAGGAGCAGGTCGCCGACGAGGTGCGGGTGGAGCTGGTGTGGCGCGAGCGGGCGCCCCTGGAGGTGCCGGAGGTCGCCGCGCTGCGTGACCGCGCCGCCGAGTCCGGGCGCCGCTGGACGCTCCGGCTGGTCCCCGAGGAGGCCCGTACCGTGGTCGCCACGGTCACCGGCGGAGCCGCCTTCGCGGCCCTCGACGACTTCACGCTTGCCACGCCCAGCCTGGAGGACGTCTACCTGTCGCTCGGCGGTGCCGCACGGCAGGGGCTGGTGAAGGCATGAGCGCAGCACGCGCCGGATCCGTAGAGGACGGCGGGACAGCCGTAGCGAAGAGGAGCAGCTCCACGTGAGTGTCGTACCCGCCGAGGTGGTGCCGGGCAGGACCCGGGGCGCGGGCGAGACGGCCCCGGGCCGGGCCGAGCTCGGGCCGCGTGCGCGGCTGTGGCCGTCGCTGGCTGCCGTCTACCGGGCGCAGCTGTCCCGGGCCCGGGTGGCGCGGATCCCGCTGCTGTTCGTGGCGACGTTCCAGTCCATCGGCATCCTGGTCATGATGCGCGGGGTGGTGGACGGCGGCAGCGAGGCCGAGTCCGTGGTCGCGGGGTCGGCGGTCCTCGTCGTCGCCTTCGTCGCGCTGAACCTCCTCGCCCAGTACTTCGGCCAGCTGCGCGCCAGCGGCGGGCTCGACCACTACGCCACGCTGCCCGTGCCGCCCGCCTCGGTCGTGCTGGGCGCGGCCGCGGCCTACGCCTCGTTCACCGTGCCGGGCACGGTCGTCACCGCGGTGTTCGGCTGCCTGCTGTTCGGTCTGCCGATGACCCACCTGTGGGTGCTGGCGGCGGTGGTCCCGCTGTCGGGCGCCGCGCTGTCGGGGCTTGGCGCGGCCTGCGGCCTGCTGGCCCCGCGGCCCGAACTGGCCACCCTCCTGGGCCAGCTGGGCATGTCGGCGGCGCTGCTGCTCGGCGTCCTGCCGGCCGACCGGATGCCGGAGGCCGTGCGGCTGGTACGGGACCTGCTGCCGTCCACGTACGGCGTGGAGGCACTCGCCCGCACCTTCGGCGCGCATCCGGACTGGGCGTTCGTGGCCGGCGACCTGGCCGTGTGCGCCGGGGTCGGGGTGGCCTCGCTGGCCGTCGCGACGTGGGCGTACCGCCGGGCAGCCGTCCGATGACGCGCCGCCGAGGCGTACCTGGCACGATGTGGGGGTGACCGCACCGCTGACTCCGCCGCCGCCGCACGAACCCTCCGCGCAGGGATCCCCGAAGCACTGGCCGCCGTCACCCGGTGGGTACGGGTTCGGGCATCCCGCGCTGCCCGATGCCGCGTACGGACAGGACGGGCCCGGCATGAAGACCGAACTGCGGGAGGCCGCCGTGGTCACGGTGGCGGTGGCCGTCACCGGGGCACTGCTCGGCGTGCTGTGGTGGTGGCTGGCGCCCCACGTGCCGCTCGTCGGGGCGGAGACCGACGGCAGCTGGGTCGTCTACCTCAAGGACAGCGAGGGCGAGCAGGCGATCGGGGTGGACGGCACGTTCACCCTGCTGGCGCTGGCCTTCGGCCTCGTCAGCGCTCTCGCCGTGTTCGCCTGGCGGCGGCGCGGGGGCGTCCCACTGGTGGTCGGCCTCGGCCTCGGCGGGCTCCTCGGCGCGCTGCTGGCATGGCGGGTCGGCGTCTGGCTCGGGCCCGCGGACGACGTGCTCGCCCAGGCGAAGGCCGTGGGCAAGGGGGTCACCTTCTCGGCGCCGCTGAAGCTGTCGGCGAAGGGGGCACTGCTGGCCTGGCCGCTGGCGGCACTTCTCGTCCACCTGGGGCTGACCGCGCTGTTCGGGCCCCGCGATCCCGAGCCGCCCTACAGCCTGCCGCCGGCCTGAGCGCTGCGCTGGACGTGCCGGGGTGTGGCGTCGGCCGCCCGTGGCGCTGCGGTGGCCCCTCGCGCAGTTGCCCGGGTCCCTTCGGGGCGCTGCCGAACAGCCCGGCGTCCTGAGAAGGTCGGACCCGGTCCACTGCGGTGCCCGACCGGGTGACCTTCGGCGCCGCGGGGGCGCGAGGGGTTCCGGCCGTGCGGCCGGAGGGCCCAGTGCCGCACCAGGCGACGTTCGCCCCGTCGCGACGCCCGGCACGCACTCTCGCTGCACCGGACGAAAGCCCGAGTACATCCAGGTACGAGGGCTTCCGGCCGGTACACCGGGAGCACGCACCGGACGCCGCTCCTCGACGGGCGAACGTTGCCCGCCGCGGCACTAGGCGCGGCCGATCGGCGCGAGGGTCGCGTCGGTGAGAGAGGTCAGGTCCCCGGGGGCCAGTTCGACCTCCAGGCCACGGCGGCCCGCCGAGACGCAGATCGTGGCGTGGACTGCGGCCGAGTCGTCCAGGACCGTGGGGAGCCTCTTGCGCTGGCCGAGCGGCGAGATACCGCCGCGGACGTAGCCCGTGGTGCGCTCCGCCAGGACCGGGTCGGCCATCGCGGCCCGCTTGCCGCCCACCGCCGCCGCCAGTGCCTTCAGATCGAGCTGGCCGGCCACCGGCACCACCGCCACCGTCAGGGTTCCGTCGACGTCCGCGACCAGGGTCTTGAAGACCCGGTCGGGCGAGACGCCCATCGCCTCGGCCGCCTCCTCGCCGTAGGAGGGGTGGGCCGGATCGTGGTCGTAGGCGTGGACCGTGTACGTCACGCCCGCCGCCGTGAGCGCCACCGTCGCCGGGGTGCCGCCGGACTGCTGCTTCTTCGACTTCTTCGCCATCGGGTTTCCAGGGCTCGGTTCGGACGGGCTTCGGCGGGACGGGCCTGCGTGCCTACGGCCTTCGCCCGCCCCTCGCACGGACTCCGCCGTGCGGACGTCGGCGGGGGCGGGACACGCGGCCCAGGGGGACGGCGGGCGGGTCGGCCGCGGGTACCCGCCCGGCTCGGCGGCGCCTCAGTTCAGGCTCGTCGGTCCGCGGGTCAGCTCCGACGCGGGCAGCGAGGGCAGGTTGCGGATGATCGCCGTCTCGGCGCGCAGGAGCTTCAGCTCGTCGCGCAGCCGGGAGGCGGTGTCCGGGGCCTGCAGGAGCCGCTGCTTGGTCGGCGTGTCCAGCATCATGGCGGCGGCGACCAGATACGACACCACCGACGGCTCGTCCGGCAGGTCCGCGCCGGTCGACAGCGACCGCTCGCGCGCCCCCGCCAGCCGCTTCTGGTACTGGCGGAACGCTCGCAGCACCCCCTCGGCCAGCGCCCCCGCCCCGTCGCCGACCTCCTCCTCCAGCGGCTCCAGCTCCGCCGTCAGGAACGGGCCCCCGGCGTCCACGGACTTCACCCGCACCCGGGTCGTCCCCGTCGCCAGCACCTCGAACGTGCCGTCGGGCCGCTCCCGGACCGTCGCCGCGTCGGCGATGCACCCGACACCGTGGAGCGACCGCACGGGGTCCGGACCGAAACCGGCCGCCGGACCGCGCTCGGGCACCGCCGTCGGATCGGGCAGGCCCGGCTCGCTGGGCGCGACCTCGTGACCGTCCCGGATCGCCACGACGGCGAACCGGCGCGGTTCGTCCTCAGGGGTCTTCAACAGGGCGCGCATCATGGCGCGATATCGCTCCTCGAAGACGTTCAGAGGAAGCACAAGACCCGGGAACAGCACCGAGTTCAGGGGGAAGAGCGGCAGCCGGACGGTGGTCACGACGCAAAAGCCTAATGGCCGACGGAGCGCGCACGTCCGCCGTCCCCTCCGCGTGCGGCCTCCGGTGGTCCTTCCGACGGTGCCGGCCCACCCCCACGCACCCCTTCGGGAGGCGGTGCGGCGGAACGTCCGACACCCCCTCCCACGGGGGAACCGAGGCAGAGGAACGGCCGCCCGTGCCCTGCCCGTGAGGGGGCGCCTCAGCTGCGTTGCAGCGACCGGGTCGCCCCCGCCGCCACCGTCGTCGCCAGGATCCAGCCGAGGAGGACCATCGCCGCCGCCAGCCACTGCCAGCCGCCGCCGAGCTGCCACCGGCCGGCCTGGCCGAGGTCGATGACCGGCAGCAGCAGATCGAGGGCGAGCAGCGCAGGGTTCCACTCGGGCGGCCCGTCGCCCCGGGCCGGCGGGCGGTGGGCGTGCGCGAAGGCCAGGGTCCCGGCCGCCCACAGCACCGCCATCCAGATCGCGGCCCGGCCCGGCCGGTAGCCGTAGGCGACCGCCCAGTCCTGGGCGTACCCCCACAGCTTGGCGGCGGGCGGCAGGGTCTCACGGCGGCGCCGCTGCTTGGCGAGCAGCACCTCGCGCGCGTCCTCGTCCTCCCCGGCGGCCCGCAGCACTGCGGCCAGCCGCTCGTACGGCTCGGGGTTGTACTCGGCGGTCGCCGCGGCGATCCACCCCAGCCGTGTCTCCAGCGGGAACGGGCCCTGGGGCACCAGACTCTCGTAGCTGAAGCCGCCCATGTGCAGGCGGCCGGGACCGGGCCAGGCGCCCGCCCGGTCCACCAGGTTGACGATGCGTGCCCCGGACAGCACGATCGTGCCGCGCGGCGGCCGGTCCCCGAGGAAGCGCAGTTCGGGCGTCTGCACCCGGCGCAGCGACAGCTCCTGCTCGTCGGTGAGGGCGAACCGGGCTCCTTCGAGGTCGACCGCGTCCCCGAACCGCCCGTCGTCCAGCCGCACCCCGCCCCGGCACTCGAACCGCTGGATGCGCGTGCCCTGGGCCGGTGTGGTCCCGCTCAGCGCCTGCCCGCCGACGCCTGCCGGGGTCAGGTACAGGGTGCGCTCGACGGTCAGCTGGGGGGCGTTGAGCGCGAGCCGCGCGTGCGGGTTGGCCAGTCGCGCCCCGCGCAGGCTCAGCGAGACCCCGACGGTGGCGCTGCGCAGGCTCAGCTCGCCGTAGGCCTCCAGCATCTCCGCCTGGAGGTCCTGCCCGACGGTCATGCCGTCCCCGGAGATCGAGCGTCCGCTGCGGTCCCGGTGCACGACCGCCTGGTTGAGCAGCAGATCGGTGCCGATGTGCGCGTCGGTGAGGCGGACGCCGTTGTGGAAGCGGCAGCGCGGCAGATGCAGGTCGCCCTCGGTGCGCAGCCGGGCGCCCTCCAGGCGCGGCACCGAGCAGTCGACCAGCCGCACGGTCGTGAAGTGCGCCTCCGGCAGCCGGACCTCCCGCTCGAAGCGGCAGCCTCGCATCTCGACGTACGGCGCGACCGTGCCGCCGGCCAGGTCGAGGGTGCCCCCGATCTGGACGCCGGCGAGCTTGAGGGAGGAGACCCGGCCGGACAGGGCGGGCGGGCCGTCCAGCAGCAGCCAGGCGACGATGCGCGCCCGCACCGTCCGTTCGGGCCCCCAGGGGTGCCCGCCGTGCGGATCGTCCACGACCGGGTCGCCGGCGCTGAGGTCGTACAGGCTGCCGTTGCGGAAGGCCTGCCACATGCCGGCCTCCGCCGCGGTCAGGTCGTCCGGCAGGTCCCCGGCGAGCGGGCCGGCCCCCTCGGTCACGGTGCGTCCCTTCCTCCCCTGCTACTCCCGGGTACGTCTTCGTACAGGCGTTCATGCCCGCTGGGTGACGTCCCGAACACCGGACGTGAAGGAGATCTTCCGCCCCCGGCCCGGACCGCGCCCTGCCCGCCTCCCGTCCGCGCCCCGCCCCGGTGCGGCCCGGAGCCCGGCCCGGCTCCCGGTCCGGTCCGGTCCCGTTCTCCGCGTCGCCGTCCGGCCGCGTACCGGGCGGCGCAGGGGCACGGCCGGTCCGGAGCGGCGACGCGCGTATCAGCCACTGATACGGCGGAACGGGCGCCGTCTCGGGTCTGCGAGAATTGAGACCGTGATCTCCCGAATCGATCTGCGCGGCGACGCCCTTCCCGAGGGCCCCGCCCTGCGCGACCTGCTGCCCCGAGCCGACTTCGACGTTCAGGCCGCCCTGGAGAAGGTGCGCCCGATCTGCGAGGCCGTGCATCATCGGGGCGACGCGGCGCTGATCGACTTCGCCGAGAGGTTCGACGGCGTCCGGCTCGACCGGGTGCGGGTGCCCGCCGAGGCCCTCGCCCGCGCCCTGGAGGACCTCGACCCGGCCGTGCGCGCGGCCCTGGAGGAGTCCGTCCGCCGCGCCCGCCTGGTCCACCGGGAGCAGCGCCGCACCACCCACACCACACAGGTCGTGCCCGGCGGCACGGTGACCGAGAAGTGGATCCCGGTCGACCGGGTCGGCCTGTACGCGCCCGGCGGCCGGTCGGTCTACCCGTCGTCCGTGGTGATGAACGTCGTCCCGGCGCAGGAGGCCGGCGTCGAGTCGATCGCGCTCGCCTCACCCGCCCAGGCCGAGTTCGGCGGACTGCCGCACCCGACCGTCCTCGCCGCGTGCGCCCTGCTCGGCGTCGACGAGGTGTACGCCGCCGGAGGCGCCACCGCGGTCGCCATGTTCGCCCACGGCACCGAGTCCTGCCCGCCCGCCACCATGGTGACCGGCCCGGGCAACATCTGGGTCGCCGCCGCCAAGCGCTACTACACCGGCAAGATCGGCATCGACGCCGAGGCCGGCCCGACCGAGATCGCGATCCTCGCGGACGCCACGGCCGACCCGGTGCACGTCGCCGCCGATCTGATCAGCCAGGCCGAGCACGACCCGCTCGCCGCCGCCGTCCTCGTCACCGACTCCGCCGAACTCGCCGACGCGGTGGAGCGGGAGCTCCAGCCGCAGGTCGAGGCGACCAAACACATCGACGACCGGATCGTCCCCGCCCTGAAGGGAACGCAGTCCGCCGTCGTCCTGGTCGACGGAGTCGACGAAGGCCTGCGCGTGGTCGACGCCTACGGCGCCGAGCACCTGGAGATCCAGACCGCGGACGCCGCCGAGGTCGCCGACCGGGTCAGGAACGCCGGCGCGATCTTCGTCGGGCCGTGGGCGCCGGTGTCGCTGGGCGACTACGCCGCCGGCTCCAACCACGTCCTGCCCACCGGCGGCTGCGCCTGCCACTCCTCGGGCCTGTCCGTCCAGTCCTTCCTGCGCGGTGTCCACATCGTCGACTACACGCGGGAGGCGCTCGCCGAGGTCGCCCACCACGTGGTGACGCTGGCGGAGGCGGAGGACCTGCCGGCGCACGGCGCCGCGATCAAGGCGCGGTTCGGGTGGAAGGTGCCGACGGGCAAGTGAGCGACGTGAGGATCGACGACCTCCCGGTACGGGACGAACTGCGCGGCAAGACGCCCTACGGCGCGCCCCAGCTGGACGTCCCCGTCCGGCTGAACACCAACGAGAACCCCTACCCGCTGCCCGAGCCGCTGGTCGAGCGGATCGCCGAACGCGTCCGGGAGGCGGCCCGCCACCTCAACCGCTACCCGGACCGGGACGCGGTGGAACTGCGCACGCGGCTGGCCAGGTACCTGACGGACACCTCCGGCCACCCGGTCGGCACGGCCGAGGTCTGGGCGGCCAACGGCTCCAACGAGGTCATCCAGCAACTGCTGCAGACCTTCGGCGGGCCCGGCCGCACGGCCATCGGCTTCGAGCCCTCGTACTCGATGCACGCCCTCATCGCGCGCGGCACCGGCACGGGCTGGATCTCCGGCCCCCGGGGCGAGGACTTCTCCATCGACCTGGAGGCCGCCGAGAAGGCGATCGCCGAGAACAGGCCCGACGTCGTCTTCATCACCACCCCCAACAACCCCACCGGCAACGCGGTCCCGCCGGAGACGGTCCTCGCGCTGTACGAGGCGGCGCAGGCGGCCAAGCCGTCGATCGTGGTCGTCGACGAGGCGTACGTCGAGTTCAGCCACGGCGACTCGCTGCTGCCCCTGCTCCGGGGACGGCCGCACCTGGTCGTCTCCCGCACCATGTCCAAGGCCTTCGGCGCCGCCGGCCTGCGCCTGGGCTACCTCGCGGCCGATCCGGCCGTCGTCGACGCCGTCCAGCTCGTGCGGCTCCCGTACCACCTGTCGGCCGTCACCCAGGCGACCGCGCTGGCTGCGCTGGAGCACACGGACACCCTGCTGGGCTACGTCGAGCAGCTGAAGGCCGAGCGGGACCGGCTGGTCGGCGAACTGAGAGCGATCGGCTACGAGGTCACGGCGTCCGACGCCAACTTCGTGCAGTTCGGACGGTTCGACGACGCCCACGAGGCCTGGCGGAGGATCCTCGACCGGGGCGTCCTGGTCCGGGACAACGGCGTGCCGGGGTGGCTCAGGGTCACCGCCGGCACCCCGGAGGAGAACGACGCGTTCCTCGACGCGGTACGTGAACTGAAGAAGGAGCACAGCGCATGACTCGCGAGGGACGCCTCGGAAGAATCGAGCGGACGACCAAGGAGACGTCCGTCCTCGTCGAGATCGGCCTCGACGGCACCGGGCGGACGGACATCTCCACCGGCGTCGGGTTCTACGACCACATGCTCGACCAGCTCGGCCGGCACGGTCTGTTCGACCTGACCGTGAAGACCGAGGGCGACCTGCACATCGACTCCCACCACACCATCGAGGACACGGCCCTCGCCCTGGGCGCCGCCTTCAAACAGGCCCTCGGCGACAAGGTGGGCATCTACCGCTTCGGCAACTGCACGGTCCCGCTGGACGAGTCCCTCGCCCAGGTCACCGTCGACCTGTCAGGCCGCCCCTACCTCGTGCACACCGAGCCCGAGAACATGGCGCCGATGATCGGCGAGTACGACACCACCATGACCCGGCACATCCTGGAGTCCTTCGTCGCCCAGGCGCAGATCGCGCTGCACGTGCACGTGCCCTACGGGCGCAACGCGCACCACATCGTGGAGTGCCAGTTCAAGGCGCTGGCCCGGGCCCTGCGCTACGCCAGCGAACGCGACCCGCGTGCGGCCGGCATCCTTCCCTCCACGAAGGGCGCGCTGTAACCCCATGAACGGACTGTCGACCCTGCTGATCGTCGTCGGCCTCTTCCTCGTCGGCGGCATCATCTCCTTCGTCAAGCAGCAGATGCCCAGGAGCCTGATCGTGCTGCTGTCCATCGGCGCGGCCATGTGCCTCGTCGCGGGCGTGATGAGGCTGGAGGTGTGGAATTGAGCAGCCCGAAGAAGGTCGTCGTCTTCGACTACGGCTTCGGCAACGTGAGGTCCGCCGAGCGCGCCCTCGCCCGCGCCGGCGCCGAGGTCGAGATCACCCGCGACTTCGACACGGCCATGAACGCCGACGGTCTGCTCGTGCCGGGCGTGGGCGCCTTCGCCGCCTGTATGAAGGGCCTGAGGGAGGCCCGCGGGGACTGGATCGTCGACCGCCGGCTCGCCGGCGGCCGGCCGGTGATGGGCATCTGCGTCGGCATGCAGATCCTCTTCGCCCGCGGGATCGAGCACGGGGTGGAGACCGAGGGCCTGGACGAGTGGCCCGGCGTGGTCGGGCCGCTCCAGGCCGACGTCGTGCCCCACATGGGCTGGAACACCGTCGATGCCCCGGCCGGCTCGGAGCTGTTCGCCGGCCTGGACGACGACGCCCGCTTCTACTTCGTGCACTCCTACGCCGTCCACGACTGGACCCTGCAGACCGAGAACCCGCTGATGACCGCTCCCCGGGTCACCTGGGCCAGGCACGGCGAGCCCTTCGTGGCCGCCGTGGAGAACGGGGCCCTGTGGGCCACGCAGTTCCACCCCGAGAAGTCCGGCGACGCCGGAGCGCAGCTGCTGATCAACTGGATCGGAACCCTCTGATGGCTTCGAAGCTCGAACTCCTCCCCGCCGTGGACGTCCGTGACGGCCAGGCGGTCCGACTGGTCCACGGCGAGTCCGGCACGGAGACCTCGTACGGCTCCCCCCCGGAGGCGGCCCTCGCCTGGCAGCGGGCGGGCGCCGAGTGGCTGCACCTGGTCGACCTGGACGCCGCCTTCGGCACCGGCGACAACCGGCGGCTGATCGCCGAGGTCGCCGAGCGCATGGCGGACCTGCAGCTGAAGGTGGAGCTGTCCGGCGGCATCCGCGACGACGCGTCCCTGGCCGCCGCCCTGGCCACCGGCTGCGCCCGCGTCAACCTCGGCACGGCCGCCCTGGAGTCCCCCGAGTGGGTCGCCGGGGTCATCGCCCAGCACGGGGAGAAGATCGCGGTCGGCCTCGACGTCCGCGGCACCACCCTGCGCGGGCGCGGCTGGACCCGGGACGGCGGCGACCTGTACGAGACGCTGGAGCGCCTCGACAAGGAGGGCTGCGCCCGCTACGTCGTCACCGACATCGCCAAGGACGGCACGCTCCAGGGCCCCAACCTGGAGCTGCTGAAGAACGTGTGCGCGGCGACGGACCGCCCGGTCGTGGCGTCCGGCGGGGTGTCGTCGCTGGACGACCTGAGGGCCATCGCCGAGCTGGTGCCCCTCGGTGTCGAGGGCGCCATCGTCGGGAAGGCCCTCTACGCAAAGGCGTTCACCCTGGAAGAAGCCTTGGAGGCTGTGTCGTCATGACGTCCGATGCCGTACGGCGGGTGCAGAGCGGAACTCCCTGGGAAGAGACTTTCGGATTCGCACGCGCCGTCGCGGCCGGCGATCGCGTGCTGGTGGCGGGCACCACCGCCTTCAAGGGAGACGTGCTCTACGGCGAGGGCGACCCGTACGAGCAGGCCAAGGTGTCCTTCACCAGCGCGCTGGACGCGATCGCCGAGCTCGGGCTGGGGCCCGAGTCGGTGGTCAGGACCAGGATCCATCTGTCCCATCAGCGCGACGTCGACGAGGTGGGCCGCGCCCACAAGGAGTTCTTCGACGCCGTCCGGCCGGTCGCGACCGTGCTGGTCGTGGACGGCTTCGTCGACCCGCGCATCCTGGTCTCGGTGGAACTCGAAGCGTATAGAGGAGCCGTGGATTCATGACCCTGGCGGTCCGAGTCATCCCCTGCCTGGACGTGGACGACGGCAGGGTCGTCAAGGGCGTCAACTTCCAGAACCTGCGCGACGCGGGCGACCCCGTCGAGATGGCGAAGGTGTACGACGCCGAAGGCGCCGACGAGCTGACGTTCCTGGACATCACCGCCTCGTCGGGCAACCGCGAGACCACGTACGACGTGGTGCGCCGCACCGCCGAGCAGGTGTTCATCCCGCTGACGGTCGGCGGCGGCGTCCGCACCGCCGAGGACGTGGACAAGCTGCTGCGCGCCGGCGCCGACAAGGTGGGCGTCAACACGGCCGCGATCGCCCGGCCCGACCTGATCCGGGAGATCGCCGAGCGGTTCGGGCGCCAGGTGCTGGTGCTGTCGGTCGACGCGCGCCGCACCCCCGAGGGCACCTTCGAGGTGACCACCCACGGAGGCCGGCGCGGCACCGGCCTCGACGCCGTCGAGTGGGCGCACCGGGCGGCGGAGCTGGGCGCCGGCGAGATCCTGCTGAACTCGATGGACGCCGACGGCACCAAGGACGGCTACGACCTGGAGATGATCGCGGCCGTCCGCAAGCACGTCACCGTCCCCGTGATCGCCTCCGGCGGCGCCGGCCGGCTCGCCGACTTCCCGCCCGCCGTCGCGGCGGGCGCGGACGCGGTGCTCGCCGCGTCCGTGTTCCACTTCGGCGACCTGCGCATCGGGCAGGTGAAGCAGGCGCTGCGGGAGGCGGGTCACCCGGTGCGGTGACCGCGTCCCGCGGGGGAGTCCCGGGGCGCCCGCGTCAGATGCCGAGGGCCTTGGCCTCGTGCAGCTTGGCGACGGCGTCCTCGTCGCCCTCCAGCACCACCTTGGCGGCGCTCTGCCGGCCGTAGGCGAACAGCAGCAGCTCCGACGGCTCGCCGGTCACCGTGACGACCGGCGTGCCGCGGCGGGCGACCGCGGTCTGGCCGTCCGGGCGGCGCAGGACAAGGCCGGTCGGGACGCCGCGGCCCATCAGGCGGGCGCTGCGCTCCAGCCGCGACCACAGGGCGTCCTGGAAGACCGGGTCGAGCGCGCGGGGCGTCCAGTCCGGTTGGGCCCGGCGCACGTCTTCGGTGTGGACGTAGAACTCGACCGTGTTCGACGCCTCGTCGATCTGCTTGAGCTGGAACGGCGAGAAACGCGGCGGGCCGGTGCGGATCAGCTGGAGCAGCTCCTCGTACGGCTTGGCCGCGAACTCCTGCATCACCTTGTCCAGGCGGGAGGCGAGCTGCTTGATCAGGATGCCGCCGGCGGCATCGGGGCGGCGCTCGCGCACCACCACGTGCGCGGCGAGATCGCGGGTCAGCCAGCCCTCGCAGAGGGTCGGCGCGTCTGGACCCGCGGTCTCCAGGAGATCGGCGAAGAGGAGACGTTCACGCTGGGCGAAGGTCGACATGCAGTCAGCCTACGACCGCGTAGCAGGTCCGCCCAGTGGACACAGGGCCCTCCCACCGGTGCCGCACGGCACAATGACCCCATGACCAGCACGCCCCCTCCGTCCAGCCGGCTGGATCCGGCGATCGCCGCCCGCCTCAAGCGCAGCACCGACGGGCTCCTCCCCGCCATCGCCCAGCAGTACGACACCGGGGAGGTGCTGATGCTGGGCTGGATGGACGACGAGGCGCTGCACCGCACCCTGACCACCGGCCGGTGCACGTACTGGTCCCGCAGCCGGCAGGAGTACTGGGTCAAGGGCGACACCTCCGGCCACTACCAGTGGGTGAAGTCCGTCGCCCTCGACTGCGACGCCGACACCGTGCTCGTCAGGGTCGACCAGGTCGGCGCCGCCTGCCACACCGGCGCGCGCACCTGCTTCGACGCCGACGTGCTGCACCGGGACGGCGGCGATTCGGGTACGACCGACTCCGGTCAGTAAGGTCTGCGGCCATGGACCTAGAGACGTTCCGCAAGCTGGCCGTAGACCGCCGCGTCATTCCGGTCACCCGCAAGCTCCTCGCCGACGGCGACACCCCGGTGGCGCTCTACCGCAAGCTCGCCGCCGAGCGCCCCGGCACCTTCCTGCTGGAGTCGGCGGAGAACGGCCGCTCCTGGTCCCGCTACTCCTTCGTCGGCGTGCGGTCGGCCGCCGCCCTCACCGTGCGCGACGGCCGGGCGCACTGGCTCGGCACCCCGCCCGTCGGCGTCCCCACCGACGGCGACCCGCTCGCCGCCCTGCGCGCCACCCTCCAGGCCCTGCACACCCCGCACCAGGAGGGCATGCCGCCGTTCACCGGCGGCATGGTCGGCTACCTGGGCTACGACATCGTGCGGCGCCTGGAGAAGATCGGCCCCGGCGAGCGCGACGACCTCGGGCTGCCCGAGCTGACCATGCTGCTCACCAGCGATCTCGCCGTCATGGACCACTGGGAGGGCTCGGTCCTGCTGATCGCCAACGCGATCAACCACAACGACCTGGCCACGGGTGTCGACGAGGCGTACGCGGACGCCGTCGCCCGGCTCGACACGATGCAGGCCGACCTGTCCCGCCCCGTCGCCCAGCCACCGGCCGTCCTGCCGCCCTCCGAGCTGCCCGACTACACCGCCCGCTGGGGCGGCCCCGACTTCCAGCGGGCCGTGGAGGACGTCAAGGAGCGCATCCGTGCCGGCGAGGCCTTCCAGGTCGTCCCCTCGCAGCGCTTCGAAACACCGTGCCGGGCGAGCGCGTTGGACGTCTACCGGGTCCTGCGGACCACCAACCCCTCGCCGTACATGTACCTGTTCCGGTTCCCGGACGGGGAGGACGGGGCGTTCGACGTCGTCGGCTCCTCGCCCGAGGCCCTGGTCAAGGTCGAGGACGGGCGGGCCATGGTCCACCCCATCGCCGGCACCCGGTGGCGCGGCGCGACCCCGCAGGAGGACAACGCCCTCGCCGAGGAACTCCTGGCCGATCCCAAGGAACGCGCCGAGCACCTCATGCTGGTCGACCTCGGCCGCAACGACCTGGGCCGGGTCTGCGAACCCGGTTCCGTCGAGGTCGTGGACTTCATGTCGGTCGAGCGGTACTCGCACGTCATGCACATCGTCTCCACGGTCACCGGCACCGTGGCCGAGGGCCGCACCGCCTTCGACGTCCTGACGGCGTGCTTCCCCGCGGGCACCCTCTCCGGCGCCCCCAAGCCGCGCGCCATGCAGATCATCGACGAACTCGAACCCTCCCGGCGCGGCCTGTACGGCGGCTGCGTCGGCTACCTCGACTTCGCCGGCGACTCCGACACCGCCATCGCCATCCGCACGGCCCTGCTGCGCGACGGCACCGCGTACGTCCAGGCGGGCGCCGGCATCGTCGCCGACTCCGACCCGGTCGCCGAGGACACCGAGTGCCGCAACAAGGCGGCGGCCGTCCTGCGCGCCGTGCACACCGCCAACCGGCTGGGCGGGTAGGCGTCCCGAGCGGCAATGGGGCGCGGATCACGTGAGCCCCGGGTGACGTACGGCCCGGGGTTCGGGTGATAGTGGAGGACGTGACTGCCGTACCCCACCCCCGATCCGACGCCGCCGCCCCCAGCCGGTCCGGCCGCCGCAGCCTCGCCCTGGCCCTCCTCTTCGGCGCCCTCGGCGCGGCCGTGGCCCTGCTCGCGACCCGGCAGCAGTGGGCGCAGGGCACCGCGACGGTGGCCGGTGGCGCCTTCCCCCTCACCGCCAGGGGCAGCGACGTCACCGGCGTCCCCGCGGCGCTCGCCGTAGTGGGACTGGCCGCCCTCGTCGCCGTCTTCGCCGTCCGCCGCGCGGGCCGTGTCCTCGTCGCCGCCCTCCTCGCCCTGTCCGGGGCCGGCATCGCCGCCGCGGCCCTGATCGGTGCCGCCGACCGCGCCGCCCTCGACGACAAGGCCGCCCAGGCGGCCGGCGACACCTCGGCCACCGTCGGCGCCCTCAGCCATACGGCCTGGCCCTACGTCGCCGCCGCGGGCGGCCTGCTCATCCTCCTGGCCGGTCTGCTCGCCCTGCGCTACGGCCGCCAGTGGCCCGGCATGTCCGGACGCTACGAACGCGGCGGCGCCCCCCGTCCACGCCGCAGCGCCCGGCCCACCGACCCGGAGCGGCCCGAGGAGCTGTGGAAGGCCCTCGACCGCGGCGAGGACCCGACCGGCACCGATCCGGCCCCGGGCCGGCCGTAGCGTCCCCGGCGGCGCGTCCCGAAGCGGGCGGGAGACCGACGGCGGCGCCCGGCCCGGCGCACGGCGGCCACCCCCGCTCACCGCATCCGCGCGCGTGCGGGAGAATGGAAGCGGACTGAGCGCAGGGCTCGGACCCGTACGACATGTGGCGTGACACGCGCGACACGCGTGCACGGCAATCACACGGCAATGAGGAGCAAGCAATGGCGGGCACCAGCCACGGAAACACCCCGGCCGCCTGGACCGGTGTCATCATCTCCTTCATCGGTTTCTGCGTCGCGGGCGCCTTCGTGGTGATGGCCGAACCGGTCGGCTTCTGGGCCGGCACGGCCGTCGTCCTCCTCGGTGGTGTGGTCGGCGGCATCATGCGGACCATGGGACTCGGCGCGCCCAAGGCGCAGCCGCTGGTCACCTCCGAGCGCGCCGCCGTCCGCGAGGCGGCCGTTCCGCAGAGCTGACCGCGACCCCCGCGAGGGGCGGACCGGGCGCGCACGCGTCCGGTCCGCCCCTCGCGCGCGTGTGCGGCCCGTGCGGGGCAGAATGCGAGACGTGAACGCCGACAGCAGCACCACAGCAGCCCACGTGCCCGGGACCGCGCTGCGGCGGCTCGCCGCGCCGCTGTCCGTGCTCGCGGCCGTCGCCGCGGCCTTCGCCTACGTGGGCGCGGTCGACCCCAACGAACCCGGCCACTACCCGGCGTGCCCGCTGCTGCGCTCCACCGGCATCTACTGCCCTGGCTGCGGCGGGCTGCGCAGCGCCCACGCCGTCGTGCACGGGGACCTCTCGGCCGCCCTGCACGACAACGCCCCGGCCGTCGCCGGCTATCTGCTCTTCGCGGTGCTGTGGGCCGTCTGGGTGGTCCGCGTGGCGCGCGGGCGCCCGATGCGGATCGATCTCACCCCGGTGCAGCTGTGGACGCTGGGGGCGTTGGTGCTGGTCTTCACCGTTGTCCGGAACCTGCCGTTCGGCGCCTGGCTCCACCCCTGATGACCTGCGGAATGTCCAGCCAGTGGGACCGCCGTCAACCGGATGCGGGGACTGAGCCCTCCTCCGGATACCATCGCAGTGACCATTGGGTTTCCCACCGTCCGGAAGGGGGCCGCTCGCGTGAGTGTGCTCGACGAGATCATCGACGGAGTCCGTGCCGACCTCGCGGAGCGGCAGGCGCGCGTCAGCCTCGACGAGCTCAAGGAGCGCGCGGCCCAGGCCCCCGCCGCCAAGGACGGGGTGGCCGCGCTGCGCGGTGACGGCGTGCGCGTGATCTGCGAGGTCAAGCGCTCCAGCCCGTCCAAGGGCGCACTGGCCGCGATCGCCGACCCCGCGGGCCTCGCCGCCGACTACGAGGCCGGTGGCGCCGCCGTCATCTCGGTCCTGACCGAGCAGCGCCGCTTCGGCGGCTCGCTCGCCGACCTGGAGGCCGTGCGGGCCCGGGTCGACATCCCGGTGCTGCGCAAGGACTTCATCGTCACCTCGTACCAGCTGTGGGAGGCCCGCGCCTACGGCGCCGACCTCGCCCTGCTGATCGTGGCGGCGCTGGACCAGCCGGCCCTGGAGTCGCTGATCGAGCGCGCGGTGTCCATCGGGCTCACCCCCCTCGTCGAGGTCCACGACGAGGAGGAGGCCGACCGCGCCGTCGACGCGGGCGCCAAGGTGATCGGCGTCAACGCGCGCAACCTGAAGACCCTGGAGGTCGACCGCGGGACGTTCGAGCGCATCGCGCCCGAGATCCCCGGCGGCATCGTCAAGGTCGCCGAGTCCGGCGTCCGCGGCCCCCACGACCTCATCGCCTACGCCAACGCCGGCGCCGACGCCGTCCTGGTGGGCGAGTCCCTCGTCACCGGCAAGGAGCCCAAGGCGGCGGTGGCGGACCTGGTGGCGGCGGGCGCGCATCCGGCGCTGCGCCAGGGCCGGGGCTGAATCCCCGGTAGGCTGGAAACGCCGATGAACCGTCCGATCACCCTGGTGACCCGGGACCCGTACGCCCGCCTCGCGCGCGGCTGCCGGCCCCGCGGCTGCCGTGCGCCCGCGCGACGGGTCCACGGTCGCAGGGTGCGGTACGTGATCGGTGACGAGCCGGGACAGGTGAACGGACGCCGATGGCAGGACGCCCGCTAGGGCGTGTGTCGAATGTCCCGCCGGGCCCGCGACGCCCGGCACCCCGCCTCGCCGCGTTGCCGGAGTCGTCCGCGTAGGCCCGGTACTCCGGTACGGGGCGGATCCGCGGTGTGCGATGCACGGCACCGGGCTCCGCGGTCCGTTCCGACGCGACATTCGAGACACGCCCCAGGGGCTGCCCGCGTGAACATCCCGTCCGGCGACGGGACGTGCGCGACAGACCCCGGGGAGGGCGAACCGCGCGAGCGCGACGGGCCGCAGGCGGCCCGAGGCGCCGCAGCCGTACCCCGCCCCCACGGCGACAGGTGTCTCTTCCGTACTCACCGTGAGGTTTCCGCATGCCCAGCGACTTCTTCGTCCCCGACCCGGAGGGCCGGGTGCCCAGCGCCGAGGGCTACTTCGGCGCGTTCGGCGGCACGTTCATCCCGGAGGCCCTCGTGGCCGCCGTGGACGAGGTGGCCGTCGCCTACGACAAGGCCAAGCACGACCCCGAGTTCGCCCGCGAGCTCGACGACCTGCTCGTCCACTACACCGGGCGCCCGAGCGCGCTCACCGAGGTGCCCCGTTTCGCCGAGCACGCCGGCGGTGCCCGGGTGTTCCTCAAGCGCGAGGACCTCAACCACACCGGCTCACACAAGATCAACAACGTGCTCGGCCAGGCCCTGCTGACCAGGCGCATGGGCAAGACCCGCGTCATCGCGGAGACCGGCGCCGGCCAGCACGGCGTCGCCACCGCCACCGCCTGCGCGCTGTTCGGCCTGGACTGCACGATCTACATGGGAGAGGTCGACACCCGGCGGCAGGCCCTCAACGTGGCCCGCATGCGCATGCTCGGCGCCGAGGTCGTCTCCGTGAAGTCGGGCAGCCGCACCCTGAAGGACGCCATCAACGAGGCGTTCCGCGACTGGGTCGCCAACGTCGACCACACGCACTACCTCTTCGGCACCGTCGCGGGCCCCCACCCGTTCCCGGCCATGGTCCGCGACTTCCACCGCGTGATCGGCGTGGAGGCCCGCCGCCAGATCCTGGAGCGCGCCGGACGCCTGCCCGACGCGGCCGTCGCCTGCGTCGGCGGCGGATCCAACGCGATCGGCCTCTTCCACGCCTTCATCCCGGACGAGGGCGTGCGGCTCATCGGCTGCGAGCCGGCCGGCCACGGCATCGAGACCGGTGAGCACGCGGCCACCCTCACCGCGGGCGAGCCCGGCATCCTGCACGGCTCGCGGTCGTACGTCCTGCAGGACGACGAGGGCCAGATCACCGAGCCGTACTCGATCTCGGCGGGCCTGGACTACCCGGGCATCGGCCCGGAGCACTCCTACCTCAAGGACTCCGGGCGCGGCGAGTACCGCGCGGTCACCGACGACGCCGCGATGCAGGCACTGCGCCTGCTGTCGCGGACCGAGGGCATCATCCCGGCCATCGAGAGCGCCCACGCGCTGGCCGGCGCCCTGGAGGTCGGCCGGGAGCTGGGCCCCGACGGGCTGATCGTCGTCAACCTGTCCGGCCGCGGCGACAAGGACATGGACACCGCCGCCCGTTACTTCGGCCTGTACGACACCGACGCCGAGGTCGCGGCCGACGCCGCCGACACCGCGGAGATCGAGGGGGACGCCCGGTGAGCGGGAACATCCAGCTGCTGACCGACACGATCGCGGCGGCCCGCGCCGAAGGCCGTTCCGCGCTCATCGCCTACCTGCCGGCCGGCTTCCCGACCGTGGACGGCGGGATCGAGGCCGTCAAGGCCGTCTTCGACGGCGGCGCCGACATCGTCGAGGTGGGGCTGCCGCACAGCGACCCCGTCCTCGACGGGCCCGTCATCCAGACCGCCGACGACATCGCCCTGCGCGGCGGCGTGCGGATCGCCGACGTCATGCGGACGGTCGCGGAGGCTCACGCGGCCACCGGCAAGCCGGTCCTCGTCATGACGTACTGGAACCCCATCGACCGCTACGGCGTGGAGCGTTTCACCGCCGAGCTGGCCGAGGCCGGCGGAGCCGGCTGCATCCTGCCCGACCTGCCGGTGCAGGAGTCCGCCCTGTGGCGGGAGCACGCCGAGAAGCACGGTCTCGCGACCGTCTTCGTCGTGGCGCCCAGCAGCAGGGACGAGCGACTCGCCGAGATCACCGCGGCGGGCAGCGGCTTCGTCTACGCCGCCTCCCTGATGGGCGTCACCGGCACCCGTGAGTCGGTCGGCACACAGGCCCGGGACCTGGTGGGCCGCACCCGCGCCACCGGCACCGGCCTGCCCGTCTGCGTCGGCCTCGGCGTCTCCGACGGTGCCCAGGCCGCCGAGGTCGCCGGCTTCGCCGACGGCGTGATCGTCGGGTCCGCCTTCGTCAAGCGGATGCTGGACGCCTCCGACCACGCGGCCGGCCTCGACGCCGTCCGCACCCTCGCGGGCGAGTTGGCGAAGGGCGTGCGCGGACAGGCGTGACGCCGGGCAGGGCCCGCGCCGCAGGCCTGGGCGCGGACCCTGACCGTCGGTCACTCGTACGGGTGGACCTGGGGCCGGGGAGGCGCGCTGCGCCTCCCCGGTTCGTTCTGCGGGGTGTGAGCGAGAAGAACCGTGAGGGAAAGCGGACCGCGCGTGAACGGCTGGCCGCGGAGCGTGCGAAGCAGAAGGCCGCGGAGAAGCGACGACGGGCCTTGATCGTGGGCGGCGCCGTGGTCTGCGTGCTCGGCCTGGCGGCGGTGATCGGCGTGATCGCCGCGAACTCCGGCAAGGACAGCGGCAGCGACTCCGCGAGCCCGGTCGTGGCGCCCTCCGGGGCGACCGGCGAGGACGACCTGACCATCCCGGTGGGCAAGGAGAACGCGCCGTCCACACTCACGGTCTGGGAGGACTTCCGCTGCCCGGCCTGCCAGGCCTTCGAGACGGCGTACCGCTCCACCATCCACGAGCTGACCGACTCCGGCCTGATGAAGGTGCAGTACCACCTGGCCACGATCATCGACGGCAACATGGGCGGCACGGGCTCCCGCAACGCGGCCAACGCCGCGGCCTGCGCCCAGGACGCCGGCAAGTTCACCCCGTACCACGACGTGCTCTACGAGAACCAGCCGCCGGAGACCGACGACGCCTTCGCGAAGAACAGCACGCTGCTGGAGCTGGCCCGCAAGGTCGACGGGCTCGACACGCCCGTCTTCCGGACCTGCGTGGAGGACGGCCGGCACAACAGCTGGGTCGCCAAGTCCAACCAGGCCTTCCAGAAGAGCGGTTTCCAGGGCACGCCCACGGTCCTGCTCAACGGCAAGAACATCTACGAGGACCAGTCGATGACCCCGGCGAAGCTGAAGCAGATGGTGCAGGACGCCGCAAAGAGGTGACAAGCGGCGGCGAGTACGGACGAACGGAAGAGGGGGTAAGGCGCACGGCTGTGATTCTCACCGCCCCGTTATGGACCCGTAGCCGGGCTGCCCGTCGTGGGCCCGGCCCGGCACGGTAGCGTCGACCTTGCCATGGAACTTGCCTACATTCCCAGCCCGTCGCGCGGGGTTCTCTACCTCGGCCCCGTTCCGCTGCGCGGCTATGCCTTCTGCATCATCATCGGTGTCTTCGTTGCCGTCTGGCTCGGCAACAAGCGCTGGATCGCCCGGGGCGGGCGGGCCGGCACGGTGGCCGACATCGCGGTCTGGGCCGTGCCCTTCGGCCTTCTCGGCGGCCGGCTCTACCACGTGATCACGGACTACGAGCTGTACTTCAGCGAGGGCCGTGACTGGGTGGACGCCTTCAAGGTGTGGGAGGGCGGCCTCGGTATCTGGGGTGCCGTCGCCCTCGGCGCGCTCGGCGCCTGGATCGGCTGCCGGCGCCGCGGCATCCCGATGCCCGCGTACGCCGACGCCGTGGCGCCCGGCATCGCCTTCGCCCAGGCGATCGGCCGCTGGGGCAACTGGTTCAACCAGGAGCTGTACGGGCGGGAGACCGACCTTCCCTGGGCGCTGCACATCACGTCCTCGGCGGACGGCCGGGTGCCCGGCTACTACCACCCCACCTTCCTGTACGAGTCGCTGTGGTGCGTGGGCGTCGCCCTCCTCGTCATCTGGGCCGACCGCCGCTTCCGCCTGGGCCACGGCCGGGCCTTCGCGCTGTACGTCGCCTCGTACTGCGCGGGCCGCTTCTGGATCGAGTACATGCGCGTCGACGACGCCCACCACATCCTGGGCCTGCGTCTGAACAACTGGACCGCGCTGGGCGTGTTCCTGCTGGCGGTGCTGTACCTGGTGGTGTCGGCGAAGAAGCGGCCGGGCCGCGAGGCCGTGGTCGAGCCGGGCGCGCAGGCCGCCGACGGCGACGCCGGCGCGGAGCGCGACGCGGACGCGGAGCCCGGGACCGATGCGGAGTCCGGGACCGATGCGGCCGCCGGAGCCGAGGCATCTTCCGGGACCGAAGGTGGCTCCGGCACCGATGCCGGGCCCGACCCCGCGGTTCAGGAGCCCGAGAAGGACGAGAAGGCCGACGATTCGGACGAGGCCGGCGAGGCCGGTTCTCACACGGTGGGTGCCGAGGCGCAGGCCTCCGGCGGGAAGAAGGACGCGGCCGAGTCGGCCACCAAGAAGGCCTGACGGCCCGCTGCACGGCGACGAGGGCGCCCGGATCCTTTCCGGGCGCCCTCGGTCGCGTCCGCGGTGGCCGAGAGGAGTCCGGCGGTCGCTCGGCGGCGGTGGCCGCCTGTCTCGCGCCGCCGTCCGGGCCGGCCCGGCGCGAGCGGGTGCCGGGTCGGGTCGGCCACGGGCTCCGGGGGAGTGCGGGACGGGGGCGCCGGGCCGGTCCTCGGGAAGGTGTTCACGGGTCGCCCTCGTTCGACGGCGCCTGTGCGGATGATGTCCCCCAGGCGAGCGCAAGTGGGTAAAACCGCAGGTTAGCCCAGCCTCTCCTTGCTGGCGCGGGGCCGGGTGAGGACATAGATTCTGCGTAGTCGAAAAGTAGAACACGTCCAAACTTAGCTTTGCCTTAGCTTCCTGGGGGCTCGTATGGCCATCATCGAAACCGAAGCCGCGCTGCACGTCGCGCACCGCGACAACCACACGCACCGCGACGTCAACGGGGGCTGGTTGCGTCCGGCCGTCTTCGGTGCGATGGACGGCCTGGTCTCCAACCTCGCCCTGATGACCGGTGTCGCGGGCGGCGCGGTCGGCCGGCACGCCATCGTGCTGACCGGGCTCGCGGGTCTGGCCGCCGGAGCCTTCTCCATGGCGGCCGGCGAATACACCTCCGTCGCCTCGCAGCGTGAGCTGGTCGAGGCGGAACTGGACGTCGAGCGGCGTGAACTGAGGCGGCACCCCCAGGACGAGGAGGCCGAGCTCGCGGCGTTGTACGAGGCGCGGGGCGTGGAGCCGGCCCTGGCCCGCGAGGTGGCCCGCCAGCTCTCGCACGACCCTGAACAGGCCCTGGAGATCCACGCCCGCGAGGAACTGGGCATCGACCCCGGCGACCTGCCCTCGCCGCTCACCGCGGCCGTGTCGTCCTTCGGGTCCTTCGCGCTCGGCGCCCTGCTGCCCGTCCTGCCCTACCTGCTGGGCGCGAGCGTCCTGTGGCCTGCCGTGCTGCTCGCGCTGTTCGGCCTCTTCCTGTGCGGTGCGGTCGTGGCCAGGGTGACCGCGCGGTCCTGGTGGTTCAGTGGTGTACGGCAGCTGGCCCTCGGTGGTGCGGCGGCCGGTGTGACGTACGCCCTGGGCACCCTGTTCGGAACCGCCGTAGGATGACCCGGCTGCTACTTATGCGAGGGGCCGCATAAGTAGCCCGTTACCCGTTGGTTTCGACTGCGTGACCGCGGGGCATGAGCCGTAAGCGCTGTGGGCAATGACGCCTGCGGCGCACCCAGGGGACGGGCGAAGATGCCCGCCCCGCCCTCGGGTCGCCGGACATGGATCTGTCCGCAGCGGCCACCCCATACTTTCCGCCACGGCGTGCACACCCCCGCCGCACGCCCGGGGCGTCCGCATGTTGGAACGCAGTATCCGGTTCCCGAGAATCGCTCCATCATGTAACCTGCACGAAATTTTGCACCTGTGTGCATTCTCCGCAGAGGGCCAACGTCGTCCCTCGGCACCTGCATATGCCAATTGACGACGACGGGAGAGCCGATGCGTACGCCGCGCCAGCCGTCCCAGCACTCCGCGAATGGCCAGAACTGGTCGTTCATGGATGCTCGCCCTGCTGCGCAGGGTATGTACGACCCCCGCAACGAGCACGACGCCTGCGGCGTCGGCTTCGTCGCCACCCTCACCGGCGAGGCGTCCCACACCCTGGTCGAACAGGCCCTGACGGTCCTGCGCAACCTGGAGCACCGCGGTGCCACCGGCTCCGAGCCCGACTCGGGCGACGGCGCCGGGATCCTGTCCCAGGTGCCGGACGCCTTCTTCCGCGAGGTGGCCGGATTCGAGCTCCCCGAGGCCGGCGCCTACGCGGTCGGCATCGCCTTCCTGCCCGAACAGGGCACGGCCGAGGCCATCGCGCAGATCGACTCGATCGCCGCCGACGAGAACCTGACCGTCCTCGGCTGGCGCGACGTCCCGGTCGCCCCCGAACTCCTCGGCGCCACCGCGCGCTCGACCATGCCGGTCTTCCGCCAGCTCTTCGTGACCGCGGGCACCTCCCCGACGGAGTCCGGGGAAGGCCCCAGCCGGGGCATCGCCCTCGACCGCAAGGCCTTCGTGCTGCGCAAGCGCGCCGAGCGCGAGGCGGGCGTCTACTTCCCGTCGCTGTCGGCCCGCACCATCGTCTACAAGGGCATGCTGACCACCGGCCAGCTGGAGCCCTTCTTCCCGGACCTGTCCGACCGCCGCTTCGCCTCCGCGATCGCGCTCGTGCACTCCCGGTTCTCCACGAACACCTTCCCCTCGTGGCCGCTCGCCCACCCGTACCGCTTCGTCGCGCACAACGGCGAGATCAACACCGTCAAGGGCAACCGCAACTGGATGCGCGCCCGTGAGTCGCAGCTGGTCTCCGACCTGTTCGGCAGCGGCAGGAACCTGGAGCGCGTCTTCCCGGTCTGCACGCCCGACGCCTCCGACTCCGCCTCCTTCGACGAGGTCCTGGAACTGCTGCACCTCGGCGGCCGTTCGCTGCCGCACTCCGTGCTGATGATGATCCCGGAGGCGTGGGAGAACCACGACTCCATGGACCCGGCCCGGCGCGCCTTCTACCAGTACCACTCCACGATGATGGAGCCCTGGGACGGCCCCGCCTGCGTCACCTTCACCGACGGCACCCAGGTCGGCGCCGTGCTCGACCGCAACGGCCTGCGCCCCGGCCGCTACTGGGTGACCGACGACGGCCTCGTCGTCCTCGGCTCGGAGGTCGGCGTCCTCGACATCGACCCCGCCAAGGTCGTCCGCAAGGGCCGTCTCCAGCCCGGCCGGATGTTCCTCGTCGACACCGCCGAGCACCGCATCATCGAGGACGACGAGATCAAGGCCCAGCTCGCCGCCGAGCAGCCGTACGCCGAGTGGCTGGAGGCCGGCGAGATCGAGCTCGGCGACCTGCCCGAGCGCGAGCACATCGTCCACACCCACGCCTCGGTCACCCGCCGCCAGCAGACCTTCGGGTACACCGAGGAGGAACTGCGCGTCATCCTCGCCCCGATGGCCCGCACCGGCGCCGAGCCGATCGGCTCCATGGGCACCGACTCGCCGATCGCGGCCCTCTCCGAGCGCCCGCGTCTGCTCTTCGACTACTTCACCCAGCTGTTCGCCCAGGTCACCAACCCGCCGCTGGACGCGATCCGCGAGGAACTGGTCACCTCCCTGCGCAGCTCGCTCGGCCCGCAGGGCAACCTGCTCGACCCGACCGCCGCCTCGTGCCGGTCCGTCGTGCTGCCCTTCCCCGTCATCGACAACGACGAGCTGGCCAAGCTCATCCACGTCAACGCCGACGGCGACATGCCCGGCTTCAAGGCCGCGACCCTCTCCGGCCTGTACCGGGTGCACGGCGGCGGTGACGCGCTGGCCGCCCGCATCGAGGAGATCTGCGCCGAGGCCGACGCCGCCATCGACAACGGCGCCCGCCTCATCGTCCTGTCCGACCGGCACTCCGACGCCGAGCACGCGCCGATCCCGTCGCTGCTGCTCACCGCGGCCGTCCACCACCACCTCATCCGCACCAAGCAGCGCACCCACGTGGGCCTGCTGGTCGAGGCCGGAGACGTCCGCGAGGTCCACCACGTCGCCCTGCTCATCGGCTACGGCGCCGCCGCCGTCAACCCGTACCTGGCCATGGAGTCCGTCGAGGACCTCCTGCGCGCGGGCACCTTCCTCGACGGCGGGGAGCCCGAGAAGGCCCTCAGGAACCTCATCTACGCCCTCGGCAAGGGTGTGCTGAAGGTGATGTCCAAGATGGGCATCTCCACCGTGGCCTCCTACCGCGGCGCCCAGGTCTTCGAGGCCGTCGGCCTGGACCACTCCTTCGTCGAGAAGTACTTCAACGGCACCGCCACCAAGATCGGCGGAGTCGGCCTCGACGTCATCGCCCAGGAGGTCGCCGCCCGCCACGCCAAGGCCTACCCGGCCTCCGGCATCGCCCCGGCGCACCGCGCGCTGGAGATCGGCGGCGAGTACCAGTGGCGCCGCGAGGGCGAACCGCACCTGTTCGACCCGGAGACGGTCTTCCGCCTCCAGCACTCCACGCGCACCGGCCGGTACGACGTCTTCAAGAAGTACACCGACCGTGTGAACGAGCAGTCCGAGCGCCTGATGACGCTGCGCGGCCTGTTCGGCTTCACCTCGGACCGCCCCTCGATCCCCGTCGAGGAGGTCGAGCCGGTCTCGGCGATCGTCAAGCGTTTCTCCACCGGCGCCATGTCGTACGGCTCGATCTCCCAGGAGGCGCACGAGACCCTCGCCATCGCCATGAACCAGCTGGGCGGCAAGTCCAACACCGGTGAGGGCGGCGAGGACCCGGAGCGCCTGTACGACCCGGCGCGCCGTTCGGCGATCAAGCAGGTGGCCTCCGGCCGCTTCGGCGTGACCTCCGAGTACCTGGTCAACTCCGACGACATCCAGATCAAGATGGCGCAGGGTGCCAAGCCCGGCGAGGGCGGCCAGCTGCCCGGCCACAAGGTCTACCCGTGGGTGGCCCGGACCCGTCACTCGACGCCCGGTGTCGGCCTGATCTCACCGCCGCCGCACCACGACATCTACTCCATCGAGGATCTGGCCCAGCTGATCCACGACCTGAAGAACGCGAACCCGCGGGCGCGGATCCACGTCAAGCTGGTCTCCGAGGTCGGTGTCGGCACGGTCGCCGCGGGTGTGTCGAAGGCGCACGCGGACGTCGTCCTCATCTCCGGCCACGACGGCGGCACCGGCGCCTCGCCGCTCACCTCGCTCAAGCACGCCGGCGGACCCTGGGAGCTGGGCCTGGCCGAGACCCAGCAGACGCTGCTGCTGAACGGCCTGCGCGACCGGATCGTCGTCCAGACCGACGGCCAGCTCAAGACCGGCCGCGACGTGGTCATCGCCGCGCTCCTCGGCGCCGAGGAGTTCGGCTTCGCCACCGCCCCGCTCGTCGTCTCCGGCTGCGTCATGATGCGCGTCTGCCACCTGGACACCTGCCCGGTCGGCATCGCGACCCAGAACCCCACCCTGCGCGAGCGCTTCGCCGGCAAGGCCGAGTACGTGGTCAACTTCTTCGAGTTCATCGCGCAGGAGGTCCGCGAGCTCCTCGCAGAGCTGGGCTTCCGCTCGATCGACGAGGCCGTCGGCCACGCCGAGGTCCTCGACGTCACCCGCGCGGTCACCCACTGGAAGGCGCAGGGCCTGAACCTGGAGCCGCTGTTCCACGTGCCCGAGCTGCCCGAGGGCGCGGCGCGCCACCAGGTGATAGGCCAGGACCACGGCCTGGAGAAGGCGCTCGACAACGAGCTGATCAAGCTCGCCGCCGACGCCCTGTCCGCCTCCGACGCGACGGAGGCGCAGCCGGTGCGCGCCCAGGTCACCATCCGCAACATCAACCGCACGGTCGGCACCATGCTCGGCCACGAGGTGACCCGGAGGTTCGGCGGCGCGGGCCTGCCCGACGACACCGTCGACATCACCTTCACCGGCTCCGCCGGCCAGTCGTTCGGCGCCTTCGTCCCGCACGGTGTCACGCTGCGGCTGGAGGGCGACGCCAACGACTACGTCGGCAAGGGCCTGTCCGGCGGCCGGATCGTGGTCCGCCCGGACCGGGCCGCCGACCACCTCGCCGAGTACAGCGTCATCGCGGGCAACACCCTCGCCTACGGCGCGACCGGCGGCGAGATGTTCCTGCGCGGCAGGACCGGCGAGCGCTTCTGCGTCCGCAACTCCGGCGCACTGGTCGTCTCCGAGGGCGTGGGCGACCACGGCTGCGAGTACATGACCGGCGGCCACGCGGTGGTGCTCGGCGAGACGGGCCGCAACTTCGCGGCCGGCATGTCCGGCGGTGTCGCGTATGTCATCGACCTGGACCGCGACAACGTCAACGCCGGCAACCTGGACGCCGTCGCGGCGCTGGACGAGGGCGACCGGCAGTGGCTGCACGACGTCGTCCGCCGGCACCGGGAGGAGACCGGCTCCACCGTCGCCGAGAAGCTCCTGGCCGACTGGGACAACGCCGTCGAACGCTTCAGCAAGATCATCCCCAGCACGTACAAGTCAGTGCTCGCCGCCAAGGACGCCGCCGAGCGAGCCGGTCTCTCCGAGACCGAGACCCACGAGAAGATGATGGAGGCGGCGATCAATGGCTGACCCGAAGGGCTTTCTGAACCACGGCCGCGAGGTCGCCAGGTCCCGCCCGGTCCCCGAGCGTGTCAAGGACTGGAACGAGGTCTACGTCCCCGGCTCCCTGCTGCCGATCATCAGCAAGCAGGCCAGCCGCTGCATGGACTGCGGCATCCCGTTCTGCCACAACGGCTGCCCGCTGGGGAACCTCATCCCCGAGTGGAACGACTACGCCTACCGCGAGGACTGGTCGGCCGCGCAGGAGCGCCTGCACGCCACCAACAACTTCCCGGAGTTCACCGGCCGCCTGTGCCCGGCGCCGTGCGAGTCCGCGTGCGTGCTCGGCATCAACCAGCCGGCGGTCACCATCAAGAACGTCGAGGTCTCCATCATCGACAAGGCGTGGGAGACCGGGGGCGTCGCCCCGCAGGTCCCCGAGCGCCTGTCCGGCAAGACGGTCGCGGTCGTCGGCTCCGGCCCCGCGGGCCTGGCCGCCGCCCAGCAGCTGACCCGGGCCGGTCACACGGTCGCCGTCTACGAGCGCGCGGACCGCGTCGGCGGCCTCCTGCGCTACGGCATCCCCGAGTTCAAGATGGAGAAGCGGCACATCAACCGCCGCATCGAGCAGATGCGCGCGGAGGGCACCCGCTTCCGCACCGGCATCGAGATCGGCCGCGACCTGAAGGCCACGGACCTGAAGAAGCGCTACGACGCCGTCGTGCTGGCCGTCGGTGCGACGACCGCGCGCGACCTGCCGGTCCCGGGCCGTGAGCTTCAGGGCATCTACCAGGCCATGGAGTACCTGCCGCTGGCCAACAAGGTCCAGGAGGGCGACTACGTCACCGCCCCGATCTCGGCCGAGGGCAAGCACGTCGTCGTCATCGGCGGTGGCGACACCGGCGCCGACTGCGTGGGCACCGCCCACCGTCAGGGCGCGGCCTCGGTGACGCAGCTGGAGATCATGCCCCGGCCCGGGGAGGAGCGGAACCCGGTCAGCCAGCCCTGGCCGACCTTCCCGATGCTCTACAAGGTCACCTCCGCGCACGAGGAGGGCGGCGAGCGGGTCTACTCCGTCTCCACCACCCACTTCGAGGGCGACGAGGACGGCAACGTCCAGTGGCTGCACCTGGCCGAGGTCGAGTTCGTCGACGGCAAGCTGATCCAGAAGCCGGGCACCGAGCGCAAGATCCCCGCCCAGCTGGTCACCCTCGCCATGGGCTTCACGGGCACCGACCGCGAGAACGGCCTCGTCGACCAGTTCGGTCTGGAACTCGACGAACGCGGTAACATCGCCCGGGACGCCGACTTCCAGACCAACGTGCCGGGTGTGTTCGTCGCCGGTGACGCAGGTCGCGGTCAGTCGCTGATCGTCTGGGCGATCGCGGAGGGCCGCTCGGCCGCCCGTGGCGTCGACCGGGCCCTGACCGGCGTCAGCGACCTGCCGGCCCCGATCCGCCCGACGGACCGCGCACTGATGGTCTGACACACCGGGTGACCCGCAGGGTCACTCCCCATACGTCCCGTACAACGGCGTACGGAACACAGACGGCGCCTGCCACCTGTCCCCGACCGGACGACCTGGCAGGCGCCGCCGCTTTTCCGGCTACCCGCCGGGCGCGACCGAGGTGATGACGGCGAGTACGCCGAGCAGCCCGGACCCGCGGGCGTCCGACCGCGTACGTGCGAGGTGCGCGCGCTGTGCAGGACGGGCCGGGCGGTCCCGGACCAGGGATGTCGACGCGGCTGGTCGACGTCGCCGAGACGGTGCCGGCGCGGCCGTGCCGGCCCCGTGGGGGCGCAGGAGGTCCAGGACTCGTCGCGGCACCGCGCAGCGAAGAGGGAACCCTCCGGCACCGCGGCTCCCGACGGTGCGTCGGGCGGGGATCGCCGCCGTTCAGGGCGGCGAGGGCATCACGGCACCCGGTACCGCTCCCCGTACACCGACCATGTCAGCGGGGTGGTCAGGTCCATGTTGCCGTTGGCGAGGAAGCGGCGCTGGGCGGTGTCGATGCGGGAGGTGTCCAGGGTGGCGCGGCGCTCCTTCATGGCGGCGCGGCGGATGTCGAGGAACGTGTCGAGGAACGTCTTCTCGTCGCCGCCCTCGGCCGGGGTCCTCACCTTCTCCATGGTGCGGTCGCGCAGCACGTAGAAGCCGTCCCGGTCGATGCCGGGGCCGTGGAAGACCATCGCGTCGTAGTAGATGAACTGGCCGAGCGTGCTGAGGCCGTCGAGCTTGGCGAGGCGGACGGAGGGGGCGAAGTAGACGCGGTCGCGTTCGGTGTCCTGGGCCGTGCGGAACACGGGGAGCTTCGCCTCGGCCTTCCAGGCGGCCCGGAAACCGGGGTCCAGGCCCTCGTGGGAGTCGGTGCCGTCGACCTTGCGCAGGGCGGGCAGGTACGGCTCCAGTCCGTTGCCGGGGTGGTCCTCGGTGTAGTGCTCGACCAGGGAGAGCAGGTCGTGGGTGCCGGTGCAGAAACCGATGATGCCGGCGGTGTAGCCGCAGCCGTCGCCGATGTCCTCGACACGGTCGTAGGCGCTGCGCCAGCGGAGCGTGGAGTTCTCGGCGGTGGAGACGATCTTCTGGGCCAGTTCCTTCTTGTCGGCAGCGGCCAGGCCCGGCGGGGCGTCGGCGACGACCTGGTCGTCCTCCGACTTCTGCGCGGCGGCCGACTCCTCGGCCCGCGCCTTGGCGTCCTCGGGGTTGTGAGGGGAGGCGGTGTGCGCGGCGGCGGGGGCCGCGTCGGACCCACCGGGCCCGAACAGGTAGAACAGCGCCCCGGCCACGACGGGCACGACCGCCAGCAGCAACAATCCGATACGTCTCATCGCAGTCACCGCGGCCCGGTCAGGCCGCCCCTCCTGTCAGCTCCGCAACCTTCGCCCATGTGCACAGCGCCAGCAGTGCCAGCAGCGTCACACACGCCGCGGCCTGGACCAGTGCCCGACGGCCGTTCCTGGGAGCGTACGCGTAGGCCGCGGTCACCGCCGCGCCGACCAGCAGCCCGCCGAGGTGGCCCTGCCAGGAGGTGAGACCGGCGGAGAGCACCATCCAGGCGAGGAGGAACACCATGAACTGGTTCACTCCGCGCAGATCGCCGCCGAGCCGGCGTGCCATCACGTAGTAGGCGGCGCCCAGCCCGAAGATCGCGCCGGAGGCGCCCACCGACTGTGTGCCGGGCGAGGCGGCCAGCAGTTCCAGCACCGAGCCGCCGAGCGCCGACAGCACGTACAGGGCGAGGTGGCGGACGCGGCCGAGCTGACCCTCCACGACCCGGCCGAGCTGCCACAGCGCTGCCATGTTCATCAGGATGTGCAGCGGTCCGAACGGCGGATCGGTGGGCAGCGCGTGCAGGAAGGAGCCCGTCAGCAGCCGGTCCCACTCGCCGGCGACCAGGCCCTCGGCGTGGTAGCCGGCCGGGGCGAAGGCGTCGTACAGGTAGGTCATGCCGTCCGGGCCGACCAGGCGGCCGCCCAGCATGGAGAACCGGTCCACGATCGCAGGCCGCACCAACTCGCCCAGGTAGGCCAGCACGTTCAGCCCGATCAGCACGTACGTCACCACGGGCACCGCCGAGACACGGCCGCCGAAGGCCGTACGGGGCTGCCGCACCGAGCGGGCGCCCTCCTTCACGCACTCCACGCACTGGTGGCCGACGGCCGCCTCACGCATGCAGCCGGGGCACATGTAGCGGTCGCAGCGGGTGCAGCGGACATGCGACTCGACCTTGGCATGGCGGAAACAGGTGGTGACGGTGGACTCGGGTTCCACGGAGCCGGCTCCTTGGCGGGTGGGGCGGGGACGGTGAGCCGGCGGGGTCGGCGGCGAACAACATAGCGAACCCCTGTGAACTGCGGAAAGCGGGGGTCCGGGTGCCGTCCCGTACGCTCGGCTGCAGGTTCCGTGTGCGAAGGGGGAGAGCCGCATGACCGCGATCAGTGCGACCGAGGTGGAGGAGGCCGCGCCCGCGCTGGTGAGCCTGTACAAGACCGCGGGTGTCTCGCTGGCGAAGCACGGACTGGGCGGCCTCAGGGCCGCCGTCTACCTCGTGGTCGACTACTCGGGCTCGATGAAGCCGTACTACCGGGACGGCAGCGTGCAGGCGCTCGCCGACCGGGTGCTGGGCCTGTCGGCGCACCTCGACGACGACGGGCGCGTGCCGGTGGTCTTCTTCTCCACCGATGTCGACGCCGTCACCGAGATCGCCCTCACCGACCACCGGGGCCGCGTCGAGCGGATCGCGGCCGGACTCGGGCACATGGGCAGGACCAGCTACCACCTCGCCATGGACGCCGTCATCGACCACTACCTGGACAGCGGCACCACGGACCCCGCGCTCGTCGTCTTCCAGACCGACGGCGGCCCGATCAACAAGCTCGCCGCGCAGCGGTTCCTGTGCAAGGCGGCCTCGCTACCGCTGTTCTGGCAGTTCATCGGCTTCGGTGACCCCGGCGGCAAGCAGTTCGACTTCCTGCGGAAACTGGACGAACTGCCGGTACCGGACATGCGGGTCGTCGACAACGCCGGTTTCTTCTCCGCGGGCACGGACCCGCTGAACGTCTCCGACGCCGTCCTGTACGACCGGCTGGTCGGCGAGTTCCCGCAGTGGCTGGCGGCGGCCCGCGCCCGGGGCATCGTAGGGCCTGCCTGACCCCGCCGCAGGGCCGTCGGGGCCGACGGCGCACCCGAACCCTTCAGGCAGAGCGGCCGAGGCGCTCGGCGCGCACCGGGTCCGCGTGCGGCGGCCCCGCGCGCCCAGCGCTCCAACTGGTCAGGTGCGGCCTCGGCCGGCCGGCCCGGCTCGTCGGCGTCGTGTGGTGGTCGGCGTGCGTCGTGGCGCCCGGGGTGCCGGACGTCAGGTGTCGCACTCCAGGACCGTCCGGCACAGCCCGCACCGCGCCCGCACCCGGCCCTGCACCGGCACCCTGATCCGCTGGTGGCAGGTCGGGCACGGGAACGTCACCCGCAGCAAGCCGGGGCCCTCCGCCGCGAAGGAGTACCCGGCACCGTCCACGGCCGGTGCGTGCGCGTGGCCCTCGGCCTGCCGCCGGTCGCGCGCGTAGCGGCGCCGCCCCGCCCACCCGGCCGCCGTCAGCGGCGGCTGCTGCCCGTCCCGCCGGGCCCGCTCCATGCCCCGTACGTACGCCGTGTACGCCTGCGGACTGGTGAACCACGTCGAGGGGTCCTCACCGAACACCAGCGACCGCTTCGCCAGCACGTACCCGAACTCCTCCGGCGTGAGATACCCCAGCTTCTGCGACGACACCGCGTCCTCCCGGAAGGCGTCCAGCAGCAGCCAGCCCGCGCCCAGATACGTCGTCGCGGTGTCCGTGAGGATCTCGTTGTCCCGTGTCCCCGGGAACGCCAGATCCAGCCGGTGCAGGTACACATGCGTGATCTCGTGCGCCAACGCCGCGCCGATGTCCCGCCGGTGCCTACGGAACCGGTCGTTCAGCTCCACGAAGTACTCCGGGCCCGCCGTGAGTTCGACGTTCGCGGCGTGCGTCATCTCGCGGAAGGAAACGATCACCCGCGCATCCGGCAGCCTGAAGTGCCGCACCAGCTCCCGTGCCACCCGCTGGGCACCCAGATGCAGATCGTCGGTGTCGCAGAACGCCACGTCCGCCGGCGCCACGCTCGTCGCGAACGTCCGGACCGTGTCGTGGGACAGGCGCCGGTACAGCGCCGTGATCGCGGCCCGCACCGTCTCCAGATGCGGGTATCCATGCTCGACCGGTCCGCCGTTGGCCACGTCCGAACCCCCAAGACGCCCTGAATCCGATTCCACTCTACGCAGGTTCCCCCCGGCACCCGCAGATCACCATGCCGCACGTCGACGCACTAGGGTGGACCGCCATGACCACCAGCAACACCGGTACCGGTGACGTCGAGCCCGCCGTGCGCGCCGAACTCGCCCGGCTCCGCGACAGCATCGACAACATCGACGCGGCCGTCGTCCACATGCTTGCCGAGCGCTTCAAATGCACCCAGCAGGTCGGACACCTCAAGGCCGCCCACCAGTTGCCGCCCGCCGACCCCGACCGCGAGGCCCGCCAGATCGCCCGCCTGCGCTCCCTGGCCGAGAGCGCCAAGCTGGACCCGGCGTTCGCCGAGAAGTTCCTGAACTTCATCATCGCCGAAGTGATCCGGCACCACGAGACCATCGCCGAGACCACCGGCAACAGCGCCGAGACCACCGGGAACGCCGCGACGAACGCCACCGGGGACGACGCCGAGGCGACGGGGAACGCCGCCGGCGCCCCGACCCGCGCCGCCGGCTGACCCCGTCCGCCCCCTGGCTCCACGGCATCGGCCTCCGGCCAGCCCTCACCGCCGCCGGCGCCCGGCCGCACCCCGCGCCGACGCCCGCCCCGCCTCGGCGGACGGCCGCCGCCCCTCGGCAGATCCCGGAGCGGACCCCGCGGGACACGCCCCCGGCGGCCCGACCGGCACCCCGTATCCGCACAGCCGGTGAGACTGCGGGCACACGGTGTCAGTGCCCGGACGTAAGCTGGTGGTCCCACCGCGAAAGGGACGTCGGGCCATGCCGTCGGATGCCGAGATCCTGATCGTCGACGACCACCCGGGCGCACTGTTTGCACTGGAGAGCGCCCTCATCCCGCTCGGCCGCCCGCTCAGCCGCGCCACCAGCGGCGACGAGGCACTCAAACAGGTGCTGCGCGGCCGGGTCGGCCTCCTCGTGCTGGACGTGCAGATGCCCGGCATGAACGGCCTGGAGGTCGTCCGCTACCTGCGGCGCCTGGACCAGAGCCGGCACATCCCCGTCGTCCCGCTCACCGGCTTCGGCCGGGATCCGGAACTGACCACCGCCGCCTTCGCCCTCGGCGTCGCCGACCTGATCGCCAAGCCCGTCGACCCCTGGGCCCTGCGCACCAAGATCCGCTACCTCTACGACGCCCACCAGCACCGCCTCACCCTCGAAGCGGAGATCCGCGAACTGCGCGCCCTCGTCAAAGGAACCGGAACCTCCCCGCCACCCGCACCCCGTACCGCCCCGCCCCACCCGGACGCCCGAGTTCCGCTCCAGCGGGACGCCCAGACTCCGGCGCCCGCGCACGAGGCGACATAGCGCACGTACCGATCCGCCCCTGTGCGTCGCCGACGCGATCAGGCAGCATGTCCTGCATGTCCGTACTGACGCGCGACGAAGCGCACTCCCGTGCCCGACTCCTCGACGTCCACCGCTACACGGTCGAACTCGACCTGACCACCGGGGACGACACCTTCGACTCCCGCACCGCCATCCGGTTCACCGCACGGGCCGACGCTGACACGTTCGTCGAAATCAAGCCCACCGAGCTGCACTCCGCCACGCTCGACGGACAGCCCCTCGACCCCGAGAGCCTCGACGGCAACCGGCTCCCGCTGAAGAACCTCACCGCCGGCACGCACGAGCTGCACCTGCACGCCACCATGCGCTACTCCCGCACCGGCGAGGGCATGCACCGCTTCACCGACCCCACCGACGGCGAGACCTACGCCTACACCCAGCTGTTCATGGAGGACGTCCAGCGCGTCTTCGGCGCCTTCGACCAGCCCGACCTCAAGGCCGTCTTCGACCTCACCGTCACCGCCCCCACAGGCTGGAGCGTCCTCGCCAACGGCCTCACCGAACACCTCGGCGACGGCCGCTGGAAAGCCGCTCCCACCCCCCTGATCTCCACCTACCTCGTCGCCGTCGCCGCCGGACCCTGGCACTCCGTGCGCACCGAGCACCGCGGCCTGCCCTTCGGCATCCACTGCCGCCGCTCCCTCGCCGCCCACCTCGACGCCGACGCCGAGGAGATCCTCGACATCACCCGCGCGTGCTTCGACCGCTACCACGAGAAGTTCGAGGAGCCCTACCCCTTCGACTCCTACGACCAGGCCTTCGTCCCCGAGTTCAACGCGGGCGCCATGGAGAACCCCGGACTGGTCACCTTCCGCGACGAGTTCGTCTACCGCTCCGCCGTCACCGACACCGAACGCCAGACCCGCGCCATGGTCGTCGCCCACGAGATGGCCCACATGTGGTTCGGCGACCTCGTCACCCTCACCTGGTGGGACGACATCTGGCTCAACGAGTCCTTCGCCGAGTACATGGGCTACCAGACCCTCACCGAAGCAACCCGCTTCACCGACACCTGGACCGACTTCGGCGTCGTCCGCAAGGCCTGGGGCTACGACGCCGACCAGCGCCCCTCCACCCACCCCGTCGCCCCCGAGCGTGTCGACGACACCGCCGCCGCCATGCTCAACTTCGACGGCATCTCCTACGCCAAGGGTGCCTCCGCCCTGCGGCAGCTCGTGGCCTGGCTCGGCGAGAAGGACTTCCTCGCCGGCATCAACACCCACTTCGCCCGCCACAAGTTCGCCAACGCCACCCTCGCCGACTTCATCGACTCCCTCGCCGCCCACACCGAACGCGACGTCCACGCATGGGCCGACGCCTGGCTGCGCACCACCGGCGTCGACACCATCACCGCGTCCGTCGACGCCACCGTGGGCCGGTGGAGCCTCGGCCTCGACCACGAGGGCAGCCGCCCCCACCGCGTCACCATCGGCGTGTACGACCGCGACCTCAACGACGGCCGCACACTCGTCCTGCGCCAGCGCTACGAGACCGACCTGCCGCAGGACGGCGCCGAACCCCGCCCCGGTACCCGGCCCGCCCTGGTCGTCCCCAACGACCTCGACCTCACCTACGCCAAGATCCGTCTGGACGACACCTCGCTGGACACCGTCCTGCGCGGCATCTCCGGCATCCCCGACGCGCTCACCCGCGCCGTCGTCTGGAACGCCCTGCGCGACATGGTCCGCGACGGCGACCTCGCCCCCGCCGACTACCTCGCCACCGCCGCCGCCCACCTGCCCAGGGAGACCGACCTCGCCCTCGTCGACGGCGTCCTGGCCTTCGCCGGCGCCCACATCGCCGACCGCTACGTCCGCCCCGACCAGCGCCCCGCCGCCCTCGCCACCCTCAGCTCCCTGTGCCGCGACCTCATCCGCCGCACCGAGGACGGCGACCACCCCGGGCTGCGGCTGATCGCCGTACGCCACTACATCGACACCGCAGCCCAGCCCGAGACCCTCGCCGCCTGGCTGGCCGAGGGCATCGTCCCCGGCGGCCCCGAACTCGACCCCGAACTGCGCTGGCGCATCCTGGCCCGGCTCGCCGTCCTCGGCGCCACCGACGACGCCCTCATCGCCACCGAACTCGATCGCGACCCCAGCGCCACCGGCCGGGAAGGCGCAGCCCGCTGCCGCGCCGCGCTGCCCGACCCGGACGCCAAGGCCCGCGCCTGGGCGGCGATGTTCGAGCGCGACGACCTGTCCAACTACCTGTTCACCGCCACCGCCCAGGGCTTCTGGCAGCCCGAGCAGGCCGACCTCCTCACCGACTACGTCCCCCGCTACTACCGGGACGCCGTCGCCGTCGCCGACCGCCGCGGCGCCGCCATCGCCGAGGCCGCCGGCCGCTGGGCCTTCCCCGCCCACGCCGTCGACGCCGACACCCTCCGCCTCGGCGAGGAGTGCCTGCGCGACGCCGACCCCGTCCCCGCGCTGCGCCGCAAGCTCGTCGACCAACTCGACGACCTGACGCGGGCACTGCGCGTCAGGCAGGCCTAGAACCACACGGAAGGCCCGGCCCGACCACCCCCTTCCGCACCCCGGACGGGGTCCGGCCGTCACCCACCTCAGAACCCGTGGCGACCGGCCCCGCCCCGGGCACCCGTGGGCAGGCCCGTGCCTCGGCAACCCGAGGCCGGCCCCCGCCCCGGGCCCGCGGCCGGCCGGCCCGCGGACCCTCCGGTCGCCGCCTCGGGGACGCGGACGGCCCCGGGTTCGGACACTCGGCGGCCGTCCGCCTCCGCAGCCCCGCCCCGCCGAGCGCCGCCGCTCCCGTCACGTCCCGCCGGACTCCTGACGCCCACCGCCGTCACCCCCCCCGATGCCTTCCGCAGCCGTGCCGGCGCGCTGCCCTCCGTCGTGTCGCGCGGTTGCCTCGACGGGCGCGGTCGGCCCCTGCCGTGTTTCGCGGTTGCCCTGACGTGCCCGGCCGACCCCCGACGCGTTCCTCGGTGGTCCCGATACACACCGCCGGCCCCGCCGAGCCCGGCCGGCGCCGCCGGCCCGCGCCGGTCGCGCGATACTCCACCGGACTGCGGGCGTCGCCTCCGTCGCCCGTACCTCGGCCCGTCCCGCCACCACCGTGCCCCGGGCACGTCACGAGCCTCCCGCAGCCCCCGACCCCACCCCACCGACGTCACCCGCGGACCCCCGGGGGCCCGCCCCAGCATCCGGCCGCCCTCGGGCCCCGTCCCGCCACCGGACGTGCCTCCGGCGCGCGGCCACCCCGGGATCCCCGCCCCCCTTCCACCTCAACCAGCCCGCCCCGCAGGGCAGTACCCACTTTCGGGTCGCTTCGAGGCGCTTTCCCGGCGCGCCGCCCCCACCGCGGACAAGCTGGACTCCCGTCCCGCGCCCGCCCGGAGGACCCATGAGCACGCCGCCCCTCGCCTCAGGACCCCATGGCCCCGGCGCGCTGCGGCCCCTGCTCCACACCGTCCTCGACGCCCTCCAGGACGGCACCCGGGCCCGCGGCGGCCCCCTGCCCGCCGGCGGTCCCGACAAGACCGCCGCACACCTGCGCGACGCCGTCGGCGACCTCCTGCCCGAGCACGGCGACCCCGACGCCCTCCGTACCCTCGTCACCGCGGTCGCCGCAGGCTCCGCCGACCCCGCCGACCCGCTCTGCGCCGCCCACCTGCACTGCCCGCCGCTCGCCGTCGCTACCGCCGCCGACCTCGCCGCCTCCGCCCTCAACCCCTCCCTCGACTCCTGGGACCAGGCCCCCGCGGCGTCCGCGCTGGAGACCCTTCTCACCCGCACCCTCGCCCGGCACGCAGGCCTGACCGACGCCCTCGTCACCACCGGCGGCACCGAATCCAACCACCTCGCCCTCCTCCTCGCCCGCGAGGCCCACGGCGCAGGCCTCCGCCTCGTCCACGGCGCGAACGCCCACCACTCCCTCCCACGCGCCGCCTGGCTCCTCGGCCTGCCCGATCCCGTCGCCGTGCCCGCCCCCGCCGGCACCCTCGACCCCGCCGCCCTCGACGCCGCCCTCACCCACCTGCCCGGCCCCCACCTCGTCGCCGCCACCGCGGGAACCACCGACGCCGGCCTCATCGACCCCCTCCCCGACATCGCCGATGTGTGCGCCGCCCATGCCGCCCGCCTCCACATCGACGCCTCCTACGCCGGCCCCCTCCTGTTCAGCCCCACCCACCGCGCCCGCCTCGACGGCCTCGACGCAGCCCACACCGTCACCCTCGACCTGCACAAACTCGGCTGGCAGCCCATCGCCGCCGGACTCCTCGCCGTCCGCGACCCCGCCGACCTCACCCCCCTCCACCTCGACGCCGACTACCTCAACGCCCCCGACGACACCGCAGCCGGCATCCCCGACCTCCTCGGCCGCTCCCTGCGCACCAGCCGCCGCCCCGACACCCTCAAGATCGCCGCCACCCTCAAGACCCTCGGCCGCCGCGGGCTCGCCACCCTCGTCGACCAGGTCCTCGCCCACGCCCAGACCCTGGCCGACCTCGTCACCGCCGAACCCCGCCTCGACCTCTACGACCGACCCACCCTCAGCACCGTCCTCCTGCGCCCCGCCCACGCCCCCGACACCACCGTCGCAGAACTGCGCCGCCGCCTGATCACCGACGGCCGCGCCGTCCTCGGCCGGGCCCACCTCGACGGCCGCCTCTGGCTCAAAGCCACCCTCCTCAACCCCCACACCCGGCCCGCCGACCTGACCCTCCTCCTCGACCGCATCCTCGAACGCACCGAAGGACCCGCCCCCGCATGAACACACCCCCACGCCCCGAGCCCGACGCCCCCCGCGACCTCGTCGGCATCGGCATCGGCCCCTTCAACCTCTCCCTGGCCGCCCTCGCCCACCCCCTCACCGAACTCGACACCGTCTTCTACGAACAGCACCCCGGCTTCCACTGGCACCCCGGCCTGCTCATCGACGGCGCCCGCATCCAGGTGCCCTTCCTCGCCGACCTCGTCACCCTCACCGACCCCACCAGCCGCTGGAGCTTCCTCAACTACCTCAAGGCCCGCGACCGCCTCTTCCCCTTCTACTTCGCCGAGCGCTTCCACATCCACCGCGCCGAGTACGACGCCTACTGCCGCTGGGTCGCCGAACACCTCCCCGCCCTGCACTTCCGCCACCAGGTCGACGCCGTCCGCTGGAACCCCGAACGCGACCTCTTCGAAGTCGACTTCACCCAACTCGACACCGAAGGCGAAGCCGAAGCCCTGGGCCGCACCTACGCCCGGAACGTCGTCCTCGGCATCGGCACCGAACCCCACGTCCCCGAACCACTACGGCCCCTCGCCGAGGCACCCGGCGTGCCCGTCCTGCACGCCGCCGACTACCTCGACCACCGCGACACCCTCCGCACCGCCGACCACGTCACCGTCGTCGGCTCCGGACAGACCGGCGCCGAGATCTTCCTCGACCTCCTCCGCACCCGCCCCACCGGACACGAGGGCCTCCACTGGATCGGCCGCACCCCCGCCTTCGCCCCCATGGAGTACTCCAAACTCGGCCTCGAACACTTCACCCCCGACTACACCCGCTACTTCCACGGCCTCACCGAACCGGTCCGCGACCAACTCGCCACCACCCAGTGGCAACTCCACAAAGGCATCGACGCCGACACCCTCACCGCCATCCACGACGAGCTCTACCGCCGCACCCTGCACGGAGGCTGGCCCGACACCGTCCTCACCCCCGGCGTCCGCGTCCGCACCGCCGGCCGCCTCGCCACCACCAAAGTCGAACTCCACCTCGAACACATCGAACAAGGCACCCGCTCCCGTCTCACCACCGACGCCGTCGTCCTCGCCACCGGCTACCGCGAACGCCCCTTCACCCCACTCCTCGCCGGCCTCGACCCCTACCTGCGCCGCGACTCCGGCCGACGCCCCCGCATCGACGAACACTTCCGCCTCGACCTCGACCCCTCCGTCACCGGAACCGTCTACGTCCAGAACGCCGAACGCCACACCCACGGCGTCGGCACCCCCGACCTCGGCCTCGCCGCCTGGCGCAGCGCCACCATCCTCAACACCCTCACCGGCAAGGAGACCTACCCCCTCCCCGACCGCACCGCCTTCACCACCTTCGGCCTGACCCCCCATCCCCACATCCCGCCGGCCCGCCAGGCCCCGGCCATCGCCCCCCTCCTCACCGACGGCCGCTGAGACACGCCGAGGGCGGGCCGGCACCAGCCGACCCGCCCCCTGCTCCCACGCCGCACCGACCCGGACGCCCAGGCCGTGGCGCGCCCTAGAACACCGGCGTACCGTCCCGCGTCAGCCTCCAGTCCACCGACGCGAAGTCACGCGGATCCAGCACACCCTTCGCCGTCACCCACTCCGCGATCCGCGTCCGGATCTCCGTCGACTCCGACCACAGCTCCTTCGCCGACGCCACGAACGGGAACGCACCCCCGCCATTGGCCCGGTAGTTGTTCACCGCGAACACGAACTGCTGCGCATCGTCCAGCGGAGCACCCCCGAACGTCAGATTCGTGATCCGCTCACCCGCGGCCCGCGCGATGTCGATGTCGTACCGCAGCCCCGACACATAGTCGTAGTTGTAGTCCGGACGGCCGTTCGCATTCGTCAGCGTCTCCACGTCGACCACCGCATCCGCCGCGGTCCGCACGAAGTACTCCGCCGAGTACTCCAGGTACGCCCGGACCTGCGCACCCGTCATCAACTTCGCCACCAGCGTGTTGTCGTACACGTACAGACTCGACAGATCCCGGATCGTCACCTCGCCGGCCGGGATCTCCGACGTCCGCGAGAACGGCGACGCCTGCGCGATCACCGGCAGCGACGCGTACTCCGTCCCCGCCAGCGCCGCCCTGACGACGTCCTCCTGCACCGTCGTGATCAGGTCGATGATCGGGGCGTCCTTGTACCGCGCCTCCACCGTCGTCAGTGTCTGCGTCGCCTTCCCCACGACCTGGTTGACGTACGCCACCACCTGCTCGTGCTCGTCCGCAAGCAGCTTCGTGATCGCCGGATCGTCGGCCACCGAGCTGGAGTTCCGCAGCGACGCGGACACCGACTCCACCGTCCACCGCCCACGGGAGAACACCAGCTCGATGTCGAACAGCGTCAGCCGCTCCGCATAGCACAGCGGCTCCGACAGCACGACCGTCCTGCCCGTGCTTTCGTTGACGACCTTCAGCTCCGGAATCTCCACATGCGCGTGCCCGACCAGAATCGCGTCGATGTCCGGGACCTGCCGCGCCACATTCGCCGCGGCGTTCTCCACGTACGGCACCTGATCACCGTACGACGACGTCCCCGACGTCCCCGAGTGCGCCGACACCACCACCACGTCCGCGCCCATCGACTTCAGCTTCGGCACCCACTTCGCCGCCTGCTCCTCCAGCCCGGGGAACGCCAGCTTCCCCTGCACGTACGCCTTGTCCCAGATCGCGATGCCCGGGTTCGTCAGACCCAGCACCGCCACCTTCACCGGCGGCAGCCCCGGCACATGGAACCGCTTCATGAAGTACGGCGGAAACGCCGGACGCAGCGTCGTCGCGTCCACCGCGTTCGCACCCAGCAGCGGGAAGTCGCACTGCGCCTCGAACCTGCGCAGCGTGTCGATCCCGTAGTTGAACTCGTGGTTGCCCAGCGCCGCCGCGTCGTACCCGATCGCGTTCATCGCCTGCGCCATCGGATGCACCGGACCACCCTCGGCGGTGATCGGGTCCACCTTCGCGTAGTAGTACGCCAGCGGAGTCCCCTGGATCGTGTCACCGGCGTCCAGCAGCAGCGTGTGTGCGCGGCCCTTCTCCGCCCGCACCTCGTTCACCAGCGTCGAAATACGCGCCAGTCCCTGAGCGTTGCCCGCCTTGTCCGCGTACTCCGCGTCCTTGAAGTAGTCCCAGTTGAAGACGTGCCCGTGCAGGTCCGTCGTCCCCATGACGGTCAGCGCGTACCGCTTCACCGGCCTCCCGCCACCCTTCGCCCCCCCGGCCTGCGAGGCCGGTGACGCCTGCGCCGCCGGAGCCGCCGCCGCACCCGCGACCGCCACCCCCGCCCCCGTCACGGCCGACTTCTTCAGAAACTTCCGGCGGTTCAGCGCCATGTCTGCCTCTCCTCGGGGAAATCCTCTTCCCACGCGCCCACAACGCGCGTAGATGAACGCGCGTAGATTCTGACCCGGACACGACCGACAACAACAGGCCCCGCAGGTTGCGATTACATGACCCGACCTGTGAATCTGACAGACCGTAACCCGCCAACCCGTGACACAGTGGCCGGTATGACCCAGGCCGACCTCGCCCACGGCACCCCCGACACCCCCCACATCACCGTCCGCGGTGAAGCCCACCTCGAAGTCGCCCCCGAGATCGCCCGCATCACCATCACCGTCCACGCCCGGGCCCGCGACCACCGCACCGCCCTCGACGACCTCACCCGGCGCAACACCACCACCCTCAACCTGCTCAAGGAGTACGGACCCGCAGTCGAACGCATCGAGACCGGCACCTTCTCCCTCAACCCCGAACTCACCCGCCACGGCCGCGGCGAACGCATCCGCACCCACCACGGCACCCTCCGCATCACCGCCGAACTCAACGACTTCACCGCACTCGGCGAACTCACCACCCGCCTCGCCGACCTCGAACTCACCCGCGTCGACGGCCCTTGGTGGTCCCTGCGCCCCGACTCACCCGCCCACCGGGCAAGCCCGCCGCCAAGCCGTCCACGAAGCCCTCCGCCGCGCCCGCGAATACGCCGAGGCACTCGGCACCACACTGGCCGCCCTGGTGGAACTCGCGGACACCGGCACGCACCACACCCCTGCCACCCACGCGCAGACCCCCGGCCTCCTGCGCTCCTCGGCCCCCGGCGCCGGCCCCGAAGCCGACGAGCCCGCCCCCCTGAACCTGCAGCCCGAACGCCGACACGTCCACGCACAGGTCGACGCCCGCTTCACCGTCGTACCGCCGGACCTGCGAGCCTGAACGGAGCAGCCCCCTCGTACGGCACCCCGAACACCCCCCGGACGGGCCACCGGAACTCCCCCGGGGGAAAGCCATCCTGAACGTACGACGGACAGACACCCGAAACCTTCGGACCGCGCCCCGGACACACCCCCGCAACACCCCCGAACGAAAAAGCGGAACCCCCTCCGAACGGGCGCCCGAAAAACCGCCGGAATGCTCATCGGAGCGCCCCCGCGCACCATTCAACCCTTGTCAATAACCCTTCACCCAACGGTTGTTGAGTCGTCACGCCCGGCCAATTCGCTACCCACCGGTAAGCCATAGGCTCGAACCATGCGCCGAGCAAGGATCGTCTGCACCCTGGGCCCCGCCACCGACTCGTACGACCAGATCAAAGCCCTGGTCGACGCCGGAATGGACGTCGCCCGCTTCAACCTCAGCCACGGCACCCACGCCGAACACGAGGAGCGCTACCGGCGCGTGCGCAAAGCAGCCGACGAAACCGGCCGCAGCGTCGGCCTCCTCGCAGACCTTCAAGGCCCGAAGATCCGACTCGGACGCTTCACCGAAGGCCCCGTACTCCTCGAACGCGGCGACACCTTCACCATCACCGTCGAAGAAGGCGCCGAAGGCAACCAGGACCAGTGCGGCACCACCTACAGCGGCCTCGCCGCCGACGTCGCCCCCGGCGAACGCATCCTCGTCGACGACGGCAAGGTCAGCCTCCAGGTCACCGGCATCGACGGCCCCCGCGTCCGCACCCGCGTCGTCGAAGGCGGCATGGTCTCCGACAACAAAGGCCTCAACCTCCCCGGCGTCGCCGTCTCCGTCCCCGCCCTGTCCGCAAAAGACCAGGAAGACCTCCGCTGGGCCCTGCGCACCGGATTCGACGTCATCGCCCTCTCCTTCGTCCGCAGCGGCCGAGACATCGACGACGTGCACCGCATCATGGACGAGGAGAACCGCCGTCTCCCCGTGATCGCCAAAGTCGAGAAACCCCAAGCCGTCGACGCCGTCGACGACATCGTCGCCGCCTTCGACGGCATCATGGTCGCCCGCGGGGACCTCGGCGTGGAAATGCCGCTCGAACAGGTCCCCATCGTCCAGAAGCGCGCCATCAAACTCGCCAGGCGCAACGCCAAACCGGTCATCGTCGCCACCCAGATGCTCGACTCCATGATCGACAACTCCCGCCCGACCCGAGCCGAGGCCAGCGACGTGGCCAACGCCGTCCTCGACGGCACGGACGCGGTGATGCTCTCCGGCGAGACCAGCGTGGGCCAGTACGCCGTCGAGACCGTCGGCACCATGGCGAAGATCGTCGAGGCCGCCGAGGAGGACCTCCTCGCCCAGGGCCTCTCACCCCTCACCGAGAGCAACAAGCCCCGCACCCAGGGCGGCGCCGTCGCCCGCGCGGCGGCGGAGACCGGCGACTTCCTGGGCGCGAAGTTCCTCGTCGCCTTCACCCAGTCCGGCGACACGGCCCGCCGCCTCTCCCGCTACCGCTCCCCGATCCCGCTCCTCGCCTTCACCCCCGACCCCGCGACCCGCTCCCAACTGAGCCTCACCTGGGGCGTGGAGACCTTCCTCGGCCCCCACGTCGACTCCACCGACGCCATGGTCGACCAGGTCGACGAACTGCTGCTGCGCTACGGCCGCTGCGAGAAGGGCGACGCGGTGGTCATCACCGCCGGCTCCCCGCCCGGCGTCTCCGGGTCGACCAACATGGTCCGCGTCCACCACATCGGCGAGGACGACACCCCGAGGTGACGGACCGGGCCCCGGCACCGGCGCCCGTCACCGGGGCCCTGCTTCGGTCTCAGTGCTTGGGGCCGACATGGGCGTCCATGAGCGCCACGGAGGCCCTGCGGGCGACGGAGACGTTGAACGCGGTGCCGTTGCGGCGGCAGTGCGTCCATGCGACGCCGAGCCTGTCGAGAGTTCCCGTGTAGAGAGCTCGGATGTCGTCCGACGTGTCGGTGAAGAAGTAGCGCGGGTAGGTGTACCGACCGCCGGCGTTCGCCGCCGACGGTGCGGGTGGTCCAGTTGGTGATACGGCACCCGTCGGAGTGGATCAGGCCGCGGACGAACTCCCACGGATGGGCGTAGACGATCCGCCGCTGCCAGGGTTCGAGCACGATCCGGCGTTCGTGCTTCCGGCCGGGGCCGTGCTGGGGGAACAGGCATCTCAGGTGCAGTGAGTACACCTTCACCTCCCAGCACCCCTTTCGGCGGACTCTGCACACGGAGTTGTCCGGGAAGACGAGGCTCATGGTGCGTGCGCACTCGTCCACAAGCCCCGGATGAGCCGCCGCGCAGGTGATCGAGAGGCTGGGGGCCCGCATGGCGCGGTTCTGGACGATGTGCCCGTCCCCGAGGTACAGGCCCAGGAGGTAGCCGTGGGCCCTGTCGTCCAAACCGCCCTGGCAGCGAGGGCACGGGGGCGGGTGGGGACGGCCGGGGGACTCGCCGCGCTTCGCTCGGTCCATGTGCTTCCAGTAGCTGATGGTTCCCGGGGGGACGGCGAGCTCGCGTGCCACGTCCGCATTCCTCGCTCCGTTGCGCAGCAGTGAGACGGCCAGCTGTCGTACGTCAGTGCCATGGAGGTCCATGTGCTCCACTGTGAGTCACCGACCGTGACGCTGTGCAGAAAAAAGCGGAAGGCCACGCGAACGTGGCCTTCCGCTTCAACGGTGCCGGGTGCGGGACTCGAACCCGCACGTCCTCTCGGACAGATGTGTTTGAGACATCAGCGTCTGCCTGTTCCGCCAACCCGGCGACAGTACTGATCGGAGTGTACCCGGTGACCGCCCGCGGGTTCAGCTAGGTAGGCTCTTGGAAGCAGTACCGCCTGCCCTGGACCAAGGAGCCTCAGTGACCGCCCCCGAGTCGCCCCAGCCCGTAGACGTGCCCGACGACGACAAGTCGCACGTTCCCCCGCTGACGACCCGTGTCGTCATCGCCGAGGACGAGGCCCTGATCCGGCTCGATCTCAAAGAGATGCTGGAAGAGGAGGGCTACACGGTCGTCGGTGAGGCCGGTGACGGCGAGCAGGCCGTGGAACTGGCCCGGGAGCACCGGCCGGACCTGGTGATCCTCGATGTGAAGATGCCCAGGCTCGACGGCATCTCCGCGGCCGAGAAGATCGCCGAGGAGCGTATCGCGCCGGTGCTGATGCTCACCGCGTTCTCGCAGCGCGATCTGGTGGAGCGGGCGCGGGACGCCGGTGCGATGGCGTATCTGGTGAAGCCGTTCAGCAAGAGCGATGTGGTGCCGGCGATCGAGATGGCGGTGTCCCGCTTCACGGAGCTGAAGGAGCTGGAGAAGGAGATCGCGGACCTCACGCTGCGCTTGGAGACGCGCAAGCTGGTGGACCGGGCGAAGTCGATTCTCCAGACGGAGTACGGGCTGACGGAGCCCGCGGCGTTCCGGTGGATCCAGAAGACGTCGATGGACCGGCGGATGTCGATGCAGCAGGTCGCGGAGGCGGTCATCCAGGACGCGGACGAGAAGAAGGCCGCGAAGGGGAAGTGACCTTTTCGACACGGGCGTGGGCCCCCCCCCCCCCCGGGGCGGGCCCCCCCCCCGGGGGGGGGGGCCCCACGCCCGTGTCGTGAGGGGTCAGTCCTCGCCGAGGTAGGCCTTCCGGACGGACTCGTCGTGGAGGAGGTCCTGGCCGGTGCCGGACAGGACGATCTTGCCGATCTCCATGACGTGGCCGTGGTCGGCCAGGGACAGGGCGGCCTGGGCGTTCTGTTCGACGAGCAGGATCGTGGTGCCCTGTGCCTTGAGTTCGGCGATGGTGGCCATGATCTTCTGCATCATGATGGGGGAGAGGCCCATCGAGGGTTCGTCGAGCATGAGCAGCTTGGGCTGGGACATGAGCGCGCGGCCCATGGCGAGCATCTGCTGTTCGCCGCCGGAGAGGGTGCCGGCTGCCTGCTTCCTGCGTTCGCCCAGGATGGGGAAGAGGTCGTAGGCGCGCTGGATGTCCTTCTCGATGCCCTGCCGGTCGCTGCGCAGGAAGGCTCCGAGGCGGAGGTTGTCCTCGATCGTCATGCGGGGGAAGATGTGCCGCCCCTCGGGGGAGTGGGCGAGTCCCAGCTGGACGATCTGGTGGGCGGGGCTCTTCTTGAGTGATTTTCCGTTGAACTTGATCTGGCCGCCGACGGGCTTGAGCAAGCCGGAGAGGGTGCGCAGGGTGGTGGTCTTGCCGGCGCCGTTGGTGCCGATGAGGGTGACGACCTCGCCGGCGTCGACCTTGAAGGAGATGCCCTTGACGGCTTCGATCTTGCCGTAGGCGACCCGGAGGTCTTCGACTTCGAGGAGGGTGGTCATCGGTCGTTCTCCTTGCCGGGCGCGGCGTCCGTGGTGGCCTCGGCGTCTGCTTCGGCGGTCTCGACCTCGGTGGTCTCGGCCTCGGGGGCTTCGGCCTCGGTGGTCTCGGCTTCGGTGGCCTCGGCTTCGGTGTCGGCGGTGTGGGACCGTGTGGCGTGGGCTTCGGCTGCCTCGACCTCGGCTGCCTCGTCCTGCCCGGGGTCGCCTTCGTAGGGTTCGCCGAGGTAGGCGGCGACGACGCGTTCGTCGCCCTGGACGGTGGCGCTGTCGCCCTCGACGAGTTTTTCGCCCTGGACGAGGACGGCGACGCGGTCGCAGAGGTTGAAGATGAACCGCATGTCGTGCTCGATGACGAGGACGGCGATGCCCTTGTCGCGGATGGCGAAGACGAGTTCCTCGGTGGCGCGGGTCTCCTGGGGGTTCATGCCGGCGGTGGGTTCGTCGAGCAGGAGGAGGCCGGGCTCGCTGGCGAGGGCTCGGGCGATCTCGAGCTTGCGCTGTTCGCCGTAGGGGAGGTTGCGTGCGAGGTGGCCGGCCTTCTCCGCGAGGCCGACGAATTCCAGCAGTTCCATGGCGCGGTCGCGGGAGGCGCGCTCGGCCTTGTGGAATCCGGGGCCGCGCAGCAGGGCCGACCAGAGGCCTTCCTTGGTCCGCGTGTGGCGGCCCACGAGGACGTTCTCCAGCACGGTCATGTTGGCGAACAGGCGGATGTTCTGGAAGGTGCGGGCGATGCCGGCTGCGGTGACCTTGAAGGACTTGGGCGGCAGGACGTCGCCCTTGTAGCGGACTTCGCCCTCGGTGGGGATGTAGAGGCCGGTCAGGCAGTTGAAGAAGGTGGTCTTTCCGGCGCCGTTGGGGCCGATGAGGCCGACGATCTCGCCGCTGTTGACGGTGAGGTCGACGCCGCGAACGGCGGTGAGGCCGCCGAAGCGCATGGTGACGCCGCGTGCGTCGAGGACGGTCTCGCCGCTGGTGGTGGTTTGGGTGGTCATCTCAGGTCAGGCCCCTGTCTTGCTCAGCACGGTGGGCGCTTCGGCGTCTTCGTGGAACTCCAGCTGGCGGCGCCGGTTGGGGATGAGTCCCTCGGGGCGGAAGCGCATCAGCAGCACGAGGGCGAGGCCGAAGGCGAAGAGCTGGTAGTTGCCCAGGAACTGGAGCTTGGCGGGGATGAGGTAGAGCAGTGCGGCGCCGACGAGGGGTCCGCTGATGGTGCCCATGCCGCCGAGGACGACCGCGGCGAGCAGGAAGGCCGAGTTGGGCGGGACGACGTGGGCGAACTGGTACTGCTCGGGGGTCACGGTGTAGGTGACGTGTGCCTGTACGGCGCCGGCGAGGCCGGCGAGGGTGGCGCCGAGGGCGAAGGCGATGAGCTTGACGCGGAAGCCGTTGATGCCCATGGCCAGGGCGGCGGTCTCGTCCTCGCGGATGGCGACCCAGGCGCGGCCGATGCGGGAGTCGCTGCTGCGGCGGAACACCACGACCACGATGAGCGTGATGAGCAGCATCAGCAGGAAGTAGTTGGCGAATCGGGCGATGGTGAACCCGAGGATGTTGTGTTCCTGGCCGAAGTCGAAGCCGAGGATGTTCAGGTTCGGGATGGAGGAGATGCCGTTGGAGCCGTTGGTGATGTCCGGGCCGGAGGTGCCGTCGAGGTTGAGGACGGTGACGCGGAAGATCTCACCGAAGCCGAGGGTGACGATGGCGAGGTAGTCGCCGCGCAGTCGCAGGGTGGGGGCGCCGATGATGACGCCGAAGACCATGGCGACGGCTCCGCCGAGGAGGGCGGAGGCCCAGAAGGGGAGTTGGACGTGGAGCGGTGAGGCGGGGGAGCCGGAGACCAGGGCCGCGGTGTAGGCGCCGACGCCGAGGAAGGCGACGTAGCCGAGGTCGAGGAGGCCGGCGAGGCCGACGACGATGTTCAGGCCGAGGGCGACGGTGGCGAAGATGAGGATGTAGACGCCGATGGTCGCGTACTGGTCGTCGGACTGGGTGAAGGGGAAGAGGGCTGCGGCGATGAAGGCGCCGGCCATGGTGATGACGCGGTGCCGGGCGGTGATGGCCGAGATGCGGCTGATGAGGCCGGACTTGGCGAGTGCGGCGAAGCAGAAGCCGACGGTGATGAGGAAGCCGATGAACAGCTGGTCGTACTCGGTGCCGATGCCGTAGGTGAAGACGATCAGGCCGAGGGCCATGGCGGCGACGATGACGAGGATCTCGGCGTAGGCGGGCAGCCTGCGGGCCGGGGTGGGGGTGCCGGAGGCGACGGCGGCGCGCAGGATGGCGATGCCGTGGCGCACCTGGTGGCGGTAGGTCTCCCAGCCGGTGTCGTCGGGGTCGAAGGGCTCCGGTTCGGGGCGCTCGAACGGCAGGGCGGCGGCGCCTGTGACGGAGACGAGGGTGGCGACGGCGACGAGCCAGCCGCCGGGCTCCAGGTTGACCAGGCCGCCGAGCTTGGCGCTGATGGCGAGGACGGTGTACCAGGCGGTGGCGAAGGTGCCGAGGGCGGCGAGCTTGAGGGCTCCGTCGGCGCCGGCGGGGGTCAGCCAGCGCAGGCCCTTGACCTGGTAGGAGGAGAGGGCGAAGAGCGTGGTGAGGATGCCGCCGATGAGGACGAGGACCTGGAGCCCGCCCGGGTAGCCGTAGACGGTGAGGTCGCCGGGGAATTCGGCGGTCCAGGTCCAGGCGAGGAAGGTGGAGACGACCGCGAGGATGCCGCCGCCGGTGGCGAGGGCGCGGGCGACGGTCGGGGGGATGCCGCCGATGAGGCCGCTGGGGGTGGTCGCGGCGGGGGTGCTGGGGGTTTCGGGAACGGTGGTCTGTGTGGTCATCGGTGTCACGCCCTGTCCGCGACGCGCTCGCCGAGCAGGCCCTGTGGCCTGAGGAGGAGCACGAGGATGAGGAGTACGAACGCCCAGACGTCTGCCCAGGACTGGCTGCCGAACTTGTCCATGCCGGGGATGTCGCCGATGTAGGCGGTCGACAGGGCTTCGACCACACCGAGGACGATGCCGCCGATCATGGCGCCGTAGATGTTGCCGATGCCGCCGAGGACGGCTGCGGTGAAGGCCTTGAGACCGAGGATGAAGCCCATGCGGAAGTCGATCTGGCCGTACTTGAGGCCGTAGGCCATGCCGCCGACCGCTGCGAAGGCCGCGCCGAGAGCGAAGGCGATCACGATGATGCGGTCGGTGTTGACGCCCATGAGCTTGGCGGTGTCGGAGTCCTGCGCGGTGGCCTGCATGCCGCGGCCGGTGCGGGTGCGCATGACGAAGTAGGCGAGGATCGCCATGCTGAGGGGGGCGGCGATCATCAGGAAGATGTCGCCGGTCTGGATGGTGACGTTGCCGATCTCGAAGGGGCCACCCTTGATCTGGGGGAACTTCAGAGCCGACGTGGCGTCGGGGTACCAGGCCCACACGCCCTGCTGGAGGGCGAGGGAGAGGCCGATGGCGGTGATGAGGGGGGCGAGGCGGGGGGCGCCGCGCAGGGGGCGGTAGGCGAACCGTTCCGCCCCGACGGCGACGAGGACGGCGACGATGATGCCGCCGATGAGCATGAGTGGCAGTGCGATTGCCATGGAGGTGCCGTCGGGCAGGACGTACATGTAGACCGTGAACGCCCCGAAGGCGCCGGTCATGAAAATCTCGCCGTGGGCGAAGTTGATGAGCTGGACGATGCCGTAGACCATTGTGTAGCCGATGGCGACCAGCCCGTACATGGATCCCAGTAGCAGGCCGTTGACCAGCTGCTGCGGCAGTTCGTTCACCGCATGTCCTCCGAGATTTCGGATGTTTCGACGGATGGGCCGTATGTCCGGGGAGTGATGTGTCCGGATGCGAGTCCGCGCGGGGCGCCAGTGGAACAGCGCCCCGCGCGGCTCAGGTGTGGTGCGGGTGGGGGTCAGTTACCGCTGTAGGTACCGGACTCCACGGTCTTCCAGGCACCGTTCTCGACGGCGTAGACGGTGAGCTGCTTGTTGGTGGTGTCACCGTATTCGTCGAAGGAGACCTTGCCCGTCACTCCGTCGAAGGAGATGCCCTGCATGGCCGCCGTGACCTTGGCGCGGGCGTCGGAGGGCAGCTTGCCGCCGTTGTCCTCGGCGACCTTCTTGACGGCCTCGATGATCGCCCAGGCGGAGTCGTAGGCGTAGCCGCCGTAGGCGCCGTACGCCTCCTTGTAGCCGCCGGCCTTGTAGTTGTCGAGGAATTCCTTGGCGGAGGGGAGCTCGTCGAGCGGGGCGCCGACGGACGTGGCCAGGTCGCCGTTGCTGGTGGCGCCGGCCAGGTTGATGTACGTCGGGTCGTACAGGGCGTCGCCGCCGACGACCGGGATCTTCGCCCCGGCGGCCTTGATCTGCTTGCTGAGCGGGCCGGCCTGCGGGTACTCGCCGCCGTAGTAGACGACGTCGGCGCCGGAGTTCTTGACCTTGGTGGCGACCGCGGAGAAGTCCTTGGCGTCGGGGTTGATGTGCTCGGTGCCCGCGACGGTGCCGCCGAGCTTCTTGAACTCGTCGGTGAAGGTGCCGGCGAGGCCCGCGCCGTAGGTCTTCTTGTCGTCGATGACGAAGACCTTCTTCTTCTTGGCCTTGTTGAAGACGTACTGCGCGGCGAACGGGCCCTGGATGGCGTCCGTGGTCGCGGTGCGGAAGTACGACTTGTAGGTGCGGGCCTTGCTGGTCGCCCAGTTGGTGCCCTGGGTGAGGGCGGGGTTGGTGTTGGCCGGGGAGACCTCGACCAGCTTCGCGTCGTCGAAGACCTTCTGCATGGACTCGGCGACGGAGGAGTTCAGGGGGCCGACGACGCCGAGGACGTTCTTGTCGGCGACGAGCTTGACGGCGTTCTGCTGCCCGGACGACGGCTGGGCCTGGTCGTCCAGGGCCTGGACCTCGAAGGTGACGCCGTCGACGAGCTTCTGCTTGTTGGCCTGCTTGACGGCCAGGTCGACGGAGTTCTTGATGCCGAGGCCGATTGCGGACAGGTCGCCCGTGAGCGGGGCGTCGACACCGATGACGACCTTGGTGCCGCCGCTTCCGGATTTCGAGCCGCCGTCGTCGTCGCGCGAGCCGCAAGCGGTGAGGGTGAGAGCTCCCGCCGCCAGCGCGGCGGTGATGGCGATGAGCGAACGTTGACGCACGATCTGTCCTTTCCGCTGGCACAGCCGCATCCCCGTGGAGGCGGCCGAGTCGAGCGCCGGGCCGATAGACATTCCCACGGCGCGGTGACTGGGCGTGACTCTAAGCGGGTGTGGGGAAGTCGAGGAGGGTCTGACGAAGGCTGTGACGCTCTTGTTATGACACGAGGTAATGCAGAGCGGTACTGAGTGGGGGGAACGGCGGAATTACGGCCGATTCGCCCCGTCCGCATGGTGAGAACTTGCAGGACTGGCCGTGATCGGTTCAGGTGTCTCAAGGGTTTTGGTGATTACCTGGATTCGTTGCTACGGGCGACTTGTGAGGTCCGTGCAGGTCGAGTGGGGGTGGGGGCGCCGGCGCTGAGGCAGGGTCCCCCATTGCGTACGCATTACGCAGGGTTACGTGCGCGAAAGGGAATCTGGCATTCCTTGGCACTTTTCCGCATTCCGTGACATGCAAGATGATGGTGATCTTGCGTCGGGAAACTGACTTTGTCCGGAAAGGCGCGCCAGGGGATCGACCCTTGTTCGCCGGTCCGTTGTGCAATCAACTCACGCTGTGTGTGGGGTGGCTGATGGGCAGTCATCCATTGCCGGCGCCGCAGGGTGCGCACGGTGCCTCCGAACAGTATGCGTTCGGGCGGGAGTTGGCCGGTTCGATGCTCCGTGGATTGACGCCCCGCCGTTGCGCTGGGTACGGCGCGGAGCGGCGCCGGTGGCCGTCCGGATGCGCGGCGGTGTCCGGGCCCGGGCCCCCGGTGGCGGGAGTTGGGCTGCGGCTCCCCGAGTCGTGGGGTTTCGGGCCCGGGGAGCGCTGGGGCTCGCGTGCTGTCGGAGCTCCGGGCCGAGCGGCCCGGGTGCGGCGGGTGCTCGCCCGCCCGGTGTTCGGAACATCCCCGCGGTGAGCGTCTCCAGGGGCCGGGGTGTCGTCCCGGCCCCTGGAGCGCGGGTGCGGCGTGTTCGGTCAGCCGTCCGTCCCGGCGGGGGCGGCGTCGCGCAGCAGGCAGGTCAGGCGGGCGCTGCACACGCGGCGGCCCTGCTCGTCGCTGATGACGATCTCGTAGGTCGCCGTGGTGCGCCCCCGGTGCACCGGCGTCGCCACTCCGGTGACCAGGCCGGAGCGGACACCGCGGTGGTGGGTGCAGTTCAGGTCGACACCGACGGCGATCTTCCTCGTTCCGCCGTGCAGCATCGAGCCGACGGAGCCGAGGGTCTCGGCGAGGACGGCGGACGCGCCGCCGTGCAGCAGCCCGTAGGGCTGGGTGTTGCCCTCCACCGGCATCGTGCCCACGACGCGGTCGGCGGAGGCCTCCAGGATCTGGACGCCCATGCGGGTGCCGAGGTGGCCCGCCGAGAACAGGGCCTGGAGGTCGACGCCCAGGGCGGCGTACTCGTCGATGACCTCTTGCGGGAACTTCACGTGCTGCTGCTCGCCCATGGGGCCCGGCTCCGTTCGTCGATCCGTCGATCCAGGTACAGCGGTGACTTAAGCAAACGCTCAGTCGGTCGCCGATTGTTCCAGACGGACCACCACGGACTTGCTGGCCGGGGTGTTGCTGGTGTCCGCGGTGGCATCCAGCGGGACCAGCACGTTGGTCTCCGGGTAGTAGGCCGCCGCACAGCCCCGGGCCGTCGGGTAGTGCACCACCCGGAACCCGGGAGCCCGCCGCTCCACCCCGTCCTTCCACTCGCCGACGAGGTCGACGTAGGACCCGTCGGCCACGCCCAGCTCCCGCGCGTCCTCCGGGTGCACCAGGACGACCCGGCGGCCGTTGCTGATGCCCCGGTAGCGGTCGTCGAGGCCGTAGATCGTGGTGTTGTACTGGTCGTGCGAGCGCAGCGTCTGCAGCAGCAGCCGGCCCTGCGGCAGCCGCGGGTACTCCACCGGCGCCGCCGTGAAGTTGGCCTTCCCGGTGGCGGTCGGGAAGCGGCGCTCGTCGCGGGGCGCGTGCGGCAGCGTGAAGCCGCCGGGACGCGCCACGCGGGCGTTGAAGTCCTCGAAGCCGGGCACCACGCGCGCGATGCGGTCCCGGATCGCGGCGTAGTCCCTCTCGAACTCCTCCCACGGCACCACGCTGCGCCCGCCGAGCACCCGGCGCGCGAGGCGGCACACGATCGCCGGCTCGGACAGCAGCTGCGGGCCCGCTGGCTCCAGCCGGCCCCGGGAGGCGTGCACCATGCCCATGGAGTCCTCGACCGTCACGAACTGCTCGCCGCTGCCCTGCCGGTCGCGCTCGGTGCGGCCGAGGGTGGGCAGGATGAGCGCACGCGCGCCCGTGACGACGTGCGAGCGGTTCAGCTTCGTCGACACGTGCACGGTCAGCCGGGCACGGCGCACGGCCGCCTCGGTGACGTCGGTGTCGGGGGAGGCGGAGACGAAGTTGCCGCCCATCGCGAAGAACACCTTCGCCTCGCCGTCGCGCAGCGCGCGGATGGCCCGGACGACGTCGTACCCGTGCTCGCGCGGCGGGGCGAAGCCGAACTCCTTCTCCAGCGCGTCCAGGAACGCCGGCGCGGGCCGCTCGAAGATGCCCATGGTGCGGTCGCCCTGCACGTTGGAGTGCCCGCGCACCGGGCAGACGCCCGCGCCGGGACGGCCGACGGCGCCGCGCAGCAGCAGGAGGTTGACCACCTCGCGGATGGTCGGTACGGCGTGCTTGTGCTGGGTGAGGCCCATGGCCCAGCAGACGATGGTGCGCCGGGAGGCGAGCACCATCGCCAGCGCCCGCTCGATCTCCGCGCGGGTGAGGCCGGTGGCGGCGAGCGTCTCGTCCCAGTCGGCGGCCCGGGCCGCCTCGGCGAACTCCTCGTAGCCATGGGTGTGCTCGCGGACGAAGGCCTCGTCGACGGCTCCCTCGGTCTCGACGACCAGCTTGTTCAGGAGGCGGAAGAGGGCCTGGTCGCCGCCGATGCGGATCTGCAGGAACAGATCGGTCAGCGTGGCGCCGGCGGTGAGGCCCTTGGGTGTCTGCGGGTTCTTGAAGCGCTCCAGCCCGGCCTCGGGCAGCGGATTGATGCTGATGATCTTCGCGCCGCCGGCCTTGGCCTTCTCCAGCGCGGAGAGCATGCGCGGGTGGTTGGTGCCGGGGTTCTGCCCGGCGACGATGATCAGGTCGGCCTGGTACAGGTCCTCCAGGAGCACGCTGCCCTTGCCGACGCCGAGCGTCTGAGACAGGGCCGAGCCGGACGACTCGTGGCACATGTTGGAGCAGTCGGGGAGGTTGTTGGTGCCCAGTTCCCGGGCGAACAGCTGGTAGAGGAACGCGGCCTCGTTGCTGGTGCGGCCCGAGGTGTAGAAGACGGCCTCGTCCGGGGAGCCGAGGCCGGTGATCTCCTCGGCGATGATGTCGAAGGCGCGCTCCCAGGTGACCGGTTCGTAGCGGTCGGCGCCCTCTGGCAGGTACATGGGGTGCGTCAGGCGGCCCTGCTGCCCCAGCCAGTAGCCGCTGCGAGTGGCGAGATCGGTCACGGGGTGCGCGGCGAAGAACTCCGGGGTGACCCGGCGCAGCGTGGCCTCCTCGGCGACCGCCTTCGCGCCGTTCTCGCAGAACTCCGCCGCGTGCCGGCGCTCCGGTTCCGGCCAGGCGCAGCCCGGGCAGTCGAAGCCGTCCTTCTGGTTCACCCGCAGCAGCGTCAGCGCGGTGCGCCTCACGCCCATCTGCTGCTGGGCCATGCGCAGCGAGTGCCCGACGGCCGGCAGGCCCGCCGCCGCGTGCTGGGGGGCGCTGACCTGCGGCGCGTCCTGGACCGGATCGCCCTTCGGCGGCTTCGTCGCCATCGCGCACTCTCCTTCGGGTACACGTGTGAAGTACGTCTCCGATCCTCGCACGCGCCACCGACCACCAGGGCGGGCGGGCTCCGCGCACAGCTCCGGGCCGCCTCGCGGTGGACGGCGCGCCCCCTCGTTCCCCGCTCCTGCCGGGGCCCCGCGTGGTGAGGGCGGTCGGCGGCCTCGGATCGGTGCCGGGCGGCACCGACCGGGCGGGCGCCGGTGTCCCGCGGGTCTCTCGCGGACCGATTGCCGCAGCGCCGTCCCGCCCGGCGAGGCGCGCTTCGTGGTCCCGTCCCGGTCGGGATTCCGGCGCGCCCTGTGCCCGGACCGGCGGCCGCGCGGGACGCCGCCCGGGCCGCAGGCGGTCCGTGGCCGTCCGGACCGGTCTCCGCCGACGGGCCCGCTGCGCAGGCGGGCCGTGGCACGGCCGCCGGTCCGGACGGGTCTGCTTCGGCCGGGCTGTGGGCGGCCCTGCCGCCACGGGGCCGGGACCGGCCGCCCGCGGGTGGCGGCCGACTGTCACCGGGCCGTGGCAGGATCGGGTGCGTGGCAGAGACAGCATCGAAGAAGACCGACAGCACCCCCGGCGGCAGCCGCCCGCGCCTGATGCTCATGGACGGGCACTCCCTGGCCTACCGCGCGTTCTTCGCGCTGCCCGCGGAGAACTTCACCACCGCGACCGGCCAGCCGACGAACGCGATCTACGGTTTCGCGTCGATGCTGGCCAACACACTGCGTGACGAGGCGCCGACGCACTTCGCAGTGGCGTTCGACGTCTCCCGCAAGACCTGGCGGTCGCAGGAGTTCACCGAGTACAAGGCGAACCGCTCCAAGACGCCGGACGAGTTCAAGGGGCAGGTGGAGCTGATCGGCGAGCTGCTCGACGCGATGCACGTCTCCCGCTTCGCCGTCGACGGCTTCGAGGCCGACGACATCATCGCCACGCTCGCGACGCAGGCCGAGGCCGAGGGCTTCGAGGTGCTGATCGTCACGGGCGACCGCGACAACTTCCAGCTGATCACCGAGAACGTCACGGTGCTCTACCCGACGAAGGGCGTGTCGGAGCTCACCCGCTTCACCCCCGAGAAGGTCGTCGAGAAGTACGGGTTGACGCCCGCTCAGTACCCGGACTTCGCGGCCCTGCGCGGCGACCCGTCCGACAACCTGCCGGGCATCCCCGGGGTCGGCGAGAAGACGGCCGCGAAGTGGATCAACCAGTTCGGTTCGTTCGCGGACCTCGTCGAGCGGGTCGACGAGGTCAAGGGCAAGGCCGGGCAGAACCTGCGCGACCACCTGGAGGCGGTCAAGCTCAACCGCCGGCTGACGGAGATGGTCCGCACCGTCGAGCTGGACCGGACCGTCCCCGACCTGGAGCGCGCGCCCTACGACCGCAAGGCCGTCGCGATGATCCTGGACACCCTGGAGATCCGCAATCCCTCGCTGCGTGAGCGGCTGCTGGCCGTCGACCCGGGCGCGGAGGAGGCGGAGACGACACCGGTCGTCGCCGACGGGGTGGAGCTGGACGGGACGGTGCTGGGCACCGGGGAGCTGGCCCCGTGGCTGGCGGAGCACGCCGACGACGCCCTGGGCGTCGCCACCGTCGACTCGTGGGCGCTGGGTACCGGCTCGGTGGCCGAGGTCGCCCTCGCCACGGACCGGGGACCCGCCGCCTGGTTCGACCCGTCGCAGCTGGACGAGGCCGACGAGCGGGCGTTCGCGGACTGGCTGGCCGACGCCTCCCGGCCCAAGGTCCTGCACAACGCCAAGGGCGCCATGCGCGTGTTCGCCGAGCACGGCTGGAGCGTCGACGGCGTCGCCATGGACACCGCCCTCGCCGCCTACCTGGTCAAGCCGGGCCGCCGCTCCTTCGACCTGGACGCGCTGTCCCTGGAGTACCTGGGCCGCGAGCTGGCCCCGGCCGCAGCGGCCGACGGGCAGCTCGCCTTCGGTGCCGACGACGGCGCGGAGGCCGAGGCGCTGATGATCCAGGCCCGTGCCGTCCTCGACCTCGGCCAGGCCTTCCGGACCAGGCTGGAGGAGGTCGGCGCCGCGGACCTGCTGCAGGACATGGAACTGCCCACGTCCGTGCTCCTGGCCCGCATGGAGCGGCACGGCATCGCCGCCGACCGGGCCCATCTGGAGGCCATGGAGCAGATGTTCGCGGGCGCCGTGCAGCAGGCGGTGAAGGAGGCGCACGCCGCGGCCGGACACGAGTTCAACCTGGGGTCGCCCAAGCAACTGCAGGAGGTCCTCTTCGGCGAACTCGGCCTGCCGAAGACGAAGAGGACCAAGACCGGCTACACCACCGACGCGGACGCGCTGGCCTGGCTGGCCACCCAGACCGACAACGAACTGCCGGTCATCATGCTGCGGCACCGCGAGCAGGCCAAGCTGCGCGTCACCGTCGAGGGCCTGATCAAGACGATCGCGGCGGACGGCCGGATCCACACCACCTTCAACCAGACGGTCGCGGCGACCGGACGGCTGTCGTCCACCGACCCGAACCTGCAGAACATCCCGGTCCGCACGGACGAGGGCCGCGCCATCCGCCGCGGCTTCGTCGTCGGCGAGGGCTACGAGTCCCTGATGACCGCCGACTACAGCCAGATCGAACTGCGGGTGATGGCCCATCTGTCCCAGGACGAGGGCCTGATCGAGGCGTTCACCTCCGGGGAGGACCTGCACACCACGGCGGCCTCCCAGGTGTTCGCCGTGGAGCGGTCGGCGGTGGACGCCGAGATGCGCCGCAAGATCAAGGCGATGTCGTACGGCCTGGCCTACGGCCTGTCGGCGTTCGGGCTGTCGCAGCAGCTGAACATCGAGGCCGCCGAGGCCCGTGCCCTGATGGACGCCTACTTCGACCGTTTCGGCGGGGTCCGGGACTATCTGCACAGGGTCGTCGACGAGGCACGGGCGACGGGCTACACGGCGACGCTCTTCGGCCGCCGCCGCTACCTGCCCGACCTCAACAGCGACAACCGCCAGCGCCGCGAGGCAGCCGAGCGGATGGCCCTCAACGCGCCGATCCAGGGCACCGCCGCCGACATCGTCAAGATCGCCATGCTCAAGGTGGACGGCGCGCTCCGCGCGGCCGCGCTCACCTCCCGCATGCTGCTCCAGGTGCACGACGAGATCGTCCTGGAGATCGCGCCCGGCGAGCGTGACGCGGTGGAGGAACTCGTCCGCCGCGAGATGGCGGGAGCCGTCCATCTGCACGCCCCCCTGGACGTATCGGTCGGTGTCGGCCCGGACTGGGAGTCCGCGGCACACTGACCCTGCGCCGGCACGGACTGCCGGAAGGCCCACGGCGTCCGGCGCGGAGCCGCGCGAAGCGGCGCACGACCCGTTGCGGGAGTACCAGGTCGTGCGACCGCGCGGCGACGTACCGCTCCGGGCGTCGCGCGCCGCGGGCCCTTCCCGGCCGCGGCGCCGGCGTCCGCCGCCCGCCGGGGCCCCTTCGCCGCGGGGGTTCGGCGTGGAGCCCTTCCGCCCGCGCCCGCCGCAGGCCCTGCCGCTCCGCCTCGACGACCGCACGCCGGGCACTGCCCGCTCCGCACCTCCGGCCGCCACCGCAACGCCGGCTGTCACCGACGCGCAGACGGCGACCGCAGCTGTCAGCGCTGCACCGGCACCGGCTGCCACCGGCACATCAACGGTCACCACCACCACCACCGTCCGTCGCTGCGGCGCCGGCGGCTCCCGCCCGACCGCGGCCCGCACGCCGCTGTTCCGCGGCCCGCGACCCGGCCGGGTTCCGCCCCGCCGGTTCCGGCCCCTGCCACGGTCACTCCGGACGCTCCCGCGTCCCCGCGTCCCCGCGTCGGCGTGCCCGCGTCCGGCCCGTCCCCCCGGCGCGGGCCGACCCGGATCACCCCCGTTCCGGCCCGACCGGTCACCCGGCTGGCCCCCGCGAGAAGGCCCCTCGCAGTGCGGCCCGCCAGGATGCGGGCATGGGTATACGCATGCTCCATCGCCGGACGGCACGAGCTCAGGCCCAGGAAGCGGCTCCGGCCCGCGCCGGCGCCGAAGCGGCCCCCTCCGCGTCGCTCCCCACGGTCCCGCCCGCCGCGGCGGCCGCCAGCACCGCCCGCATCCCCGCCGACCCCGCCAGAGCCCTCGCCCGTGCCGCGGCCGGCCTGGGCTGCCGCCTCGCCGGTCGCGGTCGAACGGCCGTACGCCTCCCCGGCGCCGCCGCCTGGCGGACCTGGGCGGACGTCGGCATGGGGTATCTGGCCCTCGTGCTGGCCCGGCTGCCGAAACCCCGCCCCGACCGCAGACTCACCGTGTTCGTCGCGACGGCCGCCCCGGCGGTCGGCCCCGCTGTCAGCGAACGCCGGGACGGCTCCGCTCGGCCCTGGTGCTGACCACGACCGGCTCCCGGCGGACGGGACGGCACAACCGGACCCCCGCCGCGTACAGCAGCAGCCCGGCCGCCAGCCCGGAGCCCGCCCCGAAGCACAACGTCGGAATCAGGTCCAAGGGCTTGGCGTCCGCACCCCGGTGGGCCCACCACCGCGAGGTCCGCTGGAACGCCGCCACCGCCGCGCAGCCGCCGACGACGGCAGCCGCCCACCACCGGTCCCGCACCGACAGCGCGGGCACCCCCACCGGTTCGCCGGGGGGTGCCCCGCGGACCGCGCGCGCCACGAACACGCCCATGGCGACCGCGGCGACCGCCGAACCGCCGTACTGCAGGTACCAGTACAGCGGCGAGCCCGCCACCTCCCGGCCCAGAACGGGAAACAGACGCATCCCCCACCGGTCGAGGTGGGTGAACGCGTCCCACACGACATGGGTCGACGCGCCGAGCGCAGCGGACACGTACCACCACAGCGCCCCGACGGGCCGCACCCGCGTGCGCGGCGCCCCGCAGCGCAGCAGCGCCGCCCAGCGCCCCCGGCGGGCCCGCGGCAGCAGCGCCACGAGCGGCTCGCGCGCCGGCAGCCACAGCCCCACCAGCGCCCAGGCGACGAGGACGTCGACGGTGAACACTCCCGGGAAGGAGTGGGTGACCGCGCCGAACTCCATCGCCCCGGGTACCGCGCCGGCCGCGTAGTAGGTCATGTCGGGTGCGAAGGAACCGGCGACGAGCACGGCCGGCACCAGCCGGCCCCGCCCGGTCCCGTCGGTGCGCACCGCGGGCAGCACCGCAGCCGCATGACTCAGTGTGAACGGCAACCGAACTCCCCCGAAGCCGCGTCGGCCGGACCGCCCGGCCGACGATCAGCGCGCTCCAGTATGCGCGACGCCACCTTCACGGGAACAGCACGTGAGCAAGGGGCGAAAATCGGACAGGAACCGGTGCCCGGACAAAGGAAGTTGTCGTAGGGTCACGAGGCGCCGTGCGAGGGCGCGCGCGACCGGCGTCAGGCACCGGCGGCGCAAACCGCGCAACACGCAAGAGAACGCACAACGCACGGAAGAACAACGTAAACCCGTCACGAGCGCAACCAGCACGGCGGGTCGATCGTCACACCAGGGCGAGCACGGCACACCGGGCACGGCACACAGAGACGGACGCTCGGGCGTCCGCGGGAGGGGTTCACTTTATGGCGGCGCAATTCGGCAGGCGGCTGCGCAAGGGGGCGGTCACCACCGCCGTGGCCGCGGCGGCAGTGGCGGCGCTCTCCGCATCCCAGGCCCCGGGCGTCATCGGGGACGGGCACGGTGGGCAGACCACCACCGGCGGGACGCAGCCCGTACCCGATCCGGCCGCCGACGACACCGCCACCGGCAACTCGCGGTACTACACCGACCTGCCGCCGCTGAACAGCCCCAACCCCGCACCGACCACGGCCACGACCCCGCCCGCCGCAACCACGGAGGGTCAGGCCGGCGTACCGGCGACCGTCCTGGACGCCTACAAGAAGGCCGCGGCCGAACTCGCCGCGAGCAAGCCCGGCTGCAACATGCCCTGGCAACTCCTGGCCGCCATCGGCCAGGTCGAGTCCGGTCAGGCCCGCGGCGGCAAGGTGGACGCGAACGGCACCACGCTCGGCCGGATCCTCGGCCCCAAGCTGGACGGCAACGGCTTCGCCCACATCAAGGACACCGACCACGGCGCCTACGACGGCGACTCCACCGTCGACCGCGCCGTGGGACCGATGCAGTTCATCCCGTCCACCTGGGCCTGGGCGGGCCGCGACGGCAACGGCGACGGTCTCGAGGACCCGAACAACATCTACGACGCCGCGCTCGCCGCCGGGCACTACCTGTGCCGCAACGACTGGAACATGGCCACCGACAGGGGCCTGCACGCAGCGATCCTCAGCTACAACAACTCGCAGGACTACCTGAACCTGGTCCTGACGTGGCTGGAGTACTACCGCAAGGGCACCCACGAGATCCCGGACGGCACCGGGAACGTGCCCTCCCACTCCAGCGACGACACCACGCCGGGCCCCAGCACCGAGCCGACACCGCCCGCTCCCTCGGCGCCGGCCGCTCCGTCCACCCCGTCCGGGACCACCCCGTCGAGCCCCACCCCGCCCCCGACGCAGCAGCCGGCCACACCGTCCACCCCCGCCACCCCGCCCGCCTGGACGCCGCTGCCCGCGCCGCCCACGCCCACCGACACCGTGGACCACTTGGCGAACGCCGGTACGGCCGAGCTCACCGCCATGGCGGGGGACGCGTTCACCCCGCGGCTCAGCGCCCGGGCCGAGGCCGCCTCCGGCACACCCGTCGCCAAGGTCCGCATCCGCTTCACCATCTCCGGCGACACCGACGCCACGTTCGCCGGCGGCGAGACCGTCGCCACGGTCGCCACCGACGGCTCCGGCGTCGCCGTCGCTCCCGTGCTGCGGGCCGGCGAGCGGACCGGTGCCTTCACCGTCCGCGCCACCTTGGTCGGCCGCACCCTTCCGGGCCTGCCGTACGCGGCGACCGTCACCGCGCGCGCCGCCGACACCCTCAGCCGCACCGATGACGCCGCGCTCGTCTGCACCCCGGGCGGGGAGTTCGCCGAGCGGGTCGAGGTGAAGGCCACGTACAAGGGCGCCGCCGCCGACCGGGTCGCCGCCACCGCCACGCTCGTCACGTCGGCCGACGACCCGGCCGAGAACGACAAGGGCCCCTACTTCAAGGACGCCGACGGCAAGCCCGTGCGCACCCTGGCCGACCTGGAGACGGACGCGGACGGGCTGTTGAAGCTGCCCGAGCTGTACGCGGACGACACCACGGGCACGTTCCTGCTGCGCATCACCACCACCGGCGGGGCGACCCTCACCGTCGAGCTGACCGTGTCCGAGGCGTCACCGGGCCCCGGCGAGTCGACGGGATCCACCCCCTCGACCGAGCCGACTCCCTCGGCCGACTCCACCCCCTCGGCCGACTCCACCCCCTCGGCCGACTCCACCCCCTCGGCCGACGCCTCCCCGTCGGCGAGCCCCGGCGCGTAGCGCCCCGCGCGACCGGCCGCAGCGCCCCTCCCCACCGAGGGGCGCTGCCCGTCCACGCACCCAGGACACCTCCGGACACAGACCGGTCCCGGGCAGGGGCGCAGGACGTGGCGCCGCCCGGCGGCCGTGAAGGATGTCTGCGCCGGTACCGCACCGCGGACCACGCCGGTGGAGGTCTTCGCCCCGGCCGTCCGGTGACGGCCTCCGGTCCGGCCCGGCCACGAAGCCGTTTGCGACGCCGGACCGGTCCCGGGCAGGGGCGCGGCGCGGACCCGTCCGGCGCAACACCCCTGCTCCCGCACCCGCACCGGCGAAGCGCTCGCCCCGCTCCCCTGTGCCGGCACGACACCCGCGGCCTTGCCCTTGCGCACCGGCACAACCCCCGTGCCTCGGCCTCCGCCCCCTGCCTGCCCGCGTCCCACCCTCCGCCCCGGGCCGCCCGCGCGGCGGCCCGCGTCCGAGGGGAAGAGCCGCACCCGCGTGCCCCGCTCACCTCCGCAGCCGCGCGTTGGTGTGCCGGGTCGGCTCCGCGGCCGCGGGATCCTCCGGCCACGGATGCTTCGGGTAACGCCCTCTCAGCTCGGCCCGCACCCCTGTGTACCCGTCCCTCCAGAAGGAGGCCAGGTCGGCCGTCACCGCCGCGGGCCGCCCGGCGGGGGAGAGCAGGTGCACCAGCAGCGGCACGCCCGCGAGCGAGGGCGACTCCTGCAGACCGAACATCTCCTGCAACTTCACCGCGAGGACGGGACGCTCGGGATCGGTGTAGTCGACCCTGATCCTCGACCCGCTCGGCACGGTGACCCGCTCCGGCGCCAGCTCGTCCAGCCGCCCCGCCTCACCCGACGCCCAGGGCAGCAGCCGCCCGAGCGCCGCGCCGGCGTCGATCCGGGTGAGATCGGCCCGCCGCCGGGCCCTGCCCAGCTCCGGCTCCAGCCACTCGTCGACGCGGGCGAACAGGGCCTCGTCCGACACCTCGGGCCACGGCTGCCCGTGGTGCAGCCGCACGAACGCCAGCCGCTGCCGCAACGCTGCGGCGTCCGCGGACCACCGCAGCAGGGTGAGCCCCTCCTGCCGCAGCCCGTCCAGCAGAGCCCGCCGCACCAGCGCGGGCTCGGCGGCGGCCAGAGGCCGCACCGCCAGCTCGACGGCGCCCAGCCGCTCCACTCGACGCGCCACCACGTCACCGTCGGCCCACCGCACCTCCTCCCGTTCTTCGAGCAGGGCGGCACCGGCGAGGCGAGCCAGATCCTCGTCGACGGCGGCCCCGAGCTGCACGCGCGCGTGGCCCTTGCCGACGGGCCGGTCGGCGACCGCGACGGCGATCCACGGGCAGCCTCGCAGAGGCGAGTTCAGCGGCAGATCCGCCCTGGTGCCCGAAGTCATCAGATACGAGCCCCCGTCCAGCCTGGCGACCCGCTCGGGGAAGGCGAGGGCGGCGACCAGCCCGGCGACCCGGTCGACGGAGTTGTCCGCCTCCCCGCGCGCACCGCCCGCCTCGCGCCCGCCGTCCGCCGGCGACGGGCCACCACCCGGTGCCGACGGGTGCTGGGCCTCCCCCAGGGCGGACCGCAGCCGACGCACCTCCGACCGCCACCGCCCGGAGTAGCCGTCGCCCCCGCGCCGGGCCTCGCGCACCGCGGCGGCCAGATCGTCGCCGTACTCCCGGGGTGCTTCCTCCGACAGCAGCGCGACCACCTCCGCGCCCGCGCCGGACGTGTCCAGCAGCGCCCGCCCCAGCCGGGGGTGCAGCCCGAGCCGCGACAACGTCAGCCCGCGCCCGGTGGCACGGCCCTGGGCGTCCACGGCCCCCACCGCCGACAGGGCGGCCCTCGCCGCCGCCATCGCACCGGCCGGCGGCGGATCCAGCAGCGCCAGCCCGGAAGCGTCCGGATCCCCCCAGCAGGCCGCCTGCAGCGCGAACGCCGTGAGGTCGGCCACCTTGATCTCCGGTGCCGGGAAGCGCGGCAGCCGCGCTTCCTCGGCCCGGTCCCAGCACCGGTACACAGCGCCCGGCGCCTCACGCCCGGCCCGCCCCGCCCGCTGCCGCCCCGCGGCCTGCGAGGCCCGCACCGTCGTCAGCGCGCTCAGCCCGCGGGCGTGATCCACCCGCGGCTCGCGCGCCAGCCCCGAGTCCACCACCACCCGCACCCCGGGAACCGTCAGCGACGACTCCGCCACCGACGTCGCCAGCACCACCCGGCGCCGCTCACCGGGCACCAGCACCGCGTCCTGCACCGCGGCCGGCGCCCGCCCGTGCACCTGGAGCACGTCCACGCCGTCCAGGTCCCCCAGCCGGCCCGCCACCCGTGCGATCTCGCCCACGCCCGGCAGGAAGCACAGCACGTCCCCGGAACGTTCGGCCAGCGCCCGCCGCACCACCGACGCCACGTGCGCCAGCTGCGCGGGATCCACCCGCATCCCGTGCGGCGGTCTCACCGGACGGGCGGGCGGCGCCCACACCACCTCCACCGGGTGCGACACGCCGTCCGCCTCGACCACCGGCGCCCCGCCCAGCAGCCGTGACCAGCCCTCCGCGTCCGTGGTCGCCGACGCGGCCACCAGCCGCAGCTCCGGCCGCAGCGTCTCGCGCACGTCCCACAGGAACGCCGCGGACGTGTCCGCGTCCAGATGCCGCTCGTGGCACTCGTCGAGCACCACCGCGTCCACCTCCGGCAGCTCCTGGTCCCGCTGGAGCCGCTGGAGCAGCACGCCGGTGGTGACGACCTCCACGCGGGTCTGCCGTCCCACGATCCGCTCGCCGCGGACGGTGTAGCCGACACGGCCGCCGACCTTCTCACCCAGCAGCCACGCCATCCGCCGCGCCGCCGCCCGCGCCGCGATCCGCCGCGGTTCGGCCACCACCACCCGCCGCGCCGGTCCGCCGCCCAGCAGCCCGGCCAGCACCGGCGGCACCAAGGTGGTCTTGCCGGTGCCGGGCGGCGCCACCAGCACCGCGGTGCCGTGGGTGTCCAGGGCCTCGTGCAGGGCGGGCAGGGCGCCGCGCACGGGCAGCGCGTCCAGGGCGTCGTAACGGATCACGCCCCCAGTGTCGTACGCCGGCCGCCCGCCGCGGACGCGCCTGTGGACCACCATTCGCTCGTGGACGACCTCAGGTGCGGGGGCGTCGGTCCCGCTCGCACACGAAGATCGCCGTTCCGGGGAGGAGGTGCCCGCGCAGCGGCGACCAGCCGCCCCACTCGGAGGTGTTCCAGGCCGGCCACTCGGGCTCCACCAGGTCCACCAGCCGGAACCCGGACGCCACCACGTCCCGGATCCGGTCGCCGAGGGTGCGGTGGTGCTCCACGTACACGGCACGGCCCTCCTCGTCCTGCTCGACATAGGGAGTGCGGTCGAAGTACGACGCCGACACCGACAGGCCCTCGGGTCCCGGCTCGTCCGGGAACGCCCATCGGATCGGGTGGGTCACGGAGAAGACGAACCGGCCCCCGGGACGCAGCACCCGGCGCACCTCCCGCAGCACGAGCCGCGGATCGGCCACGAAGGGCAGCGCCCCGTACGCCGAGCACGCCAGGTCGAAGGAGGCGTCAGCGAAGGGCAGCGCGCCCGCGTCCGCACACACCAGGGGAAACGATCCGCCGATGCGCAGCGCGTGCTGGAGCTGACGGTGGGAGATGTCCAGGGCGACCGGGCGGGCGCCCTGGGCGGCCAGCCAGCGCGCGCACTGGGCCGCACCGGCGCCGATCTCCAGCACGGCGCGGCCCTTCAGCTCCTCCGGCGGGCCGAGCAGCTCCGCCTCCACCTCGTCCAGGCCCTCCGGGCCCCATACGAAGCGGTCGTCACCCAGGAAGGTGCCGTGCTCGGTCTGGTACTCGTCCGCGTTGCGGTCCCACCAGCCCCGGTTGGCCCGGGCGCTCTCGGCGATCCCTGCCGTACGCCGGGTGGCCTCTGCGTCCACGTCCGGCCCAGGGGGCCCTTCCGGGTTTGCGAACGGTTCGGGCTCTTGGATGATCGGCTCCCTCGTCGTACTCTTCCGTCCAACCTGTCCCGGCCGCGTCCCTCAGGAAGGCGCGGTGGGCCCGCACGGGCGCGGGACAATGTCCGACATGCGGCCGACGCCGCAGGTTTTCGTGCCGGGAATGCGGCGATCCGCCCCGGGTGTGCGCCTTCGCGCATTGACCCTGCCCGGCTGCCCCCGTATGCTACAAGTTGCGCTGCGGGCCTGCGCACCTCAGACGTAGCAGGCTGCGCTCGCATCTGTTGTATGTCCCCTCGGTTCTCGAGGCGCCACCAGCGTTTTCGTGTGGCGCTTCCTTGGCTGTCCGGCTTCTGCAGAGCGAAACGGGCTCCGGCGTAGCAGTACCTACGACTTCAATGTCCGTACCGGAGCCCTTTCCCACATGACGAGCAGCACCGAGACCACCGCCACCACCCCGCAGGTAGCGGTCAACGACATCGGTAACGAGGAAGCCTTCCTCGCAGCGATCGACGAGACGATCAAGTACTTCAACGACGGCGACATCGTCGACGGCGTCATCGTGAAGGTCGACCGGGACGAGGTCCTGCTCGACATCGGTTACAAGACCGAAGGTGTCATCCCGAGCCGCGAGCTCTCGATCAAGCACGACGTCGACCCGAACGAGGTCGTCGCCGTCGGCGACGAGATCGAGGCCCTTGTCCTCCAGAAGGAGGACAAGGAAGGCCGCCTGATCCTCTCGAAGAAGCGCGCCCAGTACGAGCGTGCCTGGGGCACCATCGAGAAGATCAAGGAAGAGGACGGCATCGTCACCGGTACCGTCATCGAGGTCGTCAAGGGTGGTCTCATCCTCGACATCGGCCTCCGCGGCTTCCTTCCGGCCTCCCTGGTCGAGATGCGCCGCGTCCGCGACCTCCAGCCCTACGTGGGCAAGGAGCTCGAGGCGAAGATCATCGAGCTGGACAAGAACCGCAACAACGTGGTCCTGTCCCGCCGTGCCTGGCTCGAGCAGACCCAGTCCGAGGTCCGCCAGACGTTCCTCACCACCCTGCAGAAGGGTCAGGTCCGCTCCGGCGTCGTCTCCTCGATCGTCAACTTCGGTGCCTTCGTGGACCTGGGTGGCGTCGACGGCCTGGTCCACGTCTCCGAGCTGTCCTGGAAGCACATCGACCACCCGTCCGAGGTCGTCGAGGTCGGCCAGGAGGTCACCGTCGAGGTCCTCGACGTGGACATGGACCGCGAGCGTGTCTCCCTGTCGCTGAAGGCGACCCAGGAAGACCCGTGGCAGCAGTTCGCCCGCACCCACCAGATCGGCCAGGTCGTGCCCGGCAAGGTCACGAAGCTGGTTCCGTTCGGTGCGTTCGTCCGCGTGGACGAGGGCATCGAGGGTCTGGTCCACATCTCCGAGCTGGCCGAGCGCCACGTGGAGATCCCGGAGCAGGTCGTCCAGGTCAACGACGAGATCTTCGTCAAGGTCATCGACATCGACCTCGAGCGTCGTCGCATCAGCCTCTCGCTGAAGCAGGCCAACGAGTCCTTCGGTGCCGACCCGATGGCGGTCGAGTTCGACCCGACCCTGTACGGCATGGCCGCGTCCTACGACGACCAGGGCAACTACATCTACCCCGAGGGCTTCGACCCCGAGACCAACGACTGGCTCGAGGGCTACGAGAAGCAGCGCGAGGAGTGGGAGCGCCAGTACGCCGAGGCGCAGACCCGCTTCGAGCAGCACCAGCAGCAGGTCGTCAAGTCCCGCGAGGCGGACGCTGCCGCTGCCGCCGAGGGTGGCGAGGCCGCTGCTCCGGTCGCGTCCGGTGGCGGTTCGTACTCCTCCGAGGGTGGCGACCAGTCCGGCGCCCTGGCCTCGGACGAGGCGCTCGCCGCGCTGCGCGAGAAGCTGGCCGGCGGCCAGAGCTGATCCGCTCACCGCTGAGGCATAGCCCATAGCCGAGGGGCCGCACCTTTCGAGGTGCGGCCCCTCAGCCGTGTCCGGCCCGCCGCTCTCTGCTGCCGTCCGGCCCTGACCCGAGGAAAGCAGGCTGAAGCAGGCAAGAAGCGGGCAGAAGCCGGTTGATCAAGGCCCCGGCCCGGGAATGCCCGCGCTCCCGCCCGCGTTGTTCTCCGAGAACACGAGGAGGAGCGGTCCAAGTGCTTGATCCGCAGGGTTTGTACGCATGGGAGCCGAAGGGCCTGGCCGTCGTCGACGTGGCGCTCGCCCAGGAGTCGGCCGGACTTGTCATGCTCTACCACTTCGACGGATACATCGACGCGGGCGAGACCGGCGACCAGATCGTCGACCGGCTTCTCGACTCGCTGCCCCACCAGGTCGTCGCCCGCTTCGACCACGACCGGCTGGTGGACTACCGGGCCCGCCGGCCCCTGCTGACCTTCCGGCGCGACCGCTGGGCCGGCTACGAGGAACCGTCCATCACCGTACGGCTCGTCCAGGACGCCACCGGAGCCCCGTTCCTGCTGCTGTCCGGGCCCGAACCGGACGTGGAGTGGGAGCGGTTCGCCGCCGCCGTGCAGCAGATCGTCGAGCGGCTCGGCGTGCGCCTGTCGGTCAACTTCCACGGCATCCCCATGGGCGTGCCCCACACCCGCCCGGTCGGCCTCACCCCGCACGGCAACCGCACGGAACTCGTGCCCGGCCACCGCAGCCCCTTCGACGAGGCCCAGGTGCCCGGAAGCGCCGAGGCGCTTGTCGAGTACCGCCTCATGGAGGCCGGGCACGACGTCCTGGGCGTCGCCGCGCACGTCCCGCACTACATCGCCCGGTCCACGTACCCGGACGCCGCGCTGACCGTCCTGGAGTCCATCACCGCCGCCACCGGCCTGGTGCTGCCGGGTATCGCGCACGCGCTGCGCACGGACGCCCACCGCACGCAGACCGAGATCGAGCGCCAGATCCGGGAGGGCGACGAGGAGCTCACCGCTCTCGTGCAGGGGCTGGAGCACCAGTACGACGCGGCCGCGGGAGCCGAGAGCCGCGGCAACATGCTCGCCGAACCCGTCGACATCCCGTCCGCCGACGAGATCGGGCGCGAGTTCGAGAGGTTCCTGGCCGAACGTGAGGGCGACAACTGACGTCGTCCCGGTCCCTCGGCCCCGGCCCTGCCCCACGCACCACCGGTGGCAGGGCCTAGGCTTCCGCTCATGCTGAAGGTGGGCCTGACCGGCGGGATCGGCGCCGGCAAGAGCGAGGTGTCCCGGCTGCTCGTCGAGTGCGGGGCGGTACTGATCGACGCGGACCGCATCGCGCGCGAGGTCGTGGCCCCGGGCACGCCCGGACTCGCGGCCGTCGTCGACGCCTTCGGCGAGGAGATCCTCGCCGAGGACGGCAGCCTGGACCGGCCGCGGCTGGGTGCCGTCGTCTTCGCCGATCCCGACAGGCTCGCCGCGCTGAACGCGATCGTGCACCCCCTGGTGGGTGCCCGCTCCCGCGAACTGGAGCAGGCCGCCTCCGACGACGCCGTCGTCGTGCACGACGTCCCCCTGCTCACCGAGAACGGCCTCGCTCCGCTCTACGACGTCGTGGTCGTCGTCGACGCGAGCCCGAAGACCCAGCTGGACCGCCTGGTCCGGCTGCGCGGGATGACCGAGGAGGACGCACGCGCCCGCATGGCCGCCCAGGCCACCCGGGACGCGCGCCGCGAGATCGCGGACATCGTCATCGACAACGACGTGCCCCTGGAACGGCTCCGGCAGCGGGTGCGCGAGGTGTGGGCGCAACTGGAACGCACGGCGCACGAGCGGCGCGCCGGCGCCCGCACCAGCCGCCCGGAATAGAGGCACACGCTCCGGGCGTTGATTCCCGGCAGCGAGGGAAGGATTTTTCCGTGCCCGAAACCAGCGGTTCGACCGGAGGTACTCCGGAGACACACGTCATCGACTTCCGTGCCGCCGAGCAGTTGCTCGCCGCCCGCGATCCGCGCGGCGCGGTGAAACTGCTCGACTCCGTCATCGCAGCGCATCCGGAGAACACCGCCGCCCGGCTGCTGCGCGCCCGGGCCTTCTTCGCCGCCGCGCAACTGCGACCCGCCGAGCTGGAGTTCTCCATCGTCCTGGAGCGTGAGCCGGACAACGCCTACGCGCACTTCGCCCTCGCCCGCACCTACGAGCGCCAGGGCCGCGGCGACCAGGCCAGGCGCCACTTCCGTCTGGCCGCCGCCCTGGACCCCAACCCGCAGTACCTCGAAGCGGCACGCTTCGACAACTGACGTCCGCCCTCTTTCGAGGCGCGTCCCCCTCCGGCGCGTCCTTCCCTGCCGTGCGTCTGCCGCGGGCCGGCGTGTGCGTCTCGTGGCGAGCCGAGTCGGCCTCCCGGGGGGAGCGGATCCCACGTCTCACGAGGGACGACGGCGGTGCTCGGGGGGCCGGTAGGGCGGGACGTCCGGTCCCGGCTGGAAATGCGGACCCTGCCGCATGTGCCTGAGGATCATCGCCAGATCCGCCGTGATCACCAGCCACAGCACCCCGCACGCCGCCGCCCACCCGGGGCGCCCGACGAACGCGAACACGGCCGTCCCGAAGATCGACCAGAACACGCCCCACAGGCTCAGCCAGAACCGCATCCGCAGCGCACTGCGTGCCGTCGTCGGCTCACTGCCCGTACGCATCGCGACCACCAGCTCCCCTCCGCAACGTACTCTTCGGCGCAGAGGTTCTCCACACCGTCCGACAGGGGGCTCAGCGCGTGCTCTGGGACACCGACGAACTGGCCGCGACGCTCTGCGACCTCTCCGTGCCGCACGAGGACATCAACGACGTCGTGCGGATGAACCGGCGGGTGGCGGACGATCCGGAACTGCGCGCCGCGGCGGAGCGCCGACTGGCGGTACTCGTCGAGGACATCGGCGAGATCCGCGGCGGTGCGGACCTCCCGGACCTCGACTGGCCGTCCGGCCCCATGCAGCGCTACTTCCCGCTGTACGTCCTGCTCGCGGCCCTGCCCGCGGTACGCGCCCACCACCGCGAGCGGGGCATCCCGCCGGAGGTCACCCGACGCACCCTCGCCGACACCGGACGAGCCCTGGCCGCCCATCGCAGGCGCTACGGCACCGGTGGCCTGATGCGCCCCCGGTGGCTGACCCTGCATTTCCGCGGCGAGTTGTACCAGCTGGGCAGGCTGCAGTTCCAGCGGAGCCGCGTCGGCAAGTGGACGGGCGAATCCGCCGCGGCGACCGGCCTCCCGCTCGGCCCCGACGCCCCGGGCCTCGCCCTGCACATCCCCGACTCCCTCGGGCCGCTGACCCCGCAGGCCGTGGATCGCTCCCTGGAGCTGGCCCGCGCGTTCTTCGCCCGTCACTACCCCGACGAGCGGTACCAGGTGGCGACCTGCGGCTCCTGGCTGCTCGACCCGCAGCTGAAGCGGTACCTGCCCGACCGCTCCAACATCGTCCGCTTCCAGGAACGCTTCCGCATCAGCCACCTGCCGGCGGAACCGGAGGACGACGCGCCGATCCGCTACGTCTTCGGCACCCCCGACGGCGACCCCCGCCGGCTGCCGCGCCGGACGGTCCTGGAACGCGCGGTGGTCGACCACGTCCGGGACGGCGGGCACTGGTACGTCCCGGACGGATGGCTCCGCCTGTGACGGGGCGGCTCCGGCAGGGCTCGCGAACGGGCAGCACCCGCCCGGTCGACCCTGCGGTCGATGCGCGCCCGCTCGCCGGCGGCCCGAAGCCGCGCGGGGCGGGCTCCGGACGACGTCGCCACGCGGAGGGCCACTCGAACGGGTGAACCCAAGGGGGAGGGGAACGTCCCTACGGGAGCGGGCCGTTGGACGGGCATGGAGCTGAAAGTGCGAGCGGGACATCAGGGGACGGGACCCGGACCGATCACGCCCGACGGCTGCGCGGTCGAGCTCTACTCCCGGCTGCCGGCCGGACCGGAGCCGGACATCATCGAGGCGGCCGTGCCGGCAGGCGCGACCGTCCTCGAACTGGGCAGCGGGACCGGGCGCATGACCCACCCGCTGCTGGACCGGGGCTTCACGGTCACCGCGGTCGACGAGTCCCCCGACATGCTGGAGGGGGTAGCCGGGGCCCGGACGATATGCAGTCCGATCGAGGAGCTCGACCTGGGCGAGACGTTCGATGTCGTGCTGCTCGCCTCGTTCCTCGTGCACACCGCCGACATCGACGTGCGCCGGGGCCTGCTGCGCGCCTGCGTCCGGCACCTCGCCGAGGGCGGCTGCGTCCTCATCCAGCGAGAGGGGGAGGAGTACCACACCGACGTGCCGCGCGAGCGCCGTGACCCCCACGGCTTCACCGTACGGATCACCTCTTCCGAGCCGATCGGAGACGGGGTGCACGCGGTCCACGCCGCATACGTCTTCCCCGACGCCACCTGGACCCAGAGCTTTCGCACCCGGCCCCTGACGAGACAGCAGTTCGAGGAGGCCCTCTGCGGAACGGGACTGAAGGTCGACCGGTACCTGACGGAGGACCGGACATGGGTGCGGGCGGTGCACGCGGACCGGGGGCCGACGGGGTGACCGCGCCGCGCGATTGCGGGCAGGCGCCCGCCGGACGACCTGCCACGGGGCGCCCGGGCTCGGACGCGGGGAGGGGCGGCCGCGGCCCGGACGCCGCGCCGATCCGGCGGGGTCGGGGCCCCTCTGTTGCTCACCGCGAGCGGAACTGACGGCGGGCTGGCGGGCTCCGCGGAGGTGGACGGCGGAGGGGCGCCGGGAAGGCCGAGAAGGCGACGGGGAGCCGTTCTGCCGTCCGGGAGCGATGAGTTGTGCGGTGCCGGGCGGTCTACCTCCTACGACCCCGCACGGACCGACCGGTACAGGAGAGCCCCATGTCCGAGACCACAGCTTCCGCCGCCAGCGCTTCCCTCACCCCCGCTGCCGCAGCTTCCGTCCCTTCCGCCGGTGTCGCGGCGCCCGGCGCCGGTGGTGACGCGACCCTGACGGCACGCGGACGCCGCGCCATGGTCGCCCTGCGTGCCGTGCAGGTGCTCCTCGCGCTCTTCTTCGGGCTGGCCAGCGCACTGCCGAAGCTGATCGCACACCCGTCGGCCGTCGAGGTGTTCGACACGATCGGCTGGGGCGGCGCGGGCATGTATGCCATCGGCGTGCTGGAACTGGCCGGGGCGGTGGCACTGCTCGTCCCGGTGCTGCAGTCCCTGGCGGCGACGGCGCTCAGCGCGCTGATGGTGGGGGCGTTCGCCGTGCAGGTCACCGTCTTCGCCGGGGAGAACGCGGCGACACCGGTCGTCCTGATCGTGCCGCTCCTGCTGATCGCGTGGGTGCGGCGCCGGCACACGGCGGAGCTGGTGCGGTGGGTGCAGCGACGGAGCTGACTCCCAAGGGCGAACCGGCGGTGCCGCCAGGCAGCCGGGGAAAGGGCGGAACCGGACTCACCCCGCTCACCGGCCGCCGGTGCGCCCGCCGCCACCCTCCGCACCCGGCTTGCCCGCAGCCCCCGGCCGGAGAGCCGCGCTGCCCTGCATGCGCAGGGCGCGCAGCCGTTCCAGCTCGCGGCGGTCACGCTTGGTGGGACGCCCGGCGCCCCGGTCGCGGATGCCCGCAGGGGCGACGGCCTCGCGCGGCGGGGGCGGCGGGCTGTTGTCGATGTAGCACTGGACGGCCACCGGCGCGCCGACCCGCTTGCGGATCAGGCGCTTGACCACGACGACCCGCTCCCGGCCCTCGTGCCGCAGCCGGACCTCGTCGCCGACCCGCACCGAATGGGCGGGCTTCACGCGCTCGCCGTTCACCCGCACATGACCGCCCTTGCAGGCGGCGGCGCCCACGGAGCGGGTCTTGACCAGTCGAACGGACCAGATCCAGCTGTCGATGCGCACCGACTCGCCGTGGCCCGGCCCGGCAGCCTCGGCGGCGGCCACCGCGGCGGCGACCTCAGGGCCCTCGGACCGGGACGTGCCGGTCTCCGGACCCTCGCCGCCGGGGTGCGCCGGGTCCGTCGCGGCGCGGTCCGTACCTTCAGCAACCATGTCCCGACCTTAGCTCCCCGCACGGCACGTCTCCGACCGGTTTCCTACGGTGGAGGGATGAGCGCCAGCCCACCCGCGGGGAGCCCCGACCCAGCAGACGACAGCGCCGCCCTCCCGGCCCCCGCCGTCCCCGGCGCCCCACGAGGACTCGCCGGGCTCGACCGGCGGATCGCGGGCTGCCGGGCCTGCCCCCGGCTGGTCGGATGGCGGGAGGAGGTGGCCCGGACGAAGCGGGCGGCGTTCGCCGACTGGACGTACTGGGGACGACCGGTGCCCGGGTTCGGCCCGGTCGACGCCCGGATGCTGATCGTCGGCCTCGCGCCCGCGGCGCACGGCGGGAACCGCACCGGCCGGATGTTCACCGGTGACCGTTCCGGGGACGTGCTGTACCAGGCGCTGTACGAGGTGGGGCTCGCCTCGCAGCCGACCTCGGTGGGCGTGGGAGACGGTCTGGAACTGCACGGCGTCCGTGTGACTGCGCCGGTGCACTGCGCACCGCCGGCCAACAGGCCCACCCCCGCGGAACGGGACACGTGCCGGCCATGGCTGGTGCAGGAGCTGCGGTCGCTGCGGCCGACGCTGCGAGCCGTACTGGTCCTGGGCGGTTTCGGCTGGCAGGCGGCCCTGCCCGCGTTCGCCGAGGCCGGCTGGGCCGTTCCCCGGCCGCGGCCCGCGTTCGCCCACGGTGCGCGGGTGACGCTGGAGGGGCACGACGGACTGGAACTCCTCGGCTGCTTCCACGTCAGCCAGCGCAACACCTTCACCGGCCGGCTCACCCCCCTCATGCTGCGGGACGTGCTGCGCACGGCGGCGAGCGCGGCGGGTCTGCCCCACCTGCCCGAGGAGCGGCGAGCCGACGGCACCTGAGCCGAAAAGACCTGAGCCGACGGACCCTGGCGACGAGGCCGGCGGAACGGTCGCGGCACTAGGCTGCCCGGATGCCCCTCTATCCGGAGATCGAACCGTACGACCACGGCATGCTCGACGTCGGTGACGGCAATCGCGTCCACTGGGAGACGTGCGGGAATCCCCGGGGCAAACCGGCCGTCGTGCTGCACGGCGGTCCGGGCTCGGGCTGCAGCCCCTTCCCCCGGCGCCTGTTCGACCCGGACGCCTACCGGATCGTGCTGCTCGACCAGCGAGGCTGCGGCCGGTCGACACCGCACGCGAGTGCCTACGACACCGACATGAGCGTGAACACGACGAGGCATCTCCTGGCCGACCTGGAATTGCTGCGCCGGCGGCTCGATATCGGGCGGTGGCTGGTCTGGGGCGTGTCATGGGGGTCGGCGTTGGCGCTGCGGTATGCGCAGACCTGCCCGGAGGCGGTGTCCGAGCTGGTGCTGACGGGTGTCGCGACCGGGTCGGAGGCCGAGGTGGAGCTGCTGACGCGAGGACTCGGGAAGTTCTTCCCGGAGGCCTTCGAGCGGTTCCTCTCCGAGCTGCCCGCCGACCGGCGCCACGGCAACCTCGCCGCGGCCTGCAACCGGCTGCTGGAGTCCCCGGATCCCGCGGTCCGGGAGCGGGCGGCGCGGGCCTGGACCGACTGGGAGACGGCGACGATCCCCACGCCACCGCGGTCGGTCGAGCGGTACGAGGATCCGCGGTTCCGGATGGGGTTCGCCCGGACCGTCACCCACTACTGGGCCAACGGCCACTTTCTGAACGAGGCGGACGAGGCGGACGAGGCGGACGAGGCGGCTGAGGCAGGAGGCGCGCGTCACGCGGACGGGGTGGGCGCGGAGGCCGGCGGCAGGAGCGACGCCGCGGGGGTGATCCTGCGCGACGCCCACCGGCTGAACGGCATCCCGGGCACGCTCGTGCAGGGCAGCCTCGACTTCGGCAACCTGCTCGGCATCGTCTGGCGCCTCCACCACGCCTGGCCGGACAGCGAGTTGGTCGTCGTGGACGACGTCGGCCACGACGCCCGGGCCCCGGGCGCGGTCGAGGCGATGGTGGCGGCGACGGACCGCTACGCGGCGGGATAGTCCACCGGCGGCATCGACCACCGGCCCCGCAGGTCGTGCGGGCGGTCCGACGGGTCAGGGACTCCAGACGTACCGCACGTCCGGTTCCCGCTCCTCGTTCCGGTGGCCGTCGGTGTGCTCGACGGCGGTGAAGCCGTGCCGCTCGTAGAACCGGTGCGCGGGGGTGTTCACCTGGAACGTCCACAACTCCAGCCCCTGCGGTCGCCGCTCCTTGGCGAGAGCGACGAACCGGTCCCCGATGCCCCGCCCGCGCCAGTCGGGATCGAGGTACAGCTGCGACAGCAGGCCGTCCCCGAGCACCATCAGCCCCACGATCCGCGCCCCGTCCGTGTCGGTGGCCTCCGCGACCCAGGTCTCCCGCAACGGCACGACGACGTCCCGCAGGTAGTCCCGCACCGCGTCGTCCGACCGCGGCCGTACGACCGAGGGCAGCGCCTCGGCGAAGGAACGCAGGTAGACGTCGGCCACCGCACCGGCGTCGGGAACGACGGCCCGCCGCAGGAGGACGTCGGGCCGCTGCCTCCTGGGCGAGCCGCCTGAGGCCGTCACGGGCGGGCCCCCTCGGCCGGGACCGCGGTGGCCGTGGTCTCCACCAGGTGCCCGCCGTGGCCGCGGCAGGCCACCCCGACCGGCCTCGACGACTGCGGCCCGGCACTCAGCCCGGATGCCGTGACCACGTCCCACAGGGCCGACAGCACCGCGTGGTCCGCGCCGACCACGTGGAACTCGGTCACCACCACGTGGGCGAAGTCGCCCTCGACCGCGTGCGGTTGCGGCTCCGGATCGGCGAGTACCCGCCGCGCCTGCCGGGCCGGATCCCCCTCGCCGATCAGGACGCCGTCGGCGTCGGGCGGTACGGATCCGGCGCGGAAGGCGAGGCCGGTGCCGGCCCGGACGACGGAGTCGGGGGAGTGCGCGGGTGGCGGGAGGAGGCCGGGGGAGGTGACGACGCGGCGGTCCATGCGGGGCGGCTCCTCGTGAACGTCGGTTCGGCGGCCGTGCGGGCACAGGCCGTGCGGCCGATTGTCCGGGCGTGCCCTCCGGGACCGCAGAGGCGGCGGGCCGTCGGGCCGGCGCGTGCACCGGCCACAGATCGTCCGCGAAACACCACCTGCCCGCACCTCCTTTTCCCGCGCCTGTTCCGCGGCGCCTTCACATGTCGGCAATACGGCTGTCCCTCTCCCGGACACCGACGCGATCTACGCTGGTAGGCGCACCCCCGTCGCCCGGCCGCCGTCGTCCGAAGGCATCCCGCTCTCGACCGGTCAGGAGACCCGTGTCACACCCCCGCGCCGCCGTCGCCCTTCCGCCGTGGCTCGCCCACGCCCTGCGTGCACAGCGAGGACCGGTTCCCTGGAGCGCGGTCACCCGCGGCGCACTGGCCGCCGGCCCCCTGCTGTCGGCCGCGCTGCTCACCGCCCGCCCTTCCCTCGGGGTCGTCGCCGCGGTCGCCGCCATGCTGGCCGGGATCAATGACCGTCCCGGCAGCCGGCGGGCCGCCGTCGGCCGGATCGGGGTGCCCGCGCTGGCCGGGGCGGCGGGGCTCTGTGCGGGCACGTGTGCCGGACAGCACAGCTCGGCCGTCGTGCTCACCCTGCTGCTGACCGGGCTCGGGCTGCTCGCCGGCTGTGTCAGCGCCATCGGCCCGGTCGCCTCCGCGGCCGGCACCCAGGTGCTGGTGGCCGCCGCGATCGGGGCCGGGATGCCACTGCCCGAGACCGGATGGCAGAGGGGACTCGTCTTCCTCGCCGGGGCGGGGTGGTTGCTGCTGCTGCGGCTGGTGCTGCCCACGCCGGGATCGCTGGCCGGCGGCGACTTCCGCTTCGACGGGGAACGGTCGGCCGTCGCCCGGGTGTACGACGCGGTCGGCGGTTTGCTCGACGGGGCCGGGACCCCGCAGGCCGGCGCCCGCCGTGCCGCTCTCACCGCCGCGCTCGACCAGGCCCAGGACGCTCTGGCCGGGCCCCGCCTGCGGCGCCGTGCGTCCAGTGCCGCCGAGCGCCGGCTGCACGCGCAGTACGCCGCCGCGCTGCCGCTGGCCGAGGCGGCCACCGCGCTCGCCTGGGCCGGGGAGCCCGCCGGGCCCCGGGCATCGGCGGGTCCCCGGCGCCTGGCCGCCGCCGTGCTGGACCGCGCGCACACCGCGTCGCTGCCCGCACCGGATCGCTCCACCCCCGCCCTGCGCGCCCTCGACGACGCCCTGCTGCACGCCGCGGAGGTCTTCGACCGCGGGTACGGCGGCCGCGATCTGCACAGGCGCCGGGGGACCGTCCGGCAGGCGCTGAAGGCTGCCTCGGGTCGCGGCGGTCGCGAGTACGGCATGCGTGTCGCCCTCTGCTTCGGCGCCGGCGCCGCCGCCGCGCAGGCACTGCACCACGCCCGCTGGTACGGCAGCCACCCGCACTGGTACTGGCTGCCCGTCACCGCCGTCTTCCTCGTCAAGCCCGACCTCGGTCCGCTCGTCTCCCGCGTGCTGTGCCGGGCCGCCGGGACCGTGCTGGGCGCCGCCGTCTTCGCCGGGCTCACCGCCCTGCTGCCCCGGCCGGAGGGGCTCGTCGTGGTCGTCGCGGTGTGCGGGGCTCTCCTTCCCGCCGCCACGCGGCACTTCGCCGCGCAGACCGCTGTCGTGACCGTCCTCGTCCTCGCCCTGGTGATGGTGGGCGGCGAGCCGCAGGCCTCCGCCGGACGCATCGGGGAGACTCTGCTGGCGTGCGGGATCGTGCTCGTCGTGGGGCACCTTCCGATGCCCGGCCGGCGGGGCGGGGGAGTGCGGCACCTGCTGGCCGCGGCGCACTCGGCGGCGTACGCCCACCTCGGCCACGTGCTCGCCGGGTCCGAGGACCGTGCCGCCCGCTGGACCCTTCGGCGGGAGGCGTACCGCACCTTGGCCGAGGCCCGTACGGCGATCGCGTCGGCCGCCGCCGAACTGCCCCCGGTCGCCCGGCACACCGAGGGTACCGACGCGGTCGCGGGCCTGCTCGAACGCCTCGTGGACACGACGACCGCGTGCGCCGTCCACCTCGACGACACCGGCCGACTCACCCCCGGGCACCTCCGTCGACTCCAGGACGTCCTCGGCCGGCTGGAGCGGACGCGGGAGCGGGTCGGGCTCCCCGCACCGGGGTTCCCCGCGGCGGGTCTCGTGGGCGTGCGCGCGGTCGACGTGGTTTCCTGAAGCCCGCCCCGCCCCACCCCGCGCCGCGCCGTCGGTCGTCGGCACGGCCACTGCTGTCCGCGAGTTGACCGAGGGCTCCGTTGCTCCGCTCGGCGACCGTTCCGGTAGCCGCCTTGCCGGAGTCGACCGGGGCCTCGGTCACTGCCTCTCCGCCGCCGCGCCCGGCCGTGCGCGACCGGAACGGGCCCCAGGGAGGGAAGTGGGGAAATGCCGTGCCGGAGTGGCAAGTTCCGTTCCCTCTCCGTGGTCCCCGCTCGTCCGGCCACCGTCCAGGAGGGACGACCACCGCACCCGGAGGCCGTCTGGCGCGAGCGGGGGCGCACGCCGTGCGAGGAGCACTGGGGCAAGGGGCTGTTCGAGGCTGTGGCCGGGCGCGGTCGGCCGTCCCCGCATCGAGCCGACAACCGTCGTGGACGGGACGTGGTCGAACTGACGGACCTTTCCGTATCGGATCGGACATTCGTCTCATCTCAGGGCGTGTGGTGCACTGTTCGCGTCGAACTCCCGGCCGCGTATCCGACGCGCCTGCCTCCGTGCCCGGATCGCGCGCTCGCGTCGGTGTCGCCGGTGCCGGATCCGGTGTCGCGGCGGGCGCGGCGCCGGACACGCAACGTGCGACAAGAGATGCGGTATGTGTTCACGGAAACGCGCAAGGTGATCGCTTCCTCACCGTGCGCGGTGAACGCGTGTCAACAATGTCTCAGTCCCGTCACCGGGTGAGCCCTTCGACCCGGGGAAGGCGTTAACTCCTACAAGTACAACGCTTTCTGGAGGTGCAGGGTGGTGAACGGGCGAACAGTGCTCGAACGCTTTCCCGCAGGCGGGCCGCGCGGATCGTGGCCGGCGGAGGAGTTCGCGCATGCGCGGCGTCTGGAAGGGCTGCCCGCCGAGGTCGTCATGGACCTCGCGACGGACACGTTCCTGGTGATCGTCCGCGGTGGCGACCTGGGGGAGTGAGACGGGTCAGCCCGCCTTCGGGGCGGGCACCGTCACCTCCGCGGCGAACTGCTGCGCCTGGAGCGCGTACAGCTCGGCGTACAGCCCCCGGAGGCCAGCAGCTCCTCCGGACTCCCGGACTCCACGAGGCGTCCCTGATCGAGTACGTGTACCAGATCCGCATGACGTACCGATGCCAGCCGGTGCGTGATCAGTACGACGGTCTGACCGGCCGCCGCCCGTGCGCGGATCCTGTCGAAGACCTCCGACTCCGCCCACGCGTCCAGCGCCGCGGTCGGTTCGTCCACGATCAGGATCTGCCCGCGCCGGTAGGCGGCCCGCGCGATACCGAGCCGCTGCCACCGCCCTCCCGACAGCTCGTGCCCGCCCGAGAAGGTCCGGGCCAGCAGCGTGTCCAGGCCGCGCGGCAGATCCGCGACGACCTCCTCGGCGCCCGCCTCCGTGTTCGACGCCGACATCCGCTCCTCGGTCAGGGGGGCCGCCGAGCGGCCGATCGTCACATTGACCCAGGCGGTGAACGGCGACCGCTTGAAGTCCTGCGCGACCGTCGCGATCCGCTCGGCCAGCCGGTGCCGGTCGGCCCGCGCCGCGTCCACACCGTCCCACAGGATCCTTCCCGAGTCCGGTTCGTACAGCCCCGCGAGCAGTTTGACCAGAGTCGTCTTGCCGGAGAGCCGTTCTCGCCCACCAGCGCGACGATCCGGCCCAGCGGCAAGGTGAGGGAGACGTCGTCGAGGGCGGGGCGCGCGGGGTCGCCCGGGTAGTGGAAGGTGACGTTCTCGAAGCAGATCTCGCGCGGCTGCTCCGGCAGCGCCGTACCGCCGACCGGGATCGCCCGCTCGGCCGCCTCCACGTACATCCGCTCCAGGTCGCCGACGAACAGGGCCTCCCCGTGCAACAGGTTCACCTCCTGCACGAGCGTGTTCAGGCTCGCCGATCCGCTGCGGATCGCGATCACGGCGGTGCCCGCGACCGACAGCGCCATCGTCCCGGTGAGCAGCAGCCCGCCGAGTGTGGCGTACGTCGCGGTGGTCGCCAGCCCCGTCCAGGCCGCGGCGATCAGACCGGTGCGGGCCGCGAGCCGGGCCAGCCGGGCCTGCTCCGCCTCCGCGGTCTCCGCCATGGCGCGGAAGTGGCGCAGCAGGAACGGACCGACGCCGTGCACCCGGATCTCCGGCGCCGCCGCCGGTTCCGTCAGCAGGCTGCTGAGCAGGTGTCCCGCGCGCGCGTGCTGCACCCAGGTGTGGAACGACTCGTAGTGTCGTCGGGCATGGGCCAGCGAGTTCCAGGCGCTGGGCAGGGTCATCGTCACGAGCAGCGGCAGCAGGAGCGGATGCAGCACGGTCAGTACGCCGGCCGCTGCGGCCAGCGAGATCACCGCATTCACGACGCGCGCACCGTACGTGATCATCCGGCGGGCCGAGGCGGCGCCGTACTGCGCGGTGTCCAGCAGCTTGTGGAAGGCGTGGTCCTCGATCGCGGACAGCTCCACGGCGGCGGCCCGCTCCAGGTACAGCTCCGTCGCCACCCGCTCCACCTTCGGTTCCAGGCGCCCGGTGGCATGCGTCGACACCGCCCGCAGCAGCGCCGACAGCAGCAGCACGGCGGCCATGGCGGCCAGCGCCGGGGCGGCGCCGTGCAGTCGCTCCCCGATCGTGCCGGCCCCGATCAGGCGGGCGAGGACGCTGTTGACCGCGATCAGGCCCACGGCCTGTGCCGCGCCCCGGCAGACCTCGGCGACCAGCACCGTCCGCGCGGCGCGCCGGTCGGCCCGGCGGGCCAGCCGGAGACTGGCGGAGAGCAGGGAGGGCAGCCGGGTGATCATGGATCGGAGTCCCAGTCCCCCGAACCCGTCCCGATGCTGGTTCCAGCCCATGTCGTAGCGCAGCGGGCCCCCGAACAGCAGCCGCTCCGACTCCGACACCTCGCGTGCGTCCGGTTTCGTCGCCACCGGTGACCTCCCCCTGTGCGGACGGAGGGTCACTATCGCGGGACGGGCCCGGCCGGGGCAGGGCGTACGGGGCGAGGGCAGGAGTGCGCGGGTGTACACCGCGGTGGCGGGGGAGTGCGGCCCCGGGGTGTGCGCCGGAGCGAGCGGCGCGCAACCGGAGGGCGGGACGGTACGGCGCTACGCGCTGACCGGCCGTGACCAGGCCGGTGTGGTTCCCGTCAACCGGCACAGGGCCAGGTACAGCGGGATCGGCGGCGTGTACGGCACCGTGTCGTCGGGCTGGTGGATGAGGCCGGGGGCGCGCCGGGCGTCGGGCAGGACGGCGCCGGTGGAGTAGCGCGTGGGGGTCGGCCAGTCCAGCGCGTAGTCCGAGTCGGACGGGACGATCCACCACCAGTGGGTGTCATCGGCGTACACGCATCCCACACGGGGGAGGCGGGGCAGCAGCAGTGGCCCGAGCCGGGCGGGTACGGCGACCGCGTCGCAGCCCAGTGGTGCGGTCATGCCCTCGGGCACGGTGAGCCGGCCAGGAGAGTGTGCCGGATGCAGCCCGCGCCCGAGGCGTACGAGGGTGTGCATGCTGCGGACCTGGGGGCGGCCGGATTCGGCGCTCACGCCCATTCGCCCCCTGCCACGTGGTGTTCCGTGCCGTCGCCCGACGGGCGGCGCCCCGCCCGTCGGGCCGTTGCCGTCTGCTGTGGTGGTGCTTCCGTGCGCTGTGCCTCGTCCCCGTCGCCCGGGTCCCCGTCGGCCGGGCCCGGCTTGGGGCGGGCGCCCCAACCGAGGTCGTCCCGGGGCCCTGCGGGTGTGCCGGGCGGGTCGGCCTGCCGTGGAAGCTCGGCCCACACGAGCAGGCCGGGCCCGTGTTCATGGGCCCCCCATGCGTGGCACAGGGTGTCGACGAGAAGCAGTCCCCTCCCGTGCTCCTCCTCGGGCCGCCCCTGTGCCGCGCTCGGTCCGCCCGGCGCGCACCCCTCGTCGAGCACGGCTATGCGCACCCGGTCGCCGCCGTCGCGCAGTTCGCACACGACCACTCTGCTCGCGGTGTGCACGACCGCGTTCGTGACGAGCTCCGATACGACCAGAGCCGCGGTGTCGCAGGTGTCCTCGCACACCTCCCAGCCGTTCAGCCGGGCCCGCGTCAGACGTCTGGCCCGTGCGGGAGAACTCGGATGTGCGGCCAGCTCGAAACGGAACCGGCGTCCGGCGAGGGGACTTCCATCGGCCGGGAGACCGAAGTGGTCTGCGGCGTCTGTTCCTAAGGGCGCGGACGGAATCACGCTTGCCACTATCTCCCCGCCGTGAACACTTGGCAAGTGTCACTCTGAAAAATGCAGAGTGCTGTATGACGCAGTGAACGGCCGTGGCACACTGCTCGCAACAGCATCTGCAGCGGCGCCAGTTGGGCCATCGGGGATCCTCGAAGATCTTCGAACGGGTCTTCGAATGGCGCCGCTGGGCTGTCAGGATTCTTTTGACGTCGCCGTGTTGCCGGACGGTGGGCAGGGGCCGGAGAACGCCCGCCCAGGGCCCTTGATGGAGGTGGAGCGTGAGTGAACCGCGGTCCGCGCCGACAGTCGGGCAGGTCGTTCTCGGTCGTCGCCTGCTGGATCTGAGGGAGCGCGCCGGTCTCAAGCGTGAGGAGGCCGCCCGCGTCCTGCGTGTCGCGCCCGCCACCGTCCGCCGCATGGAGATGGCCGAGGTCTCCCTCAAGATCCCCTACCTCCAACTGTTGCTGAAGGCCTACGGGGTCGGCGACGAGGAGGCCGAGACCTTCGTGCAACTCGCCGAGGAGGCCAATAGACCCGGCTGGTGGCAGCGGTTCCACGACATCCTGCCCGGCTGGTTCTCCATGCACGTCAGCCTGGAGGGCGCCGCCGCCCTGATCCGCCAGTACGAGCCGCACTTCGTGCCCGGCCTGCTCCAGACCGAGGACTACGCGCGCGCGGTGCTGACCTCGGGCGCCATCGGCCGGACCAGCCCCGACGACATCGAGCGCCACGTCGCACTGCGCATGCAGCGCCAGGCCCTGCTCACCCGCCAGGGCGCGCCCCGCCTGTGGGTCGTCATGGACGAGACCGCGCTGCGTCGCCCCGTCGGTGGCCCGCAGACGATGCGCGCCCAGTTCGACAAGCTCCTCGACGCCGCGCAGCTGCCCCATGTCACCCTGCAGGTCGCCGAGTTCTCCGCCGGCCCGCACCCGGGCACGTACGGGCCGTTCGTGCTCTTCCGGTTCGCCATGCCCGAACTGCCGGACATGGTCTACAGCGAGTACCTGACCGGCGCCGTCTACCTCGACGCGCGCCACGAGGTGGCCACCCATCTCGAGGTCATGGACCGCGTGGCGGCCCAGGCCGCCACGGCTCATCGCACGAAGGAGATCCACCAGGATCTCCGCAAGGAGTTGTGAATGGATCGCATCACGTCCCCGCACAAGCCGGGGAGCCGCGCCCAGCGGATCTACAACGGCATGCCCGCCCGGGAGCTGGGCAGCGAGGGCTGGCACAAGCCGTGGAGCGGCGGCAACGGCGGCAACTGCCTGGAGGCGATGAAACTCGCCGACGGCCGGATCGCCGTCCGCCAGTCCACCGATCCCGACGGGCCGGCCCTGATCTACACCTCCGACGAGATGACCGCGTTCATCGAGGGTGCCAAGGCCGGGGAGGCGGACTTCCTGCTGTCCTGAACGTGTGTCTTTTTCTCGCTCCGACTTACTTGTCGTGGTGCTGACTTGATCACTCTTCGGATCCCATGCTCACGGAGTGCCGTATGACCGGGCAGGACACCGCCGGCGCCGACCGGATCGACACCAGCAGGCCGCACCCCGCGCGGATGTACGACTGGTACCTCGGCGGCAAGGACAACTACCCCGTCGACGAGGAGATGGGGCGGCAGATGCTCGCCCTCGACCCCCGCGTGCCGGTGATGGCACGAGTCAACCGCGCCTTCATGCACCGGGCCACCCGTTGGCTCGCCGGCGCCGGCGTCCGGCAGTTCCTGGACGTCGGCACGGGCATCCCCACCGAGCCCAACCTGCACCAGGTCGCACAGGATGTCGCCCCCGACGCCCGCGTCGTCTACTGCGACAACGACCCCGTCGTGCTCGCCCACGCCGCCGCCCTGCTGCGCAGCACCGAGGAGGGAGCGACGGAATACCTCCAGGCCGACGTACGGGATCCGGCCACGATCGTCGAGGGCGCCCGGAAGGCGCTCGACTTCGGCCGGCCGATCGCACTGTCCCTCGTCGCCCTGCTGCATTTCGTCTCCGACGAGGACGGGGCGCACGACCTCGTCCAGCGCCTGCTGGCCGAACTCCCCTCCGGCAGCCACCTGGTGATGACCCACGCCACCGCCGACTTCACCCCCGAGCAGTCGGCCGCCGCCACCGAGAAGCTCAAGGCGGCCGGCGTCACCCTGGCCCTGCGCTCCCGCGCGGAGTTCACCCGCTTCTTCGACGGGTTGGAACTGGTCGAACCGGGCGTGGAGATCGTCCACAAGTGGCACCCGGAACCGGGCGAGCCCGTACCCGGCCAGGACGACGGAGTCATCCCGGGCTACGGGGCGGTGGCCCGCAAGCCGTGACCACCGCCGGCAGCGCCGAGCACCGGCGGGCGACAGCCGCGGCGGCCCACGGCGCGGCGCACGGCGGTGACGGCCGTTGCCCGACGCCGGGGGCGGCGGTGACGGCCGCCGGCCCCGGCGGGGTGCGCGACGGGGAGGTCAGACCGCCATGGGACGGTCACCGGGGGCGATCGGCGCCGGCAGCCGCGAGTCGCCCGTCAGGTAGCGGTCCACGGCCGCCGCCACCGCCCGGCCCTCCGCGATCGCCCACACGATGAGCGACTGCCCCCGGGCGGCGTCGCCGGCGGCGAAGACCCCCGGCACATTGGTCGCGAAACCGGTGTCCCGCGCGAGCGTGCCGCGGGGCTCCAGCGCCAGCCCCAGCTGGTCGACGAGCCCGTCCGCCCGGTCCGGCCCGGAGAAGCCGAGGGCGAGCAGCACCAGGTCGGTGGGGAGTGTGCGATCGGTGCCCGGCACCGGGCGCCGTCGCGCGTCCACCTCGACCAGGTGCAGGCCGCGCACCCGGCCGTCCGCGTCGCCGGTGAACCGGAGCGTCGACGCCGCGAACAGACGCGCGTCGGCGTCGGCGGCGGGCGCCGTCCCCAGCTCCCGTGCCTCCTCGTGCGCCGGCGACAGGCGGTAGACCTTCGGGTACGTCGGCCAGGGCTCGGTGTCCTCGTCCCGCTCCGCGCCCGGCCGGCCGTAGATGTCCAGCTGGGTCACGGACGCCGCGCCCTCGCGCACCGCGGTGCCCAGGCAGTCGGCGCCGGTGTCGCCGCCCCCCACGATCACGACGTGCCTGCCGGCCGCGGAGAGCGGGGAGAGCGCCAGATCGCCCTCGCACACCCGATTGGCCAGCGGCAGGTACTCCATGGCCTGATGGATCCCGGCCAGCTCACGGCCCGGCACCGGCAGCTCCCGCCAAGCGGTCGCGCCGGTGGCGACCACCACGGCGTCGTAGCGTGACCGCAGCTCCGCCGCTCCGACATCCCGGCCGACGACCGTGGAGGTGCGGAACTTGGTGCCCTCGGCCCGCATCTGCTCCAGCCGCCGCTCCAGGTGGCGCTTCTCCATCTTGAACGCCGGTATCCCGTAGCGCATCAGCCCGCCGAGCCGGTCGTCCCTCTCGTACACGGCGACGGTGTGCCCGGCCCGGGTCAGCTGCTGGGCCGCGGCCAGCCCGGTCGGACCGGAGCCGATCACGGCCACCGTCCGCCCCGACAGCCGCTCGGGCGCCCGGGGCGGGGTGAGACCGTCCTCCCAGGCCCGGTCGGCGATCGCGCACTCCACGTTCTTGATCGTCACGGCAGGCTGGTTGATCGCCAGCACACACCCCGCCTCGCACGGGGCCGGGCACAGCCGCCCCGTGAACTCCGGGAAGTTGTTCGTCGCGTGCAGCCGGTCGCTCGCCGCGTGCCAGTCCGCGCGCGAGACGAGGTCGTTCCACTCGGGGATCAGATTGCCCAGTGGGCAGGCCTCGTGACAGAAGGGGATCCCGCAGTCCATGCAGCGGTCGGCCTGCTTGCCGATGACGGGCAGCAGGGCCCCGGGGACGTACACCTCGTTCCAGTCCCGGACCCGTTCCTCGACGGGCCGGCGGGCCCAGTCCTGTCGGGGCGTCGTCATGAAACCCTTGGGATCGGCCATGGCCGTCATCCTTGCGTCCGCGTACGACAGGCCGTGCGTCATCGGGCGGCACACCCTTCCGGCCACGATACGTCCGGCCGGTCCCGTGCGCAGAGGGACGGACAGCGCTTTCCCCAGGGGTCCGGCCGGTGCCCGCGGGCGCTCCCCGCCCGCACGGGCCGGGACGATCAGGCGGCTCAGACCAGGGCGAGCAGGTACGTCAGCGCCGCCGCGGCCGAGGAAGCGGTCCGGACGTGGTTCCACCGCGTCCACTGGCGCACGTACGACGGCCAGTAGGCCACCGCCTGCGGGGCGCCCGGTTCCAGCCGCATCAGCGTGTCGTTGCGCGGGACGTTCGCCACCGCGGTCACCCCGAACGCCCCGACCAGGTACATCGCACTGCCCAGCAGCAGCTCGGCCGTTCCCCCGTCCGGCCACAGCACGAACGTGACCACCGCGATCACCGCGCACACCACGCCCGCCCCGGCGAACACGACCATGAACGCCGGTGTCGTCGCGGCCGCGTTGATCGCGTTCATCGCCGCGACGCCCTGAGCCGGCGGAAGCGCCGCCAGGCCGCGCATGACCAGCAGCGAGAACGCGGCGAAGACACCGGCCATCAAACCCGTCGCCAGGACCCCCAGCACGGTCATGACCCAATACGGTCCGTGGATCATCTCAGCGTCAACTCCCGCCCGTAGAGCCGTGGGCCCCGCCCGGAGCCCGGCGCCGTCCGGCACACCTCAGTCAATCCGCACAGCGCGCCCGACGACCATGGCCGAGTCGCCCGGCCGCATACGCGGCCGTCCAGCATCGCCCCCGGCGCCGGCCGTCCGATACGGCCCCTCGCGCGCATTCCCGCCTGCCGGTCCGGTCGGAGGGATCTGCCCTCCGCCCCGGCCGCTCGGCCCGGAAACCGGCCTGCGCCGACCGGCCCGGGCCCGCCCGGACCGGTCGCCCGACCCCGGCATCGGCACGAGCGCCGGGTACGGAGCCGGCCACCGGGGCGATCGGGCACGGCCCCGGGAGGACGCTGAACCCGGCAACCTCTCACCCGCCCCTGCCTCCGTCCCCATCGCTGCTCCGCCAGTCCCTCAGCACCCTCTCCACACCCGCAGCGATCCGCCGCCGGGCCTCCTGCCGCGGGACCCCGCTCATCAGCAGCGCGTCGTACGGCGTGTCCAGGTGCCGCACGGAGGCCGCCACCGCCGAGACCACCGCCCGCTCGGTCAGCGCCCGTCCCTCCGCGCTCCGCCCCACGCGCCCGCTGCCCCGCACCGAGGCGTGCCAGGCGATCGCTCCGGCCCGCTCGGCCGGGCAGCGGGGGAACACCCGCCGTACCTCGGCCGCGAACGCCTCCGCGAACCTGGCATCCTCCGCGGACCGCCGTCCGGCGTCCCGCGCCCGACGGCGCCGCCTCGCCTCCGCGTCCGCCAGGCACCGCGCCTCCGCCCGCGCGAGACCCGCCTCCTCGACGAGAACGCCCTGCCGTTCGTACCGCCCCCTGCGCCGGTTGAACCGCACGACGACCACCGACAGCGCGCTCTCCTCCCGCGACCTGCGGGTCAACGCCGTGTCCCCGCGCGGCAGGAACACCAGGTGACCGAGGTCTGCGCAGCCCAGGCAGCGGGGCGCCCGGTCCTCCAGCACCAGCAGCGGCAGCGGGCCGCGCCGGCACGCCGCACAGTGCTTGCGCCGCAGCGGTTGCACGACGACGAGCGAGGTACGGGCCCACGGGACGGCGGTGCCTGCCATACCCCGTTCATGCCCGCGACGCCGCCGCGATCCACCCCGGCACCCTCGCGATCCGTCCCCTCGGAGAATCGACCGCGGGGCCCGTCGCGGACGCACGGAGCCGTGCCGCCCCGGGGCCGGGCTCCACGGCACGCTGCCGGCGGCGCATGATGGGGCCCGTGCGACTCGAAGCGATCACCTGGGACCGGCTCGCCGACCGCCTCGCCGAGCGGCTGCTCGACCTGGAGCCGGCGGACGGCGGACCCTGGCCGCGCGTCGCTTTCGACGGCGCCCCGGCCGCCCGCCCCGGAGACCTCGCCGACCGCGTCGCCGAGGCACTGCGCCTGCGCGGCCGCGCCTCCCGCGTCGTCGGCACACACGGCTTCCTGCGGCCCGCCTCGCTCCGCCTGGAGCACGGCCGGCAGGACGTCGAGGCCTACTACGACGGCTGGCTCGACACCGGCGCGCTGTGGCGCGAGGTGTTCGGCCCGCTCGAACCGGGCGGTGACGGGCGGATCCTGCCCGACCTCCGCGACCCCGACACCGACCGCGCCACCCGCAGCCCCTACGTCCGACTCCCGCCCGGAGGAATGCTGTTGCTGCACGGCCCGCTCCTCCTCAGGCACTGGTTCCCCTTCGACCTCTCGGTCCACGTCCTCCTCTCCCCGGCCGCCCTGCGCCGGCGTACCCCCGCGTCCGAGCACTGGACCCTGCCCGCCTACGCGCGCTACGAGCAGGAGACCGACCCGGGCGCCACGGCCGACGTCCTGGTGCGCGCCGACGACCCCCGGCGTCCGGCGTGGGGCGGCTTCGGCGGCTGAGCCCGCGGCAGAGGTGCGGGCGGCGTTCGGCGCGGCGAGAATGTAGGACGCCGGGACAGTGGTGCGTCCTGCGCCGCGCCGGCCGCCCGGCTCAGGGAGGTATTCCATGACCACCGCCCGAGACATCATGCACCGGGGCGCCCAGTGGATCCCCACCCACGAGACCCTGGACCGCGCAGCACAACTGATGCGCGAGCTCGGCGTCGGCGCCCTGCCGATCAGCGACCACAACGAGCGGCTCTGCGGCATCCTCACCGACCGCGACATCGTCGTCGGCTGCGTCGCCATGGGCCGCGACCCGTCCAAGGTCACCGCGGGCGAACTCGCCCAGGGCACCCCGCGCTGGATCGACGCGGACGCCGACGTCGGCGACGTGCTGCGCGAGATGCAGGATCACCAGATCCGCAGGCTGCCCGTCATCGACAACAAGCGCCTGGTCGGCATGATCAGCGAGGCGGACCTCGCCCAGCACCTCACCGAGGAGCAGATCGGATCCTGGGCCGAGCACGTCTACGCCAGGTCCGCGCCCTCGGCGCACTGACGCCGCGGCTCCGGCCCCGGCCAGTCAGAGCCAGCCGTTGCGCCGGAAGCCCCGGTAGAGCACCAGACAGGCCACGGATATCACTGCGATCACCAGGCCGTAGCCGTACCGCCAGTGCAGCTCCGGCATGTGGTCGAAGTTCATCCCGTACACACCGCACACCATCGTCGGCACGGCGATGACCGCCGCCCACGCCGTGATCTTCCGCATGTCCTCGTTCTGCGCGACCGTGACCTGGGCGAGGTGCGCCTGGAGGATCGAGTTGAGCAACTCGTCGAAGGCGGCTATCTGCTCGGTCGCCCGCAGGAGGTGGTCGGAGACGTCGCGGAAGTAGGCCTGTATCTCCGGGTCGACGACCCGCATCGGCCGGCCGGCGAGATCCAGCAACGGCCGGCCGAGCGGGACCACGGCCCGCTTCAGCTCCAGCAGTTCACGCTTGAGCTGGTAGATCCGCCCCGGATCGACCCGCGCGCCGTCCTCCGCGAACACGTCGGTCTCGACCTGTTCGATGTCCGCCTGCACGGCGTCGGTGGCATTGAGGTACTCGTCGACGACGTGGTCCGCCACCGCGTGCAGCACCGCCGACGGCCCCTTGGCGAGCTGCTGCGGATCGGACTCCAGCTCCTCGCGCAGCGGGCCCAGGGATCCGTGCCGGCCGTGCCGTACGGTGACGACGAAGTCCTGGCCGACGAAGACCATGATCTCGCCGGTGTGCACCACCTCGCTCGTCGCGGTGAGTTCCTCGTGCTCGACGTAGCAGACCGTCTTGAACACCGCGAACAGCGTCTCGCCGTACCGCTCGACCTTGGGGCGCTGATGGGCCTCGATGGCGTCCTCCACCGCCAGCGGGTGCAGGTCGAACAACTCGGCGATGCCCGCGAACTCCTCGTCGGTGGGCTCGTGCAGTCCGAGCCAGACGAAGCCGTCCCCGCTCCTGCGGACCCGGCGTACGGAGTCGAGCAGGTCGTCTCCGGCCTCCCGGACGCCGTCCTGATAGGTCACGCAGTTCACCACCGCGGACCCCAGCGGGGAGCGGGCCGGATGGCTGAGGTCGACGCGGACGCGCCGCCGGGTCAGCCGGGCCACCCTGCGCAGGCCACCGACCCTGCCCGTGACCTTCCGCAGGTTCCCTGCCATCGTCATGGGGATCTCCTCGCGTCGATCTCCTCGCGCCGCGTTCGGCGGCGTGGCACGTCAGTCTGCCAGGGCGGTGACACCCTCGTGCGAGCCTGTGGAAAGGGCAGGTTCCACTTGGTTCCCGCCCGTGGACGCGGGCGCTCCGGAGCGTCGTCCTGTCCGGACCGACGCGCAAACTGGGATGATCACGGCATGACGCGAACCGACGGGTATCTCCTGGACAACCGGCAGAGTGAGGCGGCGGAGCGCTTCGGCGCCTTCGCCGACCTTTTCGACCCGACCACCTTCCGGCACCTCGAGGGGCTCGGCGTCGGACCCGGCTGGCGCTGCTGGGAGGTCGGCGCCGGAGGCACGTCGGTGGTGTCCTGGCTGGCCAAGAAGGTCGGGCCCACCGGCAAGGTCGTCGCCACCGACATCGACACCACACGGCTGGCCGGGGTGGCCCGTCAGCCGGTGGAGGTGCGCGTCCACGACGTCGGGTCGGACGAGCCCCCTGCGGAGAGCTTCGACCTGGTCCATGCCCGGCTCGTGCTCGTTCATGTGCCGGACCGGGAGCGGGCGTTGGCGCACATGGTCGAGGTCCTGCGGCCCGGCGGACGGCTGCTGCTGGAGGACGCCGACCCCTCCCTGCAGCCACTGGCCTGCCCCGACGAGCACGGCCCCGAGCAGCAACTCGCCAACCGGCTGCGACACGGCTTCCGCACGCTGCTCGCCGACAGCGGCGCCGACCTGTCCTACGGCCGCCGGCTCCCGCGCCTGCTGCGCGAGGCCGGCCTCCAGCGCGTCGAGGCCGACGCCTACTTCCCCCTCGCCTCGGCCGCCTGCGTCGCCCTGGAGTCCGCGGCGATCCGTCAGGTCCGCGGCCGGCTCGTCGCCGCCGGGCTCGCGACGGACGGGGACGTCGACCGCCACCTGTCCAACATCGCCTCCGGAGCGATGGACCTGGCCACGGCCCCGTTGATCTCCGCCTGGGGCCGCAAGCGGTAGCGACCGCAGCCGGGTCGGGACTCCGCCGCCCCGGGCCGAGCCGATACCCCCCTCATCCCCGCGGCGCCGGTCTCCCTCCCACCCGCTCGACCGCGGCAGCCCCCGCCCCGCACCCCGTCTCCGCCGCCGCCTCGGGCGGTGCCCCCGCCAGCAGCGCGGCGAGGAAGGCACCGGTGAAGGCGTCGCCGGCGCCCGTGGTGTCGCAGGGCGTCGCCGTGACGGCGGCGATCCGGGCCGTGACGGCGCCGCCGCGGGCGACCAGGGCACCGAGCGGACCCAGCTTGGCGACGACCAGCGGCACACGCCGGCTCAGCGCCGCCGCCGCGTCCGCCGCGTCGGACAGCCCGGTGAGCAGGCACGCCTCGTCGCGACTGGGCAGCAGGACGTCCACTCCGCCCGCGAGTTCCAGGAACCGGTCGGCCCCCAGCTCCGCCAGGAACCCGGCCGACGCCGGGTCCAGGCTCACCGGCACACCCCGCGCGCGTGCCGCCGCACCGGCCGTCGCCACCAGGGCTCGGCTCGGCTCGGCGAAGAGCAGATAGCCCGACAGATGCAGCCGGGCCACCCCGTCGAGCAGTTCGTCAGACCAGTCACCGGGATCCAGCCGCAGCGACGCGCCGCTGTCGGTGAGGAACGTCCGTTCGGCCGCGGCGTCCGCGTCGACCAGGCAGATCACCGTGCCCGTCGGTGCGTGCGGATCCACCACGAGCCGCGGTCGCACCCCGCAGGCCGACAGTTCCCGCTCGTGCCACGCCGCAGTGTCCGCACCGACCCGCCCGAGCAGCCGGACGTCCGCGCATCCGTGGTGCGCCGCCCAGCACGCCACGTTCGCGCCCGCACCACCGGGCAGGGTGCGGATCCCCGCGGCCGTGTCGGTCCCCGCCGCGAGCGGCCCCCGATGCCGGGCCACGACATCGGTGACCACGTCCCCGACCACCAGCAGCGCGCCGTGCGGCTGCGCCGTCACACCCCCGTCCAGGCCGCCGCGATCCGCCCGGCCAACTGCACATTGCCCCGCACCGCGGCCAGATTGGCGGTCAGCGACGCGCCGTCGGTGTGCCGCACCAGGTAGTCGAGGAGGAACGGGGTGACCGCCTGCCCGGTGACGCCCTCCGCGTCGCATGCCGCGAGCGCGTCCGCGAGCACACGCGCGTGCAGACCGGGGTCCAGCTGCTCCGCCTCCGGGACCGGCCGGGCGACGATCAGCGCCGACTCGGGCCCGCCGAGCGCGTCCTGCGCGCGCATGACCCCGGCCACCTGGTCCGGCGTGTCGAGCCGCCACGGGACGGGGTGCCCCGAGTCGGACAGGTAGAAGCCGGGGAAGCTGTCCGTGCCGAAACCGGCCACCGCGACACCCAGCGTCTCCAGCCGCTGCAGGGTGGCCGGGACGTCCAGGATGGACTTCACGCCCGCGCACACCACGGTGATCCGCGTGCGCGCCAGCAGCCCCAGGTCGGCCGACTCGTCCTGCGTCACCGTCCACTGCCGGTGCACCCCGCCGAGCCCGCCGGTCGCGAAGACCCGGATCCCCGCCAGCGCCGCCAGCTGCGCGGTTCCCGACACCGTGGTCGCCCCGCTGGCCCCCGAGGCCACCGCGAGCGGCAGGTCACGGTGGCCCAGCTTGCGCAGCCCGTCCTCGTTCGCGACCCGCTCCAACTGCTCCTTGTCCAGGCCGACGTGCGGTCGCCCGTCCAGTACGGCGATCGTCGCCGGCACGGCGCCCTCACGCCGGACCGCCGCCTCCAGCTCCACTGCCACCTGCAGATTGCGGGGGCGCGGCAACCCGTGCGCGATGATCGTGGACTCGAGCGCCACCACCGGGCGCCCCGCGCCGATCGCCTCCCGCACCTCTTCGGACACCACCAGCACCACGCGCCTGCCTCCCGTCGTTCGGTCCCTTCTTCATCTCTGGCGGGCCGCACGGCCGGTCAAACCCTTGCCGCCCCGCGGGAGCAGGCGCCAGCCTGGAGACATGACGGACAACTCCCTGCGTCTCGACCACGTCGTCCTCTGGGTGGCCGACCCGGCCGCCGCCACCGGCTTCTACGAGCGGGTGGTCGGCCTGGAGCCGGTCCGGCTCACCGAGTACACGGCCGGCGAGGCACCCTTCCCCTCCGTGCGCGTCAACAGTGAAACGATCCTCGACCTCATGCCACGGGCCGCGGCGGAGCGCGTCGCCTCCCTCACCGGAACCGCGGACAGCGCGGGACATCCCGTCAACCACGTCTGCCTGTCCCTGCCGGAGACCGACTTCGACGCCCTGCGCACCCGGCTGCAGGAATACGCCGTGCCGGTGTCCGACCTCGCCCACGACTCCTTCGGCGCCCGAGGCCCGGCCCGGCGCAGCTTCTACTTCCGCGACCCCGACGGCAACGTCCTGGAGGCCCGCCACTACGACTGACCGTGATGATGCTCGTGATGACGCCGCGCCCCGCGGCAGCGGCGGGACCGGCCCGGGCCCGGCACACCGCGTCGCGGGCGCGGTCGCACCGTCTCCGCCCGAGCGTCAGAAGAGCGGCTCCGGCAGCACGCCCTCCAGGGCGAGCAGTTTCCGCTTGGTCTCCAGACCGCCGCCGAACCCGCCGATCCCGCCGTCGCTCTCCACGACACGGTGGCAGGGCACCACGACCGGCAGCGGATTGGCGCCCATGGCCGTGCCCACCGCCTGCGCGGCACCCGGCTGACCCACCCGGCGGGCGAGATCGCCGTAACCCACGACCGAGCCGAAGGGCACCCCGGACGCCAGCTCGCGCAGCACCTGCCGGTTGAAGCCGGAGACCAGCGACCAGTCCAGCGGCAGCCCGAAGTCCCGCCGCGCCCCGGCGAAGTACTCCCGCACCTGCCGTATCGCCTCGGCGAGCAGCGGAGCGCCGGGTGCCTCGACGGGCTCGGTGCCCAGCCGCTCCGCCAGCTGCCGCAGGGCCCGCTCGCGCACCGCACCCGTCGCGTGGAACACCACGTTGACCAGACCCGCACCGGTCGAGGCCAGCAGCAGTGGACCCGCGTCGGTGCCGACGACCGCCCACACGACCTGCTGCCCGTACTGCCCGTCGCTGTCCATGCGACCACCGTACGGCCCGCCGCCGACAACGCCGCCGGGAGCCGGCCCGCACCCCCTGACCCAGCCGGGGGTCAGTCGCCGAGAACCGCGTCCTCCACCAGATCGGGCCTGTTGGAGATGACGCCGTCGACGCCGTATCCGGCCGCCTGCCGGGCCGTCGCCGCGTCGTCGACGGTCCAGGTGAACACCTCCATGGCCCGTCCGTGGGCCCCGGTGAACGCGTGCACCGCGGCCACGTAGGCGGCCGAGATCGTCCCGTGGGAGGGGTTGATCTGGTCGGTGAAGCCGGAGTAGGCGGGCAGGTCGGCCAGGGGCGGTGTGCCGAGGAGGCCCGTCCGGATCGCGGGCGCCAGGTCGTGCACGGCGCGGACGCTGTCCGCGCTGAAGCTCTGCACGATCAGCTCGTCCGCCACGTGTCCGCGGTCGAGCCACCCCTCGTCGGCGAGCACCTTCAGGATCTGCTGCTCGATGCCCGGGTACAGCTCGGGGCTCTTGATCTCCAGCAGCAGCCTCTGGTGGTTGTGCTCCACCCGGCGCAGATACTGCTCCAGCGTCGGCACGCGCACCCCCGCGTACGCGGGACCGAACCAGCTGCCCGCGTCCAGGCGGGCGATCTCGGCGGCGGTGAAGTCCTTCACCTTCCACGGGACGCGGCCGGGGTAGACCTCCTCGGCGTCGGTGGTGCGCTCCAGGCTCTCGTCGTGCATCACCACGAGCGCGCCGTCCCGGGTGCGCTGGACGTCGTTCTCCACCCACCGGATGCCCAGCTGCGCCGCCTTGTCGACGGCGGCCAGGGTGTTCTCGGGGGCATAGGCGGAGGCGCCCCGGTGGGCGACGATCCCGGGCGGCCCGCCGCCGTCGCCGGCCCGGGCACCGGGAGCGGTGACCAGCAGGCACAGGGTGGCCAGGAGCGCGGTGGCCGTGACGGCAACTGCGCGCGCGTGCATGCGTACTCCTCACGTCGAGCGATCACGGTCGGTTCCACTGTGACAGCAGAGAGTGAGTGACGGAGGAGTGGATCGCGGTCACCGAGCGAAGAGAGGTGCTCAAGTCCGCTCACCGGTGCCCCACATCTGCGGCAGGGCCGTGTTTCTTTGCCGGAAAATCGTTCGACCGTTCCGGTGGGGGTCATACTCTTCGCACTCGGCCCTGACCGCTCGCACGGCGCCGGGAGGGGTGGGATTGCAGGGAATTTCCGGATCAGGGCGGAAGGGCAACCGCGCATGCAGGGCACGGTCGACGGTTTCAGCTACGGACTCGTCACGCCGCTGGTGGCCTACCTCATGGCCTGCCTGGGCGGCGCCCTCGGTCTGCGCTGCACCGGGAGAGCCCTGCTCGTCGCCGGGTCCTGGCGGCCCGGCTGGCTCGCCCTGGCCTCCGCCGCCATGGGCTCCGGCATATGGACCATGCATTTCATCGCGATGACGGGGTTCACCGTCGCGGAGGCCCCGGTCCGCTACGACAAGGCGACGACGTTCGCGAGCCTCGGCCTCGCCATCGTCATAGTCGGCATCGGGATCTTCATCGTGGGCTACCGGGGCGCCCACGGAACCGCCCTGTTCACCGGGGGGACCGTCACCGGCCTCGGTATCGCCTCGATGCACTACCTCGGCATGGCGGGCATGCGCATCGACGGACGGCTGGAGTACGACACGCTCACCGTGGCCGCCTCCGTCGCCGTCGCCATGGTCGCCGCCACCGCCGCGCTGTGGGCGGCCGGTCAGGTCCGGGGTTTCGTCCGGAGCGTCGCGGCCAGCCTCGGCATGGGGGTCGCCGTCACCGGCATGCACTACATGGGCATGGCCGCCGTCACGGTCCACCTCCACGGCACCGCCACCCCCTCCACGGGCGACTCGCCCGCAGCCCTGCTCGCCCCCATGCTGATCGGTCCGCTCGCCTTCCTCTGCCTCGCCGGGGTCGTCGTCATCTTCGACCCGCTGACGGTGCCGGGCCGCGCCGACTGGTCCCCGGCCGAACGCAGACCCGGCGTCCCCGCCCACACCGTCGCCGGCCACGTCGACCGCCGCGACCAGCCCCGCCCCCGCCGCGACCTGGGGCGGCGGCCCTCCCGCACCTCGTAGAACCGTCGATCAGGGCGGCGATGTCAGTGCCGGGTCGTACGGTGGACTTCATGCGGCCCGTTTCCCACATCGAACGCACGGTGGCGCCCTTCGAGGTCGTCAGCCCCTACCAGCCCAGCGGCGACCAGCCGGCGGCCATCGCCGAGCTCGCGCGCCGCATCGAGGCCGGTGAGAAGGACGTCGTCCTGCTGGGCGCGACCGGCACCGGCAAGTCGGCCACCACCGCGTGGATGATCGAGAAGCTCCAGCGCCCCACGCTCGTGATGGCGCCGAACAAGACGCTGGCCGCCCAGCTGGCGAACGAGTTCCGCGAGCTCCTGCCGGACAACGCCGTCGAGTACTTCGTCTCGTACTACGACTACTACCAGCCCGAGGCCTACGTCCCGCAGTCCGACACCTACATCGAGAAGGACTCCTCGATCAACGAGGAGGTCGAGCGTCTGCGCCACTCCGCGACGAACTCCCTGCTCACCCGCCGCGACGTGGTCGTGGTCGCCTCGGTGTCCTGCATCTACGGCCTCGGCACCCCGCAGGAGTACGTCGACCGGATGGTCCCCCTCCGCGTGGGCGACGAGATCGACCGGGACGAACTGCTGCGCCGCTTCGTGGACATCCAGTACGCGCGCAACGACACGGCGTTCACCCGCGGCACCTTCCGGGTCCGCGGCGACACCATCGAGATCTTCCCGGTCTACGAGGAGCTGGCCGTCCGCATCGAGATGTTCGGCGACGAGATCGAGGCGCTCTCCACGCTGCACCCGGTCACCGGCGAGATCATCAGCGACGACGACAAGCTGTACGTCTTCCCCGCCTCCCACTACGTCGCCGGCCCCGAGCGCATGGAGCGGGCCGTCAAGGGCATCGAGGAGGAACTGCAGCAGCGCCTGGCCGAGCTGGAGAAGCAGGGCAGGCTGCTGGAGGCCCAGCGGCTGCGGATGCGCACCACGTACGACATCGAGATGCTCCGCCAGATCGGCAGCTGCTCCGGCGTCGAGAACTACTCGATGCACTTCGACGGCCGCTCGCCCGGTACCCCGCCGAACACCCTCCTCGACTACTTCCCCGAGGACTTCCTCCTCGTCATCGACGAGTCGCACGTCACCGTGCCCCAGATCGGCGCGATGTACGAGGGCGACGCCTCCCGCAAGCGGACCCTCGTCGACCACGGTTTCCGGCTGCCCTCCGCACTGGACAACCGCCCGCTGAAGTGGGAGGAGTTCCAGGAGCGCATCGGCCAGACCGTCTACCTGTCGGCGACCCCCGGCACGTACGAGCTGTCGCGTTCCCAGGGGACCGTCGAGCAGATCATCCGCCCCACCGGTCTCGTCGACCCCGAGGTCGTCGTCAAGCCGACCGAGGGCCAGATCGACGACCTGGTGCACGAGATCCGCATGCGCACCGAGAAGGACGAGCGTGTCCTGGTCACCACCCTCACCAAGAAGATGGCGGAGGACCTCACCGACTACTTCCTGGAGCTCGGCATCCAGGTGCGCTACCTGCACAGCGACGTCGACACCCTGCGCCGCGTGGAGCTGCTGCGCGAACTGCGTGCCGGCGAGTTCGACGTCCTGGTCGGCATCAACCTCCTGCGCGAGGGCCTGGACCTGCCCGAAGTGTCCCTGGTGGCGATCCTGGACGCCGACAAGGAAGGTTTCCTGCGCTCGGGCACCTCGCTGATCCAGACCATCGGCCGCGCCGCCCGCAACGTCTCCGGCCAGGTCCACATGTACGCCGACAAGATCACCCCGGCGATGGAGAAGGCCATCGACGAGACCAACCGGCGCCGCGAGAAGCAGGTGGCGTACAACAAGGCCAACGGGATCGACCCCCAGCCGCTGCGCAAGAAGATCAACGACATCGTCGCGCAGATCGCGCGCGAGGACGTCGACACCGAGCAGCTGCTCGGCACCGGTTACCGGGCGTCGAAGGACGGCCGGGGCGCCAAGGCCCCCGTGCCCTCGCTCGGCGGCAAGGCGGCCAAGGGCTCCTCCGCGAAGCCGGCCAGGTCCGCCAGGGGGAGGGCCCAGGAAGCCGTCCCCACCGACCAGCCGGCCGCCGAACTCGCCGGGCAGATCGAGGAGCTGACGGAGCGCATGCGCGCTGCTGCCGCGGATCTGCAGTTCGAGATCGCGGCCCGGCTGCGCGACGAGGTCGCGGAGATGAAGAAGGAGCTGCGGCAGATGAAGGAGGCGGGTCTGGCCTGACCGCGGGTCCGGGCCCGGTCACCGGCGCCGGGCCCGGACCCGCGGACTGTGTTGCAGGACCGACACAAAACGTGCACCGGGGTTCGGCATTGTCGGCCCCGCTGCGTAGGGTTCTGATCAACCGCGGACACTGCGGCTAACAGGGGATCGTTCGAGAGGGGAATCAGCGCGTGACCGTCAACATGACCAAGGGTCAGGCCATCAGTCTGCAGAAGAACGACGGAGGCAGCCTGTCCGCGGTGCGTATGGGTCTCGGCTGGCAGGCGGCGCCCCGTCGCGGCCTGTTCGGCTCCCGCACCAGGGAGATCGACCTCGACGCCTCCGCCGTCCTGTTCGCGGACAAGCAGCCGGTCGACGTCGTCTTCTTCCGCCACCTGGTGAGCGACGACGGCTCCGTGCGCCACACGGGTGACAACCTCGTCGGCGGTGTCGGCCAGGGCGGCGACGACGAGGCCATCCTCGTCGACCTGCAGCGCATCCCGGTCCACATCGACCAGATCGTCTTCACCGTGAACTCCTTCACGGGCCAGACGTTCCAGGAGGTGCAGAACGCCTTCTGCCGCCTGGTCGACGAGACCAACGGCCAGGAACTCGCCCGCTACACCCTCGCCGGCGGTGGCGCCTACACCGCTCAGATCATGGCCAAGGTGCACCGCGCGGGTTCCGGCTGGACGATGACCGCCCTCGGCACGCCGGCCAACGGCCGCACGTTCCAGGACCTGATGCCGGCGATCCTGCCGGTGCTGTAAAGGCCCGCGTACGGCCGGGGACACGTCCGGCGCGCAGTGAGCGGTTCCGAGGACGAACGGTGACACAGGGGGACGGAAGGCGATGACGGCCGAGCTGGTGCGGGGGCAGAACCACCCGCTCACCCAGGTCCGCCTCGAGATCAGGATCTCGGCCGGCAGCCCGGTCGTGGCCGCAGCCACCCTCGGCGACGAGCACGGCACCGTGCCCGGTGCCGCCTGGGTGGTCCACCCCGGAGCCCCGGCGCTGCCCGGGGTGGAGGTGCCCCGCCAGGCGGCCGCGGACCACCGCCTCGCGATCGACCTCGACGCCCTGCAGGACACCGTGCACCGCGTCGATGTGCTCCTCGCGCTGCCCGGCGGCGGTCGCGGGCCCGTCCGCTTCGGCGCGGTCGCCGCGCCCTTCGTCGCGGTGACGGGCCTCGACGGCACCGAGGTCGCCACCTACACCCTGACCGGTCTCGACGCGGAACGCGCCGTGGTCGCCCTGGAGCTCTACCGTCGCCAGGGCGCCTGGAAGGTCCGCGCCGTCGGCCAGGGGTACGCCGACGGCCTCGCCGCACTCCTCACCGACCGGGGTCTGCCCGAGGCACACCGGCTGGCGGCGGAGATCGAGGAAGCCGTGGCCCAGGGCCTGGCCCGTGCGATCCCGGCACCCGCACCCGGCGCCACGGACACCGAACGCGCCCCCCGGCCGAACGGCCCCGCCACGGACGGCGGCAGCCCGGCCGCCCACGGCGCCGGAGCGCCGCCCCACACCACCACCCCCGGTCCGGCCGAACCGCACGGCACATCGGAGCCGGGACCCCGGCCGGTCGACGGCACCACCCGCCCGGCACGGGCTGCGTCCGGCGCGGCGGCCCACTTCACCGCCGACGCGGCCCTGCCCGGCGCCGCCGGGGCCTCCTCCACCACCGGGCCGGTCGACTACACCCACCCCCGACGGCGGAGCGCCGCGCCCCCGCCGCCCCCGCCGACGGCTCCGGCTGCGCCTGCCGGGCAGCCCCGGCAGCCGGTAGCGGGCGACGCGACCGGCTGGTCCATGGACGAGCGGCTCTACAACCAGGTGTGGGGCATGTTCGAGGACCTGGCCCGCGCCACCGCGGCGTACCGCAGCGCGGTCGATTTCGCGGACACGCGCAGGGAGAAGGAACTCGACCAGGCCCTGTCGGACCCGCGCAGCCGGATCGGCGGACAGAGCGACGCCGCGCGGGAGGCGGCCCGCGCCCGGCACGCCGAGCTGGTCGGCCAGGCCCGCGAGGTGCTCGACCGCGACCTGGCCCAGCTCCGGGCCGAGGCCGACGTCGTCGAGCCCGCGCTGCCACCGGCGTACGCCCGGTGGGACAACCCCGTCTGGCACGGCTACCGGGTCCCCATGGAGTTCCCCATGGCGCTGCGCGTCGGCGACCTGCACCTGCCCGAGAGCGACCCCCTGCGCATCCCCATGCTGCTCCGGCTGCCGCTGGAGCGGGGCCTGTGGATCGACAGCGGGCGGCCCCGTTCCCTCGACGGCTCCTTCACCGACTCCCACGCGCTGCGGCGGCTGGCCGTGGAGACCGCGGTCGCCATGGCTGCCCGGCTGCTCGCCGTCCACCCGGCCGGCGAGTTCACGGTCCACGTCGTCGACCCGGCCGGCTCGGCGGCGCAGCCGCTGGAGCCCCTCACCCGGTCCGGTGCCCTGACCGGACCGCCGGCCACCGGTGCCGCGGGGGTCGCGGACGTGCTGGCGGGGCTCACCGAGCGGGTCGACCTGCTGCACATGGCGGTTCGCGGCGGCGCGGCCGACGCCCTGCCGCCCGGCTTCGACACCTCCCAGCAGCTGCTCCTGATCAACGACTTCCCGCACGGCTTCGACGAGCGTGCCGTGACCCGGCTCCGCTACCTCGCGGACGAGGGGCCGGCCGTCGGCGTGCACCTGCTGATGGTCGCCGACCGCGAGGACTCCGCCGGTTACGGTCCGTTGCTCGACCCCCTGTGGCGCTCCCTGCTCCGGCTCACGCCCGTGCCCGACGACCATCTCGCCGACCCCTGGATCGGGCACGCGTGGACCTACGAGCCGGCCGTCGTGCCGCCGGGGAGTCAGATCCTCGGGCAGGTGCTCCCTCAGGTCGCGGCAGCCCGCACCAACTCTTTGTAAAGTCCATCTGAACTGCGTCTTTGCGCTTTCTTTTACTCGACACTTTACCTTTTCTTGGTGATCGGGGTACTCTCTTCCCACGGAGGGGAGTACTCCCTGCCACTGCGGCGCACCCGTCAATACGGATCGCACCTGATCCCGGGACGCCGGCCCTTCACGGGTGGAAGAGACCTCCGGCCGCGCGACGACGCTGATCACATGCCGTTACGACTGCCGGAGGCGCAGTGGAGATCTCGATGACCCTGTGGGCCCTGACCATCGTGGGCCTGGCCGCCCTGATCGCGGTCGACTTCTTCATCGGACGCAAGCCGCATGAGGTGTCGATCAAGGAAGCCGGGATCTGGACGGGCGTCTGGATCGCCCTCGCCGGCCTCTTCGGACTCGGCCTGCTCCACTTCGGTGGCGCACGGCCGACCGGAGAGTTCTTCGCCGGATTCATCACCGAGAAGTCGCTCAGCGTCGACAACCTCTTCGTCTTCGTCCTGATCATGGCGAAGTTCGCCGTGCCGTCGCGCTACCAACAGCGCGTCCTCCTCGTCGGCGTGCTCATCGCGCTCGTCCTGCGGGCCGCCTTCATCGCCGCGGGCGCGGCCATCGTCGCGAGCTTCTCGTGGGTCTTCTACCTCTTCGGCGCCTTCCTCATCTGGACGGCCTGGAAGCTCGTCCAGGAAGCCCGTGCCGAGGCCGACGACGAGGAGTACGAGGAGAGCAGGCTGCTCAAGGCCGCCGAGCGTCGCTTCGGTGTCGCCGACCGCTATCACGGCACCAGGCTGTGGATCCGGCAGAACGGCAGGCGGGTCATGACCCCGATGCTCGTCGTGATGCTGGCCATCGGCACCACCGACGTGCTGTTCGCCCTGGACTCCATCCCCGCGATCTTCGGCCTGACCCAGGACCCGTACATCGTCTTCACGGCGAACGCCTTCGCGCTGATGGGACTTCGGCAGCTGTACTTCCTCATCGGCGGCCTGCTGAAGAAGCTGGTCCATCTGTCCTACGGCCTGTCGATCATCCTCGGCTTCATCGGCGTCAAGCTGGTGCTGCACGCCCTGCACGAGTCCGGCGTCCACGTCCCCGAGATCAGTGTCCCGGTCTCGCTCGGCGTGATCTGCACCGTCCTGGTCGTCACCACGCTGACCAGCCTGCGGGCCTCCCGCAGACAGGCGGCGGACGAGGAGGTGCAGGCCGGGGCCGAGGGCGCTCCGAAGGACAGCGTCGAGGTCTGACCGCGTCGAGCGTAGAAACAACCATCCCCGGGAGGTGTGCCGATCGAATTGCCCACCACCCCTCCCGGTGGTTCCTTGGGTGCTGGACGTTCCCGGTCCACGGGAGCGCCGCCGGGCGGAGGAAGCATGGACGCACCCGTGAGGTTCGCACAGATCATCGAGTTCGAGACCGACCGCATCGACGAGATACGCCGACTCGCCGAGGAAGCCGACGAGCGTTTCGCCGGCCGCGAGCACGGCCCCGTCCGACGTCTCGTCCTGCAGGACCGCAACCAGCCCCACCGCTACCTCGTGGTGATCGAGTTCGACTCCCACGAGGACGCCGTGCGCAACAACGACGACCCCGACACGGGCAAGCTCGCCGAGCAGATGGCTGCCCTGTGCACCCGTCCGCCGGCGTTCACCGACTGCGACGTACAGGAGAGGGCCGATTTCACCTGACGGCCCCAAACCGACCGGAACCGAGCACCCCGACCGGCAGGCGGACCCTCGCCGCACGCCGCGCCGCCCGCCGTGACCGCGTGCAGACCCGCCTCGAATTCGCCTCGGCTCCGCGACGGCCGGGATCGGCCTGGCCGTCCCCGCGGTCGCCCTGGCGTCGATCCGGCGCTCCGGCCCGCCGATCCTCGGACTCGGCGCCACGCACATGATGCTGCTGGCCCTGACCGTCGTGGTCAGCTCGCTGACCGTGGTGCCGGGCCGGGCGACCCCGTTGCAGGGAGGGGTGCACCTGGTGCTGTTCGCCGCCGATCGCGAGCCGGCGATCGACCCACGACGGCCTTCGGCCCGGGGCGCGCGCCCATGGGTCAGTAGGTGACCGTGATCCGGCGGGCGGGTCCGTCGACGCGGATCGTGCCGCCGTAGGGGAGGACGAGCTGCGGGTCGGTGTGGCCGAAGTCGACGTCGAAGACGATCATCGTGTCGGGGGCGTAGGCGCGCATCGCCCGAACAACGGCCTCCCGCTGCTCGGCCGCGTAGCGGGCGGCCTCCTCCGGAGTGTGGGGCCGCTCGAAGGACCAGGTCTTCGGTCGGCCCATCAGCAGCGCGGGGAACTTCTGCAACAGACCGCGCTCGCCCATGTTCCGCAGCGTGCGAAAGACCTCGGTGCCGCTCGGCAACTCCTCGGAGGTCTCCAGGAGCAGCACACCGCCTTCGTACACCGACAGGTCGTGGGAGACCTCGCGGTCGGCCGCCAGCATCCAGGCCACGATCTCCAGACAACCGCCCCAACCGCGACCCTCCACGGCCCGGTCGGGGTTCACCCAGTCCCAGCCGGTGCCGGGCCGGGTCTCCGGCTCCGCATCGAACGTGGCGGGGTCGGCCCAGTCGCGGCTGACGTCACGCCACCGCTCGGCCGGGCGCAACTCGAACTCGCCCGGCGTGAACAGCGCGGCCCGCAGCGACTCCTCCGTCTGCGGGTGCATCGCACCGGGACGGCCCAGCTCTGCCATCACGCCGGCACCGTGAAACCCGACGATCCCCGTGTTGTACAGGAACGCCAGCAGGTTGGTGTTGTCGCTCATCCCGAAGAACGGCTTGGGATTGGCCCGGATCAGCTCCCGGTCCAGCAGCGGCAGGACAGTGAGCTGATCCTCGCCCCCGATCGACGCCATGATCGCCTTGATCTCCGGGTCGGCGAAGGCGGCGTGGATGTCGCCGGCGCGCTCCTGCGGTGTGGAGCCCATCTTCCGTGTCGCCGGGTACTCCACCGGCTCCAGGCCGAAGTCCGTCCGCAGCCGCCGCAGCCCCAGCTCGTAGGGGAGCGGAAGAACCCCCGGCAGCGCGGTGGAGGGTGAGATCACGGCTATGCGGTCGCCGGGCGACGGCTTGGGCGGGTAATCGATCACGGTCATGCCGCGAGGGTAGGGCCCGCCGCAGCGCTCGCGCACCGTGATAAACCGGGTCCGAGCGGCGGCCCCCACCGGGCCGTCCCACCGCGAACGGACCGGAGGAACCGTGCCCCGCACCCTGGCCAACGCCCCGATCATGATCCTCAACGGCCCCAACCTGAACCTGCTCGGGCAGCGCCAGCCGGAGATCTACGGCTCCGACACCCTCGCCGACGTCGAGGCCCTCTGCGTGAGGACGGCCGCCGCACACGGGGGAACGGTGGACTTCCGGCAGTCCAACCACGAGGGCACACTGGTCGACTGGATCCACGAGGCGCGGCTCGGACACTGCGGGATCGTCATCAACCCGGCCGCGTACTCGCACACATCGGTCGCGATTCTGGACGCCCTCAACGCCTGCGACGGACTACCCGTCATCGAGGTGCACCTCTCCAACGTGCACAAGCGGGAGTCGTTCCGGCACCACTCCTACGTCTCGCTGCGCGCGGACGGCGTGATCGCCGGGTGCGGGGTGCAGGGCTACGCGTTCGGCGTGGAGCGGGTCGCCGCGCTCGCGGGGACGGCGCGGGCAGACGCGTGAGGACCGCCCAGGAGGCGAGTGCTCCCGCGCGCCCGCCGTCCGTACACGCCCGGCGGGCTCACGACTGCGGGCGACCGGAGGTCGCCCGGGCCGCCGGCCGAGGGCGGGGAACGGACCGGCGGCCCCACCGCGCGGGGGCCGTTGTCCCGCGCGGGGCGGCCTCCAGTTGACCCCCGGCCGCATCCCGGCGGGAGCGTGCGCGGGGTGTCGGCGCGTGCACGGCTTTCACACGGGGCGCGAACGCCCGACGCGGCGTGCCGCACGCCCGGCCCCGCGCCTCGATCCGGGCGGCCCCGCCGCGGAGCCCGTGGCGCCGGCACCGGGTCGACGGCGTTGCACCGGGCGGACGTTCACCACCCGCGCGCGTGCCACTCCGGCAGATGCGGCCTCTCCGCGCCCAGCGTCGTGTCGTTGCCGTGCCCGGGGTAGACCCAGGTCTCGTCCGGCAGCATGCCGAAGATCCTGGTCTCCACATCGTGGATCAGGCTGGCGAACGCCTCGGGGTCCTTGTGGGTGTTGCCGACTCCGCCGGGGAAGAGGCAGTCGCCCGTGAACACATGAGGGTGGCCGTGCGGGTCGTCGTAGACCAGCGCGATCGAGCCCGGGGTGTGGCCGACCAGATGGCGCGCGGTCAGTTCCACGCGCCCCACCCGGACGGTGTCGCCGTCGTCCACCAGGACGTCGGTGGGTACCGGGATGCCGTCGGCGTCGTACCGGCCCGCATAGGTGCGGGCCCCGGTCGCGGCCACGACCTCGGCGAGCGCCTGCCAGTGGTCGCCGTGCCGGTGGGTGGTGACGACGGACGCGATGCCGTCGTCACCGATCATGCCGAGCAGGGCCGACGCGTCGTTCGCCGCGTCGATCAGAAGCTGCTCGTCCGTGGCCCGGCAGCGCAGCAGATAGGCGTTGTTGTCCATGGGACCGACCGCGATCTTGGTGATCATCAGGTCCTTGAGCTCGTGCACGTCCGCCGGGCCGCCGACCGTCACCTGTCCGCTGTACGTCATGAACGTCAGCCTATCGCCGCGCCTGTCCCGCGACCCGTCCTCGCCCTACAGCGGGGGCAGTGCCGGCAGCGCGCCGCCGTGCACGGTCAGCCCGGAGCCGTCGCGGCGCCCCGCGAGCCATCCGAGCAGTTCCGCCGGTGTCCCCGTGACGGTGATCTCCGGCTCCGCCGCCTCCCGGCCGGTGCTCCACGCGCGCGTGCCGTCCGTGAGCCGCGTGGGCGGAACGTCGGTGCGGCCGGTGAAACGGGCGGCGAGGAACACGATCTCCCGCTCGGTGAACTCCGCCGGTACGTCCTCCAGCTCGTAGCCGATCCCGAGGTCCACGTGGTGCAGCTCGACCTCCGCCCAGCGGCGGAAGGGTACCCGGGCCGCGGTGTCGGTCACGCCGTTGCGCAGTTCCACCGTGCGCGACCAGTCGGCCTGCGCGTCCCCGGTCGCGCGGAAACGGGCCGCGGTCTCGCGCAGGTCGGCCAGCTGAGCGTCGAGGGGGCGCGGGGCGCCCTTCTCGATGTCGGCGTCGCGGGCCTCGGCGGACACGTACATGGGACGGCCCTCGAGGACGTTGACGAGAGCGTCGGCGTTGCGGGCGAGGTGGGCGAGGACGTGGCCGCGACTCCAGCCGGGCAGGCGTGACGGTTCGGCCGCGGTTCCGTCGTCCAGTTCGGCGACCGCGCTCAGCAGCCGATCGGTCGCTTCCCGTACGGACTCCAGGTCACGTGCGTGATCAATCATGGTGCTGACCCTAGCCGTGCCACTCCTTCGGGTGAAGGTGGTGAAGCCGGCCCGTAAATCGAATGCACGTGCTATATGGTCGGACGTGGCGTCGGGCATGCTGGAGGGCCGGGGATTGTTTGCATCCGGTGAATCCGACCGGCGTTGTCAGTGGCTCGCCCTAGTCTGAGAAGGACGGGGGCCCCGCCCCTGTCACTTCTCTCAAGAAAGGTGCGGACCGGCGTGGCCGACCGTCTCATCGTCCGTGGCGCGCGCGAGCACAACCTGAAGAATGTCTCGCTCGACCTGCCTCGGGACTCGCTCATCGTCTTCACGGGCCTGTCCGGGTCGGGCAAGTCCTCCCTGGCTTTCGACACGATCTTCGCCGAGGGCCAGCGGCGCTACGTGGAGTCGCTCTCCTCGTACGCCCGCCAGTTCCTCGGGCAGATGGACAAGCCCGACGTCGACTTCATCGAGGGCCTGTCACCCGCGGTCTCCATCGACCAGAAGTCGACCTCGCGCAACCCGCGCTCCACGGTCGGCACCATCACCGAGGTCTACGACTACCTGCGTCTGCTCTTCGCCCGCATCGGCAAGCCGCACTGCCCGGAGTGCGGCCGGCCCATCTCCCGCCAGTCGCCCCAGGCCATCGTCGACAGGGTGCTGGAACTTCCGGAGGGCAGCCGCTTCCAGGTGCTCTCGCCGCTGGTGCGCGAGCGCAAGGGCGAGTTCGTCGACCTCTTCGCCGACCTGCAGACCAAGGGCTACTCCCGTGCGCGCGTGGACGGCGAGACCATCCAGCTGTCCAGCCCGCCGACGCTGAAGAAGCAGGAGAAGCACACCATCGAGGTGGTCGTCGACCGCCTCACCGTCAAGGACTCCGCCAAGCGCCGGCTCACCGACTCCGTGGAGACCGCACTCGGCCTGTCCGGCGGCATGGTCGTGCTCGACTTCGTCGACCTCCCCGAGGACGACCCCGAGCGCGAGCGCATGTACTCGGAGCACCTGTACTGCCCGTACGACGACCTGTCCTTCGAGGAGCTGGAGCCCCGCTCCTTCTCCTTCAACTCGCCCTTCGGCGCCTGTCCCGACTGCACCGGCATCGGCACCCGCATGGAGGTCGACCCGGAGCTGATCGTCCCTGACGAGGAGAAGTCCCTCGACGAGGGCGCCATCCACCCCTGGTCGCACGGGCACACCAAGGACTACTTCGGCCGTCTGATCGGCGCCCTCGCCGACGCCCTCGGCTTCCGCACGGACATCCCCTTCGCCGGCCTGCCGCAGCGTGCGAGGAAGGCCCTGCTGCACGGCCACAAGACGCAGATCGAGGTCCGCTACCGCAACCGGTACGGCCGCGAGCGCCGCTACACCACGCCGTTCGAGGGTGCCGTCTCCTTCGTCAAGCGCCGTCACAGCGAGGCCGAGAGCGACGCCAGCCGCGAGCGCTTCGAGGGCTACATGCGCGAGGTGCCCTGCCCCACCTGCGAGGGCACGCGCCTGAAGCCGATCGTCCTCGCCGTCACGATCATGGAGAAGTCGATCGCCGAGGTCTCCGCGATGTCCATCAGCGACTGCGCGGACTTCCTGGGCCGGCTTCGGCTCAACGCCCGCGACAAGAAGATCGCCGAGCGCGTGCTGAAGGAGGTCAACGAGCGCCTGCGCTTCCTCGTCGACGTCGGACTGGACTACCTCTCGCTCAACCGCGCGGCCGGCACGCTCTCCGGCGGCGAGGCGCAGCGCATCCGCCTGGCCACCCAGATCGGCTCCGGCCTGGTCGGCGTCCTGTACGTGCTCGACGAGCCGTCCATCGGCCTGCACCAGCGCGACAACCACCGCCTCATCGAGACCCTGGTCCGGCTGCGCGACATGGGCAACACGCTCATCGTCGTCGAGCACGACGAGGACACCATCAAGACGGCCGACTGGATCGTCGACATCGGCCCCGGCGCCGGCGAGCACGGCGGCAAGGTCGTGCACAGCGGTTCTCTGAAGGAACTGCTGGCCAACGCCGAGTCGCAGACCGGGCAGTACCTGTCCGGCAGCAAGTCCATCCCGGTCCCCGACGTCCGGCGCCCGCTCGACCTCTCCCGGCAGCTCACCGTGCACGGCGCGCGCGAGAACAACTTGCGCGACATCGACGTGTCCTTCCCGCTGGGCGTGTTCACCGCGGTCACCGGTGTCTCCGGTTCGGGTAAGTCGACGCTGGTCAACGACATCCTGTACACACACCTGGCGCGCGAGCTGAACGGCGCGCGCAATGTGCCCGGCCGTCACACCCGCGTGGACGGCGACGACCTCGTCGACAAGGTCGTGCACGTCGACCAGTCGCCCATCGGACGCACCCCGCGATCGAACCCGGCGACCTACACCGGTGTCTTCGACCACGTCCGCAAGCTGTTCGCCGAGACCACCGAGGCGAAGGTCCGCGGTTACCAGCCCGGCCGCTTCTCCTTCAACGTCAAGGGCGGCCGCTGCGAGAACTGCGCCGGCGACGGCACGATCAAGATCGAGATGAACTTCCTCCCGGACGTGTACGTGCCGTGCGAGGTCTGCCACGGTGCCCGCTACAACCGGGAGACCCTGGAGGTCCACTACAAGGGCAAGTCCATCGCCGACGTCCTCAACATGCCGATCGAGGAGGCGATGGACTTCTTCGAGGCGGTCCCGGCCATCTCGCGTCACCTCCGGACACTCAACGACGTCGGCCTCGGCTACGTCCGCCTCGGGCAGTCCGCCACCACCCTCTCCGGCGGCGAGGCCCAGCGCGTCAAGCTCGCCAGCGAGCTCCAGCGCCGGTCCACCGGGCGCACGGTCTACGTGCTCGACGAGCCGACCACCGGTCTGCACTTCGAAGACATCAGCAAGCTGCTGAAGGTGCTCTCCGGGCTGGTCGACAAGGGCAACACGGTCATCGTCATCGAGCACAACCTCGACGTGATCAAGACGGCCGACTGGCTCGTCGACATGGGTCCCGAGGGCGGCGCCGGTGGTGGCCTCGTCGTCGCCGAGGGCACACCGGAGCAGGTCGCCGGGGTCCCGACCAGCCACACGGGCAAGTTCCTGCGGGAGATCCTCGGCGCCGACCGGATCAGCGACGCTCCCATTCCGGCGGCCCGCCGGAAGACGGCGTCGAAGACCACCGTCGCGGCCCGGGCGACCGCCAGGAAGACGGCCACCGAGGCCGTCGAGGGCTCGGCCGGCACCGCGCCCGCGAAGAAGGCCGCGTCTGCGAAGAAGGCGTCCACCACGAAGAAGGCGGCGGCCGCGAAGAAGACCGCCGCCGAGGCCACCGCCGGAAGCACGGCCAAGACGGCGGCCGCGAAGACGACCACCAGGAAGGCGGCGAAGAAGGCGACCGGCTCGGCCAAGGCCTGACCGCCACCGTGCGCCGCAGCGCACCCACGCGTCCCGCGGAGTTCCATGCTCCGGTGGGGCGCGAGGCGTTCGTGGCGCCCCGCCACCGACGTCACTGTCGCCTTCCCGCCCGCCCCCGCGGCCTCCGGCCACGGGGGCGGGCGGTCCGGTTCACGTTCCGGCGTCGCACCGGGCCGCCCGGCGGGGCCGCGGTCCGTGGCCGGGGGAGGGGTCAGCCGGTCCGTCCGCCGTCGGAGGGCTGCTCCAGCTCATGGGCGTACGGGGGCTCGGCGCCCGCGCGGGAGCAGGTGACGGCCGCGGCGCGGGCCGCGAACCGCAGCAGCCGCGACCAGCCCTGCGGATCGAGTGCGTCCAGGGCTCTTGGCGCCAGGGCGTCCTGTGCGGCCAGACCGTGCAGCAGTGCGGCGTTCACCGTGTCCCCGGCACCGATGGTGTCGACGACATCGACCTGCTCGCCCGGCACGGAATACACCGCGCCGCCACGCGTGAAGGCGGTGAGACCGTCGCCGCCCGCGGTGATCACGACCGCCTCGGGCCCGGCGGCCAGCCACTTCCGCGGGCTTCCGCCCAGCCAGCGGGCGTCCTCCTCGGAGAGCTTGAGCAGTGTCACCGACGGCAGCCAGCCCGCGAAACGTGCCCGGTAGGCGTCCGGATCGGGGATGAGGCCGGGCCGGACGTTCGGGTCGAGGGCGGTGAACAGTCCCTGTGCCGAGGCCCGCCGAAGCACCTGCTCGTACGCGCTCGCTCCGGGCTCCAGGACCAGCGAGCACGTGCCGAAGGACACCGCCCGGGTGCCGGCGGGCAGCGTCGCGGGTGCCGTGAAGAGCCGGTCGGCGGTGCCCTCCACGTAGAACGAGTAGGCGGCCGAGCCGTCGGCGCCGAGCGTGGCGAGGGCGAGGGTGGTCGGTTCCGGCCCGCGCTGCACCGCCGACACGTCCACCCGGGCCCGCCGCAGTCCGTCGAGCAGGGCCTCGCCGTAGGCGTCGGAGGACACCCGGGAGCAGAACGCCGTGGGGGAGCCGAGGCGTCCCAGCGCCACGGCCGTGTTGTACGGGCCGCCGCCGAGCGCCGGCGTGAGCGCGGCCAGCGGGCCCTCGCCCCGCGGGACCAGGTCGACCAGGGCTTCACCGGCGACGACGATCACGAGTCGGTTCCCTTCCGAGGCGGCCGCCGAGGACCCGCCGCCCGGGCCCCGGACCGGAAGGTATCCCACCCTGCGCGACGGGTAAACGAAACGCACCATCGCTCAGGCTCACACTCACGCCCGGAGCCGACGCGCTCGCGCCGGGCGTTCCTCGGCGTACGTCCCGGCGCCTTCGTCCTCGGCCGGCACACGTCGCCCACCGCGGCACCGGCCCGCCCGGACGGCACGTACCCGCTCCGCTCCGCTCCGCTCCGCACGGGCCCCGGTATCGTGCGGCACGCATCCCCGCACGATCCTGGAGAACCGCATGACCGGCCGTCCCGTCCCGAGCCGCCGCACCCTTCTCAAGGGAGCCGCGGTCACGCCCGTCGCCGGGCTCGGCCTGGCCTCCTGCTCACTCGGCACCTCCACGTCCGCGGTGCCGGACGGCCCCGTGGAACTCGGCGCCGAGAGCGAGATCGCCCAGGGTGGCGCCAAGCTGTACCGGGACCACAACGTGGTCGTCAGCCGGGACACGTCCGGTGCGCTGAAGGCCTACAGCACGATCTGCACGCACGCACGGTGCCCGATCAACGAGCTGGAGGGCACCAAGCTGATCTGCCCGTGCCACGGCAGCGAGTTCGACGCGACGACCGGCGAGGTGCTGCACGCACCGGCCACGGCGCCGCTCCAGCAGCTGACCGTCCGGGTGACGAACGGCAAGGTGGTCGCGGGGCCGGGTGCCTGAGGCCGGCCCCGCCGGTTCACCGGCTCACTCCCAGTCCCACCCGATCCCCACGACACCCGACCTCACCCGGGGTTCCACCAGGTGCACGGAGTGGTGCCGCCCGCTCAGGCGCAGCTCCTGACGGCTGTTGCGGGGAGCCGCGGGCGAGTGCTGGGTGAAGCGGTGGCAGCGCACGGGAAGTGCGTTCTGGTCGAACCGGACCTGCAGGGCGTACTGCCCGCCCGGGGTGCCGAAGGCGCGGACGAACTCGTGGCAGACGTCCGCGGTGCCGTCCTCGACGGCGTACCGGAACAGGAACGTGTCGCCCGCCCGCAGACGCGTGTCGAAGAGCATCTCGGCCACGAGGATGCCGGTGTCGTGGTGCAGCCGGACACGCCCGATGCGGCAGTTCTCCAGGGCGCGCACGGCCATGCGCTCGGGCGCGCACCCCGGATCCCCGTGGTGGACGGCCAGGAAGCGGTCGACACCGTCGCGGTGGGCCCGCACGATGTGGTGCGACTCGCGGGTCAGCAGTTCGCGCCGCGGCCCGATCCGCACCTCCTCGTGGTGGCCGAGCGTGTGCAGTCCCCCGTCGGGTGCGGCGTCCAGTTCTCCGAGCAGGCGCTCCAGCGTGCCGGACGCCTCCACGAAGGAGCGGTAGGAGCGGGCCGCGGGCCGGCCCGGTGCCGTGCCCTCGTCGGTCCCCGCCAGCAGCCGGATCAGCGATTCGTCGGGCAACTGGAGGATCTCCTCCAGCGCCCGCACGGCACGCAGGGACTCGGGACGCTGCGGGCGGCGTGCGCCCTGCTGCCAGTAGCTCAGGCTGGTGACGCCTACTCTCACCCCGTAGCGCGACAGATGGTGCTGGACGCGCTGCAGCGGAAGTCCCCGGGCGGCGATCGCGGCGCGCAGCGCGACATGGAAGGGGCCGCCTTGCAGGGCCGTGTCCAGTTCGGCGGTGGCGACGTCCGCGTGCTGTGTGGCGTGCGGCATGCAGGCGCCTTTCTGTGAATGATCACTACGGCTGGTCAGACCGTGCGTGTGGGTCGTCGGGACGTTGGTGCGGGCGCAGGACGGTGCTTCACATCCGTTCGCCGCTCAGGGCCCCGAGTTCCCCCGCATTGAAGCGTGTTGACTCGGTCCCGACAACACCCGGTCCCCGGCCGCACCCCGTTGCTGGCCGAGACGGAGCGCCTTCGGCGGTGGGGCGACACCCGCCCCGGCGACGGTGACCCGGACGTTGTCCACAGGCCCGCCGCGCTGTCACTTCGCGCCAGTAGGGTGTGAGACATGGCCGACCCCTCCAGCTACCGCCCCAGGCCGGGCGAGATCCCGGACTCTCCCGGGGTGTACCGGTTCCGTGACGAGCACCGCCGGGTGATCTACGTCGGAAAGGCGAAGAGCCTGCGTCAGCGCCTGGCGAACTACTTCCAGGACCTGGCGAACCTCCACCCGCGCACCCGCACGATGGTGACCACCGCCGCGTCCGTGGAGTGGACGGTGGTGTCCACGGAGGTGGAGGCCCTGCAGCTGGAGTACTCCTGGATCAAGGAGTACGACCCCCGATTCAACGTCAAGTACCGCGACGACAAGAGCTACCCGTACCTCGCGGTGACGATGAACGAGGAGTTCCCGCGGGTGCAGGTGATGCGTGGTCACAAGAAGAAGGGCGTCAGGTATTTCGGCCCGTACGCGCACGCATGGGCCATTCGCGACACCGTCGACCTGTTGCTCCGCGTCTTCCCGGTGCGCACCTGCTCGGCCGGCGTCTTCAAGAACGCCACCCGCACCGGCCGCCCCTGCCTGCTCGGCTACATCGGAAAATGTTCCGCGCCCTGCGTCGAGCGGGTCTCCCCCGAGGACCACCGGGAGCTGGCGGAGGAGTTCTGCGACTTCATGGCCGGCCGCACCGGCACCTATCTGCGCCGTCTGGAGAGGCAGATGTCGGACGCGGCCGAGGAGATGGAGTACGAGCGGGCGGCCCGCCTGCGCGACGACATCGAGGCGCTGAAGAAGGCCATGGAGAAGAACGCGGTCGTGCTCGCGGACGCGACCGACGCCGACCTCGTCGCCGTCGCCGAGGACGAGCTGGAGGCGGCCGTCCAGATCTTCCACGTGCGCGGCGGGCGGGTGCGCGGCCAGCGCGGCTGGGTCACCGACAAGGTCGAGGAGGTCACCACCGGTGCCCTCGTCGAACACGCACTCCAGCAGCTGTACGGCGAGGAGAGCGGGGACGCCGTCCCCAAGGAGGTCCTCGTCCCGGCCCTGCCGGACCCCGTGGAACCGGTCCAGGAGTGGCTGACCGGCCGCCGGGGCGCGAACGTCTCGCTGCGTGTCCCGCAGCGCGGCGACAAGAAGGCCCTCATGGAGACGGTGGAGCGCAACGCGCAGCAGTCCCTCGCCCTGCACAAGACCAAGCGCGCCTCCGACCTGACCACGCGCTCGCGCGCGCTGGAGGAGATCGCCGACGCCCTCGTCCTCGACAGCGCGCCGCTGCGCATCGAGTGCTACGACATCTCCCATCTCCAGGGCGACGACGTGGTGGCCTCCATGGTCGTCTTCGAGGACGGGCTGGCCCGCAAGAGCGAGTACCGCCGCTTCCAGATCAAGGGCTTCGCCGGCCAGGACGACGTCCGCTCCATGCACGAGGTGATCACCCGCCGCTTCCGGCGGTACCTCGCCGAGAAGGAGAAGACCGGCGAGTGGGGGGACGACGAGAACCCCGGGGCCGTCCCGGACGCGTCCCCCGACGGCCCGGACACCGCGCGAAGCGGCCTGCAGGACGACGACGGCCGTCCGCGGAAGTTCGCCTACCCGCCCCAGCTGGTCGTCGTCGACGGCGGGCAGCCGCAGGTCGCCGCCGCCCGCCGGGCCCTGGACGAACTGGGCATCGACGACATCGCCGTCTGCGGCCTCGCCAAGCGCCTGGAGGAGGTCTGGCTGCCGGACGACGACGACCCGGTGGTCCTGCCCCGCAGCAGCGAGGGCCTCTACCTGCTGCAGCGCGTGCGGGACGAGGCGCACCGCTTCGCGATCACCTATCAGCGCGCCAAACGCGCCAAGCGCTTCCGCTCCAGCCCCCTGGACGACGTGCCGGGCCTCGGCGAGACCCGCAGGCAGGCGCTGATCAAGCACTTCGGTTCGTTGAAGAAGCTGCGATCGGCGACAATCGATGAGATCTGTGAGGTTCCGGGTGTAGGCCGCAAAACGGCCGAGACCGTCGCGGTCGCGCTCGCCCGGTCGACGCCCTCGGCACCCGCCGTGAACACGGCCACCGGAGAGATCATGGATGACGTGGACCTCGCGGACGACGCGGAGGACATGCACGACGCGACAGACGGGGACCCCGTGACACCGGGCTCCCCGGGGGCGCCCGTCCCGGCGGGGGCCCCGGAGGATCGACGGGGGCAGGAGAGATGACCGAGCAGCACGAGACAGGAACCGCGGCCGACCGGGAACGGGCGGCCGGCCACACCGACGGGCGGGCCGAGCGCCACGCCGACGGCGAGCAGACCGCACGCCACGACAACGGAGCACAAGTGAGTACGGGCAGTGAAACAGCCGGGGTCCCCGACACGGCCATCCCCGAGCTGGTGATCATCTCCGGCATGTCCGGAGCCGGCCGTTCCACGGCGGCCAAGTGTCTGGAGGACCTCGGCTGGTTCGTCGTCGACAACCTGCCGCCCGCCCTCATCCCCACCATGGTGGAGCTCGGCGCCCGCTCCCAGGGCAACGTCGCCAGGATCGCGGTCGTCGTCGACGTCCGGGGCCGCCGCTTCTTCGACAATCTCCGCGAGTCTCTCGCCGACCTCGACCGCAAGGGCGTCACCCGGCGGATCGTGTTCCTGGAGTCCTCGGACGAGGCCCTGGTGCGCCGCTTCGAGTCGGTGCGCCGCCCGCACCCCCTCCAGGGCGACGGCCGCATCGTCGACGGCATCGCCGCCGAGCGGGAGCTGCTGCGCGAACTGCGCGGCGACGCCGACCTGGTGATCGACACCTCCAGCCTCAACGTGCACGAGCTGCGCGCCAAGATGGACGCCCAGTTCGCGGGCGACGAGGAGCCCGAGCTGCGGGCCACCGTGATGTCGTTCGGCTTCAAGTACGGCCTCCCCGTCGACGCCGACCTGGTCGCGGACATGCGGTTCCTGCCCAACCCCCACTGGGTCCCGGAGCTGCGTCCCTTCACCGGCCTCAACGAAGAGGTCGCGACGTACGTCATCAACCAGCCCGGGGCGAAGGAGTTCCTGGACCGGTACGCCGAACTCCTCCAACTGGTCGCCGCGGGGTACCGCCGCGAGGGCAAGCGCTACGTGACCATCGCGGTCGGCTGCACCGGTGGCAAGCACCGTTCGGTCGCCATGTCGGAGAAGCTCGCCGCGCGGCTCGCCGCCGAGGGCGTGGAGACGGTGGTCGTGCACCGGGACATGGGACGCGAATGACCGGACGTTCTCCGCGGCTGAGCCGGCTGCGCAGGGCGATGCCCGAAGGGCGCGCGAGCCGGTCCGTCGAGCCCCGCGGCGGCAGACCGCGCCGCCGGGGCACCCAGCCCAAGGTCGTCGCACTCGGCGGCGGCATGGGCCTGTCCGCCTCGCTCGCCGCGCTGCGCCGGATCACCGGCGACCTCACCGCCGTGGTCACCGTCGCCGACGACGGAGGCTCCAGCGGACGGCTGCGCGACGAGCTGGGTGTGCTGCCCCCCGGCGACCTGCGCAAGGCGCTGGCCGCGCTGTGCGGGGACGACGACTGGGGCCAGACCTGGTCCCGGGTCATCCAGCACCGCTTCCAGTCCCAGGGCGAGATGCACGGCCACGCCGTCGGCAATCTGCTGATCGTCGCTCTGTGGGAGCAGCTCGGCGACCACGTGCAGGCCCTCGACCTGGTCGGCAGGCTGCTCGGGGCGCACGGGCGGGTACTGCCCATGGCCGCCGTGCCCTTGGAGCTGCAGGCCCTGGTCAGGGGTCACGACCCTGAGCGGCCGGAGGGCGTGGACACCGTCCGCGGCCAGGCGACGGTCGCGCTCACCCCCGGCGAGGTGCAGTCCGTGCACCTGGTGCCCCACGACCCGCCCGCCGTCCCCGAGGCGGTCGAGGCGGTCCGCGACGCGGACTGGGTGGTGCTCGGCCCCGGCTCCTGGTTCTCCTCGGTCATTCCGCACCTGCTCGTTCCGGAGCTCTTCGACGCCCTGCAGGAGACCAAGGCCCGCAGGGTCCTCTCGCTCAACCTCGTCCCGCAGCCCGGTGAAACCGAGGGCTTCTCACCGCAGCGTCATTTGGAGGTTTTGGGGCGACACGCCCCTAAACTCGCCCTGGACGTGGTGCTGGCCGACGAGGCCGCCGTGCCCGACCGCGACTCGCTGATCGACGCCGCCAAGCGCTTCGGCGCCGCGGTCGAGCTGGCGCCGGTGGCCCGGCCCGACGGAACCCCGAGGCACGACCCGGAGCTGTTGGCCGCCGCGTACGACCGTATTTTTCGGATGCATGGAAGGATCGGCCCATGGCGATGACGCCAGCGGTGAAGGACGAGATCTCCCGGCTCCCCGTCACCCGCACCTGCTGCAGGAAGGCGGAGGTCTCCGCCGTCCTGCGGTTCGCCGGCGGCCTTCACCTGGTCAGCGGGCGCATCGTGATCGAGGCGGAGCTGGACACCGCGATGGCGGCACGCCGCCTCAAACGGGACATCCTGGAGATCTTCGGGCACAGCTCGGAACTGATCGTGATGGCGCCCGGCGGGCTGCGTCGCGGCTCGCGCTACGTCGTGCGCGTCGTCGCGGGCGGTGACCAGCTGGCGCGACAGACCGGTCTGGTGGACGGGCGCGGGCGTCCCATCCGCGGCCTGCCCCCGCAGGTCGTCTCCGGCGCCACCTGCGACGCCGAGGCGGCCTGGCGTGGAGCCTTCCTGGCCCACGGCTCGCTCACCGAGCCCGGCCGCTCCTCCTCCTTGGAGGTCACCTGCCCGGGCCCTGAGGCCGCGCTCGCCCTGGTCGGCGCCGCCCGCCGGCTGTCGATCGCCGCGAAGGCCCGAGAGGTGCGCGGCGTCGACCGGGTCGTCGTCCGCGACGGCGACGCCATCGGTGCCCTGCTCACCCGCCTCGGCGCCCACGAGTCGGTGCTGGCCTGGGAGGAGCGCCGGATGCGCCGCGAGGTGCGGGCCACGGCGAACCGACTCGCCAACTTCGACGACGCCAACCTGCGCCGCTCGGCCCGCGCGGCGGTCGCCGCCGGTGCCCGCGTCCAGCGCGCACTGGAGATCCTGGGTGACGAGGTTCCCGAGCACCTCGCCGCCGCCGGCCGGCTGCGCATGGAGCACAAGCAGGCCTCACTGGAGGAGCTGGGTGCGCTCGCCGACCCGCCGCTGACCAAGGACGCCGTCGCGGGCCGCATCCGTCGCCTGCTGGCGATGGCCGACAAGCGCGCCGCGGACCTCGGCATCCCCGGCACGGAGGCCAACCTCGCCGACGAGCTCGCCGACAACCTCGCGGGCTGACCGGGATCCCGGCGTCCGCACGTCCGGTCACGGTGCGCCCCTGCAGGTCCTCCGACGGCCCGGCGCGCGGACCGCTTGTCCGGTGGCCCGGTATGGGCACCGTTCGTCCGGCGGTCCGGCGGCCGCACCCATCGTCCGGCAGCTCGGTGCGCGGGTCGTTCGGCGAGGGCCCGTGCCCACGACGTTCGCCCCGTGGCCCTGCCTTCGGGGTCATCGTCCGAGGGCGTGTGCCCGGGCACCGCTTCGCCCGGCCGTCTGCCCCGGCCGGGCGAAGGCCCGCCGCTGCCGGGATCCGTCGCCCCTGCCTCCGCCCGCCGCGCGGGAGCGTCCCCGGCCCACGCCTCGGACCGCGCCGGCTCCCGCCCGCCCGGCGCCGGACCCGGGCGGGCGCCGGGCCCACCAGCCCGGCCCCGGCGCCGGCCCAGGCGCCCCGGCGCCGCAGCTCCGGATCCCGCGCCGGTGGGTGTCCGAGGGGCGATCTTCGGCCGCGCGGCGATCGCGGCGGTCTTGAAGGAACGAGATCCCCGCCGCCACACTCACCGGGTACGCGAGCAAGCCGGAGAACGGCTCCGAGCCCGCCGTCCTCCTTGTGCCCGACCAGCCCGCCCGCGAGTGGATCATGCCCGACGACCCGGAGGCCGACTCCACCCGTCCGTGACGCGCGCACTGCGCAGTGGCCACGGCGAGGGGCGGCGCTGCGAGCACGGCGGTCCCCGAGGTCACCCCCGACGCCACCGTGCCGCTCGGCCCCGGGCCGGAGCGACGGCCGTCGAGGCCCGCCGTTACGGCCCGCTCAGGCGAGCACGAGGTGCGCTCGGACGACGACCAGGTGTGTCCGCAAGGACTGAACGGACCTACCGGAAAGGAGCGAATGGGCCGCACGGCCTGGGCGGTCCGTACCCTACTGGCGGGTACGAACCACAGTGCCGTGTATGGGCCGACTCGATGTCACCCGCAAGGCCCGGGAGAGGTAGGGTCGGGGGTGGTCGGGGACATCCCAAATACAGCTCGCCGGCGACTAGAGCCGGCGTACCAACGAGGAGATCGGTTCGTGACGATCCGCGTAGGCATCAACGGGTTTGGCCGCATCGGTCGTAACTACTTCCGCGCCCTGCTGGAGCAGGGGGCCGACATCGAGATCGTGGCTGTCAACGACCTGGGTGACACCGCCACCACCGCGCACCTGCTGAAGTACGACACCATTCTGGGCCGCCTCAAGCAGGAGGTCTCCCACACCGCCGACACCATCACGGTCGACGGCAGGACCATCAAGGTGCTCTCCGAGCGCAACCCCGCCGACATCCCGTGGGGCGAGCTGGGCGTCGACATCGTCATCGAGTCGACCGGCATCTTCACCAAGCGCGAGGACGCCGCCAAGCACCTCGCCGGTGGCGCCAAGAAGGTCCTCATCTCGGCTCCGGCCAAGGACGAGGACATCACCGTCGTCATGGGTGTCAACCAGGACAAGTACGACCCGGCGAGCCACCACGTCATCTCCAACGCCTCCTGCACCACCAACTGCGTGGCGCCGATGGCGAAGGTCCTCGACGAGAACTTCGGCATCGTCAAGGGCCTGATGACGACGGTGCACGCGTACACGAACGACCAGCGCATCCTGGACTTCCCGCACAAGGACCTGCGCCGCGCCCGTGCCGCCGCGGAGAACATCATCCCGACCACCACCGGTGCCGCCAAGGCCACCTCGCTGGTCCTGCCCCAGCTCAAGGGCAAGCTGGACGGCATGGCCATGCGCGTCCCGGTCCCGACCGGCTCGGTCACCGACCTCGTCGTCGAGCTCGGCCGCGAGGTCACCAAGGAAGAGGTCAACGCCGCCTTCCAGAAGGCCGCCGAGGGCGAGCTCAAGGGCATCCTCGAGTACACCGAGGACCCGATCGTCTCCTCCGACATCGTCAACGCTCCGGCGTCCTGCACCTTCGACTCCTCCCTGACCATGGTCCAGGAGGGCAAGAACGTGAAGGTCATCGGCTGGTACGACAACGAGTGGGGCTACTCCAACCGCCTCGTCGACCTCACGGTCTTCGTCGGCAACCAGCTCTGATCAGCAGATCAGGCACCTCGTTGTGAGAGCAGGGCTCGGGCAGCGCAACGTCGCGCTGTCCGGGCCCTGACTCACGTGCGGGCCGGCCGTCCCGGCGGCGGCCGGCCGTCTCTACGATCTAGAGCAGCACAAGCCCTCACCAGGAGTCCTCTTCCATGAAGACGATCGACGAACTTCTCGCCGAAGGAGTGGACGGCAAGCGGGTCTTCGTCCGCGCCGACCTCAACGTGCCGCTGGACGGCGGCACCATCACCGACGACGGCCGCATCCGCGCCGTGCTCCCCACCGTCAAGGCGCTCGTGGACGCGGGCGCCAAGGTGGTCGTCGCCTCGCACCTCGGCCGCCCCAAGGGTGCCCCGGACCCGGCCTACTCCCTGGCCCTCGCCGCTTCCCGGCTGGGCGAACTGCTCGGCGGCGGCGTGGCGTTCGCGACGGACACCGTCGGCGACTCCGCCCACGCCGTCGTCGCCGGACTGGGCGCGGGCCAGGTCGCCGTACTGGAGAACCTCCGCTTCAACGCGGGCGAGACCTCCAAGGACGACGCCGAGCGCGCCGCCTTCGCCGAGCAGCTCGCCGCCCTCGTCGACGTGTACGTCGGCGACGGCTTCGGCGCCGTGCACCGCAAGCACGCCTCGGTGTACGACCTGCCGGCCCGGCTGCCGCACTACGCCGGCCACCTGATCGCCACCGAGGTCGGCGTCCTGAAGAAGCTCACCGAGGACGTCGAGCGGCCCTACGTCGTCGCACTCGGCGGCGCCAAGGTCTCCGACAAGCTGGCCGTCATCGACCAGCTCCTGTCCAAGGCCGACCGCCTCCTCATCGGCGGCGGCATGGCCTACACCTTCCTCAAGGCCAAGGGGTACGAGGTCGGGATCTCGCTGCTCCAGGAGGACCAGGTTCCGGTCGTCCAGGAGTACCTGGCGCGCGCCGAGAAGGAGGGCGTCGAGCTGGTGCTGCCGGTCGACGTCCTCGTCGCCACGGAGTTCCCGGACCTGAAGACCAAGGCCCCGGCGACGTTCACCACCGTCGACGCGGACGCCGTCCCGGCCGACCGGCAGGGCCTGGACATCGGCCCGAAGACCCGCGAGCTGTACGCGTCGAAGCTCGCCGACGCCGCCACCGTGTTCTGGAACGGCCCGATGGGCGTCTTCGAGCACCCCGACTACGCCGACGGCACCCGTGCCGTCGCGCAGGCACTCGTCGACGCGGACGGCTTCACCGTCGTCGGCGGCGGCGACTCGGCCGCGGCCGTGCGCACGCTCGGTTTCGACGAGAACGCTTTCGGCCACATCTCGACCGGTGGCGGCGCCTCCCTCGAATACCTCGAGGGCAAGACGCTCCCCGGCCTCGCCGCACTGGAGGACTGACCAGACATGAGCACGCGCACGCCGCTGATGGCGGGCAACTGGAAGATGAACCTCAACCACCTCGAGGCCATCGCCCACACCCAGAAGCTCGCCTTCGCCCTGGCCGACAAGGACTACGAGGCCGTCGAGGTCGCCGTCCTGCCCCCCTTCACCGACCTGCGCTCGGTGCAGACCCTGGTCGAGGGCGACAAGCTCAAGATCAAGTACGGTGCCCAGGACATCTCGGCGCACGACGGCGGTGCCTACACCGGCGAGATCTCGGGCCCCATGCTCGCCAAGCTGAAGTGCACCTTCGTGGCCATCGGCCACTCCGAGCGCCGCCAGTACCACGGCGAGACCGACGAGCTGGTCAACGCCAAGGTCAAGGCCGCCTACAAGCACGGCCTGACCCCGATCCTGTGCGTCGGCGAGGAACTGGAGGTCCGCGAGGCGGGCAACCACGTCGCCCACACCCTCGCCCAGGTCGAGGGCGGTCTGAGGGACCTCCCGGCCGAGCAGGCCGAGACCGTCGTGATCGCCTACGAGCCCGTGTGGGCCATCGGCACCGGCAAGGTCTGCGGTGCGGGGGACGCCCAGGAGGTCTGCGCCGCCATCCGCGGCAAGATCGCCGAGCTGTACACCCAGGAGCTGGCCGACAAGGTCCGCATCCAGTACGGCGGCTCCGTCAAGGCCGGCAACGTCGCCGAGATCATGGCGCAGGCCGACATCGACGGCGCCCTGGTCGGCGGCGCCTCCCTGGACGCGGACGAGTTCGTCAAGATCGTGCGCTTCCGCGATCAGTGAGTCGAGCTGCGAGTATGCGGTGACGACGATTCGTCGTACCCTTGCGGGGTCCAGTGGTGCGCTGCTGGGCCCCGTCGTCCATCCGAATCCGAGGAAGTTGGTCCAGCTGTGGTTTTGGGGTTCTCGATCGCCCTGATCGTCTTCAGCCTGCTGATGATGCTGCTGGTGCTGATGCACAAGGGCAAGGGCGGCGGCCTCTCCGACATGTTCGGTGGTGGCATGCAGTCGTCCGTCGGCGGTTCGTCGGTCGCCGAGCGCAACCTCGACCGGATCACCGTGGTGGTCGGTCTGCTGTGGTTCGCGTGCGTCATCGTCCTCGGCCTCCTCATGAAGTCGAACAGCTGACGGTCCGCACACCGCTCACATCCGGCACTTTCCGCACATTTCGCAGGAGAAGCCCCATGTTCGGTACGCGCTTGCGGGCGCGGCCTATCATGGGGCTTGCGTCTGGGAGCGGGGGGTCTTGTAACTCCTATCACTGGACGCGCGTTGGGCCTTACGTAGACTGAGGCGCTCGCAGCGAAGCGAAACGCCGACTCGCTTTGCGGCACCATCACGCAGGGAGTTACGACCGTGGCAAGTGGCAACGCGATCCGGGGAAGCCGGGTCGGGGCGGGGCCGATGGGCGAGGCCGAGCGTGGCGAGTCCGCGCCGCGGCTGCGCGTCTCCTTCTGGTGCTCCAACGGGCACGAGACGCAGCCGAGCTTCGCCAGCGACGCGCAGGTGCCCGATACCTGGGACTGCCCGCGCTGCGGCTTCCCCGCAGGACAGGACCGGGACAACCCGCCGGCCCCCCCGCGCACCGAGCCCTACAAGACACACCTGGCGTACGTGCGCGAGCGGCGCAGCGACGCCGACGGCGAGGCGATCCTCGCCGAGGCGCTCGCCAAGCTGCGCGGAGAGATCTGAGGACCGCCGCCCGCCCACACCGCCGCCGTGCCGGTGCCGCGGCGGCCGGGAGCCCTCCCGGCCGCTCCGTGGGCGAACGGCGGAAGGGGCCGCCACACCGGTCACGGCGTCCTTGACGTGCGGCCGACCGGGCACCGGGTCCTGTCCGGCCGCAGCCCTCTCGCGACCCCGCCTCGCCGACCCCCCGCATTCGCCGAACGCGCCCCCGTCGATCAACTAGGTTGGGACGCGCCAGAGCAGGCGGAAGGGAAGGCTGAAGTCGCCCATGAACGCAGACGGTCGTATCAGGCTCAACCAGTTGCCCGAGTGGACCGCGCTGGCCAGGCACCGCGAGGAGCTCGGCGAGGTGCGGCTGCGCGACCTGTTCGACGCCGACCCCGCCCGCGGTACCGGCTACGCACTCCAGGTCGGCGACCTGTACGTCGACTACTCCAAGCACCTCGTCACCGACGAGACGCTGCGGCTGCTGCGCGAACTGGCCGCCGCTACCGATGTCTTCGGCCTGCGGGACGCGATGTTCCGCGGCGAGAGGATCAACACCACCGAGGACCGCGCCGTGCTGCACACCGCGCTGCGCGCACCGCGCGGCGCGGTGGTCGAAGTCGACGGGGAGAACGTCGTCCCCGCGGTGCACGCCGTCCTCGACAAGATGGCCGACTTCGCCGAGCGTGTCCGCTCCGGCGCCTGGACCGGCCACACCGGCAAGCGCATCAGGAACGTCGTCAACATCGGCATCGGCGGCTCCGACCTCGGCCCCGCCATGGCCCACGAGGTGCTGCGCAGCTACACCGACCGCGACCTGACGGTCCGCTTCGTCTCCAACGTCGACGGCGCCGACCTCCACGAGGCCACCCGCGACCTGGACGCGGCCGAGACCCTGTTCGTCATCGCCTCGAAGACCTTCACCACGATCGAGACGATCACCAACGCCACCTCGGCCCGCAACTGGCTCCTCACCGAGCTGAAAGCCGGTCAGGAAGCCGTCGCCCGGCACTTCGTCGCCCTGTCGACCAACGCCGGCAAGGTCGCCGACTTCGGCATCGACACGGCCAACATGTTCGAGTTCTGGGACTGGGTCGGCGGGCGGTACTCCTACGACTCGGCGATCGGCCTGTCCCTCATGATCGCGATCGGGCCGGACCGCTTCCGGGAGATGCTGGACGGTTTCCGGCTCGTCGACGACCACTTCCGCACCGCGCCCGCCGAGTCCAACGTGCCCCTCCTGCTCGGCCTGCTGGGCATCTGGTACGGCAACTTCCTCGGCGCCCAGTCGCACGCGGTGCTGCCCTACAGCCACTACCTGTCCAAGTTCACCGCCTACCTCCAGCAGCTCGACATGGAGTCCAACGGCAAGCACGTCGGCAGGGACGGCCGCGAGGTGGACTGGCAGACCGGCCCCGTGGTGTGGGGTACGCCCGGCACCAACGGGCAGCACGCCTACTACCAGTTGATCCACCAGGGCACCAAGCTGATCCCGGCGGACTTCATCGGATTCGCCGAGCCCGTCGGTGAACTCGGCGACGAACTGAAGGCGCAGCACGACCTGCTGATGGCCAACTTCTTCGCCCAGACCCAGGCCCTCGCCTTCGGCAAGACACCGCAGGAGGTGCGCGCGGAGGGCGTCGCGGAGGACCTGGTGGCGCACCGCACGTTCAAGGGCGACCACCCCACGACGACCGTCCTCGCCCGGGAGCTCACCCCGTCCGTGCTCGGCCAGCTCGTCGCGCTGTACGAGCACAAGGTCTTCGTCCAGGGCGCGGTGTGGAACATCGACTCCTTCGACCAGTGGGGCGTCGAGCTCGGCAAGGTCCTCGCCAAGCGTGTCGAGCCCGCCCTCACCGAGGGGGCCGAGGTGCCGGGTCTGGACGCCTCCAGCCGGGCGCTGGTCGCCAAGTACCGGGAACTGCGCGGCCGTCGGTGACGTGGGGTACCGAGGGAAGCGGACGGCGCGTTGCCCTCCGCTTCCCGTAGACTCCCCGGCGGTCGAGGAAGCGATGGCTCGGGGGAGCACGGAGTGGCACATCCACGGGGGAGCCGGACCGGCGGCGAGCTGACCGCGCGGAGCTTTCTGAAACCCCACCGGGTGGCGCGGGTGCTCTTCCACCCGCGGTGGATCCCGGAATCGCTCGACCCGTCGATCGAGCAGCTCAAGCGCGCGCGGATGATCGCCGGGGCGGTCGCGGCCCTCGGCGTCTACACCTTCGTCGAGGGCGGCTTCGCCTTCGACGAGATGCTCGACAACGCGGTGACGGCCTCCATCGTCCTGCTGCTGCTCACCCCCCTCACGGTCGGCGCGATGCTCTTCGTCTGGCGGCGCACCGGCACGGCGCGGCAGCTGCGGGCACCGCTGGTCAGCTCGCTGAAACTGCTGCTGCTCTTCGTCGGCTCGGTCGTCGTCACCGTCCTGCTCATCCTGCTCAGCGAGAACTTCACGCTCCTGGCGCGGCTCGTCCTCTCGCTCGTCGCGCTCTGGATGGTCGTCTTCGTGATCGCGGGCGCCGTCAGGCTCTCCGGGAACTTCTTCGGCACGGCGGTCGTCCACCGCGGTCTCCCGGCACTCCTCGCCACCGTCACGACCTGGCTGATGGCCATCCCCGACCTGGCCACCGGCGATCTGCACGGCCTGAGTCTGACCATGGGCGTCGTCTTCATCCTGGGCGCCCCGGTGACCGTCACCGCCATCGCCCTGCTGGAGCTGCGCCGGCTCCGCCGGCGCTACGGGATCCGGCTGGCCGTGCACCCGGCCGCCCTGCCGCAGCAGCCCCCGCCGCCGAGGACCCCGCCCACCGGGCCGTACCCGCCCGCCGGTCATGTCCCGCCACAGGCGCCTCCCCGCACCGCCCCGTACACCCAGCCGTATCCGTACGCGGGCCCCTACGGCACCCCACCGGCCCCGGGCACGTCCGGCGGAGGCAACCCCTACGGCTCGGGCAGCGCTCACGGGCAGGGCGCACCGTACGGCCACGGCAACCCGTACGGCCACGGCAACCCGTACGGCCACGGCAACCCGTACGGCCACGGCAACCCGTACGCCCGCTGACCCGGCGTGCTGCCGGGGTCAGGCCACCGCGCTGAGGGTGTCCGCCAGCCGCCGCCGTGCCGCACGGGCCGCCGGCAGGGCGGCGAGCGCGGCGGCGCCCAGCACCGCGGCGGTCCCGAACACCACCAGCAGCAGCGGCGACGGCCCCGCGGCGATCCCCGCGCCGATACCGCTCGACCGCCCCTGCGCGTCGATCAGCCAGTGCGCGACGGGCGTGCCGAGGGCCGTGGCGGCGAGGACCGCAGCCAGAGCGGTGCAGGCGGTGGCCGTGACGGTGATCGCGGTGATCTGGCGCGGCGACAGCCCGATCGCCTTCAGCGCCAGGACGTCCCGCTCACCCTCGCGCACGGCGCCCCCGATCACGGTCAGCAGCTCGATCAGCCCGATCAGCGCCAGCACGGCGATCAGGCCGACGACGACGCCGCGCAGCGGGGAGAGCCCGTCGGCCGGGTTGGTCACGGCGTGCACGTCCAGGTGGCCGTGCCCGGCGGCGGCCAGCCGGCCGGCCACCTCGTGCGGGTCGGCGCCCGGCCGCAGCCGGACCTCGTAGAGGCCCGCGGCCAGGCGGGGGTCGTTGTCGCGGAGGGTGTCCAGCGAGGTGGAGATGACCCGGCCGGCGTTCTCCGGTTCGATGCTGCGGCCCACGATGTGCAGGATCTGCGGCTGGTCGCCCACGGTCATGCGCACCCAGTCCCCGACCCGCACGTCCAGCAGGTCGAGCAGGCCCTGCCCGGCAACCGCCTCGTCCCTGCCGTGCGCGGGCCGGCCCTCGGCGAGGGCGTACGGGTAGGGATCCCGCTGGGTGCCCAGGCCGCGCAGGGCGATCGTCGCCGTCTGGCCCGGGACCAGCGCGGCCACCTCGACACCCGGATAGGCCGCGGCGACCTGGGGGTCGCGTTCCAGCAGGGCGCGCGTGTCCCGGTCGGCGAGGCCGGCGTCCGCGTGGACGGTGAGTGCGGTCGGCAGGCCGATCCGTTCGGGGCTGCTGTGGAAGCGGTCGATGGTCGTCCACGCGTTCATCGCCATCACGATCAGCAGCAGCGGCAGCGCCAGCCGCGCCACCGTCGCCACCGACCGCGGGCCGCGCGGGAAGGCCTTGTGCCAGCCCAGCACCAGCGCGGGCGGCAGCCGCAGTCCGAGCGCCCGGCGCGCCACCGGCGACAGCCTGCCGCCCGGCGCGGCGAGGGGCCGCTGCACCGGGACCGGTGGCACGCGCCCCGCCCGCCACGCCGCCAGACCGGTGGTCGCGCCGATGAGCAGCACCGCCGCCACCGGTATCGCGAACAGGGCCAGCGTCTGCCCGGGCAGCCCCTGCCACACCCCGACCGCGTCCCCGAGCCGGCCCGGTATCCGGCTGCCCAGTGCCTGCGCCAGCGTGGCGGCGGCCACGGCGCCGAGCAGTGCGTAGGCGGTGTGCTGGAGCAGGAAGACGCGCACGACCTGCGCCGGGGTGAAGCCGATCGCCTTCAGCACCGAGATGTCCCGCAGATGCCCGCGGATGCGGGTGGTGATCGCCCCGTGGACGGCGAAGCCGGCCGCGACCAGCGCACCGAGCCCGAACAGACCCAGCACCTGGCCCAGCAGCCGGTTGTCGCCCTGCGCCTCGGCCCGGGCCTGCTGCCAGGTGGACACCTTGCCGATGGCGCCGGCACCGAGCACGGTGACCGCGCGCTGGACGGCGTAGTCGGTGTCGCCGGGGTCGGTCAGCCGCAGCCCGATGACTTGCCCGCCCGGATCGCGCACGACCGACGGCGGGGCCCAGACCAGTCCGGGCTGCTCGCCCGGGCGGTAGCGCGGCTCGGCGCTGTCGGCCACGCCGAGGACGGTCACCGTGCGCCCGGTGCCCTGCAGGGTGAGGGTGTCGCCGGGGCCGGCCAGCAGGGCGCCGGCGAGCCGCGCCTCCAGGACGACGCCGTCGGGGGCGGCGGGGTCCAGCCAGCGTCCGGCGGTCAGCAGCGGGCGGCCGACGGGCGGCTCCTGGGAGGTCGACCGCAGCTCGACGAAGGCGCGGGCTCCGCGGGAGGCGAGGGTGGCGGACTCGGTGGCGTAGGGGCCGGCGACGGACTCGACGCCGGTCAGCCCCGTCAGCCGGTCGACCTGCGCGGAGGCTCCGGTGTGGATCGTCACGTGCGCGCCGTGTGCCTGGGTGAAGACGCGCTGCCAGGGGTTGGTGGCGTAGCCGAACAGGGCCGTGGCCAGCAGCAGGGACGCGACGATCCCGGCGGTGGCGAGGACGAGGAACAGTGCCTCGCCGCGGTGCGTGCGCAGATCCGAGTGCGCCCAGCGCAACGTGGCTCGCATGCCGGTCAGGCCTTCCGGGGGTCGTTGCAGGGGCGCGTGCCGCCCGCCCGCGGGCCCGCCGCGCCGGGGAGGTAGCCGCACGCGCCCGGCAGACCGGTGCGTCGCCTTCCCGGGCCGGTCGCCCGCATGTCGGTCGCTCGCATGTCAGTCCTTGAGCTCCAGCACCCCGGAGATCCCCTTTCTGCGGGGCGGTGCGGCCGTCAGCTCCGCGTCGTCGGCCATCCGGCCGTCGAAGAAGCTGATCACCCGGTCCGCGGCGCTCGCCAGCCGGGCGTCGTGGGTGACCAGGACGATCGTCTGGCCGCGCTGGTGGAACCGGGACAGCAGCCGCATCACCTCGCGGGTGCCCTTGCTGTCCAGGCTCCCGGCGGGCTCGTCGGCGAGCAGCAGCGGAGGGTGGTTGACCAGGGCGCGGGCCAGCGCCACCCGCTGCTGCTCACCGCCGGACAGCTCGCCCGGCAGGCTCCGCTCCTTGCCCGCCAGCCCCAGCTCGGCCAGCAGCGCCTCCCGCTCGGCGCGGGCCTGCTTGGGCGGCAGGCCGGCGAGCAGGGCGGGCAGCTCCACGTTGTCGGCGACCGAGAGGTTCGACACGAGGTTGAAGAACTGGAAGACGATCCCGATCCGCCGGCGGCGTTCGACGGCCCAGCGGGCCTCCTGCCAGCCGTCGGTGCGGACCCCGTCCAGCCAGAGGCTGCCGCCGTCCGGCCGCTGCAGCCCGCCCAGCAGATGCAGCAGTGTCGACTTCCCGGCCCCGGACGGGCCGGTGACGGCGACGAACTCGCCCTGCCGCACACACAGGTCGACGCCGCGCACGGCGTGCGCCGGGGCGCCTTCGCCGTAGTGGGTCTTGAGCAGGCCCTCGGCGCGCAGAACGGGTGTGTTCTCGGGCACGGGAGCGGAAGCGTCGCTCATTCCAGCTCCTCCAGCTCTTCCTGGCACCGCTCCAGCCAGTCGAGGTCGGCCTGCAGATGCAGCATCGCGCCCTCTATCAGCAGATGGGCGATGCGGTTGTCCCGGTTCTCGGCCGTGGCCAGCTTCGACAGACTGCGCATGGTGTTCAGGTACTGGCGCCGCTGTCTGTTGATCAAGGCGATCTGGTCGGCGAGCCCGCTCTGCGGGGCGAGTGCCAGCTTCATGAAGAACTCGTCCCGCACCCGAGGCTCGTCCTCGGTCTCCTCGAACCAGGCGTGCAGCGCCTCGCGCCCGGCGTCGGTGAGGTGGTAGACCTTCTTGTTGGGTCGGCTGGACTGCTCCACGTCCTCGCCCTCGATCAGTCCCGACTTCTCCAGGCGTCCGAGGGTGACGTAGATCTGGCCGACGTTCGGCTGAGGGTACGCCGAGCCCAGCAGTTGCTCAAGGTCCTGCTTGAGCTCGTAGCCGTGGGCCGGGCCACGGGCCAGGAGCGCCAGGAGGGGCAGGCGCACGTGTGCTCTCCTCCTGTCTGCTCGAATGTGCTCGAAGGCCTAGTATCCCGCATACCTAACCGGTATACATGGCCTCTGACTGCGGGCGAAGAGGCCCGGAGCCGGTGTGCAAGGAGGAACCTATGCGGTGGATACACGCCGCCGGTAGGGGCCTCCTCGTTCTCGTCGTCGTTCTGACCGGTTACGTCGCCTCCGGCGCCCGTGCCGACGAGGACCCGGGCGGCGGTCGCGGACCGCTGACCCTCGCCACCGCCGGCGATCTCACCGGCTACCTCGGCCCGCTGCTGGAGGGCTGGAACCGCACCCACCCGTCGGAGAAGGTCACCCTCGTCGAGCTCCCGGACTCCGCCGACGAGACCCGCGCGCAGATGGTCACCGACCTGCGGCGCGGCCGGGGCCGGTTCGACGTGCTCAACATCGACGTCGACTGGACCTCGGAGTTCGCCGCGGCCGGCTGGATCCGCCCGCTGCCGCGCGACCGCTTCCCCCTGAAGGCGTTCCTGCCGCCGGTGGTCGGCACGGCCACCTACGACGGACGCCTCTACGCGGTCCCGTACGTCACCAACGCGGGCCTGCTGCTCTACCGCAAGGACGTCCTCGCCGCCGAGGGCGTGCCGCCGCCGCGCACCTGGGCCGAGCTGGAGCACGACGCGCGCACCATCGCACCGAAGTACGGTCTGGGCGGCTACGCGGGACAGTTCCTGCCGTACGAGGGCCTGACCGTCAATGCGGCCGAGGCCGTCTACTCGGCGGGCGGCACCATCCTCGGTGACGAGGGCGCCCGGGTGACCGTCGACTCCTCCGCCGCCCGCGAGGGCATCGGGTTCCTGGTGCGCGGGGTGCGCGACGGCTGGATACCCGAGGAAGCGCTGACCTACAAGGAGGAGGAGTCCAAGCAGGCCTTCCAGGACGGCCGGCTGCTCTTCCTGCGCAACTGGCCCTACGCCTACGCCGTCGCCTCGGCGCCGGGCTCCCCGGTCGCCGGCAAGATCGGCGTCGCGCCGCTGCCCGGCCCCCACGGACCGGGCACCAGTGTGCTCGGCGGCTCCAACCTCGCCGTCAGCAGCCATGCCCGGCACCCGGAGTCCGCGGCCCGCCTGATCGCCTACCTGACCAGCGAGCCGGTCCAGCGGCAGGTCCTCACGCGCGGTGCGCTGCCGCCCGTGCGCTCCGCCCTGTACGAGGACCCCGAGCTCGTCCGGCGGTTCCCGTACCTGCCGACCCTGCGCGAGAGCGTGCTGAGCGCCGCCCCGCGGCCCAAGAGCCCTCACTACGACCAGGTCAGCCTGGTGGTGCAGGCGGTCGTGCACGACGCGCTGACCGGGCGCGAGACGCCCGAGAGCGCGGTGCGGCGGCTGGCCCGGGAGCTGGCCGCCATTTCCCACCGCTAGTTACTTGTTAAGTAACGCGGACATCTCATCTCTGCCTCTTCTGCCCTCCTATGTCCGCATTTGAGGGTCCAACTGGCCAGTAGTTTGTGAACAGTTCATTGACACCCTCACGACACCGCTACTTAACATGCATGCATAACAAGCTCCGCCGCAGAGACAGGGCAAGGCATTGTGAACAGGCATCGCTGGTGGCGTGACGCGGTGATCTACCAGGTGTACGTCCGCAGCTTCCTCGACAGCACCGGTGACGGCGTCGGCGACCTCGCCGGAGTCCGGGCCGGACTGCCGTACCTGAAGAAGCTGGGCGTGGACGGGATCTGGCTGAGCCCCTTCTACCCGTCGCCGCAGCACGACCACGGCTACGACGTGGCCGACTACTGCGGCGTCGACCCGCTCTTCGGCGACCTCGCCGAATTCGACCTGCTGATGGCGTCGGCCCGGCGCCTGGGCGTCAGGGTGCTGCTGGACATCGTCCCCAACCACTGCTCCTCCGAGCACCCGTGGTTCCGGCAGGCGCTGCGCAGCGAGCCCGGCAGCGCGGCCCGCGCCCGCTTCCACTTCGCCGACGGCCGCGGACCGGACGGAGACGAGCCCCCGAACAACTGGCACGCCATGTTCGGCGGCCCCGCCTGGACCCGCGTCACCGAGCCCGACGGACGGCCTGGCCAGTGGTACCTGCACATGTTCACGCCAGAGCAGCCCGACTGGAACTGGCGTACCCCCGAGGTCCCCGCCGAGTTCGACCGCGTCCTGCGCTTCTGGCTGGACCGGGGCGTCGACGGCTTCCGCATCGACGTCGCCGCCGGTCTCCACAAGCACCCCGAACTGCCCGACTCCGACGATCCGGAGGCCGACGCCCGCACCCGCGACTCGGTCAACCCGCTCGCCTGGAACCAGCCGGAGGTGCACGGTGTGTGGCGGCACTGGCGCTCCGTCTGCGAGGAGTACACCGCCCGTGACGGCCGCGAGCGCCTCCTCGTCGGCGAGGTCTCCGTGCCGACGGCCCGCGAGCACGCACGGTACGTCCGTCCCGACGAACTGCACCAGGCCTTCTTCTTCGACCTGCTCAGCGCCCCCTGGGACGCCGACGCCTTCCGCAAGGTCGTCGCCGAGGCCATGCAGGACATCGCGGGCACCGGATCGACGGTCACCTGGGTCCTCAACAACCACGACCAGGTGCGCACCGTCACCCGCTACGGCGAACCCACCCCCCAGGGCAGCGGCCTCGGCGCCGCCCGCGCCCGCGCTGCCGCACTGCTGATGCTCGCGCTGCCCGGAGCGGCCTACATCTACCAGGGCGAGGAACTGGGTCTGCCCGAGGTCGTCGACCTGCCCGACGACGTGCTCACCGACCCGATCTTCCGCCGCACCGGCAGCCGCGCCCGGATCCGCGACGGCTGCCGGGTGCCCCTGCCCTGGTCGGGCCAGGCCTCCCCGTTCGGCTTCACCTCCGGAGCGGAGGGCGCCAAGCCGTGGCTGCCACAGCCCGACTACTTCGCCGAGTACGCCACCGACCGCGCCCTCGCCGACACCCGCTCCTTCTGGCACCTGTACCGCGACGGCCTCCACCTGCGCAGGCAGCTGCCCCAGCTGGGCGAAGGCACGCTGCGCTGGCTCGACACCCCGCCCGGCGTCCTCGGCTTCGTCCGCGGCGACGGCCTGGTGTGCGCCGTCAACTTCGGTACGGCGCCCACACCGGCGCCCGTCTCCGGCACCCCCCTGTTGGCCAGCGGCCCCTGCACGGCCGGGGTCCTCCCCGGCAACACGGCCGCCTGGTGGATCAGCGACGACTGATCGCCCCAACCCCCTGTTGGCCCGTCAACTCCCCCCTCCCCCGAAGGGACATCAACGATGATGCGACGACGTACCACCCTGCTCACCGGCTGCACCGCCCTCGCCCTCGCCCTCGGCGCCACCGCCTGCGGCGGCGGGCCCGTCTCCGCGGGCGACGACAAGCCGCTCAGCGGACAGACCGTCACCGTGGCCGGCGTCTGGTCCGGCAGCGAGCAGAAGAACTTCCAGAAGGTCCTCGACGCCTTCAGCGCGAAGACCGGCGCCAAGACCCAGTTCGTCTCGACCGGCGACAACGTCTCCACCGTCGTCGGCAGCAAGATCGAGGGCGGCAACGCGCCCGACGTCGTCATGGTCCCGCAGGTCGGCGTGCTCCAGCAGTTCGCACAGAAGGGCTGGCTCACCCCGCTGTCCGCGACCGCGCAGTCGACCGTCGACGCCGGCTTCGCACCCGTGTGGAAGAAGTACGGCAGCGTCGACGGCACCCTGTACGGCCTCTACTTCAAGGCCGCCCACAAGTCGACGGTCTGGTACAGCCCCGACGCGCTCGCGCAGGCCGGTGTCGACACGCCGAAGACCTACGACGACATGCTCAAGGCCGGCCACACCCTGTCCGACTCCGGGCTCGCCGCGTTCTCGGTCGCCGGGCAGGACGGCTGGACGCTCACCGACTGGTTCGAGAACATCTACCTCTCCCAGGCCGGGCCCGAGAAGTACGACGCCCTCGCCGCCCACCGGCTCAAGTGGACCGACGCCAGCGTGGTCACGGCCCTGGACACCCTCGGCAAGCTGTTCAAGGACAAGCAGCTGATCGCGGGCGGCCGGACGGAGGCTCTCAACACCGACTTCCCCGGCTCCGTGGAGAAGGTGTTCGGGCCCAAGCCGGACGCCGGCATGGTCTACGAGGGCGACTTCGTCGCCGGTGTCGCCAAGGACCAGTTCGGCCGGACGATCGGCAAGGACGCCGACTTCTTCCCCTTCCCCGCGGTCGGCGGCGGCACGGCACCCGTCGTCAGCGGCGGCGACGCGGCCGTCGTGCTCAAGGACGGCAAGAACGCCGCCGCCGGCATGAAGCTCGTGGAATACCTGGCCACGCCCGACGCCGCCGCGGTGTGGGCCGGTGCGGGCGGGTTCCTGTCCCCGAACCGGAAGCTGGACCTCGCCAAGTACGGCGACGACGTCACCCGCGCCACCGCCAAGTCCCTCATCGACGCCGGGGACACCGTCCGCTTCGACATGTCCGACCAGGCCCCGGCTGCCTTCGGCGGCACCAAGGGCGCCGGCGAGTGGAAGCTCCTGCAGGACTTCCTGCGCGACCCGTCCGACCCGAAGGCGACCGCGGCGCAGCTGGAGTCCGCGGCGGCCAAGGCCTACCAGGGCTGACCGGCCGTGACCGCCTCCACCGTCGTCAAAGAGGCGAGTCCGCCTGCCGCCGCCGGACCCCTGCGGGTCCGGCGGGCCCGGCGGCGCGGGCGGATCGCCGCCCTCCTCTTCGTCTTCCCCGCGCTGCTGCTGCTCGGCGCCCTCGTCGTCTATCCGGTCCTGTTCTCGGTGGGCCGAAGCTTCTTCGACGCCTCCGGCACACGCTTCGTGGGCGGCGAGAACTACGCCGAGATGTTCCGCGACCCGGCCACCCTCAAGGCCATCCGCAACACCACGATCTGGGTGGTGGTGGCCCCGGCCCTGCTCACCGGCCTCGGCTTGATCCTGGCCGTGCTGGTGGAGAAGGTCCGCTGGGCCACCGCCTTCAAACTGCTGCTGTTCATGCCCATGGCGGTGTCCTTCCTCGCCGCGGGCATCATCTTCCGCCTCGCCTACGACCAGGACCCGGACAAGGGCGTCCTCAACGCCGCCGTGGTCTCCGTCCACGACGCCTTCACGGGCACGTCGACCTACCCCACCGCCCGGGCCCGCGACGGGCAGGGCCTGACCGAGGGCGCCGACGGCTCGTACCGGACCACCGCGGCCGTGCGGCCCGGCCAGGTGGTGACCCTGGGGCTGGTCGGCGTGCTCCCCGGCGACCTGCCCCGGGACGCCGAGCCGGCCCGCGCCGCTGCGGCACGGGCCGCCGCCTCTGACGAGGTGCGCGGCGTGGTGTACCTCGACTTCACACCCGGTGGGGGAGGGAAGCCGGGCACGGTCGACGCGGGGGAGAGCGGACTGCCCGAGATGCGCGTCGAAGCGGTGCGCGACGGCCGCGCGGTCGCCTCGGCGACCACCGCCGCCGACGGCTCGTTCCGCTTCACCGGCCTCGGCGACGGGTCGTACACCGTGCGGCTGCCGGCGTCGAACTTCGCCCAGCCCTACCAGGGCGTCTCCTGGCTCGGCCCGACCCTCGTCACCCCGGCGATCATCGGCGCCTACCTGTGGATCTGGACCGGGTTCGCGATGGTGCTGATCGGCGCCGGCCTGGCGGCCCTGCCGCGGGACGCACTGGAGGCGGCCCGGATGGACGGCGCGAACGAGTGGCAGATCTTCCGCCGGATCACCGTTCCGCTGCTCGCGCCGGTGCTGACGGTCGTGTTCGTCACCCTCGTGATCAACGTGATGAAGGTGTTCGACCTCGTCTACATCATCGCCCCGGGGCCGGTGCAGCAGGACGCGACCGTGCTCGCGACGCAGATGTGGCTGGTGTCCTTCGGCGGCGGCAACAACCAGGGCCTCGGCAGCGCGCTCGGAGTGCTGCTGTTGCTGCTGGTGATCCCCGCCATGGTCTTCAACGTCCGTCGTTTCCGAAGGAGTCAGCGATGAACGCGGTCAGGCGCGGCCTGGGCAACGGGCTGGTGCAGGCCTGCCTCGTGGTGATCGGCCTGGTGTGGATGACACCGCTGGCGGGGCTGTTCGTGTCGTCGCTGAGGTCCGCGCAGGACACGGCCAAGGGCGGCTGGTGGACGGTGTTCTCCAGCCCCGGTCAGCTGTCCTTCGACAACTACTCGGCCCTGCTGGGCAACGCCGGGATCACCCGGGCCTTCTGGAACACCGTGCTGATCTCGGTTCCGGCGACCGTGCTGGTCGTCGTGCTGGCCGCGCTCGCCGGGTACGCCTTCGCCTGGCTGGACTTCCCCGGACGGGAGGCGCTCTTCCTGGTCGTGGTCGCCCTGTTGGTGGTGCCCGTGCAGATCGGTCTCCTGCCGGTCGCCAAACTCTTCGGGCAGATCGGGCTGTTCGGCACGATCCCGGGGGTGGTCCTCTTCCACGTCGCCTACGGTCTGCCGTTCGCGGTGTTCCTGCTGCGGAACTACTTCGCGGAGATGCCCAAGGAGATGCTGGAGGCGGCGCGGATGGACGGTGGCAGTGAATGGCGGATCTTCACGCGCCTGGTGCTGCCGGTGGGGCGGCCCGCGATCGCCTCCCTGGCGATCTTCCAGTTCCTGTGGGTGTGGAACGACATGCTCGTGGCGCTGCTGTTCGCGGACAGTTCCTCGCAGCCGCTGACGGTGCAGCTCCAGTCGCAGATACGGCAGTTCGGCAGCAACGTGGACGTGCTCGCACCCGGCGCGTTCGTGTCCCTGGTCGTTCCCGTCGTGGTGTTCTTCGCCTTCCAGCGGCACTTCGTCCAAGGCGTGATGGCGGGGTCGGTGAAGTAGGGGCCGCCCCCGCCACCGGGCCCCCGCCTCACCGCGAGGCGGGGCCCGGAGCGCGGTCACGGCGATGCCGGCGGGTACAGCGACCTCGGCAGCCGGGAAGCCGCCGCCGTGTCCATCAGCCACAGGGTCCGGGCCCGTCCCCGGGCCCCGGCGGCCGGGGCCTGGATCTCCCCGGCGCCCGAAAGGGCGATCGCCGCGGCCCCGGCCTTGTCCTCACCGGCGGCCAGCAGCCACACCTCACGCGCCGCCCGGATCGCCGGCAGGGTCAGCGTCACCCGGGTCGGCGGGGGCTTGGGCGCGCCGTGGACCCCGACGACCGTGCGCTCGGTCTCCCGCACCGCGGGCAGCTCCGGGAACAGCGACGCCACATGGGTGTCCGGGCCCACGCCCAGCATCAGGACGTCGAACACCGGAACCGCGCCGTGGTTCTCGGGGCCCGCGGCGCGGGCCAGTTCCTCGGCGTAGCCGGCCGCCGCCGCGTCCGCGTCCGCGCCGTGCGGGCCGTTTGAGGCGGGCATGGCGTGCACCCGCTTCGGGTCCAGCGGCACCCGGTCCAGCAGCGCCTCGCGGGCCTGCGTGACATTGCGGTCCGCGTCCCCCTCGGGAAGGAACCGCTCATCACCCCACCACAGGTCCAGCCGGCCCCAGTCCACGGCGTCCCGGGCGGGCGCGGCGGCCAGCGCGGCCAGCACGCCGTTGCCGTTGCGGCCGCCGGTCAGCACCACCGAGGCGTGGCCCCGGGAGGACTGCGCGTCCACGATCTTCGTGATCAGACGGGCCGCCGCGGCCTGGGCCATCAGGTCCTTGTCGCGGTGCACGACCAGCTGCGGGGTGCTCACTTCGTCGCCGCCTTCCTCACCGGGGTCTTCCGGGCCGGCTTCTGCGCCGCCTTCTTCGCGGGCGTCTCGTCCGCCGACTCGGCGGGGGTGTCCGCGGCGGCGGGATCGTCCGCCGGCGCGCCGGCATCCGCTGCCGCCTGCGCCGTCTCGTCGGGCCGGGGTCCGGCGGGCGCCCCCTGCAGCCGGTCCACCCCGTACCGCAGCGCCGAGGCGTAGGTGTCGTCCGGGTCCAGGCGACGCAGCTCCTCCGCGATCAGCTCGGCCGTCTCGCGGCGCTTGAGCGCCACCGCACGGTTCGGCTGGCCCTGGATGGACAGGGTCGCCAGGGTGCCGTCGGGACGGTCCAAACCGATCGGACCGCACGTGGTGTCCATGCGGACCGCGGTCAGACCGGGACCGTCGGACAGCGAACGCCGCACCGGGACGTCCAGGCGGTCCGCCAGCCACATGGCCAGCAGCTCGCAGCTCGGATTGAACTCCTCGCCCTCCACCTCGACGCCCCGCACCTCGCAGGTGACCTGGTCGAGGGCGGCGGCCAGCATGGAGCGCCACGGTGTGATGCGCGTCCACGCCAGATCGGTGTCGCCGGGTGTGTACGTGCCCGCCCGGGCGGCGAGGTCGCGCACCGGCTGCTCCGCCGCGTAGGAGTCGGTCACCCGGCGCTGGGCCAGGGCGCCGAGCGGGTCGCTCGCCGGGTCGAGCGGGGCGCCGACCGGCCACCAGACCACCACCGGGGCGTCCGGCAGCAGCAGCGGCAGCACCACCGACTGGGCGTGGTCGACCACCTCGCCGTACAGCCGCAGCACGACCGTCTCGCCGGTGCCCGCGTCCGCGCCCACCCGGACCTCCGCGTCCAGGCGGGACTGCGTGCGGTCGCGGGGCGTGCGCGAGATGCGCTTGATGACGACCAGCGTGCGCGAGGGGTGCTCGTGCGAGGCGTCGCCGGCCGCCTTGAGCGCGTCGTAGGCGTTCTCCTCGTCGGTCACGATGACCAGCGTGAGCACCATGCCGACGGCCGGCGTGCCGATGGCCCGGCGGCCCTGCACCAGCGCCTTGTTGATCTTGCTGGCCGTGGTGTCGGTCAGGTCTATCTTCATGGCCGGCGCCAGCTCCGTCCGTCTCGCTCCAGCATCTCGTCGGCCTCGACCGGCCCCCAGGTGCCGGCCGGGTACTGCGCGGGCCGGCCCTTGGTGTCCCAGTACCGCTCGATCGGGTCGAGGATCTTCCAGGACAGCTCGACCTCCTCGGTGCGCGGGAAGAGGTTGGCGTCGCCGAGGAGCACGTCCAGGATGAGCCGCTCGTACGCCTCCGGGCTGGACTCGGTGAACGACTCGCCGTAGGCGAAGTCCATCGACACGTCCCGGATCTCCATGGAGGTGCCCGGCACCTTGGAGCCGAACCGGACGGTGACGCCCTCGTCGGGCTGGACGCGGACGACGATCGCGTTCTGGCCCAGCTCCTCCGTCGCCGTGGTGTCGAAGGGGGAGTGCGGCGCGCGCTGGAAGACCACCGCGATCTCGGTGACCCGGCGGCCCAGCCGCTTGCCGGTGCGCAGGTAGAAGGGGACGCCCGCCCAGCGGCGGTTGTCGATGCCGAGCTTGATCGCGGCGTAGGTGTCGGTCTTGGAGTCCGGGTCGATCCCGTCCTCCTCCAGGTAGCCGACCGCCTTGGCGCCGCCCTGCCAGCCGGCCGCGTACTGGGCGCGCACGGTGTCCCGACCCAGGTCGCTGGGCAGCTTCACCGCGCCGAGCACCTTGGTCTTCTCCGCCGCGAGCGCGTCGGCGTCGAAGGAGGAGGGCTCCTCCATCGCGGTCAGCGCCAACAGCTGCAGCAGGTGGTTCTGGATGACGTCGCGGGCGGCGCCGATGCCGTCGTAGTAGCCGGCCCGGCCGCCGATGCCGATGTCCTCGGCCATGGTGATCTGCACGTGGTCCACGTACGACCGGTTCCAGATCGGCTCGAACATCTGGTTGGCGAACCGCAGCGCCAGGATGTTCTGGACGGTCTCCTTGCCGAGGTAGTGGTCGATGCGGAAGACCTGGTCGGGGGCGAAGACCTCGTGGACGATCCCGTTGAGCTCCTCGGCCGACCTCAGGTCGTGGCCGAACGGCTTCTCGATCACCGCCCGGCGCCACGAGCCGCCCGTCTGGTCCGCGAGGCCGTGCTTCTTCAGCTGCTGGATCACGACCGGGAAGGAGCGCGGCGGCACGGAGAGGTAGAAGGCGAAGTTGCCGCCCGTGCCCTGTGCCTTGTCCAGCTCGTCGATGGTTCCGCGCAGCCGCTCGAAGGCCTCGTCGTCGTCGAAGGTGCCCTGGACGAAGCGCATGCCCTGGATGAGCTGCTGCCACACTTCCTCGCGGAAGGGGGTGCGGGCGTGTTCCTTGACGGCGTCGTGCACGACCTGCGCGAAGTCCTCGTGCTCCCAGTCGCGCCGGGCGAAGCCGACCAGGGAGAAGCCCGGCGGCAGAAGACCCCGGTTGGCGAGGTCGTACACGGCCGGCATCAGCTTCTTGCGTGACAGATCGCCCGTGACGCCGAAGATGACCAGACCCGACGGCCCCGCGATGCGCGGGAGCCGTCGGTCTGCGGGGTCACGCAGCGGGTTGCTGCTTGACAATTCAGCCCTCCGAAGGGGCGAGGCGCTTCAGCTCCGCCTCGGTCGAGGCGAGCAGGTCGTTCCAGGAGGTCTCGAACTTCTCGACGCCCTCGTCCTCCAGGATCTGCACCACGTCGTCGTACGAGATGCCCAGCTTCTCTAGGCCGTCGAGGTCGGCGCGGGCCTGCTCGTAGGTGCCGCGCACGGTGTCGCCGCTGATCGAGCCGTGGCTCTCGGTGGCCACCAGGGTCGCCTCCGGCATGGTGTTCACCGTGTTCGGCGCCACCAGCTCGTCGACGTACAGGGTGTCCTTGTACGCCGGGTCCTTCACGCCGGTGGAGGCCCACAGCGGACGCTGCTTGCGGGCGCCCGCCTTCTCCAGGGCCTGCCAGCGGTCCGAGGAGAAGACCTCCTCGTAGGCCTGGTAGGCCAGGCGGGCGTTGGCGACCGCTGCCCGGCCGCGCAGCGCCTTCGCCTCGGGCGTGCCGAGCGTGTCGAGCCGCTTGTCGACCTCGGTGTCCACCCGGGAGACGAAGAAGGACGCCACGGAACGGATCTTCGACAGGTCGAGACCCTTCTCCGAGGCCTTCTCCAGACCGGCCAGGTACGCGTCCATGACCTCGCGGTAGCGCTCCAGCGAGAAGATCAGGGTCACGTTGACGCTGATGCCGTTGCCGATCACCTCGGTGATCGCCGGCAGCCCTGCCTTGGTGGCGGGGATCTTGATCAGGGTGTTGGGGCGGTCGACGAGCCAGGCCAACTGCTTGGCCTCGGCGATCGTGGCCCGGGTGCGGTGCGCCAGGCGCGGGTCCACCTCGATGGAGACCCGCCCGTCCTGGCCGTCCGTGGCGTCGAAGACCGGGCGCAGGATGTCGGCGGCGTCCCGGACGTCCGCCGTGGTGATCATGCGGATGGCCTCTTCGACGGTGACCTTGCGTGCGGCGAGGTCGGCGACCTGCTGCTCGTAGCCGTCGCCCGAGCTGATCGCCTTCTGGAAGATCGTCGGGTTGGTGGTGACGCCCACGACGTGCTGCTGGTCGATCAGCTCGGCCAGGTTGCCGGACGTGATCCGCTTGCGCGACAGGTCGTCCAGCCAGATCGCGACGCCTTCGTCGGAGAGGCGCTTGAGTGCGTCTGTCATGGAATTACATCTCCTACGTGTCGATATATGGGCGTCAGCGCTGAACGGCTTCGAGGGATTCCCTGGCCTGCGCGGCCACATTCTCGGGAGTGAAGCCGAACTCGCGGAAGAGGACCTTGCCGTCCGCCGACGCACCGAAGTGCTCCAGGGAAACGATGCGACCGGCGTCCCCGACGTACTTGTGCCAGGTCAGACCGATGCCGGCCTCCACCGCGACGCGCGCCGTGACGGTCGGCGGCAGGACGCTGTCCCGGTACCCCTGGTCCTGCTGCTCGAACCACTCCACGCACGGCATGGACACCACCCGGGTGGGCACGCCCGCGCCCTGGAGCTGCTCCCGCGCCTCGACGGCGAGGTGCACCTCGGAGCCTGTGGCGATGAGGAGGACCTGCGGCTCGGTGGTCTGCCCGTCGGGGCCCTCGGCCTCGAACATGACGTAGCCGCCGCGCGCGGTGTCCTCGTTCGGCGCGTAGGTCGGCACGCCCTGGCGGGTCAGCGCCAGGCCGTGCGGCTGGCCCTTGCCGAACTCCTTCGTCCAGCGCTGGAGGATCTCACGCCACGCGATCGCCGTCTCGTTGGCGTCGGCCGGGCGGACCATGTTCAGGCCCGGAATGGCGCGCAGCGAGGCCAGGTGCTCGACCGGCTGGTGGGTCGGGCCGTCCTCGCCGAGGCCGATGGAGTCGTGCGTCCACACGAAGGTCACCGGCAGGTGCATCAGCGCGGACAGCCGGACGGCGTTGCGCATGTAGTCGGAGAACACCAGGAAGGTGCCGCCGTAGATGCGGGTGTTGCCGTGCAGGGCGATGCCGTTCATCTCGGCGCCCATCGCGTGCTCGCGGATGCCGAAGTGGATCGTCCGGCCGTACGGGTCGGCCTCCGGCAGCGGGTTGCCCTCCGGGAGGAACGAGCTGTTCTTGTCGATGGTGGTGTTGTTCGAGCCGGCCAGGTCGGCCGAGCCGCCCCACAGCTCGGGGACGACCGCGCCGAGCGCCTGGAGCACCTTGCCGGAGGCGGCGCGGGTGGCCAGGCCCTTGCCCGCCTCGAAGACCGGGAGCTTCTCCTCCCAGCCCGTGGGCAGCTCGCCGGCGCTGATGCGGTCGAACTCGGCGGCGCGCTGGGGGTTGGCGTCGCGCCACTGCTGGAGCGACTTCTCCCACTCGGTGCGCGCCTGCGCACCGCGCTCGCCGGCCCTGCGGGTGTGGGCGACGACCTCGTCGGCGACCTCGAAGGACTGCTCCGGGTCGAAGCCGAGGACGCGCTTGGTGGCGGCCACCTCGTCGTCGCCGAGCGCCGAGCCGTGCGCGGCCTCGGTGTTCTGCGCGTGCGGGGCGGGCCAGGCGATGATCGAGCGCATCGCGATGAAGGACGGCCGGTCGGTGACCTTCTTCGCGGCCTCGATCGCGTTGTAGACGGCGTGCGGGTCCAGGTCGCCGTCCGGCTTCGGGGCGACGCGCTGCACGTGCCAGCCGTAGGCCTCGTACCGCTTGACGGTGTCCTCGGAGACGGCCGTCTCGGTGTCGCCCTCGATCGAGATGTGGTTGTCGTCCCACAGCAGGACCAGGTTGCCGAGCTTCTGGTGGCCGGCGAGCGAGGACGCCTCGGCGGAGATGCCCTCCTGCAGGCAGCCGTCGCCGGCGATGCAGTAGACGAAGTGGTCGAAGGGCGACTCGCCCTGCGGTGCCTCGGGGTCGAACAGGCCGCGCTCGTAGCGGGCGGCCATCGCCATGCCCACCGCGTTGGCGACACCCTGGCCCAGCGGGCCGGTCGTCGTCTCCACGCCCTTGGTGTGGCCGTACTCCGGGTGGCCGGGAGTCTTCGAGCCCCAGGTGCGGAAGGACTTGAGGTCGTCCAGCTCCAGGCCGAAGCCGGCCAGGTACAGCTGGGTGTAGAGGGTCAGGGACGAGTGGCCGGCGGACAGCACGAAACGGTCGCGCCCGACCCACTCGGGGTCGGCGGGGTCGTGCCGCATCACCTTCTGGAAGAGGGTGTATGCGGCCGGAGCCAGGCTCATCGCCGTACCGGGATGGCCGTTGCCGACCTTCTGTACGGCGTCGGCGGCCAGGACTCGGGCGGTGTCGACGGCCCGCTGGTCCAGTTCGGTCCACTCGAGGTCTGTGGTGGTCGGCTTGGTGCTCACCCTGATTCAGGGCTCCTCTCCACATGTCGAATACCGGTGTTCCGGGCACGCGCCCACCGGCTGCCGGTGTGTTCGGACTCACCGGCCGCAGTCGAGCCTACCCTCGTAAAGACGTGCGTTTTTGCGCGTCTTTCCAGACTGCCGGGACTGTCGCCCATCCGCCTCCCGACTGGGCCGTTTCCCATTTGGCACATGAATACGGAGCCGCTCATCTGACCGCTCAATCGAGCTTCGGTTCGCCCGAAGGACCACCCCCGCCGAACACGACCCCACCCCCGCGAAGATCGGGGTATGGGCAACGTCTACAGTGGCGTGGTACGCGCGAGCCTTTACCGCCACTTCCCACGGCGAGGCTTGCCTGGGATGTCTCTGTAGGGGTGTGCGTGACGGCCGTTGAATCCCGTCCAGCGGGTGTGGGCACTTCCCACGCCGTGCGGGCTGTGGGAGAGCGTGGTACGAGGCAGAGCCCGAGTCGTCGGCCGTTCGGGGCCCGTGTGAAGGCATTCGTGGCTCTGACCAAGCCGCGGATCATCGAGCTGCTGCTGATCACCACCGTTCCGGTGATGTTCCTCGCGCAGCAGGGCGTGCCGGACCTGACGCTGGTGCTGCTCACCTGCGTCGGCGGCTACCTTTCCGCGGGTGGCGCCAACGCGCTGAACATGTACATCGACCGCGACATCGACGCGCTGATGGACCGTACCTCGCAGCGCCCCCTGGTCACCGGCATGGTCGGCCCGGGCGAGTGCCTCGCCTTCGGCATCACCCTCGCGGTCGGCTCCACCCTGCTGTTCGGCCTCACCGTGAACTGGCTCAGCGCCTGGCTCTCGCTCGGCGCCCTGCTGTTCTACGTCGTCGTCTACACGATGATCCTCAAGCGCCGCACCGCGCAGAACATCGTGTGGGGCGGCATCGCGGGCTGCATGCCGGTCCTGATCGGCTGGACGGCCGTGAAGGACTCCCTGTCCTGGGCGCCCGTCATCCTCTTCCTCGTCATCTTCTTCTGGACCCCGCCGCACTACTGGCCGCTGTCCATGAAGGTCAAGGAGGACTACGCGCGCGTGGGCGTGCCGATGCTGCCCGTCATCGCCTCCAACAAGACCGTCGCCCGGCAGATCGTGCTCTACAGCTGGGTCATGGTCGCCGTGTCGCTGATGCTCACCCCGCTCGGCTACACCGGCTGGTTCTACACGGCGGTGGCCCTGGCCGCGGGCGGCTGGTGGCTGTGGGAGGCGCACGCGCTGCAGAACCGGGCGAAGGCCGAGGCCACGGGCGCGAAGCTGAAGGAGATGCGGCTGTTCCACTGGTCCATCACCTACGTGTCGCTGCTGTTCGTGGCGATCGCCGTGGACCCGTTCCTGCGCTGAGCGCTCCGCCGGAAGTGCCGCGGTGCGACGCCGGTCGACCGCGGGGCCGTGGCCGGTGGCGCAGTTCCCCGCGCCTCTTCGGGGCAATGCCGAACCGCGCGCGGACTCGACCCGACCCGTTCCGCGGCCGGCGCCTTCGCCGGCCATCGCGGCCGCCGGCCCGCCGAAGGCGCCGGGCCCTGCGGGTGGGACCGTCCGGGGGGTACGTGGTCAAGGCCACGCCCCCGCCCGTCGCCGTTCGATCTACCCATCGGTAGCATCCTGGCCATGGCAGACACGCAGCAGGTTGACGCGAAGGCCGAGCGCACGGTGGCGAAGCTCGCCCGGCGGATCGGTGCCTTCTCCAAGGCGCACGGCGGCGCCGAGGGCCAGGTGGCCTACATCGGTGAGCGCGGTGCCCGCATCGTCCTCGTGGGCGAGGACGGCGGCTGGGGCGACCTGGTCGCTCCGTCGTACGAGATCGCGGAGCAGGCCGTCAGGAAGTCCGGGATCACCGTGCACGAGGCGTTCGACGGTGAGTTCGCCGCGAAGGTGAAGACGGGCGCGTACGAGTGGAAGCGGATGGCGGGCATGCAGATCGGCGGCTGAACCGCCCATCACCTGGCCCCCGGCTCACCCGTTAGGACGTGGGAGAGCACACAGCACACGTCCGCCTGCGGGGAGCCAGGATGATCGAGACGCCGTCCCTCGTGGACCAGTACTGCCACGGCGTACTGAGAACGGAACTGGGCCTCGGCACGTTCGAGGCCCAACTCGCCCGCACCGAGGGACCGCCCGCCGCCGGCACGACCCTCTTCGACACACAGACGGGCTTCGCTGTTCGCCGCTGGTGCCCCCCGCTGCTCGGCCTGGAACCGCACTGCCCACCCGCCCGCTACCTCGCCCGGCGCCGGGAACTCGGCGTCCTGGAGGCGGGCCGCAGGCTGCTGCGCGGCAGCGGTATCACCACCTACCTGGTCGACCCCGGACTGCCCGGCGACCTGACCGGACCGGCCGAGCTGGCCGCCGCGGCCGACGCCGACGCCCGCGAGATCGTACGGCTGGAACTGCTGGCCGAGCAGGTCGCGGACACCTCCGGCACCGTGGAGTCCTTTCTCGCCAACCTCGCCGAGGCGGTGCGCGGCGCCGCCGCCCACGCCGTCGCCTTCACCTCCGTGGCGGGCCAGCGCCACGGTCTGGCGCTGGCCCCCGAGCCGCCGGGGCCGGGGGAGGTGCGCGGCGCGGCGGACCGCTGGCTGGCCGGGCGGCGGGTCGGCGGTGAGGTGAGCGACCCGGTGCTGCTGCGGCATCTGCTGTGGAGCGCGGTCGCCTCGGGACCGCCGATCCAGCTGCACGCCGGGCTGGGGGAGCCGCCCCGGCGCATCGACCGCACCGATCCCGTGCTGCTCACCGACTTCGTGCGTGCCACTGCCGGACTGGGCACCGACCTGGTGCTCCTGCACGGCTACCCCTACCACCGGCACGCCGCCCACCTCGCCGGCGTCTTCCCGCACGTCTACGTCGACTCCGGCGCCACCCTGGTCCGCACCGGCGCGCGGGCCGCGACCGTCCTCGCGGAGATCCTGGAGCTGGCCCCCTTCGGGAAGATCCTCTTCTCCAGCGGAGCGCAGGGCCTGCCCGAGCTCCACGTGGTAGGGGCGGGGCTGTTCCGCGAGGCGCTCGGCCGGGTGCTGGGGACCTGCGCGGCCGAGGGGGCGTGGTCGCTGGGGGACGCGCAGCGGGTGGCGAGGATGATCGCGGCGGGGAACGCCCGCCGCGTCTACCGCCTGGGCTGAGCTGCGGCCGGGCCGTCGGGCGGTGCCGGTCTCACGCGCTCGTCAGGGGAGCCGTCTCCGCCGCCGGACCGGGCAGGTCGGCCTTCGCCGTCGCGGGGCGCTCCCGCAGCGACAGCAGCAGCCGCAGCACCCAGATCCACATCAGGGACGAGCCGAGCATGTGCAGAGCCACCAGGGCCTCGGGCAGGTGCGTGAAGTACTGCACGTAGCCGATCACGCCCTGGCCCAGCAGTACGACGAACAGTTCGCGGGTGCGGTCCAGCGGCCCCTTCGGCGCGTCGACCGCCTTCAGGACGAACCAGAGCGCGAACGTCAGCGTCACCACGATCCAGGCCAGCACCGCGTGCAGCTTGGCGACCGACTCCCAGTCGACGGGGATCCGCGCCACTTTGCTGGAGTCTCCCGCGTGCGGGCCCGCGCCGGTGACCACAGTGCCGACCAGGATCAGCAGTGAACTGGCCGCCACCAGGAACCACACCAGCTGCACGACGGACCGGCCGACCAGGGGCCGGGGGGCCGCGTCACCCTCCCCGACCCGCTGCCACATCACCACGGCGACCGTGATCAGTGCGGTCGTCGCGACGAAGTGGGCGGCGACCGTGTACGGGTTCAGGCCGACCAGCACGACGATGCCGCCCAGGATCGCGTTGCTCATCACGACCCAGAACTGCGCCCAGCCCAGCCGGGTCAGCCCGCGTCGCCACGGCTTCTGCGCCCGGGCCGCGACGATCGCCCAGCCGACTGCCGCGCACAGTACGTACGTCAGCATGCGGTTGCCGAACTCGATGGCGCCGTGCAGGCCCATCGCGCTGGTCGCGGTGAGCGAGTCGCCGGTGCACTTGGGCCAGGTCGGGCAGCCCAGACCGGAGCCGGTCAACCGGACGGCACCACCGGTCACCACGATGACCACCGACATCACGACGGACGACAGGGCGGCCCGCCGGACCGTCCGGGGAGCGGGCGTCCAGCGTGCGGCGATGAAGGAGAGCGGGTTGCGCACGGCCACGAGGGCGTCGGCGCGGGTCAGCTTTGGCACGCCCACCATCGTAGGCGCCTGCTTGTGCACGCTTTCACGAGGGTCGGTCACGGCCCTACTCCCAGCGGAAGAGCTTCCCGGCCGCCGCGAGCCCCGCGACCGCCCACACCGCGAGGATCCCCAGGTCGCCCCACGGCATACCGGCCCCGTGCTGGAGGACGTCGCGCAGCCCGCCGGACAACGCGGAGATGGGCAGCAGCCCGAGCACGTCCTGGGCCGCCGAGGGGAACTTGTCCAGCGGTACGACCACCCCGCCGCCGACGAGCAGCAGCAGGAAGACCAGGTTGGCGGCGGCGAGCGTCGCCTCGGCCTTCAGGGTGCCGGCCATCAGCAGGCCGAGGCCGGAGAAGGCGGCCGTGCCGAGGACCAGCAGGAGCAGCACGGCGAACGGGTCGCCGTGCGGCGACCAGCCCAGCGCGAAGGCGATCACCGTCAGCAGAACCACCTGCAGCACCTCGATGACCAGGACGGACATGGTCTTCGCGGTCATCAGCCCCCAGCGCGGGAGGGGGGAGGAGGCCAGGCGCTTCAGCACGCCGTACCGGCGCTCGAACCCGGTCGCGATGGCCTGCCCGGTGAACGCGGTGGACATCACGGCGAGGGCCAGGATGCCGGGGGTCAGGAAGTCCACGGCCCGGCCCGCGCCGGTGTCCACGATGTCGACGGAGCTGAAGAGCACCAGCAGCAGGGTCGGGATCACCACCGTGAGCAGCAGTTGCTCGCCGTTGCGCAGCAGCATCCTGGTCTCCAGCGCTGCCTGCGCGCCGATCATGCGGGACAGCGGGGCGGCGCCGGGCCTCGGACTGTAGGTGCCGGTGGTGGTCACGAACGCGGCTCCTTGCCGGTGAGCTCCGGGCTGTGCTTTTCCGGGGGGCGACCCCCGGACCTCCGGCCGGCCGGTGTGCTGGGCGGGATCATGAACGCGACTCCTTGCCGGTGGGCTCCAGGCTGTGTCTTTCCGGGTGCAGCCCCCGGACCCCCGGCCGGCCTGTGCTGGGCGGGGGTCATGAACGCAACTCCTTGCCGGTGAGCTCCAGAAAGACGTCTTCGAGGGTGTGCCGCTCGACGGAGATCCGGTCCGGCATCACGCCGTGCTGGGCGCACCAGGAGGTGACCGTGGCGAGCAGCTGCGGGTCGACCTTGCCCGTCACCCGGTACGAGCCCGGTGTCAGCTCGGCGGCCGCGGAGTCCGTGGGCAGCGCCTTGAGCAGCGAGCCCACGTCGAGTCCCGGACGGCCGGTGAAGCGCAGGGTGTTCTCGGCCCCGCCGCGGCACAGCTCCTCCGGGGAGCCCTGGGCCACCACCCTGCCGGCGTCGATGATCGCGACGTCGTCGGCGAGCTGCTCCGCCTCGTCCATGTAGTGGGTGGTGAGGATCACGGAGACGCCGTCGGCGCGCAGGTCGCGCACCAGATCCCAGGTCGCCCGGCGGGCCTGCGGATCCAGCCCGGCCGTCGGCTCGTCCAGGAACACCAGTTCCGGACGCCCGACCACGGCCATCGCCAGCGCCAGGCGCTGCTGCTGGCCGCCGGAGAGCCGGCGGTAGGGGGTGCGCCCGCAGGATCCGAGGCCGAGCCGCTCGACGAGTGCGTCGACGTCCAGCGGGTGGGCGTGCAGCCGGGACGTGTGCCTGAGCATCTCCTCGGCCCGCGCGCCCGAGTAGACCCCGCCGGACTGGAGCATCACCCCGATCCGCGGGTGCAGGGCCGCCGCGTCCCGGACCGGGTCGAGGCCCAGGACCCGCACCGTGCCCGCGTCCGGCTTCCGGTACCCCTCGCAGGTCTCGACGGTGGTCGTCTTGCCGGCGCCGTTGGGTCCGAGGACGGCGGTCACCCCCGCCCGGGCCACCAGGTCGAGGCCGTCCACCGCGGTCTTCGTGCCGTACCGCTTCACCAGGGCCTGGACCTGGACGGCGGGCTCAGTTCGCATGGTCCGAGTCTAGGGACGCGCCGGGTCCCTCCGGACGGGTGGGTGGAACATCGTCCCTTTCGGGGAACCGCGGCGCCCGCCGGCTGTGCAGCGACCCGGCCGGCGGGTGCCTCCCCGGGTGCCCCGGGGAGGCAAGAGGCCCGGTCGGAGGGGGTGCCAGCAGGTGTGCCGGGCCGGGCCGGTGACCACGCTCCGCACCCCGGGTCCGCTCGATGGGGGAATGTTTCCGCAGGTCAGGAGAGGTGCCGGATTAGGCATGCCTAAGTGACGCAGGGCACCGCCCGGCCGGACGGACGCCGCTTGTCACGCTCTGAGGAATTACGCAACAATGGCGTTGTGAAAAACGTCGGCGAGGCTCGGGAGACCCCCAAGGGGGCCCCGCACGAGGAGCTTGCGGCCGCGTTGCGCTCGGACCGCTCGACGCGCAACCGGGTCGCGCGCTCGATCCTGGATCACGGCCCGTCCACCGTGGCCGCGCTCGCCGGCCGGCTCGGCCTGACCCAGGCGGCGGTACGCCGCCACCTTGACGCGCTGGCCGCCGACGACGTCGTGGAGGCCCGCGAGCAGCGGGTGTACGGCGCGCGGACCCGGGGCCGCCCGGCCAAGGTCTTCGCACTCACCGACTGCGGACGAGACGCCTTCGATCAGTCGTACGACACGCTCGCCGCGGACGCCCTGCGCTGGATCGCCGAGCAGCAGGGCGGCGCCGACGCGGTCGCCGCCTTCGCCCGCGCCCGGATCGCCGCGCAGGCCGGCGCCTACCGCCGGGCGGTCGAGGCCGCCGAGCCCGACCGCCGCGCGGAAGCACTGGCCAAGGCCCTGAGCGCGGACGGGTACGCTGCTACGGCACGCAGCGCACCCCTCCCGCGCAAGGGCGAGCAGCTGTGTCAGCACCACTGCCCGGTCGCCCACGTCGCCGAGCAGTTCCCGCAGCTGTGCGAGGCGGAGACGGAGTTCTTCGCCGAGCTGCTCGGCACGCACGTGCAGCGGCTGGCGACGATCGCGCACGGCGACGGCGTCTGCACGACGTTCATCCCCGAGATTTCTCAGACCACCGACAACGCACCTGCAAGCACGGCCGGGAGGAACCCCGCATGACTCTCCCCACGGAGACTGCCCACCCCGAACTCGAGGGCCTGGGCAAGTACGAATACGGCTGGGCCGACTCCGACGTGGCCGGTGCCTCCGCACGGCGCGGTCTGGGTGACGAGGTCGTCCGTGACATCTCGGCGAAGAAGGCCGAGCCGGAGTGGATGACCAAGCTCCGCCTGAAGGGCCTGCGGCTCTTCGAGAAGAAGCCCATGCCGAACTGGGGCTCCGACCTGTCCGGCATCGACTTCGACAACATCAAGTACTTCGTGCGCTCCACGGAGAAGCAGGCGGAGTCCTGGGAGGACCTGCCCGAGGACATCAAGAACACCTACGACAAGCTCGGCATCCCGGAGGCGGAGAAGCAGCGCCTGGTCGCCGGTGTCGCCGCGCAGTACGAGTCCGAGGTCGTCTACCACCAGATCCGCGAGGACCTGGAGGAGCAGGGCGTCGTCTTCCTCGACACCGACACCGCCCTCAGGGAGCACCCGGAGCTCTTCAAGGAGTACTTCGGCACCGTCATCCCCGCCGGTGACAACAAGTTCGCCGCGCTGAACACGGCCGTGTGGTCCGGCGGCTCCTTCATCTACGTGCCGAAGGGCGTGCACGTCGAGATCCCGCTCCAGGCCTACTTCCGCATCAACACGGAGAACATGGGCCAGTTCGAGCGGACGCTGATCATCGTCGACGAGGGTGCCTACGTGCACTACGTCGAGGGCTGCACCGCCCCGATCTACAAGTCGGACTCGCTGCACTCCGCGGTCGTCGAGATCATCGTCAAGAAGAACGCCCGCTGCCGCTACACGACCATCCAGAACTGGTCGAACAACGTCTACAACCTGGTCACCAAGCGTGCCGTCGCCTACGAGGGCGCGACCATGGAGTGGGTCGACGGCAACATCGGCTCCAAGGTGACGATGAAGTACCCGGCCGTCTACCTGATGGGCGAGCACGCCAAGGGCGAGACCCTGTCCATCGCCTTCGCCGGCGAGGGGCAGCACCAGGACGCCGGCGCCAAGATGGTCCACATGGCGCCGAACACCTCCTCCAACATCGTCTCCAAGTCGGTGGCGCGCGGGGGCGGCCGTACCTCCTACCGCGGTCTGATCGAGATCGGCGAGGGCGCCCCCGGGTCGAAGTCGAACGTGCTGTGCGACGCGCTGCTCGTCGACACCGTCTCCCGCTCGGACACCTACCCCTACGTCGACGTCCGCGAGGACGACGTGTCCATGGGCCACGAGGCCACGGTCTCCAAGGTCTCCGAGGACCAGCTCTTCTACCTGATGAGCCGCGGTCTGAGCGAGGACGAGGCGATGGCGATGATCGTGCGCGGCTTCGTCGAGCCGATCGCCAAGGAGCTGCCCATGGAGTACGCGCTGGAGCTCAACCGGCTGATCGAGCTGCAGATGGAAGGCGCGGTGGGCTGACCCCCGCCCTCCCCGTCAGGTCCTACACGCAACGGAAAGCGAGCACCACGACAGCCATGGTTGAGGCCCAGAACTCCTCCACCCTCGAATCCGCCCGGGCGGGGGGACCCCCACCCGTGGGGTCGACGACCTCCGGCGCCATCGCGGTGGCCGGGGAGTCCACCGTCGCCACCCGCATGAGCGCCCCGCCCTCCTTCGACGTCGCGGACTTCCCCGTCCCGCACGGTCGTGAGGAGGAGTGGCGGTTCACCCCGCTGGAGCGGCTGCGCGGGCTGCACGACGGCACCGCCGTCGCCTCCGGCGAGGGCGTGAAGGTGGACGTGCAGGCCCCCGACGGCGTCACCGTCGAGGCCGTCGGCCGCGACGACGCGCGGCTCGGCCGGGCGGGCACGCCGGTGGACCGGGTCGCCGCGCAGGCGTACTCCGCCTTCGAGAAGGCCTCGGTCGTGACCGTGCCGAAGGAGACCGTGCTGACCGAGCCGATCCGCATCGCGGTGCACGGCGAGGGCGGCACCGCCTTCGGCCAGCAGGTCATCGAGCTCGGCGCCTTCGCCGAGGCCGTCGTCGTCATCGACCACACCGGCGACGCGGTCCTCGCCGCGAACATCGACTACGTCCTCGGCGACGGCGCCCGGCTGACCGTCGTCTCCGTGCAGGACTGGGACGACAAGGCCGTTCACGTGGCCCAGCACAACGCCCTCATCGGCCGCGACGCCTCCTTCAAGTCGGTCGTCGTCACCTTCGGCGGCGACGTGGTCCGCCTGCACCCGCGCGTGACCTACGCCGGCCCCGGCGGCGAGGCCGAGATGTTCGGCCTGTACTTCACCGATGCCGGGCAGCACCAGGAGCACCGCCTGCTGGTCACCCACAACGTGCCGCACTGCACGTCGAACGTCGTCTACAAGGGCGCGCTCCAGGGCGACGACGCGCACGCGGTGTGGATCGGCGACGTGCTCATCGAGGCCGCGGCCGAGGGCACCGACACCTACGAGATGAACCGCAACCTGGTCCTCACCGACGGCGCCCGCGTCGACTCGGTGCCGAACCTGGAGATCGAGACCGGCGAGATCGTCGGCGCCGGTCACGCCTCCGCCACCGGCCGCTTCGACGACGAGCAGCTGTTCTACCTGATGGCCCGCGGCATCGCGGAGCACGAGGCGCGCCGCCTCGTCGTCCGCGGCTTCTTCGCCGAGCTGGTCCAGCAGATCGGTGTCGCGGACATCGAGGAGCGCCTGCTCGCCAAGATCGAGGAGGAGCTGGAGGCGTCGGTCGCATGACCTTCGTACGTGCCTGCGGGCTGAGCGAGCTGGAGGAGGACACCCCGATGCGGGTGGAACTCGACGGCACGCCCCTGTCCCTCGTGCGGACCGAGGGCGAGGTGTTCGCGATCCACGACATCTGCTCGCACGCGAACGTCTCCCTCTCCGAGGGCGAGGTCGACGACTGCCACATCGAGTGCTGGCTGCACGGCTCGCGCTTCGACCTCCGCTCCGGCAAGCCCGACAGTCTTCCGGCGACGCGTCCCGTCCCCGTATACCCCGTAAAGATCGAAGGGGACGACGTGCTCGTCTCCCTCACCCAGGAGTCCTGAGGCACCCATGGCAACGCTTGAAATCCGAGACCTGCACGTCACCGTCGAGGCCGACAACGCCACGAAGGAGATCCTCAAGGGCGTCGACCTCACCGTGAAGCAGGGCGAGACGCACGCCATCATGGGCCCCAACGGCTCGGGCAAGTCGACCCTCGCCTACTCGCTCGCCGGCCACCCGAAGTACACGATCACCGCTGGCACCGTCACCCTCGACGGCGAGGACGTCCTGGAGATGTCCGTCGACGAGCGTGCCCGCGCCGGTGTCTTCCTGGCGATGCAGTACCCGGTCGAGGTCCCCGGCGTTTCGGTCTCCAACTTCCTGCGCACCTCCGCCACCGCCGTCCGCGGCGAGGCGCCCAAGCTGCGTACCTGGGTGAAGGAGGTCAAGGAGGCCATGGAGCGCCTCAACATGGACTCCTCCTTCGCCGAGCGCAACGTCAACGAGGGCTTCTCCGGCGGTGAGAAGAAGCGGCACGAGATCCTCCAGCTGGAGCTCCTCAGGCCGAAGATCGCGATCCTCGACGAGACCGACTCCGGCCTCGACGTCGACGCGCTCCGCATCGTGTCGGAGGGTGTGAACCGCGTCCGGGAGACGGGCGAGGTCGGCACCCTGCTGATCACGCACTACACGCGCATTCTGCGCTACATCAAGCCCGACCACGTCCACGTGTTCGCCGGCGGCCGGATCGTCGAGTCCGGCGGCGCCGAGCTCGCGGACAAGCTGGAGAACGAGGGCTACGAGGCGTACACGAAGGGTGGCGCATCCGAGTGACACAGCTGCCTGGCCTCCTCGACACCGAGGCGATCCGCAAGGACTTCCCCGTCCTGGACCGAGTCGTCCACGACGGCAAGAAGCTCGTGTACCTGGACAACGCGGCGACCTCGCAGAAGCCGCGCCAGGTGCTGGACGCCCTGAGCGAGTACTACGAGCGCTACAACGCCAACGTCCACCGCGGTGTGCATGTGCTCGCCGAGGAGGCCACGGCGCTGTACGAGGGCGCGCGCGACAAGGTCGCGGAGTTCGTCAACGCACCCAGCCGCGACGAGGTGATCTTCACCAAGAACGCCTCCGAGTCCCTCAACCTCGTGGCGAACATGCTCGGTTGGGCCGACGAGCCCTACCGCGTGGACCACGACACCGAGATCGTCATCACGGAGATGGAGCACCACTCCAACATCGTGCCGTGGCAGCTGCTCGCGCAGCGCACGGGAGCGAAGTTGAAGTGGTTCGGCCTCACCGACGACGGCCGCCTGGACCTGTCGAACATCGACCGGATCATCACCGAGAAGACCAAGATCGTCTCCTTTGTGCTGGTCTCCAACATCCTCGGCACCGTCAACCCGGTCGAGGCGATAGTGCGCCGCGCCCAGGAGGTCGGCGCGCTGGTCTGCATCGACGCCTCGCAGGCCGCGCCGCACATGCCGCTGGACGTGCAGGCCCTGCAGGCCGACTTCGTGGCCTTCACCGGCCACAAGATGTGCGCTCCGACCGGCATCGGCGTGCTCTGGGGCCGCCAGGAGCTGTTGGAGGACCTCCCGCCCTTCCTCGGCGGCGGCGAGATGATCGAGACGGTGTCGATGCACTCGTCGACCTACGCGCCCGCCCCGCACAAGTTCGAGGCGGGCACCCCGCCGATCGCCCAGGCGGTCGGGCTCGGCGCGGCGATCGACTACCTCCGCTCGATCGGCATGGACCGGATCCTCGCCCACGAGCACGCACTGACGGACTACGCCGTCCAGCGCCTGTCCCAGGTCCCCGACCTGAGGATCATCGGCCCGGCCACGGCCGAGGACCGCGGCGCGGCGATCTCCTTCACCCTCGGCGACATCCACCCGCACGACGTGGGACAGGTCCTCGACGAGCAGGGCATCGCGGTCCGCGTCGGCCACCACTGCGCACGACCCGTGTGCCTGCGCTACGGAATTCCTGCGACCACGCGGGCGTCGTTCTACCTGTACTCCTCGCCGGCCGAGATCGACGCTCTGGTGGACGGCCTGGAGCACGTACGGGACTTCTTCGGCTGAGGGGCGTGCTGACAAGGTGAAGCTGGACTCGATGTACCAGGACGTCATCCTGGACCACTACAAGAACCCGCACGGGCGTGGTCTGCGGGACGGCGACGCCGAGGTGCACCATGTGAACCCGACGTGCGGCGACGAGATCACCCTGCGCGTGAAGTACGACGGCACCCGCATCGAGGACGTCTCGTACGAGGGCCAGGGCTGCTCCATCAGCCAGGCCAGCGCCTCCGTCCTGAACGACCTGCTGGTCGGCAAGGACCTCGCCGAGGCACAGCGGATCCAGGAGACCTTCCTGGAGCTGATGCAGTCCAAGGGCAGGATCGAGCCCGACGACGCGATGGAGGAGGTCCTGGAGGACGCGGTCGCGTTCGCCGGCGTCTCCAAGTACCCGGCCCGGGTCAAGTGCGCCCTCCTCAGCTGGATGGCGTGGAAGGACGCGACGGCCCAGGCCCTGGAAGCCGACGCCGAAAGGAAGACGGCATGACCGACACCGCTGAGATGAAGCCGGCCTCGGAGGAGGAGCTCCGCGAGGCGCTGATGGACGTCGTCGACCCCGAGCTCGGCATCGATGTCGTGAACCTCGGACTGATCTACGGCATCCACGTCGACGACTCCAACGTGGCGACGGTGGACATGACGCTGACGTCGGCGGCCTGCCCGCTCACCGACGTCATCGAGGACCAGGCCAAGTCCGCCACCGACGGCCTCGTCAACGAACTGCGCATCAACTGGGTCTGGATGCCCCCGTGGGGCCCCGACAAGATCACCGACGACGGCCGCGAGCAGCTGCGCGCACTCGGCTTCAACGTCTGACGGCCACCGGCCACCGGCCACCGACGTCACGTCAAGGGCGACACCCGTACGGGTGTCGCCCTTGACCGTTCCCCGCTGCCGGCTCGGCTCCGAGCCCCGGCCGTCCCGGCTCCGTGTACGCCGGGTGTCGTCTGTGCGCGTCGCGCCCTGTGCCGTGTTCACCTACGTTGTGTACGGTCGTACACATGGGATACCTGACGCTCGCCAGCGCCATCGCCGCCGAGGTGGCCGCGACCACTGCCATGAAGTACAGCGACGGCTTCAGCAGGCTGTGGCCGTCGGTGCTGACCGGTGTGGGTTATCTCCTCTCCTTCGTCCTGCTCGCCCAGACGCTGAAGTCGGTGTCGATCGGCACCGCCTACGCGATCTGGTCCGGGGCCGGCACCGCCACCATCGCCGTCATCGGCCTCGTGCTGTTCGGGGAGGGACTGGGCACGGCGAAGATCACCGGGATCCTGCTGATCGTCGGGGGAGTGGTCGTGCTCAACATGGGGGGCGCCCACTGATGGCCCGGCGTCATGACCCCGGGCGGCGGCAGCGGATCATCGACGCGGCACTGCGGGTCGTGCGGGACAGGGGACTGGCCGGGCTGAGCCACCGCAGCGTCGCCGCCGAGGCCGACGTGCCCCTGGGCTCCACCACATACCACTTCGCGAGCCTCGACGAGCGGATGGTGGCCGCGCTGCGGCAGGCGAACCAGGACTTCGACGCGCTCCTTGCCGCCCGCGACGGCCTCCTCGACCCGCACGCCGACCTGGCCGGCGAACTCGCCGCGCTGCTCGGCGCCTGGCTGGCGGGCGAACGCTCCGAGGTCGAGCTGGAGTACGAGCTCTACCTCGCCGCCCTGCGCCGGCCCGCCCTGCGCCCGGTCGCCGCCGAGTGGGCGCAGGCCCTCGCCGACCGGCTGGCCCGCCGCACCGACCCGGTCACGGCGCGGGCCTTGACGGCGCTCATGGACGGGATCTGCCTGCAGGTGCTGCTGACGGACGCGGCGTACGACGAGGAGTACGCGCGCGAGGTACTGGCGCGCGTCATCCCCGCGGAACCGCCTGCGCGGCGGGCCGCTTGAGGGCGGGTGGTGCTGTGCTGCGGCGTTCGAGGCGTGCGGCGCCGTGCGGGGGCGTTCGTCCGAGACGAGCGGTGGTGCGCCGGGCCCAGTCGTGGCCGAACCCTGAGACGGCCGCCCGTCGATTTGGCCCCCGCGGGTCCCGGCCGGTTAGGTTTCCCCCATGACCGACACGACTGCTCCCCGCACCACCGGCGCCGTGGCCGCCGGCCTCGCCACGATCGCCGCCGACGGCACCGTCCTCGACACCTGGTTCCCCGCGCCCCAGCGGATCGAGCAGCCCGGCCCGGCCGGCACCGAGCGGCTCACCCCGGAGCGCGCCGTGGAGCTTCTCGGCGAGGGCGCCGCCGAGGCCATCCGCACCGACGACGTACGCGGTGTGGAGGTCGTCGCGATCCGTACGGTCATCTCCTCCCTGGACGACAAGCCGCTCGACACCCACGACGTGTGGCTGCGCCTGCACCTGCTCTCCCACCGCCTGGTGCGGCCCAACGAGCAGAACCTGGACGGCATCTTCGGCTTCCTGGCCAATGTCGTGTGGACCTCCCTCGGCCCGGTCGCCGTCGACACCCTGGAGACCGTGCGCCTGCGGGCCCGCGCCCGGGGCCTGCACCTGTCCGTCTTCGGCGTCGACAAGTTCCCGCGGATGACCGACTACGTCGTCCCGGCGGGCGTGCGCATCGCCGACGCCGACCGGGTCCGCCTCGGTGCCCACCTGGCCGCCGGGACGACCGTGATGCACGAGGGCTTCGTCAACTTCAACGCCGGCACGCTCGGCACCTCCATGGTCGAGGGCCGCATCTCCCAGGGCGTCGTCGTCGGCGACGGCTCCGACATCGGTGGCGGCGCGTCCACCATGGGCACCCTCTCCGGCGGCGGCAAGGAGCGCGTCCGCATCGGCGAGCGCTCCCTCGTCGGGGCGGAGGCAGGCGTCGGCATCGCCCTGGGCAACGACTGCGTCGTCGAGGCGGGCCTCTACCTCACCGCCGGCACCAAGGTCACCATGCCCGACGGTCAGATCGTCAAGGCCCGCGAACTCTCCGGTGCCGACAACATCCTCTTCCGCCGCAACTCGGTCACCGGCCAGGTCCAGGCGGTCCCGAACAACGCCGAGTGGGGCGGCCTCAACGACATCCTGCACAGCCACAACTGACCCCGCCGGCGGTCACCCGCGGCCGCCCCCACAGGCCGACGTCCCGACCTGCTGCCGCGTTGTCGGCAGCCGTCGACGCCGGTCACCATGGAGCGCCCTTCCGCGGCCCGAGGACGGCCTGCCCACGGGAGGGCGCTCGTGCGTGAGTGCCCCTGAGGCGTGGCGCGGTCGCAGGAGGCTCTCGGGCCGGGCGGCCGGCCTTCGACGATTGCCGGTCGGCCGCGGGAGGCGGGACGTCTGCGGGCCCTCAGGTCCCCGTGCTTCCCGGCTGCACCTCCCCGGCTGCCCGACGGGCGTCGGCGAGGTTGTCACGGCTGATCCGGGCGTGGGGATGGGCGTCGCCGAGGACCCGCTCGCGTTGAGCGAGTGTGGTCTCCAGGAGGCGGACGGCCCGCTTCAGGTCCCCTGCCGTTCTGTAGGCCTGGGCGAGGTTGTTGCGGCTGACCAGGGTGTCGGGGTGGGTGTCGCCGAGGGTCTGTTCGGACTGGGTGAGGGTGGTCTGGTACAGGGGGATGGCCCGTTCCAGGTCCCCTGCCGATCTGTAGGCGTGGGCGAGGTTGTTGCGGCTGACGAGAGTGCTCGGGTGGGTGTCGCCGAGGGTCTGCTCGCGCTGGGTGAGGGTGGTCTCGTACAGGGGGATGGCCCGCTTCAGGTCCCCTGCCGTTCTGTAGGCGTGGGCGAGGTTGTTGCGGCTGATCAGGGTGTCGGGGTGGGTGTCGCCGAGGGTCTGTTCGGACTGGGTGAGGGTGGTCTGGTACAGGGCGACGGCCCGCTCCAGGTCCCCTGCCGACTCGTAGGTGGCGGCGAGGTTGTTGCGGCTGATCAGGGTGCTCGGGTGGGTGTCGCCGAGGGTCTGTTCGGACTGGGTGAGGGTGGTCTGGTACAGGGCGACGGCCCGCTCCAGCTCTCCTGCCGACTCGTAGGTGGCGGCGAGGTTGTTGCGGCTGATCAGGGTGCTCGGGTGGGTGTCGCCGAGGGTCTGTTCGGACTGGGTGAGGGTGGTCTGGTACAGGGCGACGGCCCGCTCCAGGTCGCCCGCCGCATGGTGGGCGGCGGCGAGGTTGCTGCGGCACTGCAGAGTCTGGGGGTGCGCCTCGCCGAGGACCTGCTCGAACGCGGTGAGGGCGCTCTCGTACAGGGGGACGGTGCGGGCGGTGTGGCCCTGCCGGTGGAGGCGGGCGGCAGCGGTGCCGTAGGCGGCGGTGAGCAGGGCGTTGAGGTGCTTCGGCGGGGTGGTGGCGGCGAGGGCGATCAGGTGGGGGGTGAGGGTGTCCCACTGGCTGTCGGTGGGGCTGATCCGGCCCGGGGGCGGGATCAGGTGGTGCAGGACGGCTTGCTCGGCGCGCTCCCGTCCTGGCGGGTGCAGGGGTGACGCGGTGTCGTCGCGGTGGTGGGGGGAGCGCAGGACGGACTGGACCAGGCGGTGGATGCCGACGGAGGTGCCGGTGTCGGTGACCATGCTGTAGGCGGCCAGGGTCCCGATGGCCTCCGCGACGTCGTCGGTGTCGTCCGGGTCCGCGCCGGGCGGGGCGAGCAGGGAGTGAGGGATGCCGTCGGGGGCGAGCCAGGCGGCGGTCTGCAGCACCTCCACGGCCGGCGGATCGTTCTCCCGCAAGGTGGCCAGGGTGACGTTCCAGATGCGGGCGATGGTGCGTTCGGTGTCGATGCCGTGGGCGGTCCGGGCGAGTCTGCTCCCCAGACGGCGGCGGTAGGCGTCGAACTTGATGCCGCGGTTCTGGGCGAGGTAGGCGCCGGCCTGCTTGATCGCCAGGGGGAAGTGCCCCAGGTCGTCGGCCAGGGCGCGGGCGTCGGCCTGCTGCCGCGCTGTCGGGGCGGTGCCCTTGAGGGAGAGCCGGCACAGCAGGCCGGTGGCGTCGTCGGGGGCGAGGGTGCCCAGGGTCAGCGCGGGGGCACCGTCGGGCCAGCCGGTGGCGCGGCGGCTGGTCGCCAGGTGATGCCCCTGGTGCAGGGCGCCGGTGTAGGGGGAGAGGTCGTCGGGGTCCTCGACGTTGTCGTGGACCAGCAGCCAGCCCGGGTGCCACGCCAGCCACTGCACGGCCCAGGACAGTTGCTCGGCGCGCGCGGCCGCGGCGGCCCATCCCGGCACGAGTGTGCGGGTGAGCGCGGTGAGGGAGGTCTCGATCTCGTCGGGGGAGGCGGCGTTGATCCACCAGATCAGGGTGTAGTCGCCGCGGTGCCGGTGGGCGTAGTGCAGGGCGAGCGTGCTCTTGCCGATCCCGCCCAGCCCGTGCACGGCCCCGCTCCGGGGGACCGTCCCTTCCTGTCCGTCGGTCAGCATGCGGCGCAGCCGGCCCAGTTCCTCCTCGCGGCCCAGGCAGAGAACGGCAGGCGGCAGATTCGAGAAGCCCGGGGGCGCCGCGACCTTCTCGGGCGCGGACAGCGCCTCGGCGGGCAGTACGTCCCCGGTGAACGCGACACCGATCCGCTCGGCCGCGATCGACCGCTCCCCGGCCGCCTCGATGCGGGGCCGGGGAGCGGCGTCGTCCGCACCCACCCCTTACGCCCGAGGCGCCGCGTGACCGTCACCGGTGATCGCGGTGCCGATGTGCTGGGCGGCGATCGACCGCTCACCGGCCGCCGTGACGGTGACCGAGCCCGCGGCCGGGGCGGGCACCAGAGCGGCCAGTTCCTCCCTGAGCTCGGGGTCGTCCTGCAAGGCGCGCTTGAGCAGCCTGCTCACCACGGCCGTCGTGTAGGCGTCGCTCTGTTCGTCGGCGGCCTCGCCCAACACGCGTTCCCACTCGGCCCGGCCCGCCTCGTCCCGGCGCCGCCACACCGCCTGCAGGATCCGCTGCCCGAGCCCGACCGTGGCATCGGCGGCCGTGTCCTGCGCCCGGGTCAGCACCGCCGCCCCGTACGCACCCACCGCGGCCGTCACGGCAGGCCCGGCCTGTTCCACCCACTGCACGATCTCCGCACTGACCATGGCTCAACCCCCGTCGCACACAAGCCTGTCACCGGGTCATCCCGGGGCGTTCGTGCCCTCCAGGGTAGGCGCCCGCGCCCCCGAGCGCCGGGTGGGTCGGGAAAGTCCGGCACGCAGGGGAGCGGTGTACCGAGGACGGGTGCTGTCACCCAGCCGTGCGCTCGACGGCCAGTGACGGCCGGACCGTCGTACTGTCTCGCGTCCGCCCGTCCGCCCGTCCGCCCGTCCGCCCGTCCGCCCGTCCGCCCGTCCGCCCGTCCGCCCGTCGCGCCGGGAGGCGGGGTGGTGGGTCTGCTGCCCATTGCCGTCTGCAGCCCCGAGAACCGTCCACTTTCCGGAGCCACCTAGGATCACCTGTCATGGGCATCGTGGAACTCTTACTCGTTCTGGGTCTTTTCGCCGGGATCTGGAGCATCCAGAGCCGTCTCTCCGGCATGGACAAGCGACTGGTACGCATCGAGCGCCGACTCGCTCTGGTCGCCGATCGGCTGGGAGTGGAGGAGCCGGACGAGCAGCGCGCGCAGCGGGAACGGGTCGAGGCGCTGGCGCGGGAGGGCAAGCAGGTCGCCGCGATCAAGGCGTACCGCGAGATGACCGGCACCGGCCTGAAGGAAGCCAAGGAGGCCGTGGATCGGATGGGTTAGGCCCTGTCGCCGGATGCGCCGAATCCGCTTGGCCGTCCTCCCCGCCCTCCCCGGCGTCCCTGTCTTCCCTGCCTTGCCCGGCGTCCCCGGCGAGGATGCGAGCTGCGGCCCCGCGCCGGTCTCCTGCGGGGACCGTCCAATGGCCGCTGTCCGCGCCGCCGACGCGCGGGAGGGAGGCTGGAGGGAACCTTCGGATCGCGGACCGGCCTCGGGCGGACAGGTGGTGAGGGGGAACGGCGCTGGAAGGGTCGCGCATCAATTCGAGTGTGTCCTCCCGCGCGACAAAGGCTTTCCAAGATCGTTCGGCTGCTAGCTTCCCGTTTCGTGATCCATTCCGATACGTCCGTCGACGACGATCCACGCTCGTGCCCGGAGCCGAGGCGCACGCGGGAGGAGGCCTACCGGCCCGTTCTTCTGAACCTCACGGACGCCGACGGGGAAGAGGCTCTGTCAGCGCTGCTGGAGTCGGGTGCCGTACGAGAGGTCCATGACCGCATCGACGACCAGTTGGAGGAACTGGTGCGTTGCCTGCGGCCGGACGAGTCGCTGGACGCCCGGGCGCTGGCCGCCGCCGCCACCGAGATGTGCGCCGGGGTGCCGCGCCGGCGCTACGGCACGTGGGTCTGGTACCCGTGGTCGGGACGGCTGGTTCACCTCCTGCCGGACGAGGAGTTCCGCCTGGTCCGTACCGACCGCAACCGCGACAAGATCACCCGTGTGGGACAGCAGGCACTGCTCGGCCGCCGCATCGGCGTGCTCGGTCTGTCCGTGGGCAACAGCGCGGCCCTCACCTGCGCCATGGAAGGCGTAGGAGGATCGTTCCGCCTTGCGGACTTCGACCGTTTGGGCCTGTCCAACCTGAACCGGTTGCGCGCCGGTGTCCACGACCTGGGCGTGGCGAAGACGGTCCTGTGCGCACGCCAGATGTACGAGATCGACCCCTATCTCGACATCGAGATCCACCGCGAGGGCGTGACGGAGGGGACCGTCGACGACTTCTTCGGTACCGGTCCCGACGCCGGCCTCGACCTGCTGATCGAGGAATGCGACACCCTGTGGGTCAAGGTCGCCGCCCGTGAGCACGCCCGTGCCCGGCGCATCCCGGTCCTGATGGACGCCAACGACCGCGGACTGCTCGACGTGGAACGCTTCGACCGGGAGCCGGCCCGGCCTCTCTTCCACGGCCGGGTCGGCGACATCACCGCACAGGACGTCCGCACCCTCGACGCCGCCGAGTCGCTCGACCTGCTGCTGCGGATCGTGGACTCCGACCGGCTCAGCCCGGCGATGACCGACGCCATCAGCAGGATCGGCCGCACCCTTTCGAGCTGGCCCCAGCTGGCGAGCGGCATCATGCTCGGCGCGGCCCTGGTCACCGACACCGCCCGGCGCGTCCTGCTGGGAGCCCCGGTGCCCTCAGGCCGCTACTACGTGGACCTCGAAGCGCTCATCCCCGTCGACCACGTCACTCTCCTCGGAAACGCGTCATGACCCACCTGCCCGAACTGCACGGCGATCACCTGTTTCTGCGCGAACTGCGGGCCACCGACCTCGCGCCGTTCCAACGCATCCACACCCACCGGGTCCTGACCCGCTACCTCGGCATCGACCGCATGGACGTCCGCCGGGCACAGGACGCCTTCGCACAGTGTCTCGCCCAGCCCTACACCCACCCGCGCCGCAGACACACCCTCGCCATCTGCGCGCCGGGCGACGACGCCATGGTCGGCACCATGGGGCTCCTGGTCGAGGAGTACGGCAGCAACGCCATGCTCACCGGGCTCGTCCTGCTGCCCGACGCGCCCGTGCGCGGCCATGGGCACGAGGCCGGACGCCTACTGATGGCCTACGGTTTCGGTCCACTCGGCCTGCACCGCATCTGGGCCGGCCACCGTGCCGACCACACCCGCATGCGGGACGTCATGCTCGCCGCAGGCCTCCACCCCGAGGCAACGCTGCGCGAGCTGTTCCACACCCAGGGCTGCTGGCACGACGTCACCACGTACTCCGCGCTGGCCCCGGAATGGCGATGCTCGGCCACACCGGCCGAACAGGCCGTCCTCGCGGGCTTCCGCAGCCTCCAGCCGGCCTGAGGCGCTCACCCGCTCTCCCGGATCCCGGGGACCGTGCCCATCACCTTCCAGGTAGGGCCCGAACCGGGCTCGTGGCCTCCGGGGCCGGTATGGCTCTTTGCCCCTGTCGTTGATGATCCGGGGGTGCTGCGGCCGGACCTGGCGGCACCGGGTGGTCGCTGATGGGAGCGTGTCCGCCTTGCGGCAGGGCTGCGTGATGTGGCTGCCGATCTCCGGTGCCCGGTGTGCCACCGGCTGCAACTCCGGGGAGGGGAAAGCCCGGTGACCAGCAACGACTTCACCTCGATCGGGCGAGGCGGACGAGCCGCTCGGGCCGGGTCCCGCGGTCCTGCGACATCGGCCGCGACGGGGTCAGCGTGCGGTCAGTGCCTCGTAGGCGGCGTGCAGGGCCGCCCTCGCCTCCGCGCCCGCCGGGCGCAGCGGGGGGCGGACCAGGCCGGCGGGCAGGGAGAGGGCGTTCAGGATCGCCTTGGCGGTGACCGCGCCCGGCAGGCCGGCCGACATCATCGACTCGATGAGCGGCGTGGCCCGCTGCTGGAGGCGGGCCGCCTCCCGGGTGTCTCCCGCGTCGAAGGCGTCGACGACGGCTCGCAGCCGGGCGGGGGCGGCGTTCGCCACCGTGCTGACGTAACCGGCCGCACCCACCGCGTACAGGGCGAGGATGTGCTCGTCGCAGCCCGCGTAGTAGGCCAGGTCGGTGCGGTCGACGACCTTCTGGGCGCCGAGGAAGTCGTAGGAGCAGTCCTTGACCGCGACGATCCGCGGGTGGGAGGAGAGGCGGATCATCGTGTCCGGCTCGATGCGGGTGCCGGTGCGGCCGGGGATGTCGTAGAGCATCAAGGGCAGCCCGGAGGCATCCGCCACCTCGCGGAAGTGCGCCTCGACGGCGTCCTGCGGCGGCCTGCTGTAGTACGGCGTGACGACGAGGGCTCCGTCGGCGCCCGCCTTCTCCGCCTCCAGCGTGAGCTGCACCGTGTGCCGGGTGTCGGCCGTGCCCACCCCGGCGACCAGGGCCGCCCGGTCGCCGACCGCTTCGCGGACCGCCCGGATCAGCACGGCCTTCTCGGCGTCCGAAGTGGTCGGCGACTCGCCCGTGGTGCCGGAGAGGACCAGGCCGTCGCAGCCCTGCCCGACCAGCCGGTCGGCGAGGCGCTGGGCGCCGTCGAGGTCGAGGGCGCCCTCCTCGGTGAAGGGCGTGATCATCGCGCACAGCGCACGGCCGAAGGGAGGGGCGAGGGAACTTGCGTAGGTCATGACGGTAGTCTCCGCACCCCAATCGTGAAGCTCCACTTAAATCTGCTACCAGATATGAGTAAGGGATGCTGCGACATGGCGGGTGGCAGGCGGCCCGCCCGTCATGTCAGGCTCGTTGCGGCTCGTCGCAGAACACCGCGGAAGCGGCACCGTGTCCGGTCGAGCCCCATCACGCGCGGCGGGGAACGCTCGCGCCCGGGGCGCCGTCGTCGCCCGGCCCCGTGTCCGGAACGCCCCTCATGCGTCACCATGGACAGGACGAGGCATGGTCCACCGGTCATGGGAGGCGTCATGAAGCTCGGCAAGGCACTCGCCACCGGCATCGCGGAGGAGCGTCCGCACGCCGCCGGCGACGCACGCGAACCCACCGCACAGAGCCGGCAGCCCGCCGCACCCGCACCCGCACCCGAGCCGGCGGCCCCCGCACCGGAAGAGGTGCCGGCCGTCCGATGAGGCTGCGGCTTCCGGAGGAACGCCCGACGGAGCCGCCGACCGGCTACAAGATCGCCCACCCCGTGCTGTCCCAGGACGGGGCCAGGGCCGCCTTCACCGGCGTGTCGCTCGGCGGCGCGCTGCCGTACGGCGTCGTGGCCGACGCGGCCTGCGCCTACGGCCTGCGGCATCGGCCGCCGCACCGCCGGTGCGACTGCGGTTTCCACTGCGTGCACGAGCGGACGGCCGCCGAGGCGCTGCTGTGCACGGCCGAGCACCGGGCGGCCGTGCTGCTCCAGGTGACGGTGCTGGGTGCCTACATCCGCTTCGAGCGCGGTTTCCGCTACGCCCGCCAGCGGGTGCGCACGGCGACCGTGGGGGCGTGTGCCTGCGGTCGGCCCGCCGCGGCGCTCGCCGACAGCGGCTGGGGCCTTCCGGGATGGCGGGCCCTCCGCCCGTCCTGCGCGGGCTGCGTGCGGGCCCGCCCGTCCGTCTCGCCCACCGCCTTCGCCCGGCTGGCCGGTGACGGACTGCGGGTCGTGGCCCTGGCAGGTGCGTCGGACGGTCCCGGTGCCTCGGGCGCCACGGGTGCCGGCGGCGCGGGCGAGGCGCTGGGCGTGCCCGAGCTCGTCGCCGAGGCGGCGCTGCTGCAGGCTCGGCTCGACTGGTTCCAGACCCGGCTGGCCCGGCTCGGCGAGCCCGGCCCCGGGGGACCCGCACGGGGGTGACGGCGGCAGGTCAGGGTACCCGGAGGGGCCGGAACCGAGAGGAGGGCGCACCACCGGCACCGAGATCGCGCCCGTCCGGCCGGGCGGCGGGCCTGCGCCGCACCGCTCCGCCGGCGAACGCGCCGACCGGGCCGCTCCACTCGCCCGCGAGGAGGCAGGGAGAGGCAACTGGACGCGAGGGACTCACACCCTGTCAGTTGTCCTGTGGGAGACGGGGTCGGCCGGTGGACGCCGGTCCGCCCTGGCGGCGAACCGGTTCTCCCTGCCCTGCTCCGCAGACGCAGGAGCTTCGTTCCCTCCCCGGCCCCGAAGGCCGGGGTTCCACGAAGGAGAGACCTGATGACCGATGCCAAGGACAACCGGCCCGACAGGTCCGGACCCGCCGGGGCCAAGGGCCCCGACGAACTCCGCGCGCAGATGGCCGACGCGCGCGGCGAAGCCGACTCCACCGGCGCGGAGCCGCCCGGCGGGACGGATGCGCAGGAACGGGCCCGCACCCGCGCCGCCGACCTGCGTGACAAGGCCGGCGCGATGGGCGTGCAGTTGCGCAGCACCGCCGCCCAGGCGGGCCACACCGTCCAGGATCGCGCCGCCAGGGCCGGGCATGCCGTCCAGGACCGGGCCACGAAGGCCGGTCACACGATGCAGGACCGGGCCTCCCACGCGGGCCACGCCGCGCAGGACCGGGCGGCCAGGGCCGGGCACGCCGTGCAGGACCGGGCCACGAAGGCCGAGCAGGCCGCCCCGCAGCCGGTGCGGTCGGTCGTGCGGAGCGGGATGCACCACCCGGGTCTGGTGCTGGCCGCGGGCGCGGCGGCCGGTGCGGTGATCGCGGTCGAGGTGAGGCGGTGGCAGCACCGCACCCGCTAGGGCCGCAACAGGCGACGTCCGCCCCGTCACGACGCCCGGCATGCTCCCCCACGGCCCAAGGGCGTGGGAGGTGCCCCCACCCGGCGTACCGGACGCAAGCGCGAGTACGCCCGGTACGAGGACTCCCGGCCGGCGCACCGGGAGCAGCACGCACCGGACGCCGCTCCTCGACGGGCAGTCGTTGCCGGCCGCGGCACTGGAAGCCGTCGGCGGAGCCCATGCCGGCATCGGCGGGCAGGGGGGTGGACGCCGCGCCTGCCTCCGCGGGGATGCGGAGCCCGGGCCGAGGCGCCGTGCCGGCGCACGCTCACGAAGGCGGCCCGCCCTGCCCGCTGCGGCCCCGAAGCAGCTCGGCGGACCGGATTCGGCACGGGCACCGCCCCTGTGGGGAGCCGCCCGATCCCCGCGCGGCCGGTGAGCAGGCCGTGCTGTGGTGACGCGCGGCGGCGCCCGCGGGGGCGGTGCGTGCCGCGGCCGGCCCTACGCGGAGGCCGGGCCACCCGCTACCCGGGCCGGACGGCCCGCTGCCGAGGCCGGGCGGCACTCAGGCCGGCGGGCTCGGCCAGAGGCCGCAGATCTCGCCGCCCCGTGTCGCGCTGTCGAGCTCGGAGATGGGGCAGGCGTAGATCATCCGCTTCCCCTCGTGCTCGGTCACCGTCCACAGGTCTCCCGCTGATCGGTCGGTGCCGGGCCAGTGCGAGAGGTCCTCCACACCCACCGCCGCCCGGTGGGCACTCTCGATCTCCAGAACACCGGTGCTGGAGGTGACCGGTTTCGTCACGTACAGGACGCCGTTGTTCTGGTCGCCCCGGCTGCGGTTCAGGTACCACCTGCCGTTGTAGGACACGGCGCCCTGGATGTTGCTCTGCGGCAGCCGGTACGCCGCGTCGGCGTACCAGTAGCCGTCGGAGGCGAGCAGCGGTGTGCCGTAGGCGCCGTCCAGGGGCCAGCGTGCGACCCGGCCCATGCGATCGGGGTCCTTCACCCCGTCCCCGTCCGGGTCGGCGAAGGTGGAGGCGCAGTACTCCCCGGTGGTCAGATGGTCCAGGCCGCTGCGGTCGAGACCCACGTAGGAGAAGTTGGGCCCGCCGCCGTCGAGGCAGCCGGTCCGCTTCACCGTGGTGGTCCAGGCGTTGACCTCCGGCATCACGTAGCGGTATCCGTGGGCGTAGTACACGCCGTCATGGCGGCCGATCCGGTACTTGTCGCTCGTGTCCCCGTTCGTGGCCGCACCGAGGTCGTAGATGTGCCGCATGTCGAAGACCCGGAATCCGCGGGCCGTGTCCGCGACGTACAGGTAATTGCCGTACCAGGCCATACCGCCGCAGTGCAGTGACTCGCCCTCGGAGGTCTGACTGGTCCTCAGGCTCATGTAGGTCGGGTTCTGATACGAGTTCTGGTAGGGGTAGACGAGCAGTACGTGCCGGTACTTCAGGGTGTCGGGATCGAGGAAGGTGACCCGGCAGCCCTTGGTCTCGTCGGCGTCGCCGCCGGACTGGCCCCCGTCGCCGGGAGCCTTGTCGTACCAGCTGACGAGGACGGCCCGCTTGCTTCCCCACCGCTGGTCGCTCTGTGCGTCGGCGACCGTGGTGATGCCCTGCGGCATCCACTCGGGCGGTTCCCCGACGGTGCCGCCGTCCGAGCCGGCGAAGCAGTAGCTGGTCCCGTGCAGCGGAAGGCTGTTGGTCGCACCGGGGTTGCAGGTGCCGGAGTCCGAGCTCTGCACCGCCGTGCGGTTTGCCGTGTCCAGGAGCTCCTGCACGCCGACGGTGGGCAGTTCGCCGTCCAGCTCGTACACCCGGCTCTGCAGGTCGTCCTGGTTGCTGGCGTGCCGCAGCCGGAAGTCGCCGAGATCGGGTGAGGTCGCGGCTGCCTGGGCGGGGGTCTGCCCGCCCGACGCCACGAACACGGCGGTCAATACGGCCAGCAGGCCGTTCCGCAGCCTGGATCCGGATGTCACGTGGTCGGCTCCTCGCCGTCGTCATGATCTGATGATCTGGACCGCTGATCTTTTCATGCACATGTCGGCAGAGGTCAACCCGCTCACGCAACCGTGGTGTTGTCCCACGCCGGAGCCGGGCGGCGCGTCCCGCGGCGGGCGCGGTAGCGGTCGTCGGCCACCGGGTGCCGCTCGTCCGCGGCGACGCTCCCGGGGCGGGCCGGTGCGGGCCCGCCCCGGGAGCGCGGGGGTCACGGACGGAACCGCAGCACCTGCGGGTCGTGGTCGCTGATCTGGTCGTGGAACTCGGCGTTGATGTGCACGCTGTCGTAGTCGAAGTGGCACCGCCCGCCGCGCCGGATCGCCGGGCTGACCAGGATCTGGTCCAGGACCTGGGCGTTGCCCTGGTAGACGTAGCTGTACCGCTCGCTCTTCGGCAGCGACTTCACCGCGGACCACAGCGCGTGGTCGCCCTCCAGGATCTGCGCGGTGCCGGAGAACTCGAAGTCGTTGATGTCGCCGAGCGCGACGACGTTCGCGTTCTTCTGGACCGCGAGAACGTCCTTGACGAAGGAGTTGACCACGGTCGCCTGCGCGTGGCGCTGGATCTCCGAGCTGCGTACCGGCGGCTGGTACTGCCCGGCCAGTCCCTGGTCGCCGCCCTTGGAGGCGAAGTGGTTGGCGATCACGAACACCTTCTTGCCGCGGAAGACGAACTCGCCCACCAGTGGCTTGCGGCTGTCCTCCCACGCGGCGTTCTGCGGGTCGATCCGGCCGGGGGAGAGCGTGAGCGCAGCCTTGCCGTGCACCTTGGCGACGCCGACGGCGCTGGTGGCGTCACCGCCCGCACGGTCGGTGAAGGAGACCCGCTGCGGGTTGAACAGGAAGACGTTGCGGATGTTGCCGCCGGGCTGGCCGCCGTCGGAGTCGTCGACCGGGTCGACGGAGCGCCAGTCGTAGTGGGGGCCGCCGGCCGCGACGATCGCGTCGATCAGCTTGCCGACCGTGATGTCGGCGGCGGTCGTCCCGTCGTCCGTGGCGCCGTTGTTGTCCTGGATCTCCTCCAGGGACACGATGTCGGGCGACTGGAGGTTGTGCACGATCGCGGACGCGTGCGCGGCGAAGGTGTCGTCGGACGGGTCGAGGTTCTCGACGTTGTACGTCGCGATCGCCAGCTCGCGCCTGCTCTGCCTGCGGGTCGTCTCCCGGGCGAGTCCGGCGGCGTCGACCGCGCCGATCTCGTTGGCGACGAGGGTGTAGCCGCCGTACTGGTTGTAGTCCAGCGGACCGGTGGTGGTGCCGGTGAGCGTGTCGCCGACGTCCACGCTCGGGTACGCGGAGGTCGGGCCGAGCGACTGGATCTGGAGCCGGCCGGTGTTCTGGGCCTCGTAGGCGCCGTAGACGGTGCCGCCGCGCCGGTTGGCGTGCTCGTGCGGCTTCACCGTGACCCACAGCTCGTAGTACTTGTTGCTGGCGCCCACCACGCGGGCGTCGGCGACCTGGATGTTCATGCCCTCCAGGGACTCGTAGTAGTCCAGGGCGTACTTCGAGGGCCGCAGGGTCAGCCCGTTGACCGAACCGCCCGCGGCGGAGTCACCGGCCGGGGTGTACGCGTCCGGCACCGACCGGGCGTCGACGACGGTGGCGGCCGGAACGGCGTTGCCGCTGGAGACGACGGTGATCGTGGTCCGGGTCAGCTCCGTCACCGACTGGTTGCCGGAGGACGTCCCGCCGGGGACGTACTCCGAGACCGTGCCGCCGACCGAGACCAGGTCGCCGACCGCGACCTTCGGGGTCGAGCCGGTGTAGACGAAGATGCCCTCACTGGTGGCCGGATCGGAGTCCGGGTTCGGATCCTGCATCCAGAAACCCCGGGACGAGCCGTAGGTGCGGACGCCGGTGACGATTCCGGTCACCTCCGCGACCTTCTGGCCGGCGTACGGCGAGGTCCGGGTGGTGCCCTGGATGTCGTGGATGCGTACGGAGTCCGCGTGGGCGGGAGTGGTCAGGGCGACGGTGGACGCCGCGGAGCAGACGGCGGCGACGGTGAGCGCGGCGAGACGCGCGGACGACTTTCTCGGCAAGGGATCCCTCCGGGGACATGACAAGTGCCGGGACGAGGGTGGAGCGATGGTGCGCGAAGAACGCGCCGGAAGCGCGTGGTTGGACCACGGATGACGCGCGTAGAAGACAGTGAACAGTTGTCCGCCGACTTCTACGCGCGTCAATCTCCTGCTTTCTCCGGCCAGTTGTCAAGGTTTCGGCCATGTACGGAGGCCGACGAGGAGATGAACCGGGCGGGATGGGTGGAAATCCGTCTAGGCTGAGCGGCTGAGTGGTACCACCGTCCGAGGAGAACGAGCCCATGTCAGACAGCTCCCCCCTGCCGCCCGTGCGGCTGACCGACGAAGCGGAGCTGGCGCGGGCCGCCCTGAGCACGCCGTTGCTCTCCCGGGCCGCCCGACTCGCCCGCTGGGCGGGCCCCGACACCCGTGTCGACGCGGGCGGCGGGCTCGTCGAGGAGCAGTTGCCCGCCGCGGCCGAACTCCTCGGCCTCACCGGGGACGACGCCGCCGCCTACGCGAGCGAGGCCTGGCGCGTCGCCGTCGACACCGGCCTCGTCGAGATCACCGACGAGGAGGCCGGCACCGTCACCGCCGGCGAGGACCTCGCCCTGCTCACCGGCGGTTCCCCCACCGACGTGCTCGGCATCTGGCTGGTCGCCCTGGACGGGGTGCTCGCCGACGCCGGTGTGCCCGACCTCGACGATCTCGTCGACGCCATGGACCTCGAGAACGGCAGCGGCGAGATCGACCTCTCCGAGCTCGACTGGGACCCCGAGGCCGAGGCCGAGTTCCTCGACGGCGTCCTCGGCAACCTCTACCTGCTCAGCGTCAGCGAGGACGGCCCCGGCGAGGGACCGGTGCCCCTTCCGGCACTCGCAGCCTCCATGATCGTCCCCGGTGACATGGGCGAGCCCACCAACGACGTGCTGGAGCAGGTCTCCGACGCCATGATGCGGCTGGACGACCAGTTCCGGCTCCTCGACCCGATCGGTCTGGTGGAGTACCAGCCGGTCGACGAGGCGCTCATGGCCGACATCGACGACCCGGCCGAGGAGCCCGCCGCTCCCGTCGACGACACCGACGTCTCCCGCTACGGCATGGTCCGCCTCACCCCGCTCGGCCTGTTCGGGCTGCGCGCCCGGCTGCTGGAGGCCGGCGTCGAGGCGCCGGCCGTGGGCGACCTCGCCGACAAGGGCGCGGACGCCCTGCTCGACCGCACCGCCGCCCACGGGCCCCGGGCGGTGCGCGCCGAGACCGAGCAGTGGCTGGCCCGGCGCGAACCCCTGGCCGCCGCACGGGAACTGCTGGCGGCCGCCCGCGGCGGCGACCCGGGAGCCCCGCTGCGCCGACTGCGCTGCCAGGAGGCGCTGTCCCTGGTCGGCGCGGTCGCCGAGCCCGCGCTGCGCGAGGTGCTCGACGACGCCGAACTCGGCGGACTGGCCCGGGTCTGGCTGACCGAGCACGGCGTGGCCGACGTGCCCGCCCCCTCCGAGGCGATGGTCTTCTGGCTCACCGTCGACACGGTCGCCGCGCAGCTGGCAGCCGAGGGCAACTCCGAGGAACTGCAGGCCCTCGTCGAGGGCCTCGCCGCCCAGCACGACGGTTTCTTCGCCGCGGCCTGGCGCGTCGAGCACCCCGCCACCGCCGACGTCCTGGAGGCGATGGGTCGGATCCACCCGGACAAGAAGGTCGCCAAGGAGGCCAGAAAGGCTGCCTTCAAAGCCCGTTCCCAGCACGGGAACTGACGATACGGCAGCTCTCCTGTCATCCTGACGTGGACGGTGTCGGTCCGGATTCACCGGACCGGGACCGTGCGTGACGCCCGCCGTTCGACCCACGTTCAGCGGCGGGCGGGACGGTGGCGCCGAACGCACGGCCGCCACCTCCCACGGCACACCCACCGTCACAGGAGACACCATGTCGCTCACCCGTAGGGACTTCACCAGGAAGTCCGCGATCACCGGTGCCGGAGTCGCCCTGGCCGGCACCGTCGGAGCTCTGGCCACCGCGCCGAACGCCCTGGCGTCCACCGAGACCGAGACCGCGGGCGGTGCGTCGGCGGACGCGCACGGCGGAGTCGGCTACGGGCCCCTGCTCGCCGACCCGAAGGGCATCCTCGCCCTGCCCGCCGGGTTCTCGTACGAGATCATCACCTACAGCGGGAGGACCAAGCTGGAGTCCGGCGAGTTCACCCCGCAGAAGCCCGACGGGACCGCCACCTTCGACGGCCCGCGCGGTACCACCCTGCTCGTCAACAACCACGAGCTCAAGGGTCCGCGCTCCACGTGGGAGTACCCCGTCCCGCTGCACGAGGGCCTCGTCTACGACCCCGCCGCCTCGGGCGGCTGCACGGTCGTCGAGGTGCGCCACGGCCACGCGGTCGCCGAGTGGGTCGGCATCGCGGGCACCTCCACCAACTGCGCCGGCGGACGCACCCCCTGGGGCACGTGGCTGACCTGCGAGGAGAACTCCGACCGGGCCGGCGAGAACGGCATGACCAAGGACCACGGCTACGTCTTCGAGGTCGACCCCTGCGACCGCCGCGCCAACCGGGACCCCCGGCCCGTGAAGGCCTTCGGCCGCTTCGACCACGAGGCCGTCGTCATCGACCCGAAGACCGGCCACGCCTACCTCACCGAGGACGCCCACGACCCCAACGGCCTGCTCTTCCGCTGGGTGCCGCCGCACGGCTTCCGCCACGGCCGCGGCCGGCTGGGCACCCTCGCCGACGACGCCGGGGTCCTGCAGGCCCCCAAGTGCTACGACTCCGCGGGCCGGTTCGTGGACGACCTGTCGCGCGCCACGAGGACCGGCACGGTCTACGGCGTCGACTGGGTCGTCGTGCCCGACCGCGACGCGCAGACCGTCCCGGTCCGCCGGCAGTTCGCCGACGGCGAGATCACCCGCGCGCGCAAGCTGGAGGGGATGTGGTGGGGCGACGGCGGCGCCTACATCGTCTCCTCCTTCGCCCGTGAGGAGAGCCCCGAGCAGCACGACGGCCAGGTCTGGTTCTACGACCCCCGGCGCCGCACCCTCACCCTCAAGGTGCTGCTGGGCGTCAACCCGGACCCGTCCCGGGAAGGCCACTTCGACGGCCCGGACAACATCACCGTCTCTCCGTACGGCGGCCTGGTCGTCTGCGAGGACGGGGACGGCCTCCAGCACCTCTTCGGCGCCACCGACAGCGGTCGCACCTACCCCATCGCCCGCAACGAGCTGAACATCGGCACCGCCGAGGAGCCCGAGTACAGCGAGTTCACCGGTGTCACCTTCTCGCCCGACGGCAGGACGCTCTTCGCCAACATCCAGGAGCCGGGCATCATGCTCGCCGTCACCGGCCCCTGGAAGCGGCAGAAGCGCTGCTGACCACCCGCCGGCCCGCCGGTGCGATCCCGGCACCCGCTGCGCGACCCCGTGCCGAGTCGCCTGAATTTGCTCGCCCGTCCCGCGGCCTCCGCCTAGAGTGATGCACGTCCAGGTGCGACAGGCAGGACCTACTTCCACTCTTCATGGGGAGGCCGCGGGTTCGAATCCCGCCACCGGCATCACAGGCCGGTGTAGCTCAGAGGGCAGAGCACCTACGTCGGTTCCGCCGGCCTCGATCTCTGGACACCGAACACGTCACGCACCTCCCGGTGCGCAGGCTGCGGTTACTTCGCTGACATCGAATCCCACCGCCGCCGACCTTGATCTCGGGAGGCGCGGCTCATGGTGGGTGCCCGGTGCGCAGGCAGCGGATACTTCCAGAACGACCGGTCGCGGGTTCGAATCCCGTTCGCACCTTCGGGGTGCGGTAGCTCAGCGGGTAGAGCAGTTGTGTCTTCCGCCGCCGACCTCGACCTCGGGCACCCTCCCTCTGCCGCGCCTCCCTCCGAACCACACATGTTTTCGGGGGAATTCACCATGACGCGATTCAACACGCGCACCGCCAGGGCGCAGCCCGTCTCGCCGGTCGCCTCCACGGGTCGGGTGCTGCGCACCCGCGAGGGCGGCCGCGGGCACGAGCGGGACGCACGCTCCGAGCTCTTCCTGCTCGCCGTCTCGCACTTCGTCTCCCAGCAGACCTTCTACGAGTCCGGTGCCGCACGCGACGGCCGGTTCGAGGAGCTCGTGCGCGAGCTCGCTGTCTCCGACCCGTTCTGGACCGCCGGCCTGCTCGGCTGGCTGCGCGGCGAGGGCAACATCCGTACCGCCGCGGTCGTGGGCGCCGCCGAGTACGTCAAGGCGCGCCTGGACGCGGGCGCCGTCGACGGCCCGGCCAACCGGCAGGTCGTGGCCGGTGTGCTGCAGCGCCCCGACGAGCCCGGCGAACTGCTGGCGTACTGGACGTCGACGTACGGCCGGGCCGTGCCCAAGCCGGTCAAGCGCGGCATCGCCGATGCCGTGCGGCGCCTGTACACCGGCCGGGCGCTGCTGAAGTACGACACCGCGTCCAGGGGCTACCGCTTCGGCGACATCCTCAACCTCGTGCACGCGGCACCGGACCCGGACAAGCCCTGGCAGGGCGAGCTGTTCCGGTACGCGTTGGACCGGCGGCACCGCCCCGAGTCTGCCGTGCCGCCCGAGTCGGACCGCCTGCTGACCGCGCACCGCGCGCTCATGGCGCTGCCGGTCGCCGAGCGGCGCGCCGTCGTCACCTCGCCGGGCGGCGCCGAGCGGCTCGCCGCGGCGGGCATGACGTGGGAGGCGCTGGCGGGCTGGCTCCAGGGACCGATGGACAAGGCGGCCTGGGAGGCCGTGATCCCCTCCATGGGCACGATGGCGCTCGTCCGCAACCTGCGCAACTTCGACGAGGCGGGCGTCAGCGACGAGGTCGCCGCACAGGTGGCGGCGCGGATCAGTGACCCGGCGGAGGTGGCGCGCTCGCGGCAGTTCCCCTTCCGCTGTCTCGCCGCGCACCAGCATGCGCCGTCGCTGCGCTGGGCCTACCCGCTGGAGCAGGCACTGCGCCACTCGCTGGCCAACGTGCCCGCCCTGGCGGGCCGGACCCTGGTGCTCGTCGACCGCTCGGGCTCGATGTTCCGGTCCCGGCTCTCCGACCGCTCCCAGCTCGACCGGGCCGACGCCGCGGCCGTCTTCGGCACGGCCGTGGCGCTGCGGGCGCAGCACGCCGACCTGGTCGAGTTCGGCACGTCCAGCAACGCCGTACCGTTCCGCAAGGGCGAGTCGGCGCTGAGGGTCCTCGGGCGTTTCGGCGACCTCGGCGGGACCGACACCACGGAGGCGGTGCGCCGCCACTACCGCCGGCACGACCGGGTGCTCATCGTCACCGACGAGCAGTACGCGCCCCACCGGCACGGCGACCCGACCGAGCAGGTCCCGGCCCACGTCCCGGTCTACACGTGGAACCTGGCCGGCCATCGGGCGGGCCACGGACCGTCGGGCCGGGGCAACCGGCACACCTTCGGCGGTCTCACGGACGCGGCGTTCCGCATGGTTTCGCTGCTGGAGTCCGCCCGGGACGCCGACTGGCCGTGGCTGCACGACAGGGACGCCGACCGGCCGGCCGATGCTGTGGCGCGGTGAGCCGAGCCGTCGGCGGGTGATGGGGCGGCCCGCCGGCCCGGGGAGGGCCCGAGCGTGCCGGCTCCGCGGCCTCGCCCCGGGCAGGAGGTTCTCCTGCCCGGGGCGAGGCCGACACCAGCCGGTGCGCGGGCACCGGCGGTCGTGCGCTGCCGTGCCCGGTCCCGCCCGTCGGCTTCACCACGAGCATCATCACAGTCAGTCGAGCAGGACGCCGGGGTTGAGGATGCGGTGGGGGTCGAGGGCCTGCTTGGCGGAGCGCAGAGCCAGCGTGAAGGGTTCCGGGCGCTGGAGGTCGTAGCGGGGGCGGTGGTCGCGGCCGACGGCGTGGTGGTGGGTGACGGTGGCGCGGTGGCGGTGCAGGACCTCGGTCGCGGCGGCCTTGATGTCGTCCCAGACCTCGACCTCGTCGCCGGGTCGCCCGGGGACGGCCACGGTGAAGTAGGGGGCTGCGCCGTCGGGATAGACGTGGGTGAGCCGGCAGTTGACGGTCGCCCGGTGTCCGGTCGCCTTGAGCGCGGCGGCACCGACCTCGCTGCGGACGGCGTCGATCAGGGCGGGGATCCGGTCCCAGGTGGCAGCGGTCTCGAAGGTCTCGACGACGGCGCCCATGCGGGCCAGGCCGTCCCGCAGGTAGGGCATGCGCAGGAACGCCGAGCGCCAGGCGCTGACGGCCGCGTCGACCGGGGCGCCGGAGCCGGGCAGGGGCGCCGTGCCTCGTCCGCCGTGGGCGCGGGCCAGGTCCAGGGCAGTCGCGAGACGGTCGCCGACGGCGGCGGTGGCGGACTCGAATCCCAGGACGAGGACGGCTGAGCCGTCGCGGGAAGCGCCGGACAGCGCCGCCTCGCCGGGATCGAGCAGGCGGCAGTTGGCCGGGGCGAGGTCGGACCGTGCCAGGGCCCTCACCGCGTCCAGGGCACGGTGGAAGTCGGCGAACGCCACGGACGTCGAGGCCTTGTGACGGGGGCGTTCCTGCACACGCATCCACGCCTCGGTGATCACGCCGAGCGCGCCCTCGGATCCGAGGAAGAGGCGGTCGGGCGAGGGCCCGGCGCCGGATGCGGGCAGGCGCCAGGAAGCCCCGGCGGCGGCGGGGGCGACCACGCGCAGGGACTGCACGAAGTCGTCGATGTGGGTGTGGACGGTGGCGTAGTGGCCGCCCGCGCGGGTGGCGAGCCAGCCGCCCAGGGTGGAGAACTCGAAGCTCTGCGGGAAGTGGCGCAGGGTCAGGCCGTGGGGGCGCAGCTGCCGTTCCAGCACGGGACCGAGGGCGCCGGCCTGGATGCGGGCCGATCGGCTGCCGGTGTCGATCTCCAGGACCCGGTTCATCGAGGTCAGGTCGAGCGACAGGACGGCGCGGTGGGCGTCGCCGCGGTACTCCACCCCGCCGACCACCGAGGAGCCGCCGCCGAAGGGGATCACGGCCACGCCGTGCTCGCCGGCCCAGTCCAGCAGGTCGGCCACGTCCCGGTCGCCGTGCGGCCGGGCGACGAGGTCGGGGAGCCGGCCGGGCCGCCCGCGCAGGGCCCGGACGACGTCGCGGTAGGCCTTTCCCATGGCGTGGGCGGCACGCGCGTGCGGATCGGCGGTGACCAGGTGTGCCAGGGCGGGCGGGGGCGTCACGGCGGGGCGGTCGATGGCCAGGTCGGCCACCCGGGGTATCGGCAGCGGACGGGCCAGGGTGCCCGGCAGCAGGGAACCCAGCGCGACGCACTCGGCGTCGTCGGGGTGCGCGTCGGCGTAGCCCCAGCCCCACCAGGAGCGGGTGCGGAGGGTGCCGGGGTCGGGCGCGGAGGCGGGCACGGCGGTGGCAGGCATGTGTGTGCTCCCAGTGGGGTCCACGTAATTTACCCTACGGTAAATTACCGTAGGGTAAGATCAGGTCCCATGGCAACGCTCCCTTCCCGTGCCGGCACCAAGGGTGTGCCGAGGGCCGACCGTGAACGACAGGTCCTGGCCGCGGCCACCGAGGAGTTCGGCCGCCGCGGCTACGACGCCACCACCATGGCCGCCGTCGCCACCCGCGTCGGCGTCACCAAACCGCTCCTGCACCAGTACTTCGGCAGCAAGCAGGACCTCTACCTCGCCTGCCTCGTCCCGGTCGGCGACCGCCTGCTGGACGCCGTCCGCGACGCGATGGCCGAACACGGCGCCGCCGCGCCCCCCACGCCCCTGCGCGTCCTGCACGCCCTGTTCACCGCCCTCGACGGCCGGCGCGAGGCCTGGTTCGTCCTCTACGACGCCACGCTGCCGCCCGGCAGCGACGCCGCCCACCGTGCGGCGTTCTACCGCGACGCCATCGACGGGCTCGCCGCGACCGGCACCGCCGAGCTCCTGGACACGGCCGGACCCGCCGACCCGCTCGATGCCGACGCCCTCGCACACGCATGGCGCGGCCTGTGCACCGCCCTCGTCCGCTGGTGGATCAAACACCCCGACCAGACACCCGAGGCCATGACCCGGCGCTGCGCCCGGCTCTTCGCGGCCGGCCGCACCATCCTCGCCGCCGACGACGACAGCACCTGAGTCGGACCGGCGCCCGCCCCGCGCCGTCCGGGCCCGGCCCCGGCGCGGATCCCCCGGCCTGTCGCGGGTGCGGTCGTGGCAGGCCGGGCCGGCGAACGCGGTGGCGCCGTCCCGGCGTCCGAGGCGGCCGATGCCCCGGAGCGAGGCTGCGGGGCGCCGCGCGGCCGGTGCGTGCCACCGGTACGGGCGCGGCGGGGGGAGCCGGCCGGGCGACCGGTGGTCGAGCCCGGACGTCGGGCGGACGGCCTGCCCCGCTGCCGGGGCGGTGGGGCCGAGCGGAACGCGGCCCCGGGGTGTTGCCTTCGGGCTCGTCGGCCTCCCGGCCGAAGGCGTGGGCCGGACGGGGAGAGGGGCTGGGCCGGCAGGGTGGTGCGGGGAAGCCGAGCGGAGCGCCCTGCCCCCTCGGCCAGAAGGCGTGCGCCCGGGCGGTCCGGGCGGACGGGGCGGAGTCGGGTGCTCCCCATCTGGTGTCGCCGGGCGAAGTGGTGGAACATGCGGGCAGCACGGGCGGACGCGCGGCGTCCCCCGGGCGGTACGGCCGTCTTCGGGGGCCGTTTCCCCCTACGCCCCCCGGACAGAACGCGGAGACCTTCTCCGTTTTTGCAAGGAGTTCTTGATGACCCAGGTCAAGCCCATGCGCGCGGACGCTCGGCGCAACTACGAGCGGTTGCTGAAGGCGGCGGCGGAGGCCTTCGCCGAGCATGGGGAGGGTGCCTCCCTCGACGACATCGCCAAGCGCGCCGGGGTCGGTTCCGGCACGCTGTACCGGCACTTCCCGACCCGTCAGGCGCTGCTGGAGGCCGCTTACGTCGGCCGCGTCGAGGCACTGGCCCGGCGCGCCGACGTGATCGCGCAGGAGCGGCCGCCGGGGGAGGCGCTGTGGGCGTGGCTGACGGAACTCACCGAGGGCATGATCCAGGTCCGTGGTCTGAAGGCCCTGCTGGGCTCGGCCGTGACCGACGCCGGTTCGGCCGCGGCCACGGTGTGCGGCACCACCCTCAAGGGCGCGGGAGAGCGCCTGGTCCACGCCGCCCACGCGGAGGGTGCCCTCCGCAAGGACGTCGAACCGATCGACGTCCTGCGGCTGGCCCACGGCGTGGCGACGGCCTCGGAACTGGCCGACGACGAGGGGGCGTGCATCCCCCGGTACCTGTCCCTGGTGACGGAGGGCCTGCTGCCGACGACGTGAGGCGCGGCCGGAGGGGGCGCCACCGGCGCCCGCGGAGCGCCCGCTCCGGCGGAGCGCTCCGCGAGGCGGGCGCCGTCACAGGGACTGCGCTGCCGGCTTCACCATGTTGCGGACCGTGCGGGCCTTGACGAAGTCGCCGATCGCCGTCATCTCCCACTCGCCGGAGAACTGACGGATGAGCTTGGCCATCATCACGCCGGTCTGCGGCTCGGCGTGGGTGAGGTCGAAGCGGACCAGTTCCTCGCCGGTCGCGGCGTCCAGCATGCGGCAGTAGGCCTTGGCGACCTCGGTGAACTTCTGGCCGGAGAAGGAGTTCACCGTGAAGACGAGGCCGCTGACCTCCTGCGGCAGCCGGCCCAGGTCGACGGTGATGACCTCGTCGTCACCGCCGCCTTCGCCCGTGAGGTTGTCGCCGGAGTGCCGGATCGCGCCTCCGAGGATCGTCAGCTTGCCGAAGTAGCAGCTGTCGATGTGGTTGCGCTGCGGGCCGTAGGCGATGACCGACGCGTCCAGGTCGATGTCCTTGCCGCGGTAGGCCGGCTCCCAGCCGAGGCCCATCCGGACCTGCGACAGGAGCGGGCGTCCGCCCTTGACCAGGGACACCGTCTGGTTCTTCTGCAGGCTGACCCGGCCCTTGTCCAGGTTGATCTTCCCCGCGCCGGGGGCGGGCGCGGGCGGCGTCGGGGGAACGGGCGGGACCGGGGGAGCGGTGAGCGGCGGGGCCGGCGCGGTCACCGGGGGCTGCACGGCGGGCGCGGGCGGGACGACCGGCTGCGCCGGCGCCGGTTCCTCGACCGTGACACCGAAGTCGGTGGCGATGCCGGCGAGGCCGTTGGCGTACCCCTGACCGACCGCGCGGGCCTTCCACTGGCCGTTGCGCAGGTAGATCTCCACGACCACCAGCGCGGTCTCGGTGCCGAGCTGCGGCGGCGTGAACGTGGCCAGGACGGAACCGTCGTCGGCGTCGCGGATCGTGGCCGTCGGCTCGATGCCCTGGAAGGTCTGCCCGGCCGCGTCCGGGCTTGCGGTCACGACGATCTTCTCGATGCCCGGCGGGAGGGCGGCCGTGTCGACCGTGATCGCGTCGGGCGCGGCGCCGCCCCCCGAGCGGTAGGTGACGCCCGGGCCCCCGGGCTGGTTGTAGAAGATGAAGTCGTCGTCGGAGCGCACCTTGCCGTCGGCGGTGAGCAGCAGGCCCGAAACGTCGAGCCGCACGGGCGCGGCCACGTCCACCGCGACACGGGCGGTGGAGAGCGGGATGTTCGAGCCGGGGGTCATAGCTGTCATGCCACCTAGAACGAGCGAGACCGCTTTACCGTTCCCTTACCTGACGTCCGTCCGGCCCGGCCGCCCACGGCCCCGCCCCGGAGGCCCTTCCGGTCCCGGCCGGCCCTCTCCTCACGTCGCTTCGAACCCGTGTCTGCGAGTCCGTATCCTCGAACCGGTCCCTCCGGCCCCGGCCGCTCCTGACGGCGGACGTCTCCTCCCCGTCGGCCGCGGACCGCGGCGCAACGGGCGCCCGGTCAGTACGGCCAGATCGGCGGGTCGTCGACGAAGTGGCCGCCGAGGTGCGTGTGCGCCGGGTTCTCCGGGTCCGGTTCGCCCTGCTCGGCGATCAGCTTGGCGGCGTACGGCTCGGAGTCGTCCTGCGGCTCGTAGCCGAGGGCGCGGGCGGTGCCGAGGTCCCACCACAGCCGGGTGTTGGCGGAGGAGCCGTGGACGACGGTGTGGCCGACTCCCTCGGCGGTCAGGGCCGCGTGGAGGAGACGGGCGCAGTCGGCCGGGCTCAGCCACACCGACAGCGTCCGCACCCGTGTCGGCTCGGGCAAGCAGGAGCCGATGCGCACGGACACCGTCTCCAGGCCGTGCCGGTCCCAGTAGAGCTGGGCGAGGTCCTCACCGAAGCACTTGGACAGGCCGTAGAAGGTGTCCGGGCGGTGCGGGGTGTCGATCGGGATGAGCGGGTCGCCCTCCCGTGGGCGCGAGGTGTAGCCGACGGCGTGGTTGGAGGAGGCGAAGACGACGCGCCCCACGCCCTCCAGGCGGGCCGCCTCGTACAGGTGGTAGGTGCCCTCGATGTTCGCCTTCACGATCTTCTCGAACGAGGACTCCAGCGAGATGCCCGCGAGATGGACGATCGCGTCGACGCCCCGGACGGCCTCGCGCAGGGCCTCCCGGTCGGCGAGGTCGGCGGTGATCGCGTCCGGGGCGCCGTCGACCGGGCGCACGTCGAGCAGACGCAGGTCGTAGCCGTACCCGGGCAGCAGACCCCGCATCAGGGTGCCGAGACCGCCGGCGGCGCCGGTGAGCAGAACGGTGCGGGGAGAGGGCATCCTCGGTCTCCTCGGGGGTGACGGCTCGGTGAAGCGACCCGTCGGCATCTCGGCGCCCCGACCGCTCGACGGCTCGGTTCCCTGGGCCCGTCGAGTATCGCGCGGCAAGCGGGAATCCGTCCTGCCGGCCGGTGGCGGCGCGGTCGCCCGCCCGCCGGGCGGTCTGCCGTGCGACGCCGTTCGCACATGTGCCCGCCCGTGCGGGGCGTGAGCCGAAGGGGACCCGGGTGAAGGTCGATATGCGTCCGCCCAAAGACGCCTGCCCCCACCGTGCCGCCCACGCCCCGGCGTGCCCCGGGCGGAGACCGACCTCGTCCGCGTTCCGGGCGCGGTCGCACAGGCCCGGGCCCGCGAGGGATCCGACCCCGGTCGTGGAGATCCCTCCCACGACCGATGAATCACACGGCCCGTACCGGTCTGCACTCCGAGGGCCGTTCCGGGTCCTGGTCCGCCGCCGTCAGGAGATGCACATGACCGACGACACGATGTTCGACCTTGCTCCGCAGGCCAGGATCGTGGCCCAACTCGTGCAGGGGGTGACGGACGAGCAGCTCGCCGGCCCGACGCCCTGCCCCGACTACGCGGTGCGCGATCTGCTCGGCCACCTCGCCGGCCTGTCCGAGGCCTTCGGCGCGGCCGCGGGCAAGCGGCTCGGCCCGGCCACGGACACCCCTCCGGCCACCTCCGTGCCCGACCTCGACCCCGGTTGGCGCAGCGACCTGCCCAAGGCCCTCGACGCGCTCGCCGAGGCGTGGCGGGACCCCGCCGCCTGGACCGGCACGACCCGTGCGGGCGGCGTGGACCTGCCCGGCGCCGTGGCCGCCGCCGTCGCCGTGGACGAACTGGTCGTCCACGGCTGGGACCTGGCGCGCGCGACCGGGCAGTCCTACGATCCGGATCCCGTCGCCCTCCACATCGCCCACACCTTCCTGCACGGCTCGGTCGACGACAGCGGCAACGGCATCTTCGGCCCCGTCGTGCCCGTGCCCGCCGACGCCCCTCTCCTGGGCCGCGCCGTGGGCCTGAGCGGCCGGGACCCCGGCTGGACGCGGAGGGTCTGAGCGTCGGCGCACCCCCCTTCCGGGGCGGGGGAGGAGCGCACCAGGTGACGGGTCGTCCGATGTGACGCCGGGTCGGCCCGACCGCCGGTCGCGGTCACGCGGTCGGCGCGGACCGTCGAGTTCTGTCGCCCGGTGTCCGCCGTCGGTGCGCCCCGCGTGGGGCACGGCCGCACCGGGACCGGTGCGCTCTGCCCCAACAGCACCACGGCCCGGGCGACATGAGGCCGCTGCCGCGGGCAGAGCGCGGCCGGGCCGGGCCGCAACCTCCGCGGCCCCATGATTCTCGTATCGATCGGATAACGGGGCTCGCACACCGGGTGTGATGCGCGTAGACAAGGCGTGACCTGGTGAAACCACCACCGATCAAAACCGGAGAATCCATGCGGAAATCCCTCAGAGCGGCTGCGGTCGTCGCCGCGTGCACCGTTGCCGGCGGAGCGCTCTACGGAGCCGGCGCGGCCACCGCGGGCCAGAAGACGGCGAACTCCACGCACGAGCCCTACAACATCGGCGTGCTCGTCAAGGACATCGACGCCTACTACGGCACCACCGCCGACGCGGACGGCGTCTACCAGGCCTCCCAAGACAGCCCTTACGCCAAGGACCTGGCGCGCCTGGACCGGGACGCGAAGAAGTACATAGACCGGGCGGCGCGCAAGGCCCGCCACCACGGGGAGAAGCCGGCCGTCGTCTTCGACATCGACGACACCCTGCTGCTCAGCCTCGACTACGAGAAGCGGTACAACTACACGTACAACCCGGCCACCTGGGCGGAGTACGTGAACCGCGCCGACCGGCCCGCCGTCTTCGGCAGCCCCGAACTCGTGCGCTACGCCGAGGCCAAGGGCGTCGAGGTCTTCTACAACTCGGGTCTGAGCGAGGCGCAGCGCGCCGCCGCCGTCGAGAACCTGAAGAAGGTCGGCGCCGACGTCAACCTCGACACCGGCCACATGTTCCTCAAGGACAAGGCCGACCCGCCGGCCTACCTGAGCGACTGCGCCACCGTGGATGCCTGGAAGTGCACCACCGTGGAGTACAAGTCCGGCACCCGCAAGCACATCGAGGACGACCTCGGGTACGAGATCATCGCCAACTTCGGCGACCAGTACTCCGACCTCGACGGCGGCTACGCCAACCGGACGTACAAGGTGCCGAACCCGACGTACTTCGTCGGCTAGCCCGCACGTCCCACGAGGTGAGAACGCCCCGCCGCTTCCTGTGCGGCGGGGCGTCGCCGTTGCCGCCGAGGCCCCCGCCCGCACGGGGGAGGGACGTTCGGCCCGCGTCCGCGCATGACACCGAACGCCGTACGGCAGACCGCACCCGATTCCGTAAGGGGCAGGTGCCGGGCATCGGCCGGGTGCTGTTCATCGACGGTGCCGCCGCGATGGCCGGCGGCGTGGGCTCCGCCTCCTCCAGCGTGTACTTCGCCATCGACCCGGTCGAGCAGCCCCTCGGCGTGCGGTAGCAGCGGGGAGCACCCCGCCGGCCCGCTCACCTCTTCAGCGCCGCCTCCATCATGGCCTTGGCCACGGGGGCGGCCAGGCCGTTGCCGCTGACCTCGGAGCGGGCCGCGTCCGACTGCTCGACCACGACCGCGACGGCGACCTCCTTGCCGCCGGCCTTGCCGTACGACGTGAACCAGGCGTACGGCGTCTTGCTGTTGTTCTCGCCGTGCTGGGCCCCCTGCTGTGCGCCGCGACGGCCGCCCGCCCCGTGCCGCCGCCGATCCCGGTGATCCGCGCCCTGGCCCCGGCGTCCGCATCGGGGCGTCCGCACCTCTGCGCCTGGCCGGGGTACCCGGAGCGTCCCGGAAGGGTCCGCCCGTGCGCTCCGCGTCCCGGCTCCGCCGTCGCCGCGCGGGGGAGCCGGGGATCGTCCGGCGGTCACAGCCGGCGGGTGGCCAGCGTCAGCCGGTCGCGCGCGTCGAAGAGGGCGTCCTTGATCGTCTGCTCGTGCGCGGGCGTCAGCCGTGCCACCGGCACCGAGCAGCTGATCGCGTCGCGGGCCGGGGTGCGGTACGGGATCGCCACACCGAAGCAGCGCAGGCCGAGGGTGTTCTCCTCGCGGTCCACGGCGAAGCCCTGCTCGCGGACCTGGTGCAGTTCCTCGATGAGCCGCTCGCGGTCGGTGAGGGTGTGCTCGGTGAGCGCGGGCAGCGTCTCCGGGAGCATCTTGCGCACCTGCTCGTCGCTGTGGGTGGCGAGGATCGCCTTGCCGAGCGAGGTGGAGTGCGCGGGCAGCCGGCGGCCGACCCGGGTGAAGGGGCGCAGATAGTGCTGGGACCGGCGGGTGGCCAGGTAGACCACGTTGGTGCCGTCCAGGCGCGCGAGGTGGATGGTCTCGGTGGTGTCGTCCGACAGGCGGTCCAGCGTCGGCCGGGCCGCCGCGACCACCTCGTCGCCGTCGATGTAGGAGGTGCCGACCAGCAGGGCCCGTACGCCGATGCCGTACCGCGTGCCCGTGGCGTCCGTCTCCACCCAGCCCAGCTCCACCAGGGTGCGCAGCAGCATGTACAGGCTGGACTTGGGGTATCCGACGGCCTCCTGGACCGCCGCGAGGGAGTGCATGCCGGGCCGGCCGGCGAAGTACTCCAGCAGCTCCACCGTCCGCACCGCGGACTTGACCGGCGCCCCGCCGCCCGCCTCTCCTGCCGACATCGCCCTGGACCCCTTCGTTCGACGGGAAGCCGGAGTTATAGTCTCCGACAGGTCATTCATCATCAGAGACAGCGTTCAGTATATCGAACGCCCTGGTGGGTGATGTCAGTCCTGCGGCAGCGAATGCGGCAACACAGTGGAGGGACCCGCGGTGGCAGCAGCACCAGTCTGGAGTGTCGACCCCCGAACCGGGAAGCAGCGCGAGCAGGTAGCGGTGGAGGCCACGGCCCAGGAGGTGGACGCCACCGTCGGGGCCGCGCACGCCGCACGCGGCGCGCTCGCCGACCGGGCGGTCCGCGCCGCCTTCCTGCGGGGTGCCGCCGCCCACCTGGAGAAGGCCCGGGACCAGCTGGTCGAGGCGGCGGACGCCGAGACCGCGCTCGGTCCGGTCCGGCTGACCGGAGAACTGGCCCGCACCTGCTACCAGTTGCGTGCCTTCGCGGACATCGTCGACGAGGGTGCCTTCCTCGACGTGGTCATCGACCACCCCGACGACACGGCCACCCCGCCCGTCCCCGACCTGCGCCGCCACAAGGTGCCGCTCGGCGTGGTGGCCGTCTACTCCGCGTCCAACTTCCCCTTCGCCTTCTCCGTCCCCGGCGGCGACACCGCCAGCGCGCTCGCCGCGGGCTGCCCGGTCGTCGTCAAGGCCCACCCCGACCATCCGGCGCTGTCCGAGCTGGTCGCCAAGGTGCTGCGGACGGCCGCCGCGCGGCAGGGCCTCCCCGAGGGTGTGCTCGGTCTGGTCCACGGCTTCGAGGCGGGCGTCGAGCTGATCGGGCATCCGCTGGTCGCGGCGGCCGGCTTCACCGGGTCGGTCCGGGGCGGTCGGGCGCTCTTCGACGCCGCCGCCGCACGCCCCGTGCCCATCCCCTTCCACGGCGAGCTGGGCTCGCTCAATCCCGTCGTCGTCACCGAGGCCGCGGCCACGGAACGCGCCGAGGCCATCGGCACGGGCCTCGCCGCCTCCATGACCCTGGGCGTCGGCCAGTTCTGCGTGAAGCCCGGCCTGGTGCTGGTGCCGTCCGGTGCGGCCGGGGACGGTCTGGTCACGTCGCTCACCGACGCCGTCAGCGACACCGAGGCCGGTGTCCTGCTCGATCACCGGATGTGGGACGACTTCGTCGCCGGGGTCGCCGAGCGCGCCCAACTCCCCGACGTGGACGCCCCGGTGACGCCCGGCGCGGGCGGTGAGCACAGCGTCAGCCCCGGCTTCCTGACCGTGCCGGCCGGCCGTCTGACCGCGGAGGGGGAGCACGACCTGCTGCTGGAGGAATGCTTCGGCCCGGTCACCGTCGTCGCCCGCTACGAGGACGAGGGCGAGGTCGCCGCCGTGCTGTCCCGGCTGCCGGGAAGCCTCACAGCGACCGTGCAGCTGTCCGAGGAGGAGGCGGCCGGCCGGGGCCGCGGCGCGGAGATGCTCGCCGAGCTGACGCCGCTCGCCGGGCGGGTGCTGGTCAACGGCTGGCCGACCGGCGTCGCGGTCGCGCCCGCCCAGCATCACGGAGGGCCCTACCCCGCGACGACGTCGACGTCGACGTCCGTGGGCGGCACGGCGATCGAGCGGTGGCTGCGCCCGGTCGTCTACCAGAACGCGCCGCAGGCCCTGCTGCCGGCCGAGCTGCGGGACGACAACCCGCTGGGGCTGCCCCGCCGGTTCGACGGACGGCTGGAGCGGTAGGCCGCACACGGACGGGGCTGCCCGCACGGCGTCCTGCGGCCCGGCGGGCTCTCGCCCGAGCCGCCCCGAGCGGCGCCGCCCCTGGGAGAATCCGGCCATGGACGTGGAACTCCCCGAACTCCCCTTTCCCCTGCGCACCTACGGCCCCGACGGGCACTGGTCCTACGAGGACGGGGTGCTCACCGGTCGGGCCGGAGGCCGGCAGGACCGGTTCGTGCCGCCGATCGGCGAGGACCTGGAGCCGGGCTGCGACGCGCCCCGCCTGCTCGGGGCGCCGGAGGGGGACTTCCAGTTGGCGGCGAGGGTCACCGTCGGGTTCAACACGGCGTTCGACGCGGGGGTCCTCTACGTCCAGGTCGCCGAGCGGGCATGGGCGAAACTGTGCCTGGAACACTCCCCGGACCTGCCCACCGTCCGCTCGGTGGTGACCCGGGGACACTCCGACGACGCCGGGGCCTTCACGGTGGACGGCAGTTCGGTGTGGCTGCGGGGCAGCCGGACGGGCCGCGCCCTCGCCTTCCACGCCTCCAGGGACGGCGCCCGATGGACGTTCGTGCGTCTGTTCACCCTGGGTGACGAGCGGCAGACCTCCGCCGCCCTGGTCGGCTTCATGACGCAGTCGCCGCTGGGCGAGGGATGCGTGGTCACGTACGACCACCTCGCCTTCGAGGAGAGCTGGCCCGACGACCTCAGGGACGGGAGCTGAGCAGGAACGTCACCGCAACGGTGGCCCCGCACCGGACCGCCGCGGGAACCCCGGGGCGGTGGCCCCGCGTCCCGCCTCACATGAACGAAGCCGTCCCCGCCGGTCCCCGGCTGATCCGCACCGTCCTGACCGCCGAGGTCCCCGACATCGCCGCCCTGCACGCCCGGGCCCGGGCGACGTACGACCCGGACGGCCTGCCGGACGGCGGGGGCGACTGGCCCACCGCCTGGCGGGAGGCCGTCGAGAGGCCCGACGGGCAGGTGCTGTGCGCAGTGGAGCAGGGCCGCCTCGCCGCCGTCGCCTCCTTCCGCACCCCGCGCGGCGGCGACCCGGGCACGGTCGCGCTGCACCAGTTCCACGTCGACCCCCACCGCTGGCGCACCGGCATCGGCACGGCCCTGCACGCCGCCTGCGTCGAGACGTGGCGGGCCGACCGCCGGCACACCGCCGTCCTCGACGTGCTCACGGACAACCGGCGCGCCCGGGCTTTCTGCGCCCGCCACGGCTGGGTGCCGGACGAGGGGCACCCGTCCACCGCGGACGACCGCCGTCTCCGCCTCCGCCTTCCTCTCGCTCCCCCCGGCGGGTGACCGAGCCCCGCCGCCCACCTGCGGGTACGCCCGCGAGTGGTGGTACCGGCAGGTCTCCCGCCAGGGCTGCGGACGGCTCGTGGGCGGTTCTCCGGGCAGCCTTTCGGCCGGGTCTCGGAGCAGGCCACCGGGCCGGCGTTCGGGCGGGGAAGGAAGGAGGCGGGGAAAGGCGCGGGGGGCCCGCGGGAATGAAGCGACCTGCTCGAACGTTTCAGCCCCGGTGCGGAGAGGGTCTCCGCATGGGCGGAGTGCACCTCCGCGAACGGACGAGCTGGAGAGAACCGAGCACATGCGCGTCGAGATCTGGAGCGACATCGCCTGCCCTTGGTGCTACGTGGGCAAGGCCCGCTTCGAGAAGGCGCTGGAGGCCTTCCCGCACCGCGACGCCGTGGAGGTGGTGCACCGCTCCTTCGAGCTCGACCCGGGCCGCGCCCCGGGCGACACCGGCCCGGTCATCCCGATGGTCGCGCAGAAGTACGGCATCAGCGAGGCGCAGGCCGAGGCCGCCGAGGACCACCTGGGCGTCCAGGCCACCGTCGAGGGCCTGGACTACCGCACGCGCGGCCGGGACCACGGCAACACCTTCGACATGCACCGCCTGCTCCACCACGCCAAGGGGCAGGGCAGGCAGGACGAGCTGATCCAGCTGCTGTACCGGGCCAACTTCGCCGAGGAGCGGTCGCTCTTCACCGAGGGCGACGAACGGCTGGTGGACCTGGCGGTCGAGGCCGGCCTGGACGCGGAGGCCGCCCGCGCGGTGCTCGCCGACCCCGCCGTCCACGCCGACGACGTCCGCGCCGACGAACGCGAGGCCACCCGGCTGGGCGCGACCGGCGTGCCCTTCTTCGTGCTCGACGGCAGGTACGGCGTGTCCGGGGCGCAGCCCGCCGAGGTCTTCGCCCGGGCGCTCACCGAGGCGTGGGGCGAGCGCCCCCCGCTGGCCCTGGCCGACCAGGGCGACGCGGACGCCTGCGAGCCGGACGGGTGCGCGGTGCCGCAGGCCTGACCGCTCTCGGCAACATGTCGCAGGTCGGAGCGTATCCATAAGCAGTTCTTGGCCACAGCGCGCGAAAGAACGCCATGGACTTGGGGAAGCTCAGGGCCCACAGTGGTTCCATGGAGACCTTCGAGAGCCTCGTGCGCGCCGAGTTCGCCCCGAAGAACACCTACCTCAACACCGCGACCAGCGGGCTGCTGCCGGCCCGGGCGGTGACCGCATTGCACGACGCCGTGCAGATCCGGGCCGACGGCCGACCACTCGACCCGCTGTTCGAGGACGTGGAGGCAGCCCGTGCCGCCTTCGCCCGCATCGCCGGCGTCCCGGTCCAGCGGGTGGCGGCCGGCGCCTCGGTCGCCACCCAGACCGGGCTCATCGCCGCCGCCCTGCCGGCGGGCGCCGAGGTCCTGACCGCCGAGGGCGATTTCACCTCCGTCGTGAACCCCTTTCACGTGCGGGGCGACCTGAAGGTGCGCGCCGTGCCGCTGGAGCGCCTCGCCGAGTCCGTGCGGCCCGGCACCGCGCTCGTCGCGGTCAGCGCCGCCCAGTCCGCCGACGGGCGGATCGCGGACCTCCCGGCGCTGCGCGAGGCCGCCCGCACCCACGGGACCCGCACCTACGTCGACTTCTCGCAGGCCGCCGGATGGCTGCCGATGGACGCCGGAGCGTACGACTACGCGGCCGCCACCTGCTTCAAGTGGCTGCTCGGCCCGAACGGGGTGGTCTTCCTCGTGGTGCCGGAGGACCACGGAGGACTGACCCCGCTGCTGGCCGGCTGGGTCGCGGCGGAGAACCCCTGGGACAGCTGCTACGGCCCGGTCGGGGAACTCGCCCGCTCTGCACGGCGGTTCGACGTGAGCCCGAGCCTGCTCTCGTACTCCGGGCTGCGCCACTCGCTGGCGCTGATCGAGGAACTCGGTGTGGAGGCCGTCCGCGCCCACGACCTCGCGCTGGCCGATCGCTTCCGCAAGGGCCTCGTCTCCCTGGGCCACGAGCCGCTGCCCGCGCCCGGTGCGCCGATCGTCTCCGTGCCCGGCCTCGGGCGCCTGCGGGCGGAGCTGAGCGCCGCCGGCATCGAGGTCTCCGACCGCGCGGGGAACCTGCGGGCGAGCTTCCACCTGTACAACACCGAGCAGGACGTCGACCGTCTCCTGGACGCACTGTCCGGCTGACGACACAGAACCGGGCCGGGCCCCCGTCCACGCGAGGGGGCCCGGCCCGGTCCTGGAGCGAGGTGCCTACTTCACCGGGGTGAAGTCCCGCGCCCCGATGAACTCCGGTCGCCGTACCGGCGCCGCGAAGGGTTCCACCGCCGCGTTCTCCACGCTGTTGAACACGATGAAGACGTTGCTGCGCGGGAACGGCGTGATGTTGTCGCCGGAGCCGTGCATGCAGTTGCAGTCGAACCAGGTCGCCGAGCCCGCGCTGCCGGTGAACAGCCGGATGCCGTGCTCGCTCGCCATCGAGGTCAGCGCCTCGTCGGACGGTGTGCCCGCGTCCTGCATCTGCAGCGACTTCTTGTAGTTGTCCTCGGGCGTGGCGCCCGCGCAGCCGAGGAACGTCCGGTGCGACCCGGGCATGATCATCAGGCCGCCGTTGGTGGCGAAGTTCTCCGTCAGCGCGATCGAGACGGACACGGTCCGCATGTTCGGCAGACCGTCCTCGGCGTGCCAGGTCTCGAAGTCGGAGTGCCAGTAGAAGCCGCTCGCGCCGAAGCCGGGCTTGACGTTGATGCGCGACTGGTGGACGTACACGTCCGAGCCGAGGATCTGCCGGGCGCGGCCCACGACCCGCTCGTCGCGCACAAGGTTCGCGAACACGTCGCTGATCTTGTGCACCTCGAAGACGGAACGGATCTCCTTGGACTTGGGCTCGACGATCGAGCGCTCGTCCGCGCGGATCGCCGGGTCGGCGACCAGGCGGTCCAGCTCGCGCTTGTAGACGGCCACCTCGTCGGGGGTGATGAGCTGGTCGATGGCGAGGAAGCCGTCGCGCTCGAACCCCTGGAGGTCGGGCGCCGCGATCGGGCCCGGGGTGTCGGGGGATCCCCAGACGACCGGGTCCTGGCGCGGGACGGTCACCTCGGTGGTGCCGCGCGTGGGGTAGAGATCGGTGACGTTCGCAGTGGTCGCGGTCATCGTGTTCACACCTCCTCGGGCTCGGTGAGCAGCGGGTAGACGCCGTTCTCGTCGTGGTCCTCCCGGCCGGTCACGGGCGGGTTGAACACGCAGATGCAGCGGAAGTCCTCCTTGACCTTGAGCGTGTGCCGCTCGTGCCCGTCCAGGAGGTACATGGTGCCGGGGGTGATGGTGTGGGTGGCCCCGGTCTCGTGGTCGGTGAGTTCGGCCTCGCCCTCCACGCACACGACGGCCTCGATGTGGTTGGCGTACCACATGGACGTCTCGGTCCCCGCGTAAAGGATCGTCTCGTGCAGGGAGAAGCCGACCCGTTCCCGGGCGAGCACGATCCTTTTGCTCTCCCAGGTGCCGGACGCGGACTTCACGTGCCGGTCGGTTCCTTCGATGTCCTTGAACGAACGGACGATCACGGTGGTGCGATACCTCCTTGGATCGGGATGTCTGACAGGGATGGCCGGGACGGTCAGGCGGTCTCGCGGACCGCGCGGGCCAGGGTCTTCATGCCCTCGTCGAGTTCCTCGGCCGTGATGGTCAGTGCGGGCAGCAGCTTGACGACCTCGCTCTCGGGGCCCGAGGTCTCGATGAGCAGGCCGAGTTCGAAGGCGCGGCGGGCGACTCGGTCGGCCCGGTCCTTGTCGTGGAACTCCAGGCCCCACACCAGGCCGCGTCCGCGGTACTCCTTCACGGCGGGCAGGTTCTCCTCGCAGATCGCGATGAGCCACTGCTCGACCTGTTCGCCGCGGGCCTGGGTCTGCTTCTCCATGGCCGAACCGTCGGTCCAGTAGGCCTCCAGCGCGGCCGTGGCGGTGACGAAGGCCGGGTTGTTGCCGCGGAAGGTGCCGTTGTGCTCGCCCGGCTCCCACAGGTCCAGCTCCGGCTTGAACAGGCACAGCGACATCGGCAGGCCGTAGCCGCTGATGGACTTGGACACGGTGACGATGTCCGGGGTGATGCCCGCCTCCTCGAAGGAGAAGAAGGCGCCGGTGCGGCCGCAGCCCATCTGGATGTCGTCGACGATGAGCAGCATGTCCTGCCGCTCGCACAGCTCTGCCAGGCTGCGCAGCCACTCGGGACGGGCGACGTTGATGCCGCCCTCGCCCTGCACCGTCTCGACGATCACCGCGGCCGGGCGGTTGAGGCCGGACCCCTGGTCCTCCAGCAGCCGCTCGAACCACAGGAAGTCCGGCACCTGCCCGTCGAGGTAGTTGTCGAACGGCATGGGCGTGCCGTGCACCAGCGGGATACCGGCGCCGGCGCGCTTGAAGGCGTTGCCGGTGACGGCCAGGGACCCCAGGGACATGCCGTGGAAGGCGTTCGTGAACGACACGATCGACTCGCGCCCCTTCACCTTCCGCGCCAGCTTCAGCGCGGACTCCACGGCGTTGGTGCCCGTCGGGCCCGGGAACATGACCTTGTACGGCAGGTCGCGCGGGCGCAGCACCAGGTTCTGGAAGGACTCCAGGAAGGCGCGCTTGGCGGTGGTCGACATGTCGAGGCCGTGCGTGACCCCGTCCCGCATCAGGTAGTCGACCAGGGCCCGTTTCAGGACCGGGTTGTTGTGGCCGTAGTTCAGTGAGCCGGCGCCGGCGAAGAAGTCCAGGTACTCGTGGCCGTCCTCGTCGTACATCCGGCTGCCCTGGGCGCGGTCGAACACGGTGGGCCAGCCGCGGCAGTAGCTGCGTACCTCGGACTCCACGGTCTCGAAGACGCTGAGGTCGGGCTGGGTGATGGTCACGGTGAATCGCTCCTCAATGCGGCTGGTCAGTGCGACGGGCGGGTCAACGGGCCGATGCGGTACAGGACCTCGGGGTCGTGCGGGCCGTCCGGGAAGTGCCCCGTGTCGAAGAGGACCTCCCGCTCGACGGTGGCGCCGTGGCGTGCGGCGAACGACGTGAACAACCGCTCCGAGGCGGTGTTGCCGGGGGTGATGGTCGTCTCGACGTCCGTGATCGGGTGCTCGGCGGCGAGCCGGGTGGTCAGCCCGTCGAGCAGCTGGGCGGCGAGGCCCCGGCCCCGGTACGCCGCGTCGACGGCCACCTGCCAGACGAGCAGGGTGCTCGGGCGCTCCGGCCGCACGTACCCGGTGACGAACCCGACCGGCTCCCCGTTCTCCTCGCGGGCCACTGCCGAGGTGGCGGCGAAGTCGCGGCACCACAGCAGATAGCTGTAGGAGGAGTTCAGGTCGAGGGCTTCGGAGTCCTTGGCGATGCGCCAGAGCACGGACCCGTCCGCCATCGACGGACGGTCGATGAGCAGGTCTGCTTGTGCGGCAGTCATGCGAATTGAATTTACCGAGAGAAATTCAAAATTGCATGGACGGTCGGGGTTCTCTGGACGTGGTTCCTGTGTTATCACGCGGGCGCGCGCAGGCGCACGATCGACCGGCAGGATGTACCGTTTTGGTGCGGAAAAACTCCGCAAATCGACCGCCCTGTGGAACGGGTCACAAGTGCGTAACCCTGTTGAGATCGGCCCGAATTATGTCGCCCAGGGTTCGTGAATCGTTGTGTTTAGGATGGTGAGAAGCGGGCAGAAGAACATGGGAAGCTACCCATCGAAATAGTGTCGGAAATACGGGAAAAGAATTTCCGAAACGCGCTGGAATCGTCGCGCTCCGATCGTTCCGCCCGTGCCGGCCGGACGCCGTGCCGCCTGCCCGGGTGCCGTCAGTGCCAGGCCCGGTCCGCGGCCCGGAGCGCCGGCCGGACGTCCGTGACCGGTCCCCCACTTAGTCGGCGCGGCGCCCAGCGCGGTGAGGCGGCTCGCGCGCCATGTCCGCCCTCGCCTCGGCGCCGCAGTGGTCGACGCGGGTCATCTCCCTGTCCGGCGCACCTCTGCCTGCCGCCTGAGGCAGCGACGCCTCGCCCTGCCTGACCGCGACGTCCCGCTCGGTGCGCCGTGGCCGGGCCGTCCGGTCGCCGATCGACGCGAAGTGCGCCGCACCGAGCGGGGCCAGGTCCAGGGGTGGGTGCGCCACGACGGTGCACTCCTCGGGTGCAGGGGCGCCGGGACCGGGCCCCCGTCTCCGCAGGGCTCGTCCGCCTGGTCGACCGGCGACTTCTTAGGTGGCGGGGCCTCGTAGCCATGGGATTGGTTTGAGACACTCAAACTTCTCCTTATAATCGGAACCTCATACGTCCCCTCACTCAGAAGAGGCCCCCCGTGAAGACGCTCTCCGGGCGCCGGACCCGCCTGCTGGCCGCCACCACCGCGACGGCCGGCCTGATGCTCGTGGCTGCCTGCACCTCCACGAACAGCGGCACCAGCGGCTCCGGCACGGCCGCCGGCGGCGTCCAGCTCGTCGAGGCGGGCCGGCTCACCACCTGTACCCACCTGCCGTACCCGCCCTTCCAGTCGGAGATCGACGGCAAGGTGCAGGGCTTCGACGTCGCCCTCGTCGACCTGGTCGCCGACAACCTCGGCGTGCAGCAGAAGATCCTCGACACGCCCTTCGAGAACTTCAAGACCGGCGCCTTTCTCAACGCCGGCAAGTGCGACGTCGCCGCGGCCGGTATGACCATCACCGACGAGCGCAGGAAGCACGTCGACTTCTCCGTGCCGTACTTCGACGCCACCCAGGCCGTCCTGGTCGACAAGGACAGCGGCATCGGCTCGCTGGCCGACATCAAGTCCCAGGGCGTCAAGCTGGGAGCCCAGGCGCAGACCACCGGCGAGGACTACGCCAGGAGCAAGGGCTTCGACCCGGTCTCCTTCGAGTCCTCCGACGCCGTCCTCAACGGCCTGCGCACCGGACAGGTCAAGGCCGTGATCATCGACTACCCGGTCGTGCAGGGCTGGTTGAAGGACAAGGCCGAGGCCGGCGCCTTCGAGGTCGTCGACAACCTCCACACCGGTGAGCAGTACGGCTTCACGGTGAAGAAGGGCAACACCGCACTGCGCGAGGCCCTCGACAAGGCGATCACCGACGCCAAGGCCGACGGCACCTACAAGAAGCTGTACGAGAAGTGGATCGGTCCGTACGACGCGAGCGCGGCCTCGCCCTCCGCCTCGTGACGGCCACGGAGGTGAAGCAGGACCGGCCGCGGCCCAAGGGCCTGACCCGACGCCGCAAGCGCCGCCTGTCGCGCGGCCTGCAGTACGCGGTGTTCGTCGCCGCCGTGATCGCGCTCGCGGCCACGGCAGACTGGGGCCGCCTGCAGAACCAGTTCGCGGAAGCCGACATCGCGCGCCAGATGTTCCCGGACGTCATCACACTGGCGCTGAGGAACACGGTGCTCTACACCGTCGCCGGCTTCGCCGTGGCGGTGGCGCTCGGCCTGGTGCTCGCGCTGATGAGGCTGTCGTCCGTGGGACCCTACCGCTGGGTCGCCGGCGTCTACATCGAGATCTTCCGGGGCCTGCCGGCCCTGCTGATCTTCATCTTCATCGGGGTGGCCGTTCCGCTGGCCTTCCCGGGCAAGGAGATCGTCGGCGGCACCTACGGCAAGGCGGCGCTCGCCCTCGGCCTGGTCGGCGCCGCCTACGTGGCGGAGACGCTCCGGGCGGGCATCCAGGCAGTGCCCCAGGGGCAGACGGAGGCCGCCCGCTCGCTCGGCTTCTCGCCCGCGCGCGCCATGGTCTCCATCGTCATCCCGCAGGCGTTCCGGATCGTCCTGCCGCCGCTGACCAACGAGTTCGTCATCCTCTTCAAGGACTCCTCCCTGGTGCTGCTCCTCGGCGTCACCCTGGAGGAGCGCGACCTGTCCAAGTTCGGCCGCGACCTGGCCAGTACGACCGCCAACTCCACCCCGATCCTCGTGGCCGGCCTGTGCTACCTGCTGGTGACGGTCCCGCTCGGCTTCGTCGTCCGCCGCCTGGAGGCCAAGGCCCGGGAGGCCGCCCAGTGACCCGCCCCGAGATCCGCATCACCGACCTGCACAAGTCCTTCGGCGACAACCGGGTGCTGCGCGGCATCGACCTGGAGATCGGCCAGGGCGAGGTCGTCTGCGTCATCGGCCCGTCCGGCTCCGGCAAGTCCACGCTGCTGCGCTGCGTCAACCTGCTGGAGGAGCCGACCTCGGGCCGGGTCTTCGTCGGCGAGTCCGAGGTCACCGACCCGGACGTCGACATCGACGCCGTACGCCGCCGCATCGGCATGGTCTTCCAGCAGTTCAACCTGTTCCCGCACCTGACGGTGACCGAGAACCTCACTCTGCCGCAGCGCCGGGTGCTGAAGCGGAGCGCCGCGCAGGCGGCCGAGGTCGCCGCGGAGAACCTGGCCCGGGTGGGCCTGTCGGAGAAGGCGGACGCCTACCCGTCCTCCCTCTCCGGCGGGCAGCAGCAGCGCGTGGCCATCGCCCGCGCGCTGGCGATGGGCCCGGAGGTGATGCTCTTCGACGAGCCCACCTCCGCCCTCGACCCGGAACTGGTCGGCGACGTCCTCGCGGTCATGCGCATGCTCGCCCGGGAGGGCATGACGATGATGGTGGTCACCCATGAGATGACCTTCGCCCGGGAGGTCGCCGACCGGGTCGTCTTCATGGACGGCGGCGTCGTCGTGGAGGACGGCGCCCCCGCCCAGGTCATCGGCGCCCCCCGGCACGAGCGCACCCGCCACTTCCTCTCCCGCCTCCTCGACCCGGCGATGGCCGAGGTCGAGGAGGGGACCCCGGGAGAGGTGGGGACGCCCGAGGGATAGTCCCCCGTCAGCCGCGGCGGCGGGCCAGCGCCAGCGCGCCGCCGCCCGCGAGCAGCAGTGCCGCGGCCCCGCCCGCGACGTACGGCGTCACCGGGCTCCCGCCGGTCTCGGCCAGACCGGCCCGCCCGACCTCCGCCGGAGCGGCGGCCTGCTGCGGCTCGACCCGTCGCCCCGGCTCGTCGGCCGGGGCCGTCCCGGACGGCCCCGAGGGCGCGGGCGCTGCCTCCGCCGTCGCTCCGGGGCTGGTGCAGGAGGCCTTCGCGAGCGACAACTCGCCCTCGACCTCGGCCACATTGAGCTTGAGCGGGTTGATGGACACGCTCAGTTCGAGGGCGGTCGCGGCGGCCGTCCGTGAGGTCGTCTCCCGCTGGGACAGCTCCAGTCGCACCTCACCGACCCCCGGCAGCTTCACCCGGGTCGGGCCGCCGGCGGTGAGGGTCACCCGCTTGCCGAGGACGGTGACGCTCCCCACTACATCGGCCCGCGCGACCGGAGCCTTCCCCGCCTCGCAGACGGCGCTGGAGGTGACGCCGTCCACCTCGACGAGGGACAGCAGCGGCAGGCCCGGGACATGGAGCCGGGCGTGGGCGAGCTCGGTCCGCGCCTCGGCCCTGTGGGCGTCGACGGTGGCCCGGGCCGACGCGACCTCGGCGCTCAGCACGCTGAACGGCCGCCCGCCGTCGACGCCGTCGAGTCGCGCGGTCAGCGCCGTTCGGTCGGCGCTCCGCGGAGCCTGGACCTCGTTGAGGGAGACCGCGAGGGGGACGTTCACGGTCTTGTCGAGCAGGGCCACGTCGAGGCCGGTGCGCAGGACGGCGGCGCTCGCGCGGCCTGGTTCGCCGGTCGCGTGGGCGGGGCCCGCCCCGGCCACGGCCGCGGGACCGGCGGTCAGGACGGTGGCCGCGGCGACGGCGGCGAGACGGCGGCGTGCGGGCATGGGGACGGTCGTTCCGTTCACGATGGGGGACCCCCAGGGGAGACATGCTTCGGGACCCCGCAAGGATTACGTACGAAGAGTGAACGGGACGCGATCCTGCGTGACTTCACCCCAAAGGGGGTTTTCCGGGACTGCTTTCGATTCTTCTGGTACGCCCGTTCCCGCAGGGGCCGCCGATTCCCCCACACGGAGGGCGCGCGACGGGTGCGGGGGAGGCCGGCAGGGGAGCGCGGCGCCGCGGAGATCCGTCAGTGCCGCCCGGGGGAGGGGCTGCGAAAGTCCCGCAGCTCCGCCCGCCCCGCGCGGCCGCGACCTCCTCCCGCACGCCCCGGTGCCGTCACCGGAAGGTTCACCGGCTCGCGCCCCCGGCACCTCGCCGCGCCGTCGCACCTCCCGAGCACATCCCGCACACGGGCCGCTCCGCCTTGCGCTGTACCGCACCGGACGCCGCGAACTCTGCGGCAGACCTTCCCGGTCACCGCCGCCAAGCGCGCCGCCGGAAGCGCTGCGGTACGACGTCCCTCGACCGCAGCGCCGTCGTGGCCGGTCGCGCAGCTCCCGGGGCCTTCGGGGCGCAGTCGAACCGCAGTCGAACCGCAGTGGACTTCGCCGGACCTGCTCAGCGGACCTGCTCAGCCGACGACACGACCGTCGAGCACGACCCGGCGCGGCGCGGCCAGCACCCGCACGTCGGCCCGCGGATCGCCCTCGTACACCACGAGGTCCGCCGGGGCACCCTCCTCCAGCGCCGGGCGTCCCAGCCAGGCGCGGGCGCCCCAGGCCGTCGCCGACAGCGCCGCCACCGGCGGGATCCCGGCCGTGACGAGTTCCGCGACCTCGCCCGCGACCAGGCCGTGGGCCAGGGAACCGCCCGCGTCGGTGCCGACGTACACCGGGACACCGGCGTCGTAGGCCGCGCGCACGGTGTCGTAGCGGCGGGCGTGCAGCCGCCGCATGTGGTCCGCCCACACCGGGTACCGTCCCTCACCGCCCGCCGCGAGCTGCGGGAAGGTGGCGATGTTCACCAGCGTCGGCACGATCGCGACGCCCCGCTCCGCGAACAGCGGGATCGTGTCCTCGGTGAGGCCGGTGGCGTGCTCGATGCAGTCGATGCCCGCCTCGACCAGGTCCCGCAGGGAGTCCTCGGCGAAGCAGTGGGCGGTGACCCGGGCTCCGAGCCGGTGCGCCTCGGCGATCGCCGCCGTGACGGCCTCCCGGGGCCAGCAGGCAGAGAGATCCCCGAGGTCGCGGTCGATCCAGTCGCCGACCAGCTTGACCCAGCCGTCACCGCGCCGGGCCTCCTGCGCCACGTACGCGACGAGCTGGTCCGGCTCGATCTCGTGGCCGTAGTTGCGCATGTAGCGCCGGGTCCGGGCGATGTGGCGGCCGGCCCGGATGATCCTCGGCAGGTCGCCGCGGTCGTCGATCCAGCGGGTGTCGGACGGCGACCCCGCGTCCCGGATCAGCAGCGTCCCCGCATCCCGGTCGGTGAGCGCCTGCTTCTCGGCCACGTCCACGGGCACCGGCCCCTCGTGGCCGAGCCCCACGTGGCAGTGGGCGTCGACGAGCCCGGGCAGCGCCCACCCCTCGACCGTGCGCACGTCGCGTGCCCCGGCAGGCCGCTCGAAGGACACCCGCCCGCCGATCACCCACAGTTCGTCCCGCACGTCCTCGGGCCCGACCAGAACCCGCCCCTTCACCCGCAGCACCGCGCGATCGTCGCTCATGCGCGACACCCTAGTGCCGCAACAGAGGGCGTTCGCCCCGTCGCGGCACCCGGCACGCTGACTCCCACCGCCCCAAGGGCGCGGGCGGTGCCCCACCCGCCGCACCGGCCGAAAGGCCCGCTGGTGGAAGCACCATGACGCGCGCCGGCCGAACTCTGCAGAGCTGCGGATCAGAAGGCTGCATGCGAACTCCAGGTGCCTGCCGTCACCGCGGCTCCGTGATGCGCCGTCCCGCGGTGGGCGGGGCGGACCGCGGGAATTGCGTTTCCCTGCCGCCACTTTTTACACCGCGCCATCTCGACGGCATGGCGCGCCAGTTCAGAGAAATCGCGCGATCCGGTCACAGCATCCTCTTTCTCGAATTCACGCGGGCCGATTGAACCAGCCATGCGACACACGCGTACGAGGCGACAAGAATCCGCTTCGGGGAGCTGGACGGGTTCCTCCTGACCGACGGAAATGAGATCCATGCAACGCACCCGGCGAAGGGAATCGCCACTGCCGAAGATCACCGTCGCGGCGGTCGCCGCCCTCGTCGTGGGAGGTGGCGGACTCTTCGCCGCCAACTTCCACGCCAACGCCCGGACGGACGAGGGGGCCGGCTCCCCGAAGACCCTGCGAGCCGGTGCCGGCGCGGCCGCGCTGGACTGCCCGGACGTCGGCAGCGCGCTGACCGACGTACCCGAACGGGTCCAGGACGGTGTGGACCGCCAAGTGGCCGCTCTGGACGACCAGGTGTCCGCGTTCTACACCCGCCTGAACCTGCCGGACACCCGGAAGGCCGAGGCGGAGAACCCGGGCTTCGTCGACGAGACCGTCCTGCGGCCCCTGGCCGAGCGCCGGGGCGTGATCCTCGTACGCATCGCCGACCTCATCGGCGAGGTCGGCACGCGGCCCACGGGCCTGGAGGAACTCGCCGCCTGCACGGTGAAGGAGACCGGGGCTCCGGACGCGGGCGGCGCCGCGGACGGAGGCGGGGCTGCGAACGGGGGCGGCGGAGGAGACGGCGGGGGCGGCGGAGCCGGGGGCGGGGTGGCCGGGCCGGTCGCGGACGACTTCGTGGACATCACGACGGTCCAGCCGAACGTACGGCGCCCGGCGACCGGGCCGGACGGGTCGACCGGTACGTTCACGAGTTCCTGCGGCACCAACGCGGGCGGGAAGTTCAACACCGACAACCTCATCGTCGCGCCGGGCGTCTCCAACGGCGCACACCACACCCACGACTACATCGGCAATCAGGCCACCGACGCGTTCGCGAGTGACCAGGACCTGGCCGCCGCCGGTACGACCTGTGCGAATCAGGGCGACAGGTCGACCTACTACTGGCCGGTGCTGCGACTTCAGAACGGAAAGGACGAATTCGACGCCGACCGCGACGGCGGCGGAAAAGAAGGAAACATCGGGGAGATCCAGCGGGCCGAGCAGGCGGACATCACCTTCGTCGGAAATCCGACGAGCAAGGTGGTGGCCATGCCGAAATTCCTGAGGATCATCACCGGTGACGCCAAGGCATTCACCAACGGGGACAAGAACGCCAACGCCTCCTGGAGCTGCACCGGGTTCGAGGACCGGCAGCTCAAGGACAAATACCCGCTCTGCCCCGACGGCAGCAAGGTGGTGCGGACCTTCCACTTCCAGAGCTGCTGGGACGGGCGGAACATCGACAGCGCCGACCACCGCACCCACGTGGCCTTCGCGGATCCGGACAGCGGAGCGTGCCCCGACGGCTTCCGGGCCGTCCCGCAGCTCGTACAGCGCCTGGTCTTCGACGCGCCGAGGCCGGTGTTCGACGGCGCGAACCGCAGCGTCTTCGCCGTGGACGGCTTCCCCGAGCAACTGCACAAGCCGATCACGGACCACGACGACTTCATCAACGTCTTCGACGAGGACCTGATGAACCCGGATGGTCGACTGCATCAACTCGGGCAGGCAGTGCTCCTGACCCCCGGGACACCCGAGGTCCGGCGCCCGGACGAGCCGGGCGCCGGACCTCGGACGTCGGGCGCCGCCCCCCGACGGGTCGGTGGGGACGGGGACCGAACTGCCGGGGGCGGAGGTCAGTTGAGGACCGACCGCAGCGCCTCCAGGAACCCGTCCACCGTCGCCCGGTCCCGCACGGCGACCCGCAGCCACTGCTCGTCGAGCCCGGGGAACGTGTCCCCCCGGCGGACCGCGTACCCGCCCGCCCGCAGCCGCCGCCGCACTCCCGCCGCCTCCGGTACCCGCACCAGCACGAACGGCCCCTCGGCCGGCGTCACGACCCGCAGCCCGCTCCCGGCCAGCCCCGACAGCCCGGCCACCAGGTGCGCCCGGTCCGCGGCGATGCGGTGCGCCGCGTGCCCGGCCTCCGCCAGCGCCGCCGGTTCCACGCAGGCCTGCGCCGCGGCCAGCGCCGGTGCGGACACCGGCCACAGCGGCTGGGCCCGCTCCAGTTCGGCGATCGTCTCCGGCGCGGCCAGCACGTAGCCGATGCGCAGCCCGGCCAGCCCCCACGTCTTGGTGAGACTGCGCAGCACCACCAGCCCCGGCACGTCGGTCCGCCCCGCCAGCGCCTCCCGCTCACCCGGCACGGCGTCCATGAACGCCTCGTCGACGACGAGGAGACGCCCGGGGCGCGCGAGCCGCGCCACGGCCCCGGCCGGGTGCAGCACCGACGTCGGGTTGGTCGGATTGCCGATCACCACGAGGTCGGCCTCCTCGGGCACGGCGGCCGGATCCAGCCGGAAGCCGTCCGCCTCCCGCAACAGCACCCGGTCGACGCTGTGCCCGGCGTCGCGCAGCGCGGCCTCGGGCTCGGTGAACTGCGGATGCACCACCACCGGCCGCCGCACCTTCGCCGCCCGCGCCAGCAGCACGAACGCCTCCGCCGCGCCCGCCGTCAGCAGCACGCGCTCCACCGGCAGCCCGTGCCGCTCCGCCACCGCAGCCCGCGCCGCCCGCCCGTCCGGGTAGGCCGCCAGCCCGCTCAGCGAACCCGCGATCCGCTCCCGCAGCCACCCGGGCGGGGTGTCCGCCCGCACGTTCACGGCCAGGTCGGTCAGCCGCGCACCGTCGTCCCGCACCTCGGCGTCGCCGTGGTGCCGCAGATCGTGCTCAGTGGGCATGCGCGTGCCCACCGGGGTGGTGATGGTGCCCGTGCCCGTGGTGGTGGCCGTCGTCGTCCGGGTGGAAGTGCGGCTGCTGCGGCGAGCCGACCTTGTCCTCGAAGCCGGGCAGCGCGATCCGGTACACGCACGAGTCGCAGTTCATCCGCAGGTCGCCCTCGACGGCTTCCCGGTACCGCTCCATCACCAGGTCGAGCAGCTCCGGCTCCGGCCCGATGACGTCCGCCGACCGCACGTCGACCCCCGGGTGCGCGGCGGCCCACCGCGCGGTCTGCTCGCGCACCCGGTCGGGCAGGATGCCGGTGAACAGGAAGTACGGCAGCACCACGATCCGCCGCGCTCCCAGCTTCAGGCACCGGTCCAGACCGCTCGGCACGTCAGGCGCCGCCAGCGACACGAAGGCCGTCTCCACGCCGGCGTATCCACGGCCCTCCCACAGCAGCCGCGCCGCCTTGAACACCTCGGCGTTGGCGTCGGGGTCGGTCGAGCCCCGCCCCACCAGCAGCACGGTCACCTCCGCGCGGTCCTCCGGCGCCTGCCCAGCCCCGCCCAGCACCTCCTCCAGCCTGCGCTCCAGCACCGACAGCAGCGAGGGGTGCGGCCCCAGCGGGCGGCCGTAGGCGTACGAGATCCCCGGGTGCCGTTCCTTCTCGCGGGCCAGCGCCGCCGGGATGTCGCCCTTGGCGTGCCCGGCGGACACCAGCATCAGCGGTACGGCGGCGAACCGCCGGGCTCCTCGCTCCACCAGCTCCGCGACCGCCTCGCCCAGCGGCGGCGGCGACAGCTCGATGAAGCCGCCCGCGACGGGCAGTTCGGGGTGGCGGCGGCCCAGCTCGCGGACGAAGGCACGGAAGGCCTCGGCTCCTGCGTCGTCCCGGGTGCCGTGTCCGGCGACGAGCAGGGCGGGCGGCGGGGTGGTCACGACGGATTCTCCTCAGCAGAAACAGGGTGGTACAGCAGGGCGTTGAGGGCGGCCGCGGCGACCGCGGACCCGCCCTTCTCGGACACGTTGCTCACCGCGGGCAGCCCGCTGTCGCGCAACGCGGCCTTGGACTCGGCCGCGCCGACGAAACCGACGGGCAGACCGATCACGAGGGCCGGGTCGGCGTCGAGGGTGAGCAGTTCCTCCAGAGCGGTCGGCGCACAGCCGATCACCCACAGGGCGCCGGGCCCGACGTCCTCGTAGGCGAGCCGTACGGCGTGCGCCGAACGCGTCAGTCCCGGACCGGACCTCGCGTCCCTGAGCCGGCACACGGTGTCGCGCCGGGTGATCCCGGCCGCGACCATCTCCACGTCCACGACGACGGGCGCCCCGGCGTGCAGCGCCGCATGCGCCCGGACCAGGTCGGCCTCGTCCGTGACGAGGTCGCCCGCATACTCCAGGTCGGCCGCGGAGTGGATGACCCGCTCCACCACCGCCCGGGTCAGCGCGGGCAGGTGCGAGGTGTCCAGGCGGGCCCGCAGCCGGCGGAACGACTCCTGCTCGATGGGGTGGACGACACGGTTCACCGGGCGACCTCCGGGGTGTTCTCCTGCCAGCGGTAGCCGCGCGGGGTGACCATGCGTCCCGCGATCTCACGGGTCGCCGTGTTGCCCACGGTGACCACCGTCATCATGTCGACCGTCGCCGGGTCCAGCGCGCCCAGCGTCGTCAGGCGGGCGGACTCGTCGGGCCGCGAGGCGTTGCGCACCACACCGACGGGCGTGCCCGGGGCACGGTGCCCGGCCAGGATCGCGAGCGCCTTCGGCAACTGCCAGTCACGGCCCCGCGACCGCGGGTTGTAGAAGGTCACGACGATGTCGGCCGCGGCGGCGGCCTGCACCCGTCGCTCGATGACCTCCCACGGGGTGTGCAGGTCGGAGAGGCTGATCGACACGTGGTCGTGGCCGAGCGGCGCCCCGAGGATCGCCGCCGCCGCGAGCGCCGCCGTCACCCCCGGCACGCCGACCACGTCGATGTCCTCGGAGGCCTCCGCCAGCGCGGGCGAGGCCATGGCGTACACCCCGGCGTCCCCGCTGCCGATCAACGCGACCGCGTGCCCGCGCCGGGCCTCCGCGACCGCGGTGCGCGCCCGCTCCTCCTCCGCGCCCAGCCCCGACTCCAGGATCCGGGTGCCCGGCCGCAGCAGGTCGCGGATCTGGTCGACGTACTGGTCGAGCCCCACCAGCACCGAGGCGCGCTGCAGTTCGGCCTTCGCACGCGGCGTGAGCAGGTCCCGGGCGCCCGGACCGAGCCCGACGACGGCGAGCCGGCCGCGCCCCGGACGCCGGACGACGGCGCAGGTCGCCATCGCGGGCGTCCCGTCGGCGCGCTCCGACTTCCGCTTGGGGACGAGGAGTTCACCGCCGCGGACGAGCGCCGCGGCCTCGGCGACGGACGGCGTACCGACCGCGGCGAGCGGCGCGCCGGACGGGTTCGGCACCGCCACGGCCGCCAACTCCTCGGCGGAGTACGTCACCACGGGCACACCGAGCCGCTCGGCGGCCCGCACGATGCCCGGCTCGCCGGCCTTGGCGTCGACGGTGGCGAGCTCGGCGACCGACCGGGCCGACAGCCCCGCCTCCCGCAGGGCGTCCGCGACCAGCCCCAGCACCTCCTCCTCGGGCGCGCCCCGGGACGCACCCACGCCCACGACCAGGGACGGCGGGCGCAGCAGCACCTCGCGCTCCCCGGGCTCGACCGCGCGATCGGTGACCCGGACGGCGTACGCGCCCCGCTCGGCCACGGGCAGCGGCGGCAGCGGCCACGGCACCTCGGCGGTGAGTGCCACCGGCTCGCTGTCGAGCAGCGCCCGCGTCACCGCGGCGACGGCGCCCTCGGCCGGGAACCCGAGCGTGTCCAGGCCCGCGATGCCCACGGCGTCCGTCGCGGTCGTCACCACCGGCTCGGCGCCCAGTACCTCGCCCACCGCGCGGGCCAGGTCGTTGGCGCCGCCGCCGTGCCCGCCCAGCACCGGTACCGCGTACCGGGCGGCCTCGTCGACGCACACCACACCCGCGTCGGTCGTCTTGCCGACCAGCAGCGGTGCCACGAGCCGGACGACCGCACCGGTGGCCAGGAAGCAGACCAGCTCCTCGCACTCGGTGAACGCCCGCCGTACGGCGTCGGCGACGGGACCCTCGTAGACCCGGGTGCGGTCCGGCCACGCCGAGGCCAGCCGGTCCCGTGCCGTGGCTCCCGCCGCGGTGGCGGAAATCAGGCCGATCACTGGGCAACTCCTTCTTCAGCGGCTGCCGGGGGCCGGACGCCCCACAGCAGGAATACGGGATTGGTGGCCGCGAGCCGGGACACGTCCCCCGGCAGCGGCGCCATCCGCGACGACTGCAGCAGTACGCCCTCGCAGACGAACCCGGCGTCCGTGAGCGCCGCCCGGGCCGCCGGCACCCGGTCCAGCGCGGCCATCGCGACGACCACCGTCCGGCGGGCCCGCTGCGCGCACGCGGTGACCACGGCCGGCAAGCCGCGCCCGCCGCCCCCGACGAACACCGCGTCGGGGGCGTCGAGGCCGGACAGCGCCGCCGGCGCCGCCCCGTGCACCACGTGCACGTCGACGCCGTGCGCGGCGGCGTTGGCGCGGACCCGCGCCACACCGTCCGCGGACCTCTCCACGGCGGTCACCGCCGCCCCGAGCCGCGCGCACTCCACCGCCACCGAGCCGGAGCCCGCGCCGACGTCCCACACCAGGTCGCCGGGGCGCGGCCCGAGCCGGGCCAGGGCCAGCGCACGCACCTCGAACTTGGTGATCATCGAGTCGCGGTGGGTGAAGGAGCCCTCGGGCAGCGCCCATCCGGCCGGCCCCCCGAGCCCACCCGCGACGGTCCGCACGGCGCCCACGGCCCGTGCCTCGTCCAAGCACAGCACGACGTTCACCGCGGGCCCCCAGTCCCGCGACGCAGCCTCGGCCGGCGTCACCCGCTCCACCCGCTCCCCGGGCGAGCCGAGCGCGGAGGCGACCACGAGGACCCGGTCGTACCCCCTCAGGGCGGCGCCCAGTTCGGCCGGCCCGGCACCGGGGCCGGTCAGCACCGCCACCTTCCCAAACGCCCGGCACACGTTGACCGCGGTGCGCGGCTCCCGCCCGTGGGCGCTCACCACCACCGCGTCGTCCCAGGTCAGCCCCAGCCGTGCGAAGGCGGTGGCGACGGACGACACCCCGGGACGCACCTCGACCGCCCCGGGCCCGAACCGCTCGGCGAGCACCCGGACGATCCCGAAGAACCCCGGGTCGCCGGAGGCCAGCACGACGACCCGGTCCCCACGGTCCAGGTGCCGTGCGACGGCGTCGAGGGCGGGCGCCAGCGGGCCGAGGACGATCCGCTCCACGCCGTCGGGCAGCCGGGCGGCGTCCAGGTGCCGCCGCCCGCCCACGACCAGCGCGGTCCCGGCCGGCACCTCGGCGGCCGGCGCGCCCGTCCCCGTCCCGATGACGGTGATCACGTGCTCGCCCCCCGCTCGCGCAGGGCCCGGCGCGCCTCGGGGTCGGCCCTGCGGTGCCCGTGGAAGTGGCCCGGGTGGTACAGGTGCGAGCGCGTGCCGCGCGCGTCCAGCGCCGGCCCGACCAGGAACAGGGTGTGCTTCCAGAGGCGGTGCTCCTTGACCGTCTCCTCCAGTGTCCCGATCGTGCACGTCACGACGAGCTCCTCCGGCCACGTCGCCTGATGGGCGACGACGACCGGCGTCGAGGTCGGGTAGCCGCCCTCCAGCAGCTCCCGCACCAACTGCCCGCTGCGCGCCGCCGACAGGAACACCGCCATGGTCGTGCCGTGCCGGGCGAACTCCCGCACCTCCTCCCCGGGCGGCATCGGGGTCTTGCCGCCGCCCAGCCGGGTGAGGACGACCGACTGCGCGACCTCCGGGATCGTCAGCTCGCGTTGCGCGAGCGCGGCCACGGCGGAGAAGGAGGAGACGCCCGGCACGATCTCCGTCGCGATGCCGATCTCGTGGCACCGGTCGACCTGCTCCTGCGTGCCGCCCCACAGCGCGGGATCGCCGGAGTGGATCCGGGCCACCTTCAGGCCCCCGGCGTGCGCCCGCCGGTACACGGCGACGACGTCCTCCAGCGGCATGACGGCCGAGTCGAGGATCTCCGCGTCCGCGCGCGCGTGCTGCAGGACCTCCTCCTGGACCAGGCTCGCCGCCCAGATCACGACGTCGGCCTCGGCGATGGCGCGCGCGGCACGGAACGTCAGCAGATCGGCGGCGCCGGGGCCGGCACCGACGAAGGTCACCTTGCCGGTGGGGGCATCGGCCATGGGAATCGGTCCTCCTGCGAGTCGGTACGTGGCTTCAGTGCGTGAGCGGGACGCGGGTGCGGGAACGGCCGCCGGGGTGCGCGAAGGACCGCTGATCCGGTAGCAAAGGCCCATGGCGGTCTTCGTCGCGCTGGGCGCGTTCCTGATGACGCTGGTCGGCGGCTGGACGGCGCAGCGGGTGACCGACCGCCGCCATCTGGTACTGGGACTGGCCGGCGGGCTGATGCTGGGCGTGGTCGGCCTGGATCTGCTGCCCGAGGCCCTCAGAGCGGCGGGCACCGAGGTCTACGGCGTCCCGGCGGCGCTCCTGCTGTTCGTGGCGGGCTTCCTGCTGGCCCATCTGGTGGAACGCCTGCTCGCCGCCCGCCGTGCCGCGCACGGCGCCGGAGAGCACTCCCACCGGGCGCCCGAGGTGGGCCTGACGGCCGCCGCGGCCATGGTGGGGCACAGCGCCATGGACGGGGTGGCCATCGGCGCGTCCTTCCAGGTCGGCAGCGGGATGGGAACGGCGGTCGCGCTCGCGGTGATCGCCCACGACTTCGCGGACGGCTTCAACACCTTCACCCTCACCAGCCTGTACGGCAATGCCCGCCGCAAAGCGGTGGCGATGCTCGTCGCGGACGCCGTCGCGCCCGTCGCCGGGGCCGCCGCGGCGGCGTTCGTCGCCATCCCCGAGGGCCTGCTCGGCGGCTACCTCGGTCTGTTCGGCGGCGTGCTGCTCTACCTCGCCGCGGCCGAGATCCTGCCCGAGGCGCACCACGACCACCCCGCCCTGTCGACCCTGCTGTGCACGGTCTCGGGCGCGGCGTTCATCTGGCTGGTGGTCGGCATCGCCGGCTGACCCGGGCGGCGTCACAGCTTGCCGCCCCGTCCGCCGTCGCGCCGCGGCGGCGCGAGGAGCGTCGACAGGTACGGCAGCGCGGCCCCGTCGATGTCGGCGGCAGGGCGGATGGACTCCTCCGGCAGCCCCAGCGCCGACCCCCACACGGCATCACCGATCCGCCCGGTCTCCCGCAGGGCCCGGGCCACCTCGGCGGCCTGCCGCCCGAACTTGTACGCCACGACCGTGCCCGGACCGCGCAGCGCCTCCTCCAGTACGGCCGTCCCGGCGGTCACCGGCACCAGCGTGAGCGGTTCCGTCCCCTCGGTCAGTACCGCACCCGAGCGGGCCGCCAGGTCCTGCATGGCGGTGACACCCGGCACCGTCTCCACGGCCGTGCCCGGCACCAGGCCGGCGACGGTCTGCGCGAGATAGGTGAACGTCGAGTACACGTTGGGGTCGCCGATGGTGGCGAACGCGACCGTGCCGTGCTCCCGCAGCAGCTCCGCGACCCGGCGGCCCGCCGCGTCCCACGCGGCCTCCCGGCGCGCCCGGTCGGTGCGCTCGTTCAGTGCGAACACCACCCGGACCACGTTGCCGGCGGGCACGTGGTGCAGCACGGTCGCCTCGGCCCGCCCCCGCTCGCCGCTGTCCATCACCGGCACCACCACGACCGCGGCCGCCCGCAGCGCGTTGACCCCCTTCACGGTCACCAGCTCCGGGTCGCCGGGTCCGACCCCGACACCGATCAGCCTGCTGCTCATGACGTCCGGCACCTCTCCACGAACCGACGGGCGACACCGGGCGCGGATGCCCAGTGCGTGTGCAGATAGCTCGCGTGCACACCGCGCTGTACGAAACCCTCGACCCGCCGCACGGGGACGCTGAGCCCCCAGGCGGGATCCGACCCGGCGTCCGGCTCCACGACCGTGCGATGGAACTCGTGCCCGCGCATCCGCGTGCCCGCGGCCGCCAGCGAGCTGTCGCCGACGGCGACCGCGTCCCGGTAGCCGAGGGTGAGCCGCTCGCTCATGCGAGCGGTCGCGTCGAGCACCCCGCACAGCGGCTGCCCGTCCAGCTCCCGGCACAGGTACAGCAGTCCCGCGCACTCGGCGGCGACCGGCGCGCCGCTCAGCGCCAGTTCGGCGACCCGGCCGCGCAGCGGCTCGTTGGCCGACAGCCCGGCGGCGTGCACCTCGGGGAAGCCACCGCCCACGACCAGGCCGGCGGTGCCCTCGGGAAGCCGCTCGTCCCGCAGCGGATCGAAGACGGCGACCTCGGCGCCGGCGGCGGCGAGCAGTTCGGCGTGCTCGGCGTAGGAGAAGGTGAACGCCTCCCCGCCGGCCACCGCGACCACCGGCCGCGCCGATGGGGACCCCGCCGGCGCCCCGGCCGGCCGCGGGGGATCGCCGGGGCCGGCCGCGGCGACGGCCTCCGCCGCGTCCCAGGCCGCATCCGGCAGCGGGCCCGCGCCGCGCGCCAGCGCCGCCAGCGCCTCCAGGTCGCAGCCGTCGGCGACCTGCGCGGCCATCGCCGCGACGGCCTCCACCGCCGCGGACCGCCGCTCGGCGACCGGCACCAGCCCGAGGTGGCGGGAGGGCGTGTCGATCTGCGCCGTCCGGCGCAGGGCACCGAGCACCGGCACTCCGGACGACTCCAGCGCCTCCCGCAGCAGCGCCTCGTGCCGGTCGGAGGCGACCTTGTTCAGGATCACGCCCCCGATCCGCACCTGCGGATCCCAGGAGGCGAACCCGTGTACCAGCGCCGCCACCGACCGCGACTGCGAGGACGCGTCCACGACCAGGACGACCGGCGCCCGCAGAAGTTTCGCGACATGGGCGGTGGACGCCAGCTCGCCCTGCCCGGCGGCGCCGTCGAACAGCCCCGTCACGCCCTCGACCACGGCCAGGTCGCAGCCCCGTGCCCCGTGCAGGAACAGCGGGGCGACCAGCTCCGGCCCGCACAGGTAGGCGTCCAGGTTGCGGCCCGTCCGCCCGGTGGCCAGCGCGTGGTACCCGGGGTCGATGTAGTCCGGCCCGACCTTGTGCGGGGACACCCTCAGTCCCCGCCCGGCGAGAGCGGCCATCAACCCCGTGGCCACGGTGGTCTTGCCGCTGCCCGAACACGGCGCGGCGATCACCAGCCGGGGCACGGACGGGGACGTCACCACTCGATGCCTCTCTGGCCCTTCTGGCCGGCGTCCATCGGGTGCTTGACCTTCGACATGTCGGTGACGAGGTCGGCGAGGTCGAGGAGCTTCTCCGGAGCGTTCCGCCCGGTGATCACCACGTGCTGGGTCCCCGGCCGGTCGCGGAGCACCTCGACGACCTCGTCGGTGTCCACCCAGCCCCAGTGCATCGGGTACGCGAACTCGTCGAGGACGTAGAGCCGGTACGTCTCGGCCGCCAGGTCCCGCTTGACCTGCTCCCAGCCCTCGCGGGCCTTCTCCTCGTTGTCCATCTGGGCATCGCGCTGGACCCACGACCAGCCCTCGCCCATCTTGTGCCAGTCGACCGTGCCGCCCTCGCCGGAGGCGCCGAGGACACGCAGCGCGTTCTCCTCGCCGACCTTCCACTTGGCCGACTTGACGAACTGGAACACCCCGATCGGCCACCCCTGGTTCCAGGCGCGCAGCGCCAGCCCGAAGGCGGCGGTCGACTTGCCCTTCCCGATCCCCGTGTGCACGACGACGAGCGGCCGGTTCCTCCGCTGACGGGTCGTCAGCCCGTCGTCCGGGATGACGCTCGGCTGTCCCTGAGGCATTACGCGGCCCTCCTGCTCCTGCTGCCCTGCACGTCCTTCACCAGCCCGGCGATGCGGTCCGCCCGCAGCTCGTCCAGTGTCACGACCGTTCCGCCCAGCTCACCCGCGAGCTTCCCCGCGAGCCCCAGCCGCACCGGCCCGGACTCGCAGTCCACGACCACCGAGGCGACCTCGTCGGCCGCGAACAGCCCGGCCGCCTTCGCGGCGAGCAGCAGCGGCTCCGGCCCACCCGTGGCCCGCCCGTCGGTCACCACGACGACCAGCGCCCGGCGCGCCGCGTCCCGCAACCGCTCCACCCGCAGCACCTCGTGCGCCTTGAGCAGCCCGGCCGCCAGCGGAGTACGCCCACCGGTCGGCAGCGATGCGAGCCGTGCGGCGGCGGTGTCCACGGACGAGGTCGGCGGCAGCGCCACCTCGGCGCCGGAGCCCCGGAAGGTCACCAGCCCCACCTTGTCCCGCCGCTGGTACGCGTCGAGCAGCAGGGACAGCACGGCACCCTTCACCGCGCCCATCCGCTGCCGCGCCGCCATCGACCCGGAGGCGTCGACCACGAAGAGGACGAGGTTGGATTCGCGGCCCTCCCGCACCGCCTGCCTGAGGTCGTCACGACGCAGGAGAAGCCCCGGCCCGGTCCGCCCGCGCGCCCGCTGGTGGGGTGCGGCGGCCTGCACGGTCGCCGCCAGATGCAGCTTCGTCAGCGTCCCGCGCGACCGCCGGGCCCCGGTCGTGCGCCCGTGCTCGGTCCGCGCCCGCGAGCGCCGCCCGGCGGCGCCCTGGCCGATGCCGGGCACGCTCAGCGCCTTCGTCCGGAACGGCTCGGCGGCCCGCACGGCGGACTGCTCCGCACTCCCGGAGGCCTGCGGCTCGCCGCCTTCACCGGCCTCGGGCCGCGCGCCCGCGTCCCCGCCCTGCGGTCCTTCGTCGGGCGACGGCTGCCCACCGCCTCCGCCGGGCCCGCCGTCGGGATCAGGGTCGGGGTCGTCGTCGCCGGAGAACTCCTCCAGCGTCCGGTCGAGCGTGTCCTCGTCCAGTCCGGGCGCGTCGAAGGGGTTCCGCCGGCGCCGGTGCGGCAGTGCCAGCAGCGCCGCCTGCCGTACGTCCTCGGCCAGTACGTCCGTGCGCCCGGCCCACGCGGCCAGCGCGGTGGCGGTCCGCGCCATCACGATGTCGGCCCGCATGCCGTCCACTTCGAAAGCCGCGCATGTCGCCGCGATCTGCCGCAACGCCCCGTCGCCCAGCCGCACGGACGGCAGCAGCTCACGCGCCGCCACGATCCGAGCCCGTACGGCGCTCTCCTCCTGCGCCCACTGGGCGGTGAACCCGGCGGGGTCGTCGTCGTAGGCGAGCCGCCGCCGCACCACCTCGACCCGCTGGTCGGGCTCCCGCGAGGCGGCCACCTCGACGGTCAGCCCGAAGCGGTCCAGGAGCTGGGGCCTGAGTTCGCCTTCCTCCGGGTTCATGGTCCCGACGAGCAGGAAGCGCGCCGCGTGCCGTACGGAGACACCCTCGCGCTCGACGTACGAGGCGCCCATCGCGGCCGCGTCCAGCAGCAGGTCGACGAGGTGGTCGTGGAGCAGGTTCACCTCGTCGACGTAGAGGATCCCGCGATGGGCGGCGGCCAGCAGGCCCGGTTCGAAGGCCTTCACGCCCTCGGCGAGCGCCCGCTCGATGTCGAGGGCGCCCACCAGCCGGTCCTCGGAGGCGCCGACGGGGAGTTCGACCATGCGGGCCGGACGCGCCGACCCTTCGCCGGGCTCGTGCGGCCCGTCCGGACACGCCGGGTCGGGGGCGGCCGGGTCGCAGGAGAAACGGCAGCCCGGCACCACGCCCACCTCGGGCAGCAGCGCGGACAGCGCCCGGACCGCGGTGCTCTTCGCGGTCCCCTTCTCGCCTCGGACCAGCACCCCGCCCACGGCGGGACTGACCGCGTTCAGGAGCAGTGCCAGACGCAGGTCGTCCTGGCCGACGACGGCGGTGAACGGATAGGGCCTGCTCACGCGGTGATCACTCCTTCGGATGGTTCATGCCCGGGCGGCAGCCCGGGGCCCGGCGCCGCGAAGGTCAGGAGGCGGATCATCCGTCCCCCTCCAGGTCTCCCTCGAGTTCGAGGTAGGTCGCCCGGAGCCGGTCCAGGGTCTCCTGATCCGGCTCAGCCCACAGGCCGCGGTCCGCCGCTTCCAGCAGGCGCTCGGTGATCCCCCGCAGCGCCCACGGGTTGGACTTCCGCATGAAGTCCTGGTTCTCGGGCGAGAAGACGTACTCCGCGCTCAGCTTCTCGTACATCCAGTCGTCGACCACGCCGGCCGTCGCGTCGTACCCGAACAGGTAGTCCACGGTGGCCGCCATCTCGAAGGCACCCTTGTAGCCGTGCCGCCGCATGGCCTCCATCCAGCGCGGATTGACGACCCGGGCCCGGAACACCCGGTGCGTCTCCTCGCCCAGCGTCCGCGTCCGCACCTGGTCGGGCACCGCCGAATCCCCCACGTACGCCTCGGGGTTGGCTCCGGTCAGATGCCGCACCATCGCGACCATGCCGCCGTGGTACTGGAAGTAGTCGTCCGCATCGGCGATGTCGTGCTCCCTGGTGTCGACGTTCTTCGCCGCCACCGCGATCCGCCGGAACGCCGTCTCCATGTCGCCCCGCGCCGCCCGTCCGTCCAGCCCGCGGCCGTAGGCGTAGCCGCCCCAGACGGCGTACACCTCCGCGAGGTCGGCGTCCGACCGCCAGTTGCGGGCGTCGATCAGCGGCAGCAGACCCGCGCCGTAGGCACCCGGCTTGGAGCCGAAGATCCGGGCCGTCGCCCGGCGCCGGTCGCCGTGCTCGGCGGTGTCCTCGTCGGCGTGGGCCTTCACGAAGTTCGCGTCGGCCGGCTCGTCCAGTTCGGCCACCGCCCGCACCGCGTCGTCGAGCAGACCGACCACGTGCGGGAACGCGTCCCGGAAGAACCCGGAGATCCGCACGGTCACGTCGATGCGGGGCCGCCCCAGCTCCTCCGGGGGGATCACCTCGAACCCGGTCACCCGCCGCGACGCGTCGTCCCACACCGGCCGGCACCCCAGCAGCGCCAGGATCTCGGCGATGTCGTCGCCCTGTGTCCGCATGGCCGACGTCCCCCACACCGTCAGCCCGACCGACTGCGGATACTCGCCCGTGTCCTGCAGGTACCGCTGCACCAGCGAGTCGGCGAGCGACTGCCCGACCTCCCAGCTCAGACGCGACGGGATCGCCTTGGGGTCGACGGAGTAGAAGTTCCGCCCGGTCGGCAGGACGTTGACGAGCCCGCGGGTCGGCGAACCCGAGGGCCCGGCCGGGACGTAACCCCCGCGCAGCGCCCGCAGGATGTGCCCGATCTCGTCGCTGGTCCGGGCCAGCCGGGGCACGACCTCGGTGCACGCGAACTCCAGCACGGCCACGGCGTCGGGGAGTTCGACCCCGAGCACCTCGCGCACCAGCGGCGCCGCCTCCGCCACCGCCCAGGCGCGCTCCTCCATCCCCTCCGCGATCCGCCGGCACAGCTGCTCCAGCAGGTCGACGGCGTCGGAGGCCGTGCGCGAGGGACCCGCGACCAGGTCCGTGAGCTCCACCGGCACCTTCACCGGAGCCCCCGGTTCGGCCAGCAACTCCTTCTCGACCAGTCCGAAGTGAGCGGCGAGGGCCGCCCGCAGCCCCGGCAGGGCGTCAGCCTGCCCGCCCCACACCTGGGAGGCCCGCAGCACGGCCAGTACCAGGTTCACGCGGGGCCCGCCGACCGGCCCGCCGCCCAGGACGTGCAGTCCGTCCCGGATCTGCACGTCCTTGATCTCGCACAGATAGCCGTCGATGTGCATGACGAACTCGTCGAACGCGTCGTCGTCCGGCTGCTCGTCGACATGCAGGTCGTGGTGGAGTTCGGCAGCCCGCACCAGGGTCCAGATCTGGCTGCGGACCGCCGGCGCCTTCCCCGGATCCAGGTCGCTGACGAGCGCGTACTCGTCCAGCAACTGCTCCAGCTTCGCCAGGTCCCCGTAGGTGTCGGCGCGCGCCATCGGAGGCACCAGATGGTCCACGACCGTCGCGTGCCCGCGCCGCTTGGCCTGCGTGCCCTCACCGGGGTCGTTGACGATGAACGGATAGACCAGCGGCAGGTCTCCGAGGACCGCGTCCGGAGCGCACCCCCCGCTCAGGCCGAGGCCCTTGCCCGGCAGCCACTCCATCGTGCCGTGCTTGCCCATGTGGACGACCGCGTCGGCGCCGAAGGAGTTCTCCAGCCACCGGTAGGCGGCCATGTAGTGGTGCGACGGCGGCATGTCCGGGTCGTGGTAGATCGCGATCGGGTTCTCCCCGAAGCCGCGCGGCGGCTGGATCATGACCACGACGTTCCCGAAGCGCAGCGAGGCGAGCACGATGTCGTCGCCGTCCACGTACAGGCTGCCCGGCGGCTCGCCCCACGCCTCCACCATCGCCTCGCGCAGCTCGGGGTCGAGCGTGCCGAACCAGGCCCGGTAGTCGGCGAGCGGCACCCGCGCGGGCGCGGCGGCCAGCTGTTCCTCGGTCAGCCACTCCACGTCGTGGCCGCCGGCCCCGATGAGCCGGTGGATCAGTTCGTCCCCGTTGTCGGGGTGCCCTTCGACGAGGTACCCGGCGTCCCGCAGCGCGTCCAGCACGCGTACCGCCGAGGCGGGCGTGTCGAGGCCGACGGCGTTTCCGACGCGCGAGTGCTTCGTCGGGTAGGCGGTGAAGACGAGCGCGACGCGCTTCTGCGCGTTCGGCTTGTGCCGCAGCCGGGCGTGGCGCACGGCGATCCCGGCGACCCGTGCGGCGCGCCCGGGGTCGGCCCGGTAGACCGGTACGTCGTCCGGGCCCTGCTCCTTGAAGGAGAACGGCACGGTGATCAGGCGCCCGTCGAACTCGGGGATCGCGACCTGCATCGCCGCGTCCATCGGGGACAGGGCGGCGTCCGAGGCGTCCCAGGCGGCCCGCGAGGACGTGAGGCACAGGCCCTGCAGCACCGGCACGTCGAGGTCGGCCAGCGCCCCGATGTCCCAGGCCTCCTCGTCGCCTCCTGCCGAGGCCTGCGAGGCGTGTGTGCCGCCGGCCGCCAGGACCGTGGCGACCAGAGCGTCCGCCCGGCCGAGGATCTCGTACAGCCCGGCGTCCGCGCCGCGCAGCGAACCGCAGTACACGGGAAGGACGTTGGCACCCTGCGCCTCGATCGCGTCGCACAGGGTGTCGACGAAGGCGGTGTTGCCGCTCAGCTCGTGCGCCCGGTAGAAGAGCACGCCGACGGTGGGCCGGCCCTCCCGCAGGGGGCGGTCGCCGTGCACCCCGTATTCCGGCATCCGCCGGGGCGCGGCGAAGCCCTCGCCGGTCAGCAGCACGGTGTCGGACAGGAAACGGGCCAGCTCGGTCAGGTTCGCCGGACCGCCCTCGACGAGGTACTTCAGCGCCTCCGCGACCACACCGGCGGGCACGCTCGACTCGGCCATCAGCTCCGCGTCCGGCACGGCCTCGCCGCCGAGCAGCACGGTCGGGACGCCGGAGGCCTTCAACGCGGCCAGCCCGTCCTCCCAGGCCCGCTTGCCGCCCAGCAGCCGTACGACGGCGATGCCTGCGCCGTCGACCAGCGCGGGGAGTTCCTCCGCGACGTCCACGCGCGTGGGATTGCCGATCCGGTACGGCGCACCCGAGGCGCGAGCCGCCAGCAGGTCCGTGTCGGCGGTCGACAACAACAACACTGTGCTCATGCGGGCGCTCCCGGTGGAATGAAAGGCAGTCCTTGCGGCGCGCCCGACTCGATGAGCCGCCACAGCGCGTCCGTGTCCGCGTGCTGTTCGATCAGGTCGCCGAGCCGGTCGAGCTGCTCCTCGCGCAGCGCGGCGAAGGAGGTGCCCGGTGCCGGCACGAACCGGCGGCCGGCGGCCGCGGCGACCTCGCGCAGGAAGGCGCGCCGGAACCCGTCCGACTCCAGCGAGCCGTGCCAGTGGGTGCCCCAGGTCTGGCCGACCCGGCAGCCGTCCAGGAAGGGCGTCCCGCTGTGCACCTCGGCCACCCCGTGGTGGATCTCGTACCCGGCGACCTGCTCGCCGAGGGCCTCGCCGACGGGCCGGGCGAGGGTCTTGCCCGGCGCGAACTCGACCCGCACGGGCAGGATCCCGAGCCCTTCGACCCGGCCTCGCCGGCTCTCCACGTCGTCCTCGATGTGTTCGGCGAGGATCTGGAAGCCGCCGCAGATGCCCAGGAGGGGGCGGTGCTCGGCGGCCCTGCGCCGGATCGCCGCCGCGAGGCCGCGCTCGTGCAGCCAGTCCAGCGCGCGGACGGTCCCGCGGGTCCCGGGCACCACCACCAGGTCCGCGTCCGCCAGTTCCTCGGGCCGGTCCACGAATCGCACCACCACGCCCGGTTCGGCGGCGAGCGCGTCGACATCCGTGAAGTTCGACATCAGGGGGATCGCGCAGACGGCGACGCGCAGCACGTCCTCGCCGACGGGCGCGGAGACCCGCGACTCGCGGACCGTGCCGCGCAGCGACACCCTCAGCCCGTCCTCCTCGTCGATGCCGAGGCCGTGCCGGAACGGCAGCACGCCGTACGTGCCCCGGCCGGTGAGGCCGCGGAGCATGTCCAGCCCGGGCTCCAGCAAGGACACGTCGCCGCGGAACTTGTTGACGAGGAAGCCCGCGACCAGCTCCTGGTCCTCGGGTGACAGCAGCGCGACGGTGCCGAAGAAGGACGCGAAGACGCCGCCGCGGTCGATGTCCCCGACCACGAGGACGGGCAGCCGGGCCGCGCGGGCGACGCCCATGTTGACGATGTCGGTCCGCCGCAGATTGATCTCGGCGGGCGAACCGGCCCCCTCACAGATCACCGCGTCATACGTGCCCCGCAACTCGGTCAGGCACTCCAGCACCGTTCCCAGCAGCTTCTGCTGCCGCCCCCCGTGGTAGCCGCGGGCGCTCAGCTCGCCCACGGGCCGGCCCAGCAGCACGACCTGGCTGCTCTGTTCCCCGCCCGGCTTGAGCAGCACGGGGTTCATCAGCGCGGTCGGCTCGACCCGGCATGCCTGCGCCTGCATGGCCTGCGCCCGGCCGATCTCGGCCCCTTCGTGCGTCACGAAGGAGTTGAGGGACATGTTCTGCGCCTTGAACGGCGCGACCTTGACGCCCTGCCGCACCAGCCAGCGGCAGATCCCGGCGGTGACGACGCTCTTGCCGGCGTCGGAGGTGGTACCGGCGACGAGGAGACCGCCGTTCATGAGCTGTGTCCCTTCACGATGAGGCGCGCGGCGGCGCCGGCGCCGAGCGCGAGCCAGCCGATCCGCCGGGAGAGGCGTACGGCACGGTCGATGTCGTTCAGGCGGACGGCGCGTCCCGGCGCGTTCAGGACGGGCCGGTGCTCCACGCGCCCCCCGTACGACAGCGTCCCGCCGAGCCGCACGCCGAGTGCGCCGGCGAAGGAGGCCTCCACGGGACCGGCGTTGGGGCTCGGGTGCCCCAAGGCGTCGGTGCGCCAGGCCCGGACGGCACCCCGAGGATCGGGACCGGCCAGCGCGGCGAGTGCGGCGGTCAGCCGGGCGCCCGGCCACCCGGCGACGTCGTCGAGCCGGGCGGAGGCCCAGCCGTAGCGGCGGTAGCGGGGGGAGCGGTGGCCCACCATGGCGTCAAGGGTGTTGACGGCCCGGAACCCGAGCAGCCCCGGCACTCCGGCGGCGGCGCCCCACACCAGCGCGCCCACCACGGCGTCGGAGGTGTTCTCGGCCACGGACTCCACGACCGCGCGGGCGATCCCGTCGGCGTCCAGGGCCTGCGGGTCCCGGCCGCACAGGTGGGGCAGCCGCCGGCGGGCCGCCTCGACGTCCCCGCTCGCGAGGGCCGCCCCGACGGCCCGTGCCTCGCGGGCCAGGGACGTGCCGCCGACGACGGACCAGGTGGCGACCGCGGTCAGTGCGACGGAGGCGGCGGGGGAGCGGCGCACGGCGCGCGCGGCGACGGCACCCAGCGCGACGGCGCCCCCGGCGCACACGGCGGTGTGCAGTACTCCCCGGCCGCGGTGGTCGCGGTACAGGGCGCGTTCGACGGCAGCCGCGCCACGCCCGAACGCGGCGACGGGGTGCCCGCGGCGCGGGTCGCCGAGAATCAGGTCGCCGAGAAGGCCGGCGGCGGCGCCGTACGCGAAGACGCGTTCGGCACGCATGGGCTCAGCCGGCCGCGGGGCACGGGGCAGGGGTGAGCCTGGTACTGGACCTCGATCGGCAGCCGAGCATGGCGATATGTGTCCTCACTCAGGGTGTCCGCGCCCTGGTTCGACGAGACCGGCGGTGAGAGTTCCTGGCTCCCGGGGTTCGCACCCCGGTGACAGTGGCGGGACCGCGCCGGATTCGCACCGGCTTCCTCTCCTGCCGCCGTACATGGCTCCGGAAGTCCACCACGGCCTCCGAAGGGCCGTCAACTTGCCGTTGACCTGCGCGGGGGGAGTGTGCAGAAGCCCACACCCCGGCGTGGCGAGCGCCCCGCGCGCGGTGGCACGTGCCCGGCACGCCGGGTGGCCGCCCGGGCGGGGCGGGCGGCGGTGGGCGCGCCGGGCAGGGCGCGCCCGGCGGCGGGTGGTGAAAGGGGCGACGGGCGGGGTGCTCCGGTGTGCCTGCCCGTCGCACGGCACATTCCCGTCGGCGGGCGGTGCGTGCCGGGGCGCGGGCTTCCGGGGCCGTCGGGCTGTCGGAGCACTTCGGACACCGCATCCGCGCCGACGGTCCCCGTGCCGGGCCGGGTTCGCACCGGCCGGGCGCGGGGAGCGTGGGGACGTGGGCCGTGGGGGCGGACGACGACGTCCGCCCTGCCCGGCCCGCGGGTGGGGCGGGCCCGACAGGGCGGACGGAGAGGCCGGACGGGAGGCCGGGCGGAGCGGCCCGGCCGGTCAGGCCACGATCAGATGGATGCCGTACGCCACGGCCGCCGCGCACGCCGCGAAGCACACGTACGCGCCGGTGGCCGCGAGGGCCGCCGAACCGCCCCGGGCCGTGGCCCGTTCGCGGAGGGAGAGGCCCACGACGCCGAGGGTGAACACGCCCACGAGGGCCACGGTCACCACGAGGCTGACGCCGAAGACGGAACCGAGTGCCGCCCAGTCGATCTTCATGCTGTTGCTTCCTTGAGTGGTGGAGTGCCTGGGTGGGCGCGGCTCAGACCGCGGCCGGCGGAGCCGCCGGGGCGGACTCTGCGGTCGTGGGGGCGGGGACGGTGGCCGACAGGTCCTCGGTCACCGGCACGGACGCCGGGGGCGGGGTCACGGCGGCGATGGCGGTGGTCACCACGCCGGCCGGCTCCTCGGCGTCGTTGACGTTGCTGTGGTTGACGACCTCGCGGCGCGAGAGCTTCCAGATCGCGGCGCTGGAGCTGACGAGGAACACGGCGACCACGGCGGTGCCCCAGTCACCCAGACCGGTGACCTTCTCGGCGAGCGCGCCGACCAGGGCGGCGGCCGGAAGGGTCAGCGCCCAGGCCACGATCATGCGGGTCGCGGTCGACCAGCGCACCACACCGCCCTTGCGGCCCAGGCCCGCACCCATCACCGAGCCGGAGACGACGTGCGTGGTGGACAGCGAGAAGCCCAGGTGGGAGGAGGCCAGGATGGCCGTGGCCGCGCTGGTCTGGGCGGCGAAGCCCTGCTGCGGCGCCAGTTCGGTGAGGCCCTTGCCCATGGTGCGGATGATGCGCCAGCCGCCGATGTAGGTGCCGAGCGCGATGGCCAGGCCGGCGGAGAGGATCACCCAGGTGGGAGGGTCGGAGTCGGGCGCGATGGAGCCGCCGGCGACCAGAGCGAGGGTGATGATGCCCATCGTCTTCTGCGCGTCGTTGGTGCCGTGCGCCAGGGAGACCAGGCCGGCGGAGGCGATCTGGCCGGCGCGGTAGCCCTTCTCGGCCGCCTTGCCCTCGGCCTTCTTGCCGACGGTGTACGACAAGCGGGTCGCGAACAGTGCAGCGAGGCCGGCCACGATCGGCGCGGCGACGGCCGGCAGGAGCACCTTGGTGACGAGCACACCGTTGTGGACGGCGCCGAAGCCGGCCGAGGCGACGGTGGCGCCGATGAGGCCGCCCATCAGGGCGTGCGAGGAACTGGAGGGCAGGCCCACCAGCCAGGTCAGCAGGTTCCAGAGGATCGCGCCGACCAGGGCGGCGAAGATGACCTCGGGACGGATGCCGGTCTCGTCGACGAGACCCTTGGAGATCGTGTTGGCGACCTCGACGGAGAGAAAAGCGCCGACAAGGTTCAGTACGGCGGACATGGCCACCGCGACCTTGGGCTTGAGAGCACCGGTGGAGATGGTCGTGGCCATCGCGTTGGCGGTGTCGTGGAAACCGTTCGTGAAATCGAACGCGAGAGCGGTGACGACCACTATCGCGAGGATCAGCGAGAAGCTTTCCATTTACCCAGGCAATCGTTCGAAGTCATTGGCTGGACGAACGTAGGTAACCCGGGTGAACGGAAGGTGAACTGGGGCCGGATTCGCGGTGTCTCCAAGAGGGGGTGGAGGCTCCGTTCCGGAGCGGCGTTCCAGGCGCCGCACGGCCGAGGGTCGCGGGCGGGCCCGCGCGGCGCGTCGCCGGAGGCCTCGAAGAGATCCTGGTCACCCCGCCCCGCGTCCCCGTCACCCCGCCCGGCGCCCCGTCGTCCTGCCCCGGCGCCTCGTCCCCACGGCGCACTCCGGCATATGCGCCGGGGTGCGCCGGGAGGCTGCGTCGGTGTGCGGCGTGCGGCCGGACCCGGCCCACCCCGCAGGGCGTCCCCCGGCGGCCGGTGGCGGGAGCCACCCGAGCCGGACGCCCCGGTCCGGCGACGCGCGGCGGACCGGGCTGGCAGGATCGCGGCATGGCCGAGGAGCAGAGGGACGGGCAGGGCGCGCAGGACGCCGCAGCGGGCGCGTGCGAGGCGGAGGCGCGCGCCTGGGAGGCGCTCGTCGCCACCGCGCGCCGCACCGTCTCCGACGGGCTGGTCGTCGGCACCTCCGGCAACGTCTCCGTGCGCGTCGGCGACGTGGTGCTGGTCACGCCCTCGGGTGTGCCCTACGACCGGCTCACCCCGGGCGACCTCACCGGGGTCGACCTCGACGGCCGTCAGGTGCGCGGCACGCTCACCCCGACCAGCGAGCTGCCCCTGCACCTCGCCCTCCACCGCCGCACCGACGCCCGCGCCGTCGTGCACACCCACGCCGTGCACGCGACCGCCGTCTCCCTGCTCGTGCCGGAACTGCCGCTCGTGCACTACATGGCCGCCGCCCTCGGCGGTCCCGTCCGGGTCGCGCCCTACGCCACCTACGGCACCCAGGAGCTGGCCGACGGCACGCTGCACGCCCTCGCCGACCGCACCGCCTGCCTCCTCCAGAACCACGGCACGGTCGCCCACGGGGCCACACTCGACCAGGCCTACGACCGCACGGCCCAGCTGGAGTGGATGTGCCGGCTGTGGCTGACGGCCTCCTCGGTCCCCGGCCGCACGCCCCACCTGCTGACGCCGGAGGACCTCGCGGCGACGGCCGAGAAACTGCGGGGGTACGGGCAGCGCGGGTGAGGGGGCGTCACCCGGGGCCGCCTCTCCACTGGCCGGAGGCCGGACGGGCCACGACACTGGATCCGTGCGCACTGCCACAGCGACGGCCGCCGCTGCCGTCACCGCCGTGATGGGTGCCGGGGCCGCCGCCGTGGCCGCCGGCCGGCTCGCCAGCGACGCCGCCCTCAGGGCGTCGCCCGGACGGCCGCTGCCCACCGAGCCACGGCTGACCGTGCACGCCGCGGGCGCCGACCGGATCACGCTCACCCGGGACCTGGCCTCCCTGCGGCCCGGCACCTACGGACTCACCGCCGACCACGCCCACGCGATCGTCGGCCGGGTGCTCACGGACGCCGATCACCCCGCGGACACCGTGGTGCGCCGCCTCGACCGCGTGACCCACGGCACCCTCGCCCCCGGCGACCGGGTGCGGCTCACCCCCACCCTGCACATCGGCGACCCGCGGGCCGCCCTGGGCCTGCACCACGCCGACGTCGAGATCCCCGGCGAACTCGGCCCGCTGCCCGCCTGGTTCGTCCCGGGCGCCCGGGACACCTGGGTCATCGCCGTGCACGGCCTGGGCACCACGCGGGAACAGGCCATGAACCTCATGGCCTTCCTGCACCGCCTGCGCCTCCCGGTACTCGCCCTCGCCTACCGCGGCGACCTCGGCGCGCCCCGCTCCCCGGACGGCCTGAACCACCTCGGTGACAGCGAGTGGCGCGACCTGGACGCGGCGATCCGCCACGCCGAGAGCCAGGACGCCCGCCGCGTGGTCCTGCTCGGCTGGTCCACCGGTGCCACCATGGCATTGCGCGCCGCCGCGCACTCCGGCCTGCGGAACAGGATCTCCGGGCTGGTGCTGGACTCCCCGGTGCTCAGCTGGGAGGCGACGCTGCGTGCCCTGGCCGCGGCCCGGCACACCCCCGGCCCGCTGCTCCCGCTCGCGGTCCGCGCCGCCCAGGGCCGCACCGGACTGCACGCCGACCGCACCGACGAGGCCGCCGACCCCGGCCGGCTCTCCGTGCCGACCCTGATCGTCCACGGCCCCGGCGACACCGTGGCCCCCTGGGGCTACTCCCGCCGGCTCGCGGCCCGCCGTCCCGACCTCGTCACCCTGCGCGTCGTCCCGCACGCCTCGCACTCCGCCATGTGGAACGAGGATCCGGCCGGCTACGAGGAGGGCCTGCGCCGCTTCCTGACCCCGTTGATGTGACGCCCCCGTGACGTCCGTCCGGGACCCGCGGCCGCCCCCTGATCCGAGCCGGTCAACCTCATTCCGCTTACGATCCCGCCCGGCCTCCCTCCCGGCTCCGGTCCAGCCCGGACCGCTGGCCGATTCCCGCCTTCCGGACCCCCGGCCGCTTCCGTCGGCCATCCCCGTCGCCCCCTCGTGACGTTCCGTTTGGGTTTTCGGACCGTCAACCGGAAGACTGCACCCGTGACGTCCCGTATCCCGCGCGACTCCAGGCTTCGACTCGTCCGCCCGCGACCCCTGGCCGCCGTCCCCAGAGCCGTGAATCAGCGGCACCCGCGCCGCCGAGCGCCCCGGCCGCCCGAGGGCACGCCGGCTCCCGCGGAGCTGGCCGGAATGGCACGCTCCGGACTGGCCGGCGCGGTGCGCGTCGCCCGCTGGGCCGACGCCGCCCTCGGCCCCGGCCGGAACGGCGCCACCGCCGACGGCAAGGCCACCCTCTCCGAGGCGACCGCAGAACGGGCCGCCGAGCAACTCGGTCTGACCACGGCTCAGGTCCGCGCCGACTGGGACACCGCCCGCCTGGCCGGCCTCGTCGAGGTGCACGGCGACAGTGCCCGCCCCGGTTGGCGGCTGCGTGCCTGGGACCGCGACGACAGCGCCGTGCTGCGCGGCTGGGTCGCCCTCTTCGACGCCTGGTCGCTCGCCCACCCCGAACCGGCCGAGCACGAGCCCGCCGGCGTCGCCGAGGTCGTCTCGGCGATGCCGCAGGTGCTCTCCTTCCTCCAGCTGTCCGCCGGTCCCGTTCCCGTCGAGCAGCTCCTGGACCTCCTGCGTCAGCGGGTCACCGAACTGCGCACCGAGCGCTGCGAGGTCCTCTACGACCCCCAGCCAGGCCCGGCGGCGCCCGCCGCCCTCGCCGTAGCGGCCCCCGGGGGACCCGCGCCCGGCGCGGCGGACCGGGAGCCCGCCCCCGAGGCCGCGCCGACGGTCCCCCCGACCGCCTCTTTTCCCGCCCCCGCCGACGTCGCGGACGCGGCGGAGCCCGCGGCCGGTGCCGCGCTGGCGCCGCTGCTGGACTGGGCGCTGGGCGCGCTCGCCTCCGTGGGTGCCCTGACCTACGGCGACGGGCAGGCCACGCTCACGCCGCTGGGCAGCTGGGCGGTCTGGGTCAAGCTGGAGCAGATCTGCGTCGCCGCGCAGAGCCCCGCGGGCAACATCGAGCAGTCGGCCGAGGACATGCTCCGCGGCTGTGCCCAACTGCGCCCCAATGCTGCCCGGGCCGAGTACCGCGCCTGGCTCGCCGCCCGCCCCGTCGGCAGCGCGGTCACCGAGCTCCTGGACGCCGCCCGCGGTGAGGACGCCCTGCTGCGGGGCCTCGCCTTCGAGGCGCTCCGCGTGGTCGGGGCCCCCGCCGAGCCCGACGTGCACGCCGCCCTCGGCGAGCCCACCCTGAGGCCCTACGCCCTGCTGTGGCTCGCCGAGCACGACGGAGTCGACCCCGAGGACGCGCACGAGGCGCTCACCCGCGAGGAGGCCACCTGGCTGTGGGTCGACACCGCCGCGGCCGTCGCCGACCACGGCGAGGCGCCGATGCTGGTGCGCCATCTGGAGTCCGCGCTCCAGCCGACCGTCCCCGCGCTGCTGAACGAGGTGCGCGCCGTCGGCCACCCCCGGACCGTGCAGGTCCTGGTCGCGCTCGCCGCGGCCCACCCGGACCCGGCGCTGGCCAAGGCCGTGCGGCGCGCGGCCTTCCAGGTGCACACGGGAGGGTGAGTCAGGCGGACGTCGTCCCGGGGACGTACGTCCCGAAGCTCCAGACGTTGCCCTCGACGTCTCGGGCCATGTAGTCCCGCGATCCGTAGTCCTGGTCCGTCGGGGGCATCAGGATCTCCGCGCCGTGCTCCACGGCCCGCCGGTGGTGTGCGTCGACGTCGTCCACCACGACGTACACCCCGGCGGTGCCCGCGTCCTTCATCGCCGTGTCGAAGACCCCGCCGCGGCCCTTGGAGCCGAGCATCACCACGCCGTCGCCCTGCGCCAGCTCGGCGTGCGTCACCGAGCCGTCCTCCGCCTCGAGCACCATCAGTTCCGTGAACCCGAAGGCCTGAGTCAGCTGCCGGACCGCCGCCTTCGCGTCCGTGTACAGCAGCGTCGGGCTGATGCCCGCACGTCGGCCGTTCGCGCCTGCCATAGCCATCACTCCCTCGATCGAGGTCACCGCCGGGCGGCCGAGGAGCACCGGGAGAACCCCGGCACGCCGCCCGGTCCACGGTTCACCGCCAGTGTCGCAGCGGGCACTGACATCGATGCCGGTACTCAGGTTCCGGTGGTCGTGGCTCGGGCACCGACCGACGTCCTGCCGGGCTGTCCTCCCGCTGTTCCGTCCGGCCGCCGGGACCTGGCCTCGTGGCTCCGGCCGGGCGGAACACGGCCTCGAACCGCACCGGGCACCGTCCTCCGCGTACGGGCGTACGACCACTCCACGAGGACATCCTCACCCGCCGCCGGGGGCCGGGCCCCACTCGACACCCGAACGGGGGAGACGCATCGAACACAGGAACGCGGGAAAACCGGTTGCACTGCCCCGTTAGACTGGCCGCATGGCCATTCTCCTCGCGCACTAGACGGCGGGAACGCCCTCAGCCGCCCACCCGCCTCCCTTCATCGCCCTGGAGTCTGTCCGTGATCTCCGCCTCCGGTATCGAGCTGCGCGCCGGTGCCCGCATCCTCATCGAGAACGCCTCCTTCCGTGTCGCCAAGGGCGACCGCATCGGTCTGGTCGGCCGCAACGGCGCCGGCAAGACCACGCTCACCAAGTGCCTCGCGGGCGAGGGCATCCCGGCCGCCGGCGCCATCACCCGGTCGGGTGAGGTCGGCTACCTCCCGCAGGACCCCCGCACCGGCGACCTGGACGTCCTCGCCCGCGACCGCATCCTCTCCGCCCGCGGCCTCGACGTGCTGATCCGCAAGATGCGCGACAACGAGCAGCGCATCGCCACCGGCAAGGGCAGCACCCGGGAGAAGGCCCTCAAGCAGTACGAGCGTCAGGAGACGGAGTTCCTCACCAAGGGCGGGTACTCCGCCGAGGCCGAGGCCGCCACCATCGCGGCCGCGCTCAACCTGCCGGACCGGGTGCTCGGCCAGCCGCTGCACACCCTCTCCGGCGGTCAGCGCCGCCGGATCGAGCTCGCCCGCATCCTCTTCTCCGACGCGGACACGCTGCTGCTGGACGAGCCGACCAACCACCTCGACGCCGACTCGATCGTCTGGCTGCGCGACTACCTGAAGACCTACCGCGGCGGCTTCGTCGTGATCTCCCACGACGTCGACCTGGTGGAGACGGTCGTCAACAAGGTGTTCTACCTGGACGCCAACCGCGCCGCGATCGACATCTACAACATGGGCTGGAAGCTGTACCAGCAGCAGCGGGAAGCCGACGAGAAGCGCCGCAGGCGCGAGCGCGCCAACGCCGAGAAGAAGGCCGCGGCGCTCAACGCCCAGGCCGACAAGATGCGGGCGAAGGCCACCAAGACGGTCGCCGCGCAGAACATGGCCCGCCGCGCGGAGCGGCTCCTCGCCGGTCTCGACGACATCCGCCAGCAGGACAAGGTCGCCCGGCTCCGCTTCCCCGAGCCCGCGCCCTGCGGCAAGACCCCGCTGACGGCGGAGGGCCTGTCGAAGTCGTACGGCTCCCTGGAGATCTTCACCGACGTCGACCTGGCCGTCGACAAGGGTTCGCGGGTCGTCATCCTCGGCCTCAACGGCGCCGGCAAGACGACCCTGCTCCGGCTCCTCGCGGGGGTCGAGCAGCCCGACACCGGTGCGGTGATCCCCGGCCACGGCTTCAAGGCCGGCTACTACGCGCAGGAGCACGAGACCCTCGACCCGGACCGTACGGTCCTGGAGAACATGCGCTCCGCCGCCCCCGACATGGATCTGGTCGAGGTGCGCAAGGTGCTCGGCTCGTTCCTGTTCTCCGGTGACGACGTCGACAAGCCGGCCGGCGTCCTCTCCGGCGGCGAGAAGACCCGTCTCGCGCTGGCCACCCTGGTCGTCTCCTCGGCGAACGTGCTGCTGCTGGACGAGCCGACCAACAACCTCGACCCGGCCAGCCGCGAGGAGATCCTCGGAGCGCTGCGCACCTACAAGGGTGCCGTCGTCCTGGTCACCCACGACGAGGGCGCGGTCGAGGCGCTGCAGCCGGAGCGGATCATCCTGCTGCCGGACGGCGTGGAGGACCTGTGGGGCGCGGACTACGCGGATCTCGTCGCCCTGGCTTGATCGAATGAATGATCCACTGTGTATGGATCATTCGGCCCATCGGTGATCCATCATCTGTGTGAGATCTCCTCGTACCAAGGTGTGTCCTGCACGCACTTCGCGGCCGGGTTCCCCGCTTTCGGGGGCCCGGCCGTCGTGCTGCTCTGACCTGGCACTTCGCGGAAGGACCCGTTCAGCGGTACGTACACCAGTGTCAGGAATCACAGGTTCCGATTGTGGGGATGCGCTCCTGTCGTCACATCCCTCTCGCACGGACCTTGCCGAATGGGTGGCCATCGGGCCCCGGAGGGGTGATCATGAGGGGACCAGAGCGCACTTCCCATGAGGAGGCACGGGTGGCCGAGACTCTGAAGAAGGGCAGCCGGGTGACCGGCGCCGCGCGCGACAAGCTCGCGGCAGACCTGAAGAAGAAGTACGACGCCGGTGCGAGCATCCGGGCGTTGGCCGAGGAGACCGGCCGCTCGTATGGCTTTGTGCACCGCATGCTCAGTGAGTCGGGTGTCACGCTCCGAGGGCGTGGCGGGGCGACGCGGGGCAAGAAGGCTCAGACGGCCTGATTCCCCGGGCGGCCCATCGGCCTCGATGGTGGCCACCCGGTCGGTCTCCCCCCGTGGACGGGGGGCTGGGGTTCACCCAGCTCGGCCGGGTGGTTACTGTGCAGTCACTTAGCTGACCGCACCCACCGGAGGCGCACCATGGCTTCGCCCGCCCAGCCCGACACGGAACACCTCGTTCCCCTGCTCGACAAGGACGGCGTACGGCTCACCGTCGACGACGCGATCGCCACGGTGACGCTGACCAACCCGGCCAAGCGCAACGCCCAGAGCCCCGCCATGTGGCGGGCGCTCGTCGAGGCCGGGCAGCTGCTGCCGGGCTCCGTCCGCGTCGCCGTGCTGCGCGGCGAAGGCATGTCCTTCTCCGCGGGCCTGGACCGGCAGATGTTCACGCCCGAGGGGATCGAGGGCGAGCCGTCGTTCATCGACCTCGCACGCAGCAGCGACGCCGACCTGGACGCGGCGATCGCCTCCTTCCAGGAGGCCTTCACCTGGTGGCGGCGGAGCGACCTCGTCTCCATCGCCGCCGTACAGGGACATGCCATCGGGGCGGGCTTCCAGCTCGCCCTGGCGTGCGACCTGCGCGTCGTCGCCGACGATGTCCAGTTCGCCATGCGCGAGACCAGCCTCGGGCTCGTCCCGGACCTCACCGGCACGCACCCGCTGGTCGGCCTCGTCGGATACGCCCGCGCGCTGGAGATCTGCGCCACCGGGCGGTTCGTCACGGCCGAGGAGGCGGTGGCCTCCGGCCTGGCCAACCTCGCCGTGCCCACCGGCCAGCTCGACGGCGCGGTCGCGGACCTCGCCGCCGCCCTGCTGGCCGCGCCCCGGGATGCCGTGATCGAGACCAAGGCGCTCCTCCGCGACGCCGCGGGACGCACCTACGACGAGCAGCGTGCCGCCGAGCGCCAGGCGCAGGCCAGGCGGCTGCGCGACCTGGCCGGCCTCGGCGAGTGATCCGCGCCTGAGACCCGCCACCGCTCCGGTGCCGCACGGGTTCCCGGCGGGCCGCCGGGGCCGTCGCGGCGGTTACGGGCCGGCCGTGCCACCGACCGCCGGGGCCTGCCCGGCCCTGACGCCCGCCCGGGGCCGCCTCCGGCCCCGCGGCATCCGCCGGCCGGGGCCGCCCGACCGGCCCAGCCTCCGGCTTGCGGTGCCCGGTCGTGGAGCGGCCGGATGCCGCCGATCCAGGCGGCGCCGGCCGCGGACGTCCGGGGCCGGTGACGGCGGTCAGCCGACCGCTGTCACCAGGATCGCCACGTTCGGGTGATCCGCCCAGGTCGCCGACACCGCGGCGCGGACCTCCCGGGCCACCTCCACGGCCCGGTGTCCCTCGCCCACGGCGATCTCCACCCGCACGTACCTCCTCGGCAGCGCGTCCGGCCGGGTCTGCTCCTCCAGGTGCACCGCGCGGCCGAGCACCTCGGTCAGCGCCGCCACCCCCGCGACCGACAGGGCCGCCCGGGCGGCGCGCGCCTCGTCGGTGCCGGTGCTCTCCGCGGCCGGCTGAGGTGGGGGGACCCGTACCGTCTCCGCCGCGGGCTCCTCGTCCAGCAGCGCCGTCACCCGCAGATCCACCTCCGTGACCGTCAGACCGAGGTCCCGTGCCGCCCGCCCCAGAGCCGCACGCAGGCGGGCCGTGGCCGCGGGCAGGGGCTCGGCACCCGTCGCCGACAGCTCCGCCGACACCCGCAGCGCGCCGGGCGGCAGGGCGCTCGGCGGGGGTGGTACGACGGGCGCCGACGCCCGCTCCGGTTCGGCGAGCGCGATGCGCAGCCCGCCCAGCAGCACCCCCGGTACGTCGGCCGCGGCGCGCCGCAGCACGGCCTCGGCCGCCCGCTCCGCGATCCACGAGCCGTCCCGCGGGCCGCCCAGAGGCACCAGCCTGCCGAGCGCCAGCCGGTGCCGTACCTGCTGTGTCCACTGCTGTGCCGTCATTGCTCCAGCCTGCCGCATCTCCGGCGCGCGATCGGGCAACCGCCCTTACGGTGGTCGGAGGAACACCACGTGGTCAAGAGACGACGACCGAAAGGGACGTACGGCGATGACCGACACGACGGCCGGGGGCAGGACCAGGAACACCGAGAACGACAACGACGGGCCGGAGACTGCCGGGACGCGCAGGACCCAGGCCACGCGGCGCGGCGGTGGAGATCCCGCCGCCCGCGGACGGACCACCATCGCGGACGGCGTGGTGGAGAAGATCGCCGGCATGGCCGCACGGGACGTGGTCGGGGTTCACGCCATGGGCAGCGGCCTGTCCCGCACCTTCGGCGCCGTCCGCGACCGGGTCCCCGGTGGCTCCAAGGCCGTCACCCGGGGCGTGAAGGTCGAGGTCGGCGAGGTGCAGACCGCCCTCGACCTGGAGATCGTCGTCGACTACGGCGTGTCGATCTCCGACGTGGCGCGGGCCGTGCGGGAGAACGTGATCGCGGCCGTGGAGCGGATGACGGGCCTGGAGGTCGTCGAGGTCAACATCGCCGTGAGCGACGTCAAGCTCCCGGACGAGGAGGACGAGGAGCCGGAGTCCCGGCTCCAGTGACCTGCGGGCCGGCGCACGGACGGACCCGCGGACGGACCCGCGGACGGACTGAGGGGAGCGCACCATGAGCATGGCCGCGGTCGGCTTGATCGCCGGGATGGCGCTGGGCTTCGCCGGGTACTTCGGCGGATTCGGCGCCTTCCTGCTGGTGGCGGCCCTGGGGGCCGTCGGGTTCGTCGCCGGCCGATTCCTGGAGGGTGACCTGGAGGTCGGCGAGTTCTTCCGCATCCGCACCCGTGACGACCGGCGGCGGTGACGGCCGTGACCACAGGAGCCACCGAGCTCCGAACCGCACCGGTCGTCCCGCCCCCGGCAGAGCGCGGCGCCACGCGGATCGCCGACCGGGTCGTGGCGAAGATCGCCGCGCAGGCGGCCCGGGAGGCGGCAGGTGCCCTGCCGAAGGAGGCCCGCCGCCCTCACGCCACCGTCGTCGTTCGCCACCACGCGGCCCGCATCAGCATCCAGCTCGAACTCGGCTACCCCACGGACATCGGCGCCGGCTGCCATGCCGTGCGTCGCCACGTGGCGGAGCGGGTAGGCGCGTTGGTGGGCATGGAGGTCCCGGAGGTCGCCGTCCAGGTCGAACGCCTGCACCTGGCCGCGGCGTACGGCGAGGCACAGGGGAGGACGCGATGAGCGAGCCCCTCGACGACGGCGAGCGCGAGGGCACCACCCAGCGGCTGCCGGTCCTGGACAAGGGCGGCGGACCCGAGCCGTCCGCCGCGGTCCCGGACCACGACCCGCCGTCCGCGCCGCCGGACGGCGGGGCCGGCAGGCCCGGCAGGCCCGGCCGTTTCTGGTCCGCCCGCCGCGTTCCCGCGGCGATCGTCGCCCTGCTCCTCCTCGGCGCCGCCGGCGTCTTCCTCTACGACATCGCCTCCGTCCGGGCCGGCCGGCCCGGCATGCAGTGGCGCCGCACCCTCGCCGACCAGCTGGCCCAGCGCCCCCTCGACGACAGCCGGGTGCTCCTCGGCGCGGGCGTCACCGCAGCGCTCGGCCTGTGGCTGATCGCGCTGGCGGCCACACCCGGCCTGCGTGACGTGCTGCCGATGCGGCGCACCCATCCCGACGTCCGCGCCGGACTGCACCGCGGTGCCGCCGCGCTGGTCCTGCGCGACCGGGCCATGGAGGTGGCGGGCGTGCAGTCGGTCCGGGTGCGGATGCGCCGCACCCGGTGCGACGTACAGGTGACGTCGCACTTCCGCGACCTGGACGACGTACGCGCCGACCTGGACCTGGTGCTCACCGAAGCGGTCGGCGGCCTGGGGCTCGGGCGCTCGCCGCGGCTGTCGGTGCGTGTCCGGCGGCCCGGGCGGAAGGGGTGACCGGGATGCTGAGAACCGTCAACCGTGTGGTCACCGGCATCGTGGGGCTGCTCCTGCTCGTGCTGGGCGGCTCGGTGCTCGCCGTCGGGCTCGGCGCGCCGCCCCCGTCCTGGTGGATCCACGACGGACGCGACGACGTCCTGCTCAGCCGGGCCGAGCGGACCCGCTGGCAGGACGAGGCCTGGTGGTGGCCGACTGTCCTGGCGGTGCTCGCCGTGCTCGTCGTGCTCGCCCTGTGGTGGCTGACCGCCGTGCTGCGCCGGCGCCGGCTCGCCGAGGTCCTCGTCGACACCGGCGACGGTGCCGGTGCCCTGCTGCGCGGCCGGGCGCTGGAGTCCGTCCTCAGCGGTGAGGCGAACGCCATGGACGGTGTGGAGCGGGCCCACGTCCACCTCACCGGCCGCCGCCTCGCCCCCGAGACCCGGGTGCGGCTCCTGCTGGAACCGCACGTGGAACCGGGGACGGCGCTGAGCGAGCTCACGAGCCGGGCCCTGGCCCACGCCCGCGACTCGGCGGGCCTTGCGTCACTGCCCGCCGAGGTGCGCCTGCGTGCCGCCAAGCACCGCGCCGAAAGGGTCAGTTGACCTCGTCCGCGGTCCAGGCCGCCGACGGCTCAGAAACCGTGCCGAGCCCCGCCGTCCACCGGGACCATGATGCCCGTCAGATAGGAGGCGGCCGGCGACAGCAGGAAGGCCGCCGTCCGCCCGAACTCCGCGGGCGTGCCGTAGCGCCGCATCGGGATCCGCGCCTCGTTGGCCGCCCGCGTCGCCTCCGGATCCGCCGACAGCCCGTCCAGCTCGCGGACCCGGTCGGTGTCGATACGGGCGGGCAGCAGCCCCACCACCCGGATGCCCCGGGGGCCCAGCTCGTCGGAGAGGGACTTGGCGAACCCGGCGAGTCCGGGCCGCAGCCCGTTGGAGACGGTCAGCCCCGGGATCGGCTCGTGCACCGAGCCCGACAGCACGAACCCGATGACCCCGCCTGCCTCCAGCTCGGCCGCGGCCGTGCGGGCGAGCCGCACCGCGCCGAGGAACACCGACTCGAACGCGTTCTGCCACTGCTCGTCGGTGTTGTCGGCGACGAAGCCCGGCGGCGGCCCGCCCACGCTGACGAGGATGCCGTCGAAGCCGCCGAAGTGCTCCCGCGCCGCGGCGACGAGCTGCGCCGGCGCCGCGGGGTCGGCGTTGTCGACGGCGACCCCGACCGCGTCCGGACCCAGTTCGGCCGCCGCGTCGGCGGTCCGCTCACCGTCCCGCCCGGTGACGACGACCTTCGCCCCGTCGGCGACCAGCTCACGCGCCACGGCGTTGCCGAGCCCGCGCGTGGCGCCGGTGACCACGTACACCCGGTCCTTCAGTCCAAGATCCATGGACCTATCCTGCCTTCTCCTCCCGGAAGAGGGCGAGGGCCGTGTTGACCAGGCCGATGTGGCTGAAGGCCTGTGGGAAGTTGCCCAGCTGCCGTCCGGCCGCCGGGTCGTACTCCTCGGACAGCAGGCCCACGTCGTTGGCGAGGCCCACCAGTCGCTCGAACAGCTGCCTGGCCTCCTTCGTGCGGCCCGTGGCGTGCAGCGCGTCGGCGAGCCAGAAGGAGCACACCAGGAACACGCCCTCGCCGCCGGGCAGCCCGTCCGCGGCCGTCCCGCCGGTGCCGTAGCGGCGCAGGAAGCCGTTGTGGTCCAGTTCGGCCCGGACGGCCTCGATCGTGCCGGTCACCCGCGGGTCGTCGTAGGGCAGGAAGCCCACGCGCGGGATGAGCAGCAGCGCCGCGTCCAGCTCCGCCGAACCGTAGGACTGGGTGAAGGTGTTGCGCTCGGCGTCGTAGCCCTTCTCGCACACCTCGCGGTGCACCTCGTCGCGCATCGCGCGCCAGCCGTCGAGGTCGCCCTCCAGCTGCGGATCGCTCTCCAGGGCGCGCACGGCCCGGTCGGCGGCCACCCAGACCATCACCTTGGAGTGCACGAACTGCCGCCGTCCGCCGCGCATCTCCCACAGCCCTTCGTCCGGCTGCCGCCAGTGGTGGCGCAGCCAGTCCATCAGCGCCACCTGTATCGCCCACATGTGCCGTCGGCTGGGCAGGCCCGAACTGCGTGCCAGCGCCAGCGAGTCCATCACCTCGCCGTACACGTCGAGCTGGAGCTGGCCGACCGCCTCGTTGCCGGTGCGTACGGGCTCGGAGCCGGCGAAACCGGACAGCCAGGCCAGTTCCGTCTCCGGCAGCCTGCGCTCGCCTCCGATGCCGTACATGATCTGCAGGTCGGCCGGGTCACCGGCGACCGCCCGCAGCAGCCAGTTCCGCCAGGCCTCGGCCTCCTCCTGGTAGCCGGACGCGAGCAGGGCTCCCAGGGTGAGGGTGGAGTCGCGCAGCCAGCAGTAGCGGTAGTCCCAGTTGCGCACGCCGCCCATCTCCTCCGGCAGGGAGGTCGTCGGAGCGGCGACGATGCCGCCCGTGGGGGCGTGGGTCAGTGCCTTGAGCGTGATCAGCGAGCGGACGACGGCGTCCCGGTACGGGCCGTCGTAGCGGCATCGCGACGCCCACGCCCGCCAGTCGTGGACGCTGCTGCGCAGTGCCTCGTAGGGGTCGACGAGAGCCGGCCGCGGCTCGTGCGAGGGGTGCCAGGTCAGGACGAACGCGACCTTCTCGCCCTCGGCGACGGTGAACTCCGCGTGCGTGGCGAAGTCCTCGCCCCAGGCCCGGACCTCCGGCTCGCTGCGCAGCCAGACCGAGTCGGGCCCGGCGACGGCGACGCGGTGGCCGTCGATCCGCCGCATCCACGGGACGACCGAACCGTAGTCGAAGCGCAGACGGAGCGTGCTGCGCACGGTGACCCGGCCGCTCAGCCCCTCCACGATGCGTACGACGTCCGGTGCGCGGTCGCGCTGCGGCATCAGGTCCGTCACGCGCACCGATCCCTCGGGCGTGTCCCACTCGGTGTCCAGAACGAGGGTGTCGCGGCGGTAGGCGCGCCGGGTGCAGGGGCTGTCGGCGTCCTTGGGGGCGATCCGCCAGTGCCCGTTGCCGTCGTCGCCCAGCAGCCGCGCGAAGCAGGCGGGGGAGTCGAAGCGGGGCAGGCAGAGCCAGTCCACGGAGCCGTCCCGGCCGACGAGCGCCGCGGTCTGCTCGTCGCCGATGAGCGCGAAGTCCTCGATGCATGGATCCACGCCGAGCACGTTCCCGCGGACGCGGTCGGCAATCCGGGCACGACCCGCCGACGGGTCCGGCCGAGTGCCTCGACCGGGTCCGGGCGGGTCCTCCGACCGGCCGACGGGACCTGTCGTGAGCACGTCCGCCGACGGGTCCGGGCGGAATCGGGCGTGATCCGGCCGGCCGAGGAGGCGCGGCGCGACCGGCAGTGAGCGGCAGGGCCGGGGCCGGGGCGCCCGGTGGCTCAGACCGCCGCCGGTGCCGACTCCGCCGGCCGCTTCGCCGCCGCCTCGCGGCGTTCCCGTGCCTCACGGCGGGCCAGGACGAACCATCCCACGGGCACCCCCGCGGCGAACAGCCACCACTGGATGGCGTACGCGTAGTTCAACGGGGCGTTCTCCTTGCCCGGCCTGCCGATCAGCTCCGGAGTGCCGTCCTTCGGCTCCGGCGCGGTCAGGACGACGTACCCGCCGAGCACCGGGCTGCCGAGGCGCCGCGCCTCCTGCTCGCTGTCGATCAGCATGGCCTGCCGGTCCGGCAGGCCCTTGACGTCCTTGATGCCGCTCGCCTCGGTCGTCTCGTCCGGCATCAGCCGCCCGGTCACGGTCACCTCGCCGCGCGGCGGGGCGGGGATCTCCGGGAACGCCGTCTGGCTCGGGCCGTCGGCGGGGATCCAGCCGCGGTCGACCAGCACCACTGTGCCGTCCTTCAGGACGAACGGGGTGAGGACGTGGAAGCCGACCTTGTCGTCGGCGTTGACCCGCCGCCGGACCACGACCTCGTGCGCGGTGTCGAAGCGGCCCTCGGCGGACACGGTGCGATACCGCTGGAGCCGGGTCACGGCATGCCCCGGGGAGGTCAGCGACTCCACGGGCACCGGATCGGCCTTCAGCGCGTCGGAGACGAGCTGGTTGCGTGCGCTGCGCTCGTCGTAGCGGTGCATCTGCCAGATGCCCAGCCTGATCATCGTGGGGATGAGCAGCAGGGCGACCAGCGTGAGGATCACCCACTGCCGGGACAACAGGAAGCGGTACACCCCACGACCGTACCTCCCGGTCGCGGGGTGCCCTCAGGGGGGTGGGGGACGGCCGGGCGGTCAGACCCGGTCGACGATGCCCGCGGTCCCCTCCGCGCGGGCGCAGTGGGCACCGCAGTACCAGTGGCCGTCGACGTCGACGCCCTGGCCGATGATCTGCACCCGGCAGTGCTCGCAGATGGGGGCCATGCGGTGGATCGCACAGGAGAAGCAGTCGAAGACGTGGACCGCTCCCTGGGCGTGCACCTCGAAGGTCATTCCATAGTCATTTCCGCAAACTTCGCATCTCGCCATGGGCCACAGGGTGGGCCGTCGGCGGGGGCGGGGCGAGCGGGCGCCGGGCGAGTCGCGTCGCGTTCACCCGCCCGGACGGGTCCGTGTCCGGGTGCCGGTGCCCGTCCGCCGTACGGGTCGGCGCGGCTCGGTGCCCGGGTTCCGGCGCTCACCCGTCCGCGGGCTCCACGTCCGTCAGCAGTTGCCCGAACGCCGCCTCGTCGACGACCGGCGTCCCGTACTGCCGCGCCTTGACCGCCTTCGACGTGCCCGAATCGGGGTCGTTGGTCACCAGCAGGCTGGTCAGCCGGGACAGGCTGGTCGAGACGTGCAGCCCCGCCTCGGTCGCACGGTCCTCCAGCAGCTCCCGCTCGACCGAGGTGTCCCCGGAGAACGCCACGCGCATGCCCTGCTTGAGCCGCCCGCCCACCCCGTACCGTCCCGGGTTGGGGTAGGGGCAGGCGGGCCGTTTCCGGGCCGGACGCCATCCGCCCCCGCCGCCGTGTCCGCCCCCCTGCCGGCCGATGAGCGGCGCGGGCCGGTCGTACCACTCCGTCAGGGGCCGGCACTCGTGCAGCGGCAGCCGCACGCCGCCGGCCGCGGCGGCCCGCAGGCTGGGGCGGAACGCCTCCGCCAGCACGCGCGCGTCGTCCAGGGCGTGGTGCGCCCGCCGCTGCACCACGCCGAAGTGCGCCGCGAGGGTCTCCAGCTTGTGGTTGGGCAGCGGCAGTGCCAGCGTCTTGGACAGCGCGATCGTGCACAGCCGCTGCCTGACCGGCGCCTCCCGGTTCGCGCGCGCGTACTCCCGGGCGATCATCTGCCAGTCGAAGACGGCGTTGTGCGCGACGAGCACCCGCCCCTCCAGGCGGCGCGCGAACTCCTCGGCGACGTCGCCGAAGAGGGGCGCCCCTTCCAAGGCCTCGCTCGTCAGGCCGTGGATCCACACCGGGCCGGGGTCCCGCTCGGGGTTGACCGTCGTGTACCAGTGGTCCTCGACCTCGCCGCGCGCGTCCAGCCGGTACACGGCCGCGGAGATGATCCGGTCGTCCCTGGCCAGGCCGGTGGTCTCCACATCGACGACCGCGTATCCCGGGGGGTACGCGGCCGGCCACTCGGTGGGGGAGGACGCTGCGGTCGTGCGGTCTTCGAGCATGGTCCCTGAGGATACGGGCCGGGGCCGACAGCCCGGGCCGCGCGTCCGGCACGTCCGGCGGCCGCAAGAGGACCGCTGCGCAGGGGAGTTCGCCCGATGTGTCCCTTTTGGTCAGCCTGGGGAGGGGCGTCGCTGCGGCACGGGCCCGCCGTCCGGTGTCATCCTCGGTGCCGTGACGGAACCCACGCATGACGAGGCGCACGGCGGTGCGCTCGGCAGCCGGCTGAACTGGCTGCGCGCCGCGGTCCTCGGCGCCAACGACGGCATCGTGTCCACCGCGGGCCTGGTCGTCGGCGTCGCCGGCGCCACGGACGACCGCTCGGCGCTGCTGACGGCGGGTCTGGCCGGACTGCTGGCCGGGTCGATGTCGATGGCGGCCGGCGAGTACGTGTCGGTGTCGACGCAGCGCGACTCGGAGAAGGCTGCTCTGGCACTGGAGAAGCGGGAGTTGCACGAGCAGCCGGACGAGGAACTCGCCGAACTCACCCAACTCCTGGAGGACCGGGGCCTGTCCACGGCGGTGGCCAGAGAGGCCGCCCGGCAGCTGACCGAACGCGACGCACTGCGGGCGCACGCGCGCGTGGAGCTCGGCATCGACCCCGACGAGCTGACGAACCCCTGGCACGCCGCCTGGGCGAGCTTCCTCGCCTTCACCGTGGGTGCCCTGCTGCCTCTGCTGGCCATCGTGCTGCCCCCCGCGGACTGGCGGCTGCCGGTCACCGTCCTCTCCGTGCTGGCCGCCCTCGTCCTCACCGGCTGGAGCAGCGCCCGACTCGGCGCGGCTCTCCCCGGCCGCGCGGTGCTGCGCAACGTCGGGGGCGGCGCCCTGGCGATGGGGGTGACGTATGCCGTCGGGAGCGTTCTGAGCGCGGCGGGAGTGTGACACGCCGGCCCGCGCCCCCTTCCCCTCCCCTTCGCCTCCCTTTCCCTCCACGCGCCCCTGGGCGCGCGGCGTGCTCCGGCGTGCGCCGAGCCCCCCGGGCGTGCGCCGCGCCTGGTGCGGCGTACGGTGAAAGGCGCCCGGCGATCCCGGGCGCAGGTACGACCCCGAACGCACGAGAAGGATCCTCGCCATGCGCGCCACCACCATCCACGCCCCGTACGACATGCGCGTGGAGGACGTGCCCGAGCCCGTCGTGCAGTTGCCCACCGACGCCGTCGTGCGGGTGCTGCGGTCCTGCATCTGCGGCAGCGACCTGTGGGCGTACCGCGGCGAGGCGGCCCGGCAGCCCGGCCAGCGCATCGGGCACGAGTTCCTCGGTGTCGTGGAGGAGGCCGGCTCCGAGGTGGCCACCGTGCGCCGCGGTGATCTTGTCGTCGCGCCGTTCGTGTGGTCCGACGGCGTCTGCGACCACTGCCGCGAGGGGCTCACCACCTCCTGCGAGCACGGCGGCTTCTGGGGCTCCCTCGGCTCCGACGGTGGTCAGGGCGAGGCCGTCCGCGTCCCCTTCGCCGACGGCACCCTGGTCCCGCTGCCCAAGGACGCGGCGTCCGACGACCGCCTGCTGTCGGCGCTGCTGACCCTGTCCGACGTGCTCGGTACCGGCCACCACGCCGCCGTCGGCGCCGGGGCCCGCCCGGGCGCCACGGTCGCGGTCGTCGGCGACGGGGCCGTCGGTCTGTGCGCGGTGCTGGCGGCCCGCCGGCTCGGCGCCGAGCGCATCATCGCCCTGGGGCGGCACGAGGCCCGTACCGACATCGCGCGCCGCTTCGGCGCCACGGACGTCGTCGCCGAGCGCGGGGAAGCGGCCGTCGAGGCGGTTCGCGAACTCACCCGCGGGCAGGGCGCCCACGCGGTGGTCGAGGCCGTCGGCACCGAACAGTCCATGCGCACGGCGGTCGGCATCGCGCGCGACGGCGGCGCGATCGGCTTCGTCGGCGTGCCGCACGGCAGCGGCACCGGGCTCGACCTCGGTGTCATGTTCAACCGGAACATCGGACTGCGCGGCGGTGTGGCACCGGTCCGCACCTACATCCCCGAGCTGCTGCCCGACGTGCTGGAGGGGCGCATCGACCCCTCGCCCGTCTTCGACATGACCGTGGGCCTGGAGGACGTGCCCGCGGGCTACAAGGCGATGGACGAGCGCACCGCGCTGAAGGTGCTCGTCACCGGCTGAGCCTCACCGGGCGGCCCCGGCCGCCCCGCCCCGGGCACCACCCGGCCTCTCCGCGCCCGTGCCGGAGCCGCTCCTGGCCCGCCCGCCGTCCGGCACGTGACCGGGCGGCCGGGCCGTCACCACCGGATGGGCAGCGGGAGCGCCGTGAGCAGCCCCGACGCGGCCACCACCAGGCCCAGCAGGACGACTTCGGCCCGGGCGGGGGAGCAGGCGGTCAGCGGGTCGGCCGCGCGGGCCAGCCGCATCCGCGCCCACAGGGCCAGCAGGATGACGGCGGCCACGAGGAACACCTTCGCCAGCAGGGTGCGCCCGTACGCCGTGGCGGTCAGCTGGTCGAGGATCGTGTCCGCGGGCATGCGGCGCAGCGAACTGAGCACCCCGGTCGCGGTGATCGCCGCCAGGAGAACGACCGCCACGCGCGCGTACATGCCGAGGAGTGCGGCCCCCGCCGAACCCCCGCGCCACCGTCCGATCGTACGCAGCACGCACAGCAGCCCGCCCACCCACAGGGCCGCGCACGTCAGATGTACCAGCGTCAGTGCGGAGCCGACCGGCGGCGTGTGCTCGGTCCCCGGGTGGGCGCGCAGCGCCTCCGCGGCGACGACCGCCGCCAGCGGCCACACCTGCCTGCCGGGCCGGCTCGACACGGCGCACAGCCCCACCAGCAGGAACGCATTGACCTCCAGCAGCGCCAGCTTGCCGTCGCGGGTGGCGTACAGGCCGCCGACGTCGATCTGGCCGAGGTCGTGCGGCACCAGATTGCCGGTCGCCACCACCGAGGCGAGCCCCAGTGCGGCGACGAACCCGGCGCCCGCCGCGTACGCGGCCCAGCTGCGCGGCCGTTCCCCGGGCGCCTCGGGCACCCGCCGCACCAACCGCGCCGTGAACAACTCGCCCGCCGGGACGCACACCGCCGCGAACAGCACCGTCCGCAGCAGGGCGATGCCGGCCGTCCCCGGGGCAGGCGCCTCGCCGGTGTCGTGCAGCGCGGCGGAGGGGCCGAGCAGCGGGATCAGCGCGCCCAGGGTCACCAGGACCAGGACGGCGACGGCCCGGCCCGTGCCGCTGCGCCGCGCGGAGCCGCCGTCGGCGGCCGCTTCGGCAGTCGGTCGTGTCGACGTCACCCCACGATCCTCCCCAGGCGCCCGGGAAACGGGCAAGTTCACTGCGGCCGGCGGCCGATGGGCATGTCGCCCACGGGTACGCCGGCGCCTCCCGCGTCACTCAGGACCAGCGCGCCGCGTCGGCACCCCACGGTCCCGGCGGGCGCACCCAGCCGGCGGGTCCGTGCGCGAAGGTGAACGGCGGCAGCGCGTGTCGCAGCCGGCCGAGCGGGCTGTCGGTCTCGGTGAGCCAGCGGTCCGGGCCGTCGTACGTCTCCGCTCCCCGCGGGCCGGGCCCGCAGCTGCCCGTCAGCCAGGCCGCCGTGCGCGCGAGCGACAGCCGGACCAGGCGCGTGCCGCCCTCGGCCGACTGCTCGGTGAGCGCGCGCAGCACGGCCGCCGCCAGCAGATAGCCAGTCCCGTGATCCAGGGCCTGCGCGGGCAGCGCGCCGGGCCGGTCGGCGGTGCCCTCCTCGGCCGCGATGCCGGTGGCGGCCTGCACCAGACTGTCGAAGCCCCTGCGGTGGGCCCACGGTCCGGCGGAACCCCATGCCGACAGCTGCGCCACCACCAGGCCCGGACGCCGCTCCGCCAGCGCCTCGGGCGCGAGGCCGAACCGGTCCAGCGCGCCCGGCCGATAGCCGGTGACGACCACGTCGGCTGCGGCGAGCAGTTCCTCCAGCCGCGCACCGTCGCAGGCCAGGTCCAGCACCGCCGACCGTTTCCCGAAGCCGGTGTCGGCCTGCTGGCCCGGGAGTTCGGGCAGGTGCGGTGCGTCCAGGCGCAGCACGTCGGCGCCCAGCAGGGCGAGCGTGCGGGTGGCGACCGGGCCGGCGATGACCCGGGTGAGGTCCAGGACGCGCAGCCCGGCGGCGGGCAGCAGGGGTGTCCCGCCGAGCGGTTCGGGCACGCGTGCGTGCGTGGCGTCCAGTCGTACCCGCTCCACCAGCGGGACGCCGGCCAGTGCGCCGGCCTGGTCGTGCGCCGCCCACTCTCCGGGCGTGCGCACGGCGACGGCCAGGCCCCCGGCCGCGTACACGGCTTCCTCGGTCCGAAGGGCCGACCGTTCGGCGAGCACCGCCCCCACGGCGGACACGGTGTCCGTGTCGTCCCGAGCGTCCGCGTCGTCCGGGAGGCCGAGCGCGCCGAGCAGTCGCGCCCGGTGGTGCGGATAGTTGGCGTGGGTGCGCACCCACCCGTCGGCGGTGCGCCAGAACCGCGAGAGCGGCGCGAACGCCACCGGTGGGCGCCCGTCGACCCGCAGGTGCCGTTCGCCGGTGAACGCGGTGGCCACCGCCCCGTCGTCCACCCGCACCGCGGGCACCCCGGTGCGCCCGGCCCGGCGCGCCGCCAGCTCGGCGGCGGCCAGGGCGCAGGCACCGACGCACGCGCGGGCCAGCTCCCGCACGGGAAGGCGCGCCTCCAGCGCGCCCTCCCGCACCACGGTGGACGTCCGCGCGAGGAGGGAGGGATCGCCGCCCAGCGCGGACCACGCGAACTCGATGTCGGTCATGACTGCACTATGCAGTATTGACCGAATCAATATGAGGGCCGGCTCACCTCGTCACGGCGTCCAGAGCGTCCACCGTTCCCCAGCCGTAGAAACCGTTGTGGTTCCGCGAACCCTCGCACACCGCGTCGACCTTCCCGTCGGCGTCGATGTCGTACGGGTCCGTGCACGGCGTGGCGTCGGCCTCGAGGTACAGCAGGGCCTTCACCAGAGCGGGGGAGGCGTGCGGATGCGTCGACTTGATCAGCGCGGCCACGCCCGCGACATGCGGAGTAGCCATCGACGTACCGGCCATGTAGCCCCACTTGCCCCCGGGCAGCGTGCCCAGGATCAGGCCGCTGGTGGCGGGCGGGGCCGGGGTCTGGTAGCGGGTCGCGTCGCCACCCGGCGCGGCTATGTCGATCACCCCCAGGCCGTAGTTGGAGAAAGACGACTTGATGCCCTTCGCGCCGGTCGCCGCGACCGTCACCACACCCGGCAGCTGGGTCGGCATGTCGAAGCACCTGCTCGGGTCGATCACCCGGTCCGACGGCGTGGCGTCGTTGGGCGACACCGGGTCGGTGATCTCGTCGGCCGCCAGGTCGTAGGCCTCGTTGCCGGCCGCCGCGACATTGACCGCGCCCTTGCGCTCCGCGTACAGCGAGGCCCGGGTCACAGCCTGGAGGAGGGCCTTCTGGTCCGGGTCGTCGGCGCAGTTGAAGTACCAGGGGTCGGTGTAATAGCTGTTGTTGGTGACGTCGACGTGGTGCTCGGCCGCCCACACGAACCCGCAGACCACGGCCTCCGTGTAGAAGTAGCCGTCCGGGTCGGCCACCTTGATGCCGGCGACCTTCACGCCCGGCGCCACGCCCGTCATGCCGATCCCGTTCCGGGCCGCGGCGATCTCACCGGCGACATGCGTGCCGTGCGGGCTCTCCCCGGCGTTCGGCCGCCAGGCGCCGTCGGTGGTGTCCGGCTTGCCCGACACGCAGTTGACCGACGCCGCGCGGTCGAAGTTCGGGGCGATGTCGGGGTGGGTGTCGTCCACGCCGGTGTCGATCACGGCCACCGTGACGTCCGGGCTGCCGAGGCTCTTCTCGTGAGCCTTGTCCGCCTTGATGGCCGGCAGGTCCCACTGCAGCGGTTCCAGCGGGTCCTGCCCGTCGGCCGCCTCCGCGCCGGCGACCTCCTCGGCGCTGAGGACCTGCGGGGCGCCCATGTCCGTGGTGGACTGCGCGGGCAGCGGCGCGTGACGGGTGGCTCCCGCCGACTGGACACCGGGTACCTTGCGCAGCGTCCGGGCGAAATCGGCGTCGGCCGAATGGACGACGATCACGCCGATCCGGTCGTACGACGTCACGATCGTCCCGCCGGCCGCGGTGATCGCCTTCCTCGCGCGCGCCGAAGGACCATGGCCGGGACGGACGTTGACCACGTAGCTGAGCGTCGCGGCGGTGTCGGCCGCCGCCTGCGCCGACGGGCCGGTCCTGGGCGCCGCGGAGGCCGTTGCGTCCGGCAGGAACGCGAGAGCCGTCGCCAGGGCCATCCCGACGGGGAGGGCCAGTGCGCGGCGGTGGCGCGGATGGGGCGCTGTCATGGTGTCACTGTCTCCAGTTCGTTCGCGATACGAGCGGGTCGTGCGGGAAGTCCTGTGGTGCACGGGCTACTTGACCGCACGCAGCGCGTCGACGACGCCGAACCCGTAGAAGCCGTTGACGCGCTTGCCCCCCACGCAGGTCGCGTCCACGACGCCGTCGCCGTTCCCGTCGTACGGCTCGGTCGGGCAGCCGGGGTTGTCCGCCTGCGCCTTGAGCAACGCCCGCAGCTGTGCCGGGGTCGCGTGCGGGTGGGTGGACTTCAGCAGCGCGGCCACGCCGGCCACGTGCGGGGAGGCCATCGAGGTGCCCTGGAGGAATCCGTACTCGTTGTTCGGCAGCGTCGACAGGATGCGGCCGTTGGCCGACGGGGTGTCCGGGATCTGGTACTTGTCGCCGCCAGGGCCCGCGACGTCGACGACGCCGAACCCGTAGCTGGAGTAGTAGGACTTGGTGCCCTTGACGCCGACCGCGCTCACCGTGACGACGCCCGGCAACTGGGTCGGCAGGTCGAAGCACTCGTGCGGGTCGACCGTGCGGGTCACGGCGGTCGAGTCGTCGGGGCTGGAGTCGTCCAGGAGGGCGTCCGAGTCGAGGTCGTCGTTGGAGTTGCCCGCCGAGGCGACGTTGAGCGTGCCCTTGCGCTGGGCGTACAGCTGCGCCCTGTTGACCGCGTCGACGATGGCCCGCTGGTCGGGGTCGTCCATGCAGTTGTACAGCCACGGGTCCACGTAGTAGCTGTTGTTCGTGATCTCGACGCCGTGGTCGGCGGCGAACATGAAGGCGCACACGACGCTCTCGGGGTAGAACAGCTGGGTCTCGTCCGGCTGCGCCACCGTGATGCTCGCGACCTTCACCCCGGGCGCGACGCCCGCGACACCGATGCCGTTGCGGGCCGCGGCTATCTCACCGGCGACATGGGTGCCGTGGTAGTGCTCGGCGTCCACCGGGCGCCAGGAACCGTAGGTCGTGTCGGCCTTGCCGCTCACGCAGTTCGCCGACTGGGAGGGTGAGAAGTTCGGGGCGATGTCGGGGTGGGTGTCGTCCACGCCGGTGTCGATGACCGCGACGGTCACCTTCCGGCTGCCGGGGTTGATCGCGGCGGCCTTGTCCGCCCCGATCGCCCGCAGGTCCCACTGGTCGGCCTCCATGGGCTCCTGACCGTCCGCCGCCTCCTGCGCGGCCTTCGCGGCCTGGGCGCCGGACAGGTACTCCACCGCGCCCACGTCCGTGGTGCCCGCGGCCTTCAGCGGCGCGGTACGGGTAGCACCCGCCGACCGCACGCCGCGGACCGCGCGCATCTCCTTGCCGAAGTCCGGGTCGGCGGAGTGGACGACGATGACGCCGATCCGGTCGTACGAGGTCACGATGGTGCCGCCGTGTGCGGCGACGGCCCGCTTCACCGACTCGATCGTGTGATGGCCGCCCTTGGTGTTGACGACGTACGTCAGGGTGCCGGCGGCCTCGGCGGCGCCGACCGTACGC
>NZ_JAFFZS010000040.1 GCF_016921115.1 Streptomyces actuosus
CCGCGGGCAGGCCCTTGGACTGCAGAGACATCGATTCCACCCCCGCGGCCACTCGACGGGCTACCAGCCGCGGAAGCGATCATGCCGCCAACACAGCGTCCCTCGCAGAGAATTGAGCAACGGAGTCGAGCTGCGGGCCCAAAGGGTGCTCGCCGTCGGCCGGCCCGGCGGTCGCGGCCTCGCGGCGGACACGCGTACGCGACCAGCGGCGGGGCCGTCCCGCCGTTCGCCCTCCGCGACGTGGCCGCCGCCCGCCCGGTCCGCAACCGGGCGGGCGGCTGATGGATCAGCCGGCCGGAAGCACGTCGACGGCGGGCGGGACATAGCTGCCGTCCAGCGCGGCACCCTGCGGGCCGTACGCGCGGAGCATGATGTCGAACGGGCCGTCACCGACGGGCAACCAGTTCGCCGGGTTCACTCCCTGCGGCCGAGTGCGGGACAGGTAGATCGACAGCGATCCGTCCTTGTTCCACTCCAACCCCGGGGTATAGCTCGCCACGGCGTACGTGTCGGCCTCGTTCGGGATGAGGGTGACTGCCTCAGGGGTGTACGCCGTGAGCGACCAGAACCTGCTGACCTCCGGGAGCGCCTCGGCTGGGAAGGTCAGCACGTAGCCGTGCTCGGCCCCGTCGAGAGCGGCGCCGGAACGGTCCTTGAAGGCGTGCCAGTAGGCGGCGGTGGGATAGCCGTTGCCCCACTGGAGGAACTCGGCGATCGAGGAACGGTCCAGGTAGGCCGAGGGAGCCCAGTTCCCGATGTTGCGGAAGTTGATCCAGTTGGTGTCACCGGTGTGGTCGAGGTAGTTGTCGAGGATCCGGGCGTGGCCGTCCTGGGCCCCGCGGGCGAACTGGTCACGCTGCTCCGGCGACAGGTTCCTGCCGTCACCGAAGAGCCGGTCGAACCTCGCGGCCACCGCCCTGTCCTCACCGGTCAGCGGAGGCGTGCCCGGGTCGTGCACGGCGGTCTGCAGCTGGCGCAGGAAGGAGATCGGCACGTGGCCGACCAGACCGTCGGCGATCACCTTGTACCGGATGGCGAACAGCGCCTCGGGCAGGATCTTCGTAGGTCCGGACTCCGAGTCGGTCCGGTAGTCGGACAGGGTCGCCATGTGCAGGTTGCGCCGGAATTCTTCGGCTTCCGCGGTCATGTCCTGGCCGTCGCCGGCGTACTTGTCGGCCCGGAAGATCCAGTAGGACTGGGAGTACGGGACGGTGATCCGGGTGGTCCCGCGGGGGAGCTTGCCGTGCCAGTCCGGCGCGGTGATCGCATAGGTGCCCGCCTTGCCCGCAGGGATGCCCGAGTCGAAGACGTCCCCGAAGGGAGTAGCGGTCAGCAGGGAGTAGGAGACGGAGGTCTCCGGGACGGTCAGGATCACCGGCCGGCGGGTCGGCTCGACGACCGCGCTGGCGTACAGGGTATCGACGTTGATCGCGACGACCGCGCCGTACAGCGGGGTCACCCGGTCGGGCCCGAAGAGCACGTTGCCCCCGCCGAGCAGACGGGTCTGTTCGTAGCTGAACCAGCGCGGATAGAACCGCTCGATGTAGGACCGGGACACGCAGTATGCGTCGGACTGGCGCTGGGTGGTGTCCGCCTGAGCGGGGGAGGCGCCGAGGAGCATGCCGAGGGTCAGGAGCGCCGTCAGCCATTTCCGTCGGGTGCGCGTCGTGAGGTGCAGCATGGACTGCCAGAGTTCCCTTCGGGAGTGTCGCCGCTTCGGCCGCCGGACCGGTGGCCCGGGCGAGCCTCTCCCCGGTCCGCGATCGGTACCCGCGTCGGACCGGCGGGTACGGGGACAGTCTGCCGGTGGCGGCACCGGCGAGGGGTTCATTACTGACGGCATGTCAAGAATTCGTCGGTCGGTCCCCGCGGCGAAACGATCAGCAGAAGCCGCGCCTTCGCGGTTAGGCTCCGTCAAGTTCCGTGGCTGTGTGGAGGGTCGGCGTTCAGCCGGTAGGGGCGGGTAGCAGAGCAGGCACGGGGGTTCGGGATCATTGTGGTGTCGAAGCCAGATGATCACGAGGACGTCCCGTGCCTGCTGTTGCACCTTCCCCCAGCCCTGCCGTGCTGGAGAAGCTGGGCCGCTGGATGCGGACCGGATCGCTGACCTGCGTCCTACCTTGAATCGGTTCCGGATCCGCGCTCACGCCGGTGCCGGTGGTACTCGCCGACGGCGATCTTGCTGGTGTGTGCCTGCGCGGCCGTCTGCGGCGCGAAGAGCATCGACGAGCTCGCCGAGTTCGGCGAGCGGGCCGCGAACTCGCTGCCGGCATCCCCCAGGGCACACCGTCACCTACTCGGCCGGCGGTGCAGCCCCAAGCCGGTCACTCTCGGACGCGTCCTTCAGGCACTTGACGGCGACGCCCTGGACCAGGCCGTTGGCGCCCACCTGGCCGACCGGCACCGCATCACCGCGTCCGCGGACATGTCCGAGGCCCGATCGCGGCAGGTCATCGCCGTGGACGGCAAGGCCCACAAGGGCTCGGCCCGCCAGGCCGCGCCGCGCCGTCGCCTTCGATGCCCTCCACTCGGTGAAGGCCAACATCACCTGGCTGGTCGAGACGAAGAAGGCCCCCTACATCGCCGTCATCAAGACCAACCAGCCCACGGCCTACGCCCAGCTCGCCGTCCTGCCCTGGGCCTCGATCAAGGTCCAGCGCACCGCCTCCGCCACCGCCCACGGCCGCCGAGAGTCCCGCTCGATCAAGACCTGCGCCATCGCCGACAACCTCGGCGGCATCGCTTTCCCCCACGCCCACCTCGCCATCCGGGTCCACCACCGCCGCAAGCCCGGCGACCACGTGGGGTACGGAGAACTGCCGTTTGACGAGCAGGCTGACGACGGGCTGTCTGCGTCGTCTCCGGTGGTGGCGACGACGAGGTCGCAGGTGAGGGCGTCGGCGGCTTCCAGCGGCGCTGCTTCGCAGGCGTCCCCGGCGACCGGGCTGACGTCCGCCAGGTGGCCCATGAGTTGTGCCACTCGGGCGTCGACGTACCCGCGTCACCTCAACGAGCCGCAGCCAGTAGATTTGAAGGATGCATTGAAACTGTATACGAAGCTCATCGGCCGCAGGAGTCGCAGTGATCTTGCCATACGTTGACGCGATCCAGCAGCTGGTCGACTCGCTCGCCACGCGGATCCATCAGTCGGTCGCCCTGGACGACGAGCGCGGCAGCCTCGTCGCGTGCAGCCGTCACTTCGGCGACGAGGACAAGCTCCGTATCGAGGTGGTGCTCTCCCGGCGGTTGCCGGCCCCCGTCGCCGAGTACCTCAACAGCTTCGGCATCGCCACCTCTGACAAGCCCCTGTCGATTCCTGCCAGCCCCTCTCTCGGGCTCAAGGCCCGACGGTGTTATCCCATCCGCGATCATGGGCGGCTGCTCGGCTACGTGTGGCTGATCGGTGATCACGCGGAGCGCTTCGACGAGGTGGTCAGGGAGTGCGTGGTCCAGTTGTCGGGCCGGCTGCGGGAACGGTCGCTGCAGGTGGCCGGGGAGGAGAGGCAGCGCCGGGCGTTGGCGGCCGAGCTCCTGCGTGGTGCCGAGGGCTCCGCTCGTGCCGCAGGGGACATGGTCAGCCAGGGGCTCGTCGGCGCCGAAGACGAGATCGTGGTCATCGTGGCTGACGCGACCACGGACCCCGAGGTGGTTGCGGAGTCGATCGCCGAGGCGACCGGTCGGGGCGGCCGCCAGGAGCCGGCCGTCCGAGCACTTGCCAGTGTGGTGGAGGATCACGGTGTCGTCCTCGTCGCCGGCCGAAACAAGCTGGAACGCGAAGCGGCGCGGTTGGCCGAGGCGGTCCGGAGGAGAGCGCAGGAGAGAGGCACGGGGAGTGGTGTCTTCGTCGGGTTGAGCAACGTCGGCCGACTTGATCGAGCTCCCGACCTGTTGCGTCAGGCTGTGCTGGCCGTGTTCGCCGCTGCCGAGTTGCCGGAGTTCGCCCCGGTGTTGTCCTGGCGGGATACCGGCGTCTACGGCCCGCTCATGCTTGCTGCGGTGGATTCTCCCGAAATCGTCGTACCGCCGGAGATCGCTGACCTCAGCGCCCATGGACGTACGGATTCCCTGGCCCGCACCGCAGAGGTGTTCCTGGACGCCGCTGGCGACACCTCGACCGCGTCCGAGCGGCTGATGATCCACCGCACGACGCTCTACTACCGGCTGGCCCAGGTGGAGAACAGGACCGGGTGGGACCTGAAGAACGGCCGTGACCGGTTGACCTTGCACCTGGGGCTGAAACTGCAGCGCCTCCTCGACAGCGGCATCCCGGCTTTCCTACGAGGAGAGGAAGAGCGCCGGGGGAGTTCCTAACACGTGGCGAAGCCGGCAGGGGCCGGTCCGTCGGAGACTTCCCAGCACCCCGGACGGCGCTCGCCGCCGGGGTGAGGACGAGAGTCGAAGGAGCCTCATGACCGTCCCCACTGACCGACAGTGTGTCGCAGACCAGCTGAAGATCGGCTCGGAGCTGCTCTATCTGACCCGACAGGATGTCGAACGCCTGGCACTGACGCGGGAGGACATCCTGGAGCTGACCCGCCAGGCCCTGGTCGAGCACGGGCATCGCCGTTACGAGATGCCGGCCAAGATCGGTGTCCACCCGTACGACAACGTCTTCTACCACGCCATGCCGGCCTACCTGCCAGGGCCGGGCATCGTGGGCATGAAGTGGATCGAGTGCTACCCGGACAACCCGCAGAGGTTCGATCTTCCGCAGACCACGGGGCTGCTCGTGCTCAACGACGTGGACACCGGTGTGCCGGTGGCTGTGATGGACTCGGCCTGGCTGACCGCGATGCGTACCCCCGCGGTGACGGTTCTGGCCGCCGCGGCGCTGCACCCCGACGCCACCACCTTCGGGATGTTCGGTTGCGGCGTGCAGGGAATAGAGCATGTCCGCTACGCGGCCGTGGCGCTGCCCAGGCTGAAGAACGTCTACGTCTACGACACCAACAAGGCCGCCGCGGATGCCTTGATCGCCATGCTTCAGCCGGAACTGGATCTGCGTATCATTTTGGGCGAGTCGCCCGAGGCGGTCACCAAGAGCGCAGAGGTGCTCAGCTCCGCGACGGTCATCCTGCGGGACCCGCTCGCGGTGGTGAAGGACGAGTGGGTCACCGCCGGCCAGACCATCCTGCCGTGCGACCTGAACACCTTCTGGGATCCCCGCACCGCCCGGCGCGCTGACAAGTACATCGTCGACAGCATCGAGGAACACCAACTGTTCGCGTCGATGGGGTACTTCCCTGATGGCTTGCCGGAGGTTGCGGCCGAGACCGGTGAGGTGCTGGCCGGGGTGAAGCCCGGCCGTGAGAGGGCCGAAGAGATCATCGTCAACAGCAACATCGGCATGGCCGTCTGCGACATCGCGGTGGGCCACGCGATCATGCACCGTGCGCTCGGGCGCGGCGTCGGGGTGCGGCTGCCCCTGTGATCTCCATTCGCAGCGGATCCGGGTGATCGACGGTGGTGGAGAGGCGTAGAGCGCCAACGCGATCCGAACCACCAAACCACCAGAACCCGCGCGAGACACCACCGAAGGAACTATCACCCACTCCCCGCCCACGCCGTCCTCGCCGGAAGCGCCCAAGACCTCCAGTGGATCTACTTGGGCGAGCTGGCGACCCCAACATCGGATTGCGCTCATCACCGCCGCTGCCCTGGCAGCGTCCATGGATACCACCCGGCTCGGTGCCCTTCCCAGTGCCGGGAACGGATTGAGGCGGACTCTGCGATGTGAAGACTCTGATGACGGAGAATTCCTTTTCCTCTGCAGTCAAAACTGCCGTACTACTGCGCTTTGTGAGGGCGACCCTGGTCGGATGGCGTTGCTGCCGCTCCCGGAGATTGACACGCAGCAGGCGCAGATCTGTTGAACGATATGTGCAATGGGAATTCCGGGGGGTTCGCCCTGCAGGCGCACATGGCAATTTAGCCAGGATAGTTCTGAATTAAACGCAGTCGTCATACTCCAACACATTCATTTTCCGGGTTGGCGAGTATCAGCTCCGTGGAGCCGTGCTCGCGGTCGGGACATTCAACAGGAGTGAAAAATGGAAAATCTGACCAGACGCCTTGGAACGGGCATCGCGCTGACCAGTGTCGCGCTGCTTTCCGCCTGCGGCGGCAACGGCTCGTCGGGGGGTGACGACGGCAGCGGACCGATCAGGATCGGAGTGAGCGCCCCGCTGTCGGGTGACTCCGCGGCAGCCGGCACGGACATCGTCAACGCCGCCAAGCTTGCGGTGAAGAAGATCAACAAGGAAGGTCTCCTCGACGGCCGGAAGGTCGAGATCGTCCAGGTCGACGACGCCTGCGACGCGCAGACCGGCACCGCCGCGATGCGGAAGCTGCTGACGCAGAAGGTCGTGGCCGTCGCGGGCGGCTACTGCTCGGGCGCCGTCATCCCCGAGACGATGATCACCGACAGGGCCGGCGTTCCCTTCATCGCCGACGCCTCGACCAATGTGGAGATCACCGAACGGGGTCTGAAGCATGTCTTCCGCACCATCGGCCGCGACGACAAGCAGTCGGAGTTCGCCGCCAGATACATGGTGGAGTACCTGAAGGCGGACAGCGTCGCCGTCATCCACGACAACACGGCCTACTCGAAGGGCCTCGCCGAGGCCACCAAGGACACCGTCAAGAAGCTCGGCGCGAAGACCGTGTTCTACGACGCCATCACCCCCGGCGCCAAGGACTTCACCTCCTTCCTGACCAAGGCCAAGAGCACCAAGCCCCAGGCGATCTACTTCACCGGCTACTACGCCGACGCAGGGCTGCTGCTCAAGCAGGCCCACGAACTGGGCATCGACGTCCCGATCATCGGCGGTGACGCCAACCAGGACCCGACCGTCATCAAGACCGCCGGCAGGGCCGCCGAGGGATTCACGACCACGACCGCGCCGCTGCCGGACTTCATCAAGTCGACCGCCGACTTCGTGTCCGCCTACGAGAGGGAGTACGGCACCGAACCCGGACCGTACGCGCCGTACGAGTACGACGCGGTCAACGTGCTGGCGGACGCCATCGCGCGGGCCGCATCAGCGGATTCGGAGAAGATCACCGAAGCACTGCACGCCACGAAGGACTACGCCGGCGTCACCGGCCCGATCAACTTCGACGAGAAGGGCGACCGTGTGCATCCGATCTATGTGACCGCGGTCGTCGAGGGCGGCGCCTTCGTTCCCGGCAAGAAGCTCGACGAGTCGGGCAACTGGGTCGACGCGAAGGGCTGAACCGACACCGTGAACGACTTCCTTCAGTACACCCTCAACGGCCTGACGGTCGGAGCGTTCTACGCGCTGGTCGCACTGGGCTACACGATGGTGTACGGCATCATCCGGCTCCTCAACTTCGCCCATGGCGACTTCTTCATGGTGGGAGCCTTCCTCGCCACGGGCGTGCTCAGCCTGTTGACGGGCAGCGGTCTGCCGTCCGGCCTGGTTGTCGTGGTCGCGCTCGTTGCGGCCACGGCGGCGGCCGCCGCACTCGGCGGCGTCTCCGCCCGCATCGTCTACCTCCCCCTCGTCAAGGCCCCGAAGCTGTCGCTGCTCGTCTCCGCGCTCGGACTCTCGCTCGCCGTCGAGTACGGGACGGCGCTGTCGCAGGGAACCGGCTTCAGGAGCGTTCCGCACATCGGTTTCCTCTCCGCCGAGCACGCGATCGGGCTGACCGACGGCGTGCGGCTGACGTACGCGCAACTGGGCGTCATCGCCGTCAGCCTGGCGTTGATGATCGGCCTGTACCTCTATGTCACGCGCACGTTCACCGGGACCGCCATGCGCGTCCTCGCCATGGACCAGGACGCCGCGCGGTTGATGGGAGTGAACGTCGAACGCACGATCATGATGACGTTCATCATCGGTGCCGGGCTCGCCGGCACGGCCGGCACCATGTACGCCCTGTACTACCCCCAGGTCAACTTCCTGATGGGTTTCCTGCTCGGCCTGCGCGCCTTCACCGCCGCCGTGCTCGGCGGCATCGGCAACATTCCCGGAGCCATGGTGGGCGGTTTCCTCATCGGACTGCTGGAGTCCTACGCCACCGGCTACGTGGCCGGGCGGTGGACCGACGTGGTCGTCTTCGGCGTGCTCATCGGCGTACTCGTCATACGGCCGAGCGGGATCCTCGGCGAGCGCGTCGCGGAAAGGGTGTGACAGACATGCGCGGAATCAGCGGACTCACCGGGCTGCTCGACTCGGCACGGGTGAAGATCCCCTCTCTTGCCGTGTTCGCCGTCGTTCTGCTCGCCTTTCCCAGCATCGCGGACGAGTACTGGACGGACGTCGGCGTCAAGGTGCTGCTGTACGTCGTTCTCGGCCTCGGCATCAATGTCGTGGTCGGCTACGCGGGCCTGCTGGACCTCGGCTACTCGGCGTTCTTCGCCGTGGGCGGCTACACCACCGCGATCCTCGTCGGCAACTACGGCGTCAACTGGTGGCTCACACTGCCGATCGCGATGCTCGTCGCCGCCATCGGCGGCTACCTCATCGGCTACCCGACACTCCGACTGCGCAGCGACTACCTGGCGATCGTCACCCTGGGCTTCGGCGAGATCGTGCGGGTGACCGCCAACAACCTTGAGTTCACCGGTGGGCCGGACGGCGTCATCCTCCCCTTCCGCCCCGTGCTCTTCGGCTACGAGTTGGCCGGCACACAGAGCATGTACTACCTCGTGCTCGTGATCGCCCTCGTCGTGGGGCTGGGCGCCACCAGCCTCACCCGCTCGAAGATCGGCCGCTCGTGGGAGAGCGTCCGCGAGGACGAGCGGGTCGCCGAGGCGGTGGGTGTGCCGTCCATCCGGGTCAAGGCGCTCGCCTATGTCGTCGGCGGCGTGATCGCGGGCGTGGCCGGGGCCTTCTTCGCCACCTACATCGGCATCGTCAGCCCCACCAGCTTCACTTTCCTCACCTCGGTGCTCATCCTGCTGGTGGTCCTGATCGGCGGACGCGGCAGCCTCGTCGGGGTGTTCCTCGGCGCGCTCGTCGTCCAGGGCACGCCCGAAGTACTGCGGAGCATCGGTGACGAGTGGCGGATCTTCCTGTTCGCAGTGGTCCTCATCGTGCTGATGTTCGTCCGGCCGCTGGGCCTGTGGCCGGCGCGCACCAGACGTGGGGCACGGCTCGCACAGTCCGCGGAGGAACCGCCGCTGCCCGAAGTCGGGGTGGCGCCCGGGGAACCGCTGCTCGAGGTACGCGGTCTGACGATGCGGTTCGGTGGCCTGCTGGCGCTGAACGATGTGGACATCACCGTCGGGCGCGGCGAGGTCCTCGGCGTCATCGGGCCCAACGGCGCCGGCAAGACCACCGTGTTCAACTGCGTGACCGGTGTGGTGCGGCCCACGGCCGGGAAGGTCGTCCTCGGCGGTGAGTCGCTGATCGGCCGACACCCTCACCAGGTCGTACAGCGCGGCATGGCCCGCACCTTCCAGGGCGCGCGCCTGTTCTCGGACATGAGCGTCGTCGAGAACGTGCTCGTCGGCATGACAGCCAGGATGAACAGCGGCGTGCTGACCTCGCTGCTGCGCCTGCCGGCCCAGCGCAGGGAGGAACAGCGCGCCGGACGGCAGGCCCGCTACTGGCTGGACTTCGTGGGTCTGTCCGACAAGGCCACCCGGTTCGCCCGCGAACTGTCCTACGGTGACCAGCGCCGTCTGGACATCGCACGCGCGCTGGCGAGCAACCCGCTGGTGCTGCTGCTGGACGAGCCCGCAGCCGGTATGAACCCCAGTGAGAAGGCCGACCTCATGGAGCTCATCGGCCGTATCCGGGACCGGGGTGTCACCGTCGTCCTCATCGAGCACGACATGGCCTTCGTCATGGGCCTGTGCGAGCGGGTGCTCGTCATCGAGACCGGCGCCAAGCTCACCGAGGGTTCGCCGTACGAAGTCCAGCAGGACCCCAGGGTGATCGAGGCATACCTCGGCGTGGACGAAGACGATGAGGGCGACGAGGATGCCGACGGCGACCTCGGCGCTGGCCCGGACGACACCACCGCCCCGACTCTCACGAAGGGCCAGTGAGATGGCACTGCTCGAAGTCACCGGTCTGGATGCCTCCTATGGCGCGATCGAGGCCTTGTCAGGGGTCTCTCTGCGGGTCGAACCCGGGGAGATCGTGGCGATCCTCGGCGCGAATGGCGCTGGCAAGACGACGCTGCTGCGCACCCTCACCGGCCTGCACCGGGCGAAGGCGGGCACGGTCCTCCTCGACGGTCAGGACATCACCCGCCGCAGGGCGCACGACATCGTGGGCATGGGCTTCGGCCACGTCCCCGAAGGGCGCCGGGTGTTCGCCGCGCTGGAGGTCGACGGCAACCTGACGATGGGCGGCTACCAGTCCCGCAAGGAACCCGCGGCACTGGCGGAACGGCGTCGGCAGGTGTACGAGCTGTTCCCGCGCCTGGCCGAGCGGCAGGGCCAGCTCGCGGGCACGCTGTCCGGTGGCGAGCAGCAGATGCTCGCGATCGGCAGGGCCCTGATGAACGCACCGCGGTTCCTCGCCCTGGACGAACCCTCGCTCGGCCTGTCCCCGCTGTTCACCCGCAACATCTTCAAGATCGTGCGGCGGATCCGGGAGCAGGGCACAGCCGTGCTGCTCGTCGAGCAGAACGCCCGCCAAGCGCTGCGGCTCGCCGACCGGGGGTATGTGCTGGAGACCGGGCGGGTCGCGCTGGAGGGCCCGGCGGCCGAGCTGGCCGACGACCCACGGGTGAAGGCCGCCTACCTGGGCGGCGCCCCGGCGGAACCGTCGCCAAGGGGCCCGGTCGCCAGCACCTCTGACAACGGCGGGAAGGGCGCCGACGGTTCCTGACCGCCGCGGACACCGGCGGGCGTGCCTGGCAGAACTTGGTCAGGTACGTCCGCCGATGGCGTGTCCCGTTGTTGGCAGGCGAGTTGATGGGCACGTCCAGGAACCGGGCGTGGCCGGAGCCGGCGATGCCCCGCATGCGGCGGATGCCGGTGGCGGTGACGCAGTCGCCCCAGCCGGTCTTCTTCTCGAACGCGGTCAGCCTCCTCAGGTGCCGGCGGGAGAACCTGACACGGCGCACGATCAGCCGCATCCCCTCCGGCCAGCCCTCAGGGGCGTTCACCCCGGTCGACGGACGCCCCCCTCGAACCGCGCCGGCAGCGGACAGGAGCCCCACCGTGCGCCCGGCTGTCGTGGCCGCGGGGTCATCCGACGATGTCTCTCCAGAGGGCGTCGACGCCTGGGTCGTCCGAGGGGACGGCCGCGGTCTGGGCCGACAGGAGTCGTCCCGTGGCTTCCAGGTGGGCCCGCATTCGGGCGCTCGCCGTCACCCCGTCACCTGCCGCAATGGCGTCGAGTACCGGGCGGTGTTCCGCGGCGACGGCGGGCAGCGAGCGGGCCGCCGTCGTGGTGCCCGGTCCGATGAGGCGGGTCCTCTCCCGGAGGTCGCGGACGACGGTGGCCGCCTGGCTGTTGCCCGCAGCGGTGAGGATCGTGTTGTGGAAATCCTGGTCGTGGGCCCAGAACGAGGGTTCGTCCAATGAAGCCGCCGCCTTCTCCATGGCTGCCATCGTCTGCCGGAGCCGCCCTGCCACCGCCGGGTCGCGGTGGGCGGCGACCCTGGCCACGGCCGGTGGCTCCAGGGCCAGGCGGATGGCGAAGATCTCCACGATCTGCCGGGCAGAGGGCACGGTGACGCGGAAGCCCCGGTTGCGCTCGAAGCCGACCAGCCCGGCCGCCTCCAGCTTCAGCAGTCCGTCGCGAACCGGTGAGCGGGAGATGCCCAGCGCCTCGGCCAACTGGTACACCGAGTACAGCTTGCCCGCGCGCAGTTCGCCGCAGCGCACCATCTGCTGCACCTTCTCCATGACCTCATCGGTGAGCGTACGGCGTGTGCTGATCCGTTCCTCGGTGCGCAGGGTGTCGGGCATGGCGCCATCCTACGGGAGAAGGCATCCGCGATGGGTCACATGTAGCATGTTACGTGTGACTAACCCGCGACCTTCCCATCCCACCGGTGCTGCACTGCACCGCCGGCTTCTCCGCGCCGGGCTCCGCGACGTCCGCGTCGACGACACCACCCGCGCCGCCTACTCCTCCGACGCCTCGCTCTACCGTGTGCTGCCGGCCGCCGTCGCCTTCCCCCGCGACGACGCCGAGGTCGCCGCTGCTGTCCATGCCGCCCGCGTCCTCGGCCTCGGCGTCACCGCCCGCGGCGCCGGTACCTCTGTCGCCGGCAACGCCATCGGCCCCGGACTCGTGCTGGACTTCTCCCGCCATCTCGACGCTGTTCTCGCCGTCGACCCCGAGGCCCGCACCGCACGCGTCCGGCCCGGCGTGGTGCACGCGTCGCTGCAGCACGCCGCCGCCCCGCACGGACTGCGCTTTGGCCCCGACCCCTCGACCCACACCCGCTGCACCATCGGCGGAATGATCGGCAACGACGCCTGCGGGTCCCGGGCCCTCGGCTACGGCCGCACCGCGGAGAACGTCGAAGCCCTCACCCTGATCACCGGCACCGGCGAAGTGCTGCGCACCAGCCGCCTGGACAACACGCACACTGCCGACGGCTGCCCCACCCAGCAGCGCGAACTCAAGGCGCTCGTCGCCCGCGCCCTGGAGCCGGTCCGCACCGAACTCGGCCGCTTCCACCGTCAGATATCCGGCTACGCCCTGCACCAGCTCCTCCCCGAGAACGATTTCGACCTCACCCGCATGCTGGTCGGCAGCGAGGGCACTCTCGGCATCGTCACCGAGGCGACCGTGCGACTGGTACGTTCCCCCGCCCACCACGTGCTGGTGGCGCTCGGCTACCCCGACATCGCCACGGCCGGCGAGGCCACCGCCCTCGTCCTGACGTATCGACCGATCGCCTGCGAAGGGCTCGACTCCCGCATTGTGGACGTGGTCCGCGAGCGCAAGGGCCCAGCCGCCGTCCCCGACCTGCCGCGCGGCGCAGCCTGGCTGCTCGTCGAACTCGCCGGGGACGACCGCGCCGAGCTCCTGGAGCGCGCCGCGAAGCTGGCGGCCGGCGCCTGCGCGCTGCGGCACCGCATCGTCGCGGATCCCGCCGAGCAGGCCGCGCTCTGGCGAATCCGTGAGGACGGCGGGGGACTCGCCGGCCGCGCGCCGTCGGGCCGCCCCGCCTGGGCAGGGTGGGAAGACGCTGCCGTGCCGCCCGCCGAACTCGGAGGCTATCTGCGTGCCTTCGACGCCCTGCTGGCCGAGCACGGCCTGACCGCCATGCCCTTCGGCCATTTCGGCGAGGGCTGCATCCACGTGCGGCTGGACTTCCCTCTCGACCGTCCCGACGGCCCGGCGGCCTTCCGTCGCTTTCTCACCGATGCCGCCGACCTGGTCGCCGCGCACGGCGGCACTCTGTCCGGCGAGCACGGTGACGGCCGGGCCCGGAGCGAGCTGCTGCCGCGCGTGTACTCGCGACGCGTGCTCGACCTCTTCGCCGAGGTCAAGTCGGTGTTCGACCCGGACGGCATCCTCAACCCGGGTGTGCTCATCGACCCCCGCCCGCTTGACGCGGATCTGCGCGTGCCGACGGCACGGCCGCCCGAGCATCCGCCCGCCCTGCTCTACCCCGCCGACGACGGCGACTTCTCCGCCGCCGTGCACCGCTGCACCGGTGTCGCCAAGTGCCGCACCGTCGCGAGGGGACCGGGCACGGTGATGTGCCCCTCCTACGCCGCCACCCGCGAGGAGAAGGACTCCACCCGAGGCCGGGCCCATGTACTCCAGGAGATGCTCAACGGCGAACTGATCGGCGGCTGGCGCTCACCTGCGGTGGCCGATGCGCTGGACCTCTGCCTGGGGTGCAAGGGCTGCGCCTCCGACTGCCCGACCGGCATCGACATGGCCGCGTACAAGGCCGAAGCCCTGTACCAGAAGTACCGCTGGCGCCCGCGGCCCCGCTCGCACTACACTCTGGGGCGGCTCCCGACGTGGGCGAAGCTCGCCGCCCGGGCGCCCCGACTGGTCAACGCTCTCCTGCGGACGCCGGGGCTGCGGCACATCGCTCTGGCCGGTGCGGGTGTCGACGCCCGGCGCGGTGTCCCCGCTTTCGCCCGCGCCACCGCCCGCGCCGTTGCCCGGAAAAACCCGCCGGACACGGCGAACACCGATGGCCGTCCCGTCATGGTCTTCCTCGACAGCTTCACCGAGCACTTCGCCCCCAAGGTCGCCGAGGACGTCCTCGCCGTGCTCGTCGACGCCGGCTACACCCCCACCCTCACCAGCGAAGAGGTCTGCTGCGGCCTGACCTGGATCTCCACCGGACAGCTGGACGAGGCCCGACACCGCCTCGCCCGCTCGGTCGCCGTCCTGGACGACGTCGCCCGCGCGGACGTGCCCGTGGTGGGCATCGAGCCGTCCTGCACCGCCGCGCTCCGGCACGACGCCGTGGAACTGCTCGGCACCGACGCCGCCCGGCGGGTGGCCGCCGCGATGCGCACCCTCGCCGAACTGCTCGTCGCGGACAGCGGTTGGACCCCGCCCGACCTTACTGGCCTGGAGGTGGTCGCCCAGCCGCACTGCCACCAGCACGCCGTCGGCGGCTGGGACGCCGAGGCCCGGCTGCTCGCCGACGCAGGCGCGCGAGTGCGACGGCTCGGCGGCTGCTGCGGGCTTGCCGGGAACTTCGGCGTCGAACGTGGCCACTACGACGTGTCGGTGGCGGTCGCCGAGCAGCAGCTGCTGCCAGCACTGGACGGGGCCGGCCCGGATGCCGTGTTCCTGGCCGACGGCTTCTCGTGCCGCACCCAGGTCGCCGACCTGCGCGACCGCACCGGATTCCACCTGGCCCAGCTGCTGCGCGGCGCCGCCCGCGGCGACCTTGCCCACACCGGCGGCTCCGACGGCGAACCCGGCTCGTTACGGTAAGGGCTTGCCGGAAATCAACTCGCTGTCTTGATCTCTGATGGTGGCGTGATGCCGTGACGGGTGGCGAGGTCGACGAGGTCGTCCAGCGTTGCCAGTCGGGTGTCGGCGCGTTCGATGGTGTGGCCGGCTTCGTCGAGGAGGCGCCGGGTCTGGCTGATGGCTCGGTTGAGGGTCACGGGGGTGACCGCGAAGAGTCTGGCCGCTGCGACTTGGGGAAGTCCGTGGTGTCCGTAGAGGACGGTCGCGAGGAGCCGGTCGACCAGGGTGAGGCCGGGGCGTCGGCCGGTGTAGAGGCCGGTCGCGGGCACTTTCTGACGGTCGCCGCCGCGTCGTTGGCGAAGCTCTGCCTCCCGCTGGACTTCGCGTGCCGCGCTCAGCACGGCGACCAGTTGGCTCCACTGCTCGTCCGGCATGCCCGTCAGGGCCGGATGGACCAGCCATGCCCGGCCTGGGCCGGGCAGATCCTGGGGCGGGATCGGGGGGATGCCGTCGCGACGGTGTTCCTCGGGGCGGAGGGTGTAGTTCCAGTCACCGTGCCAGGTGCGCCTGTCCAGGGATAGGGCGGCCATCTGCCCGTCGCTGACGCGGACGCCGGTCTCGTAGGCGGCGCGGTCGAGCTCGGCGCGGACCTTCAGCCCGGTTCGGGTGGTCGTTGACGCGACGCTGTTCACGATAACCTCGTGGCTGGTCAGCTTCCTGGCGGTCAGCAGCGACGCTCTCAAACGACTGGGCGAGGAGGTCCGCTCCTGGCGGCTCCATCGGCGGGTCAACCTCACCGTGGAAGAACTCGCGCAGCGGATCAATACGATCGTCGCGGGTTGGATGCAGTACTACGGCCGGTTCTACCGATCGGCCCTGTATCCGCTCCTGATGCGCATCAACGCCTACCTGGTGCGCTGGCTCCGCAACAAGTACAGACGGTTTCGCGCGATGAGGAAGGCCATCGCGGCCTTCCAACGGGCGGCCAAGCGCCGCCCGGGGATGTTCGCGCAGTGGACGTTGACCAGTTCCCCCTCCCTGGCCTGGTGATCAGGACGGCAAGAGCCGTATGACGAGAGATCGTCACGTACGGATCTGTGGGAGCCGGAGGGCGCGAATCCCTCCGGCTCCCCGACCTTCGATGTGCCCGGCGGCATGTGGCACACGGTGATCTCCAGCCCGGTCTCCACGGCCAGTGCGGCGAGCTGGAACTTCCAGGTCCGGCTGCGGTAGCCGTTGGAGCCGCCCGCGTCCGCGGTGATCAGCAACCGCCCGGAGGCGGGGTAGGAGTCCCGTCCGCAGCCGTTCCACCACCGGCGGATCGGCTCCACGGCGAAGCCAGCGGTGACGTTGACCCAGGCGGCATCGGCGGCCAGGTCGTAGATCCCGTACGGGATGGCCTTGCCCAGGTCGGCGTCGGGGAAGTCGTGGGTGTGCACCGTGGTCGGCTCGCCGGCGAGATGCCATTCGCGGCCGGCGTTCTTGTAGTTGCCGACCAGCTCCTTTTTTGGCTCTCCTGCCGTATGTGTGGGTGCCCTGACCTGCCCTGATACGGGAAACACGCCGCTTCCTGTGATTCTTGAGGTCTTCACCGCCAGGAAGCAAGCGGTCTGATCAGAGGAAGCTGACGCCCTGGGCGAGGGCGGGTTCGCTGGAATAGTTGACGGTGTTGGTGGCGGGGCGCATGTACGCCTTCCAAGCGTCGGAGCCGGACTCACGGCCGCCGCCGGTGTCCTTCTCGCCTCCGAAGGCGCCGCCGATCTCGGCTCCGGACGTGCCGACGTTGACATTGGCGATGCCGCAGTCGGAGCCGGCTGCGGAGAGGAAGATCTCGGCTTCCTGCTGATCGCGGGTGAAGATGCTGGACGACAGGCCCTGGGAAACGTCGTTGTGCAGGGCGATCGCCTCGTCGAGGGTGTCATAGGTGAGCACGTACAGGATGGGGGCGAAGGTCTCTTCCCGTACGACACCGCTCTGTTCGTCGACGCGGACAAGGACCGGCTCGACATAGGCTGCCGCAGGCGCTTCCTCGGACAGACGCCGTTTGCCTCCCGCGAGGATCTTGCCGCCCTGGGCCTGGACGCGCGCCAAGGCGCTGTTCATGGCATCGAGCGCAGTCATGGAGATGAGCGGGCCGACCAGCGTGGTGTCGTCGAACGGGTTGCCGATGGGGAGCTTGTCATAGGCGGCGGTGAGCCGTTCGACGAGCGTGTCGGCGATGTCGCGGTGGATGATGAGGCGGCGCAGCGTCGTACAGCGCTGGCCCGCCGTGCCGGCCGCCGCGAAGACGATGCCCTGGATCGCGAGGTCCAAGTCCGCGGAAGGGGCGACGATCGCGGCGTTGTTGCCGCCGAGTTCCAGCAGGCTGCGGCCGAAGCGCGCGGCGACGCGTGGGCCGACCTCGCGGCCCATACGAGTGGAACCGGTGGCGCTGACAAGAGCCACGCGGGGGTCGTCGACCAGTCTCTCGCCGACCACGCGGTCGCCGAGTAGGAGGCGGTGTACGTCGCGGGATGCCCCGACCTCGTCGGCGGCCCGGGCGAGCAGGTGGTCGCAGGCCAGGGAGATCAACGGCGTGAGTTCCGAGGGTTTCCAGATCACGGTGTCGCCGCAGACGAGGGCTACTGCGGTGTTCCAGGACCACACGGCCGCAGGGAAGTTGAAGGCGGAGATGACACCGACCACACCGAGTGGGTGCCAGGTCTCGGCCAAGCGGTGGCCGGGGCGTTCGGAGGCGATCGTACGGCCGTACAGTTGACGGGACAGACCGACGGCGAAGTCGCAGATGTCGATCATCTCCTGGATCTCGCCGAGCGCCTCGGAACGGATCTTGCCCGCCTCGATGGTGACAAGGTCGGCCAGGTCGCTCTTGTGTTCGCTCAGCAACTCACCGAGACGGCGGACGAGCTCGCCGCGACGCGGTGCCGGGGTGGTCCGCCAGGTCAGGAAGGCCGCACGGGTGGCATCGACGGCCTCTTCGGCGTCGGCTTCGGTGGCCGCCGTCAGTCCGAAGAGGCGCTCGCCGGTGAGGGGCGTGCGGGCGTGGAGGTCGCCGCCCTTCGGGACAGTGACGCCGATGTTCCGGAGAGCGGCGCGAGCGCTGGTGCGCAGGTCGTCGGTGATGGGCTGTGCTGTGCTGGTCATGGTGGTCCTTGTCAGTGTGAGGGTCAGCCGAGCCGAGGGGGTCGGTGAGATCCGGTTCGTGAGCGACCCGGTCGAGGGAGTTCGCCCGCTCCTGGGTCTGAAGAGCGCGGGGGGCCAGTACGTCACGCCCGATGGCGCCGGAGAGCCAGGTGGCGGCGTAGGCGGTGACCTGCTGGTCGTTGTCGCAGCCGCCCTCGCCGCTGAGGTCGGGCTGGAAGACTCCGGCGGCGGGATACCTGCGTGGCGAGCGGCAGGAACCGCGCGGCCTCCTGCCGGGGGAACTCCTGCTCGGTGGTGGCACGGTCGGCCAAGTCGAGCAGCTCGGGGTGGACGAGTTCGCGGTCGGCGAGGAAGGCTTCCACGTGCGAGCGCAGGTCGGCGTCGAAGAAGCGGGGGTCGGGCCTGGGTGGGCAGGGAGGTGAGCACCTGGAAGCGGACTCTCGATCGGGGTTCACACCACGTGGACTTCGGGGCGGAACTCGGCGCCGTGGCGGAACCGGTCGACGCTGAGCGGGGAGATGTCGGTGGCCGGCTCGCGCTCCAAGTAGAGGTCGCGCAGGATCTCGCCGACCGCGGGCGCCTGGAGGAAGCCGTGACCGGAGAATCCGGCGGCGTACAGGAAGCCCGGCAGCTCGCCGGAGCGGCCGATCAGCGCGTTGTGGTCCGGCGTGACCTCGTACAGGCCCGCCCAGCCGCCGACGGTCTTCATGTCGGCCAGGGCCGGGGCGCGGCAGCGGGCGGCGGTACGGAACAGCTCCAGCCATTCTGGGGTCCAGGTGGTGTCGAACCCGTCCTTCTGGGCGGGGTCGGCCAAGCCGAACAGCAGACCGTCGTCGCTGTTGTGGAAGTAGGCGGACGATGAGAAGTCGATGGTGACCGGGATACGCGGGGCGGGCGGCGTGAGCGGCGTGGTGAACGCCAGCTGCCGTCTGACGGGCCGGACCGGGAGGCCGATGCCGACCATGTCACCGATGTGTGCCGACCAGGCCCCGGCTGCGCAGATCACGGTGGAGCATGCGATGCGGCCGTGGTCGGTGTGCACGCCGGTGATGCGGTCTCCGACCGTGTCGATGCCGAAGACCGCGGTATGGGTGGCGATGGTGACACCGGCCCGGGCCGCGGCACGCGCATATCCCTGGATGACCAGTCCGGGGCGGGCGTGTCCGTCCGTCGGGGAGTACACGGCGGCCACGAGGCCATCGGTGCTGACGTAGGGACACAGACGCTGGGCGTCATCGGGGCTGATCATGCGGCTCGGCACGTTCAGGCTGTTCTGGAGTTCGACGCCGGCCTCGAAATTGCTTGCCTGCTGCTCGCTGTCGAGCAGGAAGAGGTAGCCGACGGAGTCGAGCTCGATGTCGCCGCCGGGCCGGTGGGGGAACCTCTGGTAGGCACGCAGGCTGCGGTGGCCCAGTTCGATGTTGAGCGGGTCGGAGAACTGGGCACGTACGCCACCGATCGGCTTGCCCGAGCTGCCGCAGCCCAGCTCGCCGCGCTCGACGACGACGATGTTCTTCACCCCGGCCTCGGCGAGGTGGAAAGCGGTGCTCGCACCCATCACACCGCCGCCGATGATCACGACATCGGCGGTGGCCGGAACGGTACGGAAGGCGGAGGAGGACAACAGACCACTCCCTTCCAGGGGCCACCCCGTCGGACGAGCGAGCCGGTTCCGAGAGTGGCGGGGTTGACAGTACAGAGCGACGCCGATCAGCTATCTGCGCGTCATCGTGCAGCAACCCCACCGTTGACGTCTATCAACGGTTCACGCTTCTGATCTTTTAGAATTCCTATATGGAATGGACGAGTGCGCAGCTGCGTTCACTGGTAGAGCTGACCAGGCGCGGCACCATCACTGCGGTCGCAGACGCCCTTGGATACTCCCCCGGCGGGGTCTCGCAGCAGATCAGCGCACTGGAGAAGGCCACCGGTATGCAACTGCTGCGGCGGGTGGGGCGCCGCGTGGAACTCACCGACGCCGGGGCGACCCTGGCACTGCACGCCGAGCGCATCCTCACGACAGAGGCCGAGGCCGTTGAGGCGCTGGAGCGCACCCGCAACGAGGTCTCCGGGACGCTACGGATCGGGCTCTTCGCCACGGCCGCCGCCGAGATCCTGCCGCCTGCTCTGCGCCAGGTGCGCGGGCTGCATCCGGGCGTGACCGTGCGCAGCCGGGACATGGACGTGGACGAGGTGTACGACGCGGTCGCCGGCGGCAGCGTGGACCTGGCGCTGGGGCTGGACTACCCGGACGTACCCATCCCGCGAGATCCGTCCCTGCGGGTGAGGGAACTGTCCAGGGAACGCTTCTCGCTCGCGGTTCCCGCCGGAGCCATGCCCGGCCGGACGAAAGTCTCGCTCGCCGACACCAAACAACTGGGATGGATCCTGCCGTCGGTCGGCAGCTACTACGGCCGCGCCGTGCTCACCGCCTGCCGCCGGGCCGGTTTCGAACCACAGGTTCTGCACGAGGTGACGGACACGGCTGCCACCCTGGCCCTGGTCGAGGCCGGCGTCGGGGTCAGCCCGGTGACGGATCTGATGCTCCGGCTGCGTCGGTCAAGCCTCGATGTCCTGGAGCTCCACGAGACGATGGAGCGACACATCGTGGTGGTGTTCCGCTCCTTCGCCGAGCACCGGCCGACGGTGGCAGCCCTGGTCGACGTCCTGCGGGCCTCCGCGGGCCGGCACTCACCGGCCCCGGCCCAAGAGTGAGCAGCGAGCGGGGAGCACGCTCCTGATCGCGCGAGGCAGGGCAGGATCCCCCTGGCCTCCGGGATGAACGTTGCCGCGTTGCCGACGTGGTCATGTCCAGCCGCCCCAGCCGTCCCGCAGCAGGTGGGCTGCAGCCCGGGTGATCGGCGGCAGCCCACACGCGGGTGGGGATCCGAGATGTCAGATCGAGAAGTCGACCCCCTGCGCGAGAGGGAGTTCACCTGAGTAGTTGACGGTGTTGGTGGCGCGGCGCATGTACCCGCGCCATGCATCGGAGCCGGACTCGCGGCCGCCGCCCGTCTCCTTCTCGCCGCCGAACGCGCCGCCGATCTCGGCACCCGAGGTGCCGATGTTGACGTTGGCGATGCCGCAGTCCGAGCCCTCGTCGGAGACAAAGATCTCCGCCTCCGCCTGGTCGCGGGTGAAGAGGGACGAGGACAGCCCTTGTGGGACAGCGTTGTTGAGCGCGATGGCCTCGTCGAGGTCGTCGTAGGTCAGCACGTACAGAAGCGGGGCGAAGGTCTCCGCACGGACGACATCCGTCTGGGCCGGCATGCGCACAATGGCCGGCTGGACGTAGTACGCGTCCGGGGCCTCGCCCGTCAGTTCGCGGCGGCCGCCCGCAACGATCGTGCCGCCCTCGGCGGTGGCCTGCTTGACGGCCGCGACCATCGTCTCGTACGCGGTCTTGTTCACCAGCGGGCCGACCAGGGTGCCCGCGGCCATCGGATTGCCGATCGGCAACCGGCCGTACGCCTCGACCAGCCGCTCAGTGAGTTCGTCGGCGATGTCGCGGTGGGCGATGACGCGGCGCATGGTGGTGCAGCGCTGTCCGGCCGTGCCGGCCGCCGCGAAGACGATGCCGCGCAGGGCGAGGTCCAGGTCGGCCGAGGGGGCGACGATGCCGGCGTTGTTGCCACCCAGTTCCAGCAACGAGCGGCCGAAGCGGTTCGCCACCCGGGGGCCGACGGCGCGGCCCATCCGGGTCGATCCGGTTGCGCTGACCAGAGCCACATCGCGGTGATCCACCAGAGTCTCACCCACCGCCGGGCCACCGACCACGACCTGACTGACATCGCGCGGCGCGCCCGCCTCCGTCAGCGCCCGGTCGAGGAGCGCGGCACTCGCCCACGCGGTCAGCGGCGTCTGCTCGGACGGCTTCCACACCACTGTGTCGCCACAGACCAGGGCGATGGCGGTGTTCCACGCCCACACTGCGGCCGGGAAGTTGAAGGCGCTGATGACGCCCACCACGCCCAGCGGGTGCCAGGTCTCCATCAGCCGGTGTCCTGGCCGCTCGGAGACGGCGGTGCGGCCGTAGAGCTGGCGGGAGAGGCCGACCGCGAAGTCGCAGATGTCGATCATCTCCTGCACCTCGCCCAGCGCCTCTGAGGTGATCTTTCCGGCTTCCAAGCTGATCAGTTCGCCGAGGTCGGACTTGTGCACGGTGAGCAGGTCACCGAAACGTTTGACCACGGCGCCGCGCGCCGGGGCGGGGATCTTGCGCCAGGCCAGGAACGCCTCCTGGGACCGGGCCACTACCTCGTCGAGGCCGGCGGACTCGCACCAGGCGACGCCGCCCAGCGAGCCACCGTTGACCGGCGAGCGGTGCCGGGCGTCGCCGCCGATGGCGGTCACGTCCACGCCGCAGCGACGGGCAGCGTCCAGTGCCTGGGCGCCGAGGACGTCGGGGCCGGGGATGCGGTTGAGGGTCATGGGTGGACCAGCTTCCTTGAGGGTTGTACTGGACAGAGGTCTAGACGATGTTGAGTTCGGGCCGCACGTCCGTGCCCGTGAACCGGTCCGCGCTCAGCGCGCTGACGTCCACGAGGGGGTTGGAGCCGGTGTAGAGATCGCGCAGCACCTCGCCGACCGCGGGTCCCATGAGGAACCCGTGCCCGGAGAAGCCCGTTGCGTACAGGAAACCGGGCACCTCCGCCGAGCGGCCGATCACCGCGTTGTGATCGGGCGTCATCTCGTACAGGCCCGTCCAGCCGCTGGCGATGCCGACTTCACCGAGCGAGGGGACGCGCCGCTCCATCACCTCGGCGAGGTCGGCGAGCCACTCAGGATCACGGGTCAGGTCGAACCCCCAGGAGTCGGTGCGCTCGGACATGCCCATGAGCAGGCCCTTGCCCTCGTTGTGGAAGTAGAAGGAGGTCGAGAAGTCGATGGTGAACGGGGTGTCGGGGGCCAGTCCAGGCACCGGTTCGGTGATCACGACCTGCCGGCGCAGCGGCTCCACGGGCAGCGTCACCCCCACCCACGCACCGACCTGCTTGGCCCAGGCGCCAGCGGTACAGATGACGTTGGCGGTGCGGATGGTGCCGTGCTCGGTGTGCACGGCCGTGATCTCCTCGTCGTGCGCGTCGATCCCGGTGGCTGCGCACCCGGTGACGATGCGGGCGCCTGCGCGGCGGGCGGCGGTGGCGTATCCGAGCACCACCGATTCCGGGGTGCAGTGACCATCGCGGGGCGAGTACAGCGCGCCCACCATGCCGTCGGTGTCGATGAGCGGGGAGAGTTGTTTGGCCTCGGCCACGTCGATGAGGCGGCTCGGCACGCCGAGGGCGTTCTGCAACTCGGCGTTCCTGGCGAAGGTGTCCAGGTCCTTCTCGTCGTCCAGGAGGAAGAGGTAGCCAACCTGGTGGAGGTCGATCTCCTGCCCGAACTCGGCGCCGAAGCGCTCGAAGGTCTCCAGGCTGTGCAGCCCGAGCTTGATGTTGATCTCGTCGGAGAACAACGCCCTGACCCCGCCGGCCGCCTTGCAGGTCGAGCCCTCGCCGAGGGCACCGCGCTCCACCAGTACGACTCGTTCGACGCCCGCCGCGGCGAGGTGGTACGCAGCGCTGAGCCCCATGATGCCGCCTCCGATGATGACGATGTCGGCCGTGTCGGGCGGCACGTGGCGTGCTGTGGTGGTCACGGGTTCCTCCGGTTCGTGATGCGGTGGATGTCCGGTCGGCTGCCGGGTCGCCCACCAGTTCGAGGTGTGGCGGTCGGCCGGTCAGGCCGATGTCGTGCGTTGGCGTGGCGTGGCGGGGCGACTGCGCCGGGCCGCGCGTCGGGAGTGCTTTTGAGCAGGTCGGCGACCTGTCTGCCAGTGCCGGGAGCCTGCCTGGGCATTACATGCCTGGTGACAAGGGTGCCCCGGGGTGCTGCGGCCGTCCGCCGATGAGCAGCAGCCCGTCCGGCGTTGCCCAAGGAGGCACCGGCACCAAGGGCTGTGTCGCGTCGCGGGACGGTCACGGTGCGGCCCACGACGGCCGGTCCGGCGGCGACCTCGGAGCCGCCCGCCACTGCGCCGACCGCCAGGGCCTCGGTGCGGGCGGGGGAGGGGCGGTCCGGCCGTCCGCCCCTCGCGCTGTCGGTACATCGTGCGTCTCGCTGGTCAGCCGCCGATCAGACGGGGCTCGCCGGGCTCGGCGGCAGACTCGTCCAGTCCGTTCGCTTTCAGGATCTCTGCCAATCGGCCGTTTTCGCGCAGCTCGGCGATGTCCTCGTTGAGCGCCGTCAGCAGGTCCGTGCTGTTCTGCCGGACGGGGAAGGTGGACTGCGCGCCCTCGGTGGAGGCGGCGACCTCCTTGAAGGATTCGGCGACCTTCACAACGGCGCCCGGTGGACCACCGGGCAGCGGCGGTGGCGACGCGGCCGGGCGTGGCCGGTGTGGCGTCGGTGACCTGCGGGGCGGAACCGGCCCGAGCGTGGCGCCGGTGATAGGCGATGCGGCGGTCGCCGACCCGGCGTCTTCGACGTGGATCGGCCGATGAGACGGCGGGAACGCCTGGGCTGAACACGCGGGGGCCGACCCTCTCCGCAGCTCTTGGTCCATCACCCGGTCGGTCACGTGGGCTCTCTTCGTCACTGGCTCCGTCGCGATCAACGCGACTGATGTCTGGCGAGCCACATTGCCCGAATGATTAACTCTTCAGGAAGTGGCTCAAGACGCAGGAAGAATTACGCTGCGATAAGTGATGCTTGGGCTGGGTGTGGCGGGCGCGGCAGAGTGGTGAGAGAGTCTTCGGGTACAGGAATCAGCTAGTGAAGCCGCGTCCCAGTGCCCCTGTTACACCCATTTTTCGGCAGGGAAAACGCCAGGTAATCGGGGTTGAATCGATCATCGGCGCCAGATCCACGCTCGCTATGCGCGCGTATGCGAGGGCGGTGACCGTGGCAGGAGAAATAGCCTCGGCACTGGGCTTGGCGCGAGCCGGAGGTTAGTGTTCCTTATGCTCAATCCCATCCATCTGCATACCCTGCAGGCGGTGCTGCGCACCGGTTCGTTCGCCGACGCGGCCCGTCAGCTCGGCTACACCGGCTCGGCTGTCTCCCAGCAGATGTCCGCACTCGAACGGCAGGTGCGCACGCCTCTCTTCGAACGGGGCGCGCACGGCGTCCGGCCGACGCCGGCGGCCGAGTTCATTGCCCGGCGGTCCCTTGAGGCGCTGGGCAGTCTGCGGGCTCTGGAAGACGACGTCGAGTTGCTGCTCGACGGTGTGGTGGGTCGGCTGCGACTGGGGAGCTTCCCCACCGCGAGCGAGCGTTTGCTGCCCCGAGCGCTGTCGGCGTTCACCACCGACCACCCGCAGGTCGACGTGCAGCTCGACGAGGGTGAGCCGGCCGAGTTGCTGCCGATGATGGAGAGCCACGAGCTGGACATCGTGTTGGTCTACCACTACGGATTGGTGCCCCGGCGCTGGCCGCGGGGCCTGTGCGCAGAGAAGTTGCTCACCGAGGATCTGCTACTGCTCACCTCCACCGGCCATCCGCTGGCCGGCGGCAGCCAGTGGCCGTCGATCGAACTGCTGGCCAAGGAAACCTGGATCAGCACCCGATCCGGTACGTCGGCCGCCTCCATGCTGCGCCGGCTGTGCGCGGCGGCGGGGTTCGAGCCGCTGGTGGCCTACCGCAGCAACAACTACGCCGTGTTGCAGGGCCTGGTGGCCGCCGGGCTCGGCGTGGCGGTGGTGCCGGCGCTGGGCTACACGCCGAGCCCAGGGGTCTCCTGTACCCCGCTCGCCCATCAGGACGCCTACCGTCAGGTGGTCGCGCTGCGCTCGCCGGCCACCACCGAGGGGGTGTGGAGGACCATGCTGACCGCGCTGCACGCCTCCGCCCGCGAAACCGCGGTCGACGCCATCGGTATCGCCGCCACCTCGGCGACGTCGTGACGAAGCGGGCGGCTCGGCCCGGACCCGCTTCGTCCGTCACGGCTCGACGAACTTGACCACGACAACTCGACGAGCCTGCTCACGCCCGGTTCCCAGGCGGCCGACAGTACCGCGGCGGTCGCGGTCGCATCGTGCACCCGACGCCCACCGAGGTGTGAACGGCCGGTTTGCCCGGCTCGGTGCGGCCGGGCCTGGCCCGAGCGTCTGGACGACGCAGTCGGCAGGGCTGCCGTCGGCCAGCGCCGCGGAGACCGGGCCGACACGGTCGCGGGCGGTCCCCCGGTCACCCGCCACGATCACCGTCACGGGGATCGACGGGACCCTGCTCATGGGCACCGCCTACGTGTGCGAGGCCGACCGGGGCGCGGCACCGAGTTCGCCGAGCACCGCCTCCCGTGACGCCTCGCTCTCGGCCCGGTACAGCTCCTCGGGTACGTGGATCTTGCGGCCGATGGCGCCGGAGAGCCAGGCCATGTCGCGGTCGGCGCCGCCCTGGTCGGCGTCCACGCGGCCGCCGCCGGTGAGGTTGGAGGCGAAGATACCGGCGGCCGAGCGGGGCAGGAAGTCCTCGTAGACGATGGGCTCCGGATCCACCCAGCCGCCCGCCATCAACTCGGTGGCGGACGCGGTGGCCGGCGGCGGGCCGACGGGGCGGTCCTCGCGGACGCGGTAGGTGAAGAAGGCCAGCCCACGCTCGGCGAGTTCGCGCTCGGTTCGCGGCATGTTCTCGCGCCACACCTCGGCGGCGACATCCTGGCGGTCGTGCTCCGTCCGGGCGGCGCTGCGCTCGTCCACGGTGGCCACCAGCCGGTCGTACAGGTCACGGCCGGCCGGGGTGAGCGCGATACCGCGCGCCTCGACCTCGCCGAAGCGCACCCGCAGTTCGCCGCCGCGGACGCTGCCGTCCGCCCAACGGAAGCGGCGCGGCTCCGACAGGGCGCGGAAGGACGTCTGGCGCAGCAGCACGTCGGGGCCCTCCCAGCGCGGCGGGCCCTGGACGCGGTCGATCATCACGATGCCACGGCGGCTCATGTCGGCGTAGAGGTCGTCGATGTCCAGCACGCGCGGGGTGAGGTGGTTGATGTGGGTCGACATGACACCGCCGATGTCGGCGGCGACGTCGGAGACGCGCTCCAGTTCGGTGTACCAGGCCCGGTCGATCGGCTCCGGGGAGAGCGCGAAGGCGGCGGCCGCGAGGGTGAGGAAACGGCCGGCTTCGGTTTCCTCCAGACCGCCCTCGGCCTCGGCACGGTCGGCGAGAGAGAGGAGTTCGTCGTCGAAGAGGCGGCGGTTGCCGATGAAGGTGCGCAGCCGTCCTGCGAGGTCGTCGTCGAAGAACCGTCGGTCCTCGGGCACCAGCATCGAGGTGAAGACGCGGAACGGGTTGCGGGCCAGCTCGGCCCGGTCGGTGGGGCGGAAGGCGGTGGAGATCACCGGGATCGGCCGCGGGTGGGCGTCGCGCAGGTCGTAGAAGCCGGTGGGATGCATACCGAGCGCACCGAAGATCCGCGCCACCTGGGCCAGCTCGACGGGACTGCCGACGCGGACGGCGCCGTGCCGCTCGGCGGTGACGCGCTCGATGGTGCCCAGCCGTTGGGCGGCCTCGGGGTCACGCCGCATGACCCGCTGGTTCACCTGGTGCGAGACATCGACCAGCGTGGTGTACGCGGGCACTTCCGTGCCGTAGAGCGTGGACAGGCGTGCCGCGAAGCCGGCCCGCAACTCGGTGGAATCGACAATGCGCATGGGTTTCACCTTCCGGGGTTGTACTGGCCGCGCAGCCGCATCGCCTCGCGCACCCGCTCCTGGGCGAGAAGTTGGGCGGCATAGTGTGCTGGTACGTCGTGCCGGGCGCTCTCGGCGAGCACGGTGGCGGCGTTGGCGCGCATCTTGGTGGAGATCATGGGGAAGACGTCGTCGGGGTCGACGGTGAAGGGCGAGTAGCGGGCGTCCATGGAGTGTGCGGCGGCGACGATGCCGCCCGCGTTGGCGATGAAGTCGGGTACCAGGGCGATGCCGCGCTGGTGAAGCACGTCACGCGCGGCCGGGGTGGTGGGCAGGTTGGCGCCCTCGACGATGAGGCGTACGGAGGTGGTGCCAGCCCGGTCCTTGTCGATGACGTCCTCGCGCGCGGCCGGGATAAGAATGTCGGCGTCGGCGGTGAGCACGGTATCCGTGTCGACGGCGCCGCCGTACTCCAGCACGCAGTCGTCGCCGTGGACTGCGCGCAGCTCCGCCAACCGGGGTATGTTCAGCCCGTCGGGATCGAGGACGGCGCCGCGCGCGGTGGACACGGCGACCACGACCGCGCCCAATTCGGCCAGTCGGCGTGCGGTGGCCAGGCCGACGGCGCCGAAGCCCTGGAGTGCGACACGGGCGCCGGCGACGGTCATCCCGATGCTCTGGGCGGCGGCGTCGGTGGCCTCTGCGACGCCGTATCCCGTCACACCCAGCTCGTCGTAGGGCAGGCCGCCGAGTGCGCGCGGCAGACCGACGGCGGCGCCGCGGTCGCCCAGCTCGTCCAGGAAGATCGCCGCGTCGGTCTCGTTGAGGCCCATGTCGAGGCCGAAGACGTACTCGCCGGGCACCTCGTTGGACAGGGCGCGTGCGAAGGCGCGCAGGATGCGTTCCTTGTCCGGGGAGTTCGGGTCACCGAGTATGCCCGCCTTCGCCCCTCCATGAAAGAGGTCGACCGCGGCCCACTTCCAGGTCATGGCCCGTGCCAGCCGCGCGACTTCCAGCACGCGCAGGTCGGGACTCATCCGCGTGCCACCCTTGCCCATGCCACGGGCGGTGTTGTCGAGGACCAGGACGCCCCGCATCCCGGTTCGGCGGTCGGAGACACAGACCACTTTCTCCGGGCCCCATTCGTCCATGAGGTCGAACACGTCGTTCGGCAAGGTTGCACACTCCTCGGGCGTTCGGCGAGAGCTTTCATGATTGCCGTCTCGTATCGGCCGGGACAGGGGAGCCAGCACACGGTTGTCGCAGGTGACCATCAGCGATGCTTATGTCTCGAAGGCGTGCGGCATCAGGGCTTTCGGTGTCCCGAGAGGGAAGCAGCCGAGGGAGACAGAGCGGACGGGCCGCGCCGTGGCGTCCGAACGGCCCGGCGCGCTACTGGCTTCGGCTCGTCAGGGTGATCTTTCCTGAAATCCGTGCTGGGCCTGGCGCGGGGGCTGTATCCACTTGGGTGTGAGGTATGCGGATGGGGGCGGGCTGACTCCTGCGGGACGTCAGCGCCGGGAGACGGTTCGAATGCGGGAGTGTCCAATAGACGGCGGATCCGCTGATCAAGGAGACGCCTGATGAGCGAGACCATCACCGAGCACGAGGCCGTGGAGGAGCCGGCCGTCGGGTCGGCCGCGGAGGCGGTGTCGGACGAGCAGTTGATCGCGATGCTGGTCGACCGTGCCCGCTCCGACGGGCTGCGGCCGACCGGTCAGGGCGGGCTGCTGCAGCAGTTGACGAAGCGGGTGCTGGAGTCCGCGCTGGAGGGCGAGATCACCGATCACGTCGGCTATGGCAAGCACGACGCGGCTGGCCGGAACGGCGGCAACAGCCGGAACGGCACGCGGTCGAAGACCGTGTTGACCGATGTCGGCCCGGTCGAGGTGAGGGTGCCGCGCGACACCGCCGGCACCTTCGAGCCGCAGATCGTCCGCAAGCGGCAGCGCCGTCTGACCGGTGTGGATGAGATGGTGCTCTCGCTGTCGGCGAAGGGCCTCACCCATGGGGAGATATCGGCTCATCTCGCCGAGGTGTACGGGGCGGAGGTGTCCAGGCAGACCATCACCACGATCACGGACAAGGTGATGGAGGGCATGACCGAATGTCAGGCGCGCCCGCTCGATCGCGTCTACCCCGTGGTCTTCGTGGACGCCATCAACGTGAAGATTCGCGATGGCAAGGTCGCCAACCGCCCTGTGTACGTGGCCATGGCCGTCCGCTCCCTGTTTGTGCGCGGCGGCCCTCCACCGCCGCTCATGCGCGGCAGACAGGCCTCGTGTCCGTGGCGGCGAGGTGCCAGCACACCTCATCCTGCGGCATCCGCTCCATGCTCAAGCCGGAGTGGCCATAGCGTGTGAGCCTCTGGAGATGACCTGAATGAAGGAGTGGATCGACCCGCGGTACGCGTGGCTCGCGGCTGCGTTGTGGCGGTCTCAGCAGTCCAGCTCCCGTGACACGCAGGTTCCGACCGGCACGCGGCTTCATCGTGCCGCGACCGAAGCCGAAGGCCTGGTCCGCTCTCCCTGGCCGGCGTCCTCGTGACGCTCCCGCGCCCGCGGGGATGCTCCCGGCCGGTCGCATTGTCGATGGGCCGGGCTGTCGCCCCCGAGACCCGCGGGCCTCGGGGGCGACAGCCCGGGAGCGGTTGACGACTCGGCTGCCGTAGCCTTGCGCTGCTTCCTCGGCGGCAGCGGCTCAACGTGCTCCCACAGGTTCCGTCACCGCCAGCCTTGCTCCACCTTGGCGGGGGCGGTGTTCCAGCTCTTGGGTATGAATGTGATCACGTAGGTTCCGCGGTCGAAGTCGCTGTACCCGGCAGACCAGTTCCGGAACTTGCTCTCGTATACGCGCATGGGGCCGACGTCGCTGTTGGGCGCGTGATAGTGATTGGCGTGGGTCCATATGGTCTTGTCGGCATCTGCCTCGGTCTGCGCCCCGAACCAGCCGTAGTCGAAGTTGACCCATCGTTCGCCGGGCTTGGCGGGACTGCGTGAAATGTTTCTGTCCTTCGACATGTCGACCAGGCCCGTGTCCTGGTCGGGGCGGAAAGCGTCCGGGTCGCCGTACTTCCTCTTTTCAGATGAGCCCCACCAGTCCTGCCCGCTCCAGAAGTGCTTCGAGTAGATCACCGCCTTCATCTTGGACGGGTCGTAGTTGCCTCCGTCCCTTGCCTTGAAGGACGGTGTGTTCCTCAATGCCGAGTAGAAGTTCGAGTGGCTGTCCTCGTAGAGCAGAGCGTCATTCTTGTTCACGAGCTCTCTCTTGAGGTTCCCGAGGTAGGCTTCCTCGTCGTGGGCGTTATTCAGGGCCTTGTTCATGATGGACGCCACATCGCGCGCCCGCTTGAAACCCTTCCTCTCGTCGAAACTGTCCTTGGCGATGCGTCCCTCGAACTCCGCCTGTGTTTCGTTGGGGCGGGGCCTGGAGTTCTTGAGGTCGGTCTGGTACTTGCTCTCGTCGAAGAACGCGAAGGCCAGCCTGTTCGTCGGGTAGGGGCCCGAATTGACCCAGGTGATGCCGACACAACCGTAGGACAGCTCCTCCCGCTGCTCTTCGGTCATCTGCTGCTTTCTGCCGTCGCGATGGCTGTAGACCTGCTGCCACTTGCGTATGTAGTTGTTGACGACGGTAGTGGCCCTGCCCCCGTAGGCGCGGTACGCGTCAGGCATCCTGTCGAGCGGCTCGGCGGGAGGGGTTTCCCTGCCGGAGGCCCGGGAGAAGGCGCTGGCGCTCGGCGACAAGTCTGCCGGGGACTTGCCGGGCCGGCTCAGAGACGGAGCTCTTTCGTTGAGTGCATTGATGTTCTTGACGTCTTCCGCCGTCAGGCCATGCGTTTCGGCATAGGACGCCTTCCATTCCTCGGCGCCGCTGCTGTCGGCCGCGCTGGCCGACGGCATGAATCCGGTGGTGCACAAGACCGCACCCAAAGCGGCGAAGGTGAAGAAGCTCTGACGTTGATTCATAGAATCGATGACTCCCTTGTGGTGAAACTCATGGAACGAAGGCACGCAAGGGGCGCGACCCGATGGAGGGGTTCGGCGAGCTGTCGCTCAGGGCCCGGGACGCACTGTCCTGCGTCGTTGCGCCGAAGGCGCGAAGGCGGCGCCGCGAGGAGGAAGGAGACGCGGCGGACGGGAAAGAAGGCGGAGGTGTTGCGTTCGTGGCTTGTCGTCACCGTGGTGGCTGCCCTGCGGCTGAGTGCGACTTGGTGTCCGACCGCCGGGCCGGTCGGCTCGCTACATCAAGGTCGTCGCCGTGGCGACGACGCCGGCCCGGTCCGGGTGACCGGGGTCGCCGTAGCGGACCTCGGTACGCGGGTGGGAGCGCATGACGTCGGTGTCGACCAGGCGGACCTGGCTGGGGTGATCGACCGTGCGCACGACGATGTCCGTATCGAGGAGGAAGCCGAACTCACCCGTGGCCGGGGCGTAGACGAAGAACTTGCGGCCCTCGAACTCCTGCTGCATGACGTCGTCCGTCAGGGCCAGAGACCAGAAGCCCGCACAGTGGTCCGCGGGGCACATCAACTGGAAGTCGGCTCGCATGCCATCAAGTTCCATCCCGCGGAAGGGGTTGAAGTCGTCCGCGTTGATCGTGGCGGCGGCTTCCGGGGCGGCCGCCTGGGCTCCCTGAGTGAGAGGCAGGACGAGGGTCGCGGTCACGGCGACGCCAGTGAGGGCGCGGAGAGCGGTTCGACGTATCACGTCTCAGCTCCTGGGTGAGTGAGCAGGTCGTTACGAGTGGTGATCATGTCTGTGTGCTGATTCCCCGGCAACACCACGGCTTCAAAATCGGCCACTCCGGCATGAAGGGCGATATCTAGCCGTTTATCCGAACCAGTCGAACGGGGAGGCGGCACGATGCGGCAGCGTTTCTCCGCTCCTGACGTGTGGTTCCCCGCGAGGTCGGTACTGATGTGGTCGGGCATCCCGCAGTGCGGACGATGACGTCGTCACCGACCGGTACGAGGAGCGAGCCTCCGCCAACTCGAAATCGCAGGTCAATAGGCTGACATAGGTCCGAGGTGCAGGTCCTGTGTCGGCGCGGTCGGTGCCGGGCCGAGGTGTTTTCGACGAGATCGTCTCGTGCAGAGAATCCCGTGTGCAGCGGTCACCTACCGAAGCGGCAGCCGTTGACGCACCGGATCACGCCGTTCTCCGAACCGGCAACACGTTCACGACTTGTGTTGTGTCCGCGGCGCGGGCGAGGACGCTCGGACAGCACGTGGCTCGGCGCCGGTGGCTGCACGGCTTCCACCGCCCCCGGCGGCCGACTCCAGGCGTAGAGGGTGGAGGTGGTCATGTCCGGTTCGGCGGCCAGGTGCTTGAGCCACCACTCGTTGGGGCCGGGCTCCTCGCCGGGTGGTGCGGGACGGTGCTGGTGGACACGGCCTGCGGGGTGGGCGAGGCGGCGCATGAGGTCGCGGACGGTGGCTGCGGAGATCCGCGATTCTGCTGGCGCAGATGCCCTGGCCTGCGAGTTCGCGGATCCGATCGGTCAGTTGCGGGTAGTGGCTGAGCTGTTCCAACCGCTGGACCGGGCGGATGACCTCTCCCGCCGTAGTCGATCCGCCGGCCCAGACGATCGTGACGTTCACCCGCTCGCTGGTGCCGTGCACGGTGACGACGACCTTGTCGACGACCGCGCGGACGATCTCCTTGCGGTCCGCCGTCGTGGTGCTGTCCGCGCGCCACAGGTCCTCGATGTCGCCGGCCAGAGCCGTGATGGTCTGCCGCTCGGCCGGAGTGAGGATGCGCGGACTGCTGCGGGCGAAGCGGTCGTAGTCCTCCCGGAGTTGCTGCTGGACGGCGAGTGCGTCCTCCCACGCTTTTTCCAGCTGGCGCACGACCAGGCGGTTCTCCGGCTCGGCGAGGTGATGGCTGCGGCGTGCCCGGTCGGCGTCCTGCGCGGCGCGTCCCAGCCGCTGCAACCACAGCCGTTCCAGCTCGGCCCGCTCGGCCAGGACCTGGTCGGCCGCGCGCAGGGACACCTCGACGGCGGCTGGCGTCAGTGCCGCCAGGACCTGCTGCTCGACGAAGGCGTCCACACAGGCGGAGTTGAGCAGCAGGCAGCCCTTCTGCGCGCCGGAGTTGGTCTTGTCCCGGGCGCACACGTATTCGGGCAGGATCCTTGCTGTGCTGGGTGTGGTAGCGCACGCTCATGCGCCGGTTGCAGCGTCCGCAGTGCACCAGCCCGGCCGCGAGCGCGGGGCCGCCCCGGATGGCGCCCCATGGCTTCGGCGCGGGCGCGATTGGCCGCCAGCTTCGCCTCGTTCGCCTCGAACTGGGCGACGGTGATGTAGGCGGGCAGGACGTTCGGGATCATCACATGCCATCCGTCCCGGGAGCGGACGACCCGTCCGGTGCTCGGCCTGGCCGGGTCCTGGCGGCGCGGGTCGACCCGGCGCCGCCCGTAGGCGTAGATCCCGGCATAGGCGGGATTGTGCAGCAGGTTCTGCAGCGTCATCCGGTTCGGCCTTCACCATTCCAGGGTGCCCTTGTCCGGTCCCTCACACAGCCGGATGCCCAACTGGATGTCGTGACACCGTGATCAGGCGTCACCTGGCGCTGTGGTCGGAACCGTACTGGGCGAGCAGCAGGGCGATGTCGTCGGCTCGGTACGAGGAGCCCCGGGCGCTGTGCAGAAGCCGGTCGGCGAGTTCGTCCAGTGAGTCCGCAGGGGCGTGGGCCAGGGATGTTCGCAGGCCGTCAATCCCCACGTTGATGTCGGCACCGCGTTCCTCGACCAGTCCGTCGGTGTAGAGGGCGAGGACGGACCCCGGCGGGAGGTCGATCCGGGTTGTCGGATAGGCGCTTGCGCAATCGACACCGAGGAGTGGGCCGACGTCCAGTGCAAGGGCGTTGGTCGTCGCGTCGGGTCGGCGGAGCAGGGGTGGGGGGTGGCCCGCGGTAACGGCGTCGGCGTGGTGGCCGTGGGGTTCGACGTGGATGTAGCAGCAGCTGGCCAGCAGCCCGGGATCGAGGTCGATGAGGGTCCGGTTGGCGCCCGCCATCGCGTCGCCGGGCGTATGGCCTACGGCGGCAAAGGCCCGTACGGCGCTGCGCAGCTGGGCCATGGTGGCCGCCGCGGCGATGCTGTGCCCCTCCACGTCTCCGATGACAAGAGAGACCCCACCACCGGTGGGGATTACGTCGTACCAGTCGCCACCGATGTCCATTCCCCTGGTGCCGGGCAGATAGCGCGCGACGGTGCGGATACCTGGGACTACTGGCAGACGGTGCGGCAGGAGCGCCTGCTGCAGGCCGCGCGCGAGGGCTGACTCCGAGTCGTAGAGCCGCGCTCGTTCCAGAGCCTGGGCGATCAGACCGGCGAGTGCGGTGAGGACGCCGCGGTCCTTCTCCGTGAATCGGTGGATCTCGTCGAAACCGAGGACGCAGGTGCCGACGGGGTGGTTGGAGGCGATCAGTGGCAGATACGCCCAAGAGCTCACTTCGCCTGTGGGGATGCCCGGGTAGCCCTGGGAGAGGTCCTGCTGCGACTCGATGAAGCGCGGAGCGCCGGAGGTCAGGGTCTCCGTACCGGGCAGGGAGGCATGCAGCGGTACGCCCTCCAGCCAGTCGAGGAAGTCTTCGTGGTGGCCGGTGTGGTAGAGCAGACGCATCGTTCCATCGCGGACCACGTAGATCGCCAACTGCTGGCCTCCGAAGGCTGGCAGGAGCTGGTCGGAGATGACTTCGCAGACTTCGCGGGCGGTGACCGCCTCAGTCAGCGCGCTGCCCAGCTGCAAGACGTGGTACATGACGCCCAGGCGCGCCGATGTGCCAACGGTTGCCGTCTCGGCCGAGGAGGCTGATGGAGTCGAGGTCGCGGGTGGACGACCGGAGGGCACCACCCGGCCGGTCACTCCGTCCGCTTCCGGATGGAGGGAGAAGGCGAGCCACCGGTCGGGCGGCCGACGGGCCAGGAAGGAGACCGGCGCCTGCGAGATCATCGCGGACCGGTGCCGGAACTCGATGTCGGGATCGGAGAGCCACGGCAGCACGTCCCAGAGGAACTGCCCCCGCAACTCGTCGCCGCGCACGCCCAGCAGCTGCAGAGCACTGTGATTGGCGTAGGTGACCCGCCCCTCGGGGGCGAGGGAGAACACCCCGTCCCGCAGCCGTTCGACCGCGGCGACAGCCGCGCTGCCAGCCTGCATGTCGACGACCGTGCCGACCAGGTGGGTGTGTGCCCGCGCGTCGTCGGTCCCCGATGCGCGGCCCCACAACTCGACCGTGCGATACCCCTCGCCGCCGTCCCCGCGATCCCGTATGCGCAGGCGCCACGACTTGATCCGGCCTTCGGCGGTTGCCGCGCGGGCGGCCGCTCGAAGGGCGGCGCGGTCACCGGGGTGCAAGCAGGAAGCCAGCGTATCGGCTCGTCCGTCGAAAGCACGGGGGGCGAGACCGAAGATCGCGCAGAGCTCGTCGTCCACGGTGACGGTGCCGGTGACGAGGTCCCAGTCGAAAAGGCCGGCCCTCATGGCCGGTGCCGATGGCGCTGGGGTCTCCACGGGAATCGTCTGCGGGTCGCACTCGACGGGATCGCCGGTACGGGCGCGGAGATCGGCGAGGGAAGCACCGAGCCGTTTGGCGATGGTCCGCACGCGGCGGCGCTGGGCCCTGGACAGCCCTTCGCTGCCGGGTGACGCCGCCCAGACGATCGCCAGCGCCCCGAAGCTCTCCTCACCTGCGCCTACCGGCACGGAGCAGGATCCGAAGGCGTACGGCAGAGCCAGCGCGAGCTGAGGAAACCGGCGCATCGTCTCGTCGGCGTCGGCCAGGTGGACCGTGCGCCCAGAGCTGTAGGCTGCGGCGACCGGGATGGGACTGCTCACCGGAATGAGGTGCCAGCCACCGAGCAGCGAAGGCGGCACCCCGCACGTCGCGGCGAGCACGATCGACCGACGGTCGCGGGAGCGGAGAAAAACGCTCCCCGCGTACGCGTCGGTTCCCGCCACGGCTTCGACGACGGCTGCAGCGAGCAGATCCTCACGCTCTGCCATCCCGCCGACGACCATTTCGCGCATGGTTCCAGTGTGCCCAGGTCAGCCCGCCGGTCCAAGGCCCAACCCAGCGAGACGCATCGATCACAGCTCGCAAGGCCCGTCGTCGCGATCCGGCTGCGGCTACGCCTGAGATCCCCGGGACACCCCGGGCAAGATCACAAACCGTTGAGCTGGCACCGAGCACGACCGGAGCCCGGGCGGGGCCGTCACGTTCCCCGCCCGGGCTCCGGAGTCTCCCGGTAGGTCCGGATCAGGGCCTGGGCAGCCGCAGGCCGGGCAGGTGCGGGTGTCGCAGGTGCTGCCCGCCGTCGTGGACGTGCAGGGTGAACGTCGCCGGCCCGGGTGGACCCGCCTTGTCGTACGCCGGACAGCACGCGCTCGATCCGGTCCCACAGCCGCATAAGGCCGCCCTCACGGGCTTCCCACCGGTCGCCGGTCGGGGTGAGGGTGGCGGCGGAGCCGGTCACGACGTCGACCAGGTGCACGAGCTCGCCGACTGTCGTCATCTGCGCGTCCGGAGCGGCGCACTGGGCGAGGAACCGCAGGTGGAACGCCTCCTCGGAAGCCGCCGTGATCCGCTTGAGGCTGTGCCGGGCCGCCCGGCCCGTCTCCGGCCGCAGCCCTGCGGCCCAGTGGGTGGGGTTGCCGAACGCCGGCGCCGCGTGCGTGCGCACGGACATGAACGACACCGTGCTACTGCTGGCCATCTGCCGCGGCCTCGGCTCACTGCGCGCACCCGCCGCCTTCTACGGCTGGGTCCGCGCCGTCACGACCCGCGAGGCCGTCCGCACCGCCAAGCGGCTGCGCGAGGAGGCCGCCAGTCTCCAGGTGGACTCCGGCCCGCTGGAGAACCCGCTGGACGCCGTGCACATCAACGACGTGTTCGACCGGCTCTCCGAACAGCATCGCGGGTCCTCGCGCTGCGGTTCTACGGCCTGAACGAGGACGAGACGGCGGCGACGCTCTCCCTGCCCGTGGGGACCGTCCGCTCCCGCCCGTACCGCGCCCGCCGGCTTTTCCAGGAGGCGTGGCAGCCGCACGCCGCCTGAGACGGGCGTCCCGGGCCGGGCGGGTACCGGGCCGGGCGGGCAGCGGCTGCTGGGCGTCGGTTGGCGGGCGGTGAGAACGCCGAGGCTGCCCGTTCGATCGGGCCGCAGCCCGGCGGGGCCGCGCTCGCCGACCGCGAGAGCGACTGCAACCGGGGGCGCGGACGACCTGCCGCGCGCCATGTCGAACGGACGTGCCATGAGTGTTCCTCTGGTGCTCGCGCCGTGCCACTCGCATACTTGGTGCCGGGTCAGCGCACTCGTCCGCTGTCGTCACGGGGGAAGCACGATGACGGGGCATTCACTGAGCGGTACCTCGGTGCCAGGGCTCGGTCCGCCGGAGGACTGGGAGTCCTTCCTCTTGGGCCGCGGCCTTCCGGAGTCCGTGGTCGCGCTCGTCGCCGCACGGGTCGGGGGATGGACGGGCCCGGACGGTCCGCCAGGTGTGCAGACGGCCGCGCTGTCGCTGCTCAGGGCCGCGGTGGAGCGTGGTGAGGCCGTCGGTGAACGGCGGGCGGTGGCCTGCTTGGAAGCTCTGGGAGAGAGCTATCCGCGGCTACGGTGGACCACCGTGGCCCCCGAAGACCGCCTGATCACAACTGCCGTGACCGACTCGCCGGTCACGGCATTGGGGCCCTGCACCGGACGGGAGGCATCGGATCCCGGTTTCACCGTCGGTACCGCGTCGGGATGCGTGGAGTCCTGGGAGGGGGACGCTCTGCGGCGCGTGGGCCGTCTCCGCGGGCCCGTCCACGCCGTGGCCGGGCATGGACGGGAGGTACTGGCCGGAGGCCCGGACGGTGGCTGGGAGTTGTTCGGAAGCCGCGCGCACCGGGGGACCGTACGGGGCGGCACGAACGCGGCCGTGACCGCCGTGGCCCTGAGGGCCGACGGTTGGATGGCGCTCGGTACGGAAACCGGCGCGGTGCAGGTGGGCCCGGGGCCCGAGCGGCTCGAAGACATCGGGGGCGCACGCGACACCAGGGTTCGCCTGCTCGCCTGGCTGGCGGACGGGACGCTCGATGCCCAGTGGGCGGACGGCGGAGCACGGTTCCGGATGGCCGGTGAATCGCAACCCGGACCGGCCCGGGACGACCCGCGTGCGGCGCCCGTCACGATGAAGGCGTCCGCACCGCCTCCGCGGCCCTGGGCCGACCATGCTCACGAGTACATCGACACCGTCGCCGGACGGGCAGGACGACTGGCCGAGGCGTGGAGCGACGGCATGCTCGTGATCTGGGGAACGGACGGGTCGGCGCGCCTGGTGCAGCGTTCCGGGGTGCGTGCAATGGCCCTGTCGGACGAGGGCCGGCTCGCGGTCTGCGGTGCGGACGGACGGCTGGAGGTACGTGACCCGAGCCACGACGGTGCACTGCAGATTCTTCCGGCCGACGCCTCGGCGGTCGTCTTCCTCGACGAGGAGCGCCTGGCGTGCGCCGAACAGCGGGAGATCACGCTGTGGGACACGGACCCGACCCGGTGGGGGCTCGAGACGGCGCGGGAGCCGGACGACCGCATCACAGCCGTGGCTGTGGCGGCCGACGCCCCGCACCGGGTCGCCGTGGGCACGATCGGCGGCGGGCTGCGCCTCTATGAGGGCAGAGGCCGGGTCAGGGAGCGCGGGTTCTGCACCCCGGGCAAGGTGCACCAGTTGGTTGCGAAGCCCGGCAGCGCCGGGCAGACCTGGCTGGCCGCCACCGACACCGGCTTCTACGAGTGGCGGCTGGGACACAGCCCCGAGCCGCAGGCCGCCGGCGCCTGCACCGCCGTCGGGGCCGTGCCCGATGCTCCACCGGTGTACGCGCTCGGGTCGGCGGTGTGCGCCGGGGACAAGGTGGTACGTGAGCTGTGGAGGCATCCTTCGCCGGTCACCAGCGTTGCGGTCAGCGCCCGTCACGGTATCGCGGCCCTGGACTACTCGGGTGCTTTGACATTCGGCACGCACCGTGGTCGCCGCCGGACGTACCCCGCGTTCCTTCCGGGACACACCGTCCTCGGCTGGGCTCCCGAGGGGAGTCTGTTCTGCCTCAGCGGCACCGACGACACGGGCTACGTCTCGGTAGTCCGTGTCACCCCGGACGGCGAAGTCGAACCAGCCGTTGCCGGCATGCCGGCCGGGACGCGGGCGGCCGTCGGCGAGGACGGCACACTCGTCACCATCCATCCCGTGCATGGCCTGCAGATGATGGAACCGGCCGGCGGTGTACGGGCCCGGTGGCCCGTGACGGGACGCGTGGTGGGCTTGGGGGAGGGCCACGTGCTGGTCGGGACCGACACGGAGCTGGAGGTGTACGACGTCATGCCGGCCGCCTCCTCCTCGGATACGTCGGGCGAAGTCATGGTGCGGGTCGCACAGGACGACGACCACCGATGCCTGCTGCGGTGGGATCTCCCGGCCCGCCGGGGGATCACCCTCGGGGCCGTCCCTTCCCGGCCCGACCCCCGGGACGACGGGCTGGGCCGGCTGTGGCACGACGCGGACAGCCAGGACGTGCAGGTCCTGGCCGAAGCGGCCGATCGGGCGGAACGGCTGGGAGAGCAGGTATGGGCCGCCGGGCTCGCGGCGGCGGTGGATCGGGCCCGCGGACCCGATCCGGACCGACAGGTCCGACTGCGATGGGACATCCCGGACGTGAAAGCGCTGCACGCCGTGCCCTGGGAGTTGCTGCACGACAGGGACACCGGTCTGCTCTGCTTCCAGGAGCCGCCGATCACCACGGTGCGTTCCGTGGCCCGACTCTCCACTGCGCAGCCGCTCCCCCCGCATGCCGCTCACGGACGACAACTGCTGATGTACCGGATCGGCAGCGACAGGGCACTGACTGCCGTCCGGACGGACATGGTGCGGCTGGGCCGACGCCTCGCCCCGAAAGGAATCGGGGTGAAAGAGGCCCCAGGCCCCGACCCGGGGGGACTGCCGCCGTGCGACATCCTCCACATCTGGGCACACTGCGGCGAGACCGGCATCGAGCTCGGCACGGGCACGAACACGAACACCGATCTGGAACAGTTCGTCGGCTGGGTGCGGGCCGGAGGGCCGCCCCGGCTCGTCGTGCTGGTCGGCTGCGAGTCCACGCGGGCGGCCCGGCTGCTGATCGAGGCGGGCGTGGAGACGGTGGTGGCCATGCGGCGGACCGTGATGACCGGCATGGTCTCCGTCCTGGTGGAGGACTTCACACGCGCTCACGCCGACGGGCTCCCTCCGGACCGGGCCTTTGCACAGGGGCTCGGCGCGTACATCCGAACCGGTCATCCGGGAGGCGCCGCAGTACCGGTCATCTATCTCAGATCAAGGAGCGAGTCGTGAGCCGAGCCACACTCTTCGTGGAGTCCTTCGATTCGGTGCGCACCGGAAGTACGTCCTCGGAGGCCCATCTGATCCAGCCGCAGTTGGAGGCGCTGGCGAGCCTGCTGATGGGCCGCAAGCTCGCTGTCGCCAACACATACGCCTTCGATTCCGCCAGCTTCCTGGAGTTCGCCGGCGTGATACTGGACGCCCTGCAGGTGTCGGCGGGGCCGATGCCGGAGGAGGACAGGCAGCGGCTGTCCCCCTTCGAACTGCGCGTGTGGGCGCCCGGCGCCGCACCGGGCGGGGTCAGCCTGCTCGGTGCGGCGGCGGACCAGCTGCGGCGCTCCGGAGGCGCGCGCAAGTTCGTCCTGTCGGCATGGCCGGAGATCGACGACCAGCCCGACGCCCGTGAGGAGATGGCCCGACTGCTCGACACCCTGCGGCGTGGTGACACCCTGCCGCCGCTGCTACCGGGATTCTTACGGGACGGCACGATGGGACGGCAGTTCGAGACGTTCCGCAGGCTCTACGCACTGGCGGGCGGCGGCCGTGAACTGCCCTGCGCGCGGCATCGGCCCGGCTACGCACTCGCCGACCACGTGGCCGGCTTCGCAGCGGTCGACGACAAGGCCATGGACGTGCTGTCCGCGGCCGCCGGTGTCCCCACGGAACTGGCGAACGACATTCGCCATGCGATACGGACCCAGATGGGGAACGACCCCGAAAACCCGCACCCCTCCATCAACAACCGCAGCTGGGTCCACGAACCGGACATCTATGCCGCCGGCCCCATCGACCTCCGGGTGCAGGAGTTCGTCGACACTCTCTACAACGCCGTGCTCGCCGCTTCCGCGGAGGCCATGGACGCCTATCTGAGTTCGCCCCCGCGCGTAGGCTGGGAGCGCGGCGTGCAGCAGAGCAACGAGTTGGCCCTTGCCTTCCTCCGGTCCAGGCAGGGCATGGACCCTCACGGCAGGCCCGCCCTCCAGGGACAGCTGAGCCGGGTCCGTGACGCGGTGGGGCTCCCCAGCCAGGAGCAGTTGGTGATCGGGATGAGTGCGATCTTCGAGGCCTACTTCGAGCACCGGACCACGGACGAGTCCCTCCAACACGCCTGGAACCAGTCCTGCGAACGGCTTCGTTACCTGTCCGGTCGCGGCGGTGACGCGTGGGTTCCTGCCGAGCTGGACGACGCCTGGCAGCGCCACCTGCAGCTCCTGCGCGCGATGCTGCCCGGGTCGGTGAAGAACGTCTCCCGCTCCATGGCGATCGAGGCGACCCTGGCGGGGTCGGCTCAGGTGTACAGGCTGGACCAATGGATTCCCGAGCTGTCCGGCGGGGCGTCGCCGGATCCGCAGGGAAGCTCCCCGCCGGCCCCGCCGCTGGCAACGGGCCAGTTGTATCCCGCTGAATCGACCGAGAGGTGACCACGTGCGACCCGACCACGTCATCCGCGCGACAGAGCCCGCCTTCGCGCATGATCCCTGGCTTCAGGTGTACCTGGACGACATCGTGTCCGGTGAGTCCTCCTCCCAGCGCCTGCGGCTGGTGGAGTCGGGGGGCGTGCCCGGCGTGGTCGTTCTGCCCCTGTGGGGCGAGCACATCGGAATGGTGAGGCAGTACCGGATCGTGCTGGACGACGACGTCTGGGAACTGCCCCGAGGATTCGGGGAGACACCCGACCCGGAGACGGACGCAGCCAGGGAACTCGGTGAGGAGACCGGACTGAGTGCCGACACATGGGTCCCTCTGGGCACGGTGGTGCCCAACAGCGGCCTGTCCGCCGGGGGGGTACGTCTCTTCTTGGCCAGGGTGAACGGGCATCGCAACCTCGATGCCATGGATGGCGAGGTCGACCGGTTCGAGTGGTGGCCGGTGTCCCGGCTTCGTGAGGCCATCGCGACGGACGAGATCCGTGACGGCTTCACCCTTGCGGCGTTCCTGCGGGCCGAGTTGCGCGGATTGCTGCCCACGAAGTGAGCGACAGGGGTCTGCAAGGTGAGTGAACTGTCGGTGCTACTGGGGGGCGGAGCGCCCGAGCCGTCGCTCCTTCCGTGGCTGGCGGAGCGGGTGAACACCGGTGAGCTGCGGGACACCGCGGAGACGGCGACGGCGCTCAGCGGATTCGCGCCATTTCAGTGGCCGGGCCTCGCGGACGCGGTCGCCGAGGTGCTGGTGCGCCGGCACGGCGCCGACGCCGCGGAGCTGGCCCCGCTCGTCGACGCCCTGCCCGGGCTGTTGCGCCACCTGGACCAGCCGGCCTGCGCCTTGGTCGACAAGCGGTCGGACTCGTTGAGCCCATCGGCACGCACCCTGTTGTCCGCCCGCGTCCGCACCAGTGTGAGCCCCCTGTCGGTGGAGGATCTGGGCGGAAGCCCGGACGCGGCCGGCACCGTCGCGCTGAGGAGCGGCCTGCGCCTCGAGGACGCCGTCGGCGCCGTCGAGGCGTGGCGGACCCTGCCGGACGCGCGGCCCGAGAGCGACCTGATGCTGGCGTTTCTGCTGCCACTGCTGGTCGTCCGAGGCAGACCCCGCCTGTCGGCCGGCCCGGTGCCCCACATCGGCCCGCTTCAGGAGGCCGCACTTCGAGCCGTGGCGGCTGCCCTCGACGGCGGGCCGGAATGGCGAGCAGCCGCCCTGATCGCCCACGTCGTACCGGCGTTGCCCAACCCGCAGCGCAGGCTTGTCGCCTCCCGGGTGCAGGAGGCGCGGCTCGGCGAGGCATGGGCTGCGCATGTGCTGGACAACGTCATCTGGGCGGACGGCGACTGGAGAGGGCCGGCCGCCGAACTGCTTGCCTCGCACCGGCTGGGCGCACGGCTCGACAGGATCGCGGTTCCATTCGGCGCGGAGGCCGACAGTGGGGCCATGCTGCGGCTGATGCGGGAAGATGCCGTACGGGCGGAGGCCGCGCGGCGGGAGAGCAGTGATCCGGTGACGCGGACCGTCCAGCTGGGTGGCAGCGGGCGACAGGACGGACCGCGAGGCGAAGAGCGTTTCCTCAACGCCCGTATGGTCTGGCCCTCCTCACGGAACCCCTTGCCCGCTACCTGCTCCCTGCGCCGTGGCGCGACATATGAACTGCGTCTGAACATCGGCGGCCGGGATCTCTCCGGCCCGGCCGTCGACCATCCCGTGCCTTTTCCGGTGGAGGAGTTGCCGGCGACTGCCCACGGCGGACATTGGCTCGATGTCCGTGTCATCGACATCGACTTCACCACGACATCAGCAGGGCCCCCGGCGGGGGCGTCCCGGCTCTTCCTGCCCGAGCACGGGCCCTCGTGGGTCTGTCCGTGCACCCCTGGCCGACCGCATCAGTGCACCGCCGACCAGCAGGGACGCTGGCTGTTCATCCCTGTGACCGCGCCGCCGGAGCTGGGTCCTGCACGGCTGGGGGTGGAGGTCCTCTACCAGGGAAACGTGCTGCAGTGCCTCAGGGCCGACTTCCGGATCCTCGACCGGGAGGAGCCGGGGCATCCGCAACGGGTGTCCCTCGCCTGGGACCTGACGGGAGGACTGAGAGGGCTGGAAGCCCTGTCGCCACGTGATGCGGGCATCGTGCAACTCAAGGGCGCCGACGGTACCTGGCATGTCACCGTGAACCAGGGCAGCGGGTCCGCCACGCGGTCGGTCACGGTCAGGCCCGGACGGGCGCTGGAGCCCCTGGTGGAGTCCTGCCGCAGCACCCTCACCCGGATCCACATGCGGGAGGGTAAGAAGGGCAGGTCGGGAGGCAATCTGCTCGGCCGGGACAACGGCAAGAGCGTGAAGGAGTTCACGAGGGATCTCGCCGAACTGGCCACAGTGGGCAGGCGCCTGTGGGACGGACTCTTCAGTACCGCCGCCGACCGTCAGGCGGTCACGGAAGCCCTGCGCCCGTCCAGGAACGTGCAGATAGCCTATTCGGTGCGGGAATGCCCCTACATACCATGGTCCCTGGTCTACGACCTGCCGTACTACGGCTCCGAGGAAGCGGTGACGTACTGCTCTGTGATCGACGAGCTGGACGACCTGGACCCTGCCGCCGAGACAAGGGTCTGTCCTCGCGCCGATCAGCATCCGGACAGAAGAGGGGCCTCAGCCGCAAACTTCCTGTGCCCCTTCGGCTTCTGGGGCATACGGCACAACATCGACGCGCCGCCCCACCGGGACGGGGGCCGCCCGTTCGTCTCGGAGACCGTCCGGCCCGCCGGGCACCCCGTCATGGTCGCGGCGGTTGACCTTTCGGACGGTCTGCGTGACCGTCACCGGCGGGCCCTGGGCGATGCCGTGGGCTCCGACGCGGTCCACTTCACCGAGACCGGACAGCAGTTCATGGATCAACTGCGCTCGACTCCCCCGTCTCTGGTCTACTTCTGCTGCCACTGCGGCCCGGATCCGCACAGCAAGGGTCTTCAAGACCCCTGCCTGATGCTCCCGACGCCTCCGAAGCCCGGCATCACCCCCGGCCGCCTGCGGGCATTGGACGACTCTCGCGAACCTCTGGAGTACTGGAAACACGTGGGGCCCCTGGTGTTCATCAACGGCTGCGCCACCGCGGCGGGGGAACCGTCCGCGACGTGGCTCGACTTCGTCGAGACGTTCGCCTTCCTCTACGCCGCCGGAGTGGTGGGTACAGAGACGGAGGTCGAGGCGCACCTTGCGACCGAAGTGGCCGAGGAGTTCTGGGCAGCTCTCGGCAAGGGTGAAACCGTCGGACAGGCCCTGCACTCGGTACGGATCCGGCTGCTGCGCAAGAACAACCTGCTCGGGCTCACCTATACCGCACATTGCTTCGGAGATCTGCGCCTCAAGAGCGCAATGGCTTGACGGGGAGGGCTCGTGAAGATCGTCGACGCTGTCGGTGCGGCCTGCTTCGGACTGGTCGTCGGATGGATCACCTACCGAACGCTGCGGCGGCGGGAGGACAAGGCATCGCTGAAGGACATCAGCGCCGTGGTCGGGGTCGTCGGTGGCGGGGGTGTCGTGTCCCTGTTCGAGGAGACGAGCCTGTTCTCCTGGTACGCCATCGGCCTGGCAGCCGGGTTCTTCCTCTACCTGGCCGTGGCCTCCCTGGCCAAGGGGGAGAGCGCCGAATGGCTGGGAACCCGCTCAAGGGAATGACGCCGATATCGCACGCAGTTGGACTCCCTGGTGTCGCTTTTCAGCCCCCTTGAATGTGGGGAGGTGGCCCCCTGTTTCCCTGTGCGGTCGGCTCGGGGCGCGGTGACGACGTTGCCGTCGTTCCGTTTCCCCGAGCCGCCGGCCCGAACCGGACGTGCGTGTCTCCACGCATCCGGCTGTCCACGTGTCTTGCCCTGCGGTCAGCCGGTTCCGGCTGCCGAGCCGATGGTCCACGGAGTCGGGATACGTGCTCCGCGATAGCGATAGCGTTCGATCATGATGCTGGATGCGCCGAGGAACGCGGTGTCGCCGTAGGCGAACCGCCACCCCTGGTCACAGAATCTCTTCAACTGGCTGCCCCCGTTACCGCTTCACGACGAGGTCGCCCACCCAACCGTCGACCGCCTTCAGCGACACCCCGAAGACTGCGGCTACGTCCTCACGGTCCCGCCTCGCCACCAACGCGGCCACCGCCCTCAGCCGAAGGGCCGCCCGCGCCGACGGCGACAGATGCCGTGCGTCCCCCACCAGATCGCACACCCCCCCCCAACGACCCAGAACCCAGACCGTTTCGGATCAATAGGTCTCCCTGCTGGTGGCCAGGGCACGGCTGATGGCGCGGGCCACGGTGACCACAGCGGGGATGTGCGCCGCCGGCTGGATGGTCTCGGACGGGGTGACGACCGAGACGGCGGCGACGGTGGTGTCGTGCCGGTCGAGGATGGGGGCGGCCACCCCGGTCATCTCGGTGTCCCATTGGCGGCGGGAGAACACCGCGTACCGGTCGCGGCGGATGGCAGCAAGCTCAGCCCGCAGCGCCTCGCCGGTGGGGTGTGAGTCGTCCTCCTCGGTCGGCCCCTCGCCGACGAGGAAGTCATCTTGCACCTCGGCGGGGGCAAAGGCGAGCAGGACCAGTCCGGGTGCAGTGGCATTGAGTGGGAGGCGGCCGCCGACGCGGTACATGATGCGTTTCGCGTTGTGGGCGGACAGTCGCTCGACCAGGACGCCCGCCAGACCTTCGCGCACCACGAGCTGCACGTGTTGGCAGGTAGCGTGGTGGAGATCGTGCAGGTGGGGCAGGGCGGCGGCGCGCACGCCGTGGCCGCGTGGGGCGAGGGTGGCCAACTCCAGCAGGCGTAAGCCGATGGTGTAGTGGCCATCGTCGGTGCGCTCCAGCGCGCCTTGGCCGACCAGTTGGCGGGCCAGGCGCAGCGCGGTGGCCTTGGGTAAGCCAGCCCGGGCGGCCAGAGCGGTCAATGACAGCACGCGCGTGTCCGGCCCGAAACAGGCGAGTAGGCGAAAGGCCCGGTCCAGCAGGGGTTCGCCGCGGGCCGGGCGGCGTCCTCGCACGTGCGAGCTCGCCTGGTTGGCGCCGTTGCTGTCGTTGTGGTCGTTCACGCTCAAGCTCCGCGGATCGCGCCGGATGGGTCCATTCAATGAAACCAGGGGTGCCGGACCACCGCCGAACCGGCAAGTATCTCCCGGGGCGGCTCTCCCTCAGGGGGCGGCGCCTCGCTTCTCGACTTGAGGTTGGGAAGGGGCCGTGCCTTTGTCAGGACGCGGGCGGCGGCACGGCCGTGGCGACGCCCTCGCGCTCGCGCAGTGCAAGCGGATCTTCTTCGAGAAGATCAGCGCGCGGGTCAAGCTGCGGCTGGAGCTGGAGCTGGAGCTGGAGCTGGAGTGGAAGAGGCCACTGCTGCCCCCTTACCCGGGCTCGACGGAATTCCCGTCACCTAGAGTTACAAGATGTGGTCTGACCAGGGAGGGTGCAATGGAGAGGAGGCGTGACTCCAGGCGCTGGCGTTCTCGCTGGTCGGCGCGGTGACGACTGCCAAGTGGCATCGCACTGGCTGGAACTGCAGCCAATCAACGGACCCTTCGCGAACACTCCATCTACCGAAGAAGGCCGTCTTGTGAGCTTTCTATCAGTAACACCCCGCGACGGACGCCGTCGGTGGGCGGTGCTGGCGGTGGCGTCGCTGCTGTGCGCCCTGCTGGGCGGCATCTATAACGCCGCGCCCGCGGCCGCTGCGCCCCTCTCCCGGACCTCCCTGCTCACCAACAACATCCAAGGTGCGTCCCAAACCGACTCCAAGTGGAGAACGATGGTGGCCGGGTTCATCCGCCACAACGCTCCCATCGTGATGATCCAGGAGGCGGGGCCCTCGGGCCCTCCCGGCGCCACCGAGTTCGCCCCGATCAACAGCAACGGGAACCAGGTGCGGCACTTCGTATGGGCACCGGGCCGGGACACGACGGCCAACGTGTATTTCGTGCAGACCGACAACAACGGCGGCACCGGGACGGGTGGCCGGGTCAACATCGCGATCGTCACCCGGGCGACGCCGGACGAGGTGATCGTCGTGCCCAACCCCGTCAACGCCGGCCGGGTGGCCCTCGGTGTCCGCTTCGGCGACAACTGGTACTTCAGCATTCATGGCCTCTCCGGCGGCGGCAACGATTCCGGGGCGCTCCTAGGCGCGATCGACACCACGATCACCGGCTTGAACGCCAACTACACCTATACCGTCGGTGGCGACTACAACCGCGATCCCTCGCTGCTGCAGCTCCCGGCCGGCGCCCGCGTCTATGCCACCGGTGAGGCCACGCAGCAGAGCGGCGGCGAGCTCGACTACTTCGTCACCAACGATCCGAGTGCCCCGACGAGCGGCGCCACCCGCCAGAACGGCAGCCAGTCGGACCACTACCCGGTCCAGCTCGGCGGGATGCAGGCCGCCGCGGAGCCGCAGGACCTGCGGGGCATGTTCAACGGCGACATCATCTACGGCAGCATGCCCAACAAGACGAAGACCGAGGAAAAGCTCTGGTGGACCATCGCCGAGTCGATCGACTTCAAGCGGTCAGTGGACTTCGTCGGATCCGGCATGTCGAGCGACGGCATACCGGTCGAGGGCGCCTCCGGCGAGGAGATCAGCACCATCGCCAGCCGGGACGCGACGGCCATACCCAAATACAAGCCGAACGTTGTCATGCTGCAGGCGGGCACCTGGGACATCCAGCATGGCCACGCGTCCGGGGCGCCCGGCCGGCTGTCGGCCCTGGTCGATCAGATCCATAACGACGATCCCGCCGCGGTCGTCATGGTCGCGACCCTCGCACCGACCACCAACGCCGCCGACGAGACGCAGGTGACCACGTTCAACGCGGCGGTCAAGCAGATGGTTGAGGACAAAGTGGCGGCCGGGCAGCGCGTGGTGCTGGCCGACCTGGGCGCACTGACCACCGTCGACCTGACCGCCGATGGCGTGACCCTCAACGACACCGGTCAGCAGAAGGTCGCCGACTCCTTTACCGGCGCCCTGGAATGGGCCACGACGATGGGCTGGATCTCCGAGCCCGCGTCGGACTCGCAGCTCAACGGTTCGCCGTGTGACATCTACACCTACTACGGCACCCCGTGCGTCGGTGCGTACAGCACGACCCGGGCCATGTATTCCGGCTATGACGGGCCGCTGTACCAGGTCAAGCGGACTTCGGACGGCGCGACGAGCGACGTCGGCCTGCTGGTCACGGGCGGTCACGTCAAGGCGTCCGCCCAGGACTCGTTCTGCGCGAACACCACCTGCACGGTGACCGAGCTCTACGACCAGTCGCCGCAGGGCAACGACTTGACCATCGCGCCCGGCGGCGGTGCCGCACCCCGTGCCGACAAGGGTGCCGACGCTACCGCGCTGCCGATCACGGTCGGCGGCGACGAGGCGTACGGGCTGTACATCACCCCCGGTACCGGCTACCGCGACAACAACACCCGCGGGGTGGCGGTCAACGGGCAGCCCGAGGGCATGTACATGGTAGCCAGCGGAACCAACGTGAACGATGGCTGCTGCTACGACTTCGGCAACGCAGAGACCAACACCCGGGACACCGGCAACGGGCACATGGACGCGGTCAACCTCGGCACCAAGTGCTACTTCGCCCCCTGCACGGGCAACGGGCCGTGGGTCGAGGCGGACCTGGAGAACGGCCTGTTCTCCGGCGACAACGGCTCCAACCTCGCCAACAAGGGCAACAACAGCAACTTCGTCACCGCACTGTTGAAGAACAACGGCCGGACGACGTACGCGCTCAAGGGGGGTGACTCCCAGAGCGGGGGACTCAGCACCTGGTGGCAGGGGGGCTTGCCGACCCGAGGAGGCTACAAGCCGATGCAGCAGGAAGGTGCCATCCTGCTCGGCGTCGGCGGCGACAACAGCAACTGGTCGCGGGGATCCTTCTTCGAGGGCGTCATAACGGCGGGATATCCGTCCGACACCGCCGACGACGCCGTCCAGGCGAACATAGTCAAGGCCGGCTACGCGGGCAACTCCGGCGGCAGCGCGACGGGTGCCTCGACGCCGGCCGGGCAGGCGGTGGTCCACGACGGCTACTCCAGCGTCTACACGGTGAACTCGGCGAACGGACACCTGCAGGAGTCGTACCTGCCGAAGATGGGTGACCCGTGGTCGACGCAGGACCTCTCGGCCAAGTACGGGACGCCGGAGGTGATGCCCGGCACCAAGCCGGTCACGCTCACCCATGACGGCTACACCAGCGTGTTCACCGTGGACGCGGACAACGGGCACATCCAGGAGTCGTACCTGCCGAAGATGGGTGACCCGTGGTCGACGCAGGACCTCTCGGCCAAGTACGGCGCGCCGCCGACGGCCTGGACACCGACGGCGGTGGTCCACGACGGCTACACCAGCGTCTGGACGGTGAACAAGGTCAACGGCCACCTGCAGGAGACCTACCTGCCGAAGATGGGTGACCCGTGGTCGACGCAGGACCTCTCGGCCAAGCACGGCACCCCGCAGGTGCAGGCCGGGTCGTCGCCGGTCGCGGCCGTGCACACCGGTTACACCAGCGTGTGGACCGTCGACGCCAACCACCACCTGCAGGAGACATATCTGCCGAAGATGGGTGACCCATGGTCGACCCAGGACCTGACCGCAAAATACGGCACTCCGCCCACGTCGGTGACGCCGACCGCCGTCGTTCATCAGGGCTACACCAGCGTCTACACGGTCGACGACGCCAGCAGCCACCTGCAGGAGACCTACCTGCCCGCGATGGGTGATCCATGGACGACCCAGGACCTCTCCGCCACATACGGTACGCCATGGGTGGCGCCGGGCACACAGCCCGTCGCGTTGGTGCACACCGGCTACACCAGCGTCTATACGGTGGACGGAGGCTCCAACGACGTCCAGGAGACCTACCTGGCTGGTGTAGGTGCGCCTTGGACCACCCAGGACTTCACCCAGAAATACGGCACCCCGACCACCACGGACACGCCGATACCCCTGCTGCACCCCAACGAGAGCGAAGCCGTGACCTGGACGAGCGTCTACACGGTGGGCCAGTTCAACAACCACCTGGAGGAGTCCTACCTGCCGGCTATCGGCGACAACTGGACCTTCCAGGACCTGTCGGCGAAGTACGGCACCCCGCCGGTGGCGGATTCCCAACTCGCCACGTCGACCTGGTCGGTGGTGCACGATGGCTACACCAGCGTGTACACGGTCGACGCGTCGAACGGGCACCTGCAGGAGACGTACCTGACCGCGATGAACCAGCCGTGGGCGACCCAGGACCTCTCGGCCAAGTACGGCACCCCGGCAGTGATGGGCGGCGTGGCGCCGGTCGCGGTCACGCACAACGGTTACACCAGCGTGTACACGATCGATGCATCCAACGGACATCTGCAGGAGACGTACCTGCCCGCGATGGGTGATCCGTGGACAACCCAGGACCTCTCGGCGAAGTACGGCACGCCGGCGGCGAAGACGACGCCGACGGCGGTGTTCCATGACGGCTACACCAGCGTCTATACGCAGGACAGGTCGAACGGCAACCTGTGGGAGACCTACCTGCCAGCGCTCGGCGCCCCGTGGACGTCGCAGAATCTGTCGGCCAAGTACGGCACGCCGACCGTCGACGCGTTCACCTCGCCGGTCGCGATCGTGCACTCCGGCTGGGTCAGCGTCTACACGATCGACGCGTCCAACGAGCACCTGCGGGAGACCTACCTGCCAGCGATCGGCGACCCGTGGGCAACCCAGGACCTGTCGGCGAAGTACGGCACGCCGGCAGTCGACATCCAGACATCCCTGACCGTGTCCGTGCACAGCGGGTTCACCAGCGTGTACACGGTCGACAATGGCAACAATCACCTGCAGGAGACCTACCTGCCGGCGATAGGGGACGACTGGGTCACGCAGGACCTGTCCGACAAGTACGGCACCCCTGCCGTGAAGACGGGCATGACACCGGCGGCGCTCTACCACTCAGGCTACGCCAGCGTGTACACCGTCAACGCGTCGAACGGTGACCTGCAGGAGACATACCTGCCGGCCATCAGCGACAACTGGAGTACCCAGAACCTGACCGCCAAGTACGGCACGCCCACGCCGGACCAGCCACCGTCGCCGCTCCTGCACTTCGACACCAGCGGGGGCCTGACCTGGACCAGCCTGTTCAGCGTGGACGGGTCCAACAACCACCTGCAGGAGACCTATCTGCCGGCCATCGGCCAGTCGTGGATCACGCAGGACCTGAGTGACAAGTACGGCACACCGCCGGTGTGACCCTCAGCCCGCGGCGGCCGGGGCCACCGGCCGCCGCTCGCGGAAATACGCGCATTTCCGCGACAAGCAGCTCCGGCGCCTCTAGGACGTGTGTCGAAAGTGCCTGGTGAGGATGGAGGAGAGCCCATTTGTGATCCAGAATGATTGGATGGTCACGCTTGAGACTCCTCGTTTGATCCTGCGTCGCTGGCGCGAGGAAGACGTTGCGCCCATGGCTGCCGTCAATGCCGACGCCGCGGTCATGCGGTGGATCCGTGACGGCAGCGTCCTTGACGAACAGCAGACTCGTGGCCGGGTCCAGGCATGGGAGAGCGAGTGGGAGTCACAGGGGTTCGGCCTGTTCGCCGTGGAGATCCGGTCCACTGGCGAGCTGGCCGGGTTCACCGGCCTTTCGGTGCCCAACTTCTTGCCGGAGGTACTGCCGGCGGTTGAGGTCGGCTGGCGGCTGGGACGTTCCCACTGGGGACAGGGCTTGGCCACCGAGGCCGCTGCGGCCGCTGTACGGTTCGGGTTCGAAGAGCGAGGGCTGGAGCGGATCGTCAGCATCACTCAAGTGGGCAACGACGCCTCCGAACGAATCATGACCAAACTGGGCATGCATCCGGTCCGTGAGACGGTCAATCCCACCGGAGGTCGGCGAGTACGGGTGTTCGAGTTGTCGTCGGACCAGTGCGTCACAACCACTCATTGACGGCGGCAACGAGGACAGTGGCCTCGTAGCGGACCGCGAGTTTGTCGTACCTCGTGGCCACAGCCCGGTGCCTCTTGAGGCGACTGATACCGCACTCGACCGCGTGTCGAGCCTTGTAGTCCTGCGGGTCGAACTTCGGCGGCCGACCGCCGCGCGAACCGCGTTTCTTGCGGTTGCGTGCTTGGTCGGCCTTGCCCGGGATGGTGCAGCGGATTCCCCGGCGGCGCAGGTAGGCGCGGTTCTTCCGGGAGGCGTACGCCTTGTCGGCGCGCACCCGATCTGGCCGGGTACGCGGCCTGCCCGGCCCGAGACGAGGGACACGGACCTTGTTCAGGACAGGCGCGAACTGCGGGGAATCCCCGCGCTGTCCGGCCGTGATCACGATGGACATGGGCTCTTGGCCCTGTTCGACGGCCAGGTGCAGCGTCGGTTGGCGGGCATACCCGCTTCGACCAGATCAGCGGCGGCGTTGATCCGCCGGGCGTACTCGACGCCATCGACACGATCGCCACGAACCATGTCACAAACCTGCGATCACGTGGTGCTGTGCTGCGGTGCAGGCACGGGCCGTGCGGCGCACGGCCCGTGCCTGCGGGCGGGCGGGAGGGGAACCCGGGAGAGACGGTCGGGGCGCCGTCCCGGGGTCAGCCGCGGTTCGGTCGCCCCGACACCGTTCCGGGCAGGGCGGAGGGGGTGGCGCTCGGGCCGAGGGGGGTGGTACGCCGGGGACAGCCGGTGCTCGATCCCTCGGTGCGCCATCGGCCGGTTCGGGTGTGGCCCGTCAGGGTCACCCGCGCCGCGTCGATGTCCGGGTCGCTGACGAGGTGAGCCGCGGCGGCCGTGCAGATCAGCTGGTAGGCGGCGGTGTGGGGCAGACGGCTCTTGAGATTCCGGGGCAGTTCGATCGTCACGGTGTCGGCGTGCGTCCGTATGTCCACCACGAGTGGCACCCGGGTGGGAGGCGGAGTCGGTGGCTGCGGTTCGACCGGCACCCGCGGCAGTTCGGTGGTCAGGCCCTGGAGCCGCTCCGGGCCGGTCGGTCCCCCGAGAAGCATCTCCACGGCGTTCCCGGCGTCGACCGGACCGTTGGCTGTGCGGGGGACGACGACCAGGGCGCCGTCCCGGACGAAGTAGAGCTGCACGGTCGGCCGGACACCGGTGGCGGCGGCTCCCGCCCCCACCACGCCGGTAGGAGCGATACCGCAGGCGGAGAGCACCGACAGGGCTGCCGAGAGGAGCGAGCGGCGCAGGAGTGGGGTGGTGGAACGGCGAGCGGGTCTCATCGATGCCCTCCAGCGGACCGGTCGTCGGGGTGTCGCAGGGGAAGGGCCACGGTGAAGAGGGCGCCGCCCTCGGCGTGGTTCGCCGCACGGATGGTGCCGCCGTGCACGCGGACGTTCTCGGCGGTGATCGCAAGTCCGAGGCCGCTTCCCTCGGTGCGGGTCCTGGCCGTGTCCGACTTGTAGAAGCGCTCGAAGACATGGGGCAGGACGCTGTCGGGGATGCCGGGGCCGCTGTCCCTTACCTCGATGACCGCCTGCGTCTCCCGCCCCGCCCGTTCGGCGGACAGGCGCAGCTCCACGGGCCGTGCGCCGTGCCGCAACGCGTTGCCGACCAGGTTCGCGACGATCACGTCGAGGCGGCGTGGATCGACACGGCCGCGCAGTGCGCCGGGCTCGGGCAGCAGGGCGTCCACCTCCCCCGACCAGGCGCGGGACGCGAGCGTGCGGCGTACGGACTCGGCGAGATCGATCTCGTCGAGATGGAGGACGGCCGCGCCCGCGTCGAAACGGGCGATCTCCATGAGGTCGTCGACCAGACGCGTCAGTTTCACGGTCTCGGTGCTGATCAGCTGTACGGCTGCGGCGGTGTCGGAATCCAGCCGGGCTGCCCCGTCGTCCAGTACGTCGGTGATCACGGACATGGCGGCCAGGGGCGTACGGAGTTCGTGGGAGACGTCGGCGGCGAAGCGGCGGGCGCGTGCCTCCATGTCGCGCAACTCGGCCACCGAGGTCTCCAGCGCGGCGGCGGTCTCGTTGAACGTGCGCGACAGATCGGCCAGTTCGTCGGAGCCGTCGACGGTGAGCCGGGTGTCGAAGCGGCCTTCGGCGATGCTGCGGGTGGCATGCCGCAGCGCGCGCACCGGCCGCAGCACTCCGCGAGCGGCCAGCAGGGCGAGCAGGACGGCGAGGACGAGGGCGGGTACGGTGGCCCGCTCGACGGCGGCGACCAGGGCGTCGACGTACATCTGCTCGTTCGCCAGAGGCACCGTCAGGAAGACCTGGACACCGGATGCGCGAGGGCCCTGTTCGGCCGGATACGCGAACGTGACCGGCATGCCGACGACGAGTGATGCACGCCCGCCGTCGCGCACCCGCTGGAAGGCCGTGAACGGGTGGGAACGCGCGGCCTCACGCAGTGCGGGCGTCAGTTCCTCGAAAGGGTCACCGGGGACGGAGGTGGCACTCAGGCCTCGATAGACGGCGAGTACGCGCCAGGCAGGGGACTGCTCGCCGGCCGCGAGGTCGACCGCGAAGCGCCGCAGTTCGGACTCGGACGGGGGGAAGCCGAGGGCGGGGGCGAGCCGGTCGACGCGGGCGCGCAGCTGCTTGATCACGGCGTCCTGGCTCTGCTGGAGGATGCCGGTACGTGCCTCGCGGAAGGTCAGGGCTCCGGTGGCGGCGGCGGTGAGGACGGTGACGAGGCCGAAGGCGATGATCAGGCGAGCACGGAGGCCGCGCGGTCGAGGTGGTCCGATCCGGTCCGTGACCGGGGCCTTCGCCGGGGTGGGGGCCTTCACCGAGGCCCGAACCGGTAGCCGAAGCCGCGCACGGTCTGGACGTATCGGGGCCGGCCGGCCTGTTCCCCCATCTTGGACCGCAGCCGTTTGACGCAGGCGTCCACGAGGCGCGCGTCGCCGTGGTAGCTGTGCTCCCAGACCGTCTCCAGGAGCTGCTGGCGGCTGAACACCTGGCCGGGCGAGGCGGACAGGGTCAGCAGCAAGCGCAGTTCGGACGGCGCGAGGGCGATCGGCACGCCCTGCCGGGTGACGGACATCCCGGCCCGGTCGACGGACAGGTCTCCATGGGTCTCGATCCTGGGGATGCCGTCGGCGGTCCGGGTGGCGGTGGCGCGGCGGAGGACGGCGCGGATGCGCGCCTCCAGCACACGCGCCTGGACGGGCTTGACAACGTAGTCGTCGGCTCCCGCTTCCAGGCCGACGACGATGTCCACCTCGTCTCCCCGCGCCGTCGCCATGATGATCGGCATCGCCTGGTCGATGCTGCGGATCGCACGGCACACCTGCAGGCCGGTCATCCCGGGCAGCATCAGATCGAGTACGACGACGTCCGGCCGGAACGAACGCAGCCGGGTCATCCCGTCCTCCCCGGTCCCGGCGGCCGTCACCTCGTGGCCCTGGTGTCGCAGTGCGAGTGCGACGGCCTCCCGGACGGCGCGATCGTCCTCGATCAGCAGAACACGTGGCATGGGATCAGTATCGGCTCCGAAACGAAAAGCGGAGAGCATTGTTACAGGATGATCATACGGAGGTTCGTTATCGCTTCGTGATCTCTCGGGCCAGGTCCGCGCACATCCCCCGCCCAGCCTGAAGGGCCATGAACGCGCACAAGACAACCCGCTCACGTTCCCGTCGCCGCAGGCCCGTCCGCAGGCACGCCTCCGCGGGCAGGGACGGGAAGCGGACCCGGCCGGCGGGTCTGGCCGCAGCGGCCGTACTGGTGCTGGCAGGTTCAGCCGCCGCAGGGTGGACGTCGTTCTCGTCCGGCACCGAAGGGAACGCCGCCTCGGGCGGTTCCGACCACGCCACGGGCCCGGCCGCTCCCGGCCCGTCCCCCGTTCCCCCCGAAAGCCCCTCTCGGCGACCGCCGGGCCACCGTTCCACGCCGGGCTCCACCGCCTCCGCCTCCAAGCCGTCGGTGCCTTCCGTCCCCACGTCCGGTGCAGGAACGTTCACCACCGCCCCCGGAACGGGCGCCAGGGCGGGGCGGGGCAAGACCCTGCGCTACCGGGTCGACATCGAGGACGGTCTCTCCCTGTCCGCCGCCGACGTCGCCGCCCAGGTCGAGAGCATCCTCGCCGATCGCCGCGGCTGGACGGCGAACGGCACGTCGGCCTTCCAGCGCGTCTCCAGCGGCCCGGCGGACTTCGCCGTGCGCGTCGCCACCCCGACAACCGTGGACGACATCTGCGGACGGTACGGCCTGGACACCGGCGGCGAACTCAACTGCGACGTGGGCGGACAGGTCATGGTCAACCTCAAGCGCTGGCTGCTGGCAACTCCCGTCTACGCCAAGGACGTCACCGCGTACCGCGCGCTGATCATCAACCATGAGGTCGGCCACTTCCTCGGCCACGGCCACGTCGGCTGCCCCGGCAGAGGCGAACCGGCCCCCGTGATGATGCAGCAGATCAAGGGCATGCACGGCTGCGTCCCCAACGTCTGGCCGTACGACACCCACGGGAGGTACGTCACCGGCCCCGCCCTCCCCTGATCCCACCGGGGCGGACGGACCCGGTTCCGGCGATGCTCAGGAGGCGATCCCGGGGTCCGGCACCGGAACCTGGAAGCACACCAGGATCGAGGAGATGAGCTGGTACTGCCCGATGAGGCACAGCACGGTGATCATGCCGGGCTCGCCGAACAGGTCGACCGCCTCGTGGTACAGCTGGTCCGCGACCTCGCGCTGCCTCATCAGCGCCGCGGCCAGCCGCTGGGCGGTGGCGGCCCGGCGCCCCAGCCCGTCCGGTGCCTCGCCGCGGACGATCGCCTCGACGGAGGCCTCCGGCAGCCCCGCGGTGCGTGCGGCACGACGGTGGGCTCGATCTCGTAGGGCGCCGGCCACGCGGCGCCGACGGTCAGGATGACCGCCTGCCAAAGGTCCTCGGCCAGTCCCGCCGCGGTCACCTCCGCCGTGAACCGGCCGAGCCCCGCGGCCAGTTCGGGAACCCGCAGCAGGGCGTTGAAGGGGCCGATGAAGCGCCCGTCCGGGAGCCGCACGGTGAAGCCGTCGTGAGCGGCTTCCGGGACGACCGTCTGCTCCAGGACGCGGTAGGCCTGCATCTGCGCGCCGTCGAGGTCGTCGGGAGCAAGGAGGGCGAGTCGGCCACCGAGCCGGTCCGGTCCGCGGTCCTGCACAGATCGCATGTCGCTGCTCATGAGTATGCTCTTTCGTCATGGAGTGGTCTTCCACTGCTCTGCGGGTGCTGCGCGCGGTCGCCGAGACCGGATCCTTCACCGCCGCGGCCGCGGCGGTCGGATACACGCAGTCCGCGGTGTCCCGGCAGGTCGCGGTGCTGGAGCAGGCGACCGGCGTCCCGTTGTTCGAGCGGCAGCCGAGCGGGGTCCGGCTGACCGCAGCCGGAGCGACGTTCCTGCGGCATGCCTCGACAGCGCTCGACGAGGTCGACCAGGCCGCACGGCTTTTGCACGAGCCGGCCCCGAACCGGCCCACGCTGCGGCTGGGCGCCTTCACCAGCATCGGGGCGGCCCTGGTCCCCGAGGCTCTCGCGCTGCTGCGGCAGCGGCGCCCCGGCATCGACGTCTTCACCCGCGAGGCCTACACCCCCGCGCTCACCCGGAGCCTGCGCGCCGGCACGATCGATCTCGCGGTGATCTCCGCCCGGCCGCCCTATCCCAGCCCTGACGACCAGAACCCTCCGCTGGACCTGGACGTCCTGGTGGAGGGCGACCTGATGGTCGCCGTCCCCGCGGCCGGCGCGATCGGCCGCGACGGCACGGCGACCCTGGCCGAGTTGCAGGACGCCGAGTGGATCGCGGGTCCCGACCGGGCGGGCGAGCCCGGCATCGGCGTGTGGCCGACGCTGCCCCGGCAGCCGGTCGTCAGACACCGACCCCGCGACTGGGTGTCGAAGCTCCACCTCGTCGCGACCGGCTGCGGCGTGACCACCGTGCCGCCGTCGCTCATCGGCCTCCTGCCCGAGGGTGTGCGCCTGGTCCGGGTGGTGGACGGCGCCCGGGTGACCCGCCGGGTGCTGCTTGCCAGGCTCCCCGGAGCGCCCGCCGCCGATGTACTCGAGCTCGCCCGCTGTCTGCACGAGGCCGCCGAACGCCTGCCGTTGGCCTGAGCGGCGTTTCCGCCGGCCGAACCGTGCGGCCCGCTACCGCTCCGTGGGGACCTTGTCGGCAGCGATCCGGGTGTCGAACCTGGTGACCGGATCCAGAATCCGGCCGTCGGCCCACCAGTTCGGCGACGGTGACTCGACCACGTTGAGGTAGATGTCGCGGGTCTCCAGGCCGGCACCCTCGAGGAGGTTCGCCACCAGGGTCCGGTACAGCTCCTTCAGCGTCTCCTCAGGCCGGTGACCGAAGTACATCTGGACGAACACGGCCTGCGGTCGGCGCTCGAGCCCGAACGCGACCGGAGCCGTGATCAGGTTGTCCGGTTCGAGCTCGTGGAAAACGTGGTACTTGTCGTCGTCCGGAATCCCGAGTACCGCCACCAGAGCGGCGTGGATCGCGTCAGAAATGGCCCGCTTGTGCTCGGCCGACTTTCCCTTCCGCAGGTAGATCTTCGTCATCGGCATAGGGGTCTCCCTTGTCCGGCGCCCGGTCCCTCCGAGCCGCCGACATCAAGTGTGGGCATTCCGATCGCACCCCGTCCAACAATCATTCCGCATATCCGGTATGCCGATCGGTTGTGCCGTCCAGCTCCATGGGGAAACGCGATACCCGGCATACCGGATCGCCTTCGGCCGCCTCGATCGGCGCGCCCGGCGACATCGCCGCATGACGAGTTCCCCCCTGACCGGCCGCCGGCCGGCCGAGGCGTCCGGCCGACCGGAAATACCGCCCTGAACGGCCGTCCCGCGTTCTGGACGACCGCCCTTGAGCCGGTGGGCGGCGGCATCTCCGCAATACCTTTCTCCCGCATTTCCGGCCGACCTGAAATCGATGGCGCCGACTCCGCGTCTCGGGACCCGGTGAATGACATCCCCGGTCCGGGAAACACCCGGGATGGTCGAGGTCCGAGCGCGACCCCCTCATCCCAGGAGTCCGGGGGTGCCGGCGCCGGGACCCCGGGTTCCCGCCCGTCCGCGCGGGTGCGCGACGGGCCCCGTCTGTGGTGCGCCGCGGGCTGCTCGGCCCGGTGAGCGGCGCCGCGGAGTCCGGTCGGAGCGGGACGACGGCCGGCGGCGCACCCCCTTTGGGTGCCACGGGACGCGCAGCCGGCCGGGAGTGTCTCACCGTGCGAGCGAGACGGCGAACGGGGTGAAGCCGTGGCGGCGCAGGATGTGCGGCACCAGCAGGACCAGGGCTTCGGTGGCGCGGGCGGTGGTGATGTCGCCGAGGTCCTCGATCCAGGTCCGGTGCCAGCCCAGGTCCGCCAGGAGCCCGGCGACGGCCTCCTTGGCGGCCTCGTCGTTGCCGGAGAGGTAGGCGGTCGGCGGGGTCGACAGGGTGTCGGGGGCGGTCATGACCGTGAAGAGCATGGTGTTGAGAGTCTTGACCACATGGGTGGTGGGCAGGGCTTCCTGGAGGCGTTCGGCCAGGCTGCTTCCCGGGTGGACCAGGTCACCGGGCATTCTGTCGGGCGCTTCGTGAGTGGCGTTGGAAACGTCGACGAGGATCTTGCCGGCGAGTTCGGCGCGGAATGCGCGCAACCGCTCCAGTGCGGTGTCGCCGGGGGTGGCGTGGACGACGATGTCCGCGGTGGCCGCTGCGGTGCGCTGGTCGGCGAAGGCGATCACGGGACGGGGGCCGGCCGCGTGGGCCGCGGCCCTCTCGTCGGGGGTGCGGCAGCCGACGGTGACGTCGTGTCCGGCGGAGGCGAGCTTGCGGGCCAGACTGCTGCCGACGCGCCCTGCGCCGAGGATGCCGATGGTGGTCATGGCGGAGTCCTCCTTGCTGGTTCTTGTGGCGGATGCCGGTTCCGCCCCTGGTGACGGCCCGTCCCCCGGGGCTCCTGGGGTCAGGTGGTTGTCGCCAGGACCCGGGACGCGGCCTGGTGGATGCCGGGGGCCGCGGCCAGGAAATCGCGGCTGGCGAGTGTCCAGGGGGCGCCCTGGATGTCGGTGACGGTGCCGCCGGCCTCGGAGACCAGCAGGGCACCCGCCACCAGGCCGGAGCGGACGTCGGAGAACTGCCAGAAGGCGTCCATCCGCCCGGCGGCGACGTGGATCAACTGGAGCGTGGCGGGCACGGACACCCGGACCACGAGCCCGTTGATCAGCATGGCCGTGACCGACTCGCCCATCCTGCGGAAGAGGTGCTCGTCCTCGCCGGGCTTGGCCTGGCCGGTACCGGTCAGGGCCGCACCCAGGTCCGTCTTGTCCGACGTCCGCAGTGGCTCCCCGTTGAGTGCCGCGCCGGCACCGGCGAGCGCGGTGTAGGTGTCCCCGCTCAGCGGAAGGTGCACCACCGCCAGCACCGGCCGGTTGTCCCGCACGAGCGTGGCGGTCACAGCCCAGTCCGCCATGCCGTGGACGTGGTTGATGTTCCCCTCGGCGGGGTCGACGACCCACCACTCTCCGCCCGGCAGGGCGCCGCCGGCGAGTTCGTCCTCCGCCCACCGCGATCCGGGCCGGGACGCCAGCAAGGGGTCCTTGAGCACGTCGAGGACCGCGGCGTCGTTCGCGTGGATCTCGGCCACGATCTCCGTCAGGCCCACCCCGCGCGAGCGCGGGGTGTGGCGCTCACGCAGTACGTCCCCTGCGGCCTCGACCGCGGAAGTGGCCTGGGACAGCAGAACCCCGTCGGCAGCGGAGACAGCAGACATGGGACTTCCCTCCGAAGGTGAAGTGATACGGCCTTCCGGCACGCCCGTCCGACGAACGCGGGCCGCTTCCTGCGACGCTAGAAGCCCCGTGGATTAACCACAAGTGCATGTCAGTAAGCAATAGGATTACCGGCATGCACTTGGATTTGAACCTGCTCACCGCGCTCGACGCGTTGCTGGAAGAGGGCAGCGTGGCCGGTGCCGCCGCCCGCCTGCACGTGACCCCACCCGCGATGAGCCGCTCCCTGGGACGCATCCGCAAGGCGACCGGCGACCAGATCCTGGTCCGCACCGGCCGCACCATGAGTCCCACCCCTCACGCCCTGGCCATCCGCGGGCAGGTCCACGACCTCGTCCAACGCGCCCACGCTGTCCTGTCGGCCGACAAGCAGCTCGACCTCCCCACGCTGGAACGCGTGTTCACGGTGCGCTGGCACGACGCTCTCGCCGCGGCCCGCGGATCGGCGCTGATTGCGGGGGTGTGCCGGGACGCCCCCGGCGTACAGGTCCGCCTGATCGCGGAGTCCGGCTCCGACACCCCCGAACTGCGGCGCGGCGAGGTCGACCTGGAATCCGGCTCCGCCCTGCCGGAGGCGCCGGACATCCGGAGCCGCCTCATCGGCGAGGACCGCCTCGTGGTCGCCCTCCGCCCCGGCCACCCACTCGCGGGCGGACCGCTGACCACCGAGCACTACACCGCGGCACAGCACCTCACCGTCTCCCGCCGCGGACGGCTGGCCGACCCGGTCGACGACGCATTGGACGCACTCGGTCTGCGGCGGCACGTCGTCGTCGCGGCTCCGACCACCGCCGTCGCGCTGCGCCTGGCACGGGACACCGACCTCCTGGCCTGCGTCCCCGACGCCGTCACCCGCACCACCAGACGTGAACTGGGCCTGGCCACGCTCGCACTGCCCGTCGAACTGCCCGCGATCCCGCTGTTCACCATGTGGCACCGGCGCTACGACAACGACCTCGCGCACGCCTGGTTCCGCGACCGGGCTGCCGGGGTCCTGGAGGCCCTCTTCACACCACCGACCGCACCGCGGTAGGGCGTGCTCGGGATGCCGCGCCGGATCGGGCCGCGGCATGCGGTGCCGTGCGTCGCCGGGTCGAGGAGCGTCCCCGTACCGCGGTACCGAGCGTGCGCGGACGACCCCGGCGACGCGGCGAGGTACGGTGCCGGGCGCCGCGGACCGGGCGGGACGCGGGGCCCTCGACAGTATCGCCGGCCGCCGCCCGATGAACGGGGTGGCCACGTCCGCCGACGCCCGGGGCCGCTCCTGAGTGCGGATTCCGCGGGTCAGGAGCCGGGCTCGGCAGCGGTGCCGGTGGACCGCCGGACGCCGTCCGCTTCACCCGTTCGCCCGCTCCTCCACTCCCGGTGTCCGCGAGCGCTCCCGATGTCGCGGGGCGGGACGCCCTCAACGGGACGCGTAGCGGATCCAGGCGTCGGTGAGGTTCTGGAGTGTCGCGCGAGTGGCCCCGCCACTTTCCAGGTGGTGCGCGAACGTCTGGAGCCGGTCGGGGCCTTGGGGCCAGTCCGGATCGGCGGCAGCCGCCCTGGCGAACTCGCCGATCGCGCCCTCGTCCGCCACATGCCGCAGCAGCCACGCCGTGAACCCGCTCATGGAGCCATCCCTGTTTCCCGCATCACCGGCCTCGGCTCACGATGCCGGGTGACGACGTGCTGAAGCGGCCGGTGATCAGCCCGCAGTCAGCCGCCCACCACCGATCGTCGTGACGCACCGTACTCGGTCGTCGGGATCGCCGGAACGGGCTCAGCAGCTTCCAGCCAACGGGTCCGGTGATCGGCCGCGCCACGTCGGCGCAAGATCGACTCCCCGGCTGTGGGCGGCTCCGCGAGACTGGGGGAACGCGATCCCCGACGGAAGATCGAGGTGCCCGGTGGTGGAATCGGAAGACGACGCACTCACTGTCCGCCAGGTGACCGAGCGGCTGGTGAAGGCACACCCCCAGTTGGACATCGGCCTGGTCCAAGACTCGGTACAGACCGCGTACGAAGAACTCAGGTACGCGCGGGTGCGCACCTATCTGCCCGTCCTGATGGAACGCCGGGTCCAGGACCTGCTGCCCTCCGGCGAACGCACCGAAGTCGACACCTGACTCCGGGCCGGCTCCCGCGGCGGCGCGGTGTCACCCGCCGCCGCGGCCGTCCCGGTGCAGCCGCGGGTAGGCGACGGCCGAGGCAGGGCCGGCGTCATTTGGACTCGACTCGTCCGACGGGACGGGTACCGGTCGTCAGGGCATGGCTCGCCGTCCGCCAGGCGTCGTCGCCGGGGTGGAGCCGGGAGCGGAGGTAGGCCGCGGTGAGCCGGGCGAGGGCGGTGACGCGCTCGGGGTTCTCGTCAGTGGTCTCGGCGGCGTCGTAGCCGGCGATCCCGCCGAGGCCGTGTTCCGCGTCGAACAAGGTGAGCAGGGCCTTGGGGCCGGGGGCGAGGGTGTAGGGGTCGGCGTGCCAGCCGGGCCCCATGTCCGTGAAGTGCCGTGAGTCGTCCTTGTCGCCGGCGACGACCAGCGCGGGTGCGGTCATGGTGGAGAAGTCGACGGCCCCGATGATCGGCCACTGCCGGGCCATGGGCCCGTTGAGGACGTCGCCGCCCCTGCCGGGCGCGGCGAGCAGGACGCCGGCTTTGATCCGGGGCTCGGTGAGGTGCACGACGTCCCCGGTGCCGGGGTCGGTGATCCCGGCACCCAGCAGGAGGGCGGCGGTGAAGCCGCCGAGCGAGTGTCCGGCGACTGCGACCTTGCTGTGGTCGATCCGCCCGGCGAACTGGGGCACGGCACTCTCGATCACATCGATCCGGTCGAGGATGTGCGTCATGTCCTCGGCCCGGGAGCGCCAGAACGACGGTGCGCCGGGGGCGTCGGCGACCAGGTGGCTCAGCGTCCTGGAGGTGAGGTGGGTGGGCTGGACGACGGCGAACCCGTGTGCCGCCCAGAAGTCGGCGAGCGGCGCGTAGCCGTGCAGCGAGGAGAGGCGGTGCGAAGGGCCGTGGCCGTGGGAGAGGAGGACGACGGGGAGCCCGGTTCCGGTGGCGGGTGCGGAGACGCGCACCTGGAGGTCCACGGGACGTCCGGGTACGGACAGCACGACCGGGCCGAAGGACAGGACCGGGGTGGGCGAGCCCAAGGCGTTGTTCGTGGTGGCGGTGGCTGCGTTCATGATGAGTCGGCTTCCTTCGTGCGGGGCCCACCCGCCTCGTGCCGGCACGGCAGGAGGACGAGGGGGCTCAGAAGCGGCCCGCTTCGGTCACGGTGAAACGGAGCACTGTTCCACAAATATCCGGAACGATGTTCCGCTTTGTCAAGTGGTGCGGGAAAGGACAGGCGGCTTGGCGTCGAGCGGGCCCGCGGAGCCGCCCCCGGCTCCACCTCTGCAGCGGACCCGCCCTCCCACCTCGGAACTGCGACACGAAGGAGCCGCATGTTCGTCCACACCGACCGCATGCCCACCAGCGAGGCGGCTCCGCAGGGCACCATCACCGCGAAGCCGTGGGGCAAGCTCCTCCGGCAGCTCATCGAGAACATGACCGCCACTGGTTCCCTGCGCACGCAATCGTGGAAGGGCGCCGCCACGGCGGTACCCCGGCACGAGTTCCTGCGCAGCGGGTTCTTCCGCGTGGTGCCCGGCTCGTCGCCCACCGCCTGGGCCCCCGGTCCTGGAGGATGGGGACGGCTGGCTCAAGGCCTGCTACGCCGACGAATCCCCGGTGACGCAGATCGCATGCACCATCGAGCCGACGGACATCCGGGGCGAGATCATGCGCGAACCGACCAACTCGAGCACACTCCCGATACTCGACAGGTCGGTGTCGGTCAGGACCAGCAGGGCGGCGTCCACGCCTGTACCGACGCCACCCGCACCGTTGCGGGGCCAGCCAGGAGACTCTCGTCCACGACATGGGCGTCTGCGGTGGTGAAGGGCGCGGGGTGTGCGGTGACCGCGACGGGATCCGCAAGTGCCGCGTAGCCGAGATCCACGGACGCGTGACGTATCCGTGCGGTGGCTGTCGACTCCCGTCGCGTTCGTGTGCAGCGCACCTCACGCGCCGCGATCTCCAGCGTCACCGGAGCCCCGAACACCGCACGCGACAGATCCAGCACCCCCGCACACACCACCGGCCCCCACCACGAAACCACAGGGCACAGCGCCCTGCCGAACTCGGCCCTGCCGGAGTACTGCGCCCTGTTGAACCCGGCGGCCTCGGAGAACTGTGCCCCGCCGAACCTGGCCCTGCCGGAGAACTGTGCCTCGCTGAACCTCGCGTCGCCGAGACAGGGGCGCTGGGGGGTGGGGTCGCGAAGGGCGGTCAGGAGTCGGTTCAGGAGGTCTTCGGTGAACGGGGTTCCGCGGTGGTCGATATCGGCGCCTGGAGTCAGGCCCGCCAGGTAGGTGTCGCGGTCGGTGCCGGTCAGGTGGGCGAGGCAGGTGGCGTGGCCGGGGATGCGGATGACGGTCGATCGGCCACGCCAAACGAACGCGCCTTGTTCGGTCACGAGTTCGCTGGGGGCGCCCACCAGGTCCGTGACGATCGCGAAGAAGCGCGCGTCGACTTCGCTCTGGGGCCGGCGCCCGGGGCTGATGCGGCGCTCGAACTGGGTCAGCGGACGGTGGCCCTCGTAGTCCCTGGTGGTGGTGAGGTGGTGGGTCGTGTCTGCCTGCTCGGCCAGCCGGGTACCGTCCCAGGTGAAGTGGACGGACTACACGACGGTGCGCCCGTCGTCGGCCAGGCGGTGCTTGGCCGTGCGCCGCCTGCAGCGGATCGTAGGCGTCGTCCACGGAGTACCGTCGGGGCTGACGCAGGCAATGAGGCGGTTCTCCTCGTCCCAGGTGTAGCGCCAGGTGTCCCCTCTCTGTCAGCCTTGGGTGAGACGTCCCGCTTCGTCGGGTTAGCCTGAGAGGGCACGACAGGAGAACCACCCCCTCATGACCAGCACCACTCCCGCCGGATCCGACCCGGCGCCCCGGCCGAAA
>NZ_JAFFZS010000041.1 GCF_016921115.1 Streptomyces actuosus
CTCACGCACAGCAGGCAGCACATCGCCCACTTCACGACTCAAGAACACGGCACGGTCCTCGAACACACCCCGAGTCGCCGCCAACGACCAAGCGACATCCACCGGCCGCACACCCTCACCCACCGACCCCGCGAACGCGGCCAACCGACCCGCCTGCCCCGCCAAACCCTCCCGACCACGACCCGACACCACCCACGGCACCACACCACCCACCCCGAAAACCCCAACCGGCCCCCCACACACCACAGACACCCCAGAACCCGCCGAACCCACAGAACCAGCAGACTCCGAGACAGCCGGCGCCTCCTCCAACACCACATGCGCATTCGTCCCGCCCATGCCGAAGGACGACACACCGGCCATGAGGGAGGTGTCCGGCCGGGGCCAGGGGCCGAGGGTGTGCTGGACACGGAGGCGCAGGGCGTCCAGGGGGATGTCGGGGTTCGGTGTCTCGTGGTTGAGGGTGGGCGGGAGCTCGCGGTGCCGGAGCGCGAGCACCGTCTTGAGCAGGCCGGCGATGCCCGCCGCGCCTTCCAGGTGACCGATGTTCGTCTTCACGGAGCCGACGTGCAGCGGTGGCGCGTCGGCGGCTCGTGCGGCTCCGAGGACGGCTCCGAGGGCGGCGGCTTCCACAGGGTCGCCCACCGGGGTGCCGGTGCCGTGGAGTTCGACGTACTGGATGTCTTCGGGGGCACTTCCGGCATTGCGCAGGGCGCGGCGGATGACGTCTTCCTGGGCGCCGGCGTCGGGGGAGGTCAGGGTGGAGCCACCCCCGTCGTTGTTCAGGGCGCTGCCGCGGATGACGGCGCGGATCGGATCGCCGTCGGCGAGGGCTCGGTCGAGCGGTTTCAGGACGACGAGGCCACCGCCCTCGCCGCGGACGTAGCCGTTGGCGCGGGCATCGAAGGTGTAGCAGCGGCCGTCGGGCGAGAGCGCACCGAGACGGTGTGTGAACAGGCCGCTCCGGGGGGCGAGGTGAAGGTTGACGCCACCGGCGACGGCGAGCTCGCTGTCGCCGCTGCGCAGGCTCTCGCACGCGAGGTGGACGGCGACGAGCGAGGAGGACTGGGCGGAGTCGAGGCTGATGCTGGGGCCGCGCAGGCCGAGCAGGTAGGAGATCCGGTTGGCGATGAGGGCGCGGTGGGTGCCGGTGAACGACGTGCTGGTGACACTGCCCGGTTCGAGTGCGTGGGCGAGGGTGGCGTAGTCGTCGTGGGCGGCGCCGATGAAGACGCCGGTGCTCGCGCCGGCGAGGTGCGCGGGAACGACGTGGGAGTCCTCCAGTGCCTCCCAGGCGAGTTCGAGCACAAGACGCTGCTGCGGGTCCATGCAGTCGGCCTCGCGGGGCGAAATGCCGAAGAACCCGGCGTCGAACCCGGTGACGTCGTCGAGGTATCCACCCCAGCGTGGTACGTCGTCGCCGGATGAGCTCTCGGCAGGTGCCCCCGCGAGCCTGAGGCGCTCGGCGGGGGTGGGGCTCACGGCGCTGTTCCCGGAACGCAGCAGGCGCCAGAGTGCGTCGGGGTTCGGGGCGCCGGGCAGGCGGCAGGCCAGGCCGATGACGGCGATGGCACGCTGGGGCGCGGCGTTGAGCCCGTAACGTGTGCGTTCTGACTCGCTCATTCCACTCCACCAGCTTGTCGGCCCGGCCCTGTGGCCCCTCGGACGTCGGGCAGCATGTGCTTGCCGCATGCGTTCGGCGCACGCCGTGGTCGGCGGCCCGCACCGGTCGGCCGGGGTGGGGCTGGGGACTCCCGGGCCGTCGGGCTCCTCACGCTAGGCGCGCCCGCACTAGGGCGCCCCCTAGATTCCCGGCTGCGGGGACGGGCATGAACTCGGGCCTGTGAGCCGAGGGTTCGGGAAACGCCCAGACATGGCCGGCAAGGTGGCGTCGGGTGTTGCGCTCGTCGGCGTCGCTCCCCCTGAATGGGGCAGTGCCGCCCGGGAGTGGCGGTGATGTGTACGGGCGCCGGCCCGGCCCGGGAGACGGAGGGAATGCAGATGAACGCGGAGTTGGCGGACGTGCGCGACGCCCTGGTGAGGTTGCGCGGCAGTGTCGAGTCCCTGCGGTCGGCCGACGGCGATTCCTGCTACGTCCGCAGGCTGATGAACGACCTGGAGCGTTTCCAGTTGGACATGGAGGACGTCGCGGGAACGGAGCCGCGGGTGACGGCGGTGCGCGGATCGAAGGCGACGACGGCACGAGAGGTGGTTCCACTGCACGACGGCCCTTACTCGCATCTGTCGTGGCCGGACGCCGACGACGAAGGCATCGGCGGCCACCGCCGCTGACGGGACGCGGGCCGCCCACCACGGGCCGCCGGCGCGGCGGGGTCGGCCGGCCCGGCACGACGAAACGCCGGTTTCCCGGGCAGGGCCCGGGAAACCGGCGTCGAGAGCCTTGGCGGCAAGGTCACTTCACGAAGTCGGGCACGGCGCGGGGTGGCCAGCTGCCGACCGTGAGGACGCCCATGGAATAGGCGCGGGAGACGAGCGCGGCACGGTTGGGGGCCTTGAACCTACGGAGCATCAGACCGACGTGGTACTCGACGCCCTGGCGGCTGAGGTACAGGCGGGAGGCCAGCTGGACGGTGGAGGCTCCGGTGGCGACACCCTCCAGGATGCGGGCGTCGAGGGCCGTGAGGACGGGGGCCTGCCTGGCAGGCCGCTCCGCCTCGGCGGCGGGCTCGTCGTCCGGGCTCATCAGCACGACGACGCCCGAGAGGTCGTCTCCGTCGCCCTTGACGGCGATGCCGGTGATCTCCGCCGAGAAGACCCGGTCGTGGCCGCGCATGGCGACCACCCGCTCGACGAAACGGCTGCCGTGCCCGGTCGACAGGTGGGAGAAGTGCTTGGACAGGACGGTCCGGGCGCTGGGGTGCAGGACGTCGTAGATGCTGCGGCCGCAGACCTCCGTGGACGGCCGCGCGACGTGTCGGAAGAAGTCCGGGTTCGCCGCTTCTATCGTGAGCCCGGGATCGAGGCTCGCCATGCAGGTGACATGGCGCGGTGCGGCCGGTCGCCGGTCTCCTCTGCGTGCGCTGCGCGGCAATTCCGGATGACCACTGACCTTTGTCGACCTGTCGGCGTGCGGGAGCATGAAAGTAAGCCCTCCTAAACGTCACACGTACCCGGAATGCGAAGCAGGGGCAGAACGGGAAAGGCCGCCGTGGCGCATATCTTCCATTCGTTCTTCTGCGTCGATGCCGGCGACATTAGGTGGGGCGCGACCGGGGAGTCAACGCACGCCGGGGCCGGCCTGGAAACACTGCGGTGGCTACGGCAGGCGGGTTCGGTCATCGCGCGTAGCAGGGGTTCGGTGGTGGGGTTCGGTACGGTCACGCGTGCACCGGCGGGTACCGCACCTTCACGTGACGACGCCGCATCGCGAAGATGGCAAAACTGCGTCGCGGACAGGCCGCGCACCCCGAACACGGCCTCCACCTGCATCGATCAGCAGCGCCTCGCACTCGGAACCCGAGGGTCCGCGTGCCGCGATCGACGCGGACGACCCCATGAACCCGAACCGCATATCGATCGCGCAACGATGGAGCGCTTCTGGTTTCGCCCTACCCGTGCGGGGAACAGCACGCCACCGCAATCCGCCCCCAGTGGACCCCAGCGCACCGCAGCGAGAATCGACCCGAAATCCATCCCGCTGCCGAGCACCCTCTTGCACCCGGCCGAAAAGACGTCGACACATGTACGGGCGCCGATAGCCGCCGCCGTAAACACTCGCCTCCCGGCGATCTCGACATCAGCCCTTTCACCCATTTCGCGCCTGGCCACAATACGGCGTTTCCCTCCTCGCCGGACGTCGCCCCGTGATGGCGGTCCGGCGGCGTTCGCGTGTCTGCACGGTCACTGCGCCCGGGCGGACCACTGCGTGCGGGTGGATCCTTGAAGTGGCCGCATCCCGCTCGATCTCACCAGGTCCACCCCGACCTCGGTGTCGACGACCCGGACCGAGCTCAGGCCGACATCCTCGATCTCGGCGCCTCCCTGCTCGACGCAGGGGACGGGAGGAGGAGTCGACGCATCTTCGCGGCCCCTGCAGGTCGCCCGTTTCCGTCTCGTGCGGGACCGACACAGACACCGCAAGGGGTGCGGCCACCGGTGTCCATCGTGAACGGTGTGGGCCAACGTCCCCGCCGGGCGGAAGCGTCGGCGCAGCACGGCCGGTCGGCCTTCGGGCGTGTGCGGGATCTGCCCACGGCAGAAGCCTCTTCGCGGGATCGGGCACGCTGATTGAGTTCCGCCATGGAACGCATGGAGATTCTGGTCCTCGGCGGCACGGCCTGGCTGGGGCGTGAAGTGTCCCGGCAGGCCCTCGACCGCGGCCACCACGTGACGTGCCTGGCTCGTGGCGACAGCGGACCCGTGGCACCAGGCGCGCGGCTGGTGCCCGCGGATCGGCGCGACCCCGCCGCGTATGCGCCCCTGCTCGGCAGCGAATGGGACGCTGTGCTCGAGGTCTCCTGGCAACCCGGCTTCGTACGCGGAGCCGTTGCGGCCCTGGGCGCGCGGGCACGTCACTGGATCTACGTCTCCTCGGTCAGCGCATACGCTTCCCACGGCGAGCCCGGCGCAGACGAGTCCGCCGCCCTGCTGCCCCACACGGATCGTGACGAGGTCGGCCGCGAGCAGTACGGCGAGGCCAAGTCCGCCTGCGAAACACTCACCCGGACGGCTCTGGCCGACCGCCTCCTCATCGCACGCGCCGGCCTCATCGGCGGGCCCGGTGACCACAGCGACCGCTCCGGCTACTGGGTCGCCCGCGCCGCCCGTGCGCCCCGAGCGCCCCTGCTCGTCCCCGACACCCCGCAGATCCCGACACAGGCCGTCGACGTGCGCGACCTGACGGCCTGGCTCCTCGACGCCGCAGAACTCCACACCACGGGCATCTACAACGCGGTCGGCCCGGCTGTGCCCTTCGCCGAGTGGATCGATCTTTCCCGCGGCGTCGGCGGACACACCGGACCTGTCGTCAGGGTGCCGTCCCCACAACTCCTGGCGCATGGAGTGGCTCAGTACATGGGCCCCGACTCATTGCCCATGTGGGTGGTGGAACCGGGCTGGGAGGGCTGGGCGGCGCGCGACGGATCTGCCGCCGTCACAGCGGGACTGCGCCACCGCTCCCGCACCGAGCTCCTTGCCGACACACTGTCCTGGGAACGCGAGCGGGGACTGCATCGGCCGCGTCGTGCGGGTCTCGCCCCGGACACAGAACGCAGACTTCTGGCGAGCTTCGCATGAGAGCCCGTCCTTGAGCCGCCGGTGACCTCTGCGGATCTCGATGCGCGTCACGTCGGCCCCTGGCTCGATGTCCGGGCACGGGCCACTCTCCCGGTTCGCTTCACCCTCTCCTCCGTCCGCACAGCGCGCCGCGGACGCCGGCACACAGGGCGGGGCCGGTCCCGCTCCTGGAGGCAGGCCGCTGCGCCGTCGCCCCGCCGTTCGATGGTGGTCTTCCCGCGCTCGTCCATCGGATACGGGAGCGCCACGCCCCTGTGCGAGTGACGGTCTCGTGGAGCATCTTCCTTCCGCACGGAGCGGCAGCACTGCGACGACCGGCGGCCGTGCTGGCGCGAACCCCGGGGAGTGAGGAGATGCTGAATTGCAAAATTTCGCAATTAGCTAGATGCTGTATTGACTGTGTCCGCAGCTGACCGTGGACGCAGCTTTGGTGTCTGCCCCGAGGCGGGGCTGCCGTCGGGGAAGTCGAGGAGTCGTGTCCGTTCCGCTGTACCAGGCCAAGGCCGAGTTCTTCAGGATGCTGGGGCATCCCGTGCGCATCCGCGTGCTGGAGCTGCTCCAGGACGGGCCGATGCCCGTACGGGACCTGCTGTCGGCCATCGAGGTGGAGCCGTCCGGTCTGTCGCAGCAGCTGGCGGTGCTGCGTCGGTCCGGGATCGTCACCTCGACCCGGGAGGGCTCGACCGTCGTCTACGCGCTGTCGGGCGGGGATGTGGCCGACCTGCTGCGGGCCGCCCGCCGCATCCTCACCGAGATGCTCGCGGGCCGGGGCGAGCTGCTGGCCGAGCTGCGGGAAGCCGAGGTCCCCGCGCGATGACCCCGGGGATCAGCCGGTTGACAGCCCCGCTCGTCGCACTCCTGCCCACCCGGCGCGACCTGGCGGACGTGCGGCGCACGCCCCGGCAGGATCTGCTCGCCGGACTGACCGTGGCGATGGTGGCACTGCCCCTCGCGCTCGGTTTCGGAGTCTCCTCCGGACTCGGTGCCGAAGCGGGTCTGGCGACCGCCGTGGTCGCCGGCGCGCTCGCCGCCGTGTTCGGCGGCTCCAACCTCCAGGTGTCCGGGCCCACCGGCGCCATGACCGTGGTGCTGGTGCCCATCGTCGCCGAGTACGGGCCGGGCGCGGTGCTGACCGTCGGGCTGATGGCCGGAGTGATGCTGGTCGCGCTGGCCCTGCTGAAGGCGGGCAAGTACATGCAGTACGTGCCTGCGCCGGTGGTCGAAGGCTTCACCCTCGGCATCGCCTGCGTGATCGGCCTGCAGCAGATCCCGAATGCTCTGGGGGTGCCCAAGCCGGAGGGCGACCGCGTGCTCGTCGTCGCCTGGCGGGCCGTCGAGGAGTTCGCGCGGCATCCCAACGGGACCGCGGCCGGATTGGCCGTGTCGGTGGCCGCGGTCATGCTGATCGGCGCCCGCTGGCGGCCGACCGTCCCGTTCTCCGTCCTCGCGATCATCGCTGCCACGATCGTGGCCCAGGTCGCGGGACTGGACGCGGCGCCGCCGATCGGAGACCTTCCCTCCGGGCTCCCCGCGCCGTCGCTGAGCTTCCTGGGGCTCGGCTCGCTCGGCACCCTGCTCGCTCCGGCCGTGGCCGTGGCGGCGCTCGCGGCTCTGGAGTCCTTGCTGTCCGCCTCGGTGGCGGACGGTATGACGGTGGGGCAGAGGCACGACCCCGATCGTGAGCTGTTCGGCCAGGGGCTGGCCAACATCGCGGCCCCGCTGTTCGGCGGCGTGCCCGCGACCGGCGCGATCGCCCGCACCGCGGTCAACGTCCGCACCGGAGCCGGTTCCCGGCTGGCCGCCCTCACCCATGCCGCGGTCCTCGCCGTGATCGTCTTCGCAGCGGCGCCCCTGGTCTCGAAGATGCCGCTCGCCGCGCTCGCCGGTGTGCTGCTGGCCACCGCGGTCCGCATGGTCGAGGTCGGCTCGCTCAGGGCGATGGTCAGGGCCACCCGCTCGGACGCGCTGATCCTCGTTCTCACCGCGGTCGCGACGCTGGCCCTGGACCTCGTGTACGCGGTGATCATCGGTCTCGCCGTGGCGGGCGCTCTCGCCCTGCGTGCCGTGGCCAAGCAGGCCCGCCTGGAGGAGGTCCCTCTCGACCGCGGTGACCACAGCGCGGAGGAGCACGCCCTGCTGGCCGAGCACATCGTCGCCTACCGCATCGACGGGCCGCTGTTCTTCGCCGCCGGGCACCGCTTCCTGCTGGAGCTGACCGAAGCGGCCGACGTACGGGTCGTCGTCCTGCGCATGTCGCGGGTGTCGGCCCTCGACGCCACCGGTGCCCTGGTCCTCAAGGACGCGGTGGAGAAACTGACGCGGCGCGGCATCCTCGTCCTGGCCTCCGGGATACGCCCCGGCCAGCACCAGGTCCTCGATTCCGTCGGCGCGCTGGAGCTGCTGCGGCACGAGGGCCGGGACTACGCCACCACACCGGAGGCGATCCGGGCGGCTCGCGGTCATCTGGAACGGGCGGGAGTCCTGCCCCGGGGTGTCGTCCGGCAGAAGCACAAGGTGCTGCCGACCCCGCCGGACTCCCCCGAAGCGCGTGAGGAGCCCGTGCGATGAACCGCCACCTCGCCACCCCGCGCATGGCCGAGGTCTCCGGTGCGGAGGCACTGTGGCTGGTGGAGGGCAGCAGCCTGGGGCGGCTGGTGTATCCGCAGCGGGGGCGGACCGTCGTGCGGCCTGCCCGCCATGTGTGGGAGTGCGGACACCTGATCGTCCGGGCCCCCGTGCAGGCGGCTGCCGTACGTGAGGCGGCGACGTACCAGGTGGACGAGATCCGTGTCGTGGCCGGCACCGGCTGGACGGTGACGCTGTCCGGCCCCGCCGACGTGATCACCGATCCCGACGAAGCGGGCCACTACCGGCGCACTCTCGCCGGCTGGACGCACGGCCCGCACGACACGCTGCTGCGCCTGCACCTCAAGACGGTCAGCGGCTTTCGCCTGCTTCCCGCGGAGGCGTGATGACCGTGCGCCTGGAAACCCTCCCCCATCGGCACGTGCTCACCCTGCCGGCGGTCCCGGCGGCCGTGCGCATGGCCCGTGAGACGGCCGAACTGGCCCTTGTGGAGTGGGGCATCGGCCTGCGCCATCCCGCCGTGGACCCCGCCCTGCTGATCCTGGGCGAGCTGGTGACCAACAGTGTCCGGCACGCCGCCGACCGCTCCCCGCAGCTGACCGTCATCTACGCGGCGGGCCGGGACTGTCTGGCCGTCGCCGTCCACGACCGCCATCCCTGCCGGCCTCCGCTGTACGACGCGATCGGCAGCGGGTCCGGCGGGCTGGCCACCGTCATGGAAGTGACGATGGGCCTCGGTGGCAGCGCGGTCGTCCGACCGGACGCCGACGGGCTGGGCAAGAGCGTCTGGATCACCCTTCCCCTCTGAACCCAACGGGCAGCATCACAAGGAAGTTCACACGCATGACCATCGAGTGGCGTTACACCAGCGAGCAGGGGCTCGGCATCCTCTTCGTCGCCGGATACCTGGGCCCGGACGCGGTCCACCGCTTCGGCGGCGCGGTCGGCTGGGTCGTCGCGCGCGGCAGCGGCCCGGTCATCCTCGACCTGACCGAGCTGCGCAGCTGGTCCGCGGAGGGCCAGGTGGCCATCACCGAGGCCGCACGCCGGCTCGCCGACGCGGGCCGCAGCCTGGAACTGGCCGCCATCCCCGCCGACGGTTCGCTGGTCCCGCGCGGCGACTGCCCGGACATCCCCGTCCACTGCGACCTTGCCGCCGCGCTCGCCGCCCATGCCCGGCACGCATCGGCCCCCGAGGACGGGCGGCAGGCGTGGCGCACCGACGGCTGGCCGGCCCCAGCCACCTCTCCCCTCACCGACTGAAGGACACCTCCGCCATGAGTGAAGATCTCCCCACTTGCCCCGCATGCTCCGGTGGGTACACCTACGAGATGGGTGCGCTGCTGGTGTGCCCCGAATGTGGGCACGAGTGGTCGCCGTCCGAGGATGATGCCTCACACGGCGCCTCCGGGGGCAAAGTGACCAAGGACGCCGTCGGCAACGTGCTGGCCGACGGCGACACCGTGACGGTCGTCAAGACGCTGAAGGTCAAGGGCAGCCCGACCGGGATCAAGGCAGGCACCAAGGTGCGCAACATCCGTCTCGTCGACGGGGCGGACGGCCACGACATCGACTGCAGGATCGACGGATTCGGCGCCATGCAGCTCAAGTCCAGCGTGGTCAAGAAGGTCTGACCGGCTCCCCGCACTGCCAGGCCGCCCGGGGCGACCCCCGGGCGGTCTCGCGTACACGCGGCCTCGACCGCGGGCCACGGACCCCGCTGCCGGTCTGCCTTGGTTCGCCCGTCGTGCCGGGTCGGTTCCGCAGGGCCGCGTGTCAGTCCCGGTGGGCACCCGCGGCCGGATCGGCGTTGCGCTCCGACCGGGCTGGACGGTCGCCGAAGGACAGCCGGAGCATGCGGGCGTTTCCGCAGCGCGGGCAGCTGCCGTCCGGGCCGACGGCGGTGGGGCGGCACTTCAGACGGCATGCGGGGCACTTCATCCAGGCCACGCCGACGCCGCGCAGCGGGGTGATCCTCACACAAACCTCCTCCGATGACCTCATGAATTGCTAATATTAGCAATTCATGAGGTCATCACCATCGGGCCCCGGGCCCCGCATCCCGGGTGCGGGTTCGGCATGGCCGGTGCCGCAGGCGAGGATGGGCCACATGTTCTTGACGAGTGGATGGACGCGATGCGCCGAGCTCCGGCCGATGGTGCCGTGCTGCTGTGTCGGAGAGGAGGCGGCACGGTGAGTACGCCGCTGTACCAGCTGAAGGCCGAGTTCTTCAAGACGCTGGGCCATCCGGCCCGTATCCGGGTCCTGGAGTTGCTGAGCGAGCGCGAGCACGCGGTCGCGGAGATGCTGCCCGAGGTGGGAATCGAGCCCGCGCACCTGTCCCAGCAACTGGCCGTGCTGCGCCGGGCGAACCTGGTCAAGACCCGCAAGGAGGGCTCGACCGTGTACTACTCGCTGACCAGCCCGCAGGTCGCGGAGCTGCTGCGGGTCGCGCGGACCATCCTGTCCGGCTTGCTCGCCGGGCAAGCCGAACTGCTGGCCGATCTTCAGGCCACCCAAGGAGGCACGAAGCCGCCGTCGCGGTGACGGCCTGGAACGGCGACCGCCCCTCGCGAGGTGGACGGCGGGCTCAGGCCGTCGGCACGAGGAACGAGGACGCCGTCTGCGGGAATCGTGCGGTGGCGGCCTCGGCGGCGGGCCTCGACCCGTGCCCGCGCTGCGGGCCCTTGGGCCACGCGGTGTTCGAGCCACGGGTCTTCCGTGCCGGCCCTGCCGGCGGGGCGGGGTGCACCGGCGCGTGCCAGGTGCGGCACGCGCGTCGGATGCCTCCGTCCGGGGCGCTCCGGGGTGGTTCAGGCGGCGTGCGGCTGCCACGCCTCCTGGAAACGCCGGCGGGCTCGGTACAGGCGGGAGCGGACGGTCCCCACGGGCAGGGAGAGCGTCGCCGCCATCTCGTCCTCGTTCAGGCCGTAGAACCGCAGCGCGAGGACCTGGCGATGCTGTTCGGAGAGCCGGTCGAACACATCGTTGATGTGCACGGCGTCCAGCGGGTTCTCCAGCGGGCCGGAGTCCACCTGGAGACTGGCGGCCTCCTCGCGCAGCCGCTTGGCGGTGCGGACGGCCTCGCGGGTCGTGACGGCGCGGACCCAGCCGTAGAAGGCGGCGGGTTCGCGCAGTGAGCCGAGGCCGCGGTAGATGGCCAGCAGTGCCTCCTGGACGGCGTCGGAGCCGTTGTCTCCCGCGATGGGGAAGCACACCCGAGCGACGTACGGCGTGATTTCGGTGAGCAGGTCGTTCATCGCGCGGTGGTCGCCGGCCCGGGCCCGGGAGACCAACGCGGCGACGACGGTGGGGGGTTCGTTCTGGGACTTCATCGTGGACGGGTGCTCCTTGGCAGAGGGAGGCCGGAGGCGTGGGGCGCGAGCGTCTCCCGCGCGAGCGACGGGTCGCGGGCGCGCCGGACGTGGGACCGGCCGGGACACCGCCGCGGTCGTCAGGCCGTCGGGACGGAGACGGGCCGTTCCTCGTCGGCGAGGGAGAGCAGCGTGCCGCGGACGTCGTCGCGCAGCTCGGCCATGAACGCCGGGCTGAAGCAGGCCGTGTGGTGGGGGAACTCGACGGCCAGGCGCCCGTCGAAGGAAACCACGCAGGCCATCAGCGGGCTGCGGCCGGCCTGGGGGAAGTAGTGCTCGCGGGCCGGCACCAGCCTGACATCGGTCATGCGCAGGCCGTCGGGGAGCCGGGGGCCGGGTACCAGGCCCATGTTCGTGACGATGACCGTGCCCAGCTGGAGCGTGGGGTGCCGGGGGACGTCCGGCATGATCCGCATTTCATGGAAGTGATCGCCCCGGTCGAGGAATTCCCGCACCCCGTGGCCCACGTGCCGGGCCAGCGCGACCGGGTCGCTGTCGTCCCGCACCTCCACCGCCCGGACGTGGGCGGTGACCGCGGCGACCATGACCTCCGGGGGGAGCGGTGGAGCCAGACGCGAACGCAGGTCGACGGGTGACATGCAGCGCAGGACCCGCGGCCCGGTGCCACCGAGGCGGCGTCGGGCCGCGATGAGGACGGCGGCGCCGACCAGGCCGTGCACCGACAGCCCGGCGGCACGGGCCGACCGGCGCAGCCGACCGGTCTGTTCGGCGTCCAGGAGCAGTCGCTGGATCTCGATGCGCTGCTCCTCCCCGGTGTCACCGGCGGCGGGAACGTCATAGGTGAGGAGCTCCACCGGGCCGCCGGACTCCTCGATGCGGCGTTCGAGATACCGCGCGACGTCTGCCGGGTCGGCGGGCGGCAGCAGGGTGCTGACGGGAGCGGGAAGGTCGGTGGCCGGCTCCGGGACCGGGAGGCCCGTGGCCGGTAGATCCGCCCGGGCCGGGTCGGCGTAGTCCCGGTAGCGGTCCCACATGGCGTTGAGCAGGGCTATCGCGCTGTGTCCGTCGGTGATGACGTGGTCGACGACGAGGACGAACAGATGCCGGTCCCCGCCGGGGGCGCTGACGAGGGTGGCGCGGGCCAGTGGGCCACCCACCGGCAGCGGGTCGTTGAGCTCCTCCGCGTACGCCTCGTCCCCGCCGGCCCTGACACGCAGCTTCGGCCGCTCCCTCTCGGGCAGCAGCGTCAGGGCATGGCCGGTGGTCGCCGGGACGATCCTGGTCAGCAAGGTCGGCCGCTCGGCCGTGACGCTGTCGAACGCCGCCGCCAGTACGTCGGCGTCGACGGGCCCGTCCAGGGCGCACGACACCACGGCCCGGCTTCTCTGGGCGACGTACAGGCCTTCCACGGGACACAGTTCGCGTTGCATGCACACAGCCTTTCTCTCCGCCGGCACGCACCGGGCGGAATCGCCCGGAGGGCTCTCCGTGCTCGTTTTTCGAATTACCCGCGCACGCCGGAATGGCATGCCGGGGGACAGCCCTGGTCGAGCAAACGCTTTTCCTTCGTGGAAACCGACGGGGCGGGCTCGTGGCGACTCCACCGGGCCGGTACGGGAGCCGACTCGCGCCCCCGGTATCGGTTTTCCCGCACTCGTCCCCGTTCAGAACTCATTCCTGTCGCTGTCCGCGTCGGACACCGCGGCACTGGCCGAGGGGCCGCCCGGCCCACCCCTTCGCCCGTCCCGTCCGGCATCGCCCGACGACGGCACCACGTCCCCGCGACCGGCGCGGTGCCGGGCGGGCAGAGATGCCGGCACGGTCCGCGACGGGCCCGTCCGGCGTGTACGCCGCCTCGGCACGGCGCACCCACTGGGGGCCGCCGCCTCCCGACTCGTCGCATATTTCCACACCCTGGTTGTGAACAGGCAGCCTGAAAGGGCAAGTTGACTGATTCATGCTGCGGCGGGGGCATAACCCGACGGCATACGGCACGACCTTCCGGGTCGCTGTCGCGGGCCCGGAGCAGCGCCCCGGCCGACCGCGGCCGGAAGCGCGGCACTCGTGCGCCGAGGACGGCCACCACCGGCCCCGAGCACCTCACGCGGCGGCGACCCCGACGGCACGTCCCCTTCACCCCGCGCACGGGACCGCTTCACACGGATCGCCGCGTTCGGCAACAGCGCCTCGGCAGAGGATGTCTCAAATCAATTCCCGCCGCCGGTAATCATGCCCGAAGCAGGAACAGAGTATTTCCCCAACGTTTCCCTGGAGCTGTTCAAAACGGGCCGGTACGCCCTTGACTGCCCCGCTCCCGGTCATGCAAAGTGATGCGGCGGACGGTGATCGTTCATTGTGAAACAAATTCCGCGCTCTGCCGCGCACCCCGACTTTCGCATCCAATGCACCGCCTCGACGGTGCGTCCGCCGTCCGGCGCTCAGCCGGTACTTCCCAGTGAACCGTGTGAAACCGCTCGCCATTGAGGGTTGGTGCCATGTCAGTCCACGAGCACGAACGTCGGCCGCTGTCGGGTGCCCAGGAGGGGCTCTGGTTCGCCGGGAGGCTCGCGCCGCACGCCGCCGCATACAACACGGGTGAGTACGTGGAGATCCACGGCCCCGTCGACGCCTCCCTCTTCGAGATGGCACTGCGCCGCACCGTGGCCGAGGCCGACACCTTCGCGCTGCGCTTCTCCGACACTCCGGACGGCCCCCGCTGTCGGCCCGCCGCCGCTCCGGACGACTGGCCGCTGCACCGGGTCGACGTCAGCGCGGAACCCGATCCGGGGGCCGCGGCCGAGGACTGGATCCGCCGGGACCTGGCCGTACCCGCCGACCTGACCTCGGGGCCCCTGTTCTCGCACGCCCTGATCAGACTGGCCGCCGACCGGTTCATCTGGTTCCTGAGGGCCCATCACATCGTCCTGGACGGCTACAGCTACAAGCTGGTCGCCCGCCGCCTCGCCGAGACCTACACCGCGCTGGCCGCCGGACGCGAACCGGGGCCCGCGGCCTTCGAGCCGGTGGCCCGACTGCAGGCGGAGGAGGCCGCCTACCTCGCCTCCGACAGGCACACCCGTGACCGCGAGCACTGGGCGGCCCGGCTCGCCGGCCTGCCCGAGCCGGTACGGCTGGCCGAGCGCACCGCACCGCCCGAGGCGCCGTTCCTGCGCAGCACGTACGACCTGTCCCCGGCCGAGACCGACGCGCTGAACGCGGCCGCGGCCCGGTTGCGGGTCTCCCGCACCGATCTGCTGGTCGGCGCGGTCACGGCCTACCTCCACCGCATGACCGGTGCGGAGGATCTCGTGCTCGGTCTGGCCACCATGAGCCGACCGGGGTCGGCGGCCCTGCGCACGCCGGGCACCGCCTCGGACATCCTGCCGCTGCGGGTGGCCGTCCCGCCCGCCGGTTCGGTGGGGGACCTGATGCGGTGCGTGGCCGGGGAGCTGAGCCCGCTGCGGCGGCACCAGCAGTACCGCGGCGAGTTCCTGCGCCGTGACCTGGCGCTGCTGGGCTCGGGGCGCCGGATGCACGGCCCGGTGGTGAACATCGTGCCCTTCTCCGAGGACCTGGTCTTCGACGGACATCCCACGACCTCCCACCATCTGTCGGGCGGCGCGGTGGACGACCTCCAGATCAGCGTGCGGCCGGCTGCCGTGACAGGTGGCCTCTGGCTGGCCTTCGACGCCAATCCGGCGACGTACGAGCAGCGTGAACTCGACACCCATCTGCGGCGGTTCCTGCATGTGCTGCAGCAGCTCGGCGAAGCGCCCGAGGACATGCCGCTCGCCGAGGTCGCCCTTCTGCTGCCCGGCGAGGAGCCGCAGGTCGCGCCCGCCCGCGCCTACCCCGTCACCTCCACGCTCACCGGGCGCTTCGAGGAACAGGCGGCCCGCAGACCGCACGCGCCGGCGGTCACCTGCAACGGCGCGAGCCTCGACTACGCCCGCCTCAACGCCGAGGCCAACCGGCTGGCCCGGCTGCTCGTGGAACACGGCGCCGGACCGGGCCGGGTCGTCGCGCTCGCGCTGCCCCGGGGCATTCCGCTGGTCGTGGCCCTCCTCGCCGCCCTCAAGACGGGCGCGGCCTATCTGCCGCTGGACACCGGAAACCCCGCGCAGCGCCTGCGGCTGGTCACCGAGGACGTGCCGCCCTCGGTGCTCGTCACCGACGCCGACACCGCCGGGACGCTGCCGACCCTCGCGGTGCCCACCGTCGTCCTGGGCGCGCCTGATACCGCCGAGGCCCTCGCCCGTCGGGCGGCCGGCGATCTCACCGACGCCGAACGCACCGGGCCCACCGCCCCCGGCGACATCGCGTACATCATCCACACCTCGGGCTCCACCGGCCGTCCCAAGGGCGTCCCGGTACCGCACGCGAACGTGCTCAGGCTGTTCGCGTCGTGCGCGGAGCACTTCGGCTTCGGCGAGGACGACGTGTGGACGCTGTTCCACTCGTACGCCTTCGACTTCTCCGTCTGGGAGATCTGGGGCCCGCTGCTGCACGGCGGGCGACTCGTCGTCGTGCCGTACGCGGTCAGCCGTTCGCCGCGGGACCTCCTCGGGCTGCTGCGGGCCGAGCGGGTCACGGTCCTCAACCAGACCCCGTCCGCGTTCGAGCAGTTGATGCTGGCGGACCTGGACGGCGAGCCGGGCGCATCGGCCCTGCGGTACGTGGTGTTCGGCGGGGAGGCTCTGCAGCCGGAACGGCTGCGGCCGTGGGCGCAGCGACACGGTCTCGACGCCCCGGCGTTGATCAACATGTACGGCATCACCGAGACCACCGTGCACGTCACGTTCCAGCGGCTGACCCGGGCCCATCTCGACGACCCGCGCCGGCCGAGCGTGATCGGCGTTCCGCTCGCCGACCTGTGCGTCCATCTGCTCGACAAGGCGGGCAAGCCCGTTCCGCCGGGTGTCGTGGGTGAGATGTACGTGTCGGGCGCGGGGCTCGCCCCCGGTTACCTGGGCCGGCCGGAGCTGACCGCCGAACGGTTCGTCGAGGACCCGTTCGGGCCTCCCGGAGGCCGGATGTACCGGACCGGCGACCTGGCCCGGCGTACGGTGGACGGCGTCCTGGAGTACGTCTCGCGCGCCGACGAGCAGGTCAAGATCCGCGGTTTCCGTGTCGAACCCGGCGAGGTCCAGGCCGTGCTGGCCGAACATCCCGGGGTGGCCCGCGCGGCGGTGGTCGCGCGCCCCGGGGCGGACGGCCGGCCACAGCTCGTCGCCTACGCCGTCCCCGCCGACGGCCACCGGCCACCCCCCGCCGAGTTGCGGGGCCACCTGGCCGAGCGGCTGCCCGGCCACATGGTCCCGGCGGCCTGCGTCCTGCTCGGCACGCTGCCCTTGACGGCGAACGGCAAGCTCGACACACGAGCGCTTCCCGAACCCGAGCTGGCCGACGCAGCGGCCGGGCACCGTCCCTCGACCCCCGAACAGTCCCTCGTGTGCCGCCTGTTCGCCGAGGTGTTGCGGCTGCCCGCCGACGCGGTGGGAGTGACCGGCAACTTCTTCGACCTGGGCGGGCACTCGTTGCTCGCCGTGCGCCTGCTCGCCCGGCTGCGCGCCGAGACGGGCCGCGACCTGCCCATCAGCATGCTCTTCGACACGCCCACACCCGCAGCCCTGGCCGTCCGGCTCACCGAGGAGGCGGGCCGGGCACCCCGGTTGCCCGCGCTGGAGGCGCGCCGGCGTCCCACGCGGGTGCCGCTGTCCTTCGCCCAGGAGCGGATGTGGTTCCTGAACCGTCTGGACGGCGCGGCGGCGACGTACAACATCCCCCTGGCCGTGCCCCTGGAGCACGAGGTCGACGTGGCGGCGCTGCGCGCGGCCCTCGCCGACGTCGTGGACCGGCACGAGAGCCTGCGCACGGTGTTCGCGGAGGACGGGCAGGGAGCTCATCAGCGCATCCTGCCGCCCGGCGGAACCCGGCCGGAGCTGCGGATCGTGGGCTGCCCGGCCGAGGAGGCCGCCGCGCAGGTGGCGCTCGCCGCCCGCCACCGCTTCGACCTGACCCGAACCGGCGCACTGTGGGCCGCGCTCATCGGCACCGGTGCGACACGCACCCTGCTGCTCGTGCTGCACCACAGCGCGGCCGACGGCTGGTCGCTGCGGCCCCTCGCGGACGATCTGAGCGCCGCCTACGAAGCCCGCCGCGAGGGCCGGGCCCCGCACGGCAAGCCGCTACCGGTGCAGTACGCCGACTACGCGCTCTGGCAGCGCGAGGTCCTGTCGGCCGCGCCCGACGGGCCGGGCCGCCTGGAACAGCTGACCGAGTTCTGGCGTACGGCGCTGGACGGACTGCCCACCGAGACCACGCTGCCGGCGGACCGGCCCCGGCCCGCCGCCTCCGCAGGCAGCGGCGCCCACGTGACGGCGACGGTGGGCGCCCCCGCACACCGCGAGCTGCTGGACCTGGCCGAGGCGGAGGAGGTCAGTCTGTTCATGGTGCTCCACGCCGCCGTGAGCGCGCTGCTCTGCCGCTGGGGCGCGGGCGACGACCTGGCGATCGGCACCCCGGTGGCCGGCCGCTCCGACCCCGCTCTGGACGACGTGATCGGGCTGATCACCAACACGCTGGTGCTGCGATCCGACGTCTCGGGCGACCCGGACTTCCGCGAACTCCTCGGCCGCACCCGGACCTTCGACGTCGCCGCACTGGACCACCAGGATCTGCCCTTCGACCTCCTCGTCGACCGCCTGAACCCGCCGCGCCACCCCGCACGGCACCCCTTGTTCCAGGTGATGCTGGCCCTGCAGAACAACGAGCCGTCCGTGCTCCGCCTCGGTGAACAGGCCGCCTCCCTGCGGCCGACCGCGACCGGCACCGCCAAGTTCGACCTGTTCGTGGACGTCCTCGAACGGCGCGACGAGCACGGCACGCCCGAGGGGCTCGACGTCCATGTCGAGTACGCCACGGACCTGTTCGCCCCCGACACCGCGAGCCGCTTCACCGAGGCGCTGTCGGCCACACTGGAGGCGGTGTGCGCCGACCCGGGACGGCGGGTGAGCGCACTGCCCGCGCCCCCGCGGCGCGACGTCGGCGAACTGCCGGGCGTGCCGGACGACCTGGCGACCAGGGCTCTCGCTGTCGCGGGCGTCCGCGACGCCGTCGTCCTGGCGCCGGACGAGCTGTACGTGGTGCCCGGTCGCGCGGGCGCCGCCGACCAGGTGGAGCATGCGCTCGCCGAAGCGCATGTCACCGCGGTCAACGCGCTGCCCCGCACCCCGGACGGAGCCCTGGACGCCGATGCGCTGCGCGCCCTGCCGGCGGTCCGCGGTACCACGGCGGCCCGCTGGCAGCAGGAGCTCGCCCGTCTCCCCGGAGTCCGCGAGGCGGACGTCCGGCTGGAGGAGGTTCCCGAGGAGCCGGGCCGCGTCCACACCGGGCTTCCGCGCCCTGCCCCGCAGCCGCAGGAGTCGCGGGCGTCGGCGCCGACCGACACGGTACCGGCGCTCAGCGAGGGCGGGCCGCTTCCCGAACCGTCGGTGTCCGGCTGGGCGCAGGCCCTCACCCGGGCCGCCGCCCGACCGCACGGTGAGATCGTGCACGTGCGCGCCGACGGCACCGAGACCCGCCGCTCCTACGCCTCCCTGGTCGAGGAGGCCTCCCGGGTTCTGGGCGGGCTGCGCGGCCGGGGCCTGCGCCCCGGCGACCGGGTGATCCTCCAGTGCTCCGACACGGAGGACTTCGTGGCCGTCCTGTGGGGGTGCATCCTCGGCGGATTCGTCGCCGTGCCCCTGACCGTGCCCGGGTCCTACGAGGCGGCGTCGGCCGCCGTCACCAAGCTGGAGGGCATCTGGCGGATGCTGGACCGGCCGTGGATCGTCGCCTCACCGGACGACGCCAGGGGGCTGGGCGCGCTGGCCGACCGCGACGGCTGGCCGGACCTCCGGCTGACGACCGCGGACGCCCTGCGTGCTGCGCCCGAGGACCGGGACTGGCATCCCGCCCGGCCCGACGACCTGATCCTCATGCTGATGACGTCGGGCAGCACCGGTCTGCCCAAGGCGGTGCGGATCACCCACCGGGGAGTGCTGACCCGCTCCGCGGCGACCGCGACGACGAACGGCCTCGACGAGCACGACGTCAGCCTCAACTGGATCCCATTGGACCATGTCACCGGCGTCGTGATGTTCCACCTGCGCGACGTGTACCTCTGCTGCCGGCAGGTCCACGCGCCCACCGCGTGGATCCTCCAGGACCCGCTGCGCTGGGCCGACCTGGCGCACCGGCACCGGGTGACCGTCACCTGGGCACCCAACTTCGCCTTCGGGCTCTTCGCCGGACACGCGCACCGGTTCGCCGGGCGCACCTGGGACCTGTCGCCGATGCGGCTGGTGATGAACGCGGGCGAGGTCGTGGTGGCCTCTGCCGCACGCCGCTTCCTGCACGTGCTGCGCCCGTACGGACTGCCGCAGGACGTGATGCATCCGGGGTGGGGCATGTCGGAGACCTGCTCGGTGGTGACCGACAGCGTCCTGCCGGCCGAACCCGAGGGCCAGGACGAGGCGTTCGTCAGTTGCGGGCGGCCCTATCCCGGCTTCGCCATGAGGATCGTCGACGAGCACGACTCCCTGCTCGCGGAGGGCCGGGTAGGCCGGCTCCAGGTGCGCGGCACATCGGTCACCCCGGGGTACCACGACAACCCGAGGGCGAACGCCGAGTCGTTCACCGAGGACGGCTGGTTCGACACCGGGGACCTGGCCTTCCTGAGGGACGGCGAGCTGTACATCACCGGCCGCGCCAAGGACGTCATCATCGTCAACGGAGTCAACCACTACAGCCACGAGATCGAGGCATGTGTCGAGGAGCTCCCCTGCGTGGTGCGGAGTTTCACGGCGGCGGTCGCGGTACGTTCGACCCCGTCGGCACCGACCGACGAACTGGCCCTGTTCGTCCGCCTCGCCGAGGGCCAGGACCCGGCCACCGCCCTGCGGGAGATCGGTGGCAAGGTGACCCGGGAGAACGGGATCTCCCCCGCCTTCCTCGTCCCGGTGGCAGCCGAGGACATCCCCAAGACGGAGATCGGGAAGATCCAGCGCACCAGACTCCGCAAGAGGTTCGAGGCGGGCGACTTCGACGAGGCGGTCCGCGCCTCCGAGTTGCTGCTGGGCACCGCCGCCACCCTGCCCGACTGGTTCCTGCGACCGGTGTGGCAGCGAGCCGACGCCCTGCATCCTCCCCGGCCCGTCCGGGGCCGGCACACGCTGCTGCTGGGGGACGGCGCGACGGCCGTACGCGTGGCCGAACGGCTCCGCGCCGAGGGCGGCTTGTGCACGCTGGTCGGCGAGGGTCCCGCGTACGAGCGGCTCGACGCCGCTGCCTACCGCGTGGATCGGAACGGCTTCGGGAGACTGCTGGACGCTCTCGCGGGCGACGGACGCGAGCCGGACCGTGTGCTGGTCCTGCCCACGGAGTCGGCGGATCCCGCGGAACGCCTGCTGGACTTCGCCCGTGCGCTCGTCGACCGGCACGACCCCGGACGGCCCCTGCCCGTGCTGTTCGCGACCACCGGCGCCCAGGCGGTCACCGCGCAGGACCGGCCCGGGTGGACGCACGCCACGGCCGTGGGCCTGCTCAAGTCGGCGCGGGAGGAGCATCCGTGGCTGCAGGCCGTCCACGTGGACCTGCCGCCGGGCAGTGCACCGGACATCGATGTGCTGCTCGCCGAGGCCGCGACCGCGCCCCTGGACGCGGAGGTCGCCCACCGCGGAGGGCAGCGCTATGTGCGCCGCCTGGCGCCGCTGCCCGACCCGCTGCCGCCGCGCACCCCGCCGGGTGGCGCCGGCTTCCATCTGATCAGCGGCGGCCTGGGCGGCGTGGGTGTGGAACTCGCGGAGCACCTCCTCAAGACCCCCGGCACGAGGCTGCTGCTGCTCGGCCGAACCGTGTCCGGCGACGCGGACCGCCTGCGCGGGCTGGGAGAGGTACGGTTCGCCGCGGCGGACGTCACGGACGCCGGTCAGGTGCGGGCCGCGATCCGCGAGGCGACCGAGGCCTGGGGGGTACCCCTGGCGTCGGTGCTGCATCTCGCGGGCGTCTTCGACGAGCGGCCGGTACGCGATCTGGACCGGGACGGCTGGCGTGCGGCGCTGGCCGCGAAGGTACGGGGCGCCCTGGTCCTGCACGAGATCACCGCGGAGCACCCGGTGGACTCCTTCGTCCTGTTCTCCTCCGTCAACGGCTTCTTCGGCGGTGCCATGAACGCGGCCTACGCGGCCGCCAACGCCTTCCTCGACGCCCTGGCCGTGCACCGGCGCGGCCTCGGGCTGCCCGGTCAGAGCCTGGCGTGGAGCATGTGGCGCGAGCGGGGCATGAGTCGCGGGTACGGGCTCACCTCGCTCACCGAGGCCCGCGGCTACCGCGTGCTGGACCCGGCCGCGGCACTGCGCTCCTTCGACTTCGCGCGCTCGCTCGACGAGCCGCACCTGCTGATCGGCGCCGACCGCACGGCCCCGTGGGTGCGCAGCCATGTCGTCGCCCCGGTACGGCAGGTGCGCAGGCTCGTGGCCGGAGTGGCCCTCGACGAGGGCACGGACCTCGGAGCCCTGTTCCAGGCGGCGACCCGCGACGCACCGGCCGGAACCCGGGTGCTGCGGTCGGCGGGTACCGCTGCGGGGCGGACGGCCGACACCGAGGGCGACAAGGACCTGCGGCGGCTGGAGTCGCGGCTCGCCGAGGTGTGGAGCCGGGTGCTGGGCCGCGACCGGGTCGACCGGGACGAGAACTTCTTCGACCTGGGCGGCAACTCCCTCCTCCTGGTCGGCGTACAGGCGGCGATCGACGAGGAGTTGGGCTGCCGTCCGGACGTCGTCGACCTGTTCGCGCACCCGACCGTGCGCGCGCTCGCCGCGCATCTCGCGGACCGCGGCACCGTGGCCGCTCCGCAGCGGGAAGCAGCGCCGAACGGCCTCGCCCGGGCCAGGCAACAGGCACAGCGGCAGCGGGCGGCCCGCGGCGCCCGTCGCTCCACAAGGGAACGCGCACAGGAACGGAAGGACCGCACCGATGGATGACAACGCGCCCCGGCCGCAGGAGGAGCCCCCTGCCATCGCGGTGATCGGCATGGCGGGACGCTTTCCCGGCGCGGACGACGTCGACGCGTTCTGGGACGGCCTCGCCGCGGGCCGCGAGGCGATACGGCCCGTCACCGACGAGGAGTTCCTCGCGGCGGGCGGTGCCCCCGGCGACCTCGACGACCCGGGCCTGGTACGCATGGTGTCGGTGATCGACGGCATCGACCGCTTCGACGCCGGCTTCTTCGGCTACAGCCCCGCCGAGGCGGCCGTCGTCGACCCGCAGCAGCGGCTGCTGCTGGAGACCGCCTACCACGCGCTGGAGGACGCGGGCCGCGTCCGCGAGGCCCAGGCCGTGGTGACGGGCGTGTACGCGGGAAGCGCCGACAGCCGCTACTACCCGGCGCACCTCCACCCGCGGTACGCCGGGCAGCCGGGCTCGGTGGAGCTGGTGCACGCGGCGACCGCCAACTCGCTGGGCACGCTGGCCACCCGGATCTCCTACGAACTCGGGCTGACCGGGCCCGGTCTGTCCCTGCACACGGCCTGTTCGACCGCGCTGGTCGCCCTGCACACCGCCTGCCAGGACCTCCTGGGCTTCGAGTGCGATCTCGCGCTGGCCGGTGCGGTCTCCCTCAACCCCTCGGCGTTCCTCGGCTACCGGCACGTCCCGGACGGCCCGTTCTCCCCGGACGGCCGCTGCCGGGCGTTCGCGGCCGACGCGGCCGGAACCTCCTCCGGCGACGGGGTCGGCGCGGTGGTGCTGAAACGCCTGGAGGACGCCCTTGCCGACGGCGACCGGATCCGCGCGGTGATCCGCGGTTCCGCGGTCAACAACGACGGCCGCCGCAAGGTCGGATTCACCGCGCCCAGCGCAGCCGGGCAGGCCGAGGTGATCCTCGCCGCACAGGCCCAGGCCGACGTGGACGCGGACACCATCGGCCTGGTCGAGGCGCACGGCACCGCCACCCGGATCGGCGATCCGATCGAGGTGGCCGCGCTGACCGAGGCGTTCCGGCAGAGCACCGACCGGCGGGGTTTCTGCGCGCTGGGCTCGGTCAAGACCAACATCGGCCACCTCGGCGCGGCGGCCGGCATCGCCGGGTTCGTCAAGGCCGTCCTCGCCCTGGAGCACGCGCAGATCCCGCCCAGCCTGCACTTCGACGCGCCCAACCCACTGATCGACTTTTCGGCGGGCCCGTTCCGGGTGCCGACCGCCCTGGAGGACTGGCCCGCGCAGGGGCGTCCCCGGCGCGCCGCGGTGAGCGCCTTCGGCGTCGGCGGCACCAACGCCCACGTCGTCCTGGAGGAGGCGCCGGCCACCCGGCACGCGCCCCGACCGCCGGAGACGCCGCGCCGGCACGTCCTTCCGCTGTCCGCGCGGACTGCCGGAGCCCTGCGCGGCCAGGCCGAAGCCCTGGCCCGCCACCTGGAACGCCGGCCGGGGCCGCGCCTGGACGACGTCGCGCACTCCCTGCGCACCGAACGCCCGTCGATGCGCCACCGGTCGACGGTCGTCGCCACCACTCCTGCCGAGGCGGCAGCCGCGCTGCGCGCCCCGCAGCCGCCCCTCCCGCCGGTGCCCGACGAGCCGCCACGGGTGGCTTTCCTGCTGCCCGGCGGCGGCACCCAGTACGTCGGGATGGGGGCCGAGCTGTACCACGACCACGACGTCTACCGCGACGCGGTGGACCACTGCGCCCGCGTGCTGCGCCCGCAGACCGACGGCGACCTGCGCACCGCGCTGTTCGAGCGCGTCGAGCCGGGCAGCACCGAGGCATTCCTGGCGCTGGTGGTCACCGAGTACGCGCTGGCCCGCACCCTCATGGAGGCGGGAGTCCGCCCCGACATGTTCATCGGGCACTCGTTGGGCGAGTACACGGCGGCGTGCCTGGCCGGGGTGATGGACCTCGACGAGATGCTGCCGGTGGTCGCCGAACGCATCCGGCTCATCGCGGCCTGCGGCGGCGCCACGGTGGGTGTCGCCGCCCCGGCCACCGACCTCGCACCGCTCCTCGGCCCGGATCTGTCCCTGAGCGCCGTGAACGGCCCGGCCGCCTGCACCGTCGCCGGGCGGGCCGACGCGGTGGACCGGCTGGAGGCCGAACTCACCCGCCGCGGCGTGCCGTTCAGGCGCCTGCGGATGCCGGCCGCCGCGCACTCCCACGTCCTCGACCCGATCCTGGACACCTTCGCCGACCATCTGCGCACCCTGCGTCTGCGGCCACCCTCCATCCCGTACGTCACCAACGTCACCGGCACCTGGATCAGCGACGCCGACGCCACGGACGTACGGCACTGGGTGGACCACACGCGGCGCACGGTCCGCTTCGCCGACGGGGTCGGCGCGCTCTGGGAGCGCGGCCGGCCGGTGCTCGTCGAGGTCGGTCCGGGCGACGGCCTGACCAAGCTGGCCCGCGCGAGCCTGGAGGACCCGGACCAGGACCCGGTGACGGTCACCACCATGCGGCACGCCAAGGCCGACGGGCCCGACGGCTTCGTGTTCGCCACGGCGCTGGGACGGCTCTGGGCCGCCGGAGTGGACGCGGCCCTCCCCCGGGAAACGGAGCCGGCCGTCCGCCGGGTGAGGCTGCCCGGGTACGCCTTCGACCGGCGCCGGCACTGGATCGACGCGCCCGGCGCCCGTACCGGCTCCGGCTCCGGCTCCGGCACTCAGCAGGCCCGGGAAGACTGCGGCACCGAACGGCTGCCGCGACCGCACCTGTCCGTCGGGCACCGGGGGCCGAGCACCCCGCAGGAGCACGCGGTCACCCTGCTGTGGGAGGAGACGCTCGGCATCGAGGGCATCGGCGTCGACGACAACTTCTTCGACCTGGGCGGCGATTCGATGCGCGCGGTGCTCCTGGCCGGCCGGCTCCGCTCGGCCGGGGTGCTGGACGTGCCGGCGGCGGCACTGCTCGCCGCGCCCACGGTCGCCGGGCTGCTGGCCGCCGCCGGGGACCGGGACGCGCCCCCCGAGGCGCTGCGGCCTCTGCTGCCGCTGCGCGCCGAGGGCGACCGGACCCCGCTGTTCTGCGTCCACCCCGGGGCCGGGGTCGCCTGGCGCTACACCGGCCTGCTGCCGCATCTCGGCGCCGACCAGCCGATGTTCGGCATCCAGGCGTACGGTCTCGACGGCAGCCGTCGGCCCTCGCCGGACGCGCCGTCGATGGTGGCGTCGTACGTGGACCTGGTCCGCGAGGCCCACCCCGGTGGCCCCTACCGGCTGCTGGGCTGGTCGTACGGCGGATTCGTGGCGCACGCGATGGCCTGCGCCCTGCAGGAGCAGGGCGAGGAGGTCGAGTTGCTGGCCCTGCTCGACGCGCCGCAGCCGCAGGGCACCGTCCACGATCCGGCGCAGGCGGAACGCCAGGTGGCGGCGCTGCTCCAGCGGGTGGCGGGGTCGCCCGTCGACGGCGGTGCGGACGTCGAGGCGGTGTTGCACAGGATCCCGGAGCACACCGGCGACGCCTCGTCACCGGTGACCCGTGCCGAGGCCACCGCGATCGCCGGCGTCATGCGCAACAACCTGCGCATCGCACCGCAGTTCCGTCCCGGCCGCTTCCACGGCGACGCCCTGTTCTTCAGCGCCACCCAGGACGCCTGCGCCGACGGTGACGACCTCGCGCTCGCGCCGGACAAGGCCGACGCCTGGCGACCGTACGTGAGCGGCACGCTGACCGACCACTCCGTGCCCTGCGGACACTACGAGATGACCGAGCCTGAACCCATGGCCTTGATCGGCGCGGAGCTGGCCAAGGCGCTGCGCCCCGACTCGGCGTGAGCCTCGGTGCCGACGATCTCTCGCCGTCGACCCGACGCACCTCCCACCTCCCCCACCGAACGCTCAGGAGACCCTGCCTTGTCCAAGGACCTGTACGACCTCGGCGGCGCCCCCGAACTCGGAACGGCCCCCAAGCGGATGTACGCCTCCCTGATCCGCCGTGAGCGCTACGGCGAGCCGGTCGACGCCTTCCGGACCGAAGTGGTGGACGTACCGCCGGTGCGGCCGGGCCAGGTGCTGATCAAGGTGATGGCGGCCGGCGTCAACTACAACAACGTGTGGGCGGCGCTGGGTTCACCGCTGGACGTGATCGGGGCCCGGCAGAAGGCGGGCTCCACCGAGGACTTCCACATCGGCGGCTCCGACCTGTCCGGCATCGTGTGGGCCGTCGGGGAGGGTGCTCGCGGGGTGAAGCCCGGCGACGAGGTCGTCGCTCTGGCCTGCCGCTGGGACGAGTCCGCCGAGGACATCCGGCTGGGTGCCGACCCCGTCACCTCCTCGTCGCTGCGGGTGTGGGGCTATGAGGAGAACTACGGCTCGTTCGCCCAGTTCGCCGTCGTCGACGACTACATGTGCCACCCCAAGCCGGCCCGGCTGTCCTGGGCCGCCGCATCCTGCTACATGGCCACGGCGGCGACCGCCTACCGCCAGCTCTTCGGATGGCACCCGCACACCGTGCGGCCGGGCGACCCCGTGCTGATCTGGGGTGGTGCCGGCGGCCTGGGCAGTATCGCCATCCAGCTGGTGCGGCACGTCGGCGGTATTCCGGTGGCCGTCGTCTCCAGCACGGAGCGCGGCGAGTTCTGCATGCGGCTGGGCGCTCAGGGCTACATCGACCGGCGCGAGTTCGACCACTGGGGGCGGTTGCCCGACACCGCCGACGAGACGGCGATGAGTGCCTGGCTGTCGGGGGCGCGGGCCTTCGGGCGCCGCTTCTGGGAGGTGCTCGGCGAGCGCCGGGCCCCGCGGATCGTGCTGGAGCACTCCGGGGCCGACACCATTCCGACCTCGGTCTACCTGTGCGACAACGCGGGCATGGTGGTCATCTGCGGCGGCACGACCGGCTACAACGGCGACGTGGACCTGCGGTTCCTGTGGATGCGGCAGAAGCGGTTGCAGGGATCGCACGTCGCCAGTCTGCGCGAGGCCCGTGAGGTGACACGGCTGATCGACCAGGGCGCGATCGACCCGTGCCTGTCCCGGACGTTCGGCTTCGAGGAGATCGGGCTGGCCCACCAGCTCCTGCACGAGAACCGGCACCCTGCGGGCAACATGGCGGTCCTGGTCAACGCGAGCGCGTGACCCGCGCGAGGGGCACCGCACCCTCGGGTGCGGTGCCCTCCCGTGCCGTCAGTCGCCGTCCCGGAGCAGCTTCTTGATGATCTTCCCCGCGGGGTTGCGAGGCACCTGATCGATGAACTCGATCCGCCGGGGCCGCTTGTAGGGGGCGAGGTTGCCCGCGAGGTGGGTGAGGAGCTCACGCTCACCGGTGCCGTCCTCGGCGACGACGTACGCCAGCGGGATCTCGCCGTAGTCCTCGTCCGGGACGCCCACGACCGCCGCGTCCCTGACCGCCGGGTGGGCCAGCAGGGCCCGTTCGATCTCGGAGGGGTAGACGTTCTGGCCCGCCCGGATGATCAGGTCCTTGCTGCGGTCCACCAGATGGATGCGGCCGTCCTCGTCGACGAAGCCGAGGTCTCCCGTCTGCGCCCAGCCGTCGAGGAACACCTCCCGTGTGGCGGCGGGATCGTCCCAGTAGCCCTGCATGAGACCGGGGCCGCGGACCACGATCTGCCCGATCTGCCCGCGCGGCACCTCCCGGCCGGTCCGGTCGACGGCCCGCGCCGACATGCCCGGGACGACCCGCCCGCACGGGATGCGCTCGGCCACCTCTGCGGGCGCCGGGTGCTCGTCGGGGCCGAGGGTCACGAAGGGGCCGCCGACCTCCGTCATGCCGTACACCTGCCGGAAACCGCAGCCGAGGCGGGCCACGGCGTCGGCATACACGTCCGGGGGCATCGGGGCGGCGCCGTACAGGACCTCCCGCAGCGAGGACAGGTCGGTGCTGTGGGACGCCTTCGCCCGCAGCATGAAGCGCAGCATCTGCGGCACCAGCCACATGTGAGTGGCCCGGTGCCGTTCGACCGCTGCGAGGGCCTTCTGGGGCGTGAAGCCCGGCAGCAGGACGACGGTCGCGCCGGCCGCGAGATAGGTGAGCGAGACGACCATGCTGCCGTGGTAGAGCGGGCAGCAGTTGACCATCACCACATGGTCGTCCGGGCGGGCCACGGCGAGCCAGCCGAGGCCGATGGCGCGGAAGGACCCCTCGTCGACGGTGACACCCTTGGCCCGGCCGGTCGTCGCCGAGGTGTGCAGGACGGCGACGGGCTCGGAGTCGGGCAGGACCGGCAGCTCGACCGGCGCGGCGACCGTACCGAGCGCGGCGAAGGCCGGCTTGTCGAACGCCAAGCGGATACGGACGCTGCCCGGCAGCACCGGGTGCCGGTCCAGCAGGTCCGACTCGCCCAGCACCGCGACGGCACCGACCCGTTCGACGATCCCGGCCACCTCCGGAACGGCGAGGCTGTGGTTCAGCGGCACGAACAGGGCGCCGAGGCGGGCCAGCGCGAAGTAGCACTCCAGCACCTCGATGCGGTCCTGGGACAGAACGGCGACGCGGTCTCCGCGCGCGATGCCGAGGCCGGCCAGGCCCCGGGCGAGTTCGGCGGTGCGCTCGGCGAACTCGCTCCAGGTGACACTGCGGTGCTCGTCGACGAGGGCGACCCGGTCGGCGAAGCACTGACGGTTGCGCTCCAGCAGCTGGGTCAGCCACATCACGCGCCGCCCGAGGAACCGGCGACGGCGCGGTCGGCGAGGAAGCTCTCGTAGTCGCCGATGGTGCGCAGCGTCTCCATGTCGGCGGCGGTGATCTCCACGCCCGTGCGCTGCTCGACGAGGAGCACCAGGCGCACCAGGTCTCCGGAGTCGATGCCGCTGCCGGCGAGGTCGACGTCGTCGCCGAGGGTGTCCGCGTACTCGCTGGTACCCGTGAGCTCGACCAGCAACTCCCGGATGGTGCTCATGGTGTTCCCCTTTCGTCGGCGCCGCGCGCGTCGCGTCCACTTCTCACCCGGAGAAGAGGAACCGGGGAGACACCGCTATCCCCGCCACCGCGGGTGACGTGTGTCACGCGGCCAGTTGGCGAGGCCCGGGGATAGCGGGCCGGGTCCGTCTCCTCTTGTCTCAGTGAGGGCGGAAGTCGAGGGAGTGATGCACGTGATCGGCCTGGACGCAGCCACGGCGGACCCTGAGTCGGGGTCACCCGGCGCCGGCGACGGGCGTCTCGACCGCTTCGAGGCGCTGCTCGCGGCGGGGGAGACCATCGAACCCCGCGACTGGATGCCCGACGGCTACCGCAGGATGCTGCTGCGGCAGATCGCGCAGCACGCCCACTCCGAGATCATCGGCATGCAGCCGGAGGGTGCCTGGCTGACCCGCGCACCGTCCCTGCATCGCAAATCGGTGCTGCTGGCGAAGGTCCAGGACGAGGCGGGCCACGGCCTGTACCTGTACGCCGCCGCCGAGACACTCGGCGTGGACCGCGCCGAGCTGCTGGACGCGCTGCACCGGGGACGGCAGCGGTATGCCGCGACCTTCAACCACGCGGCGCTGACCTGGGCCGACACCGGCGCCGTCGCCTGGCTGACGGACGGCGCTGCCGTCGTCAACCAGGCCCCGCTGTGCCACACGTCGTACGGCCCCTACGGCCGCGCGATGCGCCGCGTCTGCCAGGAGGAGGCGTTCCACGTCCGCCAGGGCTACGACCTGATGCGGGCCCTGTGCGAGGGCACACCCGCCCAGCGGGAGATGGCTCAGGACGCGGTGAACCGCTGGTGGCTGCCGGCGGTGGCGCTGATGTTCGGCCCGCCCGACACGGTCGTCCCGGGCGCTGACCAGGGCACGGCGGCGTTCGGCGCGCGGGTCTCGCGCCAGGCCATCGCATGGGGCATCAAGCGGCACACCAACGACGAACTGCGCCAGCGCTTCGTCGACCACTGCGTACCGCAGGCCGAACGGCTGGGTCTGACCCTGCCGGATCCGGGGATCCGCTGGAACGAGGAACGCGGCCACTACGACTTCGGCCCGATCGACTGGGACACGTACCGGGAGGCGCTCGGCGACGACACGCACATCGCCCGGCAGCGCCTCGCCCACCGGATCGCGGCGCACGAGGACGGCGCCTGGGTGCGGGAGGCCGCCGCAGCGTACGCGGCCCGTGAGGAGGCGCGATGAGCGAGGCGGAAGGCAGGGGCGTGAGCGGTGCGGAGGGGGCGCTGGCCTCCTGGGAGGTGTTCCTGCGCCCGCGCCGTGGCCTCGCCCACCTGCACGTGGGCTCGGTGCGGGCCGCCGACCCGGACATGGCCCTGGAACGGGCCCGCGACCTGTACACACGGCGAGGCGATCCGCTGTCGCTGTGGGTGGTGCGCTCTGCGGCGGTGTACGCCTCCTCGCCCGCCGAGCGCGACCCCTTCTTCTCGGGCGCCCGCCACAAGCCGTACCGCTATCCGGAACACTTCGCGCCGCTCACGGAAGGAGGCGACCGGCATGACTGAGGCCGTGGCCCTGCTCACCGCCCGTCTCGGCGACGACGCACTCGTCCTGGGTCAGCGGCTGTGCCAGTGGATCACCAGGGCACCGACGATCGAGGAGGATCTCGCGCTGTCGAACATCGCCCTCGATCTGATCGGTCACGCCCGCACCCTGTTCACACTGGCCGGCGAGCTGGACGGCACCGGCCGCAGCGAGGACGACTTCGCCTACACCCGCTCCGACCGGGAGTTCGGGAACACCCTGCTCTGCGAACTCCCCAACGGCGACTTCGCGGTGACCATCGCCCGCCAGCTCGCCTACAGCCACTACGCCGTCCTGTACTACGAGGCGTGCGCCGACACCGCGCACCCCGAGCTGGCCGCGGTCGCGGCCCGCGCCGCCACGGAGGTCGACTACCACCGCCGGCACGCGGACGGCTGGACCGTACGACTCGGTCTCGGCACCGCGCAGAGCGCCCGGCGCATGCAGGCCGGACTCGACCATGTCTGGCCGTACATCGCCGAGTTGTTCGACGAGGACGAGGTGGTGCGGCGGATGGAGGCGGCCGGGGCCGCCCCGTCGCCCGCACCGCTGCGTGCCCGCTGGGAGGAACGGGTGGGCGAGGTGGTCGAGCGGGCCGGGCTTGCCGTACCCGCTCCGAGGTGGCGGGCGCGCGGTGGACGACAGGGCCTGCACTCCGAGGCGTTCGGACCGCTCGTCGCCGAACTCCAGTCGGTGTACCGGCAGTTCCCCGGGGGAATCTGGTGACCGGGGCGCTGTCCGCCGAGGAGGTGGCGGCCAGAGTGCGCGACCTGCCCGACCCCGAGCTTCCCTTCGTGACCCTGGGTGAACTCGGTGTGATCCACCGGGTCTCGACGGCGGAGGACGGCCGGCTGGAGGTCGGGTTCACCCCCACCTTCCTCGGCTGTCCCGCACTCCCCGCGATCACCTCGGCGATCGCCGACGTCCTGGCGCAGTGCGGACACCCCGACGGCCGGGTGCGCCGGCTGGCGGCCCCGGCGTGGAGCACGGACCGCATCACCGCGTCCGGACGGCGCAGACTCGCCGAGCACGGCATCGCCCCGCCCCGCCCGGCAGGTGCACCCACACCCGTACGCCTCGGGGTCGGCGCGCCCTGCCCTCACTGCGGCTCCGGGGCGACCCGGCCGCACAGCCCCTTCGGACCGACCCGCTGCCAGTCGATCCTGCGGTGCACGGCCTGCGGAGAGGCCTTCCCGTACCTGGCCACGGTGTGAGGCGCCCATGACCATGCTCCAGACCCACCGCGGCCACTGGTTCCGGCTCCGGGTCAGCCGCGTCGAGGCCCTGCTGGAGGACACCGTGGCGTTGACGCTGCACGTGCCTCCGGAACTCGCCACCGTGTTCGGCGCCGAGCCCGGCCGCCATGTCGTCGTCCGCCACCGGCCGTCCGGCGGTGGAGAGGTCCGCCGCGCCTACTCGGTGTGCCCGCCGCCCGACGCACCGGACGCGCTGCGGCTGGTCGTCCGACGCCACTCCCCCGACGGCTTCGGGGCCTACGCGGGGTCCCGACTGAGTCCCGGCGACGAGATCGAACTCTCCCGTCCGACCGGGCAGTTCGGGCTCCCGACGCCCCCCGGCGGCCATCACGTGCTGATCGCCGGCGGCACCGGCATCACACCGCTGGCCGCGATGGCGGCAGGAGCGCTGCGGGCCTCGTCCGGCTGCCGGGTCTCCCTGATCCACGCGGTCCGCACCGCCGGTGCGGCCCTGTTGTCGGACGAACTCGCCGCATTGAAGGACGAGTTCACGGACCGCCTGACCGTGCTGTACGTCCTCTCGCGCGAGCGGCGCGAGAGCGAACTGTTCACCGGGCGCATCGACGAGGCACGGCTGCGTCGACTGCTCACCCTGGTGGACGCGCGGCCCGACGACGGCACCACCTTCTGCCTGTGCGGACCGGCGGGACTGGTGGAGACGCTCCGTACCGCGCTCACGGCCTGGGGCACCCACCCGGACCGGATCCGCTGGGAGCTGTTCTCCGCCGGCGGCGCCGAACCCGACGGCGAGTCCGCCGACCGCGCCGAACCCGCTGGACGGGTGACGGCGGTGATCGACGGCCGCTCGACCGTGGTCGTGCTGGAGCCCGGGGACCGGGTCGTCCTCGACGCCGTGCTGCGCGCCCGACCCGAGGTGCCGTACGCGTGCAGGGACGGGGTGTGCGGGAGCTGCCGCGCCAAGGTCGTCGCCGGCGCGGTCGCCCTGGGCCGACAGCACGCCCTCGACGACCGGGACCTCGCGCGGGGCTACACCCTCGCCTGCCGCGCCCGTCCCCGAACCGACGAGCTCACGCTCGACTTCGACGCCTGACCACGCCCGCGCACGACGTACACGAGAGGAGGAGGTCTGTGACCACCACGGGACGACTCCGGGGCAGGACCGCCCTGGTGACCGGAGGCAGCCGGGGTATCGGCCGGGCCGTCAGCCGTCGCCTGGCGGGTGACGGCGCGCTGGTCGCCGTCCACTACGGGCACGACCACACGGCCGCCGAGCGCACGGTCAAGGAGATCGAGGGTGACGGCGGCCGCGCGTTCGCCGTGCACGCCGAACTCGGCGTGCACGGCGACGCTGCCGCCCTGTGGGCCGCCTTCGACCGCGAGCTCGCCGCCCAAGACGCCCCGCCGGGGCTGGACATCCTGGTCAACAACGCCGGCATCACCCTGCCCCGCGCGATCCAGCAGGTCGCCGAGGACGACTACGACCGGGTCTTCGCCGTCAACACCAAGGCTCCCTTCTTCATCACCCAGCGGGCGCTCGAACGGCTGCGGGACGGCGGCCGGATCGTCAACGTCTCGTCGGCGGCGACCCGGATCGCCTATCCGGCGATCGTGGCGTACGCGATGACCAAGGCAGCCCTGGACCACCTCACCCTCTCGCTCGCACAGCAGCTCGGCCCCCGCGGCATCACGGTGAACACCGTCGCGCCCGGCTTCACCGAGACGGAGATCAACCCGACGCTGCGCGACCCACAGGTCCGGCAGGCACTCGCCGGTGCCTCCGTGTTCGACCGACTGGGCGCGCCCGCGGACATCGCCGACGTGGTGGCCTTCCTCGCCTGCGACGACGCCCGCTGGGTGACCGGCCAGTGGATCGACGCGACCGGCGGCGTCCACCTCGGCCTGTGAACCGCGGGCACCGTAGCCCCTGCCCGAGCCCGCCGGCCCCAAGGAGTACGCCATGAACGACGGCACGTCCGCGCTGGCGGATCTGTCCCCGCACGACCCGCCGACCAGCCCGTTCGAGGGAGCGAGCCCCTACGACGCCTATGTGCGCGCCACGGTCCTCAACACCCTCCAGGCGCCCCTGACGGAGGCGGCGGACGAGATGGGCTTCCTCGTCACCACGCAGGTGATGGAGCTCTGGTTCACCCTGATCGTCCACGAGTGGCGGGCGGCCCGGGACGCCTTCACCAAGGACGATCTCGACTCAGCGACGGAGGCACTCGTCCGCAGCCGCCGCGCCCTGGAGGCCCTGAACGGGTCCTGGCGGCCCATCGCCGGGCTGACCCCCGCTCAGTTCGACGGTTTTCGCGCCGCTTTCGGCCGGGCATCGGGCTTCCAGTCGGCGATGTACCGCCACATGGAGTTCCTGCTCGGCGACAAGTCCGCCGCGCTGCTGCGCTCGCACCAGGGTGAGCCGTCGGTGCACGAGACCCTGCGTGAGGCGTACCACGCGCCGTCGCTGTACGACGAGGTGCTCAGGTTCCTGCATCGTCAGGGGCTGCCCGTGCCCGCGTCGGTGCACGAGCGGGACGTCACGGCCCCCTATGAGGCCGATCCCCGCGTGGTCGAGGCGTGGCGCCGCGTGTACGCGGGGTCGCAGCGCCATCCGCTGCTGCCTCTGGGCGAGTTGCTCACCGACATCGCCGAGCTGGTCGCCCGCTGGCGGTTCGACCACATGATGGTGGTGCGACGCGCCATGGGCGCCAGGACCGGAAGTGCCGGCTCCTCCGGCCTCGCCTGGCTCCAGGCGCGCGCCGCGCGTCCGGTGTTCCCCGAGCTGTGGACGGTCCGCGATGGCCTCTAGGGAGATCTCGGCGTTCGCCGCCGAGGAGGAGCGGCGCGTCCTGAGCCTGAGGCCGGTGCTGGCACCGGTGCACGGCCACTACGGCGACCATCCCCACCAGGTCTACGACGCCTGGCCGTCCGAGGACCCGGAGGCACCTCTGGTGGTGCTGCTGCACGGCGGATACTGGCGCTACGACCGGATGCATCTCACCCCGTTCGCCGCCCACCTGTCCGAGCGGGGATTCTCGGTGCTGTTGCCCGGCTTCCGCCGGTCCGGGGGCGCCGGCGGCTATCCGGAGACGTTCGACGACGTGGCCCGCATCGTCGACACGCTGCCCGCGGGACGCCCCTACGTCCTGGCGGGCCACTGCTCGGGCGGCCATCTCGCCCTGTGGTGCGCGGCCCGGGGCCTGCTGCCGGACACCTCGGCCTGGCACACGACGCGGCTGCCGCCGGCCGTGCTGGCGCTGGCCCCGCTGACCGATCTCCGGGCCACCCGCCGGGACCGCCTCAGCGATGACGCGGCGCTGCAACTCATGGGCGGGCCGGACCGGTTCGCGGAACGGCTCGCGGACGTCGACCCGCTCAGCCTGCTCCGGAGAGCGGGCAGCACGGGGGTGCGGACCGTGTTGTTGCACGGCGCCGCCGACGAGGAGGTACCCCTGACGCAGTTCGCGGACTACGCGGCCGTCCACCGCGACCTGGAGACCCTGGTCCTGCCCGGCACCGGGCACTACACCCTGATCGAGCCGGGCGCTCCGGCCGCCGGTGCCGTCGCCGACACACTCCGGCGGCTGTACGACGAGACCGCGACGCGTCACGCGGCCTTGGCAGAAGCGGCGGCGAGCGGTCGGCCGGCAGCAGCGGAGGAGGCGTCGCCGTCGTGACCACCACCCCGACCTCGCTCGCCGGCCGGGCGGCCGGCCTGGACGCCGACGCGCCCCTCGGCCACGTCCGCGAGCGCTTTCTGCTCCCCCAGGGGGTCGTGTACCTCGACGGCAACTCGCTCGGGCCGCTCCCGGCCGCCGTACCTCCCGTGCTGGAGGACGTCCTGCACCGGCAGTGGGGCACCGGTCTGATCCGCTCGTGGAACGATCACGGCTGGTGGGACGCGCCGGCCAGGGTCGGGGACCGGGTGGGACGGCTGATCGGCGCGGCCCCGGGACAGACCCTCGCCGGGGACTCCACGAGCGTGCAGCTGTACAACGCGCTGAGCGCGGCGGCCGCCCTGCGCCCCGACCGTTCCCTGCTGGTCACGGACCCCGACCACTTCCCCACCGACCGGTACCTCGCCGACGCGGTCGCGAGCCGGCTGGGCCTGGGGGTGCGCCGGATCCGGCCGGCCGACCTCCCGGGACACCTGGCCGCCGAGGGCGACCGGGTCGCCGTGGTCGCCTACTCCCCCGTCGACTACCGCACCGGTGAACTCCACGACATGGCCGCGCTCACCCGGGCCGCACAGCGCGCCGGGGCCCTGGTGCTGTGGGACCTGTGCCACGCGGCCGGGGCCCTGCCGGTGCGTCTGGACGCCCTCGGGGTGGACTTCGCGGTGGGCTGCGGCTACAAGTTCCTGTCCGGCGGTCCGGGCGCCCCGGCTTTCGTGTACGTCGCCCGGCGCCACCACGCCGACTGGCGTCCGCCGATGACCGGCTGGAACGGCCACGCCGACCCGTTCGGGCTGCACGAGGAGTACCTGCCCGCGCCGGGCGTCGGCAGGGGCCGTATCGGAACGCCTCCCGTCCTGTCCCTGCTGTGCCTCGAAGCCGCGCTGAGCGTCTTCGACGACGTCGACCTGGACCAGGTACGCGCTGGAAGCCTCTCTCTGACCGGGTTCTTCCTGCACTGCACCGAAGTGCTGCTGGACGGCCTGGGTTTCGAGCCGGTCACTCCGGCCGAACCGGAGCGCCGCGGCAGTCAGGTGTCCCTGCGCCACCCGCACGCCTTCGGGCTGGCTCGGGCACTGGAGGCCAGGGGCGTGATCGGCGACATGCGTGCGCCCGACCTGCTCCGCTTCGGGGTCAACGCGCTGTTCACCACCCATCAGGACGTCCTGACGGCGGTGACCTGCCTGCGCGAGATCACGGCGACGGGGGCCTACGACCCGTCGGCGCACGGGGCCGGCGGGGTGACCTGAGCGCTCGGGGACCAGGTCACCGCCCCAACCCCCGCCGCCCACACGGACCCGTCCCCGGTGGTCCTCTGCGTCCGGTCCGTGCGGGCGGCGGGATCCATGCTCGTGTCAGGGCAGTCGTCCGTGAGCATGTGCCGGACCGCGGTGACGATCGGGAGCTCGACGGCGACCAGGGCTTTGAGCGGGCCGCGTCGGGCGGCCCTGCAGCAGGCAGGCTCAGACGGAAGCGTGAAACTGCTTCCCCGCACTCCAGCCGGAGCCGGCAGCAGCTTCCAGCACGGTGCCGGCGTGTCCGTGCGCGGCAGCAATCTCGGTCCGCAGGACCACCGAGGACGGTGCACCACTCGACGACCGGCATCTGCACGAAAAGCGCAGACCTTCTCACCGACATGACGGCTCGCCGGGTTCCCCGGCCGGGGCGGCTGCCCCAGGCCTGTCCCACAGTCCCCGGCGGGCGCACGACGACAGCCACGGCACCTCGCCGCGTCGGTCGGGTCGCTCGCATACGCCCGGTACGAGGACGACCCTCCGCCTTGCGATGCACCGCGTCCGGCGCCACGCGCCGATCCACCGGGGATCGCGGGACAGGCCTCAGGAAGCGAAAGGCACCGAGAACTCCTCAGGGCCCGGATCGATTCACCACCGGCGTCGGCGGCCCCACGCCGCGGGCGCGCAGGGAGCGCCGGGGGCTGGTCCACTGACGGGCCGCATGCGCCCTCATCCGTTCGCCGCGTCGTGTCCACCACAGCGGCATCCTCGTCGCCGCGCGAACTGCTCGTCTCCCCGCCAGCGCCCGACCGTCCCCGACGCCGCGGGCCATGTCCGGGTTGCCCCGTCCCCGGGAGCCTGCTGGACTTCCCCCTTCGGCCCCGACTGCCGCTCCTTCCCCGGACATTGAGAAGGTTCTCCCATGCACACGGTCACTCAGCCCTTCAGCATCCTCTCCGAGGAGTTCGAGGCCGACCCCTACCGCTGCTTCGCCCCGCTGAGGGAGCGGTCACCGGTGCACTACGAGCCCGCGCTCGACAGCTACTTCCTCTCCCGCCATCGGGACGTCAGGCGGGTCTTGGGCGATCACGCCGCCTTCACCACCGAAACGCTGCAGGAACGCGCCGAACCGGTGATGCGCGGGCCGGTCCTCGCCCAGATGACGGGCGCCGAGCACACCGCCAAACGAAAGATCGTCGTCCGGGCGTTCACAGGGCAGGCCCTGCAGGATCAGATACACGCCATCCGCACCGACGCTGCCGAACTCATCGCTCCCTTCCTCCCCCGGGGCAGGGTCGACCTCGTCAAGGACTTCGGCAGACCTCTTGCCGTCTTCGTGACGCTCGACATCCTCGGTCTGGACAAGCGGGACTGGCGGCAGATCGCCGACTGGCACAGCGGCATCATCGAGTTCATCACGAGCTTGGCCCTCACTCCGGAACGCCGCCGGCACTGTCTGGAGTGCGCCGAGCAGTTGGAGGGCTACCTCGCCCCCGTCATCGAGCGGCGCCGCCGGCGCCCGGGCGACGACCTGATATCGAGGCTGTGCGCCGCCGAGTTCGAGGGCACCAGCATGAGCAATCGCGACATCACCGCGTTGGTGATCAACGTCCTGGCCGCCGCCACGGAACCCGCCGACAAGTCCCTCGCCCTGCTCTTCAAGCACCTCATCGACCACCCCGAGCAGTTGGCCCAGGTCCGCCGGGACCCGGCCCTGCTTCCCGCCGCGATCGCCGAGACACTGCGCCACACCCCGCCGGTCCAGCTCGTCCCCCGCCACGCGGAGCAGGACACCGAGATCTCCGGCACGATCGTCCCGAAGGGTGCCACCGTCTTCTGCCTGATCGGCGCGGCCAACCGGGACCCCGACGCCTTCACCTCCCCGGACACCTTCGACATCCACCGCCCGGACCTGGGCACCGCCCGATCCTTCACCGCCGCCGCCCAGCATCTGGCTTTCGGCACCGGTCTCCACCAGTGCGTCGGAGCGGCCTTCGCGCGCGCCGAGATCGAGACCGTCGCCGCGCTGCTCCTCCCCCTGCTGGACCAGGTCCGCCACAGCCCCGGCTCCCGCTACCGGGAGACCGGCCTGTACACCCGCGGACCCGCCTCTCTGCCACTGGACTTCACCCCCGTAGGCGAAGGCGGGACCTGCCATCCGTGACACCCGCCCCGGTCTCCCTCCGGCAGGCCGGCGCCCGCCCTCCCCGGCTCCACCCACCCCGGACGGAGCCGCCTCCCCCTCCAGATCAGGAGAAAGCAGCGATGACACCGACCGGTATCACCCAAGCCGTCAACGACCTGCTGTTCCAGCCGGGTCTCGACCTCGCCGAGGCCGTCGACCGGCACTTCACCCCGGACTACCGCCAGCGCACCGACGGGGTGTGGAGCGACCGGGACTCCTTCACCCAGCACATGAGACGCCTGCGTTCCCTGGTCCGCAGCGGACACATCGAGGTCCACGACGAATTCCGCGACGGGCTGCGCTACGCCGACCGTCACACCGTCACCCTCACCCAGCACAACGGCCGCACCTCACGCACCGAGGTCTATCTCTTCGCCCGGCTCGCCCCCGACGGGCGATTCCAGCGCGTCGAGGAGACCACCCTCCTGCTGCAGGGCCATCCCGACGACGGCAATCTGGGACTCGTCAAGTGACCGGCAAGGGACCCCTGGAAGGTACTGGCGTCCGAGGGGTGGCGGTGACCTGCGCCGTCCCGACCTGCGAGCCGTGGAAACGCTCGACGGGCACGGCAGCCCGGTACATCCGCGAGCCCTTCGCACGACGCCACCCGCCAATGCGTTCGACGACTTGTAGGATCTCGAACGCAGGAGCGACGGCGTCGAGGGGGCCGGACCAGCCCCACGCGTGCCGTGTTCAGGTGCCCGACTCTGCGAAGCTCGGCAGGTGCCCGCGAGCCTGGTGAGCCGGTGCCGGGTCGATGAGGGGAGCCGCCGTGGCGTCCGTGGGAGCGAGACTGAGCAGTGCCCGGGTGCGGGCCTTCATCGGTCGGGAGGAGGAGCTCGGACGCTTCGGCGCGGCTTTGGCCGGCGACCCACAGGCACCGTTCGTGTTCTACCTGGTCGGGCCTGGCGGCATCGGCAAGTCGGCGCTGCTTCGGCGCCTGACGGACGACGCCCGCGCGGCAGGCCGGCCGCTCATCGAACTCGACGGCCGCTTCGTCAGCCGGGACCCGGCCGATTTCGAGCGCGCCGCACGTTCCTTCCCGGCTGTTCCCGGCACGGTCCTGGTCGTGGACTCCTTCGAGCACTGCCAGTGGCTGGAGAGCTGGCTGTGGCAGCACTTCCTGCCCCGCGCCGCGGACGACACCCTGGTCGTCCTCGCCGGCCGGCTCGCTCCGCAGCCGCAGTGGACCGCCGACCCCGCCTGGGCCGGGCTCCTGCACGTCACCGAACTGGAGCCGTTCTCCGAGGAACAGGCCCGAAGCCTGCTGGCCACAGCACAGATCCGGCCCGAACTGCGCGATCGGGTGCTCCGCTTCGCCGCGGGCAACCCGTTGGCGCTGTCCCTCGCGGCAGCGGCGGGCTCCGCGGGCTGCGGCAGGGAGGAGATATGGGCCCCCTCGGCGGACACATTGCGCACCCTGCTCGCTGGGCTGATCGGTGAGGTGCCGACGGCGGCCCACCGCCGCGCCTTGGAGGTGGCGGCACAGGCCCACTCGACCTCCGAGGAACTGCTCGCCGCGGTGCTGCCCGAACAGGACGCCCATCTGCTCTTCTCCTGGCTGAGGGACCTGCCCTTCATGGAGTCCACGCATCGCGGGCTCCACCCGCACGACGCCGCACGGGAGACGCTGGCCGCCGACCTGCGCTGGCGAGCGCCCAACGCCTTCGTGACGATGCGCCAACGCCTGGCGGACGAATACCTGCGCCTGCTGCGCGAGGCGCCCGAGGAACGGGTGTGGACCGTCACCGACGAACTCTTCTACCTCTTCCGCGAAGGAAGGACACTGGCCCGGCTGCGGACGTGGTCCCGCGAGGACGAAGTGCACGACCGCCCTCTGCACCCGGACGACATGGATGCCGTGCTGCGTATGGCGGAGAAGACGGAGGGAGCCGCTTCTGCGGAACTGGTCCGCTACTGGGCGCAGCGTCAGCCGCAGGCCTTCAGCGTCTACCGTCTCGTGAGCACGGGCCGGGCCGTGGCGTTCACGGCCCGGCTGGCGCTGCCGGCCCCTCCCGACCCCGAGGACCTCGCCACCGATCCTGTCGTCGCGGCAGCCTGGGAGTACACCGAGGCCACCGTGCCGGTGCGCCCCGGCGACCACATCGGCGTAAGCCGCTTCTCGATCTACCCGGAGCGGTATCAGGTCCCCTCACGCGTCATCGACCTGAGCAGTTCCCGAGCCCAGGCGGAGTCCGCCCGTGCCCGCGGGCGAGCCTTCGGATTCGCGGTGTTCCGGGACGCCGAGGCCTGGGGCGAGCGCGTCAGGGGCACCCTGAACGACACCGGGGCGCGACCGCGCGTCGGTGAACACACCTACGGGCTGTTCGGCGTGGACTGGCGGCAGGAATCGGTGGAGACCTGGCTCCATCGATTCATCTCGGCCACCGAAACGCCTGTCCGAGCCGGACCGTCGCCCGTTTCCCGCAGCGCGTTCGACCAGGCGGTGCGGGAGGCGCTGGTGCACTGGCGCGACGCAGGCGCCTTTGCCGCCTGCGCCCTGATGCGGGCCCGTATCGCGGCCGATTTCCGTGATCCTGCCGAGGAGTTGCGCACCCTGCTGCGCGAGGCAGTCGACGCCCTCGGCCACGACCCGCGCGGTGTGCGGGCCCGCGAAGCCCTGACGGCGGGCTACTTCTCCGGTGCGCCCACCCAGGAAGCCGCCGCCCGCCGCCTGGGCCTTCCGTACGGCACTTACCGCCGCCATCTGCGTCAGGGGCTGGACCTGCTCTGTGAGGCCCTGTGGCAACAGGAGTTGCACGGCCCTCGATAGCCGTCGCTGCAGGCGCGCTCCGGTAGGTGAGGTGGACAGGAGCGGACAGGACCGGACAGTCCTCGCCCCTGCTCGGCCTGGAAAGTGGACACCGCCCCGCAACACGCTGTGCGCCATGAACCTCCCACGCGCTCAGTCGGACCCGGCTCCGCCCGCCCCTCGGCACGCAGCCGCGCTCTGGGCCCTCGCCGCGGCCCAGTTCACGGTCATGCTCGCCACGTCGATCGTGAACGTGGCCCTCCCCCAGATCCGTACCGGGGTGGGCCTGTCCGACGACGGCACCACCTGGGTCGTCAACGCCTACGGCCTGACGTTCGGCGCGCTGCTTCTGGCCGGCGGACGGGCAGCCGACCTGCTCGGTCGCCGCCGGGTGCTGATCGCCGGCCTCCTTCTGTTCGCCGCCGCTTCAGCAGCGGCGGGATGGGCCGACTCCGCGGACCTTCTGATCGCGGCCCGTGCCGTTCAGGGCCTCGGTGCCGCCGTCATCGCCCCGGCCGCCCTCGCCCTGGCCGTGGGCCTGTTCCCGTCCGGTCCCGGGCGCGGCACGGCTCTGGCGGTGTGGGGTGTGGTGTCGGGGGCGGGGGGAGCGGGCGGCGTCCTGCTGGGCGGTGTCCTCACACAAGCGTGGGGCTGGACGTGGATCTTCCACTGCGTCGCGTTCGGGGCGGTGCTGGTCCTGGCCGCCGTGACGGTCCTCGTCCCGCGGACGGCCGGCCGCGGGGGCGGGCGGTTCGACCTGCTGGGAACCGTCGCCGTCACACTGGCGCTGACCTGCCTGGTCTGGGCGCTGACCACCGCACGCGGCACGGGCTGGACGGATGTCCGGGTTCTGGGCTCCCTCCTCGGCTCCGCCGCTCTGCTCGGGGTCTTCGTCGTGATCGAGCGTCGCCGGCCGGACGCACTGATACCACCGCGCCTGTTCACCACCGGGCGGGTCGCGGCGGGCAACCTGCTGATGGGACTGCTGGGATCCGTGTGGATCGCCTTGTTCTTCTTCCTGCCGCTCTACCAGCAACAGGTCCTCGGGGCGGGGCCCCTGGCCACCGGAGCAGGCCAACTCCCGCTCACTGCGGCCAACATGCTCGGATCCGTCCTCGCCCCGCGCGTCTCCCGGCTCATCGGTGCGACCACAACCGTGACCATCGCCCTGCTCACCGAGGCCGCCGGTTTGCTGTGGCTGTCACGGATCAGCGCCGACGGCACCTATCTCGGCGACGTCCTCGGTCCCAGCCTGCTGGTCGGCCTCGGTCTGAGCATCGCCTTCGTCCAGCTCACCTCACTCGCCGTGGACGGGGTCCCGTCCCAGGACGCGGGCCTCGCCGGCGGACTGGTCAACACCACCCGCCAGGTCGGGGGCGCGATCGGCCTCGCCGCTCTGGCCACCTTCGCCGGCTCCGTCACCGCTCGCGCGTCCGCTCAGCAGCCCCATCTGCAGGCCCTCACCACCGGCTACCGGGCCGCGTTCACCGTCTCGGCCGCTGTCCTGGCCGCAGCGGGACTGCTCGCGCCGCTCCTCACCCGCCGCAGGGGACCGCGGAAGGCGACAGCCATCGCCCCTCGTCCGGCCACCGACCCGCACCCCTCCCGGATCGGCTGAACCGCAAGGCCGGTCGCTCCACCGACCCGTACCACCACGACAGGAAGAACAACCATGGTCACCATTGACGAGACCGCCCCCGTCGTCGTCCGCCTGAGCACCGCGATCGCCGCCCCGCTCGCGACGGTGTGGGACCTGCACACCGACATCGCGGCCTGGCCGGCCTGGAACCCGGAGGTCGACCGGGCCGTGCCGGACGGTCCGCTGACGCCCGGGAGTTCCTTCCGCTGGCGAACCCACGGCCTGGACATCGTCTCCACCGTGCACGAACTGGTCGCCGGCGAGCGGATCGTGTGGGGCGGCCCGGCCGCCGGCATCACCGGCCTCCACGTCTGGACGTTCGAGCGGGGCGATGGCGGCGTCACCGTCCGCACCGAGGAGTCCTGGAGCGGCGCCCCCGTCGAGGCCGCGGCCGACGACCTGCGCAAGGCCCTCCACGACTCCCTGGAGAAGTGGCTCGCCCACCTCAAGTCCTCTGCGGAGCAGCGTGCCTGACAAGTCACCGACCCATCGACGGAGGTTTCTGCCATGACTGCCGACAAGCCCTACCTGACCGGCCACTACACTCCGGTCGCCGACGAGATCACCGCCACCGAACTCACCGTCGAGGGCGCCCTGCCCCCCGAACTGAACGGCCTTCTGCTCCGCAACGGCCACAACCCCAAGCCCGGTGTCACCCCCACCCACTGGTTCAAGGGCAGCGGCATGGTCCACGGCGTCCGGCTGTGTGAGGGCCGCGCCGCGTGGTACCGCAACCGCTGGGTTCACACGCCGGCTCTCCAGGGCGCCCCCTATATGACCGAACTCGGACCCGACCTGACCGCCAGCACCGCCGGCACCCACGTCATCGAGCACGCCGGACGGCTGCTCGCGCTGTGCGAGGCGAACGTGCCCTTCGAGATCACGCCGGAGCTGGAAACAGTCGGTGCCCATGACTTCGGCGGCAAGCTGCGCACCGCGATGACCGCGCACCCCAAGGAGGACCCGGTGACCGGGGAACTCCACTTCTTCGGTTCCTCCCCGTTCCCGCCTCACCTGGTGTACTACGTCGCCGACGCCAAGGGCGAGATCGTCCACAGCTCCGAGGTACCAGGGGCCACCGCGGCGCTCAAGCACGACTTCGCACTCACCCGCCGCCACGTGGTCTTCGTCGAGGGAAACGTCACCTTCGATCCCGCCGAGTCCTCCGGCATCCCCTACGGCTGGAGCGACCGGCAGCCCGCCCGCATAGGTGTCATGCCGCGCGGAGACGACGGCGCCCGGCACACGCGCTGGTTCTCGATCGAACCGGGCAACATGCTGCATACCGCCAACGCGTACGAGGACGGCCGGGGCCGCGTCGTGCTGGAGGGCCCCACGGTCGACCGCGAGGGCTTCCTCCTCTCCTGGAACTGGTGGGTCGGCGCGCCCGGCCGCGGTACCGAGCCCGTCGCCCGCTCCTACACCCGGCGTTGGGTGGTCGACCTGGACGCCGGTACCGTCGACGAACAGATCATCGACGACCTCCCGGTGGAGTTCCCGACCCTCAACGAGGAGTACCTGGGCTCCGAGAACCGCTACCAGTACGCCATCTCCTTCCCCGACGAGAAGGGCTTCGGAGGGTACGGCGTCGTCAAGTACGACCGCACCACGGGCGCCCGACGCATCCACCAGGCCGGCGATGCCCGCATGCCCGGGGAAGCCGTCTTCCTCCCCGCGGCCGGAGCCACCCGTGAGGACGACGGCTACCTGCTCACGGTCGTCTCCGACCTCAAGCAGGACGCTTCGCACCTGCTGGTCCTCGACGCCTCCGGCCTGGACCGGATCGCCACCGTGCATCTGCCCCACCGGGTGAGCGCCGGCCTCCACGGCTCCTGGATCCCGAGCACCGGGCCGGACGACACCGAGGCCTGACACGCGGTGAGGACGCGCACCGGCTGTCCCGGCGGGCCGTGACGCGAAGGCCGACGGTCCCGGAGCCCGACGGGACATCCCGACCCGCCTCCCAGTCGGCCCGGCCCCCGCCCGCAGCACGTCCGTGAGGCGCGCTTCGAACCATCCGCCCGCCGAGCGGCCCCACGGCACAACGGCTGCCGACCCGCGAGACGGTCCGGGGCCGGCACTGCGGCAGCACTGCAGAGTCTGCCGTTGCTCCTGAGATGCCCCTCGCACAGCAGTTCCCGAACAACGCCACGGAACCGACGCCGCGGCACCTACGAACCGAGGAATTCCGACATGACAAGAATCCGCAGGCACACCGGCTGGATCGCCACCGCCCTTTCCGGTCTCCTGGCCACACTCGCCGTGCCGGCGCTCGCCCAGCCGGAACAGGACGCCCGTCCGACGCCCGCCACCGCCATCGACTGGCACACCTGCACCGACGCGGACTTCAGGCACATGCAGTGCGGATCGATCCAGGTTCCGGTGGACTGGTCCCACCCCCGTGCAGGCAGCCTCACCCTCGCCCTGGTCCGCCGACCGGCCGACGACCGGGCTCACCGCCAGGGCACCCTGCTGGTGAACGACGGGGCCGGCGGTTCCTCGATCGAGCAGTTGCGCCTGGCGATGCACGTCGGCCTTCCGCACTTCGCCGGCGCCATGACCCAGAAGTTCGACCTCGTCGCCGTGGACCCCCGCGGAGTCGGACACAGCACGCCCCTCCTCTGCGGAGAACCGCTCAAGCCCGCCGGAGTCAGCCACTTCCCTCGGACACGGGCCGCCTACGACGCGCTCGTCGCCCACAACCGGGCCTTCGCCGAGGACTGCCTGCGCCGCAACGGCCGGCTCACCGCCCACGTCGACCTGACCAGCACCGCACGGGACTTCGAGGCGGTACGCAGAGGGCTGGGCGAACGGCAGCTGAACTGGTACGGCATCCACTACAGCACGCTTGTCGGACGCACCTACGCCAAGCTCTACCCCGGCAGGCTGCGCACCATGGTCCTCGACACCGCACTCGACGACTCCGGCTCACTCCGTTCGCGGATCATCCAGGAGGCGGAGACCGCCGAGACGGCGTTCAACCGCTTCACCGCCTGGTGCGCCGGCTCGAAGACCTGCGCCCTGCACGGCAAGGACGTCGCGGCCGCATACGACGCACTCGTCGCCCGCGCCGAACGCGATCCGATCCCCACGGGCGGCAGAGCCCACCAGCCGCTGACCGGTGAAGACATTCGCGAGGCCACCCAGGACTACCTGACGCTGTCCGGACTCTCCTGGCCGGAACTGGCGAAAGCCATCGCCAAGGCCCAGGACGGAGACGCGACGGACTTCACCATCGACCCGGACGACACCCTCGATCCCGTCCAAGTGCAGGTGCCCGCCTGTCTGGACACCCCACGCCCAGTGCACACCTTCGCCCAGCTCACCCGACTGCAGAAGGAACTCGCCCGCGTGTCCCCGCACCTGGGCGGAGCCGTCCGCTCCTACAGGTCCGTCGCCGGGTGCCTCGGCTGGCCTCTTCCCGCCGAGCCGGTCAGGGGCGGCACCCTGGTCCACGATGCGCCGCCCGCGCTGATTCTGCAGTCCACCCATCAGGCCCTCGCCCCCTACCGGGCCGGCCTGACCATGGCGGCCCAGTTGCCCGGCAGTGTCGTCCTGACACGGGACGGCGACGACTACAGCATGTTCCTCCTCTCCCAGTGCGTCCGCGATGCCACCAACCGCTACCTCGTCTCCCGTGAGCTGCCTGCCCCCGGTACGACCTGCACCGACTGATCTCGTCCCTGCGCCCACGCCCGAAGGAGCACCACGATGTCGTTCCGCCAGCCGCGCGCCGCGAGCGTGCTGATCGCCGCCACGGCCCTCTGCGCCACCACCGCCACCACCGCCCGAGCCGCGCAGGACGCCGAACAGCGCCCGCCGAGGATCGTCAGCCACTGGGCACATGCCTGGAACGGCGCCGACCCGCAGGCGCTCGGCGACCTGTTCACCACCGGCGGTACATACACCGACGAGGGTGTGGGCGTCGTCTTCCACGGCCGCCGGGAGATCGCCGGTTGGAAGGCACGTGCAGACGCCCTCATCGACAACGTCCACGTCACCGTGCGCACGGTCCGCCGCCACGGCCACCGCATCACCGTCGAGGCGATCTACGCGGGCCGTCTCAAGGGCGCGCCGAAGTCCTTCGCCGTGCCGATGACCACCGTCCTCGATCTCGGCGGGCACCACTGCCTGATCGCTTCCGACGAGGACCGGTACAGCCTCGCCACCGTCCTCGCCCAGTCCGGCCTGCCCGCCGACTGGACGCCGCCGCCCGTCGCCTGACGGACGGCCGGAACGCGCACCGCCGGCCCACGGGGCGGTGCGCGTTCTTCGAGTGGCGAGCCCGTCAAAGAGGCATGCCGCTGCAGCAGGCGGGGGCCGGGGTTCCACCGGGCCCGGCCGGCGCCGACCTCACAGGGCATACGCCCGGGCACGCCGACGGCCGCACTCTCCGCGACCACCATGGCATCCGGTCTCGGGCCGTCCCACCCTTCCCACGGCTCGCGGAGGCCGGCCGACGAACTCCCGAAAAGGACGTCCCCTTCGATGCAACCGTGAGCCCGGCCCACGCGTATACGAGGCGATAGCCGCACCTCACACGGGGGATCCCATGCATCTGGACCGTTCGACCGGGCTGACCGTCGGTCGTCTCGGCGCCGCTGCCGCAACTTGTGTCGCTCTGCTCTCGGCCGTCGGCTGCTCGTCGGACGCGGGTACCGGCCTCCGGGTGTCCGACGCCGCACCGGCACCCACCGAGATCACAGGCAGGAACGGCGACGACTCGAACAAGGCACGCGACGCGCAGTCGCATCCGTCCGTGCCGGAACCTGCCGTGCTCGCGCGGGCGAAGGTGAACATCAGTGACGGGGACACGGTCGGTGTGGGCATGCCGATATCCGTCACCTTCTCGCAGCCGGTCCCCGTCGGCGAGCGCAAGGCCGTGGAGAGCTGGTTGCGCGTACACACCTCGTCCGGCACGACCGGCGCCTGGAGCTGGGTGAAGGACCGGAACCTTCCGGACGGGCAACGAGTCGACTTCCGTCCCGACACCACCTACTGGAAGCCCGGCACCGAGATCACCGTTCGCCGCGGTTCGCAGGGCCTGATCCACTTCACCATAGGCCGGTCCCTCGTCGCCACGGTCGACACGAAGACGGACATGATGACCGTGGACACCGGCGGGAAGAAGAGCCGCATCCCCATCACCGCGGGGAGGCCGGGGCTGGACACCTGGAACGGAACCATGGTCGTCATGGACAAGCAGCCCAAGGTGTTCATGAACTCCCGCACCGTGGGCCTCGGCGACGCCTACCACGGCTACTACTACTGGGCCGTGCACCTGACCACATCCGGGACCTACGTGCACCAGAACCCGCACGCGGACACAGCGGCCGGACACAGTAACGTCACCCACGGCTGTGTCGGGCTCGCGACCACCACCGCCCAGGGCTTCTACGACCAGGTGATGGTCGGCGACGTCATCAAGGTCACCGGGGCGAACAAGGACACCGTCGCGCCGGGCAACGGCTACGGCGACTGGAACGTGCCCTGGAAGCAGTGGCTGGAGCGCAGCGCCGCCGGGCCGACCGCAACCGCATGACCTCCACCGCAACGGCAGTACACCACGCGTCCCACGCCGCAGGAAGAAAGCATCACCAGGTGACCGAAGACGAGTTCGACCTCTTCTACACGGCTGCCTATCCGCGTCTGGTCGGCCAGTTGTACGCCCTCACGGGCGACCACGCCGAGGCCCAGGACGCGGTCCAGGAAGCGTTCGTGCGCGCCTGGGACCGCCGCTCGACCGTCCTGACGGGCGACCGTTCTCCCGAGGCGTGGATCCGCACGGTGGCACACCGTCTGGCGGTGAGCCGCTGGCGGCGGGCACGCCACTGGTGGGAGCTGGTCCGAGGGGCGTCCGTACCGCCGCCCGTCTCCGAACCGAGCCCGGACCACGTGGCATTGGTCGCCGCTCTGCGACGCCTGCCCGAAGCTCAGCGGACGGCGATCGTGCTGCACCACCTGTGCGATCTGAGCGTGGAGCAGATAGCCGCCGAGACCGGCGCGGCCACCGGCACCGTCAAGGCCCGCCTGTCACGCGGCCGTACGGCACTCGCCGCTCACCTGGTGAGCGAGGAGCCCCACCCGAGGGAGGAAGCCTGTGCCTGAGCACCAGTCCCCGCAGCCCCTGACCGAGGCGGACCTGTCCACCCGGCTCCACCGGCTGGCCGCACACAGCACGGCACCGGCCCCGACCAGCGGCGAGCAGGTGAGGAACCGAGCGGTACGCCGCCGCCGCGGCCGACGCGTTCTGCTCTCCACCAGCGCGCTCGCGGGTGCGGCCCTCACCGTTGTCGCCACCGGCACCTTCGCCTCCCCCACCCATCAGGTCGCGTCTCCCGCGACGCCCGTGCTCCGGCCCCTCACGCCTGGCCCCTCCCCGACGCCCGTCCAGCGGGTCACGGTCGATCTGGACGCCTTCACACTGACCATGGAAGGCAGGAGCTTCTCCATCACCTCGCCGGACGAGGGGTGCCCGATCGGCGCGACGACGGTCACGGTCACCGCCAAACACCCCGGCGTCACCCTGCCCAACCCCTATACGACGAGCCCGGACGACAGGCGGTGGGCGGTGACCTTCACCGACCGCGATCACCGGCAGCGGCTGCTGATATGGGCACTGGACCCCGCCGCCGGCCTCAACTCCATCGGGCATCGTTCCACCGGCGGCTCCGTCGCCCTCGCACCCGAGGACGGCAAGTGGGTGTACGACCACATCGAGGTCGGCGCGCGTGTGGAGATCAAGGGCCGGCAGGCCCCTCAGGCCGGCCCGGACCCCTTCTGCGTGGAACGCCAGGAGATCTCCGTCACCCGTTGACGCCGGGACGCCCACCGGGGGCTGCGCAGCCCGCGGCGCGCTCCTGGATCTGCCCGAGGAACCCGTGGTGGACACGCGCTTCGGCAGCCCCGGACGCCGCCGAGGCCTCACGCAGTCGTGGAAATCCGGCGTCGTGAAGTGCGGTGCCAGGAGCATCCCGGTGCTCAAGCGCCGGCGTCGCCCTCCTGCGCGAGCGGGGGGACCGCCGTCACGGTGGGACTCCGCACACGGGCGCCGTCGAGGCCCCGCTTCCGCAGTCCGTTGCCGACGGCTCATCGCGCTGCACCCGTGCCGGGTCCGGCACGCCGCCGAGGGCGTGGGGGCGGCGTCAACGGGCCGGCTGGACGTCCCCCCGTGTGGTGTGGGCGAGGGGTTCCCGCTGGGTGAAGTCGCCGGGCGGGATACCCGGGAGATGGGCGGCCTCAGTGGTGGGCTCGGGGGCGGTGGGCCCCAGGGCGAGCCGGGAGACGATGCGGTAGCGGTCACCCCGGTAGACCGAGTGGACGTACTCGACGGGCTGGTGCGCGGTGTCATGGGTGAGCCGCTCGAAGAGCAGGGCGGGTGACAGGTGCGGGATGCCGAGGAGACTGGACTCCGCCTGGCTGACGACCGTCGGCTCGATGGTCTGCACCGCCTCGCTCACCTGGATTCCGTGCCGGTCGCGGAGGTGGTCGTACAGGTCACCGGTCTCCAGTTCCTGCGCGGTCAGGGCGGGGGCGAGGTCGGCGCGGATGTGCAGATGCTCGATGGCCATGGGCGCACCGTCCACGAGCCGCAGCCTGGCCGCGTAGATGATGTCTGCCGCGGGTGACAGGTGGAGCTTGCGCCCGACCCGGGCGCCGGCGGCGATGGTGGTGAACTCCAGCAGCCGGCTCGACCAGATGCCGGAGGCCCGGGGAACGACCATGGCCCGCTGGTCGGAAACGAGTTCCTGAGTGATCTTCTCGGGCGCAACGAACATCCCGCGGCCGTGCTCGCGTACGAGGAGTCCCGCCGCGACGAGTTCGTCGACGGCGGCCCGCAGCGTAGGCCGGGAGACGTTCAGGGTGGCGCACAGCGACCGCTCGGACTGGATGGCGTCGCCGGGGCCGAGCGTCTCCATGAGTTCCAGGATGTAGTCGCGGACCCGTTCGCGCTTGAGGACCGCTCCCGACTCGCCGCCTGTGCTCATGTACCGCTCCCACCCCGCTGCAGTTCGCTTCCTCGACCACCTTGCCAGATCTAACCACCGAACCACCACTGGTCAGGTGCAGTGTAGACACTTCCCTTCATTGCCGTCAGGGATCATCCATCGGGACGAGTCCAAAAGACCTTTGAACGCGAGGGGTTGACGCCTCGATTGGTCTATGCCACCTTCAACGACCAACAAGAGGTCACCTATCCAGTTGCCGAACTGGTCAGGTCACCTGGTCTCTCTCCTCCCAAGGGTGAACTGTGAAGCTCCGTACGATTGCATCTGTCTGCGCGCTGGTGATCGCCGGTGGCCTCACCGGCTGCGGCGGCTCCGGTTCCTCCGGCGGCTCCGCCGGGGGCAGGACGACCATCGACGTCTGGCTCATGCGGGACAGCGTCTCGGCTGCGTTCCAGAAGGAGTTCGTCGCGGGCTTCGAGTCCGCGCACCCGGGCATCGACGTCAAGGTGCAGATCCAGGAGTGGGACGGTATCGGCGAGAAGGTCACTGCCGCGCTCGCCAGCAACGACGCCCCCGATGTCATCGAGACGGGCAACACCCAGGTCGCCCAGTTCGCCCAGAGCGGCGGGCTGCTCGATCTCAGCGACAAGGTCGGCGAGCTCGGGGGCGGGGACTGGCTGCGCGGTCTGGCCGAGCCCGGCGCGTACGACGGCAAGCAGTACGGCATCCCGTACTACGCCGCCAACCGCGTCGTGATCTACCGCACCGATCTGTTCCGGAAGGCCGGCGTCGACCCGGCGGCCGTCAAGACCCGTGACCAGTGGATCGCCGCGACGAGGAAGCTCGACTCCGGCGGCACTCAGGGCATCTATCTGCCGGGGCAGATGTGGTACGCGCTGGCCGGGTTCATCTGGGACGAGGGCGGCGACCTGGCCACCCGGTCCGGCTCCTCCTGGAAGGGAACCCTCGACACGCCCGAGGCGCTGGCCGGTATGGACTTCTACGAGCGGCTCCAGGCGCTGGGCCGGGGCCCCCGGGACTCCGACGAGTCGAAGCCGCCGCAGGCGGAGGTCATGGCCAAGGGGCAGGTGGCCCAGATCATCTCCACACCCGGCGGCGCCAACGTCGTCATCGAGAACAACCCCGAACTCAAGGGCAGGCTCGGCTTCTTCCCCATCCCGGGCAAGACCGCGGCCCGGCCCGGCTCCGTCTTCATCGGTGGCTCCGACCTCGTCATCCCCGCGGCGTCCGGCAAGCACGACGCCGCGTACACCTTCATCAAGGAACTGACCGGCGACGCCTGGCAGCGCAAACTCGCCGTCGCCATGAGCTATGTGCCGAACAAGACGACCCTGGCCGGCGCGGTCGCCTCCGACCCCGGCACGGCCGCCATGGCGGCAGGCGCCGCCGCCGGCCGGGCGACTCCGAACACCCCCGGCTGGGCCGCGGTCGAGGCGAAGAACCCGATCAAGGACTACATGACGGCCGTGCTCGCCGGCGCCGAAGCCCGGACCGAGGCCGCCAAGGCGTCAGAGGCGATCACCACCGCCATGAAGACCCGTTCCTGAGGCCCGTTTCCGGCAGACCGAAAGGAGACGACGCCGTGTCGGTCACCAGCGAACGCACAGCCGTGCACCCTCCGCCCAGCCGGCGCCCGGCCCGGCTGCCCGCCGCCCCGGGCCGGGCCGCCCGGCCGCGGCGCACCGCCGGCCGCGTCTGGCCCTATCTGCTGGTCGCGCCGACCGTGCTGGGCATGCTGTACCTGCTCGTCTACCCGCTGGCACGCACCGTCCTGATCTCGCTCCAGGACTTCCAGCTGCGTCAGCTCATCCAGGGCGACGCCCGGTTCGTGGGGCTGCGCAACTACGCGACGCTGCTGTCGGACCCCCGCTTCTGGCAGGTCGTACGCCGCACGTTCCTCTTCATGGCCGTCGACGTCGCGCTGATCATGCTGTTCGCCACCCTGGTGGCCCTGGTCATCGAACGGCTGGGCCGGATCGGCCGCACCGCCGTTCTCAGCGCGCTCGTCATGGCCTGGGCGATGCCGGTCCTCGCGGCCACCACGGTCTTCCAGTGGCTTTTCCACTCGGAGTTCGGCATCGTCAACTGGGCCTTGAAGGAACTGGGATTCGCCTCGTTCGACCGCTATCCCTGGTTCGCCCACGGCCCGGCCGCCTTCGTGATCCTCGTCGCCTTGATCGTCTGGCAGTCCGTGCCGTTCGCGGCCATCACCCTGTACTCGGCCCTGACGACCGTGCCGGCGGAGCTGTACGAGTCGGCGCGCATCGACGGTGCCTCGGCACCGCGCATCATCCGCACGATCACCTTCCCGCTGATCCGCCCGATCTTCATGCTGGTGCTGTCGTTGGAGGTCATCTGGACCTTCAAGGCCTTCGTGCAGATCTGGGTGATGACCAACGGCGGGCCGGGGGACGCGACCACGATCCTTCCCGTGTACGCCGTCCAGATCGCACTCGCGAGTCAGCGCTACGACCTCGGGTCTGCGGTCTCCATGATCACCGTCCTGATGATGGCGACGGTCCTCGTCCTCCACTTCCGTCAGTTGTTCCGTCAGGAGGGTGAGGCCCTGTGATCTCGGTTCACCGCCCTCGCCTACGACGCCTTCCGGTGCACGCCGCCGCCGGGGTGACGATCGCGGTCTGTCTGTTCCCCGTCTACTGGATGGTCGTCACCGCGTTCGAGCCCAATCGCGACATCCAGTCCGACACGCCCCGGCTCCTGCCGCAGACCTGGACACTCGACCACTTCCGCAACGCCGTCGCCGCCGACGGATTCGGGCTGTTCTGGCGCAACAGCATCCTGGTCACCCTGTCGGCCGTACTGCTCGCCCTGGCCGTGGCACTCGGCGCGTCCTTCGCCGTGGCCCGCATGCGCTGGCGCGGCCGACGCGCGTTCATCCTCATGGTGTTCATCGCGCAGATGGCGCCGTGGGAAGCGCTGATCATCCCGATCTACATCATCTCCCGCGACACGGGCATGCTCGACCGGCTGCCCACGCTCACACTGATCTACTTCATGATGACGCTGCCGTTCACCATCGTGGTGCTGCGCGGGTTCATCGCCGCCATCCCCCCGGAACTGGAGGAGGCCGCCCAGGTCGACGGATGCACCCGGTCGGCGGCCTTCCGGCACATCACCTTCCCTCTGCTCGCCCCCGGGCTGATGGCCACCTCGCTCTTCGGCTACATCACGGCCTGGAACGAGTTCACCTATGCCAACTTCCTGATCATCAAGCACCAGGACAGCCGCACGCTGCCGGTCTGGCTGTCCTCCTTCCAGAACGTCTTCGGCACCGACTGGGGCGCCACCATGGCCGCCTCCACCCTGTTCGCGCTGCCCGCCCTGGCCGTGTTCCTCCTGCTCCAACGCCACGTCACCGCCGGCTTCGCCGCCGGTGCCGTCAAGGGCTGACCCACCCCCACCTGGTCCGTCGGCCCGTCGGTCCGTCGGCTCGTGCCGGTACCGGCTCCCACCCGGCCCTTCCGCTGCGAGGCCCCGGAGGCATCCGCGCCCCCACAGGAGACGTCCGTGTCCCCACACCCGCTGCCCCTCGCCACACTCGTACCCCGGCCCACCACGATCCGGACCAGGCCCGGACACTTCACCTTCGACCTCGACACCCGTCTGCGCGTCAGCGAGGGAGCCGAACCCGCGGCCCGGCTGCTGCGGAGCCTTCTGTCCCCCGCCACCGGGCTGCCGCTGCGCCACGCCGAGGACGGAACTGTCGTCCTCGCCCTCGACCCCGCCCTGACCGGCCTCGGCAGCGAGGGGTACGGGCTGACGATCGGGCCGCAGTCCGTCCTCCTGCGCGCAGCCCACATCGGAGGCCTCCTGCACGGCGTGCAGACGATCCGTCAGCTGCTGCCCGTCCGTGCCCTGGCGCCCACACCGCAGCCCGGGGTGCACTGGTCCGTGCCGTGCACGGAGATCACCGATGCGCCCCGGCACCCCTGGCGCGGGGCCATGCTCGACGTGGCCCGTCACTTCCAGCCCGTCGCGTATCTGCGCCGCTACGTCGACCTCCTCGCCCTGCACAAGATCAACGTCTTTCACCTGCATCTGACCGACGACCAGGGATGGCGCATGCCCGTGGCGGCCTACCCGAAGCTCACCGAGATCGGCGGCCACCGCGCACAGTCCGCGACCGATGCCACGGGTGACCGCTACGACGGAACGGAACACGCCGGCTCGTACACGCGCGCCGAGCTGACGGCTCTGGTGGAGTACGCGGCCGCGCGCGGTGTCACGGTCATGCCCGAGATCGAGATGCCCGGCCATGTGCGGGCCGCCCTGGCCGCGTACCCGCATCTGGGCAACGACCCCGGCCGGACGCTGGAGGTGTGGCCCCGCTGGGGGGTGTGCGACACCGTCCTCGGCGTGCACGAGGACGTCCTCGACTTCTGCCGCACCGTGCTGGAGGAGGTCATGGACGTCTTCCCCTCGCCGTACGTCCACATCGGCGGCGACGAGTGCCCGCTCACCGAGTGGGAGCACAGCCCCGACGCCACGGCACGCGTGCGGGCCGAAGGGCTGAGCGGACCCGCGGCACTGCGCGGCTGGTTCCTCGGCCGGGTCGGGAAGTTCCTCACCGGGAACGGGCGGCGGCCGGTCGGCTGGGCGGAGACCGGGACGGAACTGCCCGAGGACTTCGTCGTCATGGCCTGGCGGGATCCCACGCACGCGCTGGCGGCCGCCCACCGGGGCCAGGACGTGGTCAACGCCCACTACCGGGCCACGTACCTCGACTACCCCCAGAGCGCCGACCGCCAGGAGCCCCGCACCCAGTCGGGCGCCGTCGTGAGTCTGCGGGACGTCCACGGCGACGACACGATCCCCGCGGGGACGTCCGAGGACGCCGCCGCGCGCGTCCTCGGCACGCAGACCCAGCTGTGGACCGAGTACGCGGCCACCCCCGAACGCCTCGAATACCTCACCTTCCCCCGGCTGTGCGCCCTGGCGGAGCGCGGCTGGAGCGGCCCCACCGCATGGGAGGACTTCCGCTCTCGCCTGCGACGGCACACCGCCCGCCTGGACGCGCTCGAGGTCCGCCACCGCTCCTGACTCCCCGCCGCGCCCACCCGTCCTCGCCTCTCCCCGCCCCGATCCGCCTCTCCGCCCTCTCCGACCCCTCCGACCTTGCCCACCCCTCGTCCCCGCCCTCGGGCGGGCTCCCCCGAACCGAGGTGTTCCCACCACAATGTCCCGGAAAGGACTCGGCATGACTTCCCGAACCCACCCCACCTCGCTGCGCACCGCCGCGGCCGCGGCCGTCGCCGTCGCCACGGCCGCGGCCGGCCTCGCCGTGCTGCCCGCCACCGCCAGCGCCGCCACCGACAACGTGACGGTCCAGTACCGGACCAGCGCCACGGGCGCGACGGCGGACCAGACCGAACCCTGGTTCGAGATCAGGAACACCGGTGACGGCACGGTCCGGCTCAGCGCCGTGAAGGTCCGTTACTACTTCAAGGCCGACAGCTCCGGCACCTCGTACCGCTTCGCCTGCTCCTGGGCGGTCAAGGGCTGCAGCAACATCACCGGAACCTTCCGCACGCTGACCGACCCCACGGCCACCGCCGACCGCTACCTGGAGATCGGCTTCACCTCAGGCGCCGGCAGCCTCGCGCCCGGCGCCGACACCGGAGACATGCAACTGCGCTTCTACCGGTCGGACTGGCAGAGGCTGCAGCAGAGCGACGACTACTCGTTCGGCCCCTCGCAGACGACGTACGCGGACTGGCCGAAGGTCACCGCCCAGTTGTCCGGCGCGACGGTCTGGGGCACCGCCCCCGAAGGCAACGAACCGACCGACCCGCCCACCGACCCGCCCACCGACCCGCCGGTCGGCGGCCTGGTCCTGTTCGACGACTTCAACTACACCGGCTCCAGCGACCCGAGGATCTCGGCGAACGGCTGGAACGTGCGGTCCGACTCCGGTGGTCCGGGCGTCCCCGGCGCGACCTGGGCCCCGGAGAACGTCACCTTCACCGCGTCGGGCGGCAACTCGGTGATGAACCTCCGTACGCAGACGGCAGGAACCGCGGCGAGCACCAGGCAGACCGAAGTGCTCAGCAAGGCAACGAAGTTCAAGAACGGCACCTACGCGGCCCGGGTGAAGTTCTCCGACGCACCGGTGTCCGGGCCCGACGGCGACCGCGTCGTCCAGACCTTCTTCACGATCAACGACCTGAAGGCCCCGATGGCCGACGACTACTCGGAGTACGACTTCGAGTACCTCCCCAACGGAGGCTGGGGCGAGCCGTCCAGCATCCTCTACACGACGTCCTGGGAGACGTACAACCCCGACCCGTGGCAGGCGATCAACCAGCACTCGCAGGTCCGGCAGAGCTGGGGCGGCTGGCACGACCTGGTGCTGACCATCGACAACAGCGCCATCACGTACTACATCGACGGGCAGCTGTTCGGCACGCACGACGCCGCGTATCTGCCCGAGCGGCCCATGTCGATCAACTTCAACCAGTGGCTGATCGACCTGGCCGGACAGACCAGCACCACGCCCCGCTCGTACGACGAGCAGGTCGACTACGTGCTCCACGTCAAGGACCAGGTCCTGACTCCGGCACAGGTCGACGCCACGGTCAGCTCGTACCGCACCGCGGGGACGACGTTCGAGGACACCGTCCCGAACCCCTGAGGGGCTCCCTGCAACTGCATTCCAGGCACGACCACGTCCGAACGCGCCGTGCTCGGCCTCACCTGGCTGCACGACATCTTGCCCTCATGGGACAACTCCCCTCCCGTACGCACCCGGAGAGTCCCGTGGGGGCGCCCTACCACCTCGCCGACCCGGTGGATGCTCAGTCGAGACAGAACTCGTTGCCCTCGATGTCCTGCATCACGATGCACGCATCCCCCGGGCCGGTGTCTCACCGGGCGGTCCGGGCGGGGAGCGTCGGAATCACCTTCTCGGCTATGGCGACGAGGGCGCTGTCGTCCGGGAGGGCGCCGGACGCGCTCCACACGGTGACGTCGTAGTAGCCGCCCCGGTCCGACGGGTCGAAGGCCACGGACAGCGTCCTGGCCAGGGGGCCTTGTTCGACCGGTCCACCGGATCCGCCGGTGCCGAGACTGATCTTGATCTTCATGGTGTGGTCCGAGGAGAAGACCGCGGGCCGGCCGAGCACCGTGAGCGCCTCGACGTCCTTCTCGCCACCCGTCTTCATGAGCTTCACGTACTGGGCGGTCGACAACTCGTTGTAGGTGGCCGAGAAATCGACGGTGTACGTGTCGAACGTGACCTCCGCCTCCGGCTGGGCGACCCTCCCCTCCGTCAGGGGTGCGGTGTCGCTGGTTCCGGAAGCCGTGGTCGCGGTCTCTCCGGGTGTTCCGAGGAGCTGGGCCAAGTCGGGCCTGTTGAGCGCCTCGCAGAGTTCGGCACCGGTCACCGCCCGGGGCGTCTCCTTGTAGGCCTTCGGCAGCGCCTCGTGTTCCCCGCGCGAACACGAGGCGGGTTGCTGCGCGCCGTCGCCGGACGGCAGCAGATGCGGGGACAACCACAGGACGGCCGCGACCACCACGAACAGGCCCACGGCCGCGGCGGCCTGGCCCCATGCGTTGGGCTCCTTCTTCTTCGGGACGGCCCGGCTGGGAGGTGCCCCGGCTCCGGCCGGAGCCTGGACGGCTGCGGAGACCGCCGTCCCGTGCGTGGAAGCGGCAGGAGCAGGGTTCCGGCGCGCCCTCAGGACCCTGACCATCATGGTGACGCGTACGGCGGTGAACACCAGGAACACCGCACCGATACCGGCCGCTGCCGGATCCTGGTCGTGGACGGCGAGATACATGATGCGTGCCCCGAAAGCGGACCCGACCACGACGAGCAGGGGCTCGCGGATCCAGAAGGGCAGGACACGGAGGATGAAGCCGAGCATCCAGTGATCTCAGCAGAGCAAGATCGCGTTCGCCATGATGGAAGCCACAGTTCCGGGGACGTGTGGCGCCCTGCCGAAGCCGAAGCCCGGCAGGGCCTGACAGCGCCCGCGAGAAGTCGTTGCGCTTCCCGGCGACGCCGGTTGCTCGCCCGCGCTGTCCGCACAGGCAATCGACCGAAAGCGGGCCGACGGTCCAGGCCCACCTCGCGGCAGGCCGACGCCCGGATTCGACCGGATTCCAGCCACCTACGGAGACTGTGGCCTGCCACCGAAGGCGACCGTTCCGGTGCGTGTCCTCGCACCGGCGCACCGATCGCCGCGTCCGCGTCTGGCGGGCATGCGCGGTGTGCGGCTCAGCCGCAGCTGCCCGAGATCCACTTGTGGGAACGGACCTTGTACGTCCCGGCGAGGTTGCCGCCCTGCTGCTGCCTGGTGCAGCCGATCCGGTGGCTGTAGTTGGCGCCCGTGTAGTAGGCGACACCGCTGTAGTTGCCGGTGCCGGCGTTCCACACCGACTTCACGTTCTCGGTGGCGGCCCAGGAGCACCTGATGGCGCCGTTCTGCCAGTCCGGATCGGCCACGGACCACGCGCACCTCTTGCCCGTGAAGTTGAAGCCGGTCCAGAAGCAGACGTCGCCGCTCGCGCAGTCCACCGAGGTGGCGGCGGACGGTGCCGCCGACGCCGAGGTGGGCACGGCCAGTGCGGTGGCTGCGGCGGCGCTGACGGCGAGCACCGCGAAGAGCGGGGTGGCGCGACGATGCCGGCGAAGGGTGAGGCGCATGAGCCTGATCTCCTCGAAGGTCGTGAACGGGGTGTCGGACAGCCCGATGCTGGCGATGCGCAGCCGGAGCGGGCAACGAAGGCAGGCCGATCGGGATGCCGGGACGGTGGGACGCCGTCCGCCTGTCGCGTTCCTGAGCCGTTGGGACGGCCATGGGATGCCTTTGGTGGCAGAGTGTCGACCGGGAGACGTCCGACCAACATCCTGTCAGGTGCATGGAGGGGGAAACAGTGCCGCCTGGATACCCGGAGATCGAGAGGTTCGCCGCACAGCTGCGCGCGCTGAAGAGTAGATCCGGGCTGAGCTACGCGGCCCTCGCCACGAAGACCGGGATACCGGGGTCCACGTTGCACCGGTACTGCCGGGGACGGTCCGTGCCCCAGGACTACGGCAGCGTGCACCGGCTGGCCACGGTGTGCGGAGCTGCTCCGGACGAACTGCGGACGCTCCATCGCCTGTGGGCCCTGGCGGACGAGGCCAGGGCCCATGAGGCCGCCGAGCAGGAGCGCGCCGACGGCTCGGATGCCGCCGCTGACGCCCGTGATCGTCCTGCGCCCGACACGGACACCGTCACGAGCGACGACACCGCGGCCGACTTCGGAGCACCTGCCGCGGATGATGCGCGCATCGGCGCACTCACCGCAGCCGGCACCGCGGAAGTGGGCCACGACGCCGCTCGGGATGCGGGCGCCGGCCCGAAGCCCGTACGGCGCTCCGGCCGCCGCCGGCTGCTGACCACCGTCCTCGCCGCCTCCGTGGTCGTGGCACTCGGTGTCTCCGCCCTGGCCCTGTCGAGCGGGCGTGAGGGGTCCGGAACCGGGGACGGCACCGGCGGTTCGGGCGACGGCAGCCTGCTGTTCTCCCCCGCCTGCTCACCGGTCGTCGCCATGGGGCAGCACGACGAGTGCACGAGGGAGGTGCAGCGACTGCTGCACGCCAAGGGCGCGGACATCGACGTCGACGGGGACTTCGGGCCGCAGACCCTCCGCCGGGTCACGGCCTTCCAGGTGCTCGCCGGCCTGCCGCCCAACGGAGTCGTCGGGGAGTCCACGAAGAAGGCGCTCCGCTCCTCGCACGTCCGCATGAACGTCTGGCCGCCGGAGAAGGTGCGGCAGCGGATCCGGGAGGTGTTCCCCGAGGCTCCGGACACGGCCGTGGCCATCGCCGACTGCCAGTCCTTCCTCGACCCGCTGCACATCCTTCCCAACACCAACGGCACCCGGAACTGGGGCATCTTCCAGATCTCCGACGCCCGTCTGCACGATCTGGACGGCACCCCTCGAAAAGCCCTGGACCCGGAGTGGAACATCCAGGCGGCCAGACGCCTGTGGAGCAAGGACCACGACTTCCACGACTGGCCGCACTGCGCCCGAGCCGCCGACGAAGCGCACTCGCCCTCGCCCCGGCACTCCCCGTAGTCCGTGCCGCCTCGCCGGACCGGTCGGCTGCCGGACGGACCGTCCGGTCCGTGGTCGCCGGACGGCTTTGATGCAGCCCGGGCCGGTCCGGCCCGCGGACACCTCCCCCGGTCGGATCGGCCGATCTCGGGGGCGGCTCGCTGCCCGGCGGCGGCAGCGCCGCCGCCCGCGGATGGGGCGGAGGCCCGCCGCATCCGCGGGCCTCGCCTAGTAGTGCTTGGTCAGGTCGGTTGTGGCGGTGCGTGTCCTGTGGGCCCGGCGTGGCGTTGAGTCTGCGTGACTCCGGACGAGATTGCTGTGGTGCGTGGTGAGTTGGAGACCGTCGCGGCGGAGGTGTTCGAGCCGTTCGCGCGCAAGGACCAGCGCCGGTGGGGGCAGGTCTACCTGCGGGGACTGCTGACCGACGGGCAACGAAAGTCGGTCGAGCCGATGGCTGCCCGGCTCGGGGA
>NZ_JAFFZS010000042.1 GCF_016921115.1 Streptomyces actuosus
GGACGGCCGGGGACGTGGCGCTCCTGACGCGGGACACCGCGTGGGAGCGGGCGGAGGACCGGCCGCGTCGGGCGGGTGTGTCCTCGTTCGGCATCAGCGGCACCAACGCCCACGTCATCCTCGAAGAAGGCCCTGAAACGCCGGAGGAGTCCGCCGACGTCCCGGTGCCCGTGCCCGCCCCCGAAGCCGGCCCCGTCGTCCTGCCCCTGATCCTTTCGGGCGCCGACGGCTCTGCCGTGCGTGCCCAGGCGGAGCGGCTGCGGTCGTGGCTGGAGAATTCCGCCGGGGAGGATGCCTGCGTGCCCGACATCGCTCTGGCGTCCGTCACGACCCGCACGGTTCTGGAGCACCGCGCCGTCGTTCTCGCCGCCGACCGGGACGAACTGCTCGGCCGTCTGCGCGCACTGGCCGACGGCAAGGCAGCACCGGGGCTGGTCCAGGGCGCCGACCCCCGGACCGGCAGGACGGCCTTCCTCTTCGCGGGTCAGGGTGGGCAGAGGGTCGGTATGGGGCGGGAGTTGTATGCCGCGTTTCCGGTGTTCGCCGCTGCCTTCGACGCGGTGGACGCCGAGTTGCCGTTCGGGCTGGCGGAGGTCGTGTTCGGTGGGGATGCCGAGTGTGTGGATCGGACGGAGTTCGCGCAGCCTGCGTTGTTCGCGTTGGAAGTGGCGTTGTTCCGGTTGCTGGAGTCGTGGGGTGTGCGGCCGGATGTGCTGGTGGGGCATTCGATCGGTGAGATAGCTGCGGCGTATGTGGCGGGGGTGTGGTCGCTTGAGGACGCGTGTCGTCTGGTGGTGGCGCGGGGTCGGTTGATGCAGGCGTTGCCCGCGGGTGGGGCGATGGTGGCGGTGCAGGCGTCCGAGGAGGAGGTGCTGCCGCTGCTGGACGGTGTGCGGGTGGGTATTGCCGCGGTGAACGGTCCGCGGGCGGTGGTCGTCTCGGGCGTGGCCGAGGCCGTGGAGGAGGTCGCGGCCCACTTCCGCGCCCAGGACCGCAAGGTGACCGCGCTGCGGGTCAGCCATGCCTTCCACTCGCCGCTGATGGAGCCCATGCTCGCCGACTTCCGCGCCGTGGCCGACAGCCTGGCGTACGAGCGGCCCGGCATGCCCCTCGTCTCCACGGTGACCGGAGAGGTCGTGACCGCCGAAGAGATGATGTCTCCGGAGTACTGGACCGGCCATGTGCAGCAAACCGTGCGGTACGCGGGCGCCGTACGCGCCCTCGCCGCGCAGAACGTGACGCGCTACCTCGAACTCGGCCCCGACGGTACCCTCACCGCTCTCGCGGAGGAGTGCCTGAACGGGTCGACGACCGAGGTGCTGATCCCCGCGCTGCGCAAGGACAGGCAGGAAACGGCGACCCTGCTGGCCGCCGTCGCCGGACTGTTCGCGCACGGCGGTGACGTGGACTGGCGGGTGCTGTTCACCGGCACCGGTGCCCGCCCGGTCGAGCTGCCGACGTACGCCTTCCGGCGGAAGCGGTTCTGGCCGTCGGCCTCGCACCGCCCCGGCGACCTGGCCGCCGCCGGGCTCGGGGCGGCCGGGCACCCGCTTCTCGGAGCCGCCGTCCCCCTGGCGGGCGGAGGAACGGTCCTCACCGGACGACTCTCGGTGCGCTCCCACCCGTGGCTGCGGGACCACGACGTCCTGGGCGCGGCCGTCTTTCCGGGCACCGGCTGGGCGGAACTGGCGCTCCGGGCCGGCGCCGAGGTGGGCGCCGACACGGTCGAGGACCTGACGATCGCGGTGCCGCTGGTGGTGCCGGAGCACGGCACCGTCCGCCTGCAGGTCACCGTCGGGGCCGCCGACGCGTCGGGGCACCGCACCGTTGCGGTGCACTCGCGTCCCGACGAGGCCCCGGACGACACGGCGTGGACCCTGCATGCCGAAGGGGTGCTCGCTCCGGCAGGGGACCCGGCAGGCGGCAACGACGCGCCTGCCTTCGACCTCTCTCAGTGGCCCCCTGCAGGTGCGGAGCCCCGGCCCGTCGACGACGCCTACGAGCGCCTGGCGGCGGCCGGGCTGACGTACGGACCGGTGTTCCAGGGACTGCGCGCGGTGTGGCGGCGCGGCGACGAGGTGTTCGCCGAGGTCGCGCTGACGGAGGAGCACGAGGTGCTCGCCGGCAGGTTCGCGGTGCACCCGGCCCTGCTGGACGCCGTCCTGCACGCCGTCCTGTTCGGTCCCCTCGGCGAGGCGGGAAGTGCCGGACGGCTGCCCTTCTCCTGGAACGGGCTGTCGCTGTATGCCTCCGGTGCACGCGCCCTGCGCGTGCGGATCGCCCCGGCGGGAACCGGCGCGGTCACCCTCCACCTGGCCGACCCGGCCGGACGCGCGGTCGCCGCGGTCGAGTCGCTCACCCTGCGCGAGATCCCGTCCGGCCCGACGGCCGAGCGGTACTCGGAGGCCCCTTCCGGCACGTACCGGATCGACTGGATCCCCGTGTCCCCTCCGGCGCGCACCACCGCCGGCGAAGCCGTGCCGGACACGGGCGCCGTGGTCGTCCTCGCGGACCGTGCCGGCGAGGACGACGAGGCGACCGCCGCCCTCGCCGGCGTGCTCCCGGTCCGCACCTGGTCCGAGCTGACACGGGCCGTGCACGACGGCGACCCCGCGCCCCGGACGGTGCTGCTGCCCTCGCTCCGCCCCCCGGCGACCGACCCGTTCGGGCACGCCGCCGACGCCGCGTACGCCGTCCTTTCCGACGCGCTCGCCCGCATACAGGAATGGCTCGCGGCCGACGAGTTCACCGACAGCCGTCTCGTCGTCGTCACGCGGGACGCGGTGGTGGCGGACGCGCAGGAGGAACCGGATCCGGCACAGGCCGCCCTGTGGGGGCTGGTGCGCTCGGCCCGGACCGAGAATCCCGGCCGCCTGGCCCTGGCCGACCTGGATGGCTCCCCAGAGTCCCGGGAAGCGCTGCTCGCCCTGCTCACCCGGCCCGGCGCAGCGACGGAGGAGACCGAGGTCGCCCTGCGCGAGGGCACCGTGCTCGTCCCGCGCCTCGTCCCGGAACCCCTCGCCACTCCGGACCCCACGGGCACCGGCGCCACCGTCGACGGAGGCACCGGCGCGAGCACACTCCCCGGCACCGGCACCCCGGCGGGGGCCACGGACACCGACGACCCCGCCACCACGGCGGACGCATCCGCCACCGCGGACGCCGCCGTCCCGCCCTCGTCTCCCCGCCGCGCCCGTCTCGCCGACGGCACCGTCCTCGTCACCGGCGGCACCGGCGGCCTGGGCGCTCTCGTCGCCCGGCGGCTGGTCGCCGAGCACGGCGTACGCCACCTGCTGCTCGCGGGCCGGCGCGGTCCGGACGCGCCCGGGGCCGCCGAACTCGCCGCGGAACTGACCGGACTGGGCGCCGAGGTGACGGTCGCCGCCTGCGACGTGGCTGACCGCGCGCAGCTGGAGGCGCTGCTCGCCGCGGTCCCCGCCGATCGCCCGCTGACCGGGGTCGTCCACACGGCGGGCGTCGTCGACGACGGCGTGGTGGCATCGCTGACCGAGGAACGGCTGCGGACAGTGCTGCGCCCCAAGGCGGACGCCGCCGACCACCTCGACCTACTCACCCGCGACCTGGACCTGGCCGCGTTCGTGCTGTTCTCCTCGGTCTCCGGCGCCTTCGGCGGCGCCGGACAGGCCAACTACGCGGCCGCCAACGCCTACCTGGACGCCGTCGCGCTGCGCCGCCGCACGCTCGGACTGCCCGCCCTCTCCCTCGCCTGGGGCCCGTGGGAGCCCGGAGCGGGCATGACCGGCGGGCTCGCCACGAGCGATCTGCGGCGCATGGCCCGCGGCGGGGTCCGCCCGCTCGCCGTCGACCACGGCCTCGCCGTCCTGGACGCGGTGCTGCGGAACCCCCCGGGCGCGCTGCTCCTGCCGGTCGACCTGGACTTCCGCGCCCTGCGCGAACTGCCCGCCGTTCCCGCGCTGCTGCGGGGCCTGGTGCGCGGCCCGGGGCGGCGCGCCGCACACACCGGCGGGCACGGGGCCGGTGGCGACGCACTGCGGGCGCGGTTGTCCGTCCTGCCCGCCGCGGAACGCGAACCGCACCTGCTGGAGCTGGTCCGCGACCTGGTGGCGCAGGTACTCGGCCACGCCTCGGTCGACGACGTCACGCCCGGCCAGGCGTTCAAGGCGCTCGGCTTCGACTCCCTCACCTCCGTCGAGCTGCGCAACCGCGTCAACGCCGCCACCGGGCTGCGGCTGCCCGCGACCCTGGTCTTCGACCACCCCTCACCCGCCGCGCTCGCCCGGCACCTGCTGATCGCGCTCGCCGGCGACGCGGCGGCCGGGACACGAGGCGAGGCACTGCCCGCCCGGCAGGGCGTGCACGACGACCCTGTGGTCGTCGTCGGGATGGCCTGCCGCTATCCCGGCGGAGTCGAGTCGCCGGAGGACCTGTGGCGGCTGGTCACCGAGGGCGGCGACGCGATCGGTGACTTCCCGGCCGACCGCGGCTGGGACCTGGAGGACCTCTACGATCCCGAGCCCGGCCGGCTCGGCAAGACCTACGTCCGGCGTGGCGGCTTCCTCTACGACGCCGCGTCCTTCGACGCCGGGCTGTTCGGGATCTCACCGCGCGAGGCCCTGGCCATGGACCCCCAGCAGCGGCTGCTGCTGGAGGTGTCCTGGGAGGTGTTCGAACGGGCCGGGATCGACCCGACAGCCCTCCGCGGCAGCCGCACCGGGGTGTTCGCCGGCGTCATGGGCCAGGACTACCACTCCTGCCTGCGCGAGGCGGAGCACGACTCCGACGGCTATCTGCTGACCGGCAACACCAGCAGTGTCCACTCCGGCCGCATCGCCTACACCTTCGGCCTGGAGGGCCCGGCGATGACGGTCGACACAGCCTGCTCGTCCTCCCTGGTCACCCTCCACCTGGCGGCCCAGTCCCTGCGGGCCGGGGAGTGCGATCTGGCCCTCACCGGCGGGGTGATGGTGATGTCCACCCCGGACACCTTCGTCGACTTCAGCCAGCAGCGGGGCCTCGCCTCCGACGGCCGCTGCAAGTCCTTCGGTGCCGGAGCCGACGGCACGGCCTGGTCCGAGGGCATCGGCATGCTGGTGCTGGAGCGGCTGTCGGACGCCCGCCGCAACGGCCACCGTGTGCTGGCCGTCGTCGCCGGTTCCGCCGTCAACCAGGACGGCGCCAGCAACGGCCTCACGGCGCCCAACGGCCCCGCACAGGAACGGGTGATCCGGCAGGCGCTGGCCGGCGCCGGGCTGAAGCCCGCCGACGTGGACGCCGTCGAGGCGCACGGCACGGGCACCCCGCTCGGCGACCCGATCGAGGCCCAGGCTCTCCTCGCCACCTACGGCCAGGACCGCGAACGCCCCCTGTGGCTTGCCTCCTTGAAGTCGAACGTCGGCCACACGCAGGCCGCGGCCGGCGTCGGCGGTGTGATCAAGATGGTGATGGCGATGCGGCACGGGCTGCTGCCGCGGACCCTGCACGCCGACGAGCCGTCGCCGTTCATCGACTGGACGGCCGGTGACATCGCCCTGCTCACCGAGAACGTCGAGTGGCCGCGGTCCGGGAACCGCCCACGGCGGGCCGGCGTGTCGTCCTTCGGTATCAGCGGCACCAACGCACATGTCATCGTCGAACAGGCCCCCGGCACCGAGACGGCGGCCGAACCACCTGCCGGCACGACCGAATCGCCCGTGACGCCGGTCCTGCTGTCCGCGGCCTCGGAGGAATCCCTGCGCGGGCAGGCCGAACGGCTGCGGGCCCGCGTCGCCACCGACACCGGCCTGCGGCTGAGAGACCTGGGCCTGTCCTCCACACTGCGGCCATGGATGGACCACCGCGCGGTGCTCCTCGCGGCAGACCGCGACGAACTGCTGCGCGGTCTGCGGGCCCTCGCGGCGGGCGAGAGCGACCCCGGCGTCCTCCTCGGTGCCCCCGGCCGCCCGGACCGCCGGCTCGCCTTCCTCTTCGCGGGCCAGGGCGCGCAACGCCTCGGCATGGGCCGGGAACTGTACGAACGGTTCCCGGTCTACGCGGACACCATCGACGCTGTACAGGCCGAACTGCCCTTCGACCTCCGGGACGTCGTCTTCGGCGACGACGCGGACGCGCTGCACCGCACCGAGTACGCCCAGCCCGCCCTGTTCGCCCTCGAAGTGGCCCTGTTCCGGCTGCTGGAGTCCTGGGGAGTACGGCCCGACGTGCTCGCGGGACACTCCATCGGCGAGATCGCCGCGGCACACGTCGCCGGGGTCTGGTCACTGGAGGACGCCTGCCGGCTGGTCGCGGCGCGCGGGCGCCTGATGCAGGCCCTGCCCGAGGGCGGTGCCATGATCGCCGTCCAGGCCTCGCAGGACGAGGTGCTGCCGCTCCTCGGTGAGGACGTGGGCATCGCCGCGGTCAACGGCCCGCAGTCCGTGGTGGTGTCCGGTGCCGCCGACGCCGTCGAGGAGGTGGCCGGCCGCTTCCGCGCCCAGGAACGCAAGGTCACGGTGCTGCGCGTCAGCCATGCCTTCCACTCCCCGCTGATGGAACCCGTGCTCGACGACTTCCGCGCCGTGGCCGAGAGCCTCGCCTACGCGACGCCCCGCATCCCCGTCGTCTCCACGCTGACCGGCGAGCCGGCCACCGCCGCGGAGCTGACGTCGGCCGAGTACTGGGTGGAGCACGTGCGCCGCCCCGTCCGGTTCGCCGACGCCGTGCGCAGCCTGGACGAACAGGGCGTCGGCCGGTTCCTCGAACTGGGCCCCGACGGCACGCTCACCGCGCTCGCCCACACCGGGCTGGACGGCCACGGCCACCTGCTGACGCCCCTCCTGCGCAAAGACCGCCCGGAACCGGTGAGTCTGCTCTCGGCCCTGGCGGAACTGCGCCTGCACGGCGGGCACATGGACTGGAGCGCCTTCTTCTCCCCCACCGGCGCGACCGTCGTCGACCTGCCCACCTACGCCTTCGCCCACGAACGGTTCTGGCCGGAGGGAGCCGCGCCCGGAGGCCGGACCGGCACGGCCTGCGCCGATCGCGCGGACGTGGGGTTCTGGACCGCCGTGGAACGCGGTGACGCCCAGGCGCTGGCCGCCTCGCTCGGCGTGCCGCAGGAAGCGCTGGACGGGCTGCTGCCCGCGATGAGGACCTGGTGGCACGGACGGCAGGAGCAGTCACGCGTCGACGACTGGCTGTACGGCGCCGACTGGAAACCGCTCGGTACGATCTCGGGAAGCGCCCTGTCGGGTCGCTGGCTGGCAGTCCTGCCCGCCGGGGCGCACGACGACGCGGTCGGCAGCTCCGTCCTGGACGGTCTGGCGGCGGGCGGCACCGAGCCGGTCCCGGTCACCTGGGAACCCGGCACCGGACGGGTGGAACTGAGCAGGCTGCTGACCGCGGCGGCCGGGGACGAACCGGTCGCGGGCGTGCTGTCCTTCCTCGCCCTGGCCGACCGGCAACCCGAGGATGCCCCCGACGGCGGGAGGGCCGTGGGCACCGAGCCCGCGACCGCCGCGGGCACCGACGGCGAGGCGACCGCCGGCTCCGACGGCACGGGCTCCGGCACGCACGGCACCACCGGCAACGGCGGCTCCCGGGGCGCCGGCCGCCTCCCGGGCGGCCCCGCCGCCACCGCCGTACTGCTCCAGGCCTGCGGCGACACCGGCATCACCGCTCCGGTGTGGGTGCTGACGGAGGGCGCCGTCTCGGTCAACCGCTCCGACCGGGCGCCCGATCCCGCCCAGGGCGCCGTGTGGGGACTCGGCCGGGTCGCGGCGCTGGAGCAGCCGGACCGCTGGGGCGGTCTGGTCGACCTGCCCCCGGTCGTCGACCGGCGCGCGGTCGGCCGCCTGGTCGGCGTGCTCACGGGCCGCGCCGGAGAGGACCAGGTGGCGATCCGGGCGACCGGCGTGTTCGGGCGCCGGATCACCCGCACGACCCCCGCGAGCCCCGGCGCCGGCTGGTGCCCCTCGGGCACCGTCCTGATCACGGGCGGCACCGGCGCGCTCGGCGCCCGGGTCGCCCGCTGGGCAGCCGCCCGCGGCGCCGAGCACCTCGTCCTCCTCAGCCGACGCGGCCCCGACGCCCCCGGCGCCCCCGAACTCCGCGACCACCTGACCGCACAGGGCGTCCGCGTGACGTTCGAGGCCTGCGACGCCGCCGACCGCGACGCCCTCGCGGCACTGCTCCACCGCCACCCCGTGGACGCCGTCGTACACACCGCGGGCCTGCTCGACGACGGACTGATCGACACGCTCACCCCCGAACGGTTCACGGCCGTGCTGCGGGCCAAGGCCGTCGCCGCCCGTCACCTCGACGAGCTGACGAGGGACCGCGCTCTGTCGGCGTTCGTGCTGTTCTCGTCGTTCGCCGGAGCCATCGGCTCGCCGGGCCAGGGCAACTACGCCGCGGCCAACGCCTACCTGGACACCCTCGCCGAACGGCGCCGAGCAGCCGGGCTGCCCGCCACCTCCGTGGCCTGGGGGCCGTGGGCGGAGGACGGCATGGCCGCCGGCGGTGGTATCGAGGAGTACCTGCGCCGCCGGGGGCTGACCGGCCTCGACCCCGAACTGGCGGTGGTGGCGATGGAACGGCTGGCGGCCGGCGGCGGGCCGGCCGCGGTCGTGGCCCGGGTCGACTGGGCGCGATTCGCCCCCGCGTTCGCGGCGGGCCGGCCCACCGCCCTGCTGGCCGGCGTCCCCGAGGCCGAGGCCGGGCTGCGGGACGCCGGGTCACGGGCCGACGCCGACACGCTGCGCGGGCGGCTCACCGGACTCGACGCCGCCGCACGGTCCGCCGCCCTCGCCGACCTGGTGCGGGAACAGGCGGCCGCGGTCCTCGGCCACGCTCGTACGGACGCGGTCGACCCGGCCCGACCCTTCCGCGAGGCCGGCTTCGACTCCCTGACCGCCGTCGAACTGCGCAACCGGCTCGGCGCCGCCACCGGGCTGCGCCTGCCCGCCACCCTGGTGTTCGACCACCCGGCCCCGGTGGACGTCGCCCGGTACCTGGACGCCGAACTCACCGGACCCGACGGCACCGCGGGCGCCGGGACGGGAGTCGTCGCCGACCTGGACCGCCTGGCCCGGACCCTCGCCGCAGAGGCCGAGGTCGCAGACAGGACCAGCGGCGAAGCCCACCAGGAGATCACGGCCAAGCTGCGGCACCTGCTGGCGGTGTGGAGCGGCACCGACACCCACCCCGGCGACGAGACGGACGACGCGGCCACCGCACTGGACACGGCGACGGACGACGAGATGTTCGACCTGATCGACAAGGAACTCGGAATCTCCTGACCCCGGCCCGGGCGACGGCACCGTTCACGGCTTTCGCGAGGAAGTGGAGCACGATGGCGAGCAATGAAGAGAAGCTGCGGGATTACCTGAAAAGGGTGACGGCGGATCTCCGCCAGACTCGCAAGCGCCTTCATGACGCCGAAGCGAGCCGCCATGAACCCGTCGCGATCGTCGGCCTCGGCTGCCGCTTCCCCGGCGGCGCGGACACCCCCGAGGAGTTCTGGCACCTGCTCGCCGAAGGCCGCGACACCGTCGCCGGATTCCCCGCCGACCGGGGCTGGGACCTGGACGGCGTCCTCGACCCGGCGGGCGGCACCGGCACCACGTACGCCCGCCAGGGAGCCTTCCTCTACGACGCGCCCCTGTTCGACTCCACGTTCTTCGACATCTCCCCGCGCGAGGCCATGACCATGGACCCCCAGCAGCGGCTGCTGCTGGAGACGTCCTGGGAGGCACTGGAACGCTCCGGCATCGAACCGGGCACCCTGCGTGGCAGCCGGACCGGCGTGTTCATGGGCACCAACGGCCAGGACTACCTCGCCCTCATGCTGGGCCGGCCCGAGGAGTCCGACGGCCACCTGACCACCGGCATCACCGCGTCGGTGTTGTCGGGTCGGGTGTCGTACGTGTTGGGGCTGGAGGGGCCTGCGGTGACGGTGGACACGGCGTGTTCGTCGTCGTTGGTGGCGTTGCATCTGGCGGTGCAGGCGTTGCGGGCTGGTGAGTGTGATCTGGCGTTGGCGGGTGGGGTGACGGTGATGTCGACGCCGGGTGCGTTCGTGGAGTTCTCGCGGCAGCGTGGGTTGGCGTCGGACGGGCGGTGCAAGGCGTTCGCGGAGGGTGCGGACGGTACGGGGTGGGGTGAGGGTGTCGGTGTTCTGGTGGTGGAGCGGTTGTCGGATGCGCGTCGCAACGGGCATCGGGTGTGGGCGGTGGTGCGGGGCAGTGCGGTCAATCAGGACGGTGCGTCGAACGGGTTGACGGCGCCGAACGGTCCGTCGCAGCAGCGGGTCATTCGTGCGGCGTTGGCGTCGGCGGGGCTTTCGCCGGGTGATGTGGATGCGGTGGAGGCGCATGGCACGGGTACGCGGCTGGGTGATCCGATCGAGGCGCAGGCGTTGATCGCCGCCTACGGCCGGGACCGTGAGCGTGAGCGGCCGTTGTGGTTGGGGTCGGTGAAGTCGAACATCGGGCACACGCAGGCGGCGGCCGGTGTGGCGGGTGTGATCAAGATGGTGCTGGCGATGCGGCACGGCGTCCTGCCGCGCACCCTGCATGCCGAGGAGCCGTCCTCGCGGGTGGACTGGTCGGCCGGAGCCCTGGAACTGCTGCACGAGAACACCGACTGGCCCGAGGTGGGCGACCGGCCGCGCCGGGCCGGAGTCTCCGCGTTCGGTGTCTCCGGCACCAACGCCCACGTCGTCCTCGAACGGGCCCCGGACGAGCCGCCCGCCGACCCCGACGCGCCCGCCCCCGAGCCCGCGGCGCTGCGCCTGCCGTCCGGGACCGTGCCCTGCGTGATCACGGGCCGGACCTCCGCCGCGTTGCGCGAGCAGGCCCGCAGGCTCGCCGCGTTCGTCCGCGCCCGGCCCGGTGCCGACCCCGCACGTACCGCTGCCGCGCTGCTCACCACCCGGTCCGTGTTCGAGGAGCGGGCCGTCGTCCTCGGCGCCGGCCGAGAGGAGTTGCTGCGCGGCCTGGACGCACTGGCCGCCGGCCATGCGCGGTCCGGCCTGCTCACGGGCTCCGCCGGCACGGCGGGGCGCACCGCCTTCCTCTTCGCCGGACAGGGATCCCAGCGCCCCGGCATGGGGAGGGACCTGTACGACACCTACGAGGTGTTCGCGGACGCCTTCGACGCGGTGTGCGCCGAAGCCGACGCCGCTCTCGAACGCCCGCTGCACGAGGTGGTGTTCGGCGCGGACTCCGATGTGCTCGACCGCACCGAGTATGCGCAGCCGGCCCTGTTCGCCCTCGAGGTCGCCCTGTTCCGGCTCGCGGAGTCCTTCGGCGTGCGCCCCGACGTCCTGCTCGGCCACTCCGTCGGTGAGCTGGCCGCCGCCCACGTGGCGGGCGTGTGGTCCCTGTCCGACGCCTGCCGCCTCGTGGTGGCCCGGGGGCGGCTGATGCAGGCGTTGCCCCGCGACGGCGCGATGTGCTCCCTGCAACGTGCCGAGGCCGAGGTGCTGCCCCTGCTGGAGGGGCGTGCCGACCGTGTGGGCGTCGCCGCCGTCAACGGACCGCGTGCCACCGTGATCTCCGGCACCGCCGCGGACGTCGAGGAGATCGCGGAACGGGTGAGGACACAGGGAGACCGCGTCACCCCCCTGCGTGTCAGCCACGCCTTCCACTCGCCGCTCATGGAACCGATGCTGCGGGACTTCCGCCGTATCGCGGAGTCGCTGGAGTTCCACCCGCCGCGGCTGACCGTCGTCTCCGACCTCACCGGCCGCCCGGCCGACCCCGAGGACCTGACCGACCCCGAGTACTGGGTCCGGCACGTCCGGCACGCCGTCCGGTTCGCCGACGGTGTCGGCGCGCTGACCGGACTCGGCGTCACCCGCTGCCTGGAACTCGGCCCCGACGGCACCCTGACGGCCCTGGCGGCCGAGAGCCTGCCCGACCAGGACGGCCCACTCGTCGTACCCGCGCAGGACAAGGACCGGCCCGGGCCGCTCGCCTTCGAGAGCGCGCTCGCCGCCCTGCACACGCGGGGCGCGGCCGTCGACTGGGCCGGCCGTGTCACCGGTTCCGACGGCCCGGCCGCACCGGCGGAACCGCTGCCGACCTACGCCTTCCAGCGGAGCCGCGCCTGGCTGCCCGCCGGCCCCTCCGGCGCCGCCGGCATCCGGGCGGCAGGGCTGGGAGCCGCCCGGCACCCGCTGCTCGGCGCCGCCGTCGAACTCGCCGACGCCGGAGGCGTCCTGCTCACCGGACGCCTCTCCGCGCGGTCCCTGTCCTGGCTCGCCGACCGGGAGACGGCCGGCGCCGCGCTGCTGCCCGCGTCCGTCCTCGTGGAACTCGCGGTCCGGGCAGGCGACGAGGACGGTTGCACCGTCCTGGAGAGCCTGGCCCTCCGGGACCCGCTGCCCCTGCCCGAGCGAGGCGCCGTGCGCGTGCAGATCCTGGTGGGCGCGCCCGACGACACGGGACGGCGCCGTGTGAGTGTCCACTCCCGGCCGGAGGACGACACCACCGACCAGCCCTGGCGCTGCCACGCCGAGGGCACCCTCACGGGCGAGGCCCGGCCCGCGCCCGGCCCGGCCGGCACCGAGATGTGGCCGCCCGAGCGGGCCGAACCGGTCGACGTCGACGACCTGTACGTCGAGCTGTCCCGGCGCGGCCACTCCTGCGGCGCGGCCTTCCGCGCGGTGCGTGCGCTGTGGCGCAGCGGCGGTGACCTGTTCGCCGACGTGGTCCTGCCGGACGGGCCGCGCGAGGAGGAGGCCGGCGCCTTCGCACTGCACCCCGTGCTGCTCGACGCCGCCGTCCAGGCGGCCGTGGGAACCGGGCCCGAGCCGGACCCGGGGCAGGTCCCGCTGCCCCTCGACTGGCGGGGCGTGACCCTGCACGCCACCGGGGCGCGCGCCGCACGGATGCGGATCTCCGGCGCGGGCACCGACCAGGTCTCCCTCGCCCTGACGGACACTGCGGGACGGCCGCTCGCAACCGTCGACTCCCTCACCCTGACCGGTGTTCCCGCGGCCGGTCTCGCCACCGACACCCCCGTCGACGGGCTCTACGCCCTGCACTGGCAGCCGGTGTCCGGCCCGGACGCCGACCCCGGCGGCGGTCACCCGGAACCCGGGGCATGGACGGTACTCGGCCCGGGTGCCGCCGACCTCGCCGCCCGCCTCACCGGCAGCGGGACTCCCGCCGGCGCCCTGCCCGACCTCGACGCCCTGCGCGCCGCGCTCGACGAGGGAGCCACCGCCCCGACGACCGTCGTCCTCAGCCTCGGACCCGCCGATGGGGAAGCCTCCCACGCGACCGACGGCACGGCCCGGGACGGCCTCGCTCCCGGCGCCCACCCCGCCGACGGCGGCGAGGCTCTCGCCGCCGCGGCCCGCGACGCCACGGCCGCCGTGCTGACCACCCTCCAGGAGTGGCTGGCCGACGAACGCCTCGACGCCGCACGGCTGGTGGTCCTCACCCGGAACGCCGTCGCGGCCGGCCCCGACGACCCGGTACCCGACCTCGTCCACGCCCCCGTCTGGGGCTTGGTGCGCACCGCCCAGTCCGAGCATCCGGGCCGCTTCCTCCTGGTCGACCAGGACACCCCGGGCCACCTGCCCCCGTCCGCCGTCCGGCACGACGAGCCCCAACTCGCCGTGCGCGAGGGGACACTGCTCGCCCCCCGAGCCGTCCGCGCACGTCGGCCCGCCGGGGAAGCCGTTCCGTTCGGCCCGGACAGGACGGTCCTGATCACCGGCGGCACCGGTGCGCTGGGCGCCCTCGCGGCCCGGCACCTGGTGAGGGCGCACGGCGTACGGCGGCTGCTGCTGGTCAGCCGCTCCGGCCCCGACGCCGCGGGTGCCACCGCCCTGCGCGAGGAACTGACCGAGCTCGGTGCTCAGGTGCGGGTCGAGGCGTGCGACGTCTCCGACCGGGCGGCGCTGGCCGCGCTGCTCGCCTCCGTCCCGGCCGGGCACCCGGTCGGCGCGATCGTGCACACCGCCGGTGTCCTCGACGACGCTCTGCTCACCTCCCTCACCCCGGACCGCCTGGCCGGCGTCTTCGCCGCCAAGGCGACCGCAGCCGTGCATCTGCACGAGCTGACCCGTCACCACGGCCTCTCCGCGTTCGTGGTGTTCTCCTCCGCGGCCGGTCTGCTGGGCAATCCCGGGCAGGCGAACTACGCCGCGGCCAACACCTTCCTGGACGCTCTCGCCCAGCACCGAAGGGCCACCGGACTGCCGATGACCTCGCTGGCATGGGGGCCCTGGGAGCGGATGGGCGGGATGACGGCCGGCCTCGATCCGACCGTCACGGCCCGGACGTCGGCCCAGGGGGTGATCGCCCTCTCCGCCGAGCACGGCATGTCCCTGTTCGACGCCGGCACCGCCGCCGACAGAGCGCTGCTGCTGGCGATGCGGCTCGACCCCGCCGTGCTGCGGTCCCGTGCCGAAGCCGGTGCACTGCCGCCGCTGCTCAGGGGGCTGCTGCGGGGCACCGTCCGCCGAGGCGCCGGCGCCACCGAGGGGCGGGGCGGCGGATTCGCCCGGCGGCTTGCGTCCCTGCCGCGCACCCGGCGCCGGCGCGCCGTGGCCGATCTGGTCACCGGCGAGGTCGCCGCCCTCCTCGGATACGACGAGAGCGGGGCGGTGAGCACCGGCAAACCGTTCAAGCAGCTGGGGTTCGACTCGCTGGCCGCCGTCAACCTGCGCAACCGGCTGGCGCAGGAGACCGGACTGCACCTGCCCGCCACCCTCGCCTACGACCACCCGACCCCGGCCGACCTGATCGCCCACCTCGCGGCCGAACTCGGGGTGGACACCACCCGGCGCACCGACGCCGGCGACGCCCCCGTCCGGCCGTCCGCCGGCGCGGCCGACGACGACCCGGTCGTGATCGTCGCCATGGGCTGCCGCTACCCGGGCGGAGCGGACTCACCCGAGGCACTGTGGCGGCTGGTCGCCTCCGGCGCCGAAGGCCTCGGGCCCTTCCCCGCAGATCGCGGCTGGGACCTCGGTGCCCTGTACGACCCGGACTCCGACCGCCCGGGCACCACCTACGTCCGCGAGGCGGGATTCCTCCACGACGCGGGCGACTTCGACGCGGGACTGTTCGGCGTCTCGCCCCGCGAGGCGCTCGCCATGGACCCGCAGCAACGGCTTCTGCTCCAGACCGCCTGGGAGGTGTTCGAACGCGCGGGGATTCCGGTCGCCTCCCTCAAGGGCAGCCGCACCGGCGTGTTCGCGGGCGTGACCTACCACGACTACGCGTCCGGCATGCAGATGGGCACCGCGGGCAACGTGGCCGCAGGCCGCATGTCGTACGCCTTCGGCCTGGAGGGCCCCTCCGTCGCGGTGGACACCGCCTGCTCCTCCTCACTGGTCGCCCTGCACCTGGCGGCACAGGCCCTGCGCGCCGGCGAGTGCGGCCTGGCGCTGGCCGGCGGCGTCGCCGTCATGTCCCGGCCCGACCCCTATGTCGCCTTCAGTCGGGAGCGCACGCTCGCGGCGGACGGCCGGTGCAAGCCCTTCGCCGAGGACGCCGACGGCACCAACTGGGCAGAGGGCGTGGGCCTGCTGCTGCTGGAACGGCTCTCAGACGCCCGGCGCCACGGCCACCCCGTGCTCGCCCGTATCGCGGGCAGCGGCGTCAACCAGGACGGCGCCTCCAACGGCCTCACCGCACCCAGCGGCCCCGCACAACAGCGACTCATCCGCCAGGTCCTGGCCTCCGCCGGGCTCCGGCCGGCCGACGTCGACGCCGTCGAGGCACACGGCACGGGCACCCCGCTCGGCGACCCGATCGAGGCCCAGGCCGTCGTCGCCACCTACGGCCAGGGCCGCGAACGGCCCCTGTGGCTGGGGTCGATGAAGGGCAACATCGGGCACAGTCAGGCGGCGTCGGGGGTCGGCGGCGTGATCAAGATGATCATGGCGATGCGGCACGGCGTGCTGCCCCGCACCCTCCACACCGACCGGCCCTCCTCCCACGTCGACTGGTCCGCCGGAGCGGTGCAGCTGCTGCGCGAGGACGTGCCCTGGCCGCAGGGCGAGAGCCCCCGCCGGGCCGCTGTCTCGTCGTTCGGCATCAGCGGCACCAACGCCCACGTGATCGTCGAAGAGCCGCCCGTGGCCGGGGAACACCCCGTCCACAGCACCGACGCCCCGGTCGGCACCCGGAGCGCCGACGGCACCCCGCCCGGGGTCCGCATGCCCCCCGGAGGCATCCCCCTGCCGCTGTCCGCCCGCAGTCCCGAGGCGCTGCGGGGACAGGCGGCCCGGCTGCACACCCTCCTCGCCGGCACGCAGGCGCCCCGCCTCCTCGACACGGCCCTGTCGCTGGCCACCACCCGGTCCGCGCTGGAGCACCGGGCGGTGCTCACCGTCACGGACCACGACGAGGCCCTGCGCACCCTGACGGCACTCGCAGACGGCACCGCCCTCGGACCCGCCGCCCCGGCCCGTCCGCAGGACGGGCTCGCCGCCCCCGTCGTCACCGGCACCGTCGGCACCGGCACCGTCCCACCGTCCGTCGCACTGGCCTTCCCGCCCGCCGACGCCCGCTGGACCGCGGGCGCGGCGGCCCTGGCAGACTCCTGCCCGGTGTTCGCCGAGACCCTCACGGCATGCGGGCGTGCCCTGTCCGCGCTGGTCGACTGGACTCCTGCCGACCTCCTGGCCGGCCGCACCGCCCCAGGCTGGCAGGACAGGCCGGAGATCGCCGGGCCGGTCGGCTGGGCGGTGGCCGTCGCGCTCGCCGCCCAGTTGCGCGCCTTTGGCGTCGAACCCGGGGCGGTCGGCGGGCAGTCGTACGGCGAGATCGCCGCCGCCTGCGCCGCCGGACTGATCCCGCTGGAGACCGGCGCCCGCCTTGCCGCCCACCACAGCGGTGCGACGGACACGGCGGTGCCCCCGGTCCGCTTCGACGCCGCCGAGGTGCCGCTCGCCTCCGCCGCGACCGGCGGCCTGCTCCACCCGGCCCGGGCGACCGCGGCCGACCAGTGGGCCGCCTCTCTCACCGAACCGCCCACCGACACCGCGGCCGCGCTGCACACGCTCGTCGACAGCGGGCACAAGACGATCATCGTCGTCGGGGCGACGGCCCCGGGCACCGAGGCGGACGCGGATCTGCTGCCGCTCGGCGGCCCGGACGGGCCGGACCTCATGACGCTCCTCGCCCGACTGCACGTCCGGGGCGTCGAGATCGACTGGGAGGAGGTACTCGCCCCCACCGGGGCGAGGCGCGTGCCGTTGCCCACCTACGCCTTCGCCTGCCGCCGATACTGGATGGCGCAGCAGCCCGAGCCCACGGCCGACGGGCCCGAGCACCGGCACCCCCTGCTGGACACGTGCGTCGAACTGCCCGACCCCGGCGGCCTGCTGCTCACCGGCACCCTGTCCCGGGCGAACCTGCCGTGCGGTTCCGGCCCGGCGGCGACGGGACCGGTCGCCGTCCCCGGGACGGTCCTGCTGGAACTCGCCGTGCAGGCCGGGGACCGTGTCGGGTGCGACCGCATCGCCGAACTCACCACCCAGGCGGCTCTCGTGGTGCCCGAGGAGGACGAAGTCCGGCTGCGGATCACCGTAGGCGATCCCCGCGCGTCGGGGGAACGGCCCCTGCGGATCCACTCCCGGCCCGCAGGCGCCCTGCCCGGCACCGCCTGGGCCCTCAACGCCCGCGCCGTGCTGCGCACCGGCGAGACCCGGGCCTGCTTCGACCTGGAACTGTGGCCGCCCGCCGAAGCCGAACGTGTCGTCCTCGACGCGCTGCCCGCCCCCGAGGGGTTGCGCGGACTGTGGCGTCGTGGCGAGGACCTGTTCGCAGAGGTCGCGCTGACCGACACCCAGGAAGGCGGGAATCACGCGCTGCACCCGGCGCTGCTGGACACGGCGCTGCGCGCGCTGCCGGTCGCCGGGGAGAGCGGGTTCGGCGCTTCGCCGGTGCCCGACTCGTGGCACCAGGTGGCCCTGTACGCCGAGGGCGCCACAGCGCTGCGGGTCCGGCTGACCCGGACCGGCACGGACACCGTCTCCGTCGAGGCCGCCGACGACCTGGGCCTGCCTGTCGTGTCGGTCGGCGCGATCCGCCTGGCCCCGGGGGACCGCGCGCAGCTCACCGCCGCCTGCGGCGGCCCGCTGTTCCGTCTGGAATGGCCGGAGGCCGGGGGCGAGACGCCCCGGGCCAAGCCCCGCTGGGCGCTCGTCGGCCCCGATGCGCTCGGCGCCCGCGCCGCTCTGATGAAGGCCGGCGTCTACACCGAGGCCCACGACGGCCTCGCCGCCCTCGCCAAAGCCCTCGACTCCGGTGTGCCCGCCCCCGAGGCCGTGCTCACCGGTCTGCCGCCGGTGTCCGACGACATCGCCAAATCGGTGCGCGAGACAGCCGAGCTGGCCGCCGAGTGGCTGGCGGACGAGCGGTTCGCCGACATGCGGCTGGTCCTCCTCACCCGTGGCGCGCTCAGCGCCGCGGACGGGCCCGAGGGACCGCAGGTCGCGGCGGCAGCCGTCTGGGGACTGATCCGCTCCTTCCACCTGGTCGCCCCCGGCCGGCTGGTCCTCGCCGACCTGGACGGCGCACGCGCCTCCTGGCGCGCCCTGCCCGCCGCGCTGTCACTGCCGGAGCCGCAGCTGGCCGTCGTCCGCGGCGCCGTGCGCGTCCCGCGGCTGACCGCCGTGCCGACGCGGGTGGGACAGGGCGGACTGCTCAGCGGGTCCGGGGACACCGTCCTCGTCACCGGCGCCACCCGTCCGGCCGCGGCCGCCGTGGCTCGCCACCTGGCGGCCGAGCGCGGCGTACGCCGGCTGCTCCTGGCCGACCCGGCACGGTCCGAGGCCCTCTCCCGGCTCGCGGCCGAGCTCACCGCGGCGGGCGCCGAGGTGAGCCTGACGGACTGCGACCTCACCGACCGCGACGCGGTGACCGCGCTGCTGCGCCGGGCTTCGGCCGGCCGGCCCACGGCCGCCGTCGTGCACGCGGCGCGGCTGCCCGAACCGCGCGAGGGCGCCGAAGCCGAACAGGAGACGCTGGAACGGGAGATGCGTGCGGCCCAGCACCTCGCCGAGCTGACCGGAATGCAGGACCCCGGCGCGCCCGTGCCGCTGCTGCTGCTGTCGACCGCGGCCGGCACCCTGGGCGCGCCCGGCCGCAGCGGCGAGGCCGCGCTCGGCGCCTTCCTCGACGCGCTCGCCCTGCGCCGCCGTGCGCAGGGCCTGCCGGGCGCGTCGATGGCGTGGGGCCGCTGGGACGCCGGCGGCAGCACGGTCGGCGGCGTCCCAGCGGGTGCCGCACCGCTTCCCCGGTCGGCGGGCCTGGAGCTGTTCGACGCCGCGTGCGCCCTCGACGTCCCGACCGCCGTCCTGTTCCGCCCGGACCCGGCCACCCTGGCCGGCCGGCCCGACGACGCGAGCCTGCCCGCGCCCCTGCGCGCACTCGCCGGGCCGCCGCCACGCCGCCGGGCGGGGGAGCGGCGGAGCGCGAGTGCCCTGAGCACGCTCCGGCGCCGCCTGGCCGGGCTGGAGGACGAGGAACGGGAGACCGTTCTCATGGACCTCGTCCGCGCGGACGTCGCGGCGGTCCTGGACTACCCCTCGCCCGAGGACGTCGATGTCACCCGGGCCTTCCGGGACATCGGCCTGAACTCGCTCACCGCCTTCGCGTTGCGCAACCGGCTCCGCGAGACCACCGGGCTGCGCCTGCCCGCCGCCCTGCTGTTCGAGGTCGACACCCCCGGACGGCTCGCCGCCCACCTCAGGGAAGAACTCCAGCGCCTGTGACGCGCCGCGCGTCCCGGCCCCGGCACGCCCACGACATCCAAGGAGAACCACCACACATGAAGACGGACGGCGTCTATGTCGACACGGTCGGGGCGTACATCCCGGACCGGTGGGTGAGCGTCGAGCAGGCTGTCGAGGAGGGGCTGTACGACGAGTACTCCGTCCAGTACGGCACCGGCCTGACCGCCGCCTACATCGCGGACGACCTGCCCGCACTGGACATGGCGGTCCTCGCCGCCCGGCAGGCGCTCCACCGGTCCGCCCTCGATGTCCAGGACCTCGAGTTCCACGTCCACTGCACTGCCGTGCAGCACGGCCCCGAGGGCTTCTACCCGCCCGGCTACGTGCTGCGCGAGCTCGGCGCGAGCGGTGTGCCGAGCACCGATGTGCGCCAGCACTCCAACGGCCTGCTGGCCGGCATCGAGGTTGCCGTGGGCCGGCTGACAGGTGCCGCCGGCGCGGAGTCCGCGCTGGTCACCGCGGCGGAGAACTTCACCAGCCCGCTGATCGACCGCTGGACGGGCTTCGGTACCGGCTTCACCGCCAGCGACGGCGGCGCCGCCGTCCTGCTCAGCGGTGAGGGCGGGTTCGCAGCGCTGCGCGCGCTGAACTCCGGCACTCTGCCCGAGCTGGAGCAGTGGCATCGTGGCGAGGAGTCGCTGCTGCCGTTCCGGGGGGAGCAGCGCAGGGCGTCCGGCACGATGGAACTGCTTGCCTACTTCAACCAGCACGTGATGCCGCTCGACAAGTGCATGGAGATGATGAAGGACTTCGAGCTGGACATCGTGCACCGGTCGCTGGTGGACGCCGGACTGAACGCGTCCGACCTGCGGTGGGTGGTGGCCGCGAACAGCGACTCGCGGATGATCGACCAGATGAAGATGCAGCCGCTGGGTCTGCCGATGTCCCGCTCGACGTGGGAGTTCGGCAAGGAGTACGGCCACATGGGGGCCTGCGACATGGCGGTCTCCCTCAACCACCTGCTTCTCAACGGGATGGTGTCCCCCGGCGACCACGTCCTGATGACGACCTCGGCGTCCGGCTGGGTGTCCACCTCGGCCGTTCTGACCGTGCTGGAGGTTCCGGACTGGGCGAGGCGCAGCACGCTCTCCTGAGCGGTGCCGGCAGTGCGGCGCCCCGGCACCGAGCAGGTGCCGGGGCGCCACACTGCCGGCACCGTCAGTTCTCGCGCCGGGCGTACACCATCGAGTAGCGGAAGACCTCCGGCAGGTTCGCCGCGCTCTCCACGGTGACGGTGAAGCCCTGGGCGTCGAGGATGCCACGGACCGCGTCCAGTCGGCCGTCCAGGTCCTGAACCTCGACGACGGCCTGACGCACGCGCTGCCAGTCCGCTGTGTCGAGGCCCTCCATGACCTCCAGTTCCGCGCCCTCCACATCGATCTTCAGCAGGTCGACGGGGCCCTCGGGCGCCCAGGCGCGCAGGGCGTCGGACAGCCGGCGCACCTCGGCCTCCACCTCGACGCCCGCCATGAACCGGTCCACCGCCTCCTGGCCGATCTGCGCCACGGTCAGCTCCTGGCCGACCTTCTTCTGCTCGGGGTACCGCGTGGAGTTGCCGGGGATCGCCGGGTAGAAGGTGAACCGGACCCGTTCCTCGGCCTGTCGGCCGAGCGCCGCCCGCACCACCTCCACGTCCTTCGCGCCGTGACCGTCCAGGTTCTCCAGCAGCGCCCGGTGGATGGCGGGAATCGGCTCGAACGCGAGGATCCTCGCGTCCGGGAACTCCTGCTTGACGAAGAGAGAGAACAGCCCCACGTTCGCACCGGCGTCCACGACGCGCGCGGAGCCGGAAAGCTGGATGCCGTGCCTGAGATAGGCGCGTTCGACGAATATCTCGTTGTAGATGAAGTCGACCTCGGAGAACAGCGCGCCCTCCGTCTGCGGCACGACGACGGAGAACCCGTCCGCCACCTGAACCGGCCTGATGTCGGTCATGAATTGCTCCCTGAGCCGTGGAATTGCTGCCCAGTGTGCCGCGCGGAGCACCGGCAATCTCCTAGACTTCCGCCTGCCGCATCGGGGTTCAGGCGTCCCTGCCGCGCAGCACCAGATACCCGCCGAGCACCGCGGCGGCCACCCACAGCAGCATGATGACCAGTCCGCCACCCGGCCCATAGGGCACATCGGAGTTGCGCACCACGCGGGCCATCGCCTCACCGGCCTGGTCCGGCAGATAGTGCGCGGCCTTCTTGGCTCCGGGGACCGAGGCGAGGATCTGTGTCACCAGGAAGAAGAACGGCATGAGAATGCCCATCGACAGCATGGAGCTGCGGAGCATCGTGGCCACGCCCATGGAGAACACGGCCATCAGCGTCATGTAGAGCCCGGCCCCCAGCGTCGCCCGCAGTACGTTGTGGGCGTCGATGGTGGTGCTGTGTGAACCGAGTGCGGCCTGACCGGCGAAGAAGGTGACGAAACTGGTGACCATGCCGACGACGAGGGCCGCGCCGGTCGCCACGGCGAGTTTGCTGAAGTAGAAGATGCCCCGGCGCGGCATCGCCGCCAGCGAATTGCGGATCATGCCGGTGCCGTACTCGCCGCCGATCACCATCACCCCGTACGCGATCATGGCGAGCTGACCGAGGACACCGCCGGTGAAACTGGTCCCGGCGGCGTCGAAAGCGAGCTTGTCCTGCTGGGACAGGTTGTCGAACTGGGCGTTGGACAGGGCGCTGATGAGCGTACCGAAGACGACGGTGACGGCGAACGCGGCGAACAGCGTCCAGGGGGTGGAGCGGACCGTGGTGAGCTTGGCCCATTCCGAGCGCAGGGCCGCGACGGGTGCGGACATGGTTCAGGACTCCGTTCGCGAGGTCTCGGGCACGACCGGGGCAGCGCCCGCGGCGAGAGTTCCGGTGCGGTATTCGGCGGCCTCACCGGTCAGCGCGATGAACGCCTCCTCCAGAGAGGCGTGACGGGGGCTCAGCTCGTGCAGCAGGACGCGGTGCTCCAGCGCCAGCTCGCCGAGCCGTTCCGTGGGCACGTCCGCCACCTCGAAGGTGCCCGTGCCGTTCTCGGTGGCGGTGATACCGGCCGCGGCCAGCACATCGCGCAGCTTCTCCGGTTCGGGAGTGCGGATGCGCACCGAGGGGCGGGAGTTGAGGTCGATGAACTCCCGCATGCCGGTGTCGGCGAGCAGCCGGCCCCGGCCGATGACGACGAGGTGATCGGCGGTCAGCGCCATCTCGCTCATCAGATGGCTGGAGACGAACACCGTACGGCCCTCGGCAGCAAGCCGCTTCATGAGCGTGCGGATCCAGTGGATGCCTTCGGGGTCGAGCCCGTTGACCGGCTCGTCCAGCATCACGATCTCCGGGTCGCCGAGGAGCGCCGCCGCGATGCCCAGCCGCTGCCCCATGCCGAGGGAGAATCCCTTGGGCCGCTTCTGCGCGACCGAGGCCAGCCCGACCTGCTCCAGGACCTCGTCGACCCGGCTGAGTGGTATGTCGTTGCTCAGCGCCAGGCACCTGAGGTTCTGGTAGGCGCTGCGCCCGCCGTGCATGGCCCTGGCGTCCAGCAGGGCACCCACGTGCCGCAGCGGTTCCTTGAGCCGGGCGTACGGCTGTCCGTCGATCAGGATCCGGCCGGAGGTCGTGCGGTCCAGGCCGAGCATCATCCGCATCGTGGTGGACTTGCCCGCCCCGTTGGGCCCGAGGAAGCCCGTCACGCAGCCGGCCCGGATCGAGAAGGTGAGGTCGTCGACCACCACCTTCCGGCCGTACCGCTTGGTCACTCCTGCAAGCTCGATCATGTGGCTCACGCTAGGCGGAGCAGCCACCTCCGGTGCGGGGTCCGGGGATATGTCTAGGGGTTCTCGCAGTGGCGCGGTCCGGGCGGGGTCGTCAGGCCCGGGACAGGTCGGTGTAGTACGGGAGATATGCGTCCAGCAGCGTGTCCAGGTAGTCCCCGTCCGGGGTGGTCCGGAAGTCCGGCACGAACCCGCGCAGCCGCCGCAACGACGCCCGGGTGACGGCGGAGGAACCCGGCAGTACCGTACGGCGGGCCGCGGCGCCCAGCCGCCGCTCGATGGCCGCCACGATCGACTCCACCGGCTGCGGGATCCCGGAGGCCACGTTCAGCACCTCGCCGCTCACCTCGTCCGCCAGGAGACGTCCTACCGTATGCAGCAGGTCCCGCACGTCCAGCAGGTCCCGATGCGCACCCTGATGGATCGTCACCTCTCCGGCGACGACCTGACGGACGAGGGTGGGCAGGAACTGGTGCGGCCGCTGATGGCAGCCCACCCCGTGGCTCAGCCGCAGGATCAGATGATCGGTGCCCGAGGAACGCACCACGCTCTCCAGCGCCAGCTTGTGCCGCCCGTACGTGTTCGGCGGTCGCACCGGGTCGCTCTCGGCCGCCTCCTGGCCCGTGAAGCCGTACATCGAGAAGGACGCGGTCGAGAAGAACAGCAGTCGCCGGCCCTGCCGCGCGCACGCGTCGAGCGCGTCGTAGAGGACCTGCGCCTCGCGGTCGTACTCGGCGGGCGCCGCGGTGGCTGTGCTGGAGACGCCACAGGCCAGCGCCGTCACGCCGGGGAAGCGGTCGCCGAACGCCTCGGCGAGGTTGCGGGCGAGGAAGCCGTCACCGATGATCTGCACGCTCGGCTCCCTCACCCGTGGAACCGGCGGCGGGCACCGCGTGCACTCCTGCGGCGGCCGGCAGGGCCGCGGTGATGCCCGGGACGGAGCGCAGGGCGACGACCAGGGTCCGCGCCTGCACGTTCACATAGTGGCTGTACTTCAGCAGCTCGCCCAGCTGACGGAGCGTCGTCCACCGGTAGTCGTCGGGGACGTGGTCCGGCCCGTCTCCCTCCGCCTGAACGATCAGATAGCGGTTCTGCGCGTCGAGGAACCGGCCGCCCTCCTCCGACAGCACGGTGTCGAACAGGATCTGTTCCGGCCGGGCCCGTTCCACCAGGTCCAGGAAGCGGGGGCGGGCGGAGGCCGGCAGGTGGGCGTAGTTCTCCGGGGTGCACTGCACGGTGGGGCCGAGTTCGATGACGTCCAGATAGCCGGGCTCGACGCGGGCGTGCACCAGGCAGTGCGGCACGCCCTCGATCATGCGGACCAGCATCGCCACCACGCCCGTGCCGTGCGGTTGCAGCAGCGGCTGCGACCAGGACGCCACCTCCCGCCGGTCGGAGGCCACGTCCACGGGCACGATGCTGAAGTACAGGCCCCGCTCGTGCGCGATGCGGTCCTCCCCGACGTGCCAGCCCTCCGTCTCGATCTCCCGCAGCGGGACCAGCTCCGCGCAGACCTCACGCTCGCTCTGCTGGCCGGTGATCCAGTTGCGGATCGCCACGTCGGAGTGCAGGGCCCGGGACGGTCCGGGACCGTGCTGCCAGTCCGGCAGGCAGGACAGTACGGTGCGGGCGTCCATGTTGACCAGGTTCTCGTACCGCAGCAGCATGTTGACCTGTCGCAGCGTCAGCCAGCAGAAGTCCTCCCCGGCCTCCACCTCGGGCCCCACCTCGACGACCATGTTGCGGTTGCGCTTGCAGAAGAACCACGACCCCTGCTCGGACTGCAGCACGTCCGCCAGCACCCGGTGCCCGCGCGCCCACGGCTCACGGAAGCACTCCAGGTAGGGCACGGCCGAACCGCCGTGCACGCGCGTGTAGTTGCTCTTGGTCGCCTGCACGGTCGGCGACAGCTGGACCCCGTTGACGTTGCCGGGTTCCGCCTTCGCCTGCATCAGGCAGTGCAGCATCCCGTCGATCTCGCGCACCGCGAGACCGAGGATGCCTATTTCCGGCTGCCGGATGATCGGCTGGCCCCACTCCGGGACCGGTCCGAAGTCGGTGCGCACGTGCAGGCCGCGTACCGCGAAGAAGCGCCCGCTGCGGTGTTCCAGATCGCCGGTGTCCGGGGCGAAGTGCCAGCCGGACAGCTCCGCGAAGGTGGTGCGGCGTACCTCCTGGCGGTGCCGGGGCCGGCGTTCGTCCAGCCATGCGAAGAACTCGACGTCGGACATGGCCTCGCCGCCCGTCGCCGTCGCGGACAGGGCGAGCCGCGCGGCGAGGACGGCCTCGTTGTGGGAGTCGGGACCGGTCGCGTTGAGCTGGGGCATCGCTGCCTCTCCGTCGGATCGTCGTCGGTCCGCGGCACCGGCCGCGGACGTGGGCACTACACGGGTGAGGGTGGGCGGGAAGCGTCGGCCGAGGGTGGCTGGGAGGCATCGGCCGCGCGCGGGTGCGAGGTGCCGGCCGCCGAACCGCGGGTCGCGCGCGGCGCGGTCCGGTCCGCGGGAGTCCGGTCGCCCGGACCGGGTGCCTGGCCCCGTGTGTGCGCGGCGAGGGCGGTGAGGACCAGGCTCTCGCCGACCAGCCACCGCCCGTCGAGGACGGGTCCGCCGACGGCACCGGCGAACGCGGGCGCGAGTGGTTCCAGCAGCCGCGCCGAGAAAGTGCCCTGCGCCCCGCCCGCCGCGTCCGGTCCGACGGCGAAGCTCAGCCGGGCCTTGTCGAAACCGAGCATCGTGCGGGCGAGCGGGAACCACACCTTGTAGACCGACTCCTTCGCGCTGAACAGCAGCCGGTCCCACGGCAGCTCCGGTACCGCGCCTCGCAGCCGGGCCAGTTCGGATCGCTCCTCGGGCAGCGTCACCGCCTCCAGCACTCCGTCCGGCAACGGGGCCGCGGGCTCGGCGTCGATGCCGAGTGCCGCCAGGTCGGTGGTGCGGGCGACAGCCGCCGCCCGGTATCCGGCGCAGTGCGAGATCGCACCGACCACTCCCTCGGGCCAGTGGGGCTCTCCGCGCGGACCGGGCAGCAGGGGCTCGGCCGGCATGCCCAGCGCGGCCAGGGACAGCCTGGCGCAGCGTCGTCCGGTCGCGAACTCCCGTCGGCGCTCGTCCACGGACCGCGCCACCGTCGCCTCCTCCTCCGGGAACAGCGGGGGCGCCGCCAACTCGCCGCGTACCTCCGTCACTTCCACCTCGGGCGGCAGCAGCCGGCGCATCAGGGACGTCATCGGGCACCTCGCCGGGGCAGGATCTCGCGCAGCAGGGGATCGGGCATCCCGCGGGGCTGCCACTCGCGCGGGTAGCCCAGTGACACCTCGCGGTGCGGCACGCCGTCGTGCCAGGTCGTCCGGGGTATGTGCAGATGGCCGTAGACGACGGTGGCCGCCCGGTAGCGGCGGTGCCAGTCGTGGGTGGCGGTGGTCCCGCACCACAGAGCGAACTCCGGATACCGCAGGATCCGAGTGGGCTCGCGGACCAGCGGGAAATGGTTCGCGAGCACGGTGGGCAGGTCCTGCGGGCAGGCGTCGAGCCGCTCGCGGGTGTATGCGAGGCGTGCCCGGCACCAGGCCGACCGGTCGGGGTAGGGGTCGCTGTGCAGGAGGAACTCGTCGGTGGCGACCACGCCGGCCTTCTCCGCGAGCGCCAGTGCGTCGGCGGTGCCCGTGGCTCCCGGCGGCAGGAACGAGTAGTCGTACAGCAGGAACAGCGGTGCGATCACCACTGGCCCGTCCGGGCCCTGCCAGGTCACGTACGGATCCTCGGGCGTGAGCACCCCGAGGGAGCGGCACAGGTCGACCAGATGCCGGTAGCGGGCCTCGCCGCGCAGCGTCACCGGGTCGTCGGGATGCGTCCACAGCTCGTGGTTCCCCGGCACCCACACCACGGTCGCGAACCGTTCGGCGAGGAGCCGCAGCACCCACTCGACGTCCGAGATCAGCTCGCCGATGTCACCGGCGACGATCAGCCAGTCGGAGGGGGCGGAGGGGCGCAGCCCGCGCACCACGGCGCGGTTCTGCTCGTAGGCGACGTGCAGATCACTGACGGCGAAGAGCCTGCCCCCAGGAGCACCGCTCACCGCAGGGCCGCCGCGCCGGTCGCGGGCCGGGTGTCCTGGATGGTGGTCATGAGTACTCCTCGTGGCACGTCCGGCGCTTGGGTCCACGTCCGGCGAGCAGCTTTATCCCACTGTCCCGCGCGCCCTCACAACGCCCGAGCGGCCCCCACGGCCAAGGACGGGGGAAACGCCCAGACTTCGACCCGTGGCGGCCGTCCGGGCCGCGGACGTGCCGGATAGTGGCGGCACATCACATCGCCAGCGAACGGGCCCGTGCGCACAGCACGGCACCCGCGAACGAACAGAGGACGGACGAGCAGCGTGAGCGTTTCCCCCGCCGACGACGGCCTGTGGTGCCGGCGCTTCCACCCGGCTCCCGAGGCCGCCCACCGCCTGGTCTGCTTTCCCCACGCGGGCGGCTCGGCCAGCTACTACCTGCCGGTCTCCACGGCGCTGAGCCCGCGTGTCGATGTGGTCGCCGTGCAGTACCCCGGCCGTCAGGACCGGCGCAACGAGCCGCTCGTCGACGACATCGGTACCCTCGCGGACCAGGTTCACCGGGCCCTGCAAGGCTGGGACGACTCCCCGCTGACCTTCTTCGGGCACAGCATGGGGGCCCTCGTCGCCTTCGAGGTGGCCCGGCGGTTCGAGCGGGAGGGCGGCGGCCCGGTGCGGCTCCTCGCATCCGGCCGGCGCGCGCCTTCCCGCTACCGCGACGAGAACGTGCACCGGCGCACCGACGACGGCATCATCGCCGAGGTGAAGGCCATGAGCGGCACCGACGACCGGCTGCTGGGCGACGACGAACTGATCCGGATGATCCTGCCCGCGCTGCGCGGTGACTACCGGGCGGTGGAGACCTACCGGTGCGAGCCCGGTGCCACGGTGGCCTGCCCGGTGAGCGCGCTGGTCGGCGACAGCGACCCCAAGACGTCCGTCGACGAGGCCCGGGACTGGGAGAAGCACACCACTGCGGGCTTCGACCTCCGCGTCCTGCCCGGCGGTCACTTCTACCTCGACAACCGCGCCGCGGACGTGCTGCAGATCCTCGACGAACACTTCGCCGCCCAGGCCGCCCCGCAGGGCCGCTGACACGGCGCGGGCGGCCCACCGCCGGAAGAGGAGGGACCCACGTGAACAGGTCCGAGAACGCCGCTCTGGTACGGGTCGAGCGGGGTGTGGCGGGTGAGGAGGAGCTCGCGGCGCTGGCCGCGGTCCTGCTGGCCCGCGCCGCCGTGGCCCGTGGCCACTGCCCGGATGCCGGCCCGCCGCCGCGCCCCGTCGCCCGTTGGAACGGCCTGGAACCCCGCCGGTCCTACCAGTCGCCGGTCAGCTGGCAAGCGGTGACCTGACACCACCCCGCGCCCCCCGCCCGGCGGGATCCGGGCGGGGCGCGGGGGCGTCAGGCCACTCCCTGCGGGCGCACCCGCTCGGCCGGTCCGGCCGGATCGTCGGCGCTGCCGAGCAGGCCCGCCTCCGCCAGTGCGCCGGCCAAGCCCGACCGGCCCGAGGTCGACATCTTGCGGTAGCAGTTCGTCAGGTGCTTCTCCACGGCCCGGCGGGAGACGCCGAGGGAGTCGGCGATCGCCTGGTTGGTCAGGCCCTGGACGGCCATCTGAGCCACCAGCCGCTCGGCGGACGTCAGCCGGGTCGGGACGGTGGCGCCGACCGCCGCAGGCCCGAGCATCTCCTGCGCCCGGGCGGCGATCCCGTCCGCACCGCACTCCACGGCTGTCTCCAGGGACCGGCGGAGCGCGTCCTCCGCCTCGGCGGCATGGTGGGGCGCCACCGTCTCCCCGAGCCGCAGCAGCACCGCCGCCCGCGCGTGCAGGTCGGCCGAGTCCTCCAGTACGCCGGCGGCCTCGCGCAGCAGCGTCGGTGCGGCTTCGGCGTCGCCCACCGCGGCCCGCAGCGCGAGCGCGCGGCCCAGCGCCGACGGTGCACCCCACCGGTGGGCCTGCTCCAGATACTGCCCGGACAACTGCTCGGCCCGGTCTGTCTCGCCCATCCGGTGCAGTGTGCGTGCCGCCCGGTAGGCCGCCGGCACCAGCAGGGGATTGCGCCAGCCCGCCCTCTCCAGGGCGTACCCGGCGTCCAGGTAGTGCTCCACCGCTGTACCCGGCTCGTCCCGGGCCTCGGCCTCCATGCCGCGGACCAGGGTGAGCAGCGCCGCCAATTCGCAGTTCTCGTGCAGACCGCGGAAGCGTTCCGGTATCACGCCGGTCAGCTGCGGCTCCCGGCACCGCAGCGCCACCGCCACGAGGGCCAGCGCGGAGAGCGTGGTGGCCTCCTCCGGGCCGACGGCGGCGCCGGCCCGCACCGCCCGTTCCCGCGCGGCCGCCAGCCGGCCCTGGGCCAGCAGCACGAGCGCCTGTTCGGCCAGGATCACCGACTCCTCCAGCTTTCCGCCCCGGCGCACGGCGTCCACCAGGGCGTTGTCCAGCCAGGGCAGGAGTCCGGCCACCGAGTCGGAGGCGACCGCGATGGGCACCAGCAGCGGCAGCATGGTGTGGACGTGCGCGGCCGCGGCCGGCTCGTGGTCCAGCACCCGGAGGGCGAGCGACCCGATCCGTGCCGCCGGCAGCCCGACGGAGACCGTCGCCGCGTGCAGCAGGGCCACCAGCAGATCCGGCTGCCCACCGCCCGCCGTCCCGGGCTGCTCGCCCAGCCGGGCCAGCCGGTCCGCGGCCGACGACAGCATCTGCGGATCGTTCTCGCACAGGTAGTACAGCCGGGCCTGGAGACGCTGCCGGAGTGAGCGGTGGTCGGCCGTCGCTGCGCCCGGACCCGCGAGTTCCTCCGCCGTCCGCCGCAGCAGGTCGGTGAGCGGCAGCAGGGCGGCGGCCGGAGCCACGGGGGTCAGGGCCGCCAGCGCCTGGGCGCGAGCCAGCGGACCGGGGAGCAGAGGGAACGCCTGGGCGACGTGCCGGACGGCCACCGACGGGGCGAAACTGCGCTCGACATGTGCCAGTTCCACCAGCAGCCGGGCCCGCGCCTCGCTGTGCGGCGGGACGTCGCGCAGGGCGCGGCGCAGATAGCGGGCCGCCGTCTCGTGGGCCCCGCGGCGCACCGCGGTGTCCGCCGCGCGCCGCAGTACGGCCAGCGCGTCGTCGTCCAGACGCGCGGTGGTGGCCAGGAGATGAACGGCGACCCGCTCGGGGGCGCTGCCTCGGTAGCGCAGCAGAGCGGCGGCCTGCCGGTGCAGGCGGTTGCGCTCGTCGGGGGTCGTTCCCTCGTCGATCACCTCGTGCACCGCCCGGTGCGCCAGCCGCAGGGTGTCCTGCCGGGTCACCAGCGCGAGCCGGCGCAGCCGCCACAGGCTCTCGTCGAGATCCACCGGATCCAGTCCGGCCAACTCGCCCACCGCCCGCCGGTCGGCGTCGTTCCCGAGGACCATCAGGGCCCGGGCCGCGGCGAGCACGAACGGCGGCTGTTCCCGCAGACACAGCAGCAGCCTCCGGCGCAGCGCCGGAGGCACGATCCCCGCCACCGCGGACGCCTCGGCGGCCACCGGCGCGACCGAACGGGTCTGGCACTCCTGCAGCAGCGACACCAGGTGCAACGGGTTTCCACGGGTGGCCTCGTGGCACGCCGCGGTGAACTCGGGGTCCGCCGGCACGCCCAGGCGGTCCAGCAGGAGGCCGTCGACGGCGGCACGGCCCAGCGGGGCCGGCAGCAGCGTGTGCTCGGCGGCGCCGAGCGGCCGGACGCCGTGCCGTTCTCCCGCGAGCTCGCCCTCGCAGGCGGTGACCGCCACCAGGATCCGCCGCTGCGTCACCTGCCTGACCATCTGGTCCAGCCACTCCAGCGACTCCTCGTCGGCCCAGTGCACGTCGTCGACGAGGAGTACCGGAATACGGTCGTGGGCCATGTTCTCCACCATTGACAGCAGCGCCCGCACGGCCGTCGCCGTACGCTGCCGGGACGGCTCCGCGTCGCCCTGCAGGATGGCGAGCGCGGGCCGCGCGGGCCCGGAGCACCAGCGGCCCACGAACGAGCCGGACGCCAGGACCGGCTCCAGCAGTTGGCGGGTCACACCGAGGGGGAAGTCGCGTTCCGCCGCCGCGGCGTACGCCCGCATCACCAGGGCGCGGGAGGGCGCCGGCACGCCGGCCGAGGGCCCGGTGGTGAGCCCTGCGGCCAGATCTCCGATCTCCGCCAGGAGAGCCGATTTACCGATGCCGGGCGGTCCGCTGATCACGATGAGCGATCCGCTGCCGTGCTGGGCGAGCCGTAGGGCCTCGGCTGCCACCTTCAGTTCGTTCTGCCGCTCGAACAGCATGCCAGCGGCCTCCTTGCGCGGTGTGTTTTGAGCATGGGGGGTGGATGGGGAGGAACGTCGGTCGATGAGCGGTCAGGTCCTTCGCGCCAGGTTGCCCAGCCGCCGGACGAAGGGCGCGGGGACGTCCGCCCGCGGCGGCGGGTGCAGCCCGGCCGTCTCCCGGACCACGAGAGCCTGTGCGAAACGCCGGGCCTCGGGGGTGTGGCCGAGTCGACGCAGGGCGCGTTCGGTGAGCCGGGCCGCCTGCGGTGCCGGGGAGGCGAGGCCGCGGCGCAGTTCGTTCCAGGCGAGCGCGGAGTCGGCGCCCCAGCGTTCGGCCAGCCGCAGCTCCTCCGCGAACAGCTCCTCCGCCCGTCCCTCGTCGCCGCAGCCGAGATGGGCCAGTGCCGCCAGCGAACGCCACGCGAGGTGTGCCGGGTTGCGCCAGTCGCGCGCCGTCAGCCACCGGCCGCACTCCTCGGCCTCGGCCAGTGCCTGCCGGGGCCGTCCCCGGCAGAGCATGAGCTGCGCGCGGCTGTACAGCAGCTCGGTCCAGGCGCTGCTCTCCTCGGCACCCGGCGGCAGTTCCTCGGCGGCCAGACGGTCGGCCTCGGCGAAGCACTCGCGGGCGAGCAGCACCCGGATCTGCGCCGCCCGCAGCGCGGTCAGCCGAGTGGGGTGCCACATGTGGGGCGGCGCCAGGGAACGGCAGGCAGTGAGGTCGCGGTCGGCCGTGTCCGGATCGCACGCCCGCAGGTTCAGCCGCGCCCGCAGCAGCAGCCCGGCCGCGACGACCGTCGGGCTGGCGCGCTTGCCCGCCTCGGCGAGCGTGGCGTCCAGCGCGTCGCGGGCCGCGGCGTGGGCGTCCGCGAGGGACAGCACGAAGCAGGCGGTGAACCGGGGGAAGAGCGGACCGTCGCCCGGCGCCCGCAGCACGTCCAGGCCCATCTTCCGCACAGCGAGCGCGTCGTGGCCGCTCATCGCCTGCCACCATGCGGTGGCGGCCAGCGCGGCCGGGTCGCATCCGGGCCCCGCCGGGCCGGGCACCGAGCCCGTCGTGCCGAGTTCCGGCTCCGTGCTCTCCGTCGTGGCGCGCCCGGTCAGGCGTGTCGCGTCGGCCGAGCCGGGTTCGGGCGCGGTGCCGTGCATCGGCGCGTCCTCGGCGGGACGTGTCGGGTCCGCTCCGCCGAGTTCCGGCAGTACCCCGCGGGTCGGCGCACCCTCGGTGGCACGCATCGGGTCCGCCGTCCTCGCCGGTCGCAGGGGGCTGTGCTGCGGCGCCGAGCCGTCGCAGGGGTGTCCTGGACAGGCGGGGTCGCGTCCCCCCGTGGAGCCGTCCGGTGCCGGGTGCTCAGTGTCCCACCACCCGTTACCAGGCTGATCGTCTCCGCGCACGCTGCCGTCCTCGCCCTTCGCCCACCGCAGAAGCTCCGACGTCCGGCCGTCGACGTCTGCGCGGGGGAGCGGCACGGGCCGCGTGGTGCGGTGGTCGTAGGGCGGGATCGGCGTGAACCCCGGTTCGCCGCGGGCGAGTACGAGGTCGGCGACGGCGCCGCGCAGGCGCGGGCCGGGCGGCGCGCCGGACAGTAGATCGGCGATCCTCAGTCGTGCGGCCTCCGGCGCGGTCATCGCGTAGGCCTCGGCGGCCTCCAGCAGCACCTCGGCGCGCTCGTCCGGGGTGAGTGACTCGCACAGCGCGCGCTCCAGCAACTCGGCGGCCTCCGTGTGCCGTCCCCGGGCGAGGTGGACGCGGGCGGCGCGCCGAAGTACCGACGGCACCCAGGGATCGCCCAGCGGCCCGGTGCTCAGCAGCAGCGTGGCCACGTCCTCGTCGCCGGCGTCGCAGCGGTGTGCCCAGCGGGCCGCCTCCGCGCGCAACCGTCTACGTCCGTCACCGTGCAACCCGGTCAGGACGGAGGTGGTGCGGTCCGTGAGTGCCGGCCGCGGCGGGTCGCCGAAGTCGACGAGGCCCTGGGCGCGCAAGGCCTTGATCGCACTGGGCAGTTGGTGCTCGTCGAGACCGACGAGCGCGGCGACCCGGTCCGTCGCCACCAGACCCCGGCACACCGTCAGGCCGCGCAGCAGCGTCAGCGGTCCCGGGGCCAGTCGCGCGACCGTCTGCGCCGCCAGCTCCGAACGAGCCTGCCCGGCAGCGTCGGCGAACGCGGTCCTGAGCTGGGTCGACGTCATTTCGTCCGGCTCGCGGCGCAGTTCGTCGAGCACGCGGCGCAGCAGCCAGGGACTGCCCCGGCTGAGGCGGGCGGCGTCCTCCCACCACGGATCGAGCGGTGGTGCCGGTGGGGGCAGTTCGGCGGCGGTGAACAGCGCATGGACCTCGGGCGCACCGAGCGGACCGAGTTCCAGCAGCACGCCCCGGCCGTCCTGGCAGAAAGCCACTTGGTCGGCCAGCGCGGCACAGCTTTCGAGGAACTCGCCGCGGGTGCCGGTGACGGTCATCAGCACGCCGAGCGGTGCCGACGCGAGCCGCCGGAGCAGCCCCCCGATCACCTCGACCGATTCGTGGTCGGCCCACTGCACGTCGTCCAGCGCGAGGAGTGTGGGTCGGTGGGCTGCGGTCATGAGGCTGCGGCACCAGCCCGCCACCGACTTCGCCTCGTACGGCTCCGGGTCCCGTGCGGCACCCACCGCGGAGGAGCGGGGACGTAGTTGCCCCACGTACGCGTAGGGCGTGGGGGCCGACGACGGTGAGCCCAGCGCAGTGAGCACGTGGACCCCGACCGCCCGGGCGAAGGCGATGCCGCGCCGCAGCAGCCTGCTGCGCCCGCTGCCTGGTACGCCGTGGAGGACGGTGACACCCGAGTGGCCACCGGCGAGCCGCGTCACCATGTGCACCAACGCCGCCTGTTCTGCCTCCCGTCCGTACAGCGGGGCGGGGCCGTCATGGGCCGCCCGCTCGCGCAGGAGCCGGTCGCCGGACGACGGCAGCTGGGCCGCGGTGCTCATCGGGGCTCACCCCCGCTGTGTGGTTCCCGGACGCCGGGCGTACTCCGCGGCGGCCGGACGGTCGGCCCGGGCGCGCCCACGCGTCGGGGTGTCGGAGCGGGCGCGGCAGTGGCGGGGCGGGTGGACGCGGTGACGCCGGGCAGTGGGCGACGGGCCGGTAATCGCGGGGCGGGGGCGTTGCCCGGTGCGCCGCACCGGGCGGGTTCTGCGGAGAAACGGACGGGGGATGGGGCCGGGAGGGTTGTTCCTGCCGGCGGTGGGGCCGGCGCCGTGCCCTTGGTCAGGGGGCAGGAGGCCGACGGGGCCGTAACGAGATTCACGGTGCCACCGGATGTTCTGTGTGGGGGCGGACACTTGAGGGCTGACTGTCGGAAGCGGCGTGTCAATGGCCGACGCGGCCCTGCGTGCACAGTGGCGGGAAAAGCGCTTTCATCGCTTTATGAGCGGATGTCGGCGCCTGGTGTTGGGTTGGGCGTCGGTCACACGCTCAACACCGGTGATTATAGCTCGTCATTTGTGTCTTAAGCGTGAACGCGTGCACTCGTGCGAAAGTCTGCGTGCGTTCCGTGATGGGGCAGAAGGGAATGAGAGGAAGGGGAGAGGTGTCCGTCTCCGTGCGTATTTCTGTCGTTTTGGTCATGCCGAGCCGTTTCCTGTGAAGGGCATGTGCGTTGATTGCCTTCGTATACATCGATGTCAAGGACGTGTGAAGAGAGTCCGGTGCAGTGCCGCGGAATCGGGGCGGCCGCTGATCGCTTCGGCATTCTCGAGGTGCGGGGAATTTCCACGGTCGGCGCCTCCGTGAGGCACTCGGTGCCGCTTGATGTGGAGTCAACCCTTCCGGTCGCCGGTGATTCCGGGTAATTCTTCCGCGAATTCCTGCCGCGCGATTTCCTGTTCATGGCACCGGGGGCAGCCGGCGGTAGGATGTCGCGCTCCGTGAGCGCTCTCAGGCGGGCAGCCGGACGCGGAACCACGCCCCGCGCACGCTGGGTTCGAGCGTCAGCGTGCCGCCGTGCGCGCCGATGATGGCCGCGGCGACGCTCAGCCCCAGGCCGTTGCCTCCACCGCCCTCCTCCTTGGGCGCGGGCGCGGTCGGCTTCCCGCCGTGCACGAACCGGTCGAAGGCGCTGTCCCGCAACTGAGGCGGCACACCGGGCCCGTTGTCGATCACCTCGATGACCCGATGGCCGTCCTCGTTGCCGAGCCCCAGTACGGTGCGTGTGCCCTCGGGCGTGTGGTGGCGAACGTTGGCCAGCAGATTGGCCACCACCTGGTAGAGGCGGTCCCGGTCGCCGAGGACCGTGTACTGGCCCGGCAGGATGGTGAGCTGGATCGGGTGGCTGGCGGAGGACGCCTGGGCGTCGGTGACCGCGTCCCGGCAGAGCCGGGCCAGGTTGACCGGCTCACGGTGCAGGGGCTGGCCCAGGTCCAGCCGTGCGAGCAGTACCAACTCGTCGAGGAGAGCCGACATGCGGCGGGTCTCGTCCGTCATCCGGGACATCGCCAGGTCGAACTTGTCCGTGTCGGCCAACCCGCCCATCCGGGCCAGCGACACATAGCCGGAGATCGCCGTGAGCGGGGTGCGCAGTTCGTGCCCGACGGTGGCGAGGAACTCCAGCAGCCGCTGCTCGGACCGGCGCCGGCTGTTGCGCTCCCGACGCACCCGGGCGGCCAGCCAGAGCGAGGCCAGCAACGGCACGAGGACCAGCGTCAGTTCAAGAGCCATCGGCGAAGCACTCCGTGGAGAGGCGGTGTGCGCGGTCCTGGCCACCGTGCCGTGACGGTCGCGAGCGACGGGTGGCCGGGGAGTGCCGTCGTCGTACCTCCGAGAGGAGTCGCCGACGGGCGTTCCGGGGACCACGTCGTCGGAGGCCGCCCAGTGGAGCGTGGCGGGCGTGCCCGCGTGCGCCGAGGCCGGGGAGGGCACCCGCCGTCCCCCCGGCCGGGCGACGACCCCCGCCTGCCCCGCCGTCTGCGGCCCGCCGTGGTGCGGCAGGCGCCCCGACAGCAGGACCGTGCTCTGCGCGGCATGCGTCCGTCGCACACTCGTCGCCGCGGCGAGCGGCTCCCTCGGCTTCATGTGTCGCCGCAATCCCAGAAGTTGGGCCAAGGGATCGTGTGGGGCGGGCCCGGCCGACACGAGAGCCGCGATCACGAGGAACAGAGCCCCGAGTGCCGCACGTCCGCGCTGTGGCCGTGCGGCGTGCAGGGGCGCGCCCCGCCCATGCGGCGGTCTGCCCAGGAGGCCGTCGATGGAACACCTCACCGTCCGTCCAGGTCGCGGCGTGAAAGCGACGTGAAGAACCCTTGCTGCGGCACGATACCCAAGCGTGGGGAATCCCAAGGGCGCGGGGACTGGCTGAGATGTTTCGAAGGGCCGTGGCGGCTGACGCGGGACCTTCGCAGGTAGGCCGCGTGGACGGCCCTCGGCGCGCCACCGCGCGGGCCGGCGACGTCGTCTCCCGACACGCCGTGGAGAGAGCCCCGTTCGAAGTCACCCGGGCCGCGCCGTCGCTGCGCGCGTCGCTTCGGTGGCCGCTTGTGACGCCCGAAGAAAACCCGTGCTCAGCGCGGTGCGTCGCCGTTCGTGCACGCGCAGTTGGCGCCCTGCTCCCCGCCGCCTGCTCGGGCTCCCGAACCGGTGCGCGTGTCGTCGGCGGCGCGGTACACCGCCGTCCGGCGAAGACTGGGGAAATCCCTGGACTTCCCGTGATGCGCGTGACACCCCTCCGACGGCGTGGCGGGCGCGCACGGTTGCGGTGAGCGGTCGGGACCGAGGCGGTGATCACGGTCGACCGCGGATCAGGGGGACGCCGCCGGGCGTCGTCGGCAGCCCATCTCGACAGGCTTCCGAGCTTCGGAGGTTCGGTCACCAGGACAGGGCCGCGCACCGGCTTCTCCCGTCACCGGGGTCGGACGGTTGGTCGGCCTTGACGCGTCACGACCGGTGCGGACGGCCCCGCGCGCCGGGCGCGTCAGGCGACGGCGGCCCGTGCCCCGGAGGTGGTGCCGTCGGCGTGGGACCGGTCGTCGAGCGCGGGCAGCGTCACATGGAACCACGCACCCCGCTCGGACGGCCGGAGAGCGATCGAGCCGCCGTGTGCCTTGACGATCGCCGCGGCCACGGTCAGCCCCAGTCCCCGGCCCCGGGAGGGATCGCCGTCCGGGGCCGGCGGAGTGCTCGCCGCGCGGAAGAACGGCTCGAAGACGTGACGCCGGGCCGCCTCAGGGACTCCCGGACCCTCGTCCACCACGTCGATGACCTGCCGGTCGCCGTCCAGTCGCAGCCGCACTTCGGCGGAGGTGCTCTCGGGGGTGTGGGCCAGCACGTTGGCGACGAGATGGCCGATCACCTCCGCCAGCCGGTGCCGATCCCCCTCCACCAGGTGGGTGGAGGACTCCGTCACGCAGCGCAGCGAGCGCCGGGTGCCGGGGGGCTGGGCGCGGGTCGTCGCGTCGGCGCACAACCGAGCCAGGTCCACCGGACGCTGTTCGAGAAGCCCGCCCTGGCTCAGCCGGGCCAGCAGCAGCAGGTCCTCGACCAGCTGGTTCATCCGGTGGATCTCTCGTTCCACCTGTTCCATCGCCTGGTCGAGGCGGCGCGGGTCGTCCAGGGCCCCGATGCGGGCCAGTTGGGTGTACCCGGTGATGGTGGTCAGCGGTGTGCGCAGCTCATGGCTGGCAGCACCGACCAGTTGGTGCAGCCGATGCTCTGCCTGCGCGCGTTGAGCGGCCCCCTCCTGGATGCGTTGCAGCAGGTAGTTGAGCGTGTCGGCAGTGCCCTGGAGGCCTCTGGCCGACCGTCGGACCTCGGGAAGCCGTTCGGAGGCCTCGTCACTGGACTCCGCGATCCGGCGGGCGTTGCGGGTCATCTCCCGGATGGGCATGACGGTTCGCCGGGCACACCACAGGACGACGCATGCCAGAAGCGCGAGCACCAGACCACCGACGGCGAGTTCGGTGCGGACGACAGGGCTCGTCGCCGTCTGCTCCCCGGGCTCGCCGTCCACGGCGGCCGGCGGGGACTGAGCCGGGCGGCCGTCGTCCAGCGGGCGGGCCGGCGCCACCCGTCCAGTCCCTCGTACCGCGGCGTACGCCGCGGTACGAGGGACGTCGAACCGTCCTCCCCCGTAGGTGGCTCGGACCGGTGCCGGCCGGGGGGTCGTCGCGACGACGCCGGGCCGCACCCACGGCACCCGCACCTCACCCCCAGCGTCGGAAGGCGCCGTCGGGACGTGCCGCAGGGCAGGCGGTGGGTCGTGAGGCTCGGGGAGTGCCCGATGCTCACGGCGCCGGTCGTCCCCGACCCGCTGATCGCTGTGGTCCCGGGGGCGGTCGGGCGGGGCGAGCCCGCAGCAGCCGCCCGTACCGAGCACACCGATGGCGGTGACGGCCAGCAGAACCCGGGTGAGCGTGCGGGGCTTCGGCTTCCGTGCGGAACGGATCCGGCCTGCCCCGCTGCGGTTCGTGGTGGCGCCGGCGGCGGTGGGCATGGGCTCAGCCCTCCGGGACGGGCGGGGGAGGGCTGGAACGCACCAGATAGCCCGCTCCGCGGACGGTGTGGATGAGGGACTGGTCGGTGTCACCGAGTTTGCGGCGCAGGTAGTAGATGTACGTCTCGACGATCCCCGACTCGCCCTGGAAGTCGTAGCTCCACACGTTGTCGAGCATCTGCGCCTTGGAGATCACCTGATCGGCGTTCTCCAGCAGGTACCGCAGCAGTGCGAACTCCGTCGAGGACAACTGCACCGGCTGCCCGTGCCGCCACACCTCCCGGGTGTCGCGGTCCAGTTCCACCCAACCGGCCCGGAGCCTGCGGCTGTTGGACGGCACCAGCTCACGTCCGCGGCGCATGACGGCGCGGATCCGCGCCACCACCTCGTTGAGGTCGAACGGCTTGGTGACGTAGTCGTCGGCCAGTTCGAGTCCGCGGATCTTGTCCGAGACGGCGTCCCGCGCCGTCACGAACAGCACGGGCGCCTGGACGCCCGTCTCCCGCAGGCGCCGGCAGACCTCGAAGCCGTCCATGTCGGGCAGCACGACGTCCAGCAGGATCACGTCCGGGGCGTGTCGGGCGGCCTGGGCGAGGGCCTCGGCCCCGCATACCGCGGTGACCACGTCGAACCCCATGAACTGGAGCGCCATCGTGAGCATGGAGGCGATGCTGGACTCGTCCTCCACGACGAGTACCGTCGACTTCGCGGGCGTGTCGCTTCTGGTCATCGTGTGTCGCACCATAGGAGTGAGTTCGGACCTGCGCTGCCGCTGGTGAGTCGAAGGAGACAGGAACCACTTGCCGTTGTGGTCATGATGGCACAGGGGTGATCGGGCGGCTCAGGATTCCGAGCGCTCTCTGAGCGTACTTTGATGCACCCTTGATGTTGGTGGTCTTGGCTGACCGGATATGAAGACATACGTGGGGGCGCCCCCCGAGCGCGACCTGCTCTTCCCGGCCGAAAGCACGACGGGGAACGACGACGCCGACGAAGCCCGACGCAGAATCCAGTGGGAGATCTTCTCCGCACTGACCGAGGTCGTGTCCGGTCAGGGAGACTGGAGCACCGAGAGTGCGGCCCGCATCCGCGCGGAGGGTCGCGCCTGGGCGCGGTGCGGCGGATCCGTCGACGATCTGCTCGCCATGCTGCGCACGATGACGCGCCGGCTCATCAACCGCTGCACGGTCAGCGGCCAGGAGCAGGACTCGATGGGGTACGAGGTCACCGTCCTGCGGCTCGGGGACGCGGGTCGCCGGGTCGGCCGCGAACTGAGCTGCGGCTTCTTCGAGGAGGAAGTCGACGCCGCTCCCGAGCCGCCTCCGCGGACGCCCTCCGCCGCCGACGTCCCGGGAACCGGCCCCGGCGCCTGCGCGGTGCTGGGTGTCCGCGCACCGTCCTGCACGCGCGCCGACATCGACCGGGCGGTCGGGCGCCACGCCGTCGCCACCGTGCTCGGATCCTCGGAGGGCGTTCACGTGTTGCTCTCCGCCACCGATCAGGAGGAGGCCGTCGCGCTGGCCCGCGCGGTCCACCAGGACCTTCAGGGCGAGGTGTGGATCGCCGTCCACCGGCAGGACTCCCGGGCCGGCCACGCGGACCCGCGCGAACAGCCCGACGAGGGAGTGCTGTCCGTCGTCGACGGCATCTGCGCCACCCTCCTCGCCCTCGGCTCCCCGCCCGGCGTGTACGAACTCGACGACGTCCTGGTCGAGTACGGCGCCGCGGCGACACCCGCCGTCTCCGAACGACTCGTCCGCATGGTCGAGCCGCTGCACGAGCACCCCGTGCTGTGGGAGACCCTCGCCGCTCTCATCGCCGCCGACGGCGTGCGTCACCGGGCCTGTCTCCGCCTGGGAGTCCACCGCAACACGCTCGACCGCCGGCTGCAGCGGATCGCCCTGCTGACCGGCCAGCGCCCTGAAGGACTGCGCGGCCTGGCCACCCTGCGCGCGGCCCTCGCCGTGGTCGCCGTGACCCGCCTCAGGCGCAGCGCCCTCCTCGCCGGGTACGACGCCGCCGCACAGGTGCACCAGGCGCTCCCGGCCCTCCCACCGTCGCCCCCGGCGGCGCTCCAGGCCCGTCCCGTCGCCTCGGCCCTCTGACGCCGACCCGTCACCCACCTACCGATTCCGGCCCGGTCCACCCTCACCTGATCCGAACGACCCGGCCCGGGCGACCCCGCCCCTTCCCCCCGGATGCGGCCCCACCCCAACGGCCGCCCTCCCGAATCCGCAGGCCCGCGTGCCGGACCCCGTCGCCCGCGCACCCGCACCCCCCGGTTCCCGTGTCCAGGCCGACGAGCCCGCAAGGCCGTACCACGTCCCCCACGCGCCGACCGTGGCCCGACCGGCCCAGAAGGCGCACCAGCCGTCCGGCCCCGGGCGACGATTAGGCCCGCACCCGCGAGCGGCCGTGACGCGATCCGCTGCCCGCGCCGAGGCGAACGGACGGCACCGCGTCCGACACGGTGACGGCACACCCCGACGAACAGCGACTCACGCGGTCCCCACCCGACCGTCCGGCTCTCCCCGCGCCCCGGCGAGCCCCCGGCCCGTCGTCCACCGGCACGACGATCGGGTGCGCCGCTTTGCGGTCGACATGGGAGACCGAGCACACTTGCGACGCGTGCCCCGGGACCGGCCTGCCGGAACAACCCCCATCGATGCAACCCCCGAACGGGCAGGTACACCTGGCGTGTCCCTTCCCGGAAGTGATTGAGGAGTCGCGATGGCCCTGCTCGGCGCCGGAGACGCGAAGACCGCAGCCGACGAGGCCCCGCCGCGGCTCGTCGGCCGGGACACGGAACTCTCCCTCATCCGCGAGCAGGTCAAGGGAGCAGGCCGGGCGGTGCTCCTGCGCGGGCCCGCCGGCATCGGCAAGACCCGGCTGATGCGCGCCGCGATCGACGCCGCGACCGAACAACTGGACGCCGACACCCGTGTCCTCACGGCCAAGTGCCCGGAGAACGGCAGCAGCGCCTACGAAGTCGTCAGGGCACTGTTCACACCGTTGCGCCTGACCGAGGGCCACACCGCCGGGCACCCACTGCTGCGCGGCAGCGCCCGCCTGGCGCTACCCGCCCTGATCCCGGGGCGCACGCCCGACGCCACTCCCGCCGACGTCTACGCCGTGATGCAGGGCCTGTACTGGCTCACGGCCGGACTCGCCGCCGAGCGCCCCGTCGTACTCGCCGTCGACGACCTGCAATGGTGCGACGAGGCGTCGTTGCGCTGGCTCGGCTTCCTGCTCCGGCGTGCCAAGGACCTGCCGGTCGTGCTGGTGCTGACCCTGCGTACCGAGGCCGAGGAGCCGCTGCCCGCCGCGCTCGAGGAGATGGCCGACATCCCCTCCTGCCTCACCCTCGATGTGCACCCCCTCGGCGAGGACGACGTGGGCGACCTCCTCGCCCACTCCCTCGGCGACCGACCCGAGGACGAACTCGTCGCCAGCTGCATGCAGATCACCGGCGGCACTCCCTTCCTCGTGCACCTGCTGGCCGACCGGTGGAAGGAGCAGGCCCCCCTGCCCGACGCCGACCAGCGGACACCCGATCAGGGAGCCGACCTCGGGCTGGTGGCCCGCTTCCAGATCGACCGGCTCACGGCCGAACGGCTCTCCGTGGCACGGGCCGTGGCCGTGCTGGAGGAGAAGGCCGTCGAAACGGTGGCCGCCCTCGCCGGCGTCCAGCCGGACCCCGCACGGCGTGTCGTCGAGGAACTGCGCGCCGCCGGGCTGTTGCGGCCCGACTCCCTCACCTACCGGCACGACCTCATCCGAGAAGCCGTCCTGCAGACCATGCGACCCGCCGAGCGCACCGAACTGTACGAGCGCGCCGCCCGGCTCCTCGACGACACCGGACGCCCCGCCGAGGAGATCGCCGTCCAGCTCCTGCGCCTGCCGGGAACCCCCGACCCCTGGATGGTCACCGCCCTGCGCTCCGCCGCACTCGGCGCCGAACTGCGGGGCGCCCCCGCCACGGCCGGCAAGTACCTCAGCCGCGCCCTGCGCCATGACCCTCACGACCTTGAACTGCTGTCCCACGCGGCCAGGGTCTTCGGTCACATCGCCCCCGGCACCGCCCTGCGCCACCTGGAACACGCGCTGTCCCTGCCGGCCGACCACCGCACGCGATGCCGACTCGTCCTGCAGTACGGCGTCACCTCACTCGGCGCCCACAACTCGCTGCGCGCCTTCGACCTCGTCAACGAGACCCTCGACCTGACCGCCCGGGAACTGGGCACTTCCCCCGCCGACCGGGCCCTGCGCGCCCGCGTGGAGGCGATGGTCCTGATCTCCGGCCTGGACGAGACGTCGACGGTCGCGCGCGTGAGCCGGCGCTTCCGGGACCGCACGCCCCCGCTGGGAGAGACGGCGGACGAGCGCGTGCTGCTGGGCATGCTCTGCGCCCTGCGCACCCTGGAGGGCCGTCCCGCCCCTGTCTCCGCCGCCGAACGCGTACTGCGCCTCGGCGACGGCCCCCAGGGCGGCTGGGGAGTGCTCGGCGCCGCCCTCACCCTGTATCTGGCCGACGTGATCCCCCCTGTCGACACCGCGTTGACCGCGGTCCTCGATCAGGCCCAGAGCCGCGGCGAGGCCTGGCGGTGCGCCCTCGTCTCGGCGACCCGCGCACAGGTCCACCTCTGGGCCGGGAACGTCACCCGGGCCCTGTCCGACGCGCAGTTCTCCCACGACCTTCTGGACCGGGAACTGCGGGTGGAGACCTCGGTCACCCCGCAGTGCACCCTGGCGGCCGTCCACGTGCAACGCGGCGAGCCGGAAAGGGCACAGCACCTGCTCGACCTGATCCGGCGGCCCAGGCTGGAGCAGTTCACCCTGGAATACCACGCGTACCTGATGGCCCTGGCCCGCACCCGAGCGGCGCTGGGCGACCTCGGGGGGGCCCGGGAGCATCTGCTGCGCTGCGGCGACAGCCTCGCCGCGGCCGGCATCGGCAACCCGGTGCTGGCGCCCTGGTGGTTCGACGCCGCCCAGGTGCTCGCCCGGCTCGGGCGCGAGCACGAGGGGCTCGACATCCTCGAGCGCGTCGCGGCGTCGGTCGAGGAGTGGGGGACCGCCAGGGCGCACGGCATGCTCTGCCTGGCCCGCGGTGTCCTCACCCCGGGTGACGCCGGCCTCGAGTTTCTGACGGAGGCCGCCGAACTGCTCGTCGGCAGCCCCGCCCGGCTCGAGCACGCCCGGGCCGAATACTTCCTCGGTCGGCGCCTGTCCGACCGCGGTGACGCACGGGGCGCCCGGATCCGGCTGCACCGCTCGATCGACGTCGCGGTCCTGTGCGGGGACAAACTGCTGCTCGACGAGGTCCGCCCGGTCCTCGGCGCCGCGCGGGGCCGGCTGCGGCAGGGGACCACCTCGCCCGCCGAGTCCCTCAGCGGAGGCGAGCGCCAGGTCGCCGAGCGTGCGGCCGCGGGGGCCACCAACCGGGAGATCGCCGAAGCCCTGTTCCTCACCCAGCGGACTGTCGAGTTCCACCTGACCAGTGTGTACCGCAAACTCGGAATCCGGGGCCGTCACCAGATCGCGGCCGCCCTCACCGGGGACCCGACCGGCGGTGGATCGGCGCGGCTCTAGGAAATCGGCAGGATCCCCGGGGTGATGCCTGCTCGGTCTGCCGCCCCCATCCGCATGACGCTTGCCCCCGCCGCGGATCGCGGGCGGCCGGTGGCCGGCAGTCGGGGCAGGCATTCACCTGACGGTTCCGATGTCGGTAGGCTCCGGATCATGCCCATAGCGATGCGTAGACGTGCCGTCGGAGCCGCCGCTGTTGCTCTCGCCTTCGCCACGGCTGTCAGTGGCTGTTCGTCCGACTCCGGTCGCGGCGGGGGCGATTCCGAACTGCTGCAGGAGTTGGGCACCCTGGCGGGTGACAACAGCACGGATCAGGTGACCTACGTCGACATGGCCGCGGTACGCAGACTGGGCGAGGCCGATGCCAAGCGGTTCACCACGGTCGGGAGGCCCGCCAACAGGTTGCTGGACTCCTACACGCCCGGGCCGTGGGGAGAGCACCTGGAGCTGAGCCAGATCGACACCACGGTCGACGCCGAGGACACGGGCCGCTGGGTGGGCTCGTTCGACGCCGCGGCCATCACCGCCTCGCTGAAGTCGCACGGCTACACGTCCGGCCAAGAGGACGGTCGGCAGGTGTGGAAACACCCCGGCGGCACCCGGCCCTCGTTGGAGGTCTCCGACCACGAGATCGCCTACTCCTTCGGGGACACCGAGCCCATGACGGACGTCCACCCGAAGAAGGGCGCCTCACTCGCCGACAGGGCGGAGTACCAGCGCCTCGCCGACTGCCTGGGCGACGTCTACCGTGCCGACATCGCTCCACTCACCGCCGCCAAACCGGTACGGCTGTCCGCGCTGGGCCAGCAGGCCGACTCCGCCGCCAGGAACACGGAGGTCCTCTGCGCCCTGGTCGAGGACGAGGCGACCGCCGACCGCCTCCTGGACAGCCTGCGGTCGGTCGTCCGTGAGAAGGCTCCCCGGTACGACGGCACCGAGGTGACGGTCCAGAAGGGCGACCGACCCGTGGTACGGGTCACCGTCCCGGACACCGCCGCCCAGCAGCCCGGCCGGCTGTTCCTCTCCGACATCGACCTGGGGTTGGCCGTCGCCGGCCTCTGAGCTCGTGTTCCACGGTGAACCCCTCCCGGTCCGAGCAACCTGGGACCGGGCGTCGACCGACGGCCGCGGTTCGGAGAGGACGCTGCGGACCGTCGGAAGCGGTGCCGTCGCGTCGGCGACGAACGAGGTTCTCTGCTCCTCCCTGAGGCCGATGCCCGTAACCGGCGTTCGCGTTTGAGTCGGGGCCACCCGCCCGCACGACGTGCCGGCGTGCCGCCTGCGCAAGTCGACACCGAAGGGAACGGCACGAGATGAGCAGACGAGGGGTACGACGTCATCGCCCGGCGGCGGCGCTCGCGCGCACCGAACCGGGCACCCCCTTACCCGTGCCGGCCTCGGCGCTGAGGAGGTAGGTCGCGCATGCGCATCGCACCGGCAGCGGCAGCCGCGACGGTGCTGCTGGGCGCTGTGCTGGGGGCCGGCGGTGAGTGTCCGCCGTCGGCGCGCGACGCCACCGTCTTGCACGCCGTCGCCCGGGTCCGGTCCGACGCCGGCCCGGGCCCTGCTGCCCTCGACGGCCAGGTCCCGGTCGGGGGCAGGGCCGTCGCGACGAGACGTGACGCCTTGAGCACCGGGAGTCCCGGGCACGGAACTCCCGGTGCGGGGGACCGAGCCATGACCACCCCGGGCCCCGGCGAGCCGGAGCGGGATCATCATGGTAAGGGCGTCGCGCAGGACATCGGCGGTTGGATCTCCCTGTCCGCGGTGCTGACCGCGGCCGCTGTCGCACTGATCGGTGGCCGACGCCGAGGACGTGAGGGGCGACACCGTGGGCGTCGAGCCTGACGGCCCGGCGGAAGCGAAGGCCGCGGTCGCGATCGGGAACACGGGGGGCGAGGCCGCGGACGCTGAGGAGCCGGCCCTGGCCGCCAGCGCCCTGAATTGACAGCCAGTCACCTTCTCGGCAAAGGTGCGAACGCTGGCTCTCGTCGGCCCCCGGGGTGCTCGGCCGCCACCGCGCGGCCGCCGGCGACGGACGGCACCGGAGCCCGCGAGTGGTGCTCCTGCGTGCCGGTGAGGGGAGAACTGCAATGATCACGGTAGTCGTCGCGGACGACGAGGAGCTGGTCCGGGAGAGCCTGCGGCTCATCCTCCAGACGGACGACACCATCACCGTGGTGGCGGCAGTCGCGGACGGTGAGCAGGTCGTCGCCGCCGCGCGCTCCCACCAGCCCGACGTGGTTCTCACCGATGTGCAGATGCCGGCGACGGACGGGATCACGGCCGCCCTGGCCCTGCGGCGTCTGCCCCGACCGCCCCGCGTCGTCGTCCTCACCTCGTTCGCCCGGGACGAGTACCTGTACTCCGCGCTCAAGGCCGGAGTCGACGGCTTCCTCCTCAAGGACACCCGTCCCCACGAACTCATCGACGCCATCAAGGTCGTCGCCCGCGGGGAGGCGATCATCTCCCCCTCCATGACGCGGACGCTGATGGAACAGTTCACCGTGCCGCACGAGGCCGTCCGTGCCCGGGAGCGTCTGGAGTCCCTGCCGCAGGACCAGCGCACGATCCTGGCCCTCCTGGCCCAGGGGCTCTCGAACGCCGAGATCGGCGCCCGCATGCACCTGTCCGAGTCCCAGGTCAAGGTGCACGTCAGTCGGATACTGCGCCTCCTGGACTGCGCCAACCGGGTCCAGGCCGCGATCCTCGCCCACACCGCGGGGCTCACCCCGCCGACTGTTCCCTCCTGATCGCACCGCCGTACCCGGCGGTGGTCGCGCCCTGCCCTGCCCCGTCCCGCCGCCGTGCCGGGCCACACCGTGCCCAGACGACCCGCCGTCGTCGAGGGGGGCGGGATGCGGCCGCCCCTCCCCTCCACCGGCCGCAGACACCCCTGTGCCGTTCGTCGCGCCGAGGCTGGTTCTCCAGACGGATTCCGATCACTTTCGTTGCGGCTTGACTCGGGCCGTCCGTGAACGCGGACGGCCCGAGTCACCGGCGGTCGCGGTCCGCACGGTTGCCCCGGTCTCCTGGGCCTGGTTCACACCTGGAGACTCCCGTGACCCGAACGCGACCGTTCACCTGGCCCTTCCCCGAACTGGAAGCCCCGCTGCCGCCCTGGGACGCCACCGTCTGCGGCTGCGACTGGGAGCTGTGCTCCGAACCCTGCGTCATGGCGTCGGCGACGGTGGCCATGTCCTGGGTGGACGACGGCTCGCCCCACTCGGGCTCGGGACAACCGTCAGCGCGGGCGACGGAGACCGCACAGCCGCGCGAACAACCGGGCTCGCGTTGAGCCTTGTCGTCGCGCGATCGCGGCGTCCCCTCCCCACGGGCCGGCACCGCGAGCGACCGGGTTCGCTCGCCGACCGCTCGGTCCTGATGCTCTTGGGGCTCATCACCCTGCCGACGGTGTCCGAACCGGCGCAGGCCGCTCAGCGTCCTCCCCCCTCATCTCCGCGAGGTTCACACCCAGTGCTCCACCACCACGGCGGCCGTCGCACCGCCGCACGTCCTGACCGAACGCCACGACGGCGCACAGAAGATCGCCCTGAGCCCGCCGGCTTCCCCGGCGCCGTGGCCCTGTCCTGCCTTCTGGCCGTCGTCCCGGCCTCCGCCGCGTCGGCCGTCCCCGAGTCGGCCGGCGGCCGGAACTACGTCGCCCTCGGTGACTCGTACGCGTCCGCGCCCGGCGTCCCCGAACCGACCGACCCCGGATGCGGCCGGTCCAGCCAGAACTACCCTTCCCTCGTGGCCCGGCAGCGGTACGCCCACCTGACGGACGTCACCTGCGCCGGCGCCACCACGGCCTCGCTGGCTCTCGGAACGGACGGAAGACCGGCGCAGTACGACGCACTGCGCCGGGACACCGACCTGGTGACCGTCAGCATCGGCGGCAACGACCGGGTCGGCTTCTCCGCGGTGCTGAAGACCTGCGCGACGCTGAGTCGTACCGATCCGACGGGCGCGCCGTGCCGCGGCCACTACACGGAAGGCGGGAGGGAACGCCTGCTGGAGGGCATCGCCACGACGGCACCGAAGGTCGACGCGGTCCTCGCCACCATCCACCGGCGCGCCCCGCACGCCAAGGTGCTCCTCGTCGGATACCCGCCGGTCTTCGACGACGACGGGACGGGCTGCACCAGTCCGGCCGCCCCCTTCGCGGCCGGGGACTTCGGCTACCGAGCGGCTTCCACTGGCCGGGCGCGGGCCGGACCATGCCGACCTCCGTGGCGATCAGCACATGTTCCGGGCAGGGGTACAGCGCTTCGCGGATGAGGTGTTCGACGGTGTGGGGGCCGTAGGCGTCGGCGGTGTCGATGTGGCTGATGCCGCGGGTGTGGACGGCCTGGCGCAGCACGCTGAGGGCGGTGTCGCGGTCGTCCGGGTCACGCCACGTGCCGGGGCTGGTCAGGCGCATGGTGCCGAAGCCGAGCCGGGAGACGGTCTTTCCGGCGATGGTGATGCTGCCGGCGGGCGGCGCGGGGATCCTACGAGCTCCTCCTGCGGGCAGTGCTGGACGGCGACGTCTACGGCGTGGGCCTGGCTGTCGGGGTCGCTGGTCACCCGCTGGTGGGGGATGACGTCGTTGGCCAGGAGACGTGCACGCGGTCGTTGACGAGGAGCCGGAAGTGGGCGTCGTAGTCGTGGCTGGTGTCGACGGGTACGCTCTCGTCGAGCACGGTCGCGAACAGCAGGTCGTACTTGGGGAGCTGCGTGGAGGCGGGCCGCCAGGCGTTCGCGTTCGAGCTGGGGCGGGGGCTCGGCCCGGAACGCCGTCACGGCTTCGAAGTAGGCGATGGCGTCGAGGGCGGCGCGGTCGATGAGAACGGCTTCGGCGCCCTGTGCGACGGCGTTGGTCTCGTCGAGGATGCCCTGCGCGGTGATCCACTCGGTGGACTGGGCGGTGTGGTGCTGCATCTTCGGCTGGCCGGCCGCGGCGGCGCGCTTGCCGAGCTGTCCGGTGCGCGCCACGGTGAGGCCGTGGCCGCGCAGCTCCCTCTCTGTGCGCTTCAGGAGCGTCGTCCTGCCCGTCGAGTGCGTGCCGAGTACGGCGATCCGCAGGGGCTGGGAGGTCACCACAGGGTCGGGTCCTTTTCTGGTTCGGGGGCACCAGGCAGGCCGGGCGGAACGGCCGCGGCGATCAGCTGGTCTGCACCTGGCGGCAGCTGCCGCCGGTGTTCGGGCCGGCGTGGCCCACGGTCTACCGGCGCTTCGCCCAGTGGAGCCGGGACCGGGTCTGGGCCAGGCTCCACCGGGTGATCCTCGACGAGCTCGGCGCCCGCGGTGAGCTGGACTGGTCGCGGTGCGCGATCGATTCCGTCAGTGTCCGGGCGGCAAAAGGGGTCCGCTGACGGGACCGAATCCGACCGATCGTGGCAAGCCGGGATCGAAAATCCACCTCATCACCGACCGCAACGGCGTGCCGCTGTCGCTGGGCATATCCGGCGCCAACATGCACGACCGCCTCGGCCTCAAGCCGCTCGTGCGCGGGATCCCGCCCCTCCGCTCCCGGCGCGGACCGCGCCGCCGGCGTCCGGCCAAGCTCCATGCCGACAAGGGCTACGACTACGACCACCTGCGCACAGGGCTTCGCGGGCGTCGCATCCGCCACCGCATCGCCCGCAAGGGCATCGAGTCGTCCACTCGGCTCGGCCGCCACCGCTGGGTCGTCGAGCGAACTGTGTCCTGGCTGGCCGGATGCCGACGCCTACACCGCCGTTACGAGCGAAAGGCCGAGCACTTCCTCGCCTTCGTCGGCATCGCCGCAGCCCTCATCGGCTACCGCCGACTCACCAACTGAAACGACGTCCAAAACCCGATGGGTGCAGATCCTTTGAGGGGCCGCCCCACGTCGCCGGCTTGCTGCGCTGAAGAAACGGCCTGCTCGTGGACCTTGGAACCCGGATTGGATCTGCACCCGACCGTATTCACGGGTCGCCGCACAGTGTTCTGGCGGCGACCCGCACTCTGTTTACGCAGTGAGGCATGCGAGGCCCTGACAAGTCCCTCGGCCGCCCCGGTGGCCGCGCCCCGCAGGCCGGCCGACCGCGCCCGTCGCCGCCGCGCGAAGGGGATGACTACCGCTGGCGTCGCCTAAGGTTCTTGAGGATGCTGGCGTCTTCGCCCGGCGGGACTCCTGGCACGCTGCTGCGTGCCGGTCCCTCGGATCCGTGACGCGTACCCGCGCCGGGGTGTCGGGTGCGGGAGGGTCAGGTGAGTCGCCGTCCCATCTTCGCCGACTGGCGGTTGTATCCCTTCGTGTCCCACCACTCTTCCAGATGGGCATGGACGAGGTGGACGAGCTGCCGCAGCCGGTCGGGAGGGGGCGCGGGCGAGGTGAGCACATCCACCCAGGACTTGTCCTCCCAGGGCAAAGTGACCACCCAGCGCTCGTCCGGGTGGCCTCGGCGTCCCACAGTCAGCCAGTACGTCAATGTCGCGCTGCGGTCCGGATGGTGCTCGACCAACATCTTGATGACGTCGAAACGGAGTCCGTCAGCGGTGCCGTACGAGCGACTCAGGGCCTGTTCGGCTGGTGTCTGTTCCTCCACAGAGACCAACACCCTTTCACCTCGGCCCACGCTCCAACACGGCGTCCAGCAGGCAGCAGCGCCAGCGACGGCCGGCTGATTGACCTTGTAGGCCGTCAGGAGGTCGTCGTTCCCGGCCGGGGTACCGATGATAGTGCGAAACTTCTCCACCCGCGGGCACTGTTGAGGTAGGTGGAGTAACCACCGCGGCCATTGGGGCGCGACCGGAGACAAGCGCACGCGGCGGGGCTGCCGTACATCACGTCGGCCGAGCTGTCCCGGCTTCGCATCACCCAGGCCAAGCGCACCGCCGAACGCGCCTGGCTCGCCGACGTGTCGGCGGTCGTCCTGCAGCAGTCCCTGCGGGACCTGGACACCGCCTACAAGAACTTCGTCGACTCGGTCAGGGGCAAGCGGCAGGGCCCCGAGGTGGGGCCGCCACGGTACAAGTCGACGAAGGACACCCGGCAGTCGACCGCCTCAACACCAACGCCTTCCGCCTCCAGGTCGACCGAACGGTGTACGTGGCCGAGGTCGGCGACCTCAAGGTCAAGTGGTCGCGCCGGCTTCCGGCAGCCCCGACTTCTCTGACCGTCACCAAGGACAGCTCCGGCCGGTACTTCCTCAGCTTCGTCGTGGACACCGAGCCGGACAGCCTCCCCGAGGCGGAGACCGACGCCGGTGTCGACCTCGGCCTGTCCGCCTTCGCCGTCCTGTCCGACGGCCGGAAGATCGACAGCCCGCGCTTCCTGCGCCGGGCGGAGAAGAAGCTCAAGCCTCTTCAGCGGGAGCTGTCCCGCAAGGCCGAGGGATCGAAGAACCGGGCCAAGGCCCGCATCAGGGTCGCACGCCAGCACGCCAAGGTGGCGGACCGGCGTCGGGACTGGCACCACAAGGCATCCACACAGATCATTCGCGACAACCAAGCGGTGTACGTGGAAGACCTCGCGGTGTCCGGTCTCGGCCGGACCCGGCTCGCCAAGTCCGTGCACGACGCGGGATGGTCCGTGTTCGTCAACGGTCGTTCATACAGTCTTGGCTCCGGGAGGGGTGTGTCGTGTCACCGCTTCTTCCGGCTACCGGGCTGCGGGCATCTTGCCGTCGCGCCAGTCGTTCACGCGCTTGCGGATGCTGGGGAGCATCGGAAGCGCGTCGACCTCTCCGGGCCGGAACCAGCGAACATCCGTGGATTCCTCGGACACCGCCAGTTGCCCGGCCACGGGCCGGGCCAGGAAGCAGATGGAGAACTCCTGCCGCACCTCGCCGTCGTCATAGGCGAAGACATGACGGGGGTTGGTGTAGGTGCCGACGATGCCGGTGATCTCTACGTCGTAGCCGGTCTCTTCGCGGGTCTCGCGGACGGCGCAGTCAGGCAGCGACTCTCCAATGTTCATGGCGCCGCCGGGCAGGGCCCACATGCCGTTGTCACTGCGGCGCTGGAGGAGGATGCGCCCGGAGTCGTCGACGACGACCGTGGAAGCGGCGGGAACCAGGCTGTTCGCGGCCGGGGCGTTGGGATCGTCCTCGTAGTCACGCCTAGCCATCGACTTCCCTTTCCCATACCGGAGTGCCCCGGTTCCACAGTTCCTCAACGTGCGACGCGAAGCGATCAAACATGCCGTCGTCCTGGTGACGACGCAGATGCAGCGTGGGGGCATCGTGGCCGACCCGGTGCGTCAGCAGAGGCGTGACGATCATGTCGTCATCGAAGCGGAACACGGACAGGTGGGCGTGTCCGTCGCTGTACCTCGCGTCGATGCCCGGCTGGCTTCTGATCTTCTCCAACTCGGCGAGCGTCACGCGGATGCGGGTGGAAAGCGTGAGCGCAACGTCTTCGTCCTGCTCACGCGACCGTGTGAGATCGCTGTCGGGGTCACCGAGCAGGAACCGGACTCGGCATCCCTGGGCCGCCTTCCGCCGCAGCGCCGTACCGAACCGGGCCTGCTCAAGCCATAGGAAGTAGTTGGTGTACCCCGCGAAGGTCAGCTCTCGTTCAGCTTTGGTAATCAGCGACCGCCACAGAGAGGCCGGGCAACCGGACCGGTAGGGATAGACGGATACGACCTCACGGTCCGGACCGACCTTGATCGCCTTCTTCGCGGCTGCTGGCCACAACACCGCCTCGTCCTCTCCGAGCGCTTCACAGACGGCCCACCGGTGACGGGCACGGGGAACCCGCCCGGTCTCGGTGATCCATCGGCCGACGGTCTTGATATCGACGTCGCACTTCTCCGCTAACTGACGGTCTGTCAAGTGGGCTTGGAGCATCGCACGACGCAGAGCCTCATTCACTGGTACCCCCAGGGACGTTAGGCACGCTTCACACGGTAGACGTACTCCGTGCCTAACGGTCGCGGAACGCAGTAGGAACGCACCGCCAGGGGCGGAAGTGTGGTGATGGACAAGACCCCCGCGACCGCGCGAACGGCCCGGGGGCATGGACAACCTGAAAGAGCAGGTCGACATGAACCAAGGTATCGCCCGCTTGGCCGAGTCGCCGTTGCGGCTCCGGCTCCCTTCTCCGAGGTGCCTCCAGTCCGCGCGCTTGATCCATGGTGTGGAGGCGTCGGCGTGACCGGACAGATCAACGTAGTGCGACTCCTGCCGTGGGCGGGCCCGGAGGGCAAGCCGTGCTATCTCGCCGGGGACGGCTCCGGCAGCTATCTCTCGCGCCTCGCGGACAACATGGAGGCGGTGCAACTCGGCCTGGCCGCCGAGCTCGTCAAGGAAGCCAAGAGAATCCTCGACGGGCGCAAATGGACTCCGGGCGAACTCCACTTGCTGGCCGTTCAGCTGACCGAGGCTCTCACCGATGTGCAGCGCGTCGCGGAGAGCCGAGGCGCACGCCTGGCCGATCCCGCATGGGATGACCCCGACGTGATCGACGACGAGGACGAAGACGACCCCGCACGGCCCGTTGAGGCAACCGCATGAGCCGCGTCGTTCTGCGCTACGTGCCCCACACGATCCGGCATGTACGGGACGGCGGAGTCACCTTCGAAGCCTTCTGCGTCGCGTCCGGGTGCGACGAGACATCCGGCCCGCAAGATGAACAGGAAACGGCTCAGGACTGGTGCCTGCGTCATACCGGCCGCACGGGCCATGACCTCTTCCGCCGCGTCGCGACCGACCACGCCCGCGTCACTCGGGACGAATGACCCCGACCCGCTGAGCGACGGCGAGCAACAACGCTCAGCGTGTCGGCTGCCCCGCCTGCGTGTCGTCCCCCTGGTGGCGCAACGGGCGGGGCTCTCCGTTTTTCGGGGGGTTGGTCCTGACTGGGGTAATGGCGCGCTGTGGGCACGTCGCCGGCCGCAGAGACTTTGGGCGGGAGCTGCCATGGGGCGAGTGAACAGAGGGCCTTACGCTCGCCAGCGGATCGGGCAGTCTCTTGAGGCCTGCCTGCAATAGCTCGATCGGCCCCCTGTTCTTCGAGGCTCGCCCCATGGTGGCTGCCTAAAGTCTCGGAGGCCGTCGACCCCCAGCCCACCACGTCCCGGGCCGAGACGGCCCGTCGCCGCCCCTGCCCCTCGGGCGGACTACGTGCGGGGCGTCGGGCGTCCGGACGGGACCGGCGGTCACGCCGCATGCCCGCCCGGGGCGGCGGGGCGCCCCGGGCGGGCCGTAGGTGTGCCCTTGAGGAAGTAAAGGCTGTTTCGACCGATGCCGGTTCCTTACACGGGGATGGGGCAACTTCCGTGCTTTCAGGCGGTGTTATTGAGGTCTGTTCTGTCAGGCCACGCTGGCATCATTTAAGGACGAGTGGGACGAGTGACGACAGGCGTCACCGAGACGCAGAGCTGACGCAAGGTCAGCAGGGACCGAAAGGAGTACCGCCATGGACTGCCGCGCCCCACCCACACACCTGATCTCGGAGGCATACCCAGGTTGCGCGCCCAGCGTTCCCATGACGATCAACGCAATCGTGCCGTCAGACGACAGGCGGCGAAGTTCCCGGCACGGATAGGACCGAAGAGTGCGGCACGGCTCGCGCGGCTCCTCGGCCCTCATAGCGATGGCTGACGGGCTAGTCGAGCGGGTTGGGCTCGATCTCAATACGGTCGAAGTCCAGCCCCTGGCCCCGCTTGCTGGTGGGGTGGATGATCACAGCGGCGAACAGGAAGCGGAGAATGGCGTTCATGCGAGCGTAGTCCTTCTCCTCCTCCAGCCGTCGCCAGTTCTTCCGAGCGTCCGGCCCTACGATGCCTTCGAGCACCGCTACGGGCCGCTGCACGGTGCGGCGCTGCCGCTCCTTGATCCTGTCCTCGATGACGCGACGCATGGACCGGTATTCCGGAGTCGGGATCTCCTTGGACAGCCACATCTGATTCAGCTCCGCGAGTTGCGCGGCGTCGTCCTCGTCGGCGGCCACGTCCCGTGACGGCCGGATGGTGGTGGCGGGCTGGCGGCCAGTGATGTCGAGCTTCTCCAGCACCTCAAGCGCCACGTCCCGGGTGAAGGCTTCGAGCGGCTCGGCGGTGATGGCGCGCGTGCAGCGCTCCTGGCCGTAGGCGGCGGCCCGGGTGCAACGGTAGATCGGCTTGATCCGGTTGCTGCTGCCCGACATCCGCATGCCACAGGTGCACATCACCACCCCGCGCAGCAGGTAGTAGCGGTGCTCGGCAGTGCTCCTGCCGCTGTGCGCAGCCCGGTAGGCGCGGAGCTGCTGCACCTCCTCCCACTGCCCCACATCGATGAGCGCAGGCCACTCGCCCATGCCGATCCGCTGTCCCCGGTGCACCTGGATTCCTGCCACGTACGGCACGGACAGCAGATTGCGGACCTTGTTGGGCTGCCACTGCGCCCCCCTCGGCCGTCGTGAACTGCCGTGTGTGCAGGTCCTTGGCTATGGCGCTGGCCGTCTCTCCGTCCAGGAAGCGGCGGAAGACCTCCCGGACGACCTCGGCTTCCTCCTCGATCACGGTGCAGCCGTCCTTGGCATAGCCGTAGCGGCGTCCGCCGTGCGGCTTCCCGGCGCGGGCCCGGTCCTCCAGCGCGCTGCGGGTACGCCGGGAAGTGTCATCGGAGGAACGGCAGGCGTGCGCCACCTCGATGCGCAGGATGAACCGGTCGTCCGGGTCCGACAGGTCCTTGCGGTTGGCCTGCCCGTGCAGCACCACGTGCTGATCGTCCGCGATGGTCAGCAGCTCTTCGAGGTCTTTGGGCTGCCGCATCAGCCGGTCGGGGTGGTAGACGATCACATGCCGGTACGCACCCTCACCCATCCGCACCAGTAACGCGTTCCAGCCCAGCCGCTTGCGGTCGCGCCGCCACGCGGAGCGGTTGTTGTCCACAAACACATCCGCCACCCGCACACCCAGCCGCTGCGCCACCTCCCGGCAGATCCGTTCCTGACGGTCCACACCGGTCTGGTCGTCGTCCCCGGCCTGCGAGATCCGGCAGTAGATCGCCGCATCCTCACCAACTGCGTTGTTCTGCGTGCTCGTTGCTGCCTGTCGAGTCATATCCAGACTGTATGAACAACCACTGACATTCGTCGGCATGCTGGAGTACAAGGCGGCTCTGCACGGACGCACCTTCGCCAAGGTGGACCGGGCCTTTCCCTCCTCTCAGGTCTGCTCGGCCTGCGGATTCCGGGACGGCCCCAAGCCTCTCCACGTCCGGGAGTGGACGTGCGGCGAGTGGGGCACGGTGCACTACCGCGACCACAACGCAGTCCGCAACGTCCTCTTCGAAGGACGCCGTATCGTCGCCGCCGGACGGGGCGGAGACGCCAAACGCCCGTGGAGCGCCGGTAGGACGGGCACACGTGCCCGCACGGCGCGGTGAAGCAGGAAGCCCCCGGAAGGGTCGGACGACCCAGGCCGGAATCCCTGGACTTCAGGCCAGGGAGCACGTCAACTCAGGGACACGACCAAGGCGCTCGACACCATGCTCGCCCGCCGTGCCGAACTGGGTGGGGCCGTGTACGTGGACACCTACACCCCGACGATCGGCCACGATATGTGCCGTCCGTCCGGCCGACGGTGGATCGAGAATCTGGCCCCGGCGGTCCCGGCCGGCGCGGCGCACCCGACCGCCCGGGGCGAACAGGCCATGGCAGAGGCCGTGGGGCGGGCGCTCAGGTCCTGCCACGGGGCATGGGACGAAGCCGCGGGTCCCGCCGCGCGTCGGGACTGATCCGCACGGCCGCAAGGGCGTGCGACCGGGAGCGCCCACCCCTCGGTGCTCCTGGTCGCACCATCACGGACCTGCCTCCCCGGGGTCAGCGCAGCGCCTGCTCGAGAGCGTGGCGCCCCGTCACGTCCAGCTTCGCGTAGACCTTCGACAGGTGCATCTCCACCGTGCGCAGGCCCACGAACAGGTGGGAGGCGATCTCGGTGTTGGTCATGCCCTGTGCGGCGAGTTCCGCGACCTGCCGCTGCGCGGGTGTCAGCGCCTCCCGTCCCCGGAACGTCGGAGTGCGGGGACGGTCGCCGAGTTCCCGCAGTCCGGCCCGTGCCTGCTGCGCGATCGGCTCGGCCCCGCACTCGTGGGCGACGCTGACGGCCTCCTGGAGCGCGGCCCGCGCGTCCTCCGGCCGGCCGTGACGCACGGCCGACGTCCCCCGGTCCGCCTGGACCTGCGCGTAGCGGAACCGCGCGGCGTTGCCCGACAGCAGCCGTGCCGCCTCGTCGAGCAGTTCCAGGCCCTCCTCGTGGCCCACCACCAGCGCTCGGCCGCGCAGCGCCACAGCCGTCATCTCCGCGACCCCCCACGCCCGCGCCCGTCGCAGTTCCTCGTCGGCCAGCGTGAGAGCCGACTGCCGATCACCGAGGAGCAGGTGCATCCGTGCGGCCTCCGACCGCCACGGGTAGAACCCGGGCCCCGCCATGCCGCGCGCGTTCAGGCGCTCGCCGAGATGCAGGAAGTCCGCCAGCGCCCGCTCGAAGCGGTTGTCCGCCGCGTGCACCCAGCCTCTGACGAGCAACGGGTAGTCGTAGATCGTGTGAAAGCCGAGCGGACCGCTCAGGTCGCACTCGCCGAAGAGGTCCTCGGCCTGCTGCGTCCGTCCCTGTCGGACGAAGGCCTCCGCCAGCGTCGCGACCGCGAAGACGCAGTGGCTCTCCCGGTGGTCGACACCGATGTCACGGAATGCGGCGAGTGCGTGCTTCGCATCGGTCCGGGCATCCGCGAACGCCCCACGCCGGCACTGGGCGTTGGCCCGCGTGCTGAGCGCCTGCGCGTAGCTCAGCGCGGAGGCCCTCGCGCGGGTCTCCGCCACGGCCGCGTCGGCGTACTCGAACGTCAGGTCCGGCCTGCCCGCTGCGCCCAGCGCCAGCACCGCACAGGGGTAGACGATGGACTCGTCGCCCACCGGCGCCATGCCCCTGCTCAGCCCGAGACGGGCCAACTCGACGACGTCCTCGGCTCCCTCCCCGAGCGCGGCTCCACGGAAGCTGAGCAGCGCGGCCAGCGCCCTGCGCCCCGCGTCGTCCTCGGCGTCCTGGAGGCGCAACTCCCTCAGCCGCGGCCACGCCCGCACCGCCGATGCCGCCTCACCGAGGCTGACGAGCAGGTAGTCCAGCTCCAGCCGAAGGGCGGCCGCGGCGTCCTCGCCACGGAGCCGCTGGATCGTCCCCTCCAGCATCGTCAGGGCTTCGCCGTAGCGGTCCATGGCGAACAGCGCACCGGTCAGACTGCGCGCGGAGCGGGCCCGAGCCCGTGGCGTGGCGCCGAGCCGCAGGCTGCTGCGCAGTTCCGGTACGGCGGCCGGCAGGTCGGAGTCGAGTCTGGCGGCGCCGATCAGGGTCAGGACCTCACCGCGCTCCTGCGCGTCGAGATCCTCGCTCAGGGTGCGCCGCAGGTAGACCACCGCCTCGTCGGGCGCTCCGCGGTCGAGTGCGGCCTGAGCGGCGCGCCGCAGGACAGCCGCGGCCCCCTCCATGCCCGTCGGCCCGTGGACCAGGTGCGGTGCCAGCTGCTCGGCGGACGCCCCCCAGCTGAGCAGCAGTTCGGCGGCGCGGGCATGGTGCCGTTTGCGGCAGCTGGGGGTGACGCCCTGGGCCAGACCGGCCGCGAGCAGGGGCGGATGCAGCCGAGCCCGCTGTCCGGCGTGCCGGACGAGCTCGGCCCGAGCCAGGGAGTGCAGGGCGTCCTCGACGGTGTGCCGGTCCATCGCACCGGCATGGGCTATCACCTCCGGGAGCTGGGCGCTTCCCAGCGAGGCGAGAACGGCGGCCACCCGCTCGGCGCCGGGGCCGATCCTGCGCAACGCCGCCCGGGCTGCTACGCCGACGTCCGCGAGCAGCGGCTCGAGCGCCCCGGCCAGGGTGGTGTGGAGCGGGGGACGCTCCAGCCGACCGTTCTCATCGTGCTGCTGCGGGTCCGCGGCGGCCAGCAGCGTCCGGACCAAGTACTGGTTGCCGGCCGCTTCCGCGAGAAGCGGGCACAGGACGTCGACGACGGTCTGTCCGTCCTCGGACGCGTCGGCAATCCCCGCCAGCCGCTCGGCGACCGCGGACTCGTCGAGCGGCGAGAGCCGGACATGGTGCTCCAGGAGCCGCAGCACGGCACCGAGAGCGGGCTCGTCGACCGACTCACCGGGCCCCATCGCGCAGACGACCGTCACCGGATGCGCTCCTACCGCCCGCGCGATGCTCCGCAGCCCGCGCAGAGAAGCCGCATCGGCCCACTGCAGATCGTCGACCAGCACCAGCACGCGTTGCATCGGTGCCGACCGGGCGTCGGCGAACAGGCCGTCCGCGGGCGGTGTCGCGTCCCCCGAGGCCAGCCAGCGCACCAACGCCACGGCCCGCTCCCCGCCACCCGCCGGTACCAGTGAGCACATCGCAGGCGACGCGGCGGGTTGCGGGCGATGGCTCGCGGGCGGCTCGTAGCACGCGCTGAGCACGGCGAACCCGGCGTTGCGAGCCCGTTCACCGAGGTCCGTGAGAAGCCCCGACTTGCCGCTGCCGAACCCTCCGCGCAGCAGGACGCTCGCCCCACCGGGACGCTCCAGCAGCTCGTACAGGGTGTCCCGCTCGCGTGCACGGCCGAGAAGTGTGGGTACCACGCCGCTCCTTTTCCGCTCTGCCGTTGCAGGGGCCGGACGGACGGTGACCGACCATCCGGTTGGGGGGCGCCCCGCACGGATGCCGGCCCTGCAGCGGATTCACCGTACTCAACGGGCGCGTCGAGAGCTGTCGGCACCCCACCGAAGGATGTGGATCTTTCGGTGGGTGTGGGGTGTCCCGCCCGCGTGCGCCGGTGTTCGAATGAGGGTGCGCACTTCGCTCGTCGACAGCCGCGTGGCGTGTCCCTGCGGCGGCCGGGGCCCCGGCGGGCGTGTGCCCGTTGCCGGGGCCCCGGCGGGCGTGTGCCCGTTGCCGGGGCGTCCCCGGGCGGGCATCACGTCGAACGCCCGGTGGTGCCGCCGCGCCCGGTCAGGGCAGGGCGGGCGCAGTGAGCTTTCGTCATGCCATGTCTGGAGAGAAATGCCTACCGATGGGCCCCTGCACGCCGAGGTCCGCCAGTTCCGGGCCATGTCGGCCCTACCGCCCCCGCCGCCGCTCGCACCACGCCGGACGGTCCCGTCGAGCACGGTGATCATCGTGTTGCTGTCGTGCGCGCTGCTGTTGAGCCTGTCTCTGCTGTACGTGCTGGCCGTCAGATCTGCCGATTCCCGGTGCGTGCCGTACGGCCGGGCCGTGTGCGCCTCCACCGATCCGCAGCCCACCCGCACGCCGGTGCTGCCGGGCGGCACGCCCCCGCTGAACATCGACGTCGTGGGGAAGCCACTTCCCGGCGGCGCGCGCTGACCGAGGCGTACGAGCAAGAGCGCGGAGTGGGACGAGGACCGGTTCAAGGACCTCCACTCCGCTCCCTCACCGGTATCGGGGCCCGGTGGACCTTTCATGACCGCCCCGTCCCCCCACATCGTTCCAAGGAGATGTCGTGAGCAACGAGAGCCTGGCCAACCTTCTCAAGGAGGAGCGACGCTTCGCGCCGCCGGCTGACCTGGCGGCGCACGCCAACGTCACGGCAGAGGCGTACGAACGGGCCAGGGCTGACC